>CBDDIX010000001.1:0-31837 GCA_965229255.1 Sediminibacterium sp.
ACTGGAAAGCACAATGCGCCTGGCTGTAAAAGGAACCATTGTTATCCTGATGATGGCAAAAGCGTTTTACATTGTAGCTTACTTTATGCACCTGAAACATGAGATCAAAAACCTGATCATGACGATCTGTGTTCCTTTGGCACTGTTCATCTGGTTCATTACCGCATTCCTGTATGATGGGAATTCTTTCAGACACCTGCGAAATACTTACGATCCGCATTTTAAGGAACAAAGCACCATTAAAGTTGAAAAGAAAGAACATGGTGAACACAAGGAAGGTGCAGAAGAACACAAAGAGCCTGTGAAGGAAGAAAAGAAAGTGGTGGAATAAGATCAAAGAGAACTCTTTATTATATTTTATCAACCATCGCTTTTATGGCGATGGTTTTTTATAGGTACCCATGAATAAAAAAGCCTTATTAAGCCTGCTGGTAGCTCTCTTACTACCTGTGCTCTGCTATCTCGCATTAAAGTATGCAGGTGATAACGCAGTAGACATGCCAAGGCATTACCTGCTGGATACCGTTGTAACGCGCATAGACAAAGGCAAAACCATCAACGATTCTCTCTGGCACAAAACAGCTAATATTCATTTGCGCAACCAACTGGGCGATTCGGTAAGTCTTTACGACCGCCCCGGAAAGATCATTGTTGCTGATTTTTTCTTTACCAGTTGCCGTAGTATCTGCCCAAGACTTACCCGGAATATGTCTAAGCTGCAACAGTCATTCATCAGGGGCGGTGACCTCCGGAAAAAAGTAGATAGCTCCATTGTACAGTTCATTTCTTTTTCTGTTGATCCCGATCACGATTCGGTCAATGTCCTGAAGAAGTATGCCGATCGTTTTGGTGTTAACCACGATAACTGGTGGATGCTGACCGGCAACCGTGATTCGATCTATTCATTTGCTTTTAACGAGTTAAAGGTAGATGCACATACAGATGAGCCGATCAGCCCCGATTTTGTACATACGAGTCGGTTTATATTGATCGACAAAGATTACAGGGTGCGTGGATATTATGATGGACTTGATTCCATCTCGCTTTCAAAACTTGCTAAAGACATCGGGCTGCTGCTGCTGGAAAAAGATAAGAAACAAAAGAGCGCTTTGTTCACGGAGATCATCAGCCTGAGTTGGTTATGGCTGATCATTGTGTGCCTGGTGATCTTCTTTATGGTATATATGAAGAGCAGAAGAAAGATCAATGGGTAGTAGAGATTTGTATGTCATAAGTCATTTAATAAATATAGTAATCCGTTAATCCGCCATCCGCGAATCCGAAAATCAAAAATATGTTGGAACCATCTCTTCAAAAGAACGATAAGAAAGCCGGTTGGCTGATCGGGGTATTTTCTGTTGTGGTATTTACTGCCGTAGTATTATTGAGCCGCTTTAAGCTGGAAGTAAACCTCGGGTTTGATGTTCATATTTTTGCGGCGATCAATGCCGGGCTGAACTCAGCAATAGCTGTGCTTTTGGTGGCTGCTTTGATCGCGATCAAAAATCAAAAATACCGGCTGCATAAATGGCTGATGATGACAGCCCTTATTTTCTCTGTACTGTTTTTGGTATCCTATATCACGCATCATTTACTGGCAGGCGAGGCAAGGTTCGGTGACAGTAACCACGATGGAATTGTTTCAGAAGATGAAAAAGCAGCAGTAGATGGTTTAAGAATGATTTACTTCCTGATACTCGGAACGCATATTTTCCTGGCAGCTGTTATACTTCCATTCATTTTATTTACAGCTTACAGGGCATTAACTGCAGAATATCCGCTTCACAAAAAATTAGCAAGGATCACATGGCCGCTTTGGCTGTATGTAGCTATTACAGGGCCGGTGGTGTATTTTATGATCAGCCCGTATTATCGTTAGCATTTAATTAGCGGATTACGGATTAGCGTATTAACGAATTCAAATCCGCTAATCCGTAATCCGCTAATCCGAAAATTTTATTTCACGATCCTCATTTCCAGGAACGATGGATTCTTCACGTCATGATAAATGCGGATGGCGGCTTTGTGAAAATCTTCTTCGTTCGCATCAGGGATATTCATGAACTTCTGCGGGTTGCGGTCAACGAGCGGGAACCAGCTGCTTTGTACCTGGACCATTATTTTATGTCCTTTCAGAAAGGTATGTGCCACATCATTTAACTGTAAAGTTACCGGTGTTATTTTATCAGGAACAAAAGCTTCCGGTTTGCTGAAGCTGTTCCTGAATTTGCCCCTTAATATTTCAGCACGTACCAGTTGTTGTGTATTGGCGCTATCAGGTAACACATCAATCACCTTGATCACGAAATCGGCATCTGTGTTAGAGATACTGGCAGATAACCTGGCTACGATCTCACCATAAACAGTAATGTCTGCATCAAGCACACCACTTGTATAATACAAAACATCATTACGTAATGAGGCGAATGTTTGATCGGCGGCCATATACTCACCTACACGACCGGCAGATTTTTTATTGATATAAGGCACCGGGTTAGCCGGGTCGGAAATATATTCATCAAAGCCTTTGGTAGCACCGGTAAGCGAAAGTTTATGAGCTTCGTTGAGGAACAGCTTTGTAGGCACGGATTCTTTTGGGGGCCATTGCGCGAATGATTTCCACTGGTTGCTGCCGGTAACAAAAATGGTAGCTTCTGCCACATCAAATTTGCCTTTCCCTTTAAGATAGTAATTAAAGAAGTTCAATTCAAGTTGCTGAAAAGCTGCACTGGTATTGCTTCCGAACTCGATGCCGGCAAATTTGGTCCAGTCGCCGCGGCTCCATGCACCATGTGTCCATGGCCCCATCACGAGACGGTTATTATTACCTGGCGATTGTGTTTCAATGGCTTTATAGGTTTCCAGTGCACCAAACATATCTTCTGCATCATACCATCCGCCAACAACCAATACAGCCGGTTTGATATTCTTTAAATGCGGGCGCAGATTTCTCGCCTGCCAGAATGTATCCTTGGAAGTGTGCTGCAGGTATTGGTTCCATATTTTACTGCTATCGTGAAAATAGAGCGTATTCAGATTTTTAATGGGACCGATCTTCAGGTAAAAATCATACGCGTCATCGATCTTGATATTGTTATTGATGCGGGGATACTGCTGCCATGGGCCTGGTCTTGCATGATCAAATCCATTCATGAATCCAAAATTATCCATCAGGAAAAAGGCACCGCGGTGATTGGCATCATCTCCTTCAAACTCATCACTCATCGGTGCTTGTGGTGAAGCAGCTACCAAGGCAGGGTGTGCATTCGGCAAAGCAGCAGACGTATAAAAGCCAGGGTAGGAGATGCCATAAATTCCGGCCTTCCCGTTATTATGGGCAATATTTTTCAACAACCATTCTATCGTATCATAAGTATCACTGCTTTCATCAACATCCTTGTTTGTTTTCTTCACTGCCATCGCGGGCGACATTTCACGGAACTCGCCTTCACTCATATAACGCCCACGGGCATCCTGCGAAACAAAAATAAATTTCTCCGTAGCAAAGAAGCTACTCGGTCCCAGCCGCGCAGGATAATTCTCTTCTCCATAAGGGCGAACAGAATACGGCGTGCGGTTGAGCATAAAGGGATATGACTGTGTTGAATCTTTCGGTATATAGATAGCCGTAAACAACTTCACTCCATCCCGCATAGGAATCAGGCGTTCGATCTTTGTATAGTTATCCTTGATAAGCTTTACAGCTTCGGGACTTGGCGCACCACGTTGGGCACTAACAATGGTAACAATAAGCAGGAAGCCAACGGCCAGGAAGGATTTTCTCATCGGTTTATTTATAGTTTATTAATTAGCAACAGCGCTCTGCTTCGACATTCGAAATTCAGTGTTCGATATTCGATATTTTTAGTCAATCGAAAGCTCCACCGCCGGATCCCAAAACTTCTCCTCAAAATCCAAAACGGTATCATCTTTTACTTTGATCTTTTCTTTTTTTAGCAGTTCTTCCATTTTCGTGGGTGTTCCAAAATGCATCTTACCCGATAACATCCCGTTTCTGTTAACAACCCTATGCGCAGGTACAGCCGGCTTGGCATGTACGGCCCCATTCATCGCCCACCCCACCATCCTCGCACTTTTCTTCGCACCAAGATAAGCAGCAATAGCACCGTACGAAGTGATACGGCCTTTCGGTATCTGCCGCGCAACATCATGCACCTGTTCAAAGAAAGAACTATCCTTTCTTCCGCTCGGCAGTACAGCTTTTAATTTTTCAGGCTTTTTGCTTTTCATGGACTGCTGATTGCATTTAATGTAGGAATGTAAGCAATTTTTTATTGTTGCGTTTTTGTAGTGGTAGATAGACCATGGACTATCGACTATCGACTATGGTCTATCGTTGCCTTTTTTCTTCAAAAGCTCAATTCTCCGTGGTTCAGGAACCGACTCATAATTAAAAGGGCAATGTCTGCAACCGTTACCACAACAATATCCGCGGTCAATATGATATTTTTCAGTGAACACGATGTATCCATGTTCATCATAATAAAAATCAATCCCCTCAATCATTGTCTGGCTCACTGAGTAATTGTTTTAAGACCTCATCTTTCTCAACCGGGAGCGGCTTGTCTAATAAAAAGCAGAGATAATGTATACGGTTGCTTTGCGCAATATCCAATCCTTCGTAATGTGTCTTGATCAGTAACTCGGGCTTGATAGCGGGTTGTGTATAGATATTGTCTGAGTTTTCGAGGATGGTGAGTCCGAATATTTCAATTACGGCCAATGTAAAACGGTAAAGGTCGGGACTATCCGTTTTAAGATTAATTTTTCCGCCCGGCTGTACCAGTTTTTGGTAGAGGCGCAAAAATTTCGGGTGCGTAAGTCGCTTCTTCGCCCTGGAACCCCTCAACTGTGGATCCGGAAAGGTGATCCAGATCTCGGCAATCTCACCGGGTGTAAAATAATCGGCGATCTTATCAATATGTGAACGGATAAATGCCACATTCTTCAAACCCTCATCCAGCACCGTCTTAGCGCCCCGCCAGATACGATTGCCTTTGATATCTATACCAATAAAGTTCCTTTCGGGGTAGAGCCTTCCAAGCCCTACGGCATATTCTCCTTTACCACAGGCGAGTTCTAAAGTAAGCGGTGCGTTATTATCAAAAAAGCTGTTCCATTTGCCCTGCATATCCTGTGGATATTCCAGCACATTGGAGAAGTGTTTGATGGCCTCAAAGCGGATAAGTTTTTTCTGTCCCATTCGGGTACAAAGGTAGGTATTGATTTATTTGTTTACTGGTTTATTGGTTTGATAGCAGGACCAAATGCACCAATAAACGAATAAACCAATAAGCCAATAAACAAATAAACTGCTAACAATTTTCAATAGATTTGTTTAGGAGCCGGATATGACAAAAAAAACTGACAAGGCATTTGCGGGAGTAAAAGAAATCGCCAAGCGGGCGAATGTCTCGTTGGCTACCGTAGATCGGGTAATACATAACCGGCCCGGCGTATCAGACAAAACAAAAAAGAAAATCCAGGCGATTATCACCGAACTGGATTACCAGCCCAATGTACTTGCCCAAAGGTTGGCGCTCACAACGCGTGGTATCATACGGTTGGCATCATTGCTTCCCAATATTTCAGAAGAAACAGAATTCTGGCAGGCGCCGTTGGATGGGCTTAACCGTGCTGAGCTGGAGATCAAGCAATACGGTGTTCATATCGAAAGATACTTTTTTGACCAGAACGACCGGCAGTCATTTGCCAAACAGGTAAGCAGGATCAACCGGTATAAACCCGATGGGATCCTTTTCACGCCCGTGTTCCCCGATGAGTCAATACAATTGATCAAAAGCAGTGAAAAGGCCGGAATTCCCTATGTATTGATCAATTCCGATCTGCCGGGGTTTGACCGTTCCTGTTATATAGGCCCCGATATTTTTAATAGCGGTTACCTGTCGGCACAATTGGTACATTATTGTGTTACTGCCAAAAAGCAGGTATTGATCGTTAACATAGCCCGGGAGATCGATAATAATTATGCGATCCTTCATAAGGAAGAAGGTTTCAGGGCGTATTTCGCCGACAATCATTTGCCGAATGAGATTGTGCGGTTGAACACAACACAAACAGATTATCAGTCCGTGTCGCGGAAGCTCACAGAAATACTTGTGAAACAAAAAAGTATAGGTGCCATATTCGTTACCAATTCGCGTGTATCGTTGGTTGCGAAATGTTTGGAGAAAGCGGGGATGAAGGATATATTATTACTTGGTCACGATTTCACACATGAAAATGTTACCCACCTTGAAAAGGGACAAATAGATTTTCTTATCTGCGAAAAGCCTGAAGAGCAAGGCTACCGAGGGATTATGGCACTTTTTCAAAACCTTGTTTTTTCGAAGGAAATAGATAAAACGTATTTAATGCCGATTGATATTATAACCAAGCTTAACTATAAGTACTACAGAAATTAAATCTCTCTCTGCGTAACCTCTGCGCTCTCCGCGCCTCTGCGGTAAAAATTAAGGATCGATCCAAAACCTGACCGAATTGAACGAGAAACTCTTTTCACCGCAGAGACGCAGAGGACGCATGAGTTTACGCAGAGAATTTATTAGGGATAAAAAATCTGATAAATGATGCAGCGTTTTTGCAAATAGTGCCAATAAAACTTGACCGATTTTTTTTTGGAAAAATGGTAATTATCATTAGATTGCGTGTACGTACCCGGCAGAGCAGTGTGAAAAGGAAACAGTAAAAGAGGCGCTTTGACGGAAAACGATTTTTTTTGCCCTTTTTACGGGTACGTACCCGTAAAATAAAAAACAGCGTAACGATTGCGCTCCAGCAAAAACATCCGGGTCACCCAAATGACCGCCGGTATTGTATTTGCGGGGAAATTAACTGCTTATGAAAGGTGTGTTCATCCATAGAAAACAGGTTGTGCTCTTTTTGATAGTATTACTGGCAGGTGGCAGCCTGCATTCACAGGAATATAATATCAAAGACTTTGGCGCAACCGGTAACGGAATAACCGATAACACATCTTTTATACAGAAAGCCATTGACACCTGCTCCCTCACAGGTGGTAAAGTAGTCATCCCTTCCGGGATATTTGTAACGGGTACATTGTACTTGAAAAGCAATGTAACCTTACATGTTTCCGGAGGGGGCACTTTATTAGGCTCGAAAGACCTCTCAAAATATCCCTATCTCGATGCGGGCATTGTTTTCTACGGTTCTGAATGGGCAAAACAGGCACTCATATTTTGTAAGAACGCAAAAAATGTTACCATCGAAGGGGATGGAACTATTGATGGACAGGGCGCGTCCTTTCCTGTTACCACAGACAAAAAACCCGACCGCTACCGGAACCGCCCTTATTTATTATGGTTTGCGGGTTCTCAATATATAACCGTAAAAAATGTAAGCCTGCGCAATTCGGCTTTCTGGATGCAGCATTATCTCGGTTGCGAATATGTACAGATCGATGGATTAAAGATCTGGAACCATTCCAATAAGAACAATGACATGATGGATATCGATGGCTGCAAATACGTTCATGTTTCTAATATCACCGGCGATTCTGATGATGATGGGATCACGGTAAAAAGCACATCACCCTTGCTTTCAGAACATATTACGATCACCAATTGTGTGCTGAGCAGTCATTGCAATGCATTAAAATTCGGAACGGAATCAACTGGCGGCTTCAGAAATATTACGGTCTCCAATTGTGTGATCAAACCTTCGCGTCAAACAGCTACTATTTATGGGAAACCCGCTGGTAACGGCGGTCTTGCCCTGGAAATGGTGGACGGTGGTATCATGGAAAATATCACCATCAACAACCTTGTTATTGATGGTCCACAGGTGCCCATTTTTGTACGACTCGGTAACCGCGCCAGAAAGTATACCACAACTGCAACAGATCCGCAGGTTGGGAAAATGAGAAATATACAGATCTCTAATATTCTTGCTACGGGTGCAGATGAAACCGGTTGTTCCATTACAGGACTTATCAATGCACCGGTAGAAGATATCAGCCTGCATGATATTGTGATCGAAACAAAAGGTGGCGGGACTGCAGTAGACAAACTTCGTAAAATAGAAGAGATGGAAGCACTATACCCGGAAGGAACCATGTTTGGAAAGCTTCCTGCTTACGGTCTATTTATCCGTCACGTAAAAGGAATACAGCTCTCTAATGTAACGGTGCGTTATCAAACAGACGATGAGCGCCCGGGAATAGCCATTAACGATGTACACCAGTTTACTTTTTCAGGATTGAATATATTATCTTCTGCCAAGACAGAAGCGGCTGTTACCATTGCAGCAAGCAGTAATGGTAATATTTATAATCATGCACAGTATTACCCGGTAAAAACATTTGTTCAAAAAGATGCGGCCTCGGTTAATATCGGCATATTGGATAAACCAAAAAGTAAATGAGGGCAGTAGGATTGATATCGTTTTTACTGCTTACTGTATGTGTTTCGCATGCACAGTATCTTCCTGTACTGCCATTGCCTATGCATGTGGAAGAAGGAAAAGCACCGGTATCATTTCAGGCCGTAGATATTATTTATACAGGCGTTGATACCGCAGGTGCCAAAAGATTAAAATGGCACTGGGATCAGTTTCGCAAAGACTTTCCGCAGAAAGAAGTAAAAAAGATCCAGTTGATCCTGCTCGGGAAAAATGCCAAAGCAGATGAAGCGATCGCGGGTTTTGCCAGAGACTGGAAGGATAAAATTGGAGAAGAAGGATACCTGCTTGTATTCAATGGTAAACAAAGGATCGTTGCTGCCAATACGGAGACCGGGCTTTTCTATGGTTTGCAAACAGTGAAGCAGCTGAACCGTGCCGGCTATCAAAAAGAGCTGAAGATCGCCGACTGGCCATCATTTGTACGCCGTGCTGTGTACGATGATATCAGCCGTGGCCCGATCTCTACCATGGCCTATCTTAAAAAACAAGTGGAAAGATTGGCGGAACTCAAGATCAATTATCTCTCTTTTTATATTGAGCATGTGGTACAACCCTTATCACATCCCGATTTTGCACCGGCAGATGGTAAGCTCACTATTGCACAGATCAAAGAATTATGTGCATATGCAGCAAAGTATCATATGCAGGTGATCGGCAGTTTTCAATCGTTTGGTCATTTCGAAAAAGTATTGCGACTTCCCCAGTATAGTTCGATGGGTGAGACCGCCAACATGATATCTCCACTCGATACTACTGCACAAAGATTTTTGAGTGATGTGATCGGTGAATTATGTGATGCATTTTCTGCACCATTCTTTAATGTGAACTGCGATGAAACATTTGATCTCGGAAAAGGAAAATCAAAAGCATACACAGACAGCGTAGGCGTTACTAAATATTATGCGGACCACATAAAATTCCTGTATGATATCGTAAAGCAGCATAATAAGAAATTGATGATGTGGGGTGATATTGCATTGGAGCATGAAGAAATGCTGGATATCCTTCCCAAGGATATCATCTACCTCACATGGGAATATGGCAGCCAGTCTTCTTTTGATAAATGGATCGTTCCTTTTCAAAAAAGAGGACTTGAATTCATGGTTTGTCCCGGTATCCTTAACTCTTATCGTATGTTCCCCGATATGGTAATGGCGGCAACGAACATCGATGGATTTTTAAAAGAAGGAAAAGAGAAAGGAGCAAGCGGTGTGGTTACAACGGTTTGGGATGAGGGTAGTGCATTCCTTTTCTCTGGCGATTGGTACGGTGTTTATAAAGCAGCCGATAAAAGCTGGAACGTGAACAGTACCGGTAAACCTTCCTTCGATAAAAGATACACGGTTACTGCTTATGGTGACCCTGGCGGGCAGTATGTTCAGGCATTGGATACATTGATGGAGCTTCGGAAACCTGCACTCACATTCAATCTCAACGAAAATATCTGGCACCAGAAAATATTACCGGATAGTGGAAGACAGCTTATCATCAATAATGCAGAAACAGATATGGTCATCCGCATTCTCAAAAATGCAAAAACAGCCATTGCCAAAGCAGCGCCAAAATGGAACGCAACGGATATCCGCACACTTACGCTGGCAATCGATGAGTACACCCTCATGATGGATACACGCAAACAGTTACCCCTTGTGAGTGGAAACTATTCCAAAGCGCTGGTGTATTCAAAAAAAGATCCGATGGAAACTGCCGGACTATTAAAGAATGCACTTACGCCGGTTACTACATTAAAAGAAAGATATATCGCGCTTCTGAAAAGATTCCGCGAAGCATGGTTGCAGGAAAACCAACCCTATGCGCTCGACATCGCATCACGCCCGTTCGATGATAAAATAAATAACCTTGCTCAACTGGAAAAAAACATCCAGTCGCAGATGGGAACGCTCGCAAAGATCAGCAATATCCCCCCCGCTGCATCTTTGCGGCTTGCCATCAATGAAAGCGATAACTATTATTTCCAAAACTGGTTATTGTCTGGTCCTTATGCATTGGAAAATGGAAACAGACCTCCGGCGTTTTTATATTCCGGGGATGGTAGTTCAGAAAAAGCACCTAAACCGGGCGACCTGATCACTTATCACGATCAGCCCTTCCGCTGGCAGAAATATGCATCTCCCAATGGTGGTATTACAGAGATTGATGATTTTTATTCGGGCAAGAAGAGTGGAGTAGCTTATGCATTCTGCACCATCACTACAGAGAAAGCGATACAGATACCCGCTTTTGCCATGACCATGAATGGGCTGGAAGCTTATTGCAATGGCGTTAAGATATTCAGTAGTGGTAAGACTATTGATCATCCGGCAACAAAGGAAGAACGGATGTTTCTTCCTTTAAACGCCGGTATCAATAATATTCTTTTTAAGATACCTGCATCGGAAAATAGCTGGTCATTTTCTTTCCGGCTCGCACCAGGATATACTGTGACTAATCAGAAACATAAATATTTTTTAAACACTGAAAAAGGAAACCATGAAGCGGAGTAAACTCTTTGTTGCTTTTTGCTTATTGATCTGTGCATTGCCTTTGCGCAATTTACATGCACAGGTCAAAAAGGAAGAGCTGACAAAAGCGATTAATGAATGTGCCAATTATATTGCCAATACCCTGATCGATAAGAATGGTCGTTCACGCTGTGATTATAATCTTACCGAAGGAAAGTGGTATGATTATGAAGTGCCATGGCATACGGGTCAGGCCATTTATGCATTACTGGGTGCCTACAAGTACACAGGTAATAAAGAATATTTATCAGCTGCGGAACGCGGAGGAAAATACTGGAT
This sequence comes from Sediminibacterium sp., assembly GCA_965229255.1. Classification (GTDB taxonomy): domain Bacteria; phylum Bacteroidota; class Bacteroidia; order Chitinophagales; family Chitinophagaceae; genus Sediminibacterium. The sequence goes on from CBDDIX010000001.1 coordinate 11,265, forward strand.
CAGTCTTGAAATAAAAGATGATACCAAACTAAAAGGAATGGTGGCAGCTGTGCATGGTGATGTACTTGGACCGGACATGGCTGTATTTGCTACCGTATCTGATGGAACACCCGGTATTTATGAATTATCACGGGTAACAAAAAATCCTGTATATGCACAAGTGGCTACCAATGCGGCTTCATGGATGATGGCTAATATGTATTATCCTGAACAGGGCGTTTGTTATGATAATCTTAACCTGAAAACCGGTGAAGTTTTAAAACAGAACAGTCCTTTCTGGAAAGATAAGCCTGACCAGACATTGTTTGATGTATCGCGCCCCAATACAGAAGGCTGGTTATTTAAAGACGCGTATGAATTTTCGGGTGATAAAAAGTTCAGGGATGCCTATATCCTTTTATGTAACAGCCTGCTTGATAAACAAGGTCCCGAAGGTGTATGGATGCGTTTCATGCCTAACTCTGAAAAAGAACATTCATTCCATCCGCGCTTTTCTCTATGGTATGCAGAATCATTGGTACATGCTTACATGCTCACCAAAGATAAAAAGTATCTCGAAGGATCCGCAGCAACAGCAAGGGTCTTTGCTAAAGCACAGCAGAAAGATGGCACGATCTATTATGATAATTACCTGAATGGCCGGATGCCGGATAAGGGTTCTATCACTGGTTCGGCGGTTTCTCTTGCCGGTATACTCTGGATGGAACTTTCTGATTATGGATATAAAGAGTTCGATGGTAATATTGAAAGATCCGCTAAATGGCTAATTAAAAACCGTTACGCCCAGGATCACCCGGACCCGAATCTTCGCGGGTCGGTGATCGAAACCAGAACACGTTTTAAAGAAGGAAAAGCATGGCTCACTAACAGAGACATCGGTACCAGCTTTGCACTTCGTTTTTTAACTGATTACGCAAAATTTTCATCAAAATAAAAACAACATCTTTTCATACATATAAACCCTCCCAAACATGAAAACTGCTATGAACCGATTACTCACCCTGATTTTTTTATTGGCCCTTTCCGGGTTCTGTTTAGAGAGCATCGCGCAATCAACAAGCGGTAATATCTCTGGTCAGGTAACGGATAAGGATGGCGGCGCTCTACCAGGTGCTTCCGTAACTATCAAAGGAACCACACGTGGGGTAACCACCGACCTGGCCGGTAATTTTACTTTCCTCAATGTGAAAGAAGGGAAAGCCACACTTGTAGTGAATTACATGGGGTTTGCGCCCATAGAAAAAGATGTGACCGTTAAAGCTGGTCAGAGCATCACGCAAAACCTTTCTATGGTTGCTTTTGCAACAAGTCTTGGAAAAGTAACCGTACTATCTTCAAGAGAAGGGCAGCAAAAAGCATTGAACCAACAACGGAATGCCGACAACATCAAGCAGGTGATCTCTGCAGATCTGATGGGCCGTTATCCTGATCAGAACGTTGCGGAGGCCCTGCAAAGGCTCCCGGGCGTAACCATCGGAAGGAACAGCAGTGGTGAAGGTTCAACTGTACAGTTGCGTGGTACGCCGGGCAGCTTCACCAATATTAATGTGAACGGCGAACAGATTATGGGTACACAGGAATCAGGTGCGCGTAATGCGTCATTAGATGTAGTTCCTGTGAATGTACTTTCTTCAATGGAAGTAATAAAAACATTAACGCCCGACCTCGATGGTGATGCCATTGCAGGGGTTGTTAATATGAAATCACCAACAGCCACTTCCCTTCGTCCGAAAATATCTTTAGATGCGGCGCTGGGGTATAATAACCTGCGCGATAACCTGAACGGTATCGGCAACATTTCATACGGCCAGCGTTTCTTTTCTACCGATAAAAATCCAAATGGTAAACTCGGTGTGATCGTTAACGGAAGTCTTTTTAAAACAAAGAATGGTTACGATGAAACCAATGCACAGGTTTGGCAGCAAAAAGATTTTGCTGATGGAAAAGGATTGATCTGGTTCCCTACAGATGTACGTTATCTCTATGTACAAAATGAGCGTACTCGTACCGGTTTATCCGCTACCGTTGATTATGCATTCAACCCAACAACTAACCTTATTGCCAATGTGCTGTACAGCGATCACGACAATAACGTTACCCGCTACCGTAAAAGAACGCGTATGCAAACGGCCAATACAACTAAAACAGCAACAGGCCCTTATACAACTACACGCGGACGTTCTTATAATGAGATCAAATCGGCCAACGAAAATGATAAGAATGTAAGCTTTAACCTGCAGGGTGAAACAACCATCGGCAAAGTGAAACTGGATGGTGGTATATTTCTTAACCACGCCGAATTCGCTTACCGCGCAGGTACTTACAATTTCATCACCGGTAATATTCCATTAAATATCACAGATATTTCAGGTGATTACCTGATGGCTACTGGTACCGACTGGAAAAATAATACCAGCCTCTTTACTTACAACACAGTTGAAAGAGATTGGTGGAACACAGACGGGCACAACTTTGTTACAAAGTTGAACCTGACCATTCCTTATAAGATCGGAAGCAACTCTGCTATTTTGAAATTCGGTTTCAAAACCAAAAGCATGAGCAACAGGCGTAGCCGTCCCGACGAAACCAATGTTAGTACCTATACAGGAACAGCTGCCAATGGTAACCTGTCTAAATTTGCCGGTTCACCTGAAATATCTGCCAATTTGCTGAATGGGGCCACCAATTTCGGTCAGGGTGTTGACAAAGATGCAACTATCAGTTTCTTTGATGCAGGTGTTGGCTTCACAAAAGATAATGCCGCTACACGTGGATCTATCGATTCATATTATTTTGATGCAAGCGAGAATGTTACTTCAGGATACATGATGACACGTATTCAATTTGAAAAATGGATGTTACTCGGAGGTTTCCGTTTGGAAACAACCAATGTTGATTACAAAGGAAATATCATCCTGCAGGATATCAATGGTGTTTGGCAATCAACAACACCAACACAATCAAAAACCAATTACACAAAGTTCCTGCCTAACCTCCAGGCTAAATTCGACCTTAACCGCAGCACCGTATTACGTAGTGGTTTAACCTTTGGTTATTCACGTCCTAACTTTACCGACCTGGTTCCGGGTCGTATCACAAGTATCCTGGCACAAACTGTTACGGACGGTAATCCAAAACTGTCACCTGCATTCGCAACCAACTATGATATTGTGCTGGAAAAATACCTGTCTAACCTCGGTATCCTTTCTGCAGGTGTATTCTACAAGAACGTATCCAAGTTCCAGTATAACAGTGTAACCATTTTAAATGGTACTGAGTTTACAGGCGCTGGTGCTTACACAGGCTGGCAGTATTACCAAACATTGAATGGAGATGCGGCGAATGTATTTGGTGTTGAACTGAATGCACAGGCCAACCTTACATTCCTGCCAGGTTTCCTGAAAGGCTTTTCTGTATTGGCTAACTATACCTATGCACATTCAAAGGCAAATGCACAGTTCCGTAAAGACCTGCGTTTACCGGGCCAGGCCGATCATACTGTTAACACATCACTGTCGTATGGTTACAAAGGATTCACTATTCAGGGTAACCTGAACTATAACGGTTCTTATACCTATGCATTGGGCAGTAATGATGCATCAGATATTATCACTGCGGCAAGAACACAGATCGATCTGAATACGTCTGTTAGACTTAACAAACGCGTTACCGTATATGCCGAAGCATTGAATATCGGTAATGCACCGCAGGTTCAGTATTTCGGTGTAAGAGAAAGGATCTATCAGAAACAATACTATTCATATTGGGGACGTGCCGGTGTGAAGATCAGACTGTAAGTATTTACGGATTTAGCGAATTGCGGATTAGCGGATTCTAGTGAATTCGCTAATCCGTAATCCGCCAATCCGTTAATTAAAAATGAATAAAAAAACGATGAAATGAAAGAGTTTAGTGCTGATCAGCTAAAAGTCAGATTATACGATAACAGGCAGGAGATAGGAGAAGATGCAGCAGCCATGGCTGCCCTCAAAATAAACGAACTGCTGAAGACACAGGATTTTGTCAATATTATTTTTGCGGCAGCAGCCTCTCAAAACGAATTCCTTGCTTCATTGGTAAAAGAAAACATTGACTGGAGAAGGGTCAATGCCTTTCATATGGATGAATACATTGGACTGTCGAAGGATGCAGAACAAAGGTTTGGTTATTTTTTAAATGAAAGGATCTTTTCAAAAGTTCCTTTTCATGCTGTTTATTATTTAGATGGATCGGCCACCGATATCCAGGCAGAATGTAAACGCTATTCAGATTTACTGCATAAGTACCCGGTAGATATTACCTGTATGGGCATCGGTGAAAATGCGCATCTTGCATTTAACGATCCCCATGTTGCAGATTTCAAAGATCCATATGATGTGAAAGTGGTTGATCTTGATGAGGCCTGTAAACAACAGCAGGTAAATGAAGGTTGTTTTCCGCATGTAAGCAATGTGCCAACAGATGCTTTAACACTTACCATTCCTGCCTTGTTAAAGGCCCCCACAATTTTCTGTATTGTACCGGGCGCAACAAAAGCAGAAGCTGTTTATCACACATTAAAAGATCCGGTAAACGAGATTTACCCTTCAACAATTTTAAGAACACATCCCAATACTTTCCTTTTTATAGAAAAAGAAAGCGCTGCAGAAATAGTAAACGAGAGAGAACCCATTATGGTGCAGTAAACAATCATCAAAAACCGGTTGATCATGCAGACAACTACTGTGAAAGATTTATCAAAATACCATGAACTGGTATCGGATCTTTTTAAATGGCCACAAACCCAGACAGAGTGGGATCAATACCGGTTAACACCGGAACAGATCACTTTTTATAAAGAGAACGGCTATGTGGCCAATATCAAATTGCTGAATGATGTGCAGATAGATGTTTTGAAAGATGAGCTCACAGAAATCATGGACCCTACTCATCCGGGCAACGAATTGTTTTACCAGTTTAGCGTCAATGAATCAGCCGATAAAGATGCTGTTTTGTTTCATGCACTAGGTGCATGGCGTATTACAAAAGGGTTTCATGATATTTTGTGGAACCCGTCATTTTTAATGGCCGCCAGCCAGTTATTGAATGATGAACCGGTACGCTTCTGGCACGACCAGCTTTTTTATAAACCCGCAAAACATGGCGGTGTTGTTGCCTGGCACCAGGATTATTCATACTGGACACGCACACTGCCTATGCAGCATCTTACCTGCTGGGTAGGACTTGATGACGCAACCGTTGAAAATGGTTGTTTGTATTATGTACCCAAAAGTCATAACTGGGGTCTGCTTGATAAGCCCGAGTTAGCTGGTGAAATGGATGGGCTCATGCGTTCCCTTACAGAAGAACAGAAAGCCGTATTCAAACCCGAGCCTGTTGAGTTGAAAAAAGGCTATGCTGCTTTTCATCATCCATTAATGGTACATGGTTCCTATGCCAATAAATCATCAAAAGCAAGAAGGGCTTTTGTACTGAATGTATTTGCAGATGGCACCCGGTCTAACGCAGATGAGGAATTGCTCGCTAATACAACGGTCATACCCAAGGGACAAAAAATGGATGGGCAGTTTTACCCATTGTTATTTGATCCCGGAACGGACATACCTGTGATCTACAACGATTGATAAAAGAGAGAATGGATATATTGTTTTTTTGTCCCCGCTGGGGCCATGCCCAAGTTCCTATGAATGAATTTGCCCGCAAGGTGAAGGATGCAGGATATGATGGTATTGAAACAGATATTCCAACTCATGAAAAGCAACGGGATGTGTTGCTGGAGATACTGGAAAAAAATAATCTCCTTTTAATCGCACAGCATTGGGAAACAATAGAACCCGATTTCGAAAAGCACCTGGAAGCATATACAGAACAACTGGCAGTAATGGCATTAGCCAAGCCCTTGTTTATTAACTCGCAAACCGGAAAAGATTATTACACCTTTACGCAGAATGAAGCACTGATACGCACCGCTGAAATGACAACCGCGTTAACCGGCATACCGGTGCATCATGAAACACACCGCGGCAAATTCAGTTTTGCTGCGCATGTAATCAGGAAATACATTGATGCATTGCCATTGCTTACATTAACACTCGACATTTCACATTGGTGTGTAGTAGCAGAAACACTTTTGCACGACCAGGCAGACGCAGTAGCAAAAGCTATATCGCGCACAAAACATATTCATGCCCGCATTGGTGCTACGCAAACGGCACAGGTCACGGATCCACGATTACCGGAATGGGAAGATGCGCTGCAATTTCACCTGTCCTGCTGGGACAGTGTTGTGGAGCAGAATCAAAAAGAAGGCAATACTATGCTTACATTCACAACAGAGTTTGGTCCCTATCCTTACATGATCAATTTGCCATCATCAGGAAAACCGGTAACTGATCAGTGGGATATAAATGTTTACATGAAAGATCTTTTGAAAAAGAGATATAAAAAATGAATAGAATAACAGAAGAACCTTCACCCTATCGTAACCAGGAGCAAATGCCGGTGGAAGAGCTCCTTCTGCATATCAATGAAGAAGATGCAACGGTGGCACTGGCTGTAAAAAAAGAGTTGGGTAAGATAGCGGCATTGGTGAACGCGATTGTGCCGAAGCTTTTGGAGGGAGGGAGATTATTTTATATCGGAGCGGGTACAAGCGGGAGATTGGGTGTATTGGATGCGAGTGAATGTCCCCCTACCTATGGAGTGCCCGATACAATGGTCGTAGGTTTAATGGCAGGAGGCGATGCTGCATTGCGGTATGGCATTGAAGACGAAGAAGATAATATGGCTGGCGGCTGGCGCGATCTTCAGCAGCATAAAGTATCTGTAAAGGATGTAGTGATAGGAATTGCGGCAAGTGGAACCACACCATATGTTGTGGGGGCATTAGAAGCATGCAGAAAAAACGGCATTATTACAGGTTGTATTGTATGCAACCCGGATTCGCCAGTAGCGTCACATGCTAATTTTCCGGTGGAAGTGGTAACCGGTCCCGAATTTGTAACAGGTAGTACCCGCATGAAAAGTGGAACGGCGCAGAAGATGGTCCTCAATATGGTGTCTACTGCAGCGATGATCCGCATCGGGCGGGTGCACGATAACCGGATGGTGCATATGCAGATCAGCAATGATAAATTGCTGGATCGGGGAGTCAAGATGCTGATGGAAAGATCAGGCATCACGGATTATGAAAAAGCAAAGAGCATTTTAATACAACATGGAAGTGTTGATGCAGCATTAAAAAACAGGTAAAATCAAACAATGGCAATAGACACCCCCATGCAACCTGCACCAACCCGTTACGGAAAGTACATCGTAATCATTGGTGCATTCTTTTTCATTTTCGGTTTTATCACCTGGATCAACGGAACACTGATTCCTTATCTGCGCATTGCTTGCGAACTGGAAGAATGGCAGGCATACCTGGTAACTTTTGCTTTTTATATTTCTTATACAGTGATGGCGCTTCCCTCCAGCAGGCTCTTACAGCGAACGGGGATGATCAAAGGAATGAGTGTGGGTTTAGGTATAATGGCAGTAGGTTGTCTCGTTTTCATTCCCGCAGCACTAACACGTAATTATGCATTGTTTCTTGTGGGTTTATTCTTTGTAGGCACGGGACTCACATTATTACAAACAGCTGTTAACCCATATATCACGTTGCTGGGCCCGCCCGAAAGCGCAGCCAAGCGAATCAGTATCATGGGTATCTGTAATAAGGTAGCCGGTATATTGGCGCCGTTGATAATGGGTAGTATTATCTTAAAAAATGCAGGCGGACTGATCAAAGAATTGGAACAGATGACACCGATAGAAAAAACTGCGCGGCTTGATCTTTTGTCGCACAGTGTGATCGTGCCTTATATCGTTCTGTCAGCCATACTTTTACTCATTGCTTTCCTGATCCGTTTTGCGCACCTTCCTGAGATCATGCCGCCTTCATTGGAAGGGGTAGAAGAAGCCACAGCAGATGCAAAACCTTCTGCTAAAGTTAAGTCGCAATACATGATGGGTTTTATAGCAATCTTTTGTGCAGTGGGTGTAGAAGTGCTTGCAGGCGATACGATCGGAAATTATGGTTTGTATCTTGGGCTTGATCTTGATGTCGCCAAGAGCCTTACTTCTTATACACTCGCATGTATGATGGCGGGATATATTTTTGGTGTGATAGCCATCCCTAAGTTGATATCACAGCAATCTGCTTTTTTATATTCAGCAGGCCTGGGGCTTCTTACAACCTTACTCATCATATTTTTCCCCGGTATAGGCTCTATTATTTGCCTGGCACTGCTGGGGTTGGCCAATGCTATGTTGTGGCCGGCTATCTGGCCGCAAGCACTCGATGGATTACGTGGAAAGCAACTCGCCAGAGGATCCGCCATACTCATCATGGGTATTGCAGGCGGGGCACTGATGCCGCTAATATACGGGGCCATTGCAAAGTATTACAATAACCAGGTGGCATATATCATACTGGTGCCGGCTTATATTTTCCTTTTGTATTACAGTCTTGCAGGTAAACGCACGGCAAACATTTCTGAAACCGCAAAATAAAACTCATGAACAGCATCGCCACCAAACCCGGTAATTACAGATGGGTCATCTGCAGCCTGCTTTTTTTTGCAACCACTATCAACTACCTGGATAGACAGGTAATGGGTTTATTGAAACCGGTGCTGGAAAAAGAATTCAACTGGACAGAAACCGATTACAGTTATATCGTGATGGCTTTCACCGCTTCGTATGCGATAGGTCTTGTTGTATTCGGGCGGATCATAGATAAAATAGGAACCAAATTAGGTTATACGATCTCTATTACTTTATGGAGCATTGCAGCCATGTGTCATGCCTTGGTGAAAACCACTTTTGGTTTTGGTGTTGCGCGAGGAGCATTGGGTATCGGCGAATCAGGCAACTTTCCTGCAGCTATCAAAACGGTAGCGGAATGGTTCCCTAAAAAAGAAAGGGCACTGGCAACAGGTATCTTTGATTCAGGTGCCAATATAGGAGCCTGTGTTGCACCGATATTAATACCGTGGATCCTGGGTATGTATGGATGGCAGGAAGCATTCATCATTACGGGGTCCGTTGGGTTTTTATGGCTGCTGGCATGGCGCATTTTTTATGAAGTTCCTGCCAAAGAAAAAAGACTTTCCAAAGAAGAACTGGAATACATCAATAGTGATAGTACCGTTGAAGCAGATGATGTTCATATTCCATGGATCAACCTGTTTAAGCTGAAACAGACATGGGCATTTATTATCGGGAAATTCTTTACCGATCCTATCTGGTATTTTTTCCTGTTCTGGCTGCCATCTTATTTTAATTCAACTTTTCATCTTGATCTGAAGAAACCAAGCCTACCCCTGGTGATCGTTTATACAGCCACAACCATCGGCGCTATCGGCGGCGGCTGGTTATCATCTTACCTGATTAAGAAAGGATGGCTCGTATATAAATCACGCAAATTTGTGCTTTTCCTTTCTGCATTAGCGGTATTGCCGATCATGCTTGCCAGGTATACCACCGATATGTGGATGGTGATCTGGCTGATCAGTTTATCCGTTGCAGGTAACTCTGCATGGAGTGCAAATATCTATACGATCGTGTCTGATATGATCCCCAAAAAAGCAGTCAGCTCAGTGATTGGCATTGGCGGTATGGCGGGTGCGATTGGTGGTGTCATCTTTCCATTATTTATTGGGTTCATACTGGATTATTATAAAGGCATCAACAATCTTGTTGCAGGATACAATATTATTTTTATTGTTTGTGGAGTCTCATTTATGATAGCGTGGATATTGATCCATTTTCTTACACCTAAGATGAAACCTGTTCAGATTTAAACATGAAACATTTTTCCAGATATTATTTTTCGACTTTGCTTAGTCTTTCCACCTGTTTGCTTTTTGCACAACAGAAGAATCTCTATGTTGGTCCTTCCGGTAATAATACAGAAAGCGGGCTTGCACAAGCGCAGCCTTTAAAAACGATTTCAGAAGCGCTCAAAAGAGCCGTGCCCGGAGATACGGTGTATTTATTACCCGGCGTGTATCATGAAAAGATGATACTTGATAACAGGAAGGGACAACCCGAAAAATACATTTACATCTATGGATACCCTGGGGGAGAAAAACCATTGATCGATGGTGGTGCAACCGTTCCTGCGATGGAACTCGATAAGAATTGGATCGAATTAAATAATTCATCCTGGATAGAATTCGGACATCTCTCTTTTGTAAATGGATGGACAGACCCGGTACGTGTAGTCAATTCATCTTATATCTCTTTCCGCTATTGTGATTTTAAAGGAGGAAGAAAAGTAATACTCGGCACAGGTGCCGAAACACATCATCTATTGGTGGAAGATTGTTCCTGGGATCAGGGCGGTGAAGCTTTATGGACACTCGAGAAAGATGCCCGTGGTGTTGATGGGTGGTTATCCATGCACCACGAACTGATGGGTTATTACAACGGAACACTGGTAGATAGCCGAGCCTCCGGTGGTTCATTCGTTATAAGGAATAACCGTATCAGCAATGCTTACAACGGAATAAGGTTCACCTCTAAAAAAGGATTTGATGCCAATATTGAAGTGTATAATAATACATTGAATAATATCCGGGATAATGATTTTGAGCCGGAACATTATGCGTTTAACCTGCATATTTATCATAACCGTTCGCATAATATTCACAAGACATTGTCGGTAGATGATGTTGCCGGCGGTTATATTTATTACTATGGTAACACCATCAGTATGGATGCCGATGAATGGTCGAAAAAGATCTGCAGCGGATTTAATAAGATCTATGGGGGTGAGGATAGCCTTAGCTTCCCCTTATACATATTCAACAATAGTTTTTTTGGATACGGTAAGAATTTCAATGCCATGGAAAAGAAAGCGCGACAGTTAAAGCATTTCAACAATTCCTATTTTTTTGCCGGCACTGATGGATGGGTACTAAAGTATGTAGATCCTACCAATGAATTTGAAAACGATATATCTAATAAGCCCTGGCCCGAATCGCTCACATCACATAGTATGGAGCAGCAGGGAAAGATCGCAGATGTAAGATATGTTAACAGTGCAAAAGGAGACTTGCGGGTAAGCGGTAATGGTCCCGCAAAAGATGCCGGTAAGGTCCTGTCATTTCCTGAACTCGGGTGGACGCAATCGTATAAGGGTAAAGCACCCGATGTGGGCGCATATGAAAATAAAGAACTGGTAGAGGGGCCCCCCATCCGTTTCAGGGTTCCCGATAGTGCACATTTCAATTATAAAGAAAGACCAAGAATTGTGAGATACCGGATCGAAAATAAAAAGCTGTTCATTTATTTTTCCGACCAGATCAATCCGTCATCAGTTACACCCTTAACCATTTTATTGGGAAGTCAAGGGAAGCGGATAGCTATTTATGATGTAACCTTTCCCAATAACAGGTATGAACTCGTTATAGAAACCAAAACCAGAATAGATCCAGGCACAGTTACATTAGGATTTTCATCATTCCCTTCAGGGTTGAACGGAATGCCTGTAACCTATTGGGCAAGTGTATTACCGGTTTTTAAAAGACCCTTAACTAACTAATATGCAACCGCAATCCTTTTCAGCATCAATCACCTGCTGTTATTTATATGTAATCACTAAATATGGCTATCCGCCCCCGGCAGCTAAAACGCATGATTATCTACAGGAGATGAAATCACTTGGTTTCAGTAGTGTAGAACTCGAGGGAATTAGGAAAGAACATTTGATGGAAATGTATGACCAGCGTTTTGCGATCAAAGAAACCCTGGCAAAGTTTGATCAGACAATTCCTTATTTCTGTGCCGTGTTACCGGGGCTAGGGTCGGAGAGTGCCGAAGAAAGAAAAGAGAATCTTACTTTATTTGAAAAGGGCTGCGAAGTGGCAGTATTACTGGGTTCCAAAGGAATATTGGATAATGCACCTTTGCCTCCTTACCGGTTTCCTTCCGATATTCCGGTGGTAAGACATTACGAAGAAGAGATTCTGTTATCAGCAGGCTTTACACCAGGACTCAACTGGAAAAAATACTGGAAAGATCTAGTGGAAACCTATCAACGTGCTTGTGATATTGCCGAAGAAAAAGGATTAAGCTACCAGATGCACCCTTGTGCAGGCGTATTAAGTGCCACAACAGATGCGTTCCTCTATTTTGCGGATGCCGTAAACCGCCCGAACCTGCGTTTCAATTTTGATACGGCTAACCAGTTTTTTCTGAAAGACAATCTTACTTTATCATTAATAAGGTTAGCAGAACATATTGACTACATACACATTTCAGACAACGGTGGGAAAAGGGTAGAGCATTTGGTACCGGGAGAAGGCATTATTGAATGGGACCTTTTCTTTGATACACTAAAGAGTATTGGCTTTAAAGGGCATTACGGAATAGATGTAGGCGGTGCAGAATCCGGGGTAAAAGATATTGACGCGGCTTATATACAAACTGCTGAGTGGCTCGAAAAAATGATCACCAAATAAAACTGCGCCCTTGCGAGCTAACTATATTTAAATCGATATTATGCGCTTACAATATTTGCTTACTGCATTGATCGCTACTCAGTGGTTAGTAACTTCTGCGCAGGATTTTTCTGTTCAGCAGGAAGCCTTACAAAAATCATCAGCCATCGCTGATAAGCTAATCCGCGACACCCGCTTCGCATTCAAAATGGTTTCACAGAAAGAAGAACTGGGAATGCAGGTGATCGATCTCCGTAAACAAATTACACAAAGTAAACAGGTCGCATACGCTGAACGGAATGTAACGGTCAATACAGATACCACCATCCGCTTTGGTATCAGCAGCGCAGGCAAAATCACTATCTGGATTGATCAGCAAGAGGTTTACCGGCATACCCAGGATAAATTAGTTGTACCTGTTGAAGAAGCCTATGGTCGTTTCATTTTTGCGCATACGTTTTCTGCGAAACTCAAAAAAGGAAAGAACCGGATCCGTATACGCTATGAATCCAAAGATGCGCAAGCTGTTGTATTTCTGCGGCCCATAACAGCCCGGACAGGCGATCTGGATCTTTCTGTAAAATTCGACAGCACCCTTCAATCATCATGGCTGATGTTGGGACCATTTGCCGCAAAAGACACCAATATTATCATTCCGGGAACAGATCAGAAACCGTATTACACGCGCAATGGTAAAATATACAGTTGGGAAAAAGCCCCACAAAGGATATTGCCGGAGTTATTGATCGACACAACACTTACTTATCAACGCGATCCATATGCCGACTGGAATTACTCAAATGGGAATACCATATGGAGCCTACTGCCGCTTGCAAAAGAAACTGGTGATAAAAAGTATCTGGATTTTGTAAAACATTACACAGGGTTCTTGCTGGATCATCGTAATTATTTTGAGAAGCAGTATGATTCGCTGTTTATTTTTCGCGGAAGTTATCACCGCCTGTTTCGCATGACCATGCTGGACGATGCAGGTTCGGCGATCTTGCCCTTTGTAGAGCTGGATCTAACAGAAAAGGACCCGGTATTGCAGCAGGTGATCAAACCGATAGGAGATTATATTTTGAATAAACAGGTGCGGCTTCCGGATGGTACTTATTGCCGTCCCGAACCCACAATGTTTACAGTATGGGCCGATGATCTTTTTATGAGTGTACCTTTTTTATTGCGGATGGGAAAGATCACAGGGAAAACTGCGTACTATGATTCTGCCGCCAACCAGTTTGTTCGTTTCCGGAAATATTTGTTGAATAAGGAAAATGGATTGTATCAGCATGGCTGGTTTAGTCACACCCAAAAACAGGCCCCGGTTGCATGGGGAAGAGCCAATGGATGGATTGCCTGGTCAACGGCTGAGTTGCTGAGCTGGTTGCCGGTTACACACCCGGCTTATCCGCAGGTACTGGCATCCTTTAAAGCACAGGTGGAAACATTGGCAAAGTACCAGGCGAAAGATGGAATGTGGCACCAGGTATTGAATAACAGCGCATCATACAAAGAAACCTCCTGCACTGCCATGTTCACATTAGTAATGGCACGCGGCGTACGCGAAGGATGGCTCGACATAAAGTATAAAGACAATGCGCTTCTGGGATGGAACGCTGTTAAAAATAAGATCGAAGCTGATGGAACGGTGCATGGCATCTGCCGCGGAACAGAAATAGGTTTCGATGAACAGTTCTATTTCGACCGTAAAAGCTTTGATCAGGATCCGCGTGGATTAGGTGCTGTTATCACGGCCGGTGTCGAGATCTCAAAATTGAAATAATCTTCATTGCCCCGTTCTTCAGATCGGGGTACCTTTGGTATATGCCTTATTTAGTCATCATCCGTCACGGCCAATCAGAATGGAACCTCCAGAACCGGTTTACAGGTAGTGCTGATGTTGACCTTACGCCTCAGGGTATCGAAGAAGCGCACAAAGCCGGTCAGTTATTGAAGGATTATCCTTTTGATAAGGCATACACTTCTGTGCTGATAAGAAGTATTCACACTTTACATTTGATACTCGAACAAACCGGGCAACATGATATTCCCATTATCAGTGATGCAGCATTGAATGAAAGAGGATATGGCGATCTGCAGGGGCTTGATAAAGCGGCTATGGCACTTAAATACAGCGATGAGCAGGTATTGATCTGGCGTAGAAGTTATGATGTTATTCCTCCGGGCGGAGAGAGTTTAAAGAATACCTATGACCGTGTGGTTCCTTACTATATTAAATACATCGAGCCCGAGTTAAGATCAGGGAAAAATATCTTGATCGTTGCGCATGGTAACAGTCTGCGTGCGCTGATGATGTATCTCGAAAACATTACTCCCGAAGCGATTGCAGAGATAAATCTCGCAACCGGAGTACCGCGGTTATATAAATACGATACGAGTCTTACGCTACAATATGTTTCTTATCTATAATGACAGCTATTAAACCCCATCCGGGCGATACTCCGCGGGAGCGAACATTTACGGAATCTTTAATCCGTCAATCCGTTAATTTGCAATATGACACCAACTTTTTTTGCAAAGCAATCTGATTTCCGAAAATGGTTAATTAAAAACCATAAGAAAGAAACTGAGTTGCTGGTAGGATTCTATACAGTCAAAAGCGGAAAGCCCAGCATAACCTGGTCGCAATCCGTTGATGAAGCGCTTTGCTTCGGTTGGATAGATGGCGTGCGTAAAAATGTAGATACAGAGAGTTATAGTATCCGCTTTACTCCCCGCAAACCTACCAGCATCTGGAGTGCCATCAATATTAAAAAGATGGAAGAGCTTGGTAAGCTTGGGCTGATACAACCGGCGGGACTTGAGATTTTTCAAAAACGAACCGAGAATAAATCCCGGATCTACTCGCACGAAAATGAAACAGCGAAACTCTCTCCGGCATTCCAAAAGAAATTTAAAGCGAATAAAAAAGCTTGGGAGTTCTTTACTAAGCAGGCACCTTCTTATCAAAAGGTGATACTACATCGGATAATGACAGCAAAGCAGGAGGCAACGAGGATATCAAGACTCGATGCGGTCATACAAGCCAGTGCAGAAGACCGGCGGATCTTGTAAACTAAAATTTATTTTTTTCGGAATAATATTTTTGAATTACTCCATGCATTTGCAGCATCCATCACATCGGCCAGCAATGGAAATTTAGCAGCAGGTTCGAAATTGTGTAAATATTGCCTCCGCACTTTAATTAATAACTTGTCTCCAAGTATGGTTGTTTTTGCCATAAAGCTTGCTGCTTCGTTCTGAATATTTGTATCCAGTGCCTGAATTCCCTCCGCGGTATACCCATCCGGTATGTGCAATTCGATATTATAATCTACGGTCCTTGCAAAAGCCATATACACATCAAGCTCCCTTTTCCTTTGCTTCTCTTTCACAATGTAAGGATCGCCTAATATTTTGCCTATTTCAACAATGGTATTATTCCCCGCTTTTTTTACGAGCCCATTCATATTAAACTCCGACCCATAAACGAAATCCGGGGTTGTATGCCTGATGCCAAGCTTTTCTGTTTTGTAATTCTTCAGGTTGGTGATATCCTGTTCAAACCAATCCTTAGCTTCAGCTTCGAATGCATTTTTTTGCTTTGTTCTCGCATCAGCGAACGCATTCTTTACTTCATCAACAACCTTTCTACCCTTTCTGCTGTCTTCCAGTAAATCAATAAGTGATTTCTCATCATGAAACTCTTTCCTTTCAGATTCATAAATATCTTCATACAGAATAAGATCGCGCTGAACTGACGTTTTATAATATCCTTTTAAAGTAGTTGACCTGGTAACGTTCAGACCGGATTTATCACCTGTTAGTGACAGTTTCAGATCCTCGGTATGCATATTGCTGCTACTCGGGGACGGCTGCAATATTGGTCCGGCGATAGGGCCGTCTGTTTTTATTGCAAACATATTCAGTGTGTAACCGGCATTCTTCCATTTAGCGGAACCATCCATCTCCTGCGGTAATTCAAACGGAACACTATAAACTGAGGTAAGCGAAAAAATTTTGTTTGCAGGGCTTAAATAAACCACAGATTCGAAATCATCTGACCGCATGGCCTCCTCCATTTTGACTCCGAGCCTGTTTTCGCCGATCAATACCGCTGGTTTAAGTCCTACTTTTTGATACATGCTGAACAGTGGTACAACCAGTCCATTCAATTCGAGCTTGCCAACGTTTATTCTATCTGTAAGCTTTTCAACATTGAACTGTAACAGCGTCATATAGCGGATAGTATAAAAAATATGGGCGGCTTGCTCTTCGTCAGAAAGTTTGTCAAAAACAAGCCCCATCTTTTTTAATTTGCTTTTCGTTTCATCCAAGATGACTTTTTGATAAAGCCCCCCGTTTCCCCAATATAGATTACGAATAGACATCCGCACTGCTTCAATTTTATCAGCAAGTACTTTATCGCTATTGAGGGTAAGGAATTCGGATGCTTTTGGCTTTTTATCACTCATAAGACCGCCTGTGATATTGATCCGTAAATAAGGTAGCTGACGTGCAGTGGAGATCCAGATAGGCCTTTCAAATGCTGGAATATCGTGAGCCGTAAAGTTGCAGATAACTGCATCGTGTTCATCGGTAGTTACAGTTGGAACTGGTGCCCCATTATAATTATGGAACTTAAAAAAAATATTTTTAGCCGTCACGGAATGAAAAGACAGATTAAGTATTGGATTTTCGTCCGAAAGAGATAATTGGTAGTTTCTATCAAGTTTCTCACTCTCAATCACCATATCGGTGGCTATAAAGTAATCGAGGATATCGCCGGGTTGTAGATCCGGCACGGCTACTCTCGCTTGTTTTTCCTTTGATTCATCTTTGGTAAGTACAATATCATCAGCATTGATCTCTTTTATGCTTCCATTGGGCTTAATAACACGGATACCAATGTAATTAGTTACTTTGTCGTTAGTTATAGCATTACTTTTTTTAACAAACTGCGTATACCCCAATTGCGAGTATTCCTCAACTGCAGCTTTGTCATTTAATTTAATTGACTCGCGTACTACTTCAGATAGCATTTGACTTTTTTTCAAAGCGCCGCCGAATATCAAAAAAACAAATTTCGTCTTAGTGTCAGCGGTAAGTTCTGTATGCCGTGCAATGATCACTTTCGAACTAGTTGAATACACTGCAGGAATCTGACGGATATTGAATTCCGGGCGGTTCCATGCCCAGACTTCCTTACGCATATTTTCTGATTCCTGCCGATATTGTTCGATCTCCTTAGCACTGGTTTGTGCATTGACAGCTGCTGATAGTAGTACAATAGTTGATAAGAGAAACAGTTTTCTGATTTTCATAGCAGTGTTAATTTTTTTGCATGATTACTACTTGCTGTTTGTAGAAATTGGTGAGTTGTTCGACATCCTTGTTCCAGTCTGAAAAATCCGTTGGCTTTATTTCAGTAGTTAATAAGGTGATTTCGTTACGGTATACCAGTTTGTTTCCAGATACTGAATAATTGGCCAAAAAATGATACCCTGATTTTTTAATATTCACCGCAGCGGGTACGCTGTTAATTGTTTTATTAGCCGGCAATTCAAGCTCTGTTTCAAAAATAATATTGTCTTTGAAATCGAACAAATAGGCGAGTTTGCGTCTATCAGCATCAAGCTGAAAATTATCAAGGCTCCTGCGGTTGTCAATATCCAGGTATGATTCTTTGTCGAAAGAAGTAAGTACGTTTTTCCATAACACGTCATATTCAACAGTCAGGTCAGCATTGTAATTAGTGATATTGCCAATACGGAGATTGCTGATTTCGAAATTCTGTTTTCCCTCGGCAAGGAATTTTTTTAAACCTTCTTCCTGTTTGTCTTTATACGTGTCATGTATTAAAGTCAGCAGTAATTCCTTGTTTTCGCCTTTCCAGCTATGTGTAATATGACCTTTCAGATTATTACCATCTATCACTAGCTTACGGCGCTCGGTTGCGGTGTTCTGGATATGTGTTGCAGATGGCACTCTGTCAAGAATATAAGTTGATCCATTCTCAATCAAGGTTTGCCTGCCCTGTATGCGTTCTGCTATCTCGCCATATCCGATATATGTTTCTGTTGCATCTAAAAAAACGGGGTGACCCTGCTTCATCCAGGCACAGATCATGTGGTTGTCTACACTAAGCGAAGGCGTACTGTAATCGTGTGCAATGCTTTTTGTGCCAATCCAGCAACGTCTAGCATCAAGCCCGATTGACTTGATCATTACAGTAAGAAGATTAGCCATGCCTTTGCAATCGCCATACTTTTTGCGTAACACCTCATGCGATTTTTCGGGTCTGAAACCGGCCATGCCATTTTCAAAAGCTATATAACGGATATTTTCCTGCACCCACTGATAAATGGCTTTTACTTTTTCTTCCTCCGTTGAAAGTCCCACAACTATTTCTTTGGTTTTATCACCTACTATTTTATCGTCATCCCCGATACTTTTTATGAGTGATGAATACCAGTTGTACTGGTCAGCCACCGTATTAAAATAAGTATACTTTTCTTCTTTGGGCTGTGCAAATTTGCTAAGAATTAGAATGTGTGGTGAATAATAAGTATAGCCAGGGGCATGGCGTTCTGTAAACGCTGCCGGGATATTTTGCATACTGTATGTATAGATAGTTTGATCCCCTTCGGTTTTTACCTGCGTATTAATATTATACTGTTTTAAATTATACTCTTTAATATCTACCTGCATCCATGAAGGAACGTATAGTTTGACCTCCTGCTCGCGGAGATCGAGATCATCCATGAAATCGATGCTGGCAAAATAATTCGGGTCAAGCACCGTTTTTTTAAATCGTACTTCAGATGTGCTGCCTTTTTTTATAAGGGGTAATTTAAAATAGCAGATACGCGTATCCGAGAAAAATATCCCATTAACACTATAATAGTCAAACTTAGGTGTTACCCCATTCTTTCTTGAATCATCTACCCATACTGTCACATCATCGATGGTAGACATACCATCGTAGAATTCCGTTACAGGAATTTCAGTCCGGTAACCGGTGCACGAGAATACTCGGGAAGTTTCTTCCTTTACCTGTACCGGGTGCTCGCGGTCGCCCTTTACAAACCTGAATTCCCTGGTAGATTTACTGATGACCACATTCTTACTCTCAGCCATATTGGCCTGGGCAAAAAGAATATTGATACTGAGAGCCACGTATGTTAGTATTTGGAAAATCCTCATGTATCCAAATGTATATAGCCGGTACTTAAAAAACGAATTATATTTCGTTAGCTTTTCAAAAAGGTTACAAAAAAAGCCGCAACCCATAAGTGTTGTGGCTTTTTTTAGAATTTAGCGATTAGCATTTACAAAGTTGCCATATCAATCACAAACCGATACCGCACATCACCCTTTAGCATCCTGTCGTACGCGTTCTGTATATTTTTTATATCGATCATCTCTATATCGGAAACAATATGATTGGCCGCGCAGAAGTCAAGCATTTCCTGTGTTTCTGCTATACCACCGATACCCGATCCTGCCAGGCTCTTTCTGCCGCCTAATAAACTGAAAGCAGCAACCTCAGCGGGTTTGGATGGAACACCTACGCAGATCATGGTACCATTGGTTCTTAATAGCGACAGGTACATATTGAAATCATGCGCCGCAGATACGGTGTCCAATATAAAATCGAAGCTTCCCTTTACCGCAGCCACCTGCGCAGGATCTTTGGTTACCACAAAATGATGGGCACCTAATTTTTTAGCATCTTCTTCTTTACTGGCCGAAGTGCTCAATACGGTAACATCTGCACCAAAAGCAACGCCGAATTTTACTGCCATATGTCCCAGACCCCCAAGGCCCAGCACGGCAAGCTTATGACCTTTACCTACTTTCCAGTAACGTAAAGGAGAATAAGTAGTGATGCCCGCACAAAGCAACGGTGCAACCGCAGCAAGGTTCAGTTTGTCTGAAATATGGAGAACAAATTCTTCACGCACAACAATGGTATTGGAATAGCCACCGTAAGTAGGTGTTTTACCATCCTGCTCGTAACCATTATAAGTTTGCGAACTACCTTTCAGGCAATATTGTTCCAGATCCTGTTTACAGTTT
>CBDDIX010000002.1:0-70569 GCA_965229255.1 Sediminibacterium sp.
TTTAATAATGACCCAAGCAAAAGATGCGCTGAATTTCAAATATCACAACACTATAATAATTAATGGGTTACGTATTTAACTAAATATTACTACGTTTTGCGTGCTGTAACATATTGATACATAATCACATATAGCTTAAAAAAGGGTGTTTGTTCGAGTATTGTTCGAGTTTCAATAGGGTCTTGTTCGACTCGAGTCGAACAAGAGTCGAACAAAACCCTATTAAAACCCAACTAAACCCTGGAGCAATGGCCAAGGTTTGATTGGGTTTTTCAAATAGATCAACAGATTATATATTTAAATTTACTATTTGTAAAAAATAGTTAGTTCGTTATTATTTTGTCCATTTTACCCGCATAAATTGCTCAAATTATCTTTTAGTCGGCAATTTTTTATCGCAAAACGTCCATTTTTGTCGATTTCAGCCTGCTTTTCAAAAAAAATTCACTCCCCCAACTCATGACTATTTATGCACAGCACCAAAAAATAATTTTGGATTCTGAGCCATTATTGTAATTTAGTGGGAGAATTTAATGGGTTAGTAAGTAAACAGGGTCAACAGTAATGTTGACCCTTTTACGTTTTCATCAACCACGGTTTCAATCTCCTTTATCTTTATTGTATGAGTAAAACAAAAACCGCATTCTTTTGCAGCAACTGCGGATATGAAAGTGCTAAATGGTTGGGGAAATGTCCGGCTTGTTCTGAGTGGAACACTTTTACAGAAGAAATTCTTGACAAGGGAAATCAGAAAGAAGAGAGCTGGGATAATTATTCTTCCGAAAAAAGAAATACAAAGACCATTGCATTAAGCGATGTGGCTACCACGAAAGAAAGAAGGATCGTTACCAAGGATGAAGAGTTGAACCGTGTACTTGGCGGCGGCATTGTTCCCGGTAGTATTGTGCTTGTTGCAGGAGAACCCGGTATTGGCAAGAGTACATTATTCTTACAAAATGGTTTATTGATCAATGAGCTGCGGGTACTATATATAAGCGGTGAAGAAAGCGAACAGCAGATCAAGATGCGCGCGGACCGTTTGAAGATTGTGAATGACAATTTTTACCTTCTCACCGAAACAGATACCCAGGGCATCTTTAAAGAGATCAAGAAATTAAAGCCTCAACTTGTTATTGTTGATTCGATACAAACATTGCAATCCAAACTCATTGATTCTTCCGCAGGAAGTGTTTCGCAGATCAGGGAATGTGCAGCAGAGTTTCAACGCTTTGCAAAAGAAACCGATACACCTGTATTCCTGATAGGTCATATTACAAAAGATGGTGGCATTGCCGGGCCCAAGATCCTTGAACACATGGTAGATACAGTATTACAATTCGAAGGCGACAGACATTATGCTTACCGCATATTACGAACATTGAAAAATCGTTTCGGCAGTACATCCGAACTGGGTATTTATGAAATGACAGGAGAAGGGATGCGTGTTGTTTCCAATCCTTCAGAAATACTCATTGCTCAACGCGAAGAACAACTTAGTGGAAGCGCGATTGCCGCAACACTCGAAGGGATGCGTCCCTTGCTGATAGAGGTACAGGCATTGGTAACACAAAGTGTATATGGCACCCCACAACGTACTGTGAGCGGGTTTGACCTGAGAAGGCTTCAATTATTACTGGCCGTTCTTGAGAAAAGAGGAGGCTTCCAGTTTGGAATGAAAGATGTGTTCATCAATATAGCCGGTGGTATTAAAGTAGAAGATCCATCGATCGATCTTGCGGTGATCTGTGCGTTACTTTCTTCGTATGAAGATGTGCCATTACCACCACATATTTGTTTTGCAGGTGAGGTTGGATTAAACGGAGAGGTACGTGCCGTTAACCGCATAGAACAAAGGATTGCGGAAGCGGAAAAACTGGGCTTCGAAAAGATCATTGTATCGCGCTACAATAAAAAAAGTTTTGATCCCAAAGCATATAAGATTCAGGTATTGGCATTAAGTAGAGTAGATGAAGTGTATCAGCAATTATTCTAATTGCGTTTAACACCTAAGCTCTTTAACAAACCCATTCCCGAATTTGCAGCATGTCTTTTCTGCATCAATCGCTTAACGATCTTTTACATCTTTGTTTTCCGCATAATTGTGAGGGATGTGGAACAGATATTATAAAAGACGATCAGTTTCTTTGCGCACGTTGCCTGCATAAGATGCCGGCTACGCATTTCTTTTCGCTGCAATCAAATCCCGTTGAAAAATTATTTTATGGGAGAGTTCCTGTTGCACATGCTGGGGCAGCTTTTTATTTTACCAAAGACTCTTTGCTCCAACACCTGGTAACACAATTAAAATACAGGAGCAATAAAGAAGCGGGTTATTTTTTAGGAAGAATGATGGGTCATGCATTACGGAATGCAGAACGGTTTCATGAAGTGGATCTGCTTGTTCCGCTTCCCTTACATCCAAAGAAAGAACATAGCCGTGGATATAACCAGGCGATGCTGATCTGCGAAGGGATCAGTGAAATATGGAACAAGCCGATTTTAAAAGATGCAGTGACACGTTTGCATTTTACCGAAACGCAAACCCATCAGAACAGGCTCTCGCGCTGGAAGAATATGGAAGGTGTTTTTGCAGTGAATGATGTTGCGAAGCTCCAGCATAAACATATTTTACTGGTAGATGATGTGATCACAACCGGTGCTACGCTGGAAGCCTGCGGGGTGGCAATATTGCAGGCAAGGAATTGCACACTTAGCATTGCGGCGGCAGCATATACATTATAGCTATTTTGCCACAGAAGCACAGAAGCACTGAATTATTCCCTTTTCTGTGCTTCTGTGCTTCTGTGGCAATTCTAATTCTGCATTCCACCGATTCCTCAAAAAATAAAGCAACCTTTTGCGTATTTTCACGTTAATAAACAAAAACAGCCAACATGAAATATCTTTTAACCCTCGTTACCATTGCGGTCATCAGTGCTTTTACCCTGCCTGCTGACCCTTCTATTCACAGTTTTAAAGTAAAATCCATCGAAGGTGGAACCATTGATTTCTCTAAGTTCAAAGGAAAGAAAATACTGGTTGTGAATACCGCTTCTAAATGTGGTTATACTCCGCAATATGAAGCACTTGAAAAAGTGTATGAACAATACAAAGACAAACTCGTGATCGTTGGATTCCCTGCCAATAATTTTGGCGGCCAGGAGCCCGGCAGCGATGGAGAGATCCAGGAATTTTGCAAAGCAAGATTCGGTGTTAAGTTTCCGCTCGCCAGCAAAATAAGTGTGAAAGGAGATGATACTGCTCCTATCTATAAATGGCTAACCAGTAAAGCAGAGAACGGCGTGCTGGATGCAACCATTGGCTGGAACTTCAACAAATTTTTGTTAGATGAGAATGGCAAAATGATCGCTTATTTTCCAAGTAAGGTGAAACCGGATGATGATGAGATCGTTAAATACCTGAAGTAATATTATTAGCGGATTACGGATTAGCGGATTGGCGAATTATAGATATTGGACATAAAAATCCGTGAATCCGTAATTCGCTAATCCGCTAATTTTTTTACAGTATAATATGGTTTACTTTAGCAGTTCATGCAGTTCAAAGATGTAATAGGTCAGCAGGCAGTTAAACAGCATTTAGCTGAAATGATAGAGCAGAACCGGCTCAGTCACGCACTTTTATTTTTAGGAAAAGAAGGCAGCGGCGCACTTCCTTTGGCCATGGCCTTTGCACAATATGTTGTGAGCCTCCCGCAGGCGGCGCCGGTAGTAGAAGACCTTTTTGGCGGAATGACGGCACTCGAACCCGCACCCTCCTTTATTCACCCGGACAATATTCATGAAATGGCCGCTTTCCAAAGGGCCGAACAACTTATACATCCCGATCTGCATTTTACTTACCCGGTGATCCCGAAAAAAAGCGGCGACAAACCTACCAGTGCAGACTATATTGCCGAATGGCGTGAATTTATCAGTCTCTATCCCTATGGAAATGTATACGACTGGCTGCAGTTTATTGGTGCAGATAATAAACAGGGAAATATTACGGCGGATGAATGCAATGATATCATTCGCCAGCTGAGCCTGAAAAGTTTTGAAAGTGAATACAAGGTCCTCCTGCTCTGGATGCCCGAATATCTGGGCAAAGAGGGTAATAAACTATTAAAGCTGATTGAAGAGCCGCCACCCAATACTTTATTTATACTGGTGGCCGAGAATGAAGAAATGATATTGCCCACTATTTTGAGCCGTTGCCAATTGGTAAAGATCCCGATGCCTGAGAACAAAGAGATTGAAGAAGCTTTGATCTCCAGGGCGAAGGCTAACGCCGACACTGCCCGCCAGATAGCCGGTATCTGCGAGGGCAATTACCATGAGGCACTCCAGTTATTACAGCATGCCGATGAGGATTGGCAGAGCCTGTTACGCGAATGGCTGAATGCCACTTTAAAGGGTGGTCCGCTGGCGCAGGTGAAGTTTGTAGAAGAAGTAAGTAAGTTGGGCCGTGAAAAACAAAAGCAGTTTCTCCGCTACTATAACCACCTCCTTGAGCAGAGTATCCGTATAAAAGTGCTGGGGGCCGACCAGGTAATGCTGGGCGACAATGAGAAGGATTTTGCCATCCGGCTGAACAAAATTGCCTCAGTGAGCCAGCAGCAGGGCATTATCGAGGAGCTGGATAGAGCTTTTTACTATATAGAACGGAATGCTAACGCCAAAATGCTGTTCCAGGCACTTACCATTAAACTGTACCACATCATTCAGAACAAAACCCTAATTTTGATGGGGTAAGCCTTTGCTACCCATTTTACCAGGGTATACCATTGGCAGGGGGAGAAAGGAATATGTGGGGCTAATTGTTAAACGCTTATCAATATATCGAAGGCAGGTGGCGCAGCGTACAGAACGCTGAAGTGAGTGACACAACAAAAGCCACATAGCAGTACTATAGCCCGCACAACCATTCCTCTCTACCCGTATTAACTAACCATTTATTATTATCAATATGGGATGCGGATCATGTAGCTCGTCGAAAGACGGCGGAAAACCGGGGGGCTGTAAAAGCAATGGCGGATGCAGCACAGGTGGATGTAACCGTTTAAATGTACACGATTGGTTAATGAACCTGCCGTTCAGCGATCCGGAAAGCAATTGCAAAGTGATCGAAGTGAGCTTTAAACAAGGCAGCCGGAAAGAATTCTTCCGGAATACCACTTTACAATATTTTGAGAAAGGCGATTATGTTACCCTCGAGGGCGTTAGTGGTTTTGACCTCGGCGAGGTGAGCCTCACAGGCGAACTGGTGAGAATGCAACTCAAGAAAAAAGGGGTTGATGAGTTTAGTCCCGAAATGAAAAAGATCCTCCGCCGCAGTTCCGACAGGGATATTGAAACCTTCCAGATCAGCAAAGGCCGCGAAAAAGAGATCCTTGCCCGCAGCCGCGCCATCGCACGCCAGTTAAATGTTCAACTGAAACTAAGCGAAGTGGAACTTCAGGCCGATGGTAAAAAAGGCACTTTTTTTTATACAGCCGATGACCGCGTTGATTTCCGTGAATTGATCAAGATCTATGCAAGTGATTTCAAAGTAAAAGTTGAAATGCGCCAGATCGGGATCCGCCAGGAAGCAGCGAAAGTGGGTGGCATCGGCAGTTGCGGTCGCGAATTATGCTGCAGCACCTGGCTGAACGATTTTAAAAGTGTAAATACCACTGCAGCAAGATACCAGAACCTCTCTATCAACCAGACAAAACTGAGCGGCCAATGCGGACGTTTGAAATGCTGTTTGAATTATGAGTTGGATACGTATCTCGATGCACTCCAACAATTTCCTGATTATGCTGAAACCCTTGATACCATTATGGGTACAGCACACCTGATCAAGAAAGATATTTTCAAGAACCTGATGTGGTATACGTTGCCGAACAATACCAAACATTTTCCGCTAACCATTCAAAGGGTAAAAGAAATCAAACGCCTGAACCAGCAGGGAACGAAAGTAGATGAACTGCAACCAGTAGAGATCGTGAGCGGTAAACAGAAAGATGAAGAACCGGCATTTGTTGACCTGGTGGGACAAATCAGTTTAAAAACACTCGAAAGAGATGACCGCCGCAGACGCGACCAGGAACGTGGGGGTGGCAACAGGCAACAGGGAGCAGGAGACAGGAGACAGCCAGGAGGTGGTGGCAATCGTCCGCAACCCGGTCAAGGACAAAGACCACAACAACAGAACCGTGAACGAGGCCCGCAACAGGGACCACGTGAGCAGGGACCGAGAAATAATCCAAATCAGGGTAACAACCAGGGCAACCAGGGACCAAGACCTCCGCAGCAAAACCGCGGACCACAACAAGGACAAGGACCAAGAAATCCTAACCAAGGTAACCAGGGACAAAGGCCACAAGGTGGTGGTAACAGACCGCAGGGTAACCGACCGCAAGGACCAAGACCGCCGAGACCGCCGCAGGAACCTACTCCTCCCGCTGCTGAGTAAAAAATAAATAAAATTAATTTCAGTATTATTTTGTCTTGCCCCAGTCTTTAGACTGGGGATTAAAAAAAATCTCCCCTTGAAATCTTTTATTCCTTTTTATCCCGGGTCTAAAGACCCGGGCAAGGCTAATTGAGCTTATCCATTTCTTTCGCAGTAAACTCCATCAATGTTTTAATATGTGCAGGCGACAGATCAAACTTCAATCCCGCTGCTGCATATAATTCAGGAAGTGTTCTGGTTCCACCGAGGCTCAATGCATTGATATAATTTTGTAAAGCCTGTTTAGGATCATGTTGATATTGCATCCACAAACCGATGGCACCTAATTGCGCTATGCCATATTCGATATAATAGAAAGGAACTTCAAAGAGGTGTAACTGCCGCTGCCAGCCGATCTTACGATAGGCTTCAAGACCAGTGTAGTCAATACTTTCTGTGGAAAATTCTTTTAATATTTCCATCCATTTTGTTGTCCTTTCTTCAATGGTGTGTTGCGGATTTTCATACACCCAGTGCTGAAACTTATCGATAATAGCGATCCATGGGAAGATGGTAATGGTTCTTTCGAGCTGGTGCTCTTTGGCGCGTTTAAGGTCGTCTGCATTATCAAAGAATGCTTCCCAGTGATTCATACTAAAGAGCTCCATGGCCATACTGGCAACCTCTGCAATTTCCATCGGATACTCTTTGAAAGCACTCAGCTCCAATCCGTGTGAAAGGAAAGAGTGAATGGCGTGACCGCCTTCATGTACCATGGTGGTTACATCACTCATTTGCCCTGCGGCATTCATAAAAATAAACGGCGCTCCGCTTTCGGTGAGTGGACAGTTATAACCACCGGGCGCTTTGCCCTTGCGGCTTTCAAGATCAAAATGCTTTAGCTCTTTCATCTTGCGCAAACAATCCGCAAAGAATGGATTGAGTTCTTCGAAACATTTTACCGTTTTTTCATACAGCTCATTACCATCTGTAAAAGGTTTCAACGGCTCGATGCCCGCAGGTTCTGCTTCGGTATCCCATGGGCGTAAACTATCAAGACCGAGTTTTTCTTTTTTCTTTTGATATATCTTTTCGATCAATGGAAGAACGTGCAACTTTACGGCTTCGTGAAACTGATAACAATCTTCTTTTGTATAATCGAACCTTCCGAGTTCCACGAATTTATAATCACGGTAATTACTAAAGCCTGCATTTTTAGCCACCTGGTCGCGTTTCTGGATCAATTGGGTATAGAGGTCATGCATGGCCTGCTCATCCTGCAGCCTTCTGTCCTGTATCTTTCGGTAAACCGTTTCGCGGAGATCCCTGTCGTGGCTCTCTAAAAACTTGGCCGCCTGTTGCAAGGTGTATTCTTCACCGTTTACTTCGATCGTCATTTTACCGGCAATGGCCCCATATTGTTGCTGCATCACACTCAACTCTGCCTGCAAAGGAATATTCGCCTCACGAAAAAGATCGATGTTCTTTTTTACGCTGCGTAAATAGGTAAAATATTTGGCTGTATCCAGTTCGCCGGTAAAAGGGCAGTCGATGAGTTTTCTGTTCAACAGATCAGCATAGGGCTGGAGTTTGGGTTGTATTTCCATGCAGAAATAGGTGAAGGCTTCTTCCAGTGCTTTATCCGTTGTGTCGCAGGTCATTTTTATCTGGCGCCAGCAGGCATCTTCACTGATTACTGCTTCCATTTCGCTGGTATCTTTCAGCCATTGTTCCAGGTCGGCCGGTGATTTCAATTCTCTTTCGGCCAGGTTTTTAAAAAATGGCTCCAGCGTTTCCCAGTCTGTAACGGTAAAGTTGGCCGGCACAAAATGTCTTTCTATTTTTTTAATATCCGCGCTTAATATCATTGTATGGCTGTTTTGAGGGCAAATTTAACGCAAGGCACCAACTTCCGGCAAGTTTTAAAGCTTTCCAAAAGTTAATTCAACCTATTTTTACAAACTTTATTAAAACAAGTGAGCGTAGTGGCGGATATCATACAATTATTGCCGGATAATATAGCCAACCAGATAGCAGCTGGTGAGGTGATCCAGCGCCCCGCCAGTGCGGTGAAAGAATTACTGGAAAATGCAGCAGATGCGGAGGCTACAGAAATACGGCTGGTGGTAAACGATGCGGGCAAAGCATTGATACAGGTGATCGACAATGGTAAGGGAATGAGTGAAACAGATGCCCGGATGGCTTTTGAACGCCATGCCACCAGTAAGATCAGGAATATTGAGGACCTGTTCCGGATTAAAACAATGGGATTTCGTGGTGAGGCACTGGCATCTATTGCGGCAGTGGCACAGGTAGAATTAAAAACACGCAGGAACGGGGATGAGCTTGGGACTTATATTGAAATTGAAAACAGCCAGGTGATCAAACAGGAGCCTTGTGCATGTTCTGCCGGAACGAGTATCAGCATGAAGAACCTTTTCTTTAATGTTCCTGCGAGAAGAAATTTCTTAAAAAGCAATGCGGCCGAGATGCGGCATATTATTGATGAGTTCATCAGGGTGGCCATGGCTTTCCCTGGGATCTTCTTTTCGCTCACAAGTAACGGACAGGAAGTTTTTCACCTGGAAGCAGGGAGCCTCAAGCAACGCATTGTACAAATACTTGGCACACAATATAATTCGCGATTGGTAAATGTGAAGGAAGAAACAGACTACATGAACATTTATGGTTTTGTAGGAAAACCGGAAACCGCGCGTAAAACAAGGGGCGATCAATATTTTTTTGTCAACAATCGTTTTATCAAAAGCGCTTACCTCAATCATGCCGTGAATGGTGCTTTTGACGAGATGATCGCAAAAGACAGTTTTCCGAGTTATGTTTTATATATAGACCTGGACCCTTCGCAGGTAGATATTAATGTGCATCCCACCAAACAAGAGATCAAGTTCGAAGATGAAAAGATCATTTATGCATTTGTACAAGCTGCTGTAAAACATGCACTGGCGCAGTTCAGCATTGCACCATCACTGGATTTTACATTGAATGCAGAGATCCAGGGATTGGATGCCATCAACAAACCTTTTACAACCGATAAAAAAGATGCGGCCAGTTCTTCGAATCTTTTTAAAACGTTCACACAAAAGAACCAGGCGCATTTTATTGAGTCCAATAAAAGCGAATTAAAGCACTGGAAAGATTTTTATACCAATCCTTCGCCAAACGAAACAGCTGAACCCGTAACAGAGAATACGCCATTTGAAAATCTACTGCAACCCGTTCCGAAACAAAAGAATATAACCCTTGTTCCGGACACACCATTGCTGCAACTACATAACACCTATATTATAGCTGCAACCAATAATGGGTTTCTTTTAGTGCATCAGCAACTTGCCCATGAACGTGTTCTATATGAACGATACAGCATGTCAGCACATGGTAAGCAAATGCCTACACAGCAAAGTATGTTCCCGGTAACGCTTGAGTTGTCTGGTGCGGATGCTGCCTTTCTTTCAGGCCTTCTTCCAGACCTGGTTGCGATTGGATACCAGGTAGAACCCTTTGGCAATAACAGTTTCGTGATACAGGGTATTCCTGCAGATGTGCCGGCAGGGAATGAAAAACATTCTATTGAACTACTGATTGAACAGTTTAAACATTTCAGCAGCGATGTGACTTTCAGCAAACGCGAAAAACTGGTTCGCTGTATGGCGAGGCAGCAGGCTATTAAAAGCGGGCAGTCTTTGGGGCAGAAAGAAATGCTTTCTTTGGTGGAAGATTTGTTTACTTGTAACAGTCCGAATGTTACGCCAACGGGCAGTCCTACTTACCTTGAGTTTAAAGAAGATTATTTAGACCGGATGTTCGGGAGGTAAAAAATGCCACTGAAGCACAGAAGCACTGAAAAAGCAACTTCAGTGCTTCTGTGCTTCAGTGGCAAAAAAATAGTACTAATACCTATCAATGATAGCTGTCAAAAACTTCTCCACTCCTTTCCGGATATTGGCAGCAGATGTAAGATGTGCATTAACCAACACTGAAAATATCAATGTCTTACCTTTTTTAGTCAGCAGGTACCCACTTAATGCTATATGGTTGCTGAGTGTTCCGGTTTTTGCATAGATGCGACCTGCGTAATTTTTATATAGTCCCCCTAATGTTCCTTCATTGCCGGTGGGTAGAATCGCCTGTATGCGTTCCCATTTAAATTCATTCTTCATTTGTGTGAGCACCCATACAAAATCCTGCGGGGTTACGAAGTTGTAACGGCTTAACCCGCTGCCATCCACCCATTTTGGTTTTTGGGGGAGCCCGGCCAGATCCGTTTTTAAAAGTGTATCAATGATCCTGCCGTCATTCATCATTCCTAACTTCTCATTACTCACCATCAACAATGTCTGCTCTGCAAAAAAGTTATCGCTCCGATGCATCATGATCTTCAGCAGTGAATCCGTGGGTTGCGAATGGATCTTTATAACGTCTGCACCGTTCCCTATTTTAGTATGCACCCATTCGACCTTTGTTTTCAGCGTATCTGAAAGTAAACGGGATGGCAAATCGTTTGTAGGCTTAAACTGCCCAACCTGCCTGAACTTTCCAAGATTTCCATAGATAGGCATCACACTCCTTTCAACCATATAATCACTGTTGTAATCATCCCATGCCCATCCCATACCCAGCGCATTATCTTTCCAGTTCGCATCTGTCAATGAGATCTTCTTTTGGTTTTGTAAAAACCCGAACACGGATTGATTTTTAAAATCAGTATGTAAAAAACTGGCATCCCCGTTGGCTTCCAGCTCTATGGATCCGTTTCCCTTATCGATATACCGGAAAGCCACAAGGCTGTCGCCAAGATTTTTCATGGCTACATAGCAGGTGAGCAGTTTGGTATTACTTGCGGGCACAAAGAATTTATCTGCCTGGTAATTATACAGGTATTGCTGCGTAGAAGGATCATAGATACTGATACCTACATGCGCAGGAATGAAATCAGTGCTTGAAAAAATATCCTGCCTGGCTTCCTTTCCTATCTGCTTTTGAATACTGCAGGAACTAACCATTATTAATAATACCAGGTATGTGTATGATTTTCTCATGTATAGCAGGTTAACTTCTTTCCACAGCCCTCATCCACCTTTCGGGAATATCATTATTACAAGCTGTCATATAATCTTTGTAACTGCAGGCAATATACTTACCATCGTGTAGCTGCATCCACCAGCGGCCGGTGCGTTTGCTCTGGAGAAATACGGTTTCTACTTCTGCAAAGGCCATCGTGAATTCATTGAACTCGCTCCGGTTATCGAGGGAAGCTTCCTGTTTTCCTTTTTGTATACCATCCATTACATACCATAACATATGTGAGATCTGTTTGGCGGTAAGGTTATGCATATCCTGTTCAGGTATGTATCCATAGATGCCGATGCTTGTACAGATATGACTCATGCCTGCATACTGCAAGAGGGTGCAGGCTTCTTCACCATTAAAACCATTGGGGGTGATATGATTAGCAGGAGCGTGTGCATGCTGTATGGCTGCAAGATCAAAACTGAACATCTCGCTGTTACGGATGGCGGGTTCCATTTCTTCGATGGCCTCTTTTACCTTGCCAACCCGGTAGCAATCGAACCCGAGTTTATCGATCGTTTCCAGCATATCCGGATGCATGAAATAACTCTGAAAACCTATGTGTGTGTAGTGTTTCAGATGATTGGGCATACCGGTGAACATTTCAACGAGGAACTGTTCGGCAGGTAATACGCTTTCCATATCAAGGTCTATACGCGAGTCAACACATACCGTATCGATGATCTTATTCAGTGAGCCATATGCATGATATTGGGCCAGTGTGGTATCGTGTGATCCTCCGAGGATGATCACTTTTTTCCCCTGCTCAATCAACTCGCTCACAACAGTGCGTAATGCGGCATAACTATCCTGTAGTGTTGCGCCACACTTTACATTCCCCAGATCGGCAACTTTTACGCCGGTGTGCCAGTAAAACAATTTATAATATTCTGCACGTACAGAATCCGGTGAATTTGTGTTGGTGAACTGAACCCCTGCCCCCCGGGTTTCACCACAACCCACCAGTACCATATCGGCATCGGTTATATCGGGAAAACTATCATCGTAAACGGTAATGTGTTTGCCAAGTTGGGTGTCTTTAAAACCTTCGTCATCAGAAATTTGTGCAATATTGACCGGCTCAAGAAAATCTATCAGTGATTGTAGCGACATGAATATCAAACGTAAATGCGGGTGGTTTATTGTTATAATTACCGGATTTGCGGATGACGGATTGGCGGATTAATCGGTGTATTTATAGCCAACCCCACGAACGGAATGAAAAAACCTTGGGTTGCGGCTATCCTCTTCAAAATATTTGCGAAAACTGAGGATAAAATTATCAATGGTCCGGGTGGTTGGGTATACATTATAGCCCCATACTACCTGTAAGATTTTTTCGCGGGTTACCACATCATTCCTATTCTCTATAAGCAGCTTTAGAAGCATGGACTCTTTTTTACTCAGCTCCACTTTTACACCGTTCCAGGTAATGGCATCCTGTGCTTTAAAATCGATCTTATTATCACCGAACTGGTACATATCTCCCACACTATCTTTGTCTTTCAGCTTCATGTTTTTATCAATGAGCTTATTGACCCTGAGCAGTAGCTCTTCGAGATTGAAGGGTTTGGTAAGATAATCATCTGCACCTTTTTTTAATCCCAGCACCCTGTCCTCACTACTGTTACGGGCACTCAGCATTAAAATAGGTACTTCATTATTGTTTACGCGGATACTTTCGGTAACACTGATCCCGTCTACTTCGGGCAGCATAATGTCCATAATGATCAGGTCGAAATATTCATTGGCGATCTTATTGAGTGCCTCGCTGCCATCAAATGCGGAGGTTACTTCGTATCCTTCCATTTCAAGGTTCAGTTTCAGCGCCTCGTGCAGATTTTCCTCATCTTCTACCAATAATATATTTGCCTTGTTATCTTTCATGATCCCTGGAATGATATGGTAAAATTACTGCCGGATGGAGTATTATCTGTCACAGAAATGTAGCCATTATGACTTTCCGTGATTTTCTTGCATAAATACAAGCCCAGCCCAGTTCCTTTTGCCTTGCGTGTGTTCTCGTTTCCACTGCGATAGAATTTTTCAAAGATCCGC
Organism: Sediminibacterium sp.; assembly: GCA_965229255.1. Taxonomy (GTDB): domain Bacteria; phylum Bacteroidota; class Bacteroidia; order Chitinophagales; family Chitinophagaceae; genus Sediminibacterium. Next base: position 13,585 of record CBDDIX010000002.1, read on the forward strand.
AGTTTTTCATCGGGCGCGATACCCGGACCCGTATCCATTACCGATAATTTTATCCTGCCTTGTTCTTCCCGCAAAAAAATATTAATGACCGATTCTTTCGGAGAATATTTTAACGCATTCTCTATCAGATTGTTAACGAGTATCTGTAAATGCAATGTTTCTCCGTTCAGGTAAATGCTTTCGGCGATTTTCTCTTCGATCCTGCGATGTGGGTAGCGGTTGGTGAAATCATCAATACATCCTTCCACCAGGTCGCTGAAATTAATTTCCTGTTGCATGACTGTATAGGCTCCCGAATCCAATTGTGAAGCAAGTAATATATTATTACAGAGTGTGTTTAGCCGGTTGGCTTCCTGTAATGTATTGGTGATCAGTTTCTGTTGTTTTTCCTCATCCAGTTTTCGCTTTTGCAGTGTTTCAAGGTTAAGCTGCGTGATAGCGATAGGTGTTTTCAGTTCATGTGTTATCGCCATCATGAAGTTCTGCTGCTGCTGCGAAAGCTTTAGCTGGCGCCGTGTTGCACGAAAAACGAATACAGCACCCAGGATGATCAATGCAAGAAAAGTAGTTCCCTCAGCAACATATTGCGTTGTCTTCCTTTTTTCTGCATCCCCTATCTTCAGAAATTTATCGTAATAAGCAGGATCATCGTGTTTTAATTCGCTGAGTCGTATACTGGTGATAATATGGTTTTGTTTTTCCAATGCCGTAAACCAATACACGAGAGCGGCGATCATATACACCAGCAACACCCAATATACAATGGTAACAACGATCTGTCTTTGGCGCTGGGGCCGGAAGAAACTCATGGCTTTACTTTTTCTACACGGATGCCTGCATTTAAAATAAACTGCAAAGGCTCTTCGCGCATATTCTGCTGAAGTGTGAACCGGTAAGCACCTTTTTTAAGTTTTACAGGCAGGCGTGTGATACGGGCACGGTGATCAAATACATCATCCATCCCCGTTCCTAACCAGCCTTTTTTATTATCGGCAAGCGGAACATCTATTTGTTGCATACGTAGGGTATCACCCGGCGCCTGCGTGGTTACCTGTAACCAGATATTGTTGAAGTGGTAAGCATCTTCATGCCTGAGAACAATAAAAACATTATAAAGCGAAGTAGTGTCGGTGATATCAAAAGTAAAGGCACACTTATTAGCGCTTTTCCATTCATGGTCGGGAAAGAAAACTGTTTTCTCGTACACATCCAGCGTACCGCATGACTGGAGAATGATGATTAAACAAATAGATCCGAGAAACTTTTTCACGCCAGGGGGTTTGATGCAAAGATAATGAAAGACCATCAGACAGCAGGTTACAGAACGTTCAGCACCTGTTCCTTTGCCTTTTCCAGTTCATCCTTCATCATAATCACCAGCTTCTGGATAGTGGCATCGTTTGCCTTTGACCCTGTAGTATTGATCTCGCGACCAAACTCCTGGAGAATAAAGGATAATTTTTTCCCTTTCGATGGGTCTTTTTCGGCGAGTATCGCCCTGAAATAGTCACAGTGATTATTCAGTCTTACCCGTTCTTCTGTGATATCGATCTTCTCTATATAATAGATCAGCTCCTGCTCAAGGCGGTTGCTGTCGTAATTCTCTTTACCTACGTTTTCTTCCAGTAATTTCACCAACCCTTCCCTGATCTTGATACGGCGCTGTGGTTCGTGCTCCCCTATTTTTGACTGGTGCTCCTGTATATTGGTCACCCGTAAAAGCAGGTCGGTTTCGAGTGATTTTCCTTCGTCCTTCCTGTGTTCGTTCAATTGAAAAATGGCTTCTTTCAGTACTTTTTGAAATCCTTTCCATTCTTCATCACTCAGCATCTCAGTTGAGGGCGTGATCACATCCGGTAATTTTAAAATGGTACTCAGGATATCACCTGTCTGCAAATTGAGTTCTGCCGCCAGTTTGGCCACCGGCTCAAAATATGCCTTGGCAAGATCGGTATTAATGGAAACGGGCTTGGTGGCTCCATTCTGCTTAATGGTGATGATACATTCAACACTGCCACGTTGAAGCCCCTCGCTCAACATATTCCGCACTTCAAATTCAAAAGGTTTCAGCAAAGCTGGGATATTCAACCGGAGATCAAACTGTTTCCCGTTGAGTGACCGCACTTCTACCAGGTATGTTTTATCGGCAAGGATCTGTTCGGCACGACCGTAGCCTGTCATGGAATGTAGCATAAGTGTAAATCGTTATTTGGTAAAAGTACGGGGAAAAGGGCGACCATAGTCCATGAACCATGGTCTATGGACTATGGTCTAAAAATCAATACCTACCCACTTCCGCTTACTCTTCTCATACTTTTCAAAATTGAACTTGTAGAGTTTACCGGGGCGGTGTGGTACATCCTGTTCCATTTCATCAATATCAATGAGCAGATCCATAGATGCAAACTTTTTGCGGAAGTTCCGCCTGTCGAGGGTTACACCCAGTATGGCTTCGTATAGATTTTGCAATTCCCTGAGCGAAAATTTATCAGGCAGCAGGCTAAAACCCAGTGGGTGTTCCTGTATCATCTTCTGTAGCCAGGCATAACATACATCAACAATTTCTTTGTGATCGAATGCCATTTCTTCGAGGCTCGAAACACTATGCCAATGAAGATCATTATCATGGATCTTTAGCTCGTGGTGGTAGATGTTAAGCAGTGAGCAGTAAGCTACAGTGATAACCCTTCCTCCCGGGTGACGGGAAGGATGACCAAAAGCACGAACCTGATCGAGGAACACATCGTTCATCCCTGTTCGCTCCTTTAAGATCCGGTAAGCGGCATCATCCAGCTCCTCATTATTCTTAACCATATCTCCGAGAAGAGAAAGTTTTCCAAAAAATACCTCGAGGTCGCTTTTGATCAATAATACTTTCAGCTTGTTCTCTTCGAATCCGAAGATCACACAGTCAACAGTCAGCGGAACCTTTGGATACTCATCTACCAGGTGAACAGCATCTTTAATAAGATGGGGCTCATGCAAAGGAGGAACACTGTTATTGTCTGTCATTTCGATCTGTTGAACAAATGGGGGAATACCGGGGGAACAAGATACAAAGTTTCGCAATTCTGTGTGCACATTTAAAGATGGTTTCTCTTTTTGCCGGGCTCAAACAGGGGCTTACCTTTATGAACTAATTTTGTTCTATGTACGCGCTGGACCAGGTAAAAAATTTTCAGAAAGCTTCACTGTCATTGCTTGAGCAGGTAACAGGACAGACCAGCACAGTGATGCCGGGAGAGATACAGGAGCTGCAGGATGTTTTGCGCTTTCATGAGTACCGCTACTATGTATTGAACGAACCGCTGATCACGGATACAGAATATGATAAGCTTTACAAGCTGCTTGAGCGCACGGAAGAACAATATCCGGCATTGATCACTCCCGATTCTCCCACACAACGCGTAGGCAGCAGCCTGAACGGAAATTTTGTAACCGTTCAGCACCTGGTACCCATGCTGAGTCTTGACAATAGTTATAACGCCGATGACCTCATTGACTTTGACAGAAAAGCCCGGGAAATAAGTGAATTGGAAAATATAGAATATTGCATTGAACCCAAATTTGATGGGGCCAGTATTTCATTGATCTACGAAGATGACCACCTGGTAAGAGCCGCCACACGTGGCGATGGTGTGGAAGGCGAAGACATCACCACCAATATTAAACAGGTTCGTTCCATACCCTTATCAGCTGCTTTTTCAAAATATGGGATCAAACAGATAGAGATCCGGGGTGAAGTGATCATGAGTAAACATTCTTTTGAAAAATATAATGGACAGTTGGTTGCGCAGGGACTTTCTCCACTCGCTAATCCAAGGAACGCAGCAGCCGGCAGCCTCAGAATGAAAGATCCTAAAGATGTAGCGCAACGGAGGCTTGATGCGTTTTTGTATCATGTTAGTTATGTGGTGTTAGGAGACAGGAGACAGGGGGCAGGGGATAGTTTGGCTACGCATGCCGGGTCGTTGAAAATGTTATGGGATCTGGGTTTCAGGGCACCGGAGAAAGAGAAGCGGGTGGTGCAGGGTATACAACCGGTGATTGATTATTGTTTGGATTTTGAAGCGGGCCGCGATAATCTTCCTTACGAGATTGATGGGATGGTGGTGAAAGTGAACGACCTGGAATTGCAGGAAAAACTGGGCATGACATCGCATCATCCGAGATGGGCGATCGCATTTAAATTCAAGGCAAGACAAGCTACCACACGTTTGCGCGGTGTTGAGTTCCAGGTAGGGAGGACGGGTGCAGTTACACCGGTTGCCAAACTGGACCCTGTATTTCTCGGCGGCGTAACGGTATCAAGCATATCGATGCATAATGAAGAATATATCAGGGAAAAAGATCTGCAGTTGGGTGATCATGTATTGATAGAAAGAGCCGGCGATGTGATACCGCAGATCGTTAAATCGTTACCCGAGTTACGCGATGGTAGTGAACAGCCGGTTGCTTTTCCACGTAACTGCCCGGTTTGCAATAGTGAATTATTTAAAGAAGAAACAGAAGCCGTTTGGCGATGCATCAATATTGAGTGTGAGGCACAGGTTGTAGAAAAGATCATCCATTTTGTGAGTAAGGATGCGATGGATATTAAAAGTTTTGGAGAAGCAAATGTGCGCAAATTTTACAAGGACAAATTATTAAAAGATATACCAGGTATCTATCGTTTGGATTTTGAAGAGATCAGCAAACTGGAAGGGTTTGGTAAAAAAAGTCTTGACAACCTTCGAGCAGCCATCGATGCATCAAAACAACAACCATTACACAGGCTTGTATATGGTCTCGGGATCCGCTTTGTGGGTGAAACCACAGCAAAGGTTTTAGCGAATGCGGTTGAAAACATTTTTGAGTTTCAAAATAAAACAGAAGAAGAGCTGACACAGATGGAAGACGTGGGCGTGAAGGTGGCCAAAAGCATTCATGGCTTTTTTCAGAATGAACAGAACATCGAAATGCTTCACGAACTGGGAGAGTTGGGGTTACAATTAAAAAATGAAAAGAAGGCTGTGGTTGCTGCGGGTGCTTTAACAGGGCAGACCTTTTTGTTTACCGGAACGCTATCTAAATTAAAACGTAGTGAAGCGGAAGAACTTGCTGAAAAGCAAGGTGGGGTTATACTTGGGGGCATCAGTGCAAAATTGAATTATTTAGTGGTGGGGGAAGATGCGGGGAGTAAATTAGAGAAGGCGAAAAAGATCAATACGATTAAGATCATTTCTGAGGATGAATTTTTGAAACTTGTTGAGTAATAAATACCACTCATTTCTTGCTGCAGGTTTAAACCTGCGGCAAGAAATGAGTGGCAAAAAACTAATACTATGCTAAAACCTGCTACACTAAAATTCCTAAAAGACCTCAAAAAAAACAACACGCGCGAATGGTTTGAGAAAAACCGAAGTGCCTATGAAAGTGCGCGCGCAGATTTTGCGGAGTTGATTGATAAGGTGATCGCATCGTTCGGAAAAAAGGATACAACCATTGCTCCCTTAACTGCCAAAGAATGCATGTACCGCATCAATCGCGATGTACGTTTCAGCAAGAATAAAGCTCCTTATAAAAACAATATGGCTGCCAGCCTAATCAGTGGAGGCAAGAAGTCCATCAATGCTGGTTATTATTTTCATGTACAACCGGGTGGTGAAAGTTTTATTGGCGGCGGGCGGTACATTGTTGAACCTGATCAACTAAAAAAAATAAGACAGGAGATAGATTATTCCTGGATCGAGTTTAGCAAGATCATTAAGAACAAAAAGTTCGCTGCCCTTTATGGAGATCTTGAAAGAGGTGAGGGTATGTCGCTTAGCCGCGAACCGAAAGGCTATGAGAAAGACAATCCTGCTATTGACTATATCAAACTGAAAAGCTGGGTAGCAACGGCACCATTTTCCGATGCAGATCTTACCAGTAAGGATCTTGTAAAGAAAATTACCGCCGCGCTTGAAACATTACAGCCGATGATTATTTTTCTGAACCGCGCGTTGGGAGATGTGGAGTAAGTTTAAAGGCCATCCCTATATTTTCAATCACATCCGTTGCCAGCATACTTTCCATGGATTGTTGATCCAGTGTAATATCGGCTGACAGCCCATGAAGATAAACCGCAATGAGGCTGGCATTCAAAGAAGTATAGGATTGTGCAAGTAATGCGGTCAACATTCCGCTTAATACATCGCCGGAACCTCCCTTCGCCAATCCTGCATTACCTGTATGATTATACCAACCCTTGCCGTTAAAAGCGATGAATGTGTGATGTCCTTTAAGAACGATCACAAAAGAATATTGCTTGGATAGCAGGATAGCCTTATCCGCCCTTTCCATCTCATTGGCCGAATCGCCAAAAAGCCTGTCAAATTCTTTGGGATGAGGTGTAAGAATAGAACCTTGCGGAATTAATGACAGCCATTCTTTATGCTGCGACAGAATGGTCAACGCATCGGCATCTATCAGTAAAGGCCCTTTGAATGATGATAGAATATGTTTTAAAAGCCGGGCAGATATTTCATCCACACCCATTCCGGGACCTATACCGATACTTTTGTATTTACCATAATCAATGGCTTCTTCTCTTACCATAATCATCGCTTCAGGAACAGTGGTGTGTATGATAGATGAGAATGTTTCGGGAACATTTACTGTGAGTAATCCTACCCCAGTTCGTAAACAAGCCCTGGCAGCTAATACCGCAGCACCCATTTTGCCCTTACTGCCCGCTATTAATAATGCGTGCCCGTATATTCCCTTGTGTGAAAAGGGTTGCCTGGGTTGAATAAGCGCAGTGATCAACTCCTTTGAAACAATCTCTGAAACCATAAAACTAAAGTTACAACTAATAAAAAAAGTGCCCAACGTTATATAACGCGGGCACTTTGGTACTCACTCACAAAATTTTATTACTTATAGAAATCCCTTTTCCATTAAATATTCTGCTATCTGAACTGCGTTGGTAGCTGCTCCTTTACGAAGATTATCGCTAACGATCCACATGTTGAGTGTGTTGGCCTGCGTTTCGTCCCTGCGGAGTCTTCCCACAAATACTTCATCTTTTTCATGTGCCCATAAAGGCATTGGGTATAGCTGCTGTGATGGATCATCCTGTACAATGATACCCGGCGAATTGCGGAGAAGTTCAGTTAGTTCAGCAAGTTCAAAATCATTGGCAAATTCTACGTTCACACTTTCGCTATGGCCACCTACTACCGGGATACGCACAGTGGTAGCAGTCACACGGATCGAATCGTCCTGCATGATTTTGTTGGTCTCTTTCACCATTTTCATTTCTTCTTTCGTGTAGCCATTTTCCATGAATACATCAATCTGTGGTATCACATTCAGATCGATCTGGTATTTATACGCCATCTCTCCTTCCACACCTTTTCTTTCATTGAATAACTGGTCAACCGCTTTTTTGCCGGTGCCGGTAACACTTTGATAGGTGCTAACCACCACCCTTTTGATCTTGTATTTAAGATGCAATGGCTGTAATGCCACCACCATTTGTATGGTAGAGCAATTCGGGTTGGCAATGATCAGGTCCTCTTTGGTAAGCACAGCAGAATTCACTTCCGGCACCACTAATTTTTTTGAAGGATCCATTCGCCATGCGGATGAATTATCAATCACGTAAATACCAGCTTCTGCAAACTTGGGTGCCCATTCGAGTGAGGTACTCCCACCTGCCGAGAAGATAGCCACAGCCGGCTTTGCAGCAATACCATCCGCCATACTAACCACCTTATACTTCTTTCCCTTGAATTCTACTTCCTTACCCACTGATCTTTCTGATGCTACCGGGATCAGTTCCGTTACCGGGAAATTACGCTCATTCAATACCTGTAACATTTTAGTGCCTACTAAGCCTGTGGCACCTACAACGGCTACTTTCATTTGTTTTGGTTTAGTTGTTGATTGGTTGATTAGTTTACTGGTTTATTGGTCATAAAAAAGCCTCCCCGGTTTGGGAAGGCTTCTTAAGTATATTTATCATACACAAACGTAGAGCACTTCCCGTTAGAGAGGTTTCTTAATACGTTTTGTATGCTTGGTTGTCATCATTACTTTGCGAAAATAGGGAATTATTGGTTTAAACTAAATTAATATCAAAATTAACCAGCTGTACAAACTCATTCAACCTTGCATTCACATCTTCCTGCGTGATCTCTCTTAAACGTTCGGTGCCGAATTTTTCTACACAGAATGAAGCGAGTGCACTACCTACAATGATCGCAGTTTTCATATTCTCGAATGAGATATCTTTTGTTTTGGCCAGGTGACCCATAAATCCTCCCGCGAATGTATCACCGGCGCCTGTTGGATCAAACACTTCTTCCAGCGGAAGTGCAGGCGCAAAGAATACCTGGTTGCCATGGAATAATAAAGCACCATGTTCCCCTTTCTTAATGATCAGATATTTGGGTCCCATCTTCATAATGGTAGCTGCTGCGCGAACCAATGAGAAATCTCCGCTTAACTGGCGTGCTTCACTATCGTTCACCATCAATACATCTACCATTGAAATGGTCTTCTTCAGGTCGTCCATTGCGATCTCCATCCAGAAATTCATCGTATCCATGACGATCAGTTTAGGACGGGTTCTCAGTTGTTCAATTACGCTGCGTTGCACAGCAGGAACCAGGTTACCCAGCATCAGGAACTCACAATCCTGGAAACTTTCGGGTACTACCGGTTGAAAGTTCTCCAGCACATTCAATTGTGTTTCGAGTGTGTCGCGGCTATTCATGTCCATATGATATCGCCCGCTCCAGAAAAACGTTTTTTCATCTTTTTTGATCTGCACACCTTCCAGGTCAACGCCGCGGTTGGTTAATGCATCCAGTTCTGACTGCGGGAAATCACCACCAACAATAGAGATCTGTTTCACAGGGGTAAAGTTAGAAGCACACCAGGCAATATAGGTTCCGGCACCGCCGATGATCTTATCACTCTTACCAAATGGTGTTTCAATGGCATCAAAGGCCATGGATCCGACAACGACTAAAGACATATAGAGTAGGGTTTGTTACCGGGGGGCGAAATTAGGGTATTTATTCAATTAGCGGATTGGCGGATTACGGATTAGCGGATTTGTGGTTTTGAATGGCATGAATCCGTTAATCCGTAATCCGCCAATCCGCTAAATAGTATACTAACAGAATAATATTTTTAAATCAATTAGTTTGCTAACACGCGTTAGCTTACTATCTTCGCTGTATGGCCAGAATCAAGACAGAAAAGAACATTTCACGTAAGGATGTAATTGTAACCAAAGCTGCAATACTCTTTCGTGAAAAAGGTTTTAAAGCTGCCAGCATGCGTGATCTTGCTGAAGCAGTAGGTGTGGAAGCTGCCAGTCTGTACAACCATATCAAATCAAAAACAGAATTATTACACGAATTATGCTTTAGCGTTGCCAACCGCTTTATGCATAAGATAGATGAGGTGGAAGCGGAACCGATCAGTGCCATAGAGAAAGTTGAAAAACTTCTTCGTTTTCATATCAGTGAAATGATCAATCATTATGAAGAGGTATATGTAAGCGACCGCGAGTGGAAACACCTGGCAGATCCTTACCTATCTAATTTTCAAAACCAACGCCGTATCTACCGGAAACGCTTTGCGGCTATTATTGAAGCCGGTATCCGCCAGAAAGAAGTTAAAAAGATCGATGCCCCCACAGCTGTACTCATCATGTTACATGCAATCAGCGGGATAGAAAGCTGGCACAGATCTACCCAAAAGATCAGTGCCGCCGATCTTGAAGACAATATGATCACCATTTTAGTAGGCGGATTAACACCGACCCTTTAACCTTATGTCTATTCATTTTCATAAGTTAACCATTGCTGAGGTCAGGAAAGAAACAGCAGATTGTGTTTCTATTTTATTTTCAGTACCACCTGAACTTGCGAATACATTTCAATATAAACAAGGTCAGTATATCACTATTCGAACGGTTATTAATGAAGAAGAAGTTCGCCGCTCTTATTCTGTTTGCAGTAGCCCGCTTGATAATGAATTAAGGGTGGCTGTTAAAAAAACAGAGCAGGGTATTTTTTCTACTTACGCAAATGAAGTATTAAAAAAAGGAGATGTGCTGGATGTGATGCCCCCAATGGGGAAGTTCTTTACCGAACTGGATCCCGCGCATTCAAAGCAATACACAGGGTTTGCAGCAGGCAGCGGTATCACACCATTACTCTCCATTATCAAAACAACGCTCGGCACCGAAACCGGTAGTTCATTCACACTTGTGTATGGGAACCGCAACCGTCATTCTATTATTTTTAAAGAAGAACTGGAAGCCTTAAAAAATAAGTATATGGACCGTTTCCGTATTATTTATATTCTATCCAGGGAGAAAACAGATGCTGATATAAATTTTGGAAGGATCGATGGAGAAAAATGTGGGGCACTCTGCGAAAAGAATATTAACGCTGCGGGCACCGATGCTTTCTTTTTATGTGGTCCGGAGAATATGATATTTTCTGTGAAAGCTCAATTGGAAAAACTGGGGGTTGATCATAGCAGGATCCATTTTGAATTGTTTACGCCTCCGGGGGAGAAGAAGAAAAGCTATAGCGTACAATCAACTGATGCTAAAACAGAAGTGAAAAGTAAAATCACCATCAAACTGGATGGGATCTCATTCGATTTTGAATTGGGATTTAATGGGGAAGCTATCTTAGATGCTGCCTTAAAAAAAGGCGCTGATCTTCCTTATGCCTGTAAAGGCGGAGTTTGCTGTACCTGCCGTGCTAAGTTAATTGAAGGAGAAGTGGATATGGATGTTAACTATGGACTCGAGCAGGAAGAAATTGAACAGGGATTTATTCTTACCTGCCAGTCGCATCCACGGACTGAGAGGGTTGTCGTAGATTTTGATGTAAAATAATTCTCTGTGTCGACTCTGCGTTTCTCTGCGGCTCTGCGGTAAAACGAAGCGAGAGTTCACCGCAAAGCCGCGGAGAACGGTGAGGAAACCGCAGAGATTTTTATGATACTTTTATTGGTTTTTTATTCTCATCGATCGCCACAAAAGTAAATGTACCTGTGATCGCGCTATCCCTGTAATCAGAGTACATTTCTTCGATATAAATTTCAACTGAAACTTTCAAACTCGTGTTGCCGATATGGCTAACCCTCCCGATCAATTCAATAATCGTTCCGGCAGGAATCGGTTTATTAAAATCTATTCGGTCTGAAGAGACCGTCACCACCCTTTTTCGCGTGAAACGTGTTGCAGTAATAAAAGCCACTTCGTCCATCAGGTGCATCGCTGTTCCACCAAATAAAGTATCGTAGTGATTGGTGCTATCCGGAAATACGGCTTTGAATATTCTGGTTTCCGAAGCCTGTATTCTTTCTTCTAGTGAACGCATATACTATCTATTAAATTAGTTCGCAATACCAAAATCCTTTTGTTTGATTTGCTGAATTTCCGATAGGACAATCTCCTTCTTTCAATAGTAAAGGCTTATAAATTTTCTCGCCTTTTGTAAACGCTATCGCCTCTCTGAAAATCGGCCCGTCAAAACAAAATGTATGAAACTCTCCATTCTCACCACAGGGATCAACATTCGCAGGTAAGGCATTGATAAAATCCGCATCAATCATTTCGCCTACATGTTCTTCTCCCAACAAAGCATCATTCACACAACAGGTAACTGTTTTAAATCCTAAGGAAACAAATTCATTCACTAGTTCTTTCGTATCATTCTTCCACAAAGGGAAAACAGCTGTCATACCAATCTTTGAAAGATTATTTTCGCGGTACACACGGAGATCCTCCAAAAAGATATCGCCAAAGATCACATGCTGAATGCCTTCCCCTTTTGCCTGGAGTAATGCAGTTTCCATCTGTTGCTCATATTCTGCATTAGTGGCTTCGTAAGTAAAAACTTTGATTAGAGGAATTCCGATAGATGATGCCTGCGCATCTAAGAGGGCTTCTCTTACACCATGCATCGATATGCGCCGATGCTCTCCATTTAGGGTACATAAAAGATACCGGATATCCCAGTCGCCTGACTGCAATATCCGGTATAGAGCAAGTGAACTATCCTTCCCGCCACTCCAGCAGAATATAGCTTTGGTTTTTAAGCGCTGCATGTTACACATCCATCTTCCATGCTGCAACTACCGCCATTCAATGTGTCTTCGGCACCTGTGGCTCCGCCTTCAATAACGGTGAGCGTATGTTGATCGATTAATGCTTCTGTGGTTTTTCCACCTTGTTTTTCAACGGTGAATTGTACAGCTTGCGATGCAGCTTTTGAACGCAGGTAGTACATACCTGTTTTCAATCCTTTTCTCCATGCGTAAAAATGCATAGAGGTAAGCTTGCTCGTGGTTGGCGCATCAACAAACAGGTTCAATGATTGTGACTGGCAGATATATGCACCCCTGTCGGCAGCCATATCAATGATCGTCCGTTGCTTGATCTCCCAAACTGTTTTATATATTTCTTTGATCTCTGCAGGAATGCCATCTATCTTCTGGATAGAACCATTATGCGAAATGATATGATTCTTCATCTCATCATCCCAGAGATTCAACTCGATCAGGTCTTTCAGCAAATGTTTGTTCACTACCACAAACTCACCACTCAATACCCTTCTTACATAGATGTTTGAAGTATAGGGTTCAAAACATTCGTTGTTACCCAGGATCTGTGAAGTTGATGCAGTAGGCATAGGCGCAACCAGCAATGAATTTCTCACGCCATGTTTTAATACCTCAGCTTTCAATGTGTACCAATCCCAACGCAGCGTAGGTTCTACTCCCCACATATCAAACTGGAACACGGCTTTTGAAACCGGCGAGCCTGCATATGTTTCATAAGCACCTTCTGTAATAGCAAGGTCCTTGCTGGCTGTCATGGCAGCGAAGTAAATCGTTTCAAAGATTTCTCTATTCAACGCTTTCGCTTCTTCGCTTTCAAAGGAATGCCGTAATAAAATAAACACATCCGCCAATCCCTGTACACCCAATCCTATCGGGCGGTGACGCATATTGGAATTTTTTGCTTCTTCTACCGGGTAGTAATTATTATCAATGATCTTATTCAGGTTCTTGGTCGCCTCGTAGGTTACTTCATACAATTTATCATGGTCGAACTTGCCATTGATCACGAAGCGCGGTAATGCCAGTGAAGCGAGGTTACAAACCGCTACTTCATCCGGTGCTGTGTACTCTATGATCTCAGTGCACAGGTTAGAACTTTTAATGGTACCCAGGTTTTGCTGGTTGCTCTTTCCGTTAGCAGCATCTTTATATAATAAGTAAGGTGTGCCGGTTTCGATCTGTGCTTCCAGTACAGCAAACCATAACTCCTGTGCCTTGATGGTTTTTCTTGCACGACCTTCCTGCTCGTATTTTGTATACAGTGCCTCGAATTCTGCTCCGTGACATTCATGCAGTCCCGGTGCTTCATTAGGACAGAACAAGCTCCAGTCACCATCTGCCTCTACTCTCTTCATAAACAGATCCGGGATCCATAATGCATAGAAAAGATCTCTTGCGCGCATTTCTTCTTTACCATGGTTTTTACGCAGGTCAAGAAAAGCAAATACATCTGCATGCCATGGTTCGAGGTAAATAGCAAAAGCACCTTTGCGTTTTCCGCCGCCCTGGTCAACATAACGCGCTGTATCATTAAATACTTTCAGCATAGGTATGATACCGTTACTGGTACCATTGGTTCCGCCGATATAACTTCCAGTTGCACGGATGCCATGAATGGCCAGACCGATACCGCCGGCACTTTGTGATATTTTGGCTGTTTGCTTTAATGTGTCGTAGATACCATCAATACTGTCGTCTTTCATGGTCAACAGGAAGCAGCTGCTCATCTGTGGTTTGGGTGTACCCGCGTTGAACAAGGTGGGTGTTGCATGGGTAAACCATCTTTCACTCATCAGGTGATAGGTCTTGATCGCACTGTCGATATCTGTTTTGTGGATACCAATCGCTACACGCATATACATATGCTGCGGGCGCTCTACCAGTTTACCGTTTACTTTTAACAGGTAAGATTTTTCAAGTGTTTTGAATCCGAAATAATCGAATCCATAATCCCTGTCATAAATAATGGTACTGTCAAGCAACTCAGCATTATCGCTGATCACCTGCCATACATCTTCTGCTATCAATGGCAAAAGTTTACCACTCTTATTATCCGTGCACTCGTATAACAGTTTAGCTGTTTCAGAAAAACTCTTAACGGTATTCTTGTGAAGATTGCTTACGGCTATACGACTCGCGAGCAATGCATAGTCAGGGTGCTTAACAGTCAGTGCTGCTGCTGTTTCAGCGGCAAGGTTATCCAACTCAGTGGTAGGAACGCCGTCATATAATCCTTCGATCACTTTCTTTGCTACATCTACTGCGTTTACAAAACGCCTGTCTAACCCATAACACAACTTTTCTATCCGCGCTGTTATCTTATCAAATTTTACACTCTCCTGTTTTCCGTTTCTTTTAATTACCTGCATGTGTTGCTGAATTTTATAGTTGTTGTATTATTTTAATTAGGAATTAGGAATTAATAATTAGAAATTACGGTTGATAGTCTTTGGTTCGAGGAACCAAAGACTAATTCCTAATTATTAATTCCTAATTTTTTAAAAGTCTTCCTCTAAAGAAAAAGTCTGTGTCTCCCTGTTTCCCATTACGCCTGCTTTCTGGTAGTCTCCTACTCTCTTCTCAAAGAAATTTGTCTTTCCTTCCAGTGAGATCATCTCCATAAAATCGAAGGGATTAGTGGCATTGAACATCTTTGGATATCCCAGTTCGCTCAGCCAGCGGTCAGCAACAAACTCAATGTATTGTTGCATCAGCTTGGCATTCATTCCTATCAATGCAACGGGCAATGCGTCGGTTATAAATTCTTTCTCAATGGCAACCGCATCCCCGATTATACTATAAACTGCTTCCTGTGATAATTTATTGTTCAACATGCCATATAATAAACAGGCAAATTCGCAATGGAGCCCTTCGTCCCTGCTGATCAGCTCATTACTGAAGGTCAGACCTGGCATCAGGCCCCTCTTTTTGAGCCAGAAAATAGAGCAGAAACTACCGCTGAAGAAGATCCCCTCCACTGCGGCAAAAGCTACCAGGCGTTCTGCAAACGACCCGTTCTCGATCCAGCGAAGTGCCCAGTCAGATTTCTTCTTAACTGCATCAATGGTATCAATGGCGTGAAACAGGCGGTGCTTCTCCTGCGGATCTTTGATGTAAGTATCGATGAGCAGTGCATAAGTTTCAGAATGGATGTTTTCCATCATGATCTGGAAGCCGTAAAAACAGCGTGCCTCCGGTAACTGTACCTCGCTCATAAAGTTCACGGCCAGGTTCTCATTTACGATCCCGTCACTGGCAGCAAAAAAAGCCAGTACATGGGAAATGAAATGGCGCTCACCATCATTCAACGCGTCCCAATCTTTCATGTCGCTGCCTAAATCGATCTCCTCTGCTGTCCAGAAGCTCGCTTCATGCTTTTTATACTGCTCCCATATCTTGGGATAGTTGATCGGCAGAATCACAAAACGGTCTTTGTTCTCTCGCAGCAATAACTCATTTTGATCCGACATGATAATACAATTTTGGGTTGATGGTTTTGCGGGTTAAAGAGTGGTGCTGATTACAACAGGAAAAATTCCATGGGATGTAGTCAGTCGACCGCTTTTCACCCGAAAGCTTTAAACTTATTGGTGGCGTTTGTGGCAGGTCTTCTGACTCGTTCTATCTTTTAAATACCTTCCCGCCCAGCAAGCTTTCACTTAAACACTGAACAGTGGCAGAAGACTTAAAAGTGGCGTATAATGATTGCAATGCGCATTATAAACCAAGAACCTACAGCTGCGGGGACAGTTCCGGATTTCACCGGATTCCCTTTTAATACGACCCTGTTTTGCACAACAAAGCCGTAACCATAAATGCAATACAAGGTTACTATTCTAAATTAATTTTTGGTGAAGGATTTATTAAGGTTGTGTGGAAAGAAGTTGCAAACGCTTTTAGGGGTTGATTTTCGAGGGATAGTAACAGTGGAGAAGCCTTTTCGGGGGAAAAATTAACGGGGGGATGATAGAAAAAAGTGTATGAAAGTTTTTTTGCCACTGAAGCACTGAAGCACTGAAGGTTTTCTCTGTGTTTCAGTGCTTCAGTGGCAATTTTTACAAGCTATTTTTTTAGGGCGGGCAAAAGGATCGGCTGCCAGATCGCATAACCTTTTGCATTCATATGTAAACTGTCGGAAGTAAATATCTCTTTTATAGCATATCCATCCGGTTTCAGCATCGCATCATACACATTTACAAAAGTGGTATTGCGCTGTTTACTGATAAATTCTTTGATAAGACGGTTAGCTTCTCTAACAACCGGCTGAAACTTCCAACGGCTCGGGCTCGGTTTTATGGAAACAAAAACAACCGGCACTTTCGGGAGTTGTTTCCGGATAATAGATAAAAGCGCTTGAAAACGATAAAGAACTGTTTTGGCTGTTACTGTATCTGAAGCCGCTATATCATTCTCGCCGCAGTAGATAATGATCTGTTTAGGATGATAGGGAATGATCACTTCGCCAGCATACCGTATCAGATCGGTCAGAGAAGATCCGCCAAAAGCGCGGTTGAGGATGGGATAGCCGGGAAAATAATCCTGTACATCGGTCCATTTGGTAAAAGAGGAGCTGCCGGTGAACAGGATGCTGTTTGGCGCAGGCAGCTGGATACTATCTTTCTTTTTAAGGGCATCTACTTCTTTGCGAAAAGGAGGCGCTGGGGCTTGTGCTGATAAAAGGTTAGTGACAAAGCACAGAATGAGAATGATGGCAGCTTTTTTCATGTGTGAAAGATAATTAAAAGCGGGTGAAAAGCTGGAGCGCAAAGAACGCTAAGGACCGCAATGGACGCCAGGGTACACTAACAAAAAAAAGGTTCTGTATATTTTCGGATGCTAACATTTGTTAGCATCAACCTATTTTTCTACTTTTACCTTCATAAAACGCATGTGATGGAAAAAGATTTGGAAACGGTTTTCCAGGATAAGATCGATAAAGAGATCCGGATAGAGCCGAAGGATTGGATGCCTGAGAAATACAGGCAGACATTAATACGCCAGATCAGCCAGCATGCCCACAGTGAGATCGTTGGTATGCTGCCCGAAGGCAACTGGATCACCCGTGCGCCGAACCTGCGCAGGAAAGCGATACTCATTGCCAAAGTGCAGGATGAAGCGGGACATGGCCTTTACTTATATTCTGCCGCTGAAACACTGGGCATCAGTCGCGATGAAATGTACGATCAGCTGCATAGCGGCAAAGCAAAATATTCTTCCATCTTCAACTACCCAACATTAACATGGGCGGATATTGGGGCCATTGGCTGGCTGGTTGACGGCGCAGCGATCATGAATCAGGTACCCTTGTGCCGTAACAGTTTTGGTCCCTATGCACGGGCAATGGTAAGAGTATGTAAAGAAGAAAGTTTTCACCAGCGCCAGGGCTTTGAAATATTATTAACCTTAAGCAAAGGAACACCAGCACAACGCGCCATGGCACAGGATGCATTAAACCGTTGGTGGTGGCCGAGTGTAATGATGTTTGGACCGAAGGATGATGAGAGCCCGAATACGATACAGAGTATGCGCTGGAAGATCAAACGTTTTACCAATGATGAGCTTCGCCAGAAGTTTATTGATGTATGCGCAGAGCAGGTAAAAATATTAGGACTCACTATCCCCGACAATGATCTTAAATGGAACGAAGAAAAAGGGCATTACGATTTTGGTGCGATCAACTGGGATGAGTTCTGGGAAGTGGTAAAAGGAAATGGCCCCTGCAATAAAGAAAGACTGGATACACGCGTTAAGGCATGGGAAGACGGCGCATGGGTGAGAGAAGCGGCGACTGCGCATGCTGCTAAGAGGAAGAATTAGGTTATTGGTTTATTTGTTTACTGGTTTACTGGTAATCAATCCGAATAAACCAATAAACAAAAAAACCAATAAACAAAAAATGAGCACCGAAGAAAATAAAACATCCTGGCCCTTATGGGAAATTTTTATTCGCAGCAGGCAGGGGCTTGATCATAAGCATGTTGGTAGTTTACATGCTGTTGATGCAGCCATGGCTATTGAAAATGCGAGAGACGTGTATACGCGGCGGATGGAAGGGGTAAGCATATGGGCGGTTGAGAGTAAGCATATTCATGCAAGCAATCCTGATGAAGCTGGTGAGCTGTATGACCCTGCGAATGATAAAGCTTACAGGCACCCGACATTTTATGAATTGCCGGATGAATTGAAACACATGTGACCGCCTAACCCCCTGAAGGGGGAATTAATATGGATAAACAAATATTGATAAAATATATATTGCACCTGGCTGACAATGCTTTAATTATCGGTCATCGTAACAGCGAGTGGTGCGGGCATGGGCCGGTATTGGAGCAGGATATCGCCATTTCAAATATCGCTTTGGATTGCATTGGGCAGGCGAGAAACTTTTACCAGTACGCGGCACTATTAAGTGGTGGCAATGCAACAGAAGATTCACTTGCTTACTTACGCGATGCTAACGATTTTAAAAATTGTTTGCTGGTTGAACAACCGAATGGAGATTGGGCGCATACCATTCTGCGGCAATTCTTTTTTAGCACATACCAGTACTATTTTTATTTCGCTTTACAGCATAGTAAGGATGAACAGTTAGGAGCGATCGCCGAGAAAGCTTTAAAGGAGGTTACGTATCATGTGCGCTGGAGCAGTGAATGGGTGATAAGATTGGGTGATGGAACCGAAGAGAGTAAACAGCGGATGTTACAAGCCATCGATTCGTTATGGCGATTTACTGATGAACTTTTTATGCCGGCTGACTATGAGTTGAAAGCTGTTGAAGATAGATATGGTGTTTCGTTCGCAGATATAAAAGTGAAATGGGGTGAAAAGATAAGCGCTGTGTTTGAAGAAGCTACCTTATTAGTACCAACAGGTATCAACAGTAAGACAGGTGGCAAAAATGGAAAACATACTGAGCATTTGGAAGAGATATTAACTGAGATGCAGATGCTGCAGAGAAGATACCCAAACGCAGAATGGTAAACCCCCTAGCCCCCTTAAGGGGGAATTAGTATGGTGATATATAAAAATGATACTCCTATAAATGATGAAACGGACGGGGTTCGTAAAAAAATCTGGTCAGTACTGGAAACTGTGTGCGACCCTGAAGTACCCGTACTCTCCATTGTTGACCTCGGCGTTGTAAGAGATGTTATCCAAACTCCCCCTTCAGGGGGCTGGGGGGTTTTAGTTACCCCTACCTACACCGGTTGCCCCGCGATGGATGTAATGAAAATAAATATCCGCATGGCGCTTTTAGAAGCCGGGTTTACAAATTTCACTATCAAAGAAATTCTATCCCCCGCCTGGAACACAGGCTGGATGAGCGAAGCAGGAAAACAGAAATTAAAAGCATACGGCATCGCTCCGCCACAATATGAGCAGGTAACAACCGATCCTTTTGCAAAAGAGCAAACGGTTCCATGCCCGCTATGCAATTCAACGGATACAAGACTGGTTTCACAATTCGGAAGTACGGCGTGTAAAGCATTATATCAATGTAATGAATGCAAAGAACCTTTCGACTATTTCAAATGTCATTAACTTAAAAATTACGCATGTCTTCAATCCTGCTCTCTATTGATAACGGTGTTGCCACCATCACACTTAACCGCCCCACCAAACTCAATTCGTTCAACCGCGAGATGGCACTACTGTTACAGGATAAACTGGATGAATGTGCCTCAACGCCAGAGGTAAGGTGCATCTATATAACCGGTGAAGGGAAAGGTTTTTGCGCCGGGCAGGACCTGGAAGAAGTAGTTGATCCGAATGGACCGGGTATGCAGAAAATTCTGAGCGAACATTATAATCCGATCATTACGCGGATCAGGAATATACCAAAACCTGTTGTTGCTGCCATCAACGGCGTGGCAGCAGGAGCAGGAGCCAACATCGCGTTAGCCTGTGATATTGTGATTGCTGCTGCTTCTGTCAACTTCATACAGGCTTTTTCAAAGATCGGGCTGATACCGGATAGTGGCGGCACATTCATATTACCGCGACTGGTTGGATTTCAAAAAGCCAGTGCCCTCATGATGCTGGGTGATAAGGTAACCGCCGAAGAAGCTTTACAAATGGGGATGCTCTACAAAGTATTTCCAGATGACACTTTCGTTGGGGAGAGTAAAAAAATAGCCGCTACGCTTGCACAAATGCCCACCAAAGCATTGGCATATATTAAACATACGCTCAACAGTTCGCTATCTAATAATCTTGCGCAGCAATTACAACTGGAAGATGAATACCAGCAAAAAGCAGCCAATACTTTGGACTTTACAGAAGGCGTGCAGGCTTTTTTAGAGAAAAGAATGCCTGTTTTTAAAGGTGAATAACTACTGATTCGATCTTCCAATTCACCGCAGAGCCGCAGAGAACGGGGAGTTTGCGCGGAGAAAGTAGGTCTCTGCGTAAACTCTGCGACCTCCGCGACTCTGCGGTGAAAAAAAGGTTGCACTCTGAACAAATTTTTTTATTTTCAGATCACCTGAGACTACCGCTGCCATGAAAAAACATGCTCTCTACCTGTTATTGCTAATAATCAACATGTCTTCTTTGCAAGCCCAAAAGACGATTGTTAAATACCTCTCAGGCAAGGATAAGGACCACACCTTTAAATGGGATTTCTTCTGTACAGATGGCGCAAAAAGCGGAACATGGTCCACCATCCAGGTGCCCTCTAACTGGGAGCTACAGGGATTTGGCGGTTATAATTATGGCCACGAAAAAAATAAACATGCAGAACACGGTTTATATAAATATCATTTTATTGCAGATAAAACATGGCTGAATAAAGAAATAGAATTGGTATTTGAAGGAGTTATGACAGACGCCGATGTTAAGATAAACGGCCAATCCGCCGGTCCGGTACACCAGGGAAGTTTTTACCGGTTCGCATATAATATTACTTCATTGATAAAACCCGGCATTGATAACCTGCTGGAAGTTGAGGTAAGTAAAATGAGTGCCGACAGCACCGTAAACAAAGCGGAAAGAGAAAGTGATTTCTGGGTATTCGGTGGTATTTATCGCCCCGTTTATTTAAATATCCTTCCCAAAACATTTATTGAAAGAGTGGCCATTGATGCAAGGGCCAATGGAAATTTTAAGATGAATGTGTTTACGCAAAACACTAAGGAAGGCGATACTATAACAGCTCGTGTTAGCTTGTTGAAAGATCCTAAAAAAATAATCTCCTTCTCAACCGTTCTTACCGTTTCCTCCGATACGATTGATCTGGCTCATCAATTTGATCACCCGCAATTATGGAACCCTGAGTTGCCTGCATTATACAATGTAGACGTGAGCATCAAACGGAAAAATATTTCGCTTCATTCCTTCAAGCAAAGATTCGGATTCAGAACAGTGGAAGTGCGAAAAAGCGATGGTATATATGTAAACGATAAAAAGATCATTTTCAAAGGCGTTAACCGCCATAGCTTCTGGCCCGAAAGCGGTAGAACTTTAAGCAGATCGATTCACCTGCTGGATATAGCGCTCATGAAAGACATGAACATGAATGCCGTCCGTATGTCCCACTATCCACCTGATCCCGAATTTTTAGACCTCTGTGATTCGCTCGGGCTTTTTGTGCTGGATGAGTTAACCGGATGGCAAAAAAAATACGGAACCCCTGTCGGAAGAAAGCTTGTGAAAGAACTCGTTATCAGGGATGTGAATCACCCCTCTATATTATTCTGGGATAACGGGAACGAAGGGGGATGGAACACTGACCTTGATAATGATTATGCATTGTATGATCCGCAACAAAGAAGTGTATTACATCCCTGGCAGCTCTTCAGTAATGTAGATACCAAACATTACCCCGATTACAGTTACATAGAAAAAGCCGCAGAAAAGGACAATATTCTTTTACATACCGAAATGATTCATGGTTTATACGATGGTGGTCATGGAGCGGGGCTGGAAGATTACTGGAACCTGATACTTCAAAACCCAAGACATGCCGGTGGTTTTTTATGGGCGTTATTTGATGAAGGTGTTGTGCGAAAAGACAGGCTGGATAGTATTGATACCTATGGCAACAATGCCCCTGACGGTATCGTTGGACCTCACCGCGAAAAAGAAGGAAGCTATTATACGATTAAAGATATCTGGTCGCCCGTGCAGGTGATAAAACCTTTACTGGATAAAAACTTTACAGGCAAACTGTTGGTGAGTAACCATTACGATTTTACAAACCTTGCCCGTTGTAAATTCATCTGGCAACTGATCAAATATCCGCTGGCAAGGAATGCAAAAACAGGTAATGTAATAACAGGCACCGGTCAATCTATTATCGGAATGGAGCCCGGGCAACAAGGTGAGCTGTCTCTTTCACTTCCGGCAGATTGGTATAATGCAGATGCATTACAACTGATGGTCATTGCTTCAGACAATCATTCAATCGTTAACTGGACCTGGCCGATAAAACAACCAGGTGAGATAGCCAAACAAAACATGGCGGCTTCTTTAAAAAGCTATTATATTCCGGAAGAAAAAAGCGAAGAAAATATTTATACGGTTACCCAGAACGGCATTCATTATAATTTCAATACCAAGAGCGGTCTTTTGCAAACGGTGATCAAAAATAATATTGCCCTGCCATTTGGTAACGGTCCTGTTTTAACCGGAGATGAACAATCGATGAAAAGCTTCAGTCATTACAGGGATGGTCAGAACGACATTATCGTTGATGCGATGTACGCCGTAAAAAAAGACACCCTACTTGTCAAATGGATCTTCAACAAACAATCACCTGTTAAGCTGGAATATAAATACATGCAGAAAGAAATATCCGACTTTCATGGCATCACATTTACAATTGATGAAACAAAGATCACCGGCATGAAGTGGCTGGGTGGCGGACCCTACCGTGTATGGAAGAACAGGTTTAGAGGAGCAAACATAGATGTGTGGCATAAAAAATATAATACCACGGTAACAGGTGAAACATTTGAGTACCCTGAGTTTAGCGGATACCATGCTGATTTGTATTGGGCAACCATCGAAAGTGGAGCCAGCTATTTTACTGTGTATACAGATACACCGGGTTTGTTTTTACAAATGCTGCATCCTGCCCAGCAAAAATCAAAATTCATTGCATATGTGAACCCGCCTTTTCCAAAAGCAAACCTGGGGTTTTTACATGCGATCCCGCCCATCGGTACAAAATTTAAGGGGGCAGAAACCATGGGACCGCAGAGTCAGAAAAACGCGCCGGTAAACGGTTTCGTGAGTGGGAGTTTATGGTTTGACTTCAATTAATTTTTTATGATATACGCCTTCAAAGATTTTATTCCTGTGATTCATGCATCTGCTTTTATTCATCCACAGGCAACGGTAACGGGCAATGTGATCATTGGCAAGAATGTTTATATCGGCCCAGGCGCAGCTATCCGCGGCGATTGGGGAGGAATCGTTATTGAAGACGGTTGTAATGTACAGGAGAATTGCACGATCCATATGTTCCCCGGCGTAACGGTTCGGTTGGCGCAAGGCGCACATATTGGTCACGGCGCCGTGATACATGGTGCCAGTATCGGTAAAAACTGCCTGGTAGGTATGAACAGCGTGATCATGGATAATGTAGTGTTGGGAGATGAGTGCATTGTTGGCGCACTCAGTTTTGTAAAGACCGGCGAAATATTTCCTGCCCGCACCTTACTCGCAGGCAATCCCGCCAGAAAAATAAAAGAGGTATCGGATGAAATGATACAATGGAAAACGGAAGGCACAAAACTCTACCAGGCACTTCCGGATGAAATGAGGCAATATTGGAAAGAAACAGAACCGCTGAGGGAGGTGCCGGTGGATAGGCCTATTCAGGAACAGTTTTATAAAACCCGGTGATCATTTAGTGAGTAGTGAGTGATGCGCTTAAATACTCACTATTCACCACTCACTACTCACTTTACCGTACCTTCGTGGCGTGTCAGAAAGAAACAACTTCATAGATTATATCCGCATTTTCGCCCGTAGTGGTCATGGTGGAGCAGGCATAAGACATTTTATGCGTAATAAGTTAACCGCCATGGGTGGACCAGACGGTGGTGATGGTGGTCGTGGGGGGCATATTATACTTCGCGGTAACAGCAACTTATGGACATTACTCCACCTGCGTTACTTTAAGAATGTACTGGCTAAGAATGGTGAGAATGGAAGCAAGAACAATTGTACCGGTCATGATGGAGAGGATATTTATATAGATGTACCGTTGGGAACAGTGGCGCGTGATGAGGAAACGGGTAATATAGAAGTTGAGATACTGGAAGACGGGCAGGAGGTGATCTGGATGAAAGGTGGACGCGGCGGTTTGGGTAACAGCAACTTTGCCACCCCCACTAACCAGGTACCCGAACATGCCCAACCGGGTGAAGAAGGCATTGAAGGATGGAAGAATCTCGAGCTGAAAGTATTGGCAGACGTGGGTTTAGTGGGTTTCCCGAATGCCGGAAAGTCAACTTTATTGTCGGTGATTACAGCTGCCAAACCAAAAATTGCCAACTACGCATTCACTACCCTGACACCACAATTGGGTATGGTAGAATACCGCGACAGCCAATCATTCTGCATTGCAGATCTGCCGGGTATCATAGAAGGTGCCGCTGAGGGCAAGGGACTGGGTCATAGGTTCCTGCGGCATATAGAACGTAACTCCGTTTTGCTTTTCCTGTTGCCGGCTGATAGTGCTGACCATAAAAAGGAGTTTGAAATCCTGCGCAATGAACTGGAAGAATACAATCCCGAAATGCTCCAGAAGGATTTTATCATTGCCATCAGCAAGAGCGATATGCTGGATGATGAATTAAAGGAGGCAATTGCTAAAGAATTACCCGAGGGCATCCCCCATCTGTTCATTTCTTCATTGACCAATACCGGTTTAATAGAATTAAAAGACCTTCTCTGGCAGACTTTAAACAAGCCCATATAATATATTATAACAAATAAAATGTTTTAATTTTATTTGTTATTTTCCATTTTACAAACGTCTGTTCGTTTTACTAAATTCCGCAATCGTTCCCGAAAATTGTATAATTATTGATATTCAATGATTTACGATAAGATTTACTACGCATATTTGTGTAATTTTAACACATTAAATCGCATTATAATTAATATTATATATTGATTATTCTATCAATTCATAATTTTTTAACATTAAAATCCAAAACTACGGGTTACTTTTGTTCTCGAAAGGTATTAACAGTAGTTACAGGGTTTAGATGTACATCTCAATTTTGAACTTTCAGTTCAATCACCGATACGGTTTCCTGTTCCTTTCGATTCTGCCATTTGCGATGCTTGCCTGCCAAAAAAATTCACGATGCATGATTGTTCTGCCATGAACTATTTAATCATTCATTCAATCATTTAAAACAAATAACTATGAAAAATCAAATCAACAACATCGCAAAAAGGTTTTTATTAGGTAGCCTGTTCGTAGCCGCTCTTACTGTATCGGCCAGCGCAAATACCACTACTGGTGTTACTTCTTCAGATAAAGTAGAAGTTAAATACACTGGAATTGACGTTAACAACCAGCTTTCTTTCAACATTAAGTATGCTAACCCAACTGGCAACACTTTTAGCCTGGTAGTACTTGATGAGAATGGTGACCAACTGTTCAAAGGTGCTTATGGAGACAAGTCATTCGACAAAACCTTCAAACTGCCTAAATCAGAATTGAGCAAAGTAACTTTCGTAATCGAAGACACTAAGACTTCTTACAAAGAAAAATTTGATGTGAACATCAAAACACGTGTTATCGAAGATGTGATCGTTAGCAGAGGATAATTTTTACTGCGAATATTTTTAAGAGAGCCACTGTTTATTAGCAGTGGCTTTTTTATGCGTTGAAGATGTTAGATGGCAGATGTTAGAATAGATTTATTTTACCTGAATTTATCAGTTATAAATACCTAATCAACTCCCCTAACATCTAACATCTAACATCTACCATCTAACATCTTTATAAAAAAAGCCCCGGTATAAAATACCAGGGCTATAATAAAATAAGAAGTAGCATCTATCCCACTGCTTCACTCGACATGCTCTTACCGCTCTTCTTTCTGTCGTCTTCGTTCAGGAACACTTTACGCATACGGATGTTCTTAGGGGTTACCTCGATACACTCGTCCTGCTGGATATACTCCATACACTCTTCAAGGGTGAACTGTAATTTTGGTGTGATACGAACTGCATCATCGCTTCCGCTTGCACGGTGGTTGGTGAGCTTTTTCATTTCCACCGCATTTACGTTCAGGTCTCCTGGTTTGATATGTTCTGCGATCACCTGTCCGGCATATACCTCATCTCCCGGATCAACAAAGAAACTACCACGATCCTGCAACTTATCAATAGAGTAAGCTGTAGTAACACCACCGGTTTTAGCGATCAATACTCCATTACTTCTTCCGGGTATCGGTCCTTTCCATGGTTTGTATTCGAGGAAACGGTGTGCCATTACGGCTTCACCGGCAGTGTTCGTTAACATCTGTGAACGCAGGCCTATCAACCCCCTTGATGGGATCTCAAATTCAAGGTGCTGCATTTCTCCTTTACTTTCCATTATCAGCATCTCTCCTTTTTTCTGGGTAACCAGGTCAATTACTTTACCACTGAAATCAGATGGCACATCAACTACCAGGTTCTCATACGGCTCATGCTTCTTACCATCAACGGTCTTTACAAGTACCTGCGGATTACCTACCGTTAATTCATATCCTTCTCTGCGCATGGTTTCTACAAGGATTCCCAGGTGAAGAATACCACGGCCAAATACATTAAAACTATCTGCACTATCTGTATCTTCTACACGCAAAGCCAGGTTTTTTTCTGTTTCCTTCATCAGCCTGTCGCGCAGGTGACGTGAGGTTACAAATTTGCCATCCCTACCAAAGAAAGGTGAGTTATTGATACTGAAGGTCATACTCATCGTTGGCTCATCCACACTAATTACAGGTAACCCTTCCGGTGCTTCCAGGTCGGCAATGGTATCTCCGATATTAAAATCATCCAATCCTACAACCGCGCAAAGATCTCCGGCAATAACTTCTGTTACCTTTCTCTTTCCCATTCCTTCAAATACATACAGCTCTTTTACTTTATTCTTCTTAAAAGTGCCATCTGCCGCTACCAATGCAATCTGTTGACCTTCTTTCAATACACCACGATGAACTTTTCCTATACCGATACGTCCAAGGAAAGATGAATAATCAAGCGATGTGATCTGCATTTGTACGGGACCTTCATTTACTTTGGGTGCCGGTACATATTTAATGATACCATCCATCAAAGGAAGGATATCTTCAGTTTGTGTAAGGCTATCATTGAACCAACCATTCTTTCCGCTACCATAAAAAGTAGGAAAATCCAGTTGCTCTTCAGTCGCATCGAGATTGAAGAAAAGTTCGAATACAGCATCATGCACTTCATCGGGACGACAATTGGCCTTATCTACTTTATTGATAACAACGATAGGGCGCAGGTTTAGTTGCAATGCTTTCTGCAGTACAAAACGGGTTTGTGGCATGGGTCCTTCAAAGGCATCTACCAGCAAAATAACCCCATCTGCCATCTTCAATACACGCTCAACCTCACCACCAAAATCACTGTGACCCGGTGTATCGATCACATTGATCTTAACATCGTTGTAAGTAACCGCAGCATTCTTACTGAAGATCGTGATACCACGTTCTCTTTCCAGGTCATTGCTATCCATGATCAACTCCCCAGTGTCCTGGTTATCCCTGAATACTTTGGTAGTTTGTAAAATCCTGTCTACCAGTGTTGTTTTACCATGATCCACGTGCGCGATAATGGCAATGTTTCTTATTTCCATGTAAAAATTTGAGGCTGCAAAGGTACGGATTTAGGGTCGGAGGGCAAAGGAAGAGGAGAAACTTAACAAAAACACAATGTAAGTAGCTGATAATCAGTTCGATTTAGCGGATTACGAATTAGCGGATTAGTGGATTTACATATGCTTTCAATTCGCTAATCCGAAATCCGCTAATCCGAAAATTATATTTTACACTCTAATATAGATCCGTTTCTTATCGAGAATATACCCCACCAGCCAGCAAACCAGCATATAGGAGATCGAAAAAAACAGCGATCCCCAATAAAAGCCGGCAAAGCTGAAAACGTGAATATAGATCCAGCTGAAAAGGCTTTCATCGGGTGTAACATCAATCATGTACAAGATAGTGGCCAGCAGCTCTGAAACCAGGTATACAAAAAGCGGGTTGCGCCCGAAAGCTTCAAAGAAATAGGTCCACCTCACCTTGTGTTTGATGTCTGTTATATAAATAACCGCAGAAAGCAACATACAATCAAGCCCTACTGTATGGAGCACAAAGGAGCTGGTCCATAACTTTTTATTGATAGGGAAGATGAAATTCCAGAAATAAGCGATCACCACTAATGAGAATCCTGCCAGCAATAAATGCGTAAGGCCCTCGTAGGTCTTCCCTTTTTTTTGTACATACTGTCCTACCACAAAACCCGCTACTACATTTACAATGGCTGGCAATGTACTCAACCATCCTTCAGGGTCAAAGGGAACCCCCTCTCCATGGTAAAGATGATGTTCTCCCATCAGCCACATATCAAACCGCATACCCGCATTGGTTTGCATTCCCAGTGGATCGTATTCCTCGCCATAACTGAAACATAAAAACCAGTACAGTAATAATAGCCCGATACTGATGATCACGGTGATCCTTGTTTTGAAGAAATACAACAGTAATGAAGCAATGCCGTAACAGAGCGCAATCCGCTGAAGTACACCCAGTACACGGGTTTCTGAAAAAGGTGATAATGCCCATTGGCCATTATCATCCTGTTTAAAAAAAGGGAACCAGTACATTAAAAAACCCAGTAAGAAAATGATCAGCGTCCGTTTGAATATCTTACCTACCACCTGTGCCGTTGTTTGTTGTTCCCATTTCTTCATCACAAAACTCATGGCATTTCCTACTACAAAAAGAAAGGTCGGGAACACAAGATCGGTTGGTGTAAACCCATGCCATTTTGCATGCAGCAAAGGGGCAAATGTATGTGCCGAATCGCCGGCAGTATTTACGATGATCATGAGACACACGGTCATTCCGCGAAATACATCAAGAGCGGTAAAGCGTTGACTGGCAGACATAGCAGAAGTTTTGGCTTGACCGAATATACTGAAAGAAAATATCGAATATCAACACAGAATGTCGAATGTTGAAATAAGTTGAGTTTTTATTATATTGAGTGATGCTAAAGCAATTTGCGCTTGTCATCCAGATCATTCTTTATCTCGCTGCTGGCTTTAATCATTTCCGTAAGCCGGCAATGTATGAGGGCATCATTCCTCCTTATATACCATGGCATTCAACCATCAATATGATCTCGGGGGTAGCAGAGATCCTGCTCGCGATTGGGCTTATGTTTGAAGCAACCCGCCTTTACGCATCATACGGGATCATTATTATGCTGGTGCTTTTTATCCCTGTGCATATTTATTTTGTACAAATGAACAGTTATATCCCGGGTGTTATGCGCTTTCCGCAATGGGTAGGCTGGCTGCGGCTCATCGTTATTCATCCACTATTGATAGCATGGGCATGGTGGTGCAGTAAATAATTATGTAGATTTAAAAAAAAATCACCATGACCATTCTCAAGATCCTGCTGGCTGTATTGATTGTATTGGCAATTGTGTACCTGCTCGGGCCCAAACCCACACCACCGGTATATAGTACCGTATTGCCTGCGGTACCCTCTATTGACAATGGCCTTGAAAAATTCATTGCCGATGGTGAAGCTAAACACACCATAAAACCCGATAACGAAGCAAGGATCGTTTGGGCCAATGATTCATCCAAACAAAAAACAGCATATGCGATCGTATACCTGCATGGATTCAGCGCTTCACAGGAAGAAGGTAATCCGGTGCACAGAAATATCGCCAAACAATTCGGCTGTAACCTTTATCTCTCAAGACTTTCACAACATGGCATCGATACGGTTGATGCATTAATGAATATGACCGCAGACAATTTATGGGAGTCGGCCAAAGAGGCGTATGCAATCGGTAAACAATTGGGTAATAAAGTGATCCTCATGGGGACTTCTACCGGGGGTACACTGGCGCTGCAGCTTGCCGCTACGTATCCTGAAATAGCGGGGCTGGTTTTATACTCTCCCAATATTGCTATCAATGATCCAAACGCATGGATCTTAAATAATCCCTGGGGATTACAGATAGCACGGTTAGTAAAAAAATCGAAACTGAATACCGCTGCTAATCAAACCCCGCAATACAAACAATACTGGAACTACCAATACCGCCTGGAAGCAACTACACAACTGGAAGAGGAACTGGAAACCACCATGAGTAAAATGACGTTCTCCAAAGTAAAACAACCCACACTTACACTCTATTACTATAAAGACGAAACGCACCAGGATCCTGTTGTAAAAGTTTCCGCCATGAAAGAAATGATGGAGCAGCTGGCAACAACAGCCGCACTCAAAAGAATGGTACCGATACCAAATGCCGGGAGCCATGTGATTGCGTCCCCTATTCAATCAAAGGATATTGTTACGGTTGAAAAAGAAACAGCTGCTTTTTTACGGGATGTGCTGCATTTAAAATAGACCCGTACCTTCACCCCCTACAAAAACGATCGCTATGCCCCGAAGTATCATCGCCGGTATTGGTAAGTATGTGCCTGAAAAAGTGGTGACCAATGATGACCTGAAACAATACATGGAAACGGATGACGCCTGGATACAGGAGCGTACCGGTATTCAGGAACGGCATTATGCCCACCGAACGGAAGAAACAACAACAACCATGGCGGTGGAAGCAGCTAAAATAGCTATCGAACGAGCGGGTACCACAGCTGCTGATATTGACTTTATCATTTTTGCCACATTGTCTCCCGACTATTATTTTCCCGGCTGTGGTGTATTACTGCAAAGGGCAATGAATATGCAAGAGATCGGCGCACTGGATATCCGCAACCAATGCAGTGGTTTCTTATATGCGGTGAGTGTTGCGGACCAATTCATTAAAACAGGGATGTACCGGAATATTCTTGTGGTGGGTAGTGAGAAACATTCTTTCGGCCTCGACTTTTCAACGCGCGGAAGAAATATCTCGGTAATATTTGGTGATGGTGCAGGCGCTATTGTTCTCCAGCCAACAGAAGATCCTGAGCGTGGTATCTTAAGTACACACCTCCACAGTGATGGAAACTCGGCAGAGGTGCTGGCCATGTACAACCCGGGAACGCATGCCAACCATTGGGCAGATAAAAATTATGCTGCTTTTGACGAGGCAGAGATCGGGCAGATGTTCATGAGTCATGAAATGCTTGACAAAGCACAGAATTTTCCTTTTATGGATGGGCAGTCTGTATTTAAAAAAGCGGTCGTTAAATTTCCGGAAGTGGTTAGCGAAGCGCTTGATAAGAATGGGTACAGCCCTTCAGATATCAAAATGCTTATACCGCACCAGGCAAATCTTCGGATCAGCCAGTTTGTGCAGCAAAAACTACAGTTACGCGATGACCAGGTTTTTAACAATATTCAACATTACGGTAACACTACTGCTGCTTCCGTTCCCATAGCTTTGTGTGAAGCCTGGGAAAAAGGATTGTTTAAACAGGGTGATCTTGTTTGTTTGGCAGCCTTTGGAAGCGGGTATACATGGGCCAGTGCGCTGATGAAATGGTGAGGTAGACCATGGTCTATGGACCAAAAAACAATATTTAAATGACGGAACGAAAAATAATTTACCTGGTCAACCCGATATCAGGCACTTCGAAAAAAGACGGTATTAAAAAACTGGTAGAGAGAGAAACGGCGGCACAGGGAATTCCTTACGAGTTATATGCCACCAATCCAGCAGGCGATTACGACCTTTTAAAAGACAAGATACAGGCTGAAGGTTTTACAGATGTGGTAATGATCGGTGGTGATGGTACTGTTAACCAGGTAACCCGGTCATTGCGCGATCTTTCTGTACGTTTTGGTATCATTCCTTTTGGTTCAGGTAACGGACTGGCACGGGCCGCGGGTATATCTACCAAACCTGAACAGGCACTCGCCACCATCTTTGCGGGACATGCAAAAAAAGTGGATGCCTTCCTGATCAATGATCACTATTCCTGTATGCTCAGCGGTATTGGTTTTGACGCACAGGTGGCGCATGACTTTTCTGCAACCGGCAATCGCGGACTAATGGTTTACACACAACAGAGTATTCTTAACTATTTTAAAGCACATCCTTACCAGTTCGAAATCGTACTCGATAACTTTTCATTTTTCAGTGATGCCTTTTTTGTAAGCATTGCCAACAGTAACCAGTTCGGAAATAATGTTACCATTGCACCACAGGCCAGCCTCAGTGATGGCTTATTGGATATTGTAGTTGTACAAAAAATGAATAAAGCCAAACTGCCGTTTGCGATGTTGAAACAATTGAACGGGAACAATAAACTTCAGCAGTTATCGGAGGATATGAAACACAAGAACATCCTATATTTTCAAACGCCATCGCTTACCATTAAGAACCTGAAACTTGCGCCGCTGCATATTGATGGAGAACCCACCGAAACATCAGAAGAGTTCCGCATCCAGATTATCAGGGATTGCTTTTCGTTGATACAACCAGAATAAAACCGGTGCGCTTCTATCGCATAATTTTCTTCAGCTTTTCAAACTGTTGCTGATTAACCGGGTTGTCGAGCGCCTGTGCTATATCTCTTTTTTCCGCAGCCGTTAAGTGAAAACTCAAACTTGCCGGTGCTTCTTTTTTAGAGGGCTCATACTGAAAACATACCCTATAAAATTGGGGACCATAGGATTCGAACAGGTATTCAAGCTGATCGTTTTGCTGGTAGTCCTGCAGCTTATACCAGTTGTTTTGCAATATGAGGAAAGGTTTGGTAAGTGTGCCCAGCAGCGAGCCGTTATCTGCCGGCTTTTCCCAATCACTCAATCCGCCATCGCGCATCTGCAGCAGCACCACCTTGCTTGTATTTTCGCGTAGCCAATCTCTGAATACATCCACAAAGCGCAAAGCAGCTTCCTGCCCAAAATTATCCCGCAACCCTGCATCCATCACATCGATCACGGGGTTGCTGGGTAACCATACATTGGGTAATACATAAGGAAAGGTTGCATTCATCCGTAAAGCAGAAAGTATATTGATATCCATCGGTTTCTGCTTACTGAAAAATGAATGAAAATCAATCGCATCGGGGTCAACAGGGGTAATATGATTGGTATCTGATCCGTGCCGCATCATGAAACGCATAGGATGCGAACTGATGATCATCTTACGGCCATCGCGACTGATCACTGAATTGAATAACAGGGTGGGTATCATCGCAAGGCTCTCCGGTTCTTCGTAATACTGAAGTGTTCTCGATAATAGCTGGTTGGTATTTTCTGCCAGCTTCTGTTCAAATGCATATCCCCTGTCCTTCGCATATTCATATCCGTTCACGGTAAATTTCTGAACAGGTCCCACCATATCTCTGGTAACAAACGAAGAGAATAAAGGACTCAGCAGATCCTTTGAAATATCTCCTACATATTTTTTATCACGCAGGTCAATGTTTGCCCCTTTTAATTTCTGGTAATACAGTTCCCTGAAATAAGCTGCTCCCAACATTCCCCCCGAGGCACCATTGATCAGGAAGGTTTGTTCCATCAATTTGCCGCCAAATAAACTGTCGAGTCTCTGGAGCGTATTCATCGTAAATGTTGCGCTCCTGGTTCCTCCCCCACTTGTGTTGATAATATAGAGAACAGGTTTCGCCATTTTCTGACGCGATTTCCAGCGGTTCAGTATGGCAATGTATTTCGCTTTGTCTGCGTTCATGTTACTATCGCTGGCCATGGCCACGATCGCTTCCCGGCTATACACGGGGCGGTCCTGCTTGTTTATATAATCCAGCCCATACGCTTTATTACGTGGGTCGATGATCTCTTGCTGGTAAAGAAAATTAACACCCATATATAATACCACTACCAATGGAATGCTCCAGCTATGCAGAAACAATGAAAGGGCGCCGGCAACAGCTATCAGTACGGCAAAAAATAAAGTGATGCTTGCTGCGGCCGGAAACTGGAAAAGACGTGCATCGGAAATATATCCCACCAGTATCAGGAAGATAAATGCAAGTACAATGGCGATAATAGCGGCGAAATGATGCCGGGTAAATATGGTATCGAGAAAATCTTCTGAGTAGTGACGAACATCCCGCGGTTTCCTTAGCTGGAACTTAGCGCTCAGGAACCAATCGATGCGGAAATCGGTTTTCTCTTTCGGTAATACTTTTTTCTGAATAATACGCGCATAGCGTGTATTGGCTTTTTTAATAACAGCAGAGAGGTTATAGTAGATGGTCTTATCAGCGCCAAAGAAATAAATAAAAGAAAGACTGATAGAAAGCATGATGCCTCCCGCAAAACCGCTTACCAATAAAAAGATTTCGGACCCCTGAAACAATTCCTGGTAACGTGCATAGTTGATGGCTTTGATAAAATACACGATGATAAAAAGGATGGGAAGCAACGAATTGTTGATACAGTATTTCAGAAACGGCTGTGCCGTTGTAGCCAGAAAGCGAAGAAGTTTGCTATGAAGTATGAACGTGGTAATGTTCCAGCTCATCACAAAGATGCCCAATGCAAACCCAACTATCGCAGTGCTTAAAGCAGTTACCTCTCCAAAATATTCAGGTGCCAGGAAAAGAGAATCAGCACCAAATGCCCGCATAAAGTTTCCCGTTACCGTTGCCCATAAAACATACCAAGCTATCAACAATACCTGGTATCTCCTGAAATGCAGCAGAAAAAGCTGCACAGGCAATGAGTACCAAAAACCTTCCAGGTATTGTTTCATAATTTTTTATTACCAACAAACAACAATTGAACAATTGAAAGTAACAAAATCATTCCGGTTAACTGGTGCAGCTGTGCCAGCCACTCAAAACCACCCCATCGGCCCGGAATAATGTATGTGCTGGTAAGTACCGTGCATATTCCAAGTATTACCTGTAATACAATCACCAATAAAGGAACCCATCTCACTGTTCTGAATAATGCGGTTCCATTTACTTTCGCCATTTTCAATGACCAGGTTATAATGAGCACCACCAAAATATAAGCGAGCCCGCGATGAATAAAATGAATGAGTAGGGTATTGTCTATAAAGTTAAGCCACAAGGATGTATCCTTAAATAAGGTACCGGGAACCCATTCTCCATTGATGGTTGGCCAGGTAGGGGCAATATTTGCGGCTTTATGTCCCGCCATTAAAGCACCATATATTAACTGGATGACCAGCAAGAACAAAATACCCAGGTTCCACTTACGAAGTGCTTTGTTTCCTATCTGTTGTGACGATGGGATCCGTAACTTAAGTGCAAACCAATATGTGTAACATAGCAGCCCCATGGCAAAAATAAAATGCAGGGCAAGACGGGTTGGTTTAACGTATATGGCATCGCCGGTAAGTCCGCTTGCAACCATGATCCAGCCGATCGCACCCTGCAATGCACCCAATATGAAGAGGTTAACGAGTGGCATGATCATTTCTTTCCTGAAATGTTTTTTTATGATGAACCATACAAAGCCTGCGGCGAATACAAGACCAATCAATCTTCCCCATAAGCGATGGAACCATTCCCAGAAAAAAATAAATTTAAAATCGGGTAATGTAAATTCAAAGTTCAGCAGGTGATATTGCGGCGTCTGGCGGTATTTTTCAAACTCCACCAGCCATTGCTGCTCGTTCAATGGGGGCAACGAACCCGTTATTACATCCCACTGTGTAATAGAAAGACCGCTGCCCGTTAACCGGGTAATACCGCCGAGGGCGATCTGGATAATGGTCATGCCTACACCTATCAATAGCCAGTTACTAACCAGGCGTGAGGATCGATCTATTCTTTGCATAAAGCAAAGTTAATTTGAATTTTCCCTTTCGATGATCCAATTTTGACATCATGTTAGCCCCTTTTTACCAGGCAGGAATAATTGAAGCAGGTTCAGATGAAGCCGGGCGGGGTTGCTATGCGGGACCTGTTTTTGCGGCGGCAGTGATACTTCCTTCCGATTTTTATCATCCGTTACTGAACGATAGTAAGCAGGTAGGCGCGCAGGACAGGTTACTGTTAAAGGACTTTATAGAATCCAGCGCGCTTGCCTGGGCAGTTGCCAGCGTTGACAATGATGAGATCGACAGGATCAATATCCTTCAGGCTTCGTATAAAGCTATGCACCTGGCCATTGAACAACTGAATATAACCCCTGAATTACTGTTGATAGATGGTAACCGTTTCAGGGCATATCAAAATATACGTCATGAATGTATCATAAAGGGAGATGGCAAATATGCAAGTATTGCAGCAGCCAGTATTTTGGCCAAAACCTACCGTGATGCTTATATGTGCAGCCTGCATAAAGAATACCCGATGTATGGATGGGAAAGGAACAAAGGTTATGGAACGGCTGAGCACCGCGGGGCCATTGAAATACATGGACTGAGCAAATATCACCGGCACAGTTATAATATTTTGCCAACGCAGTATGAACTTGCGTTTTAGCCGTGCGCTTCTTCATCCCAGGCTCCGGCCCCCATTCTTACCACTTCATATTCATCTTTCGTACAATCGATAACGGTAGATGGCACCATTCCGCCAATTCCGCCATCAATAACAATATCTACCAGTTTGTTAAATTTCTCATACATCCATTCGGGATCGGTGTAGGATTCTACCATGTCTCCCGGCAGGGAAGCAGATAATAAAGGATGTTCCAACTCCTGAACAATGGTTCTCGCAATATTATTATCCGGGATCCGCAGACCGATGGTACTCTTTTTGCTGTGTAAGATCTTAGGTACTTCTTTACTGGCGGGAAGGATAAAAGTATAGGGCCCCGGTAGATAGGTTTTCAGCAAACGGTATAAAGGTGTAGAAATGCTTTTTGTGTAGCGGCTGAGGTCACTCAGATCATTACATACAAAACTCAGCTGCGCTTTTGCGGGATCCACCTGTTTGATACGGGCAATCCTTTCAATCGCCTTGTGCTGAAAAATATCGCAACCGAGTCCATATATCGTATCTGTAGGATAAATAATCACCCCACCGGACAGCAAGCAGTCCCTGATCGTTTTCAGGTGACGGGGATTGGGATTATCGGGATGAACTTCCAGAAGCATCTTTAAAATTAACCTTTAAAAGAATACATATTATTTTTACATTTTCAAATCCAGGTAAATGCAATTACAGGAAATCGATGTTGTGGATACGATCAGCGCGGCGGACTTTAAAGAAAATTATTATTTTCCGATGAAACCCCTGATCATAAAAAACCTTGCCAAAGACTGGCCGGCATACAGTAAATGGAACTGGGATTATTTTAAAGAGCTGGTGGGAACACAAAAAGTGGGTCTCTATAATAATGTAAAGAGTGATGCCTATACGCCCATCAATACGGCCGATGATTATAAGACCTTCGGTGAATATATTGATATGATCAAAGAGGGCCCCGCAGCCTGGCGGATATTCCTCTTTAATATTTTTGATCATGCTCCGCAACTGATCAATGATTTTACATGGCCCGAACACCTGATGAAAGGTTTTGTAAAAAAATATCCGATGCTGTTTACAGGCGGTCAGACATCTATTACACATATGCATTTTGACATTGATGTGAGCCACATATTACATACCCAGTTTTCAGGGAAAAAAAGAGTATTGCTTTTCCCTAATGAAGAACAGTACAAATTATACCGCAAGCCATTCGAGGTATTAAGCCTGGCCGATTTTAGTAATTATTATGATGATGCCAGCAGCAAGATCGATTATGAACAGTTCCCGGCCTTAAAAAAAGCAAAGGGATATGATGTGATCATGGAACATGGAGATACCTTATTCATGCCCGCTGGTTACTGGCACCATATGGAATACCTGGAGAGTGGCTTTGCCATGAGCCTGCGCGCAATGCAACCTTCCCTGCCAGGTAAACTAACCGGCGTCTGGAACCTGTTTGGTATGCGCAGTATAGATACGCTCATGAAGAAGACGCTGCCGCATCCGTGGTATAACTGGAAAAAGAAAAAAATATTTGAACGAGCGGAGAAAGAATTAATGTGATTATTTTTCGGCTTGCCCACCGAAGCTTCAGCGGAGGTGGGAGGGCAAGTACAAAGGCGGCCTTGTGCCGCCTTTGACTGTTTGTAACCCCAATGAAAACTGCTGTGATAAAAACAGCCGCTCAAAACTGTTTCTTATCACCCATTAAAAGTAGCCGGGGAAGCGCAAGTAAAAAAGGTAGTTAATACGCTATTTTTTTGCGTGTTTATACGCATCATAATCGTTATAAAATCAACGAATTTGGAGGCTCAACTGTAACGTGTTATGATACCTGTTGCCTTAATTGATGACCATACTTTATTGAGAAATGCATTAGCCATTCAGATCAATACCTTAGATGGATACAAGGTTATGATGGAATCAGCCAATGGTCAACAGTTCTGCGAACAACTGGATCCTTTGCATATGCCTGTCATTGTTTTGGTGGATATCATTATGCCAGAGATGGATGGTTTTGATACTGTTCTCTGGATCTCAAAAAATTATCCGCAGGTAAAGACAGTTGTGCTGAGTATGCTGCACGATGAAAGTACGATCATCAGAATGATGCGTAACGGGGCCAGGGGATACCTCATGAAAGACACTGAAATGCCGGAATTGCAAAAGGCACTTGATGAAGTAATGGGAAAGGGTATTTATTTTAACCGTTACGTGTATGATAACCTCATTCACACAATCAAAGAGGAAACCGCCGGAGATGAACCGGACTACCGCAAAGCAGCATCATTAACTACCCGCGAAAAAGAATTTTTACAATGGTTATGCAGGGATAAAGCATACAAAGAAATAGCTGCGGCTATGTATGTGAGCCCAAGAACCATTGACGGATACAGGGACTCGCTTTTTGCGAAACTAAAAGTGGCCTCCAAGATCGGGCTGGTAACCTTTGCGATACGCAATCATATAGTTCAGATATAGAATGTCGAAATAAAGTATACGACCAACTTCGATATTCGGTGTTCGACATTCGATATTTAAAGGATCTCCCACACTTCACGCCCACGCAATACCTTATCAAGATCACCTTTCCCTTTTGTGGCAATGATCTCTTCTATCTGCATAGCCATCACGTCTTCATAACATGCACGGTCGTTCTCGTAGAATACACCGAATGGTCTTGGAAAATGTATACCTTCTTTTGCAGGATCGTCAAACATTCTCACCAGTGTTTGTGCCTTATAAAAATCTTTCTCATCATGGATCCACAAATCATCAGCACTCATTCCTTCACTCATGTCAACAACCACGGGTCGCAATCCATCAATACGGATTCCTTTGCTCATGTTTGTTCCGAATAATAAAGGCTTTCCCTGTTCCAGCATCAGTGTTTCTTCCTGTTTGCTTGCTTTTTCGGTGAATACTTCAAAAGCACCATCATTAAAGATGTTACAGTTCTGGTATATCTCAAGAAAAGAGGACCCCTTGTGCTGATAAGAACGCGTTAACATCGATTGCAGATGTTTGGGATCTCGGTCCATACTGCGGGCCACAAAACTCGCATCGGCACCCATGGCAAGCGCCAATGGATTAAAAGGGTGATCAATACTTCCCGATGGAGTACTCTTGGTGATTTTATTCGTTTCTGAAGTAGGTGAATACTGCCCCTTGGTTAAACCGTAAATCTGGTTATTGAATAACAATACATTCACATCAAAATTTCTGCGCAATAAATGGATCGTATGATTACCACCGATACTTAATCCATCACCGTCACCGGTAACGATCCAAACACTCAGCTCAGGACGTGTTGCTTTTAATCCACTGGCAACAGCTGTAGCGCGGCCATGAATAGAATGCATTCCATAGGTATTCATATAATATGGGAAACGGCTGCTGCAGCCGATACCACTGATGATCACAATATTTTCTTTCGGCACACCTATTCCCGGCATGATCTTCTGTACCTGCGCAAGTATAGAATAATCACCACAACCCGGGCACCAACGCACTTCCTGATCGGTAGCGAAGTCCTTAGCGGTGAGGGCAGGTATTATTTTTTCAAGGGTTTCTGACATTGCTTTTAATTAGTCATTAATGATTAGCAATTAGTAATTCAATAAGAGCACAAATATCTGCAATAATTAGTAATTAACCCAAGTTGCTATTTATGTTATAAAATAAGTGAGGATTCAAAAGACTGGGGCTTCGGAGTATGTAATTGATTCATTCCCTGTTGCGGCTTATGATAACATTCGGATCAGCCGCTGTAAACTGGTAAAGGGCAAACAATGGCGGGGAAAACAAAGTAGCATGCGCCGCTATTTTTATGGAGTAAAGGTTCAGATGATGGTAACAGCGCAAGGTATACCTCATCATTTTCGTCATCACAGCCCCCCTCTCATTTCGTAGTGGCTCTATTAAAGAGTGACTTTGATCGCTTCAAAACCATAGTTCACCCACACTTCACCCACACTTCACCCACAGTTCACCCACAAATTTGTGGGTGAACTGTGGGTGAAGTGTATATTAATCGTGTAAAATAGAATAACATGGTATCTATTAACCATGAAGGAATGAGGGGTGTGATAGGCAATATTGTTTTCTATACGATGAATGGGAAAAGCTATGCCGGTTCTCTATTTGACGGGAGCTATTTTTTCAAACTTAGCATTAGACCTGAATTGCAGAAAAATAAACACGCTTTACCACCAATGCCTTGATATTGGCGTATTGCCGCTTAAAAATTACCGAACCATTGAACTGGCAACTTGAATTAATTACTAATTACTAACGTATTGTGCTAAATGCCATTACGACTTCACGGCCGTAACGCATTGACAGGCAATGACATAGTGGCTAAAAAAGTCGAACAAAACCATATTAATAGCCAACAGGTTAATTACTAACTGTCGAAGGCGTTCCCTGCAGTTCTTCCCAATATTCTGCGGCCCGCCGGGTATGGGGTATTACAATCGTTCCACCTACAATATTAGCCACAGCAAAGATCTCATACATTTCAGCGGTATTTATGCCCAGTTCATGACTCTTTCCGAGGTGGTACTTGATACAATCGTCACAACGTAATACCATACTGGCTACCAGGCCCAGCATTTCTTTGGTTCTTTTATCAAGAGCACCTGCTTCATATGTATTGGTATCGAGGTTCCATAAACGTTTGATTACCAGGTTGTCCTTACTGAGGATCACTTCGTTCATTTTCTCGCGGTAAGCATTGAATTCATTGACTAATTCGCTCATAATTTCAGATTTAGGCATCAAAAATACAAAAGCACAGGTCCGAAGATCATTTTCTTTGTACTTTACCTATCCAAAACATCTGTATTATGAAGAAGGTTTTTTTATTATTTGTGCTGATCGCTGCCGGCACCAGCCAATGGATCATGGCCCAGCAAGGCAAAAGCCTGATCAAAGTAACCGACATGCTCAATATCAAGCAGCTGAGCGGTGTTTCCATAGACCCTTCAGGTACCAAAGCTGTGTTTGTGGTCAATAATATTGAACCTGATGGCGACAGTAAATGGGAGTATAAATACATCAACCAGTTATACATTGTAAACCTCGATGGATCTTCACAACCCAAGGCATTGACCGGGAAAGAAAGTGCTTCACAACCCGCTTGGGCCCCCGATGGTAAACAACTTGCTTTTGTAAGAGCAGTAGAAGGTAAATCACAGATCTTTTTACTTTCTTTCGATGGCGGAGAACCTTTACAACTTACCCGTTTCCGTTACGGGGCCGCCAATCCGAAATGGAGCCCGGATGGCAAACAATTACTTTTTTCTGCCAGTGTGCCGATCAAGGACCTGTTGAAAGACAATGAATTAAATCCCAACAAAGAGATCCCGGTATGGCCATATG
The DNA here is from genome assembly GCA_965229255.1 of Sediminibacterium sp. GTDB lineage: Bacteria > Bacteroidota > Bacteroidia > Chitinophagales > Chitinophagaceae > Sediminibacterium. Next base: position 55,694 of record CBDDIX010000002.1, read on the forward strand.
AAAAACCCGGCTTCCCCGGGAATACACAAATGATTGCCAATAGTGCAAAGCCGGATCCGGATGGCAATACAGATGAAATACGTGCTTATTTAGAAAATAATGCAACTGATAAAAAAGCCAAAGTAATCACCAAGCTGAATTTCCAGGAAGAGTCAACCACCAGCGGTGATATTTCTTTCAACCACTTTTTTACCACAGGCTTAGAACCCAATGCGAAGCCGGTTGCCATAACACATGGCTTCTATCGTTTCAACGCTGCTGAGTTTACCCCCGATGGAAAACAGTTGATCATTACAGCAGATATGGATCCGGCAGAACATCCCGACAGATCACTCGAAAGTTCGCTATATATAGCCAATGCAGATGGCAGCAACCTGAAGGTGTTATTAGGTGCCGCAGGTAAAACCTATAACAGTGCTAAGATCTCACCATCAGGCAAATGGCTGGCTTTCCAGTATGGCAACACTTCTTTCGTAGATATACCAACCCTTGCCATTATGCCTGTTAACGGCACTGAAAAAGATATTGTTTCGTTTCCTTTCGACAGGAACAAAGGAAATATCAACTGGAGCAGTGATGAAAAATATCTTTATTTTCTTGCGCAAAGCAATGGCGGTGCACCTGTTTACCGTTTGGAAATAAAAACAAAAAAGATAGAGGCATTATCAGGTGTGAATGCAGGTATCAGCAGTTATGATCTGAAGAATAACAAACTGGTCTTTGTAAAAACCGAAGTAGCCAACCCATACGAACTATACATGGCCGATGCTTTATGCAAGGACCCGGTTCGTATCAGTAGTTTTCATACCGGTTGGCTGGCTGATAAAAAATTAAGCTTCCCTGAGAAAAAAACGTTCGTGAATGAAAAAGGCTTGACAGTAGAATACTGGGTGATGAAACCCACCAACTATGAAGCAGGCAAAAAATACCCGGCCATTCTTGATATTCATGGCGGACCCACTGCTATGTGGGGACCCGGCGAAAGTTCGATGTGGCATGAGTTTCAATACTATTGCGCAAAAGGCTATGCAGTGGTATATGGCAACCCACGCGGTTCTGGCGGATATGGCGCAGATTTCTTACGGGCGAATGTAAATGACTGGGGCACTGGTCCCACTTCAGATGTACTTACCTCTCTCGATAAAGCCGTATCTGAAGGTTTTATCGATACTGCGCGTCTCGCTGTAACCGGTGGTTCTTATGCGGGATACCTTGTGGCCTGGATCATTAGTCATGACCAGCGTTTTAAAGCGGCCTGTGCACAAAGAGGTGTGTATGACCTGGCAACATTCTTCGGTGAGGGAAATGCATGGCGCCTTGTTCCCAATTATTTTGGCGGGTATCCATGGGAGCCTGCAACAAAAGCAAATATCCTGCGTGAGTCGCCCATCAATTATGTACAAAACATCTTTACTCCTTTTATTATTTTCCACGGCGAAAACGATCTTCGTACCGGTGTGATACAAGGTGAGATGTTATATAAAAGCCTGAAAGTACTGGGAAGAACGGTTGAATATGTTCGGCACCCCGGTGGCACCCATGAACTTACCCGCAGTGGCAATAACCGCCAGCGTATTGATCAGATGCTTCGGACCTATGAATTTTTTGAACGGTTTATCAAGCATTAAAATATCGAATGCCGAACACTGAATATCGAATGTCGAAGTAAGACCTATTTCGATATTCCGTGTTCGGCATTCAATATTCGATATTATTTTACCAGCTTCAACCAATCCACAATCCCCAAATAAAGCTTCTGCGCTACTGCTGCATGAAAGTCTTTATTAATGATTCTTCGTTCATCTTCAACGTTGCTTAGGAAGGCTATTTCAACCAGGCTGTTTACGAAATCAGTGGGTTGATTAAGAACAAAATTGAAACTACCTACGTTCCCGAACTCATTAAGTTTAAGATCGAGCATCCTGTTCAAAAGGGAAGTAGTAAGCGGCCTGAAACCAATGTGTTTGTAATAGGTGCTTACTCCTTTTACCAATGTATTATTACTCGAATTCAGGTGCAGGCTGATCAACAGATCGGGGTTCTCCTGCTGCAGAAATAAGATCCTGTCCTTATTATCAAAGCTGGTATCATTATTACGTGTCATAATAATATTCTTCACCCCTTTTTTCTTCAGGTAAGACTGCAGTGCTTTGGCAAACAATAATGTAAAATGTTTTTCTTCTGCTTTTGTATTGATCCCTCCGGCTCCCCCGTTGGTTCCTCCATGACCTGCATCAATGGCAATCTTCAGGTACTTGATATCCATTTTTTCGGGCTGTCTTTTTACCCGTATCACCAGCACCTTTCCTTTGTACCCAATGCTGTATCCCCAATGCTGGCGATGCTGCAACTCGATAGTTACCCGTACCACATCATCTTCTACCTGGTTGTAATAAACGTTCTTCACTTCTTTTAAAGAATGAAGCTGGGTGATCCAGTTCGTATTGCTTTGCACTCCAAATATGTCCACAACGATCTTGGAAGGATTGATCTCCATGCTACTTTTATACGGCAGCTTTTCTTCCATACTGATGCCTACATAGTCAAAAGCTGAATCACCTTTCGCACTAACAGAGTTTGTGAGATAAAAAGGCTTTTCTTTCTGGGCACTATCCGGCTTGAGGTAAGTTTTTTCTATATACGCCGTATGAAAACGGGAGAGTTGTACACTGTACATATCCTTGGTTGAATCAATCACCCGCAGCAGCACATTCGTGTCGATATAACCCATTTTTGCGCCGCCAAGCCTGTCTTCACCAAGTCCATACAAAAGCGCGGGCAATTTGCCGGTTGATCTTGTGAGCAGGTAATGAGGAGTTGCGTTCTGTGCCGTTAACCGGCAGCAGATCAACAAAAGCAGGGAAAATAAGAGAGTCTTCATTTACTGAAGATAAAAAGAAAAGGATTATTCGTATTTCTTCATTTTTCTTGAGAGCCAGAAATCTCGGTAACTAAGCGTCACATTGAATTGTGTATAGGTTTCTTTGATCAATCCATTATTAGTGGTGCCACGTCTGCCTATCTCCAGCGCACCCTGGATAGCAAGACCGCTCATTCTTGATCCGGAAACCTCTGCTCCGGCGCCGATAGTAAACCCGTAATCTTTCAATTGTTGGCCAGACATACGCAGGTAAGAATCTTCATAAAATATACCGGTCTGTACATGGTATTTCTCATATGTTGTATTCATATAAGAATTCTTTTTGGAGTACTCCGCTCCTGCAGAGATCCGCTGGCTGTTCACAAGCGCATAACCGATACCGCTCACTTTTGTTTCTGACCAACCCTGGTAGTTGTAATCAACCGCAAAAGTGTAAGCATTTTTATAAATGGCTGCAATACCGGTGGTATAGTTAACAGGTAACGTGAAATATTTTTCTGTATAATATTGGTTATCTATCAAAATAGAATTCCCCGACTTCGCCAGTAAACTATAATTGGCGGTCAGCTTTGTTTTGTTAGCTATTGTACCGCCTAAAGCGAGGTCCCATTTTTTATTCAGCTTTCCTTTGTACTGTAAACCCAGCTTCAGATAAGGATTACCCAGTGAGATATTCCTGTTGGTAACTACCGCGCTGTCTGTAACCTGATCAGAGAGACTTTCTGTTTCATCCAACTGTCCAAACAACCATGATGTCTGTAATCCAACAGAGAAATTTTTTGAAATAGTAAAGCTATTGGCAACATATGCAAGGTTGGTACTTCCTGAACCTTTATAGTAGGCATCGGTAAAGAGATTACTACCCTGTATAGATTTCTTCCCGTAAAAAGAATAGTTCACCGTGCTGAAAGGCAGGAGCCCGAAGCTAACGGCCCAGCGTGGTTTTATTTTGATAGCCAGCGCAATTTTTTTGAATTGAAGGTCATTCGACTGGTTCTGTGTAATATCCGTGATAGGTGTTCCTGCATAGGTTACTGATTTGAAACGGGTAGCCGCTTCAAAATAAAAAAAGTGTTCATCCAAAGCACTATAAGATGCCGGGTTGGCCTGGTAAAAATAACGGTTGGAAGAAAGTGCGATACCTGCATGCCCCATACCGCTGGTTCTATCAAAGGAGCTTTTTTCAAGATCGCCTATCCCGATAATGGAATAGGGTGATGTATTATTCTGTGCATGGCCAACAGTAGCAGTGCAGATCAGACCCAGTATACCCAGTAATATTATTCTCATTGCTTACTAATCTTTTATTTTACAGTTGCGTATACGATCACTAATTCTGTTTTGCTTAAGCTGTTGTTTTTATCGCCAACGATGATCCTGTTGAAACGCGTAACAAGTGCCGGTGAAGGCGGTACTAACAATACACCATTGTCGTTGAGGGTACCATCCAACGTCAATGTTTTTATATAAGAAGTTACATCATATGCATAACTCGTATTCTCACCCGACAGATAATCGATAAAAAGATTACCGGTTTGGGCACTCGCTGTTCCATTCACAAAAACGGCAAGATCATCTCCTAACCTGTTCAGCGTTGTGGTTGACGAAAGACGAAGCAATGGCGGTAATGCAATATCAGTAGTATAGGTTCCTCTTTCAGGCCGCACAACCAGCGTTGCCTTCAGGATCTTTACATAATTCTTTATTTTGAAGATGTCCCTTACCGATGGAAAACGAATCTTCGTCATAGCACCCATGATATAAGAGGTAAATGCTCTGTTGCCAGCAGATGCACTGCTTATTTTTTTTGTAGTAGCAAGATCTTTTAAAACTGCGGCGGACCTATCTACGGAGATATTATTAAAGTGGTGTGTTTTTACACCCAATTTAAAATCCCATTCCTTACCTTGTAAGTAGGCGCCAGGTTTCTTATAATATAAACGCATGGTCACGCTGTCTTTGGCACCAAAGGCAACTGATCCTCCCGCTGGGGAACTGATGCGTAATCCTTTAAAGTACTGTAGAAAGAAGTCACTGCCCTTAATATCATTATCATTAGGATCCTGCAGTTTCGTCAACAATTCTTTACCAAGCGCATCATTCAACCGTATTTTAATGGTATCTGCACGTGCAGGCCGTACCACAAAATCTTTAGAGCCGATGGGTGTTGCGTTTACGGCAAAATTCTGTGTATTGTAAAGGACCGAGAGGTTGGTTTCATATCCAATGATCGATTCAGAAAGACGGTGCACATCAACGTGTATCGACTTGGTGGTATCACCATAATAAGATTTGTCAGGAATAATCAATAAAGCGAGCGAATCAAAAGTTGTAAAGGCAAAAGAGTCTACATAGGCAGGTGGTATCAATTCGCAATATGTTTTCAGACTCGCTGTTCCAAAATAAGGATCCGTATAACCGCCGATAAGCGAAACACCTAGCCCCGAGGTAACGAATGAATCCACATAAATTGTATTGAGATCAGCCGTAAAGGAATCTACCTTAATCACCTGGGTATAGTCATTATCAAGAAATTGATCCCCAAATTTGATATCCACTTTCTTACAGGCAAACGCAAAAGATAAAAGCAGCAGAAAAAAAAGCGGTAATTTTTTTGGCATCAGGATACAGTTGTGTTGCTATCGCGAACGAAGGAATTTTTATTAGAACGCACAATAATAGACAGTACCCCTGTTACAAAATTGTTAGTATGGATTAATGTATACAATGCGCCGATGAGCACTATAAATTTATCTGCAAAAACGAAAAAAAGCACTAAATTTGCGTTTTATTTTAATAACTGACTGTCATCTGTTAAAAAAAGGGGTTCTGAAAAACATTCGCAGACAAATATAGGTCATTCGTCTTTGAATTTATATTGAAAATCCATTTTAACGATTTAGCGAAAGCGGAGGCAGATAATTTCAGGCAAAATTTCATACATGAAGCAAATAAAGTACTATTTCTTTTTACCGGTAAGTATCGCGCTGATTCTGTTCTCCTGCTCTGGAAGTTCGAATACACCAACATCTGATACAAGCGGAAACTGGCTTAAACGTTCTGAGTTCGAAGGTAATGCCCGCACCGAGGCGGTGTCGTTTACAATAGGTGATACATCTTATATAGGTACAGGCTTTAATGGAACAACCCGTTTTGTTGATTTCTGGGCATATGACCCAGTTAAAAACTTCTGGTTGCAACGTGCACAATTTCCAGGTGGTGGAAGAACCTCAGCTGTAGGATTTGCAGTAGGTGCGAAAGGATATATCGCTACCGGTCTTGATGCACAAGGGCTTAACCGCCTGGCTGATAACTGGGAATACACGCCAGCTACCAATACATGGGCTAAAAAAGCTGATTTTGCAGGTACTGCAAGATATGATGCAGTTGGTTTTGGTATTGCTGATAAAGGATATATCTCTACCGGTTTTGATGGTGGTTACACCAAAGATCTTTGGGAGTTTACACCAGCTACCAATACATGGGTACAGCGTGTGAGCCTCGGCGGAAGCAAACGCTCAGGAGCTGTTGCTTTTGTTTATAACAATAAAGCCTATGTTTTAACGGGTGTTAATAATGGATTGAATGTTACTGATTTCTGGATGTATGATCCGGCTGGCGGCGCCAATGCCACATGGACACAATTAAGGGATATCGCGAACATCAGTGCTGATAGCTATGATGATGATTATACCGATATCGCCAGATCAAACGCAGTTGCTTTTATCATCGGAACCAAAGCATACATTGCAACAGGTGAGATCAGCGGCTTTACAACCAAAACATGGGAATACGATCTGAGTGGAGCTGATACATGGGTGCGGAAAACTCCTTACGAACGTAGTGAAAGAAGCGGTGCTGTTGCATTCTCTGTAAAAGGAAGAGGATTCGTAGCCTGCGGAAGAAACAACACATATTATTTTGATGATATAGATGAGTTCCAACCAGACATTGCAAAAAATGACGTGGATTAAAAAAAACTGGATCTACGGTCTATTTATATTCGCCGTGGTTCTGTTTATTGTTACCCGTTTCAAAAGCAAAACACCGCATCCTGAACTGGTAAAGATCTCACTGAAGACATTTCGTACGGATATGGGATGGGGATACGATATCTATAAAGATGATTCGATCTACGTTCACCAGGAGTTTATACCCGCAGTGGAAGGAAGAAAAGGTTTTGTAAGCAAAGCAGATGCGGAAAAAATAGGCAATCTGGCTATAGAAAAAATGACAAAACGTAAACAGACATTGCCTGAGATCCTTTTATCAGATCTTGACAGTTGTAAGATAACCAGATAATAAAAAATAATCATTCATAAAAAACTCTTAGTGTTTCACTAAGAGTTTTTTTGTATCATCTCGTCAAGCAATTGCCGGTAAGCGTGCCCGATGGGAATGGTATAAGTGCCGATGGTTATTTCATTCCTGCTGATCGTATCTACCTGGCTCAGTGAAACGATATAGGACCTATGTACCCGTATAAATGCCGTATCAGGTAACTTACTCTCAAAATCCTTTAAATTCTGCAAAGTGGTAAGGGGAGAAACCTTTCCTTTAAGAAATACCTGCGTATAATCCCGCAAGCCCGAAAGAAACAGTATATCGGAAAGATTGATCCGGATCAGCTTATACTCCGACTTGATAAAAATATAGTCCTGACGACCGCCGTGCTGGTTGGTTTGTTGCAACATATAGGCACCAATATTTTGGATCAATGAAAAAACACGTTCAAAACTGAATGAAGTTCCCAGATAAGCAAAGATGTTCCTGTGAATGGCAGGGAGTGTATTACCGGGCTCAGCGCCGAGGCAGACCCACATAGGCGCTTTTCCCTTTTCTTTGGCCAGCGTTTCCAGCACCGGTAATCCCGCGATCAATATATCACAGCAGCTCTCATTAATGGCAGAACCCGCTTCGGCAACCGTTGAAAAGATACCTGCTACCATAACACCGGGCGTTGCGGCCAGGTAATCCTGTAACAGCAGGTTGCCTTTACTGCTATCATTGATGATAACGATCTTCCTCATGGTATGCAGTTTATGACAACAAAGTGACGCGGAAAATAAATAAGTTAATGTTAAAACGGGTTTATCGAGGTTTTCAATCGGTAAAGGGCATAAAAAAACCTCATTGTTTCAACAACAATGAGGCCTTATTTTAGCAAGCAATCGTAAAATAATCATCAAATATTAAGAAAATTGATCAAACTGACTAATTTTTTAACAAATATTTTTTAAATATGATACCCATTGTCTGCCACAAGCTTATCTGAGATCCTTCTTCTTGCATCCTTGGTATTGTAAGGTTCAACTTTGGTAAACCTTTTGAGCCCAATGTGCATCATTCGCAATTCATCTCCTTCGGCAAAGCTGTTCAGGGCATCTTTACCCGCTTTATTGATCCTGTCGGCTGCGTCATAGAGGTAGGTCCGGGTGATATCGGCCTGAATACTTACCGCAACCTCTCCTTTTGTCTCAGTCAGCTTTATCAATCGCAAAAGTGCACTTTCCGCATTATAGACCTCGATGGCCATATCGGCGATATTCATCAAAACTTCCTGTTCTTTATCCAGTTGCATCATCAGTTTCTGAACGGCAGCACCGGCAACCATCAGGATGGCTTTTTTGAAATTGGCAACATATTTACGCTCTTTTACAAAACTGCCCTCCTCTTCCGCACCAAAATCAGGGATACTCATCAGTTCTTTCTGAACAGCCATTGCAGGACCCATCAGGTCGAGCTTGCCTTTCATGGCACGTTTGAGTACCATATCAACTGTAAGCAGGCGGTTGATTTCGTTGGTGCCTTCATAGATCCGGTTGATACGGCTGTCGCGGTAAGCCCTTGAAATAGGGTACTCATCACTAAAACCATTTCCGCCATGGATCTGTACCCCTTCATCCACTACGAAATCCAGTACCTCACTACCATATACTTTGAGGATAGAACATTCGATTGCGTATTCTTCTGCTGCGCCCAGTAAGGCCTCGGCAAAGGTTTTACCACCTGCCAAGAGTTCCTGTTCTTTGTGATCGATCCACTTGGCTGTGCGGTAAAGCGCGCTTTCACAAACCCACATACGAACGGCCATCTCTGCCATTTTATGACGGATCGCACCAAACTTGGCAATCGGCAGTTTGAACTGCTCACGCGTTTTTGCATATTGTATGGCGAGTGTAGCGGACCTTTTAGAACCGCCTAATGCAGCTGCACATAATTTCAACCGGCCGATATTGAGGATATTAAAAGCGATCAGGTGTCCTTTACCGATTTCGCCTAAAACGTTTTCAACCGGCACTTTACAGTCCTGAAAATATAATTGAACGGTAGAAGAACCTTTGATACCCATTTTATGTTCTTCGGGGCCGCGTGTGAATCCTTCAAATCCGCGCTCAACAATAAAGCCGGTGAATTTATCGCCATCTATTTTTGCGAACACCGTATATACATCAGCAAACCCTCCGTTTGTGATCCAGCATTTTTGTCCGTTGAGTAAATAATATTTTCCATCGGCACTCAGGGTGGCAGTTGTTTTGGCACCCAGTGCATCACTCCCGCTGTTCGGCTCTGTTAATCCATATGCACCTTTCCATTCACCTGCCGCAAGCTTGGGAATATATTTTTGTTTTTGTTCTTCGGTACCAAAATACAGGATCGGTAAAGAACCAATGCCGGTATGTGCGGCTACTGCAACGGAGAAAGAATAACCACCACCCAATCCCTCATTTACGATAGAGGCAGTGATGAAATCTTTTCCGAGTCCACCATACTGTTCAGGGAAGGAAGTTGACAAGAGCCCCTGCTCACCTGCTTTCTCCAGCAATGAAGGCATCAGGCCCGGTTCCATTTTATCGATTCGGTCAATGATCGGAATGATCTCCGCATCAAGGAACTGAGAACACATATCCATCACCATTTTCTGCTCTTCATCAAAATCTTCGGGAATAAATGTCCCGGCAGCTTCGCTCTCTTTAATGATCCATTCGCCGCCTTTAAGTGCTGTGGTTTCTGTAGTGGGTTCCATATGAAAGTTTATTAGTTTATTGGTTATTAATTCGCGGATTAACGAATTGCGGATTGCCGAATTATGTTTAAGTCAGGTTATCATATACTCTTTGAAACACCACTTTCACAACTTCTATGTCTTCTTTGCTGATGCCCACCAATGCCTCATTCATGGTTTGATTGGCGATCAATATTGTTTTTTCCTGGAGTTCCTGGGCAGCATCTGTGAGACAAACGAGGTTAATCCGCCTGTCTGATTTGGATGCGATCCTTTTTACCAGTTTCTGTTTTTCGAGATTATCGATCAGTCTTGTGATACTGGGTTTATCCCTGAAAGTACGGATGCAGAGTTCCTGCTGGCTAAGGCAATCTTCTTTCCACAAATGGAACAACACGCTCCATTGCTCAATGGTGATCTCCAGTCCGGCGGTACGGAAGTTTTTCTGCAAACGCCTGGCCACTGCCGTGGAAGCCACGCCATTGATCACACTGTAAAGTTCTCCTCTTTTAAATTGGTTGTTGGGCATATAGTTAGTTATGCAACTAATTTCAAAATAAGACTCTTTTGGGGAGATTACCAAAGAATGCGGCCTTATTTTTAGCTACAGGCTATCTTTGCCCTATGTACTGGACCATCATGATCATTACCGGTGTTTTATTGCTGGGGTATTGTTTATTGATATTGATATACCGGCAATGGTTCCTGCGGCTACCGGTATTTACCCCTTTAGCTTCTACTAAACCTTCTATCCGTTTTTCGGTGATCATACCCGCCAGAAATGAAGAGCATAATATTACCCAATGTCTCCGCTCCGTGCTTGCACAGGATCATCCAACGGATCTGTATGAGGTGATCGTGGTGAATGACCATTCAACCGATAAGACGGAAAGTATTGTTCGTGGTTTCCAGAAACAACATGGCAACGTAAAGCTCATTAACCTGCAGGAGCATCTTGATGGAAAAGAATTGAATGCGTATAAGAAAAAAGCGATCGAACTGGCGGTAGCGGAAAGCCATGGCAGTTGGATCGTAACAACCGATGCCGATTGTATAGTGGGTTCAAAATGGTTAAGTACGCTTGACCAGTTCATCGGGCAAGGCGACCCTGTATTTGTTGCGGCCCCGGTAATGTTCCATTATGGCGGCACTTTTTTATCGCTTTTCCAGGTATTGGATTTTATCAGCCTGCAGGGCATTACTGCAGCGGCGGTATCCGCGGGTTACCATACCATGTGTAACGGTGCCAATATTGCTTACCGTAAAGATGTATTTATAGAAGTTGAGCAATTCAAGGGCATTGACAATATTGCGAGTGGCGATGATATGCTGCTGATGCACAAAATCAATGTTGCCTACCCCCGGAGAACGGGTTATTTATTTGCAAAAGAATCGATCGTGCTTACAGAACCTATGTATAGTTGGAAAAGTTTTATCAATCAAAGAATACGATGGGCAAGCAAGGCAGACAAGTACAATGATAAAAGTATCTTCTTAACACTGGCACTTGTATATGCGGTAAATGCGGGGTTATTGATATTGTTCTTTATAGGGATTTTCACCGAGAATGGATTGGGCAACTGGTTGTTGCTGATCCTGGCAAAAACGGTAGTTGAACTGAGTTTCATGATACCCGTGGCCAGGTTTTATGGTCAGGTGCCATCGTTGTTATGGTTTCCCATCATGCAGCCATTACACATTACTTACACGGTAATAGCAGGCTGGCTGGGTAAATTCGGAAGTTATCGTTGGAAAGGGAGGGAGGTTAGGTAGATGCCGGATCAGTTCTTTACTTGATCACATCTTCTGGATCCGGCCACCATGCATAGATCATAACAGGTATTAACGCAACTAAAGATAGAAAAAATGAAAAAATCTTTTTCATGGTTATTGGATTTTAAAAAAGTTATGACACCATTATCATGCCGGGGTTTAATCCGGTTGCAAAATTCCGGTAAATGGGTATTCTTTGAGGGTGAATGCATTATTCCTTAATTTCCATCTGTGTTAAACGGTCGTCAAAAATCCCCCTTCATTAAAAGACTACTTGCAAACAAAGGCGCCTCCTTTGGTTTGATACTGATCGTGCTGAGTATGCTGCTTGCACTGTTCTGTTATTTTGTTTCTCCCGACCCTTCTCCCAACGCAAACCGCATGATTCCTGAGATCGGCAGTAAAAAACCGGGATTCACGGTTTCATTGCTGCGTATTAAGAGAGACAAAGTGGTGGCAAAAGCGGGCTTCTTTCAAAGAATGTTGAATGGGGCAGAAGAAATTTATCAATACATCCCTGTAACAGCCTACCAGGTACAAGGGGATAGTATCCACTATCAAAAATTTGTAGACGAAGGCATCACAGAAAAAGGAACTGTTCACAAAACCTTAGCAGGTGACCCTCCCGTTATTATTACCACCTACTATCTCGGCACGGATAATTTTGGAAGAGATATACTCAGCCGCTTATTAATAGGCGTACGCGTAAGCTTAAGTGTGGGATTGATCGCTGTGATCATCTCACTCACCATCGGCATCATACTTGGTGCGGTGGCCGGCTATTTCAGGGGCTGGATCGATGATGCAATTATGTGGTTCATCAATGTTGTGTGGAGCATTCCTACATTGCTGCTTGTGTTTGCTATCACGCTTGCACTCGGCAAAGGATTCTGGCAGGTGTTCATTGCTGTAGGACTAACTATGTGGGTGAATGTAGCCAGGCTGGTAAGAGGACAGGTACTGGCTGTTCGTGAACTCGAATATATTGAAGCAACAAAAGCGCTGGGCTACTCACATTTGCGCGCGATCATTAAACATATCCTTCCGAATATTCTAGGACCTGTGATGGTGATCGCAGCCGGTAATTTTGCATCGGCTATTGTTATTGAGGCGGGTCTCAGTTTTCTCGGGGTAGGTGTTCAGCCTCCACAACCGAGTTGGGGATTGATGATCAAAGAGAACTACAATTTTATTATCACACATAACCCGGCATTAGCGCTTGCGCCGGGTATTGCTATTATGTTATTGGTCCTGGCATTCAATCTTCTCGGTAACGGATTGAGAGATGCGCTCAATGTTAAAGGCAAAATCTAAAATGCCACAGAGGCACTGAAGCACTGAGAAAATCCTCAGTGCTTCAGTGCCTCTGTGGCAAAAAAATTACGCGATCATTTGCTTTTCTTCTCTCAGCTTATGCTCCAACAAAATCACAAAACCTAAACATAACCAGAACACCCCTCCTATCTTATCGGTCTCTATCATATCGCTCATGCAATTGATCACGCCTATCATCGTAAGCACGACACCAACGGTTAGTGCAATCTTTTTATAGTAACGGCTCTGGAAATTATGATACAATCTTTGTGTTGCCAGTAACATTCCAAAATAAAGGAAGCCGAATAGCAGTAATCCAACCACACCTTGCTCGAGTGCAACAAGGATAAAGTAATTATGTACCGTTGAATGCTCCGGGTTACTACTCACCCATGTTTCAAAACGATTTACGGTGTAAGGCCGGTAATGCAGGTAAAAAGAATTGGGGCCAAAACCTGCAATGGGTTTATCGCCCAGCATACGCACACCGGCTAGCCATCGGTACCATCTCTCAGCGCTCGATACATCTTTTCCTTCAACAGTTGCCAGTATGTGTTCGCTGAAATCTGTGTGAAATACAGTATGATCATGATCAGGCGCGAAACGCATAAATCGTTTGTCGGTTACTAACCAGGCAACAGAAACAAAAACCGCTATGGCAGCGATTATTACGAACCTGCCAATTAATCTTTTCCGGATGATCCAACTCACGCAAACGCCCGCCAGTAAGGCGATCCAGGCACCTCTTGAATATGCAAAAAATAATCCGGCTGTGCCAATGATCATTCCTGCGAGGAGCCATTTCCGGCTTTTTTTATCTGCCGGTGTTAACCGGTAAACACACCAGGCCACGGGCAACAAGCATACCAGCATGGAAGAATAGTTAACATGGTTCCGAAAAAAAGGAAACATGATCCGGCCGATGCTTTCAAAAGAAAATCCATATGATGAATGTCGTATTAACGCCTGTATCACCACCAGTAGCATGGGTAATAAAAGGCAGCGCGCTAATTTATCTATCTTATCCTTTGAAGATAAAATCACAGCCGGCAGCACTGCAAAAGGAATGATATACCAGGTCTTGGCCAATATATACTTAACAGATAACAGGGGTTCAACCGAATAGATACAGGTAACTAACAACCATACCATATAAACGATCACCAAGAAAAATAAAGAATTACCCGATAGTGCCCGCGGAAACCAGGCAGGTTGATGAATGATTTTTATGATCGTGAAGAAGGTAAGCAACATCAATAGTATCTCATCCGGGAAGTCAAGTCCCAGTGAAGGGGTAATATTCAACTCAGTTGATAAGGGAAGCGTAATCAACAGCAGCCAGAACAATTGTTCTGTATGCGAGATTGTGTAAGTAAACAAAGCCGGGATCAATATCCATGCAAACGGAACCAGCACCCACAAAGGATCCTGCACGATCACGGCTATTATACCGCATAACAAAAAAATAAAAAGGGGAAAGAATAATGAACGTTGATATGTTACAGTGGGCAACATCAGTCAATACTTTTCCTGTTACCCAGCAAGATCAACAGGCTGCTGAAAAGCAGTGACAAAATAAATGCAGCCAGAATGATGGCGGGCTTATCCGGTCGTTCTGCTTTTGCAGCAGGTACTGCGGATTCCATGATATATAAGACCGCAGGTTGTGATTCTATCGCGAGTTTAAATTCATCTGCTGTTTTGCGGTATTCTTTGATCTGCTCAAGTAATATTTGCATTTTTGTTTCTAGCAGGTCATGTATAGGTGGTTTACTTTGGGCAATGCTATCCCCCAATCTTTTATATTGATCTTCCATGGCACTTAAAGAACTTTCCAATCCACTAAGAGATTTCGCATAATTGTTTCGCCATATATCAGCTTCGCGTTGTTGTACGATGGCT
>CBDDIX010000003.1:0-1059968 GCA_965229255.1 Sediminibacterium sp.
GTTTCTACAGGGGACTTTTCATTTAAGGCTATTGAGGTATTCGCCTTTCTCATTTTTCAGGGAGTAACATAAATTAGGATTCACCAATCCATACAGCCTTCCATCGCGTACAACAAAACTCATATAAGGCTTTCCATTTTCGCGCCAGCCTTTTCCACTGGTTTCTTTTCCTTTATCATAACTGATATCTTTCATCAACCTTCCACTATTATACCATTCCCTGAATTGTCCATCGTAATTACTCATTGTAAAATGGTATTCAAACTTTTTATTCCCATTCACCCACCAGCCTGTGTGAATGCTGTCCTTTTCGCCTGAATGATAATAACGTAGATCTTCTTTATTCCCATCTTCATAAAAACTTTCTGACCAACCCTCTTCTTTCCCTTTAAAGACACTTTGCCGCATTTTTAATTGTCCATTTTCATAATGGGTTTCAATATAGCCACTATAGGGCCGCTGGCGATAGAGCCACAGTCCATTATGTATAACAAGTAAAGTATCTGTTGAGTGGAGTGTATCTGCAGGAACAATAATGTTCTGGCGATTATTTTGTGCAGCGGTTTCGGTTCTTACAGGATCACTGCACGCAGCGATCAGTAAAATAAATATGATGAGGAGAGTCCTCACTTTTCGGCCTCCAGCGTTTTTATATCCGCTATCAGATCATTAATATCCTTCACCGATGTTCCTTTGTAAACTCCACGGATCCTTTGATGCTTATCAATCAGTAACATATTCTCCGTATGCAGAAAGTCATTCGTACTCTTCTTCACGCCCATATCCTCATCTGCAAAATAAGACTCGCGCGCAAGCCGGTAGATCTTATTATGATCGCCTGTTAGCAGGTGCCACTTATTGCGTATCACGCCCGATGCAAGCGCATACTTATTCAACCGGTCAACATTATCCGTTTCGGGTGTTACACTATAGGATACCAGCAATACCGTGGTATCTTTTTCAAATGCTTTCTGTACAAGAGATAAATTAGTCGTCAACTTTTTACAGATCCCGGGACAGGAAGTAAAGAAAAAATCAGCCACATAGATCTTTCCTTCCAAGGTTTGGTTACTGATGGTTTCGCCATATTGATTTACAAAACTGAAATTATCAATCGTATGCACACTGTCATACTTCTTTGAACTCTTAGCGATCCATTGCGGAGTGAAATCGGGCGTGCTGTAAAAAGGCAAAGTGCCATCTGCCAGCTTACCGGGTTTAACAGGACGCTGACAGGCAGTAAGACAGACCAAAATGGTAATAGACGTATAAAAATATTTTCTGCTCATCTGATAAACATGAAACGTGAATCGGCAATTTACTAATGATTCACGTTTCACGAACGGTTTTACTTATTCATCGGTGGTGGTCCCGCAGGGGCAGGTGGGCGCAATGTTTTTTCTATCTCCTGGTATTTTTTATACTGCGCCGCATTCAATACACCTTTTATCTTTTCATCACGAACACTTGCCAGTTTGTCCATTTCCGCTTTGCTCCCGGGCGGGGGGTGGCGGAGGAGGTAGTGGTGGCGGCGCTGGATTATCTTTCTTTTTGTTCCTTAGCTGTTCAATACTGGTAAAAAAATCTTTGTACGCCATTTTTATTTTTTCTTTTTGCGCCGGTGATAATGTGATCTCTTTTTCTATTTTTTCAGAAACATGCTTTAGTCTCTCTTCGGGAGCAGGTGGTTTACCGGGCGGTGGAGGTTGTGCATGGGTATAGGTTAAGGGCATATAAATAGCTATACAAAGCAGCAGTGCAAAGAATATTTTTTTCATCGTATCTTATTTAAGTGATGTTATTATTGGGTAACAGAACCTTTGGTGCCATAAAATCCTGTACCATTTATATAAGGAGCATCTGCTGTAATATGATAATGATAAATACCGTTTGGATAATCAGCAGTAACCCCGGTATGTCCATGGTATGTATCAAGGTCAGCGCTCACCAGGGTTTTTCCATTCTCCAATGATCCATACACCGGAAAACCATCGAGCAAAAACCCTATCAATGCACTCTTTGTTTTATTGGCCGTGATATACAGCGGCTCTACATGATAATGATAGATCGACCCTGGGTCGGGATGCCCATTGTATTGATCAAATGAATTGATCTCGCCGGTTAAAGGTGTATTAGGCCCCGCATACTGGTTATAGATAGGTACACCATTGACCGCCACGCCGATTGGCCCCAGGGGTGTTGCTTCATGGGCTGTGTTCACAGCCGGTGAGGCAGGGATCTTGAATACAAAATTTCTACTGGCAATGCTGTTGGGGTTCTTTGAAAACTGGGGGTTGTTTCCATTATACGCTTCATAGCGTGAATCAGAAGTGGCGAAGTAGCAAGTCTTATGATCCGGAATACCATCGCTTTTTAGGGTGATCGTGGTTCCATCCGATGAGATGGTAACTGAACTGTTGTATTTTTTAAATATATCCGGTACAGTACCGGTGGTAGTTGTGGTGCCGGTGTTATCTTTTGAACATGCCCCAGTGATCATCGCAAACAATATGACCGATGTTCTCCATACATTTTTATTAAGCATAATGATCTGTTTATTGATTGGATGTAAAAACATCATCACAACCTTCGGTCAAAAAAAATTATTGTGGTGGTGGCGGTGGCCCTCTTCTATCGCCAGGAGGTGGTGGATGACCTTCAGGGCCCGGCGGGGGCATCGGTCCCATTGATCGTAAGACTTCGTGTATCACTGCATCGAATTTCTCTTTTTGCACAGGCGTACATATTTCTCTTATCTTCTGCAAGTGCCGGAAAGTAAGTATATCAAGCTGCTGATCATTCAATGAAGAGGCAATGGCTGCTTTTGCGAGCATCGTATCCGAAACAGCCGGTTCTTTCAACAATTCAAATAGTGCATCTTTTGCTTCGCGTGTTTTGCTACGCAATTCCATTACCTGACGCTGATGCGCAGAGCGTAATTGAAAAAGCTGCTGTTGCTGCAGGCTGTCGAACCTCAATTCTTTCGTTAGAAATTCGGCAACGCCGGGTCCCGGTCCCCTGTGCTGTGCTGGTCTGTTATCCTTTAATAACCATACTGCAGCGAGACTGGCTACATTCATAATCAGCAATGCGATAAAGGCAACGGCCCACCATTTATTCCGGTTGAAATAGCTCATTACTGTGTTGGTTTATCATTATAGACAGTTGACAGATCTCTTGACATTTCACTCACCAGGGTTTGCAAACCAGTTTGCTCCTGAACCGACTGAACGGGTGAACGCATAAAGTGTGCGATCACACCAATGTTTAATACCAGCAGCAATAACAATGTTGCCAGCGATAGAACAGGTCTGTAAAAAATAACACCGGATCTTTGCGTTTGTTTTGCACGCATTCTTCCCATCAGACGGGTATAAAAAAAGCTGGGCGCCTCTGCACGCTGCATACCATCAAGGCTTTGCAAAGTTTTTTCCAGCTCGTTTTCAATCATCTTTTTCATCACTGCTCGTTTTAGGTATGATAATATTCTTTTAATTTTTTACGGAGATTTTCCTTTGATCGGTGCATCAATGCTTCTACCGCTTTTACAGTTATCTCCATGATCTCTGCTGTTTCGTCATAAGTAAGTCCTTCGGTGCGGATCAGTAAAAAAGCGATCCGTTGGTTTTGTGGTAGCGTATTGATCGCTTTAAAAAGAACTTCTGATCGCTCCCTATTCTCTGCCTGTACACCCGGATGATGAAAATGAATAGCTTCCGGCATATCGCTTCCGCCAAAAAAAGAAAGCAATCCCGATAGCCGTTTTTTTGCCTTTCGTTTCCGCGCCGCATCAAGTGCCTTCATCACCGCGATCCGGTAAACCCAGGTTGATAATTTTGATTCGCCCCGGAAACCATGCACCGATTGATACACCTGGATAAATACCTCCTGCGTTACATCCTCGGCCTCCTGCACATCCTGTACAATACCCAATACCGTATTATATACCATATGCTGCCAGGTCTCTACCATTTGCCTGAAGGCAGCGGGTTCCCCATTTTGTAAAGAAAGAATGAATGCTGGATCGTTCAAATGGCGGCTTATTGATAATTAGACGTTACAACTTACAAAAACCTTCGGGCTTTTAGTTAAGGGCTAATTAACGCTTTCTTAAGCATATTTATCCCGCACTTTGTATCTTACCCACTTAATGAGGCTTCAATTTTTAATTTTACTACTGCTTACCAATGTCTGCCTGCTCAAAGCGCAGGGGTATCAGGCATTACATGGATCGGCCTATACCGGCAGCACTGCTGTTTTTAATAATCCTGCTGCTTCTGTAAACTCAGCATATAAATGGGATCTGAGCCTTTTCTCCGTTCAGGCCAAAATGAGCACCAGCTCCACTTATATAGATAGTTCTGGGCTTCGTTTCAAACCAGGCCTTGGAAGTCATTTTATTCATGCCAATGTAGATCTCAGTTTTTTCAATTTCCTCTATAAGATCGATAATAACAAAGCCATCAACTTTAATATCCGTGCACGTACTTATAATCATGTTAAAACACTGCCGGTAAATATTATGGATACTATCAATAGTATTCACAGCTTATTGATCACAAACCGGAATACCCCCTATATACAGGGCTTCGCTACACATAGCGGATGGCTGGAAGCTGATCTTAATTATTCCCAGGTATTGATGGAGAACACTGATGCAAAACTCACAGGCGGCATTACACTGCAAATAATGAAAGGCGTCTCAGGTGCCTACATAAAGATCAACCGGCTCAGTTATCTCGAAACAAAGAACATTGCTGATACTACATACAACTTTACAGATGGAAGTGGGGCGTTTGCCTATTCAGATAATTATGACCTGGCACCGGGACAGGCCGGAGGTATCAGTAACTTTATCAACAGGTCGCGCATGGCGCTGGGTCTGAGCATTGGGGCCGAATACCTGCTATATAATTCTTTTACCAACAGCAATACAGCCAATAACCCGGTTAACTATAGCTGGAAGCTGGGTGTGAGCATCATGGATATTGGTGCCAATTCATTTAAACCCAGTACCAATGCAACAGAATTCAGCAGCCCCATCACCACCATCCCGGATAATACAATAGATGCAAAGCTTAGCCAGACAGCAGACCTGCAGGGTTTGCGAGATTCACTCAGTACAGTTTTTACTGCATCCAGATCGATCACAGAAAATTTTAGTGTCAGCAATCCTACGCGACTGATCATTAATGTTGACAGGAACTTTGGCAATAATTTTTACCTGAATGGAGAAATGAGTTTCAATTTTTTTTCAAGCTCTTCGGCATTCAAACTTCATACAAGAGAACTGAACCTTTTTACGGTAACACCCAGGTGGGAAACGATAGGGCTCGGCGCCTATATGCCGGTGCAATTCAATACACAGGGACAACTATGGGTAGGTATGGCAGTTAAACTGGGACCTCTCGTGCTGGGTGTACATAACCTGGGTATCTTCAAAAAAGATCCATCACTAAATGGTGGTGGTTATCTGCTTTTATCAGTACATCCTTTCAGTAAAGCGAAAGTGCTAAGTAAACTGGACTGCTTCAAATGAGCTTTGGTGAAGGTCACTAACTCAATAGCCCTGTATTGAGAACAACACAGGGCTACAGAGAAACAGTATTGGTAAAGGAAATGCGTTTCCGCTTATTCGGCAGACTGAATATTTGAAGCTTGTTTACCTTTTTTTCCATCTGTTACTTCGAAGGACACTTTCTGACCTTCTTTCAAAGATTTGAATCCGCCCATGTTAATAGCAGAAAAATGTGCGAACAGATCTTCGCCACCATCATCTGGTGTGATAAATCCGAAACCTTTTGAATCGTTGAACCATTTTACAACTCCTGTTGCCATAATATTAATTTTTAAAGACTAAATGTAGTGAATTCCACGGGTTTTCGCGCTTTTAGCTAAGCAGGAAGCAGATTAAGGTGGAAATCTACCCTAAAAAATACGATTTAAGGCCTTTTTGCAAGGAAAAGCGAGATCTGGCTGATATGATCCGTGTTCAGATAGTCTGCATCCAGACTCATTAATTGCTCCCAGGCATTGGGTGTATCGGGTGCGTTCCAGAAGCGGACGGGCTTATGAAAACTGTGTCCTTTCCTGATGGCCGCACGCAATATTTCAGCACCAGGGGCGGAAAGCGTATCTGTTCCGCGCCAGTTAATATAGCTCCGCAGGTTGTCGCTGAATAATACGATCCGCGACAATGCTTTAGGCGAATAAGATGCAGATAATACCCCATCAAACCAGATAAAGCCTGGATACTGAGTAAATGTTTCAGGATCAGGGCGGCTTCCCGTGATCGTAATCTTCAGCGAAGAACAACCGGTTATACCGGGGTATTTTTTGAGTAACGAAATCAATGAATCGAGTGTTGACATTGGCGCATTTTTAATGTCGATCAGCAGGATCAACCGCTTTGATGTGTCTGCATATATGTAACCACCATGAGCTTTAATACACGAATCAATCGGTTTAATATACCAGGCTTCAATACTGCGGTTCGAAACCAGGTCGGCAGAATCATGCCCTACCAGCAGGCGGTTGTTAAATATATATATATCGGCTTCGATTGATCCAAAGCCTGCATTATACGCGGTAAAAAAAGGTACCGGGTTCACGTAATCATTATGTGAATGGGTATTTGAAACGGTATACACACGTGCCTGGCTCAATGCTGACGCGGATACAAGCAGCAGGCTGGCAATAAAAAAATTACGCATCTTCCTTATACATTTTGGTTTCATACAATCGGGTTTCCTGTTTTGACTCAAAAAGTGTTATATATTTTTTATGAAAGTATACCGCTGCAAGAACCGTTAATAAAACACCGGTCACTGAAAGCAAAATAACACCATTGCTATAGATCACCGTCCATTTAATGTTTACGGTAACCACTGTTTTCAGTAAGATCACACCTACACTACCCAGGTAGCCAAATGAATCGGCGAGGTACATGAGAAACCCTACATTCCCCGCAGTTCGGAAAGTTGCGATCATTCTGTCGAAAAGAATACAGTTAAAAGGAATATAACCTATATATAACCCCAGCCCTACCAGCGTCATCCACATGAACGGATCCAAGTGGTGGGTGATAAAAAGAAACGAGCTGATACCGGCCAGTAAAAACCCGGTCATAATAATATAATGTGTGATCATGAAGGCTCGCCGGTTATTCCGGATCAACATCATGGAGGCAATCAGGATCAATACAATAATCGTGATGGGAATCTCAGTATTGGTAAAGACGGATGGCTGGTTACTGAAACCCAGGTCTTTCCAGATATCCGCCGCAAAATTATCCCGGATATCCCTGAAGATCGTGAGGAAGACATAGATAATGATCAGCAGAATAATACCGGGGCGGAAAGTTTGCAAAAACTTTTTACGCTGCTGCTTATCCAAAGGAGGTCTTACCATTTTTAAAGCAATGTCCTTTTCAGAAGGTTGGGGTATTTTTTCCATCAGCCAGACCAGGCCCAGTAAAGGAATCACAAAAACCAACCCCGTTATAAACGGCATCCATAATTCGGTCACATTCCAGTGGATCATGAACCAACGCGCAATTGATTTGACAAGACCCGAAGCGAAAATGAAACTCACTGCCAGTGAGGCTCCGATAAAATCTGTGGCCCTTCTTCCTTCAACATAAGAGAACATAACTCCCCACAACATTCCCTGTGGAAAGCCATTGGCAAATAAAAATAAAATGTTCCAGGGAGCGGGCACCCAGGCAAATAACAGGAATGCCAGCCAGGAGATCCCTACCAACACAAGTATCACTTTTCCACGACCTATCTTTTTCAGTTCAGCGATGAACCGGATACCAAAAAATTTACTCATCATATATCCCAGTACCTGGCTGATCACAAGCGCATCTTTAAAATGCAATCCCAAAATGGCTTGTTCGTGTTCAAAAGTACCAACAGTAAAAGGTTTACGAAAGGCGTAGATAACGGTATAGGTTATGAAGCAAATCACTGCTGCATAAACCGCTACAAAGTTGTCGCGGTGCTTTGTATAAAATGAACTTGCTTTTTCCAATACAGTCAATTGATTTATGGTAAGATAAGAACAAATATGTCGATAGTCGATAGTCCATGGTCCATGGACTATCGACTACCCAAGAGTTCCGTAAATTGCCTAATTTCGCTCTCATGAAAGGTAATAAAACCTCAGCCGCGGCCAGTTTTCCCCCGCTCAGTACGATCGACTATGTGAATCTTGTGATCATTGGATTGTACCTGATGCTGGAATTTATTCCAAAAGGCGACGCCATTGACTATAACGGCCCGCAATGGCTGTTTCTCTCCATACTGAACTTATGCGTGATCGTATACCTGTATTTTGGTAACCGCACAAGGCATAACGACTATGATACACAATTCAGCAACACCATAACACGTGCACCTGTTCTTGTATACGGCCTGTTTTTTTTGATCGCCGGTATCAGTTTCTTTTCGGCCTTTAATGTTTTCGAATTCTATATCGGTTACACACGCTTAGCCATTGCATTGATCGGCTTTGTGAATCTACTGTTGGTATTTCAAAAAACTGAAAAGCTGTTTCCCTACATAGCGCAGGTCATTGCCTTTATCATGTTCATCCAGTGTATTGAAGCCATGCAGGCATTTCTGAGCGATATAGGCGTGAATGGCATTGTTAGTGCGGTATTGAGTATGCGCGGAAATACGGGCAATAAGGATGTATTCGCAGCCGGTGTTTTAATAAAAGCCCCTTTTGTACTGTATGGTTTGTACAATGGAAAACGTTTATTCAGAATCATCAATTTTGTGATCCTCACATTTGTGTTGTATACATTATTTGTGAGCAACACGCGTTCTGTATTTGTGGGATTGGTGGCAGAGGTGATCGTTTATTTTGTGTTCTGCATTTATGACTATGCAAGTCACAAAGACGGCCGCAATCTTGTTAAAAAGTTGGGTTTTTTTGTGTTACCACTTGTGATCAGTATTGTTCTTGCACAGATTACTATCGATACGCAGAGAAGGATAGCGCCGGTTACAGGAAGTACCGGAAACTTCGGAACCGTTACAGAAAGGATCAGTACGATCAATTTATCTGATACCGGCACTTCGGGACGTAGTAATATATGGCGTGCTTCGATTGCACTTTTTAAAGACCATCCTGTAAGAGGTGTTGGTTTTGGCAACTGGAAGATCTCATCTATTCCTTACGAAAGATTTTATAATGATGATAATGCCATCAGTGTACACTCACACAACGACTTTCTTGAAGTGCTGGGAGAAACAGGCATATTTGGCGGAGTGGTTTACCTACTGCTTTTTCTAGTGATTCCGATTGTATCGTTCAGAAATCTTTTTGCAAAAACGATATCGAATGATAATAAGGTTATTCTCACCATATCACTGATCGGGATAGCTGCCTATTTTTGCGATTCGCTTTTCAACTTTCCGCTGGAAAGGGCCACCATGCAGCTTTATTTTATTATACTGCTTGCCCTTAATATCAGTGAGAACTACCGGCTCTCCGTCCTGAATGCGCCCACCACAAAAAAAGTTGCCGGCAACCGTCTCCGCATCTACCTCGCCCTCGCTGCCATTTGCATGGTGCCCGCCATTTATGTATCTAACCAGAACCTTCAATCGATGATCGTACAGAACACCGTATTCGATGACGTGAATGCAGATATAATGGCACATAAATCGTATGAGGTGAACGACCTGTTTCCTCCAATGCCAAACGTAACCATGTGGGGATTGCCCATTAGTGTTATCAAGGGGAGATACCTGATAGCAGAAAATAGATTTACAGAAGGAGTGGCCATGCTTGAAAATGTGGCCAAAGAAAATCCATACCTGTATTATGCAGAATTTGTAAAAGGCAAAATGTATTTTGAAACCAAGCAGTTCGACAGTGCCTATAAATACTCCATCATTGCGTTTGATAACAGACCACGTAATCTTGCCTATTTTGGGTTACTCGCTTTTACCTGTGCCAATAAACAGGACTCGATAAGGATCAAGAAAGCTTTCCAGACTTTTCGTAAATACAGAAAAGATGTACTCGTAGCGGGTGCATGGAACAATTATCTCTATGCGCTAACCGTAATGAAATATCCCGTACCGTATATGCTGAAAGTGGCTGATAGTGCGTTGGCGCTATACCCGCAGGATTCCGTTTCGATCAATAACAGCAGGGCCATGCACCAGATGGCCGGAGATACCACTGTTACCGGCAGCACTACTACGGCACAGGCATTGGCAGGACCTTCCCAGGCAATACAACTGCCCGGTCAGGCGCCACAAAATCCGGGCGCACCGCCGCAGGGAAACTTTAAGGATAGTGCGATCTTCTATGATGTATTCAAACGCGGCAATGATGCGTTTGTAAAAAGCGATTTTAAAAACGCGATCGACCTATACGAAAAAGCTTTAAAGATCAATCCCACTTTTTACGCTGCCATGGAAAATATCGGTCTCTCCTATTTTCTTATGCAGAACTACGGAACTGCCGTAAGATATCTCGAAATGGGAATCGCCAATAAAGGAGCGGTTGATGGTAAAGCTGAATACTTCAGAGGCATTGCCCTGATCAATATGGGCAGAAGAGATGAAGGCTGCCAATCCTTCTTAGTATCAGAAGGAAAGAAATATTATGATGCAAGAAGGTTGTATGATCTTAACTGTAATCTTCCGGCGACACCGCCGAACCAGTAAAGATGATAGATGTCAGATGTTAGCACAAGATTGCTAACATCTGACATCTATCATCTAACATCTACTTTAAGCTTCCGCCGCAAGCACGCCCTTGAAATACCCAATAGACTCTGCGATCCCCACCATCGGGTCCGTCATATCTTTTTCATATTCAATACTGCAGACACCCGTGTATCCGATACGCTTAAGCGATTTTACCAATGCAGGAAAATCGATCACACCACGACCTATTTCAGTTGCCTTGCCTTGTTCCACACCTTCGGTGACATCTTTGATGTGCAGATCGAATAAACGTTTTTTATACTCTTTTACAATTTTTTCAGGTAACACACCCGCTCTTCTTGTATGACCAATGTCGATGCAAAGACCTACGCGGGGATCTTTGTCTTTGATACGGTCATAGATATCTTTCGGACTCGGGTACAAAGGATCTTTTGGTCCATGGTTATGTATCGCGAGTCTGATGTCGTACTGTTTTACTTTTTCTTCCGCGTAATCCAATAAATCATAGTTAGGCACACCAACGATCAGGCTAACACCTACTTTTTTAGCGTAAGCAAAAGCCTGGTCAACGGCTTCTTTTGTTTTCATGTATATCACACCAACCGCATAAATATTGATCCCTGCCGCTGCGTATCTTTCAACCTCAGCTTTAATTTTCTCATCACTACTGTTTAGTGGCAAATGGATCTCTTTTAAAGAAAGGTTCTTAACGTTGATCTTTTTCATCATTTCAACGCACTGCTCAGGCTTAAATTTGGCAAAGGTAAAACCTGCAACACCTACAGCCAAGTCAGACGCATTTACAGCGCTGATACTTTCCTCCTGCAAAAGAGATGACTTTCCTAAAAAAGGGATCGCAACCGAACCCGCAAGGCCCAGTGCCGACTTCTGAATAAAACTTCTTCTTGATGACATGCTGATCGTTTTTATGACGTTTTCTAATATGGCTACCTGCAGACGAATCGATTACCTGCCGGATGCAAAAGTTACGCAGGTATTTATTGTGATGACCAACCCGGCGACAGTTAGTATTGGCTAAATTTACGAAAACGATGTAGTTGTTCGGGTAACTTGATTGAATAACCTGTATTTTGTTAAGCAAATTGCTGCTATATAATGAATATGATTAATTGGGGTATTATCGGTTGCGGAAATGTTACGGAAGTGAAGAGCGGACCCGCGTTTAATAAAGTAGCCGGATCATCGCTTATTGCCGTTATGCGGCGCGATGGTGAAAAAGCAAAAGATTATGCCCAACGGCACGGTGTACCCAAATGGTACGCTGATGCAGCCGCACTGATCAACGATCCTCAAGTGAACGCTATCTACATTGCCACTCCACCTAAATATCATGAAGAATATGCCATTGCGGCTTTACAGGCAGGGAAACCTGTGTACGTAGAAAAACCCATGTCCCTGGATTCTGCTTCCTGTATGCGTATGCAGTCAGTTGCCAACTCAACACAGGTAAAATTGTGCGTGGCACATTATCGCAGGGCTTTGCCAAAATTTTTGAAAATAAAAGAATTACTCGCTGCAAAACATATCGGCGATGTCCGTTCTGTACGTATCAGTATGATACAGCCCGATAAGTCGTCCATGATAGCTGACAGCGAAACCAACTGGCGGGTTGATCCCGCAATTGCAGGTGCAGGATTATTTTATGATCTGGCGCCGCATCAACTCGATCTTGTCTTATTTTTTTTCGGGGAGGCATTACAGTCGCATGGTCTTAGTGCCAACCAGGCCGGGCTTTACCAGGCAGAAGATATAGTAACAGGCATTATCCGTTTAAGCAATAATGTACTCTTTAATGGGCAATGGTGCTTTTCTGCAGGTCAGTCGTCTTATGAAGATGTGTTTGAAATCATCGGATCAAAAGGAAAAATATCCTTTCCCGTCTTTGATCACAGCATCACTATCAGTGGTGATGGAAAAGAAGAAGTACTCAGTTTTGAGCCTCCTGAAAATATACAATATCCCATGATAGAAA
This sequence comes from Sediminibacterium sp., assembly GCA_965229255.1. Taxonomy (GTDB): domain Bacteria; phylum Bacteroidota; class Bacteroidia; order Chitinophagales; family Chitinophagaceae; genus Sediminibacterium. The sequence continues at coordinate 12,688 of CBDDIX010000003.1, forward strand.
AAGTGACAGCATATTTTGCAGGCAATGGAGAAAATCCATGCTCAGCCGGAGATGCGCTCGGATCGATGAAGATTATGGAAAAATTTGTTTATGGATAATGACTAAACACAGCTTTATGAAAAATGAAAGAAGAAAGTTTATACGTTCACTTACTACTTTATCTGCTGTGTTCGGGATGGGAAATGTATCCTTTGCATTTGCCAGGCAAATAAAAAAAAATCCTCCCGGCAATCGTTTTAAAATCAGCCTGAATGCATACTCATTCAACCAGCCATTAACCAAAGGTGCAACTACCCTTGAAGCATTGATCGAATTCTGCGCAAGGGAAGGGTTTGATGCCATCGATATGACCGGCTATTATTTTCCCGGATATCCGGCCATCCCTTCAGATGAATATATTTATCAGCTAAAAAGAAAGGCCCATGCCCTCGGTGTAGACATCAGCGGAACTGGCGTGCGCAATGAATTTGCAGACCCGGATAAAACAAAAAGAGAGACCGATGTGGCATTTGTAAAACAATGGATCGAAGTGGCCGCTAAACTGGGTGCCCCGGTGATCAGGGTATTTTCAGGAAAAACATTACCGGCAGGCTACACATGGGAACAAGCCGAAGAATGGGTGGTAGCCGCATTTAAAGAATGCGCCGACCATGGAAAAAAACATGGTGTGATCGTAGCAGTACAAAACCACAATGACCTGATCAAAACTGCTGATCAAACTATTGATATTATCAAAAAAGTAAACAGTGAATGGTTTGGTTTAGTGCTCGATACCGGCAGCTTTGTAACACTTGAACCCTACAGCGAGATCCGCAAAACAACTTCATATGCTGTTAACTGGCAGGTAAAAGAAAAGCTCAATTATAATGGCAAAACAGAAGATATGGATCTTGAGAAACTTATGCGCATTGCAAAGGAATCCAGCTACAGAGGCTATTTACCTATTGAAACACTTTCGGCAGGTGATCCCTTTGTGATTGTGCCACCATTTTTGAAGAAGGTGAAGGATGCTTTGGCAAAAGCCCTTTATTCGTGAATCAGTGAGCAGTAACCAATTAGTCGCTGCTCACTGATTACTTATTTTGTAGCAAGTTGATTATTGAGCAACGCATTCTTTTCCATCACTTTTTTCTGTGAAGCTTCTATTTTTTTCTGAATCTCTGTAGTTACCCCGCCAGTATTAATATCTGTCATTTTTCCAATCGCATCTTTATACCATGATGACCATACATCTAAAATATGCTGTTCAGTAGCTACACTACCTCCTTTCGCCACTACTTCTTTGCTTAGTGCATACTCAACATCTAAACGTTCAATTGCATTCAGGGTGATCTCGTCAATCAACGCAACAGCTGTTTTTGCATCCGCAGAAACCAATGTATAGGCAGCTGCCAAAGCACTCACACCCACGTTCTTCATTTCAGCAGCAGACACCATCTCGAGCCTGTCTCCGTCTGTGTGATAAAACTCATCGGTAAAATGCCACATCAATAACCCGGGGATTTTTGCATTGAGGAAAGGTGTGTGATCACTGCCACCCTCAAATGGATTTGAATTCACTACCCATCCATTTGATTTAGCCTGTTGCCTGCAGCGGTTCAGTAAGAAATCATTGAAATAATGCGGAAACATATCCGATTCTTTTAATGGTCGACCGCCCCATTCGGTATGCTTTTCTTTTCCTCTTGTCCAGATAGCAGAGGGATCCGGCATTTTTTCAATCAGGAAACTCCCGGTGGTTTTGGTAACATCTTCTCCTACCATATCAAGACTCGCACCCCATTTGATTCCTTTCGCCCTTACGCTATCATCAACGATATACCTGTGGGTAGAAGATATTTCTTCACCCCATAAAAATGTGATCGTACGCAATGGTGCAAACTTTTTTTGTTGTATGAGTTCCGCGGTTACCTTAGCCATCTCTGCCAGTGTACCCACCCCGGTAGCGTTATCATTGGCGCCTGGCTCCTGTACATGCGCACTAAAAACAAAGCGTTCATCAGGCAATACACTACCCCTTGCATTGGCAATGATCGTCAACTCATCCGATGTATATATTTTGGTACTCACTTTCACATTCACGCGTACGGGTCCTTTTGCCAATGCCGCCTTCAATTTCTCCTTCGCGTTATAGGATAATAATATGCCCCATTTCTGTTTGGCCGGATCTGAATAACTGATCCGGGAGAATTGTATCGAATGAATATTTTTTTCAGGTTTTGTATAAGCCGGTATTGAAAAGGCCATTGCGCCTATAGCGCCATTTGCGATGGCGGTTGTATACAAGGAACCGATCGATGTTTCACCAAAAAGGATCTTTCCCTTGAGATCTTTTCCTTCCAGTTCTGCCTTTGTTCCCTTGCCTACATAGATGACTTCGGCAGTTTCACCTTCAGCCGGTGTACTGGCCGAATTAATGGTGATCATATTCCGGTTGGTACTTGTTTGTAATAATGGCGTAGATTCTCCTTCAATCGTCAGTGATGCGCTAATAGGCTCCCAGGTGGGTCCGCGCATTTTTCTTGTTTCCACACGATAAGTAAGTGGACCGTCTGCCTCTCCGTTGATCTCTTTTTTAAAACCCGCAGCCACCAGTATATTCTCAACATAATGAATGCTCTCATTAAAACCTGTGTTACCGGCAATCCGCCAGTACTTCTCAACAAAACCTACTGTTTTATAAGCATTCTCTTCCACAAATGTTTTACGCAATAAAGGATAATATCCTTCAATTGTTTTGGTTTGAGAAAATGCAGATACGAAAATGAGGAGTACGGATATAAAAAGAAAGGCTCTTCGCATAGATTATATTTAGCTGGGTTTTATCCCTACAATATAAGCAACACGTAAGACGTAACAAAATAGATTAATCGCTACTGATTACCCCAATCGTCTGCAACCATTCCTTCGCTCTTTGGGGCCATTTGTCAATACCGTTCCCTTTATTCCGCATACCATATCCATGTCCCCCTTTCGCATACAAATGCATTTCAGCGGGGACTTCCGCTTTTTTTAAGGCAAGATAATAGAACAGGCTGCTCTCTACCCTTACACCATCATCCTGTGTTTGCACCAACAGGGTTGGTGGCGTGGTATTGCTTACCGGTAATTCAGGTGCCACTTTATCCCCTTCGTCTTTCACCGTTAAATATGCCGGGTAAATAAGCATCACAAAATCAGGACGACAACTCAATGCGTCTGCTGCATCTATCGGTTCATATGTTCGTTTTTGATAGTTGGTACTGAGCGCTGCAGATAGATGCCCGCCAGCTGAAAATCCAAGTATCCCGATCTTGGTATTATTAATACCATACTCAGCCGCATGTTGCCGCACCCATCCCATTGCCCGTTGGGCGTCCTGCAGCGGCGCCTGGTATCGCGGCATTCCTGTTTTTACCGGCACGCGGTATTTTAAAAGGATTGCTGTTATACCTATAGAATTGAACCATTCGCAAACCTCCGTGCCTTCCAGGTCCATGGCCAGTATGGAATATCCGCCACCGGGACACACGATCACCGCTGCGCCGGTATTCAATTCTTTTTTAGGAGAATACACAGTAACCGTTGGGTTGCTTACCTTGCCGATCCTGATCACCGCTTTATCGCTTACGGTTCTGTCGCTGGGTTTTGTTGTATTTACTTCCGCCAGGTTATTGGCACCACCACCGGGCGCACCTTGGGGCCATAAAATAAATGGTGCAGAAATATGACCGTTCTGTGCAGAAGAAAGTATGGGAGCTAACATAATTGACAGTAAAAAAACTTTGACCGTACGGTAAGCCATCGCATCGAAGTAAGGTTATAAAATATAAGGTTACCTAAATTACTTATTTATCTGTTAATTGCAAGTATTAGCTGCTATCTATCATGAGATCACTGTTCCTGTCATTTCTATACTGCCATATATTCTTTGCAGTAGCTGCTCAGGAAAAACCTGTTCAGAATGTGAAAGGGATAGTGATAGACCGATCGCTGAAAACAGCTTTGCCTGGGGCAACCATTGAATGGTTAGGAGTGTCTCCTAAAATAGTTGTTACCGATTCAACGGGCTCATTCCTACTAAAAAATATTCCGGTGGGCCGGCAATCGGTAAGGATCAGTTTTATCGGGTATAAAATAATAACGCTTACCAACCTGTCTGTAGAATCCGGCAAAGAACTTTTTCTTCCGATAGAAATGGAAGAGGAAATCACTTCCGGAAAAGAGATCATTTTAAAAAGCAGCATTCATAAATCAAAACCCGTTAACCAACTGGCACTCGTAAGTGCAAGAATGTTTAGCGTTGAAGAAACCAGACGCTTTGCTGCCGGCCTGAACGATCCCGCCCGCATAGCTACTGCATTTGCAGGCGTAGCAGGCAATGGCGATAAGAACGCATTGATCATTCGCGGTAACGCACCCAATGGTTTGCTATGGCGGATGGAAGGTGTGGATATACCCAACCCGAATCATTTTGCACGCGTGGGTACTTCCGGTGGTGGCATATCCATACTAAGTGCGCAACTTTTGGCCAATTCAGATTTTATAACGGCAGCTTTCCCGGCAGAATATGGAAATGCCTTGTCAGGAGTTTTTGATATTCATTTACGAAAAGGGAACAAAGACAAACGCGAACATACATTTTCAATCAGCACCATCGGCATCGATGCGGCCAGTGAAGGATACTTCAAAAAAGGATCTAACAGCTCTTATCTTGTTAATTACCGGTATGGTTTTCTTACACTGATGCAGCATCTCGGGTTCAAGATCAGTAATGCAGAAACCTCTTTCCAGGATCTGTCGTTTAATATTCATCTCGATGCAAAAAAAGCAGGGGACATTGGTATTTTTGGATTTGGTGGTTTGAGCAAACAATACAGTACCGCGTCCAATGATTCTGTTACTTGGACCAGAGATCCTTCCAAACGAAGTGGTAACAGCGATGCCAGCAATACAGGCGCAATGGGTATTTCACACAGCATCCTGCTCGGCAAAAAAACTTTATTGAACACCATCCTGAGTCTCAATGGCGATAGCTATACCGATGAAGACAGCAAGCTGGAAAAATACAATGGTCCGCTGATCATTACGCGCAATAACCAGTTCAATGAAAAGAACCTTGTGCTATCGATGGTAGTTACGCATAAAATAAATAAACATCATCTCTTTAAAATAGGCGCCTATACAACCGGCAAAGGATTTGATCTTAAACAACGCGAGGCAGTAAGTAATGTACTAAAGGATAAAATAAAAGCGACCGGTGATACAAGATTAACCAATGTCTTTTCGCAATGGAAATGGGATCCCACAGCAAGACTCAGAATACAGGCGGGATTGCACGCACAGTTTTTCTCACTCAACCAAACATCATCACTCGAACCCAGAATGGGTATCCGTTTTATGACAGCTAAAAATCAGTACCTCTCTTTAGGATATGGATCGCATGGACAGATACAACCCCTCGGGAATTATTTTGCGAGGATAAAGGTCGGAACCGATTCGCTGCAACCTAACAAGGGATTAGGTTTCAGCAGATCCGATCATTATGTAGCAGGCTACAGTATTCAATTTGCTCCTAACTGGAATGTAAAAGCGGAGGTATACTACCAGGCGCTATATAATGTACCGGTAACAGCCGGCAAAGCCACCAGTTATAGCATCATTAATCTTGACGATGACTATGCGATCGAACCGCTGAATAACACAGGTAAAGGAAAGAATTATGGTCTGGAACTTACATTGGAAAGATATTGGAACGACCAGTTCTACCTGTTAGGTACGGTAAGCTTATATGAATCGAAATACCTCCCATCCGATAATATTTGGAGAAACACCCGCTACAATTCAAACAATGCATGGACCTTTTTAATGGGCAAGGAATGGAACCTGCGGAAACGTTCATCAACCCTATCACTGGATATTAAAATGATCCACAATGGCGGAGTAAGGGTAACGCCGATAGATCTGGCACAATCCATCGTAAAAAAATCAACGGTTCTCGACAATCAAAGAATCTATGGAGACAAGTTACCTGCATTCTTCCGGATCGATCTGCAGGGAGAATGGAAAGTACAATACAAAAAAATGACGGGCTCATTAATTGTAGGTGTTCAAAATCTGACCAACCGCGATAACCCGGTAAGCCAGTCGTTTGATGCATCCACCGGAAAGATCCGTTACAATTACCTGTTGGGACTGATTCCGGTGATAGGATATAAAGCGGACTTGTGAATAGTGAGTAGTGAATAGTGAGTAGAAATCCCGACCAAACACTCACTACTCACTGTTTCGCCGGCGTGATAACAATATTTCTGAACTCAACAGGTCCATGATCTCCCTGAATCAATAAGGGTCCCGGCTCGCCTTCTTTGCTGTTCAATGCGCCACCGGTAATACCCGGAATTTCTGTATCGCAGATCACTGTTTTACCATTGGCAATAACTGTTACCCTGCGACCTACCAATGTGATATCATAAGATTGCCATTCGCCCGGATCTTTTGCGACCATTTCATTGGGTGGCAGAAACCCATAGATCGCACTGAACCTGTCAACCAAAGGCTCCAGCCCTTTGCTATCTTCAATCTGTACTTCATACCTTCCACGGAGATAGACGCCGCTGTTACTTCCTTTCGGATAACGGAACTCGATATGCAATTTAAAATCTGTGAAAGACCTGTCGGATACTAAATTAGAACCTGATTTGGGGCTTCGCAAAACACCTGCTTCTGCCAGCCATTGATTAGCACCCATTGCGTGCCATCCGTCTATATTCTTACCGTTAAAAAGTGTAACAGCTTTATCCCATATCGGTTCTGCAGTTCTACGCAAGGAAGGGGCGCGCATGGCGGACCAGTCGTATTTTTTTCCATCGGTATATAACATGGTGCCTGTTAAACTATCTCCCGTCATGGAAAATTCAAATTCCATATCACTTGTTCCGGGTTCCCATTGTATCGGGATAGAGAAAGTATATTTTCCGTTAGCCGGTTTGATATGCGCAACAGGACGTGCACTGCCAAACGCATATACAAACCTTCCGATTAAAGTACCTCTGCCGGAATGCATTACTTCCAGCCAGGAAGGAACATCTTTGCCCAGCATATTTTTGATAGTGATATCCCATCTGCCTTCTACAGAAGGTGGGTCGGCTTTTACGGGTAATGCCGCTGATACAATTACCGTAAGCAACAGCAATGTCTGTGCGAGAAAGGAGAAGTTGGCTTTTTTCATATGGTATTTTGATATGGCTCAATAAATATACGAAAGTCATTACTGATACTAACCGATCACCTAATCGCATCAAGTATATCCAGTATCCCTGCATCCACATTCACATCAAACTTTCTCGCAAAAAGTTTTACTGACCTCAAGAGGTCATCTTTATCATCCATTGTTAAAGTCTTAGGACTTGCTCCTCCACCCGCCCAATTGGTATACCGCAAATTATCATTCACCATCTGGTCCTTAAACGATGAGTTGAATAACAGTGTCTGAAATACAAACTCGTCACTACCCCAGGTAAACCGAAAATAGCTGGCAAGCCGCTGGTTTATTTTTAAAACAGTAACAAGATATTGCAACTGTTCAAGTGTGATACTGAACCATTGCGACCTGCCTACAAACACCAATCCATCCGGCTTTTTGCGGGCAGGGAATATTTTATTGATCCATCCTTCGATCGTAGTACTTCCGGGGAAAGGATAGTCGGTCAAGAAATACCGGTTCAGTCTTGGCAAAGCTTCCTGCCATTCATTTTCTACCGATTCAAAACCCATAAAAGCTTTACCGGGATGCTGCTGAAAAAAGTCTTCAATGACCGCATTGCTTTTTAAAGGATAATCCTGACCGCTCAGTAAAGTAATATAGTTGTATGGAATGCCGGATGCAAGGATCTGTTCAAATCCGTTTACAGTAGCTTTAATGATACTGTATCCACCCCAGTTTACTTTTTCCCTTTTCTGAATAAAAAATACCTGCGGAAGGCTGATCTCTTTTAAAAAGGTGTGCATCTCTGCTTTACGGTCAACATGAATATAGAAATCAATATTGGGCGTCATCAGCTTCCGGATCAGCCTTCTTAATTGGCCGGGGTTATTATGTACTAATAGCAGGTAAGCTGATCGCATTTCTGTTGCTTTATACTAAATGTAGAAAAAATAGGTGGAAAACAGGCTGATTCAGATGGAGGCACAGCTTTTGTATTACGTTACAGAGAAAAGATCGCATTCACTTTAAACACGTAAAATGGAAAAGAGACTATTAGGCATTATCCTTTCAATACTCGGCATCATTGGTTTGATATACGCCGGTATTGTATTTATGGATGGAAACAGCGGCACTACCAGAAATATAAAAGCGATCCTTTTATATGGGATCCTGGGAGCTCTCTTCTTTTCAGCGGGGATCAGCCTGGTGAGGAATACGAATGATAAGGCTACTTAGTACTCATCAATTTTATCCATTCCCTTCTGCATGGCTGCGAGCACCTTATCATATTCCGCCGATCCGATCTTTCTTTCCTTGTTAGTGGCGATGGCTTTGGTTTCCCATTCGATGGCCACGTTCCTGTTACCGGTTTTATATAAGATCCTCGCGTAGGTATCCATTATTTCCGGCGTTTCCATGAATTCTATGGCCCTCTTTGCCCACAGCAATGCCCTACCGAGGTATTGTGGAACTTTTGAAAATGTGTACACTGTCCAGGCACCTTCGTTCAAACTATTGGCATAATAAGCAGCGGTGGGTACAAAGCTCACAGTTTGCTGCTGAACCGCTACTGCACCACTTTGTTTCATCATCGCCTCGGGAATTCTAAAGAGGTTTGCTTTTTTAACCGAATCAATTTTTGCAATACTGTCTACATTGATGCTCATAAAAAAGTTATCGTAAAATCTGGAAGCACTCATTACATAGACATTGGTATCCTTAACGCCTTTGTAATACTGGAGCATGGTTTCTTCCCGAACCCTTTGCATTACCTGGGGGCCGGAAGATTGAAACATACCCGACCGTAAAGAAGAGACCCTGTACATATAAGAAATATCCTTACTGGCAATTGCCTTGCGCAAAGATTTATAATAGGCCCTGTTATTAATATTGATTCTTTCATTGGTGGGCATCCTGTACCACGACATATTATAATTGTCAAGGTTTTTAATTGTATATGCATGGGCTACAGACCCAAGTTCACACGCAGCGCGTTCAACAAATTGAAGAAACGTTAAAGAGTTGATAGAATCGGCGGGCGCTTTTTGAGTAAGGTCGTCAATGATTTCCTGTTTGGGTTCGAGCCCAGATTTGATGATCTTATCGATCAGGGCATAGGAAGTTTCAAAGCCGTTTTTCTTTCCATAATAATCACTAACCAGTTGACCCAGGCTACCGTTCCCGCTTTCTTTTTCCTTGATAGCTTTTTCAAGATTATCAAGATACATTTTATAAAATGTAGAACTTCCGTTATAAACTGTCAACACATTTTTATCCGCATCCATATAGATAACACCAAAAAATTCAGCAGGAATGTAATACACAGAATAAGGTCCACTCAATTCTTCCGGCACTTTAGGTACTTTCACAAGTACCGCACTGGCATTGATCACCCGTTTAATCATATCCGATGAAAGTCCCTGAGTAGCTACCTCGTTACACTGTTTGCATTTTTCAGACTCAACAGCCAGCATTACGATCTTGTTTTCTTTTTTGGCAGTTTTCAAAGCTTCCTCCAGCGATTGGGCGGAAGCGGAGAAATAAGAGAAAACGATCACGAATAGTGAGGTACGGAGAATGTATCTCATGGTAAGGTTTTGGTGTTAAAATGATTTCACTTTAATACAGCTGGGGGGGGATTGCTGCTAAAACTACCGATAACGGATACTAATATACATCAATTTGGAATTCAGTTAAGGGCTTTTCAGGTTACTTTTATAATTGTCCCCAACAGGAATCTCTGTTTTATTGACAACAACTGCATCTTTCTTTAGCACATCTATACGCCCCATATTTACGATGTACGATCTATGCACCCTTTTGAAATCTTGCTGCGGTAATAGGTCTAACAATACCTTCATGGTGAGGTGTGTTAGGTAACTGCCGGTAACAGTAACTACTTTAATATAATCCCGCATGGATTGCGCAAACAGGATCTCCTGGTGACGCAGCTTTATGAGATGGCCATTTACTTTGAGGTAGAGATAATCTTTTTCAGGTATCCGGGGCGGAACCCATTGCTGTTGCAGGTAACGCGCAACACTTTTGCTGAAGCGTTCGTAGGTGATAGGTTTTAAAAGATAATCCACTGCTTCGAGTTCAAATCCTGTAACAGCATACTCAGCATAGGCAGTGGTAAAGATGAAAGCCGGAGGATGCTGAAGCGACCGAATAAACTCTGTTCCGTTAATCGCGGGCATTTTGATATCGAGAAAGAGCAGATCAATTGTTTGCTGATGCAGGATAGTGAAAGCTTCGGAAGCGTTAAAGCACCTGGCTGCCAACGACAACCCCTCCGTTTGTGAAATGTATTGTTCGATAACCTGTTGTGCCAGCGGTTCATCGTCTACTATCAGGCATTGTACCATCGCTAATTCAGAATAATGCTTAAAAGTAAGGTATAGCTGCCTTCGGTTTGCCGGATAGTTAAGGCATGTTTTTGAGGATACAATAATTGCAGCCTCTTTTCTGTATTCGCAATACCAATACCCGTTGGCTTCGCTTGTTTGATCTTGGCAGATTTGCTGTTCGATACTGATAACGTAAGTTCTTCTCCCGCCAGGCTGATAATGATCTCAATAAATCCTTCCCCCTCCTCTTCTTCCGTACCGTGTTTGAATGCATTTTCTACGAAAGGAAGTAGCAGTAAAGGTTCAATCATAACCGCATCGGTGATACCCTGTGTATCAAAACGGATATCTATCTTTTTATTGTACCGTACAGATTGCACATCGATGTAGTTACGTAAGAAACCTGTCTCTTTTGCCAGTGGAACTTTCGGTTGCTCCGCTTCGTACAATACATAGCGCATCATATCCGACAGCTTGGCTACTAATGGTGCAGTAAGTTCAGAACGCTGCAGCGCAAGAGAGTAAATATTATTGAGGGTGTTAAAAAAGAAATGCGGTTGCAGTTGCGCCTTGAGGTATTGCAGATCGGTTTCGGTCTGTATGCGTTTGAGTTCACCGATCTCATTTTCTTTTTTTTGGTAGTGAATATAATAGCCCAGCGCCAACAGTTCCGTCAACTGGATTGTCCAATAATTAAAGCCAAAAATAAATGAGTGCTTTTGCGTTAGCCATACGGAAGTTTCAGTTACGATCTGTGCCGGTAGGAAAGTTAGCTTAGACAAGCTCCAGAACTGGAAGTACAAAGTGTACCATTGCAGGAAGATCACAAAGCACAAGAAAGTCAGTAAAAACCATCCATATCTTTTTTTAATTAGTAATTGCTGGATGGCCAGTTTATAAAATAGGTAAAAGGGAATGATATGGTACACTCCCCATACCAACGAACGCATAAAAGCTATATAATAATGATCATCCTGAAGCTCAACGCCCGGTTTGTACGTGTACTCTATATTTGTTAAAAAAGGTATGACAATGGATACAATAACAAAGAAAGTAATCTCTATCCTGGCATACCTGTCCCATACGAACCAGCGGTTTTGTTTTTTCATGGATTAAAGATATCGGGATTATCTACCTGCGGAAATGGGGTTCTGCGAAAGAGGCGGGTTTTCGATAAAAGGGAGAGTTTATTCGACAAAACACATTAACCATACTAATCATTTCCCAATAACAATGCGAGTTCCTTATCCAGCATATTGATGTCTGCTTTTTCATCGTTTCCATAACGACCCACTATTTTCCCGGTTTTATCAATCAGTATTTCAGCAGGAATAGGCATCAGGTTAAACTGTTTACGTAACTCATCTTTAAAACTCGCTTCAAACATATTGGTACGATTCTTTAAAAAAGTCATATCTGCATCTGTAAACGATAATATATTAATAAACGAATCGATCGCATCATGCTGTATTGCTTTTTGCCAGTCGTCGTATTTTGAATCACAGGATACCGCCATAACAATAAGCCCCTTTGATTGGTACTTTTGATACAATGTTTTAATCTGCGGCATTTGCTCCCTGCAAGGGGCGCACCAACTGGCCCAGAAATCCAATAATATATATTTTCCTTTTAAGGAAGCGAGCGAAACATTTCTGCCGTTAACATCCACTCTTGAAAAGTCCCGTGCATACTGTCCTATAGCTGAAGTGATAGAAGCTATATAACTCGCTTTCAACTTCGTAGCGGCAGAATATTTTTGTACAACCGGATCAAGTTTTTTTAACAATGCCAGGCATGCGTCTACCTTAATTCCGTCATAAACAGATAAACGCTGAATTGCTTTAATAGATATAAAAGAATGTGGATGCTTATTTATAAAGTTTACCGAGTTTCTTTTTACCAGGGAGATATAGCTGTTTAACGAATCTACATCAAGTGCATTTGCTGAATCAGCCGGTTGCTTTTTTCTCCGGAATAACTCTATTTTATCCAGGTAGGGTTGGAGCGAGCTATTGAAAATAATATACTCATCATTTGTTTTAGATCCTTTCAGCTGAAAGGCATTAAAATTTCCGGCAGTAAGCGAAAGCGTCATATCCGTTGGATCAAGATAAAGATCAGAACAATAATTGGCATTCGTTTTATTCATCCGTGTCCGGTCATCCGATAGTTCGGCTTGTGCGGGTTCATCCAGTAGACCCTGAAACATAAACGTCCCGTCTTTAATAATTGCTGAATCAATATTTTTTTGACCGCGAGCGTAATATTTTAGATAGAGTTTTCCAACAGTAACGTTTCCAATACTGCCTTTTAACACGAAGGTAGTTCGTTGTTGGCCCTGGGGTTTATTTATGAGAGTGATGGCTAGAAGACAAGTTAGTATCGTTTTCATAAAAGCGTTTTGAGTAATGTGTCGGACTGCTGCTCCTGAGATGCGCCTCTACCTTTTTTCCATAAACAAGGACAATGACAAGAAGGCCCAAAAATAAAATTGCCCCTCGAAAAAGGGGCAATTTAGATGTAGCGAGATCGGGACTTGAACCCGAGACCTCAGGGTTATGAATCCTGTGCTCTAACCAGCTGAGCTACCTCGCCAAAGGTACCGGATGAAGGATTTCTTCAACGGGGTGCAAATATAGGAGGTTTAAGGAAAAGGAAAACCCTTAAAGCGCTAAAAGTTTGCCGATCCTTTCGGCTAATTTGGCCGCAGTGGGCAGCATCGCGGCTTCCAGGGCCAGGTTAATGGGTACAGCCGGCAGGCTCAAAGCACCCATCACTTCCACAGGTGCATCCAGGAAACGGAAACAGGCATGGGAAATACGGTGCGATAATGCCTCCGCAAATGAATTATTCTGCTGCTCCTCCGTTAGTACAATGGCTTTACCGTGACGCTGAACAGTTGCAAAAACAGCTTCTTCATCCAATGGGAAAAGCGTGCGCAGATCAAGGATCTCTACCTGACCGGGATACTTTTCTGCGGCTGCTTTGGCCCAGTAAACCCCCATTCCATAGGTGATGATACAGATCGTTTCACCCAAACGGGTTCTGGCTGTATCGGCAGCTAACACCTGGCCGGCTTTCCCGAGTGGCAAAATATAATCTTTCGCAGGCTCTATCATCCTGGCTTCATCCGTACCGGGCACCTTGCTCCAGTAAAGTCCTTTATGTTCCAGCATCACCACCGGGTTCGGATCGAGGAATGCCGCCTTCATCAACCCTTTCATATCTGCCGCATTGGACGGGTATACTACCTTAATTCCTTTGATAGATAATAAAGTGGTTTCAATACACCCGCTATGATAAGGACCACCGCCGCCATACGCGCCGGTAGGAACGCGCAATAACATTTGTACGGGGAACTTGCCGTTTGATAAATAGCAGGACTTGGCGGCTTCAGTAATCAGTTGATTCAAGCCGGGGTAAATGTAATCGGCAAACTGTACCTCCACAACCGGTTTCATGCCTACGGCACTCAGCCCTACTGTTGACCCAACTATATAGGCTTCCTGTATAGCGGTATTGAACACACGGTGCGATCCGAACTTATCAGCCAGCGTTGCGGCTTCGCGGAATACACCACCCAATCTTGCGCCTACGTCCTGTCCGTATAAAATAGCTTCCGGGTATTCTTCCATCAACTCTTCAATCGCATGCAGGGCCGCATCCACCATCATTACTTTTTCTCCTTTTACCGGGGTGCGTTCTCCTTTTTCTTCTGTAACGGATGTTGGTGCAAACATATGGTCCGCAACAGCAGCCGGATCGGGATCCTCTGCATTCTGTGCACGCTCAAAATCGTGCTGCACTTTTATGAATGCAGCATCCTGTATTTTCAGCAGCACATCTTCTGCGATACCAGCATCCATCAATTGTTTCCTGAGCTTGGGCAATGGATCATCGGCCCCATGCTTAAGCAAGTTATCAGGGCGGCGATAAAATTCTCTCCGTACACCACTGGTATGGTGACCCAGCAATGGTACTGTTGCATGCACCAACACCGGCTTTCTTTCTGTTCTTGCATAGGCGATTGCCTGTTGCATGGTTTCATAACTATCTACTAAATCACTTCCATTACACTGTAATCTTTCAAGACCTATAAATCCTTTTGCGTAATCATACGCATGGGTTGTGCGTATCTCATCTGCCGCTGCGCTGATGCTCCATTGATTATCCTGTACCAGGTAAATAATAGGCAACTGCTTTAATGCCGCAAACTGAAACGCCTCACTCACTTCACCTTCCGAAACACTCCCGTCTCCCAATGAACAAACAACAATCGGCAAAGCGCCTGTTTTTGTTTTTCTTAATACAATCGCCTGCGTGCGTTCTGCATATTGTATTGCCTGTGCAACACCGGTGGTAGGAATGGTCTGCATTCCTGTGGCACTGCTTTGATGAATGATCGAGGGTTTGCCGGGATCTTTGCTGCTTGGGTGACAGTAATAAGACCGGCCGCCTGAAAAAGGATCTCCTTTTTTTGCCAGCAACTGCAACATTAATTCGTAAGGGGTGAAACCAACCGATAAAAGAATACTGTCGTCCCTATAATAAGTACTTACCCAATCACAAGGCTCAAGCTGTAACCCGGTTGCGATCTGTATCGCTTCATGACCGAAAGATGCTGAATGCACATACTTACAAATATGGCGGTTGGCCTCATACGTTTCTGCCATTGACCTTGCGGTGACCATCAATCGATATGCTTCTAATAAAACATCGTTACTCAGCATAAGTTTCTACTTAACATCAATCGCAAACATCTTTTCGTTTTCATAAAATCCTTCCAGCAGGTCGCCAGTTACCGTTTCACCAACACCGGCAGGGGTTCCTGTATATATAAGGTCGCCAATATTGAGTGAAAAATATTTTGAGATATGCACCACGATATCATTGAATGAGAAGAGCATATCCGCAGATGTCCCCTGTTGTACTTTTGTATGATTTTTTTCGAGCGAGAATAGCAAGGGCTTGCTTAATATCTCTTCTGTAAAAGTAACCCAGTTACCAAGAATAGCAGAATGATCCCATGCTTTGGCTTTCTCCCAGGGAAGACCTTTCTTTTTCAATTCAGCCTGTATATCCCTTGCAGTAAAATCAATGCCGATTGTAAAGGCATCATAATACTCACCTGCCTGTTGCATATCTATATAGCGACCATTCTTGCAAACACGCAATACGATCTCTGCTTCATAATGCAGTTCGTTGGTAAAGGCGGGATAATAGAACGGTGTGTTAGGAGGAAGTACAGCCGATTTCGGTTTCATGAACAACACGGGTTCGTCAGGTACTTCATTACCCAGTTCTTTTGCATGTTCAACGTAGTTTCTGCCTACACAGATTATTTTCATGGTATGTATTTTATTTTTTTGCCACAGAAGCACTGAAACACAGAAAAAGAATTCAGTGCTTCAGTGGCATATCTTAACCCGGAAATTTCAAGCTATTCGTAAAATTCATCGTCTTCTCCAACCCAACAGCTGCAAATGACTCAATGATCTCTGTACACTTAGCGATCTTCTCATTCACCAACGGAATTTCACCAGGCTGCCATTTGCCCAGTACAAAATCCACCTGTCTTCCCTTTGGAAAATCATTCCCGATCCCAAAACGCAGTTTCGCATATTGATCGGTACCCAATGTTAACTGGATATCCTTTAATCCATTATGACCCGCATCAGAACCCGCGCCGCGTAAACGTAATTTATCGAGCGGCAGCGCCAGGTCGTCAACAATCGTCAGCGTATCTTCTACTGCGATCTTTTCTTTATCCATCCAATACTTAAACGCCTTTCCACTCAGGTTCATGAAAGTAGTGGGTTTGATGCAGATAAATACTTTGCCTTTCCATTTTACCTCGGCAAAATCTGCCAGGCGTCCTGATTGAAACATTCCCCCATGCTTGAATGCAAACGCATTCACAACATCAAACCCGATATTATGACGGGTGTTGCGATACTCATCGCCAATATTTCCTAAGCCTATGATCAGAAACCGGTTCATAATAGTGCCAAAAATAGTGAGATATATGGGAGTTTGTGCAGAACACGCTAATTTTAGTCGGTCACCCAAAAAGCCTGATTTCATGTTTGTATTTACCAAAATAAAGCAGTGGGCAATTCTCATTGCAAACATTGGGGTTACAAAAGACCTGGATTCACAGGAAAAAAATAAAACCCAGGTGCTGAACATAGCAGTTGCCGCCGGCATTCCAGGTTACCTGTATTTTATTACTATCAATTTTTTACACCATAAACCCATACTTGCGGTCGTCAATATTTTATTACTCCTGGGCTCCTCACTTATTCTATACATCAATAGTATTCAGAAATTTGTTCTGGGAAGGTTAATCTTAAGTTTCCTGGGAAGCCTGTTATTTTGCATCGGTGGTATTTTTTTTAGAAATGGCGCTGAAAACAGTTTACTGGCATCCATCATTGTTGTCATTATATTTTTCAATGAAAGAAGACTTGTCATACTTCTCACTATCGTGAACTGTTTTCTTTTTCTGGCAATCAAGATCATTTTATTAGGGCCCGTTATATTTGATACTGTGCCTAACAGCCGCGTTATTTTTAATACCGCCTGGGCACTTGCCATCATAGTTATTTCATTACTATATATTAAGCGGCAACAGACTGCCTATCAAAAAAAAATTGAAAGAAATAACTGGGAACTGGAGGCCATGAATAGCAGCCGGGAAAAGCTCTTCTCTATCATTGCGCATGATCTCCGGTCGCCTATCGGGCAGCTGAAAACATTGTTGGATCTAGTAAATGAACAACATATTTCTGTTGATACATTCAAACAATTAACGGCAACCATTTCACAGGAGGTTGATCAGCTGCATACTACTATGGATAGTCTGCTTAAATGGAGCATCAGCCAGTCGCAGGGTATTCATGCTGTGCCGGAAAGAATCGTACTATCCGGGGTTATAGAAGAAGCGATGGTATTTTTCAGGCAGAAAGCAGAACAAAAACAAATCCGCTTATTAGCAGATGATGCAGGGTTATCTGTTTACGCAGACAGGGATCATTTACAGATTATACTAAGGAACCTTGTTTCCAACGCATTTAAATACAGCCATGTCGGTGGGATCATCCTTATCCGCAGTTATGCCAAAGAAGCGGATGTGATCATACAGGTGATTGACCAGGGCACCGGGATGACAGAAGATTTAGTTAATACCGTTTTAAGTGATTCCAATATCGTTTCACATTCAGGAACGGCCAATGAAAGAGGAACGGGTCTGGGTCTTAAACTTTGCAAAGAATTTGTTGAGGGTAATAAAGGAAAGATATGGGTAGAGAGTGAAGTAGATAAAGGAAGTACTTTTTCTGTTGCGTTGCCTTCGGCTCTAGACGATAGTCCATAGTCCATAGACCATAGACGATAGTCCATGGTCTATGGACTATGGACTATCGTCTACACCATAAAAAAGACCCGGCATAAAAAATACCGGGTCCGAAATATAATTTGAAGAATAACTTATTTCTTCTTTTCGTCTTTCGCTGCACCTGCAGTTGCTTCTTCCTGCTTTAACTGGCGGGTAAGAACCACTGAAGCGATAGGAATACGTGGAGAGTTCAAGATCTCCATTCCCTGTACTTTCACATCTTCAACACGGATGTTACCATTCAGATCCAGGCTAGTAATATCAACAGTGATATTTTCTGTCAGGTCTTTTGGTAAAGCTTTTACCTTTAATGAGTTCAGCTTCACGATCAGTTTACCTCCACCTTTTACACCAACAGATGTACCGGTGAATTTGATGGGAATAGTAGCTACAACTTTCTTGTCGCCTACCAGTTCCAGCAGATCAACGTGGATCAGTGAATCCTGTACTTTGTCAAACTGCAGATCTTTCAAAATGCATTTGTACGTTTTACCGTCAACGGTAACTTCAGCAAGTTGAAATTCACCAGTGTACACCAAAGACTTGAAAGCCTTTGTAGAAGCGTAAAAATTTACCTCTTGAGCACCCCCGTAAATTACACCTGGCACATTGTCCTGAGAGCGAATCTGGCGGGCGGCTTTTTTGCCATGCTCGGTCCTCAGGTGACCTTCGATTGTAATTGTTTTCATGTTATGATTTTTTAGGACGGCAAAGGTATGTAATTAGGAATTAAAAAGCAGATAACTTGCCAGCAATTCCTAATTCCTAACTCCTAATTACTAATTACTTGTCTCGTCCTCTCAGCTGAGAATGGATAAAAAGGCTCGTAATACTCTTGTTTTCATAGGCATTACGTATAGCGATTGCAAATAGATCTGCTACCGAAATGGATTTGATCTTGGCACTTTCCCTTTTCAACGGGATGGTATCACAAACGATCAGTTCTTCCAGCACGCTGTTTTCTATGTTCTCGTAAGCATTGCCACTAAGTACGGGGTGGGTGATCAGGGCTCTTACGCTGCGGGCACCTTTTTCTTTCAAGAGACCGGCCGCTTTTGCGAGGGTTCCGCCTGTATCGCAGATATCATCTACCAACACCACATCCCTGTCCTTCACATCACCTATTACCACCATACTGGCTATCTCATTGGCACGTTTCCGGTGTTTATCGCAGATCACCATTTCTGCATTGAAATAGCTGGCGATCTCACGCACCCTGTTGGTGCTGCCAACATCGGGTGCGGCAAACGAAAGGTTAGGCAGTTTTAGCTGCTCTATATAAGGTATGAAAATGGCGGAGCTGTCGAGGTGATCTACCGGCACATCAAAGAATCCCTGGATCTGTGCCGCATGGAGATCCATCGTAATGATCCTGTCGGCGCCTGCTGCTTCCAGCAATGTTGCAATCAGCTTTGCGCCAATAGCTACCCGGGGTTTGTCTTTCCTGTCCTGCCTTGCAAAACCATAATAAGGTATCACCGCAATGATCTTGTGTGCGCTGGCTCTTTTGGCAGCATCGATCATCAGGAGTAATTCCATCAGGTTATCGGTTGGTGCATAGGTACTTTGTACAAGAAAAACATAATCGCCACGGATACTTTCCAGGAATATCGGCTGGAACTCTCCGTCACTGAATTTCTGGATATTGATCTTACCGATCGGGGCACCAAATCTTTGGGCAATTTTTTCTGCCAGCTTCTGGGAACCGGTGCCGGAGAAAATCTTAACGGATGGGTTCATAATTGGGGAAGAATATGCAGCGAAGATATAGATAAGGTTAAGAAATTGTAATTTGATTTTGTAACATTTTTTACTATGCGAAAGATTTCTATCAAAGAATGGGCGGAGGAGGACCAGCCCAGAAAAAAATTACTCCACAAAGGTGCCGGCAGTCTCAGCAATTCTGAATTACTGGCGATCCTCATTAACAATGGAACCCGCTCCCACAGCGCACTTGACCTGGCCAAAGATCTTCTGCAGGCTGTGAACAATGATCTCAGAAAGCTGGGCGACCAAAGTGTGAAAGAAATGCTGAGAAAAAAAATAAAAGGATTGGGGGAAGCCAAGGCCATCAGCATTGCGGCTGCACTCGAACTCGGTATCAGGAGAAGTGCTTCTGATCACCAGAAAAGGCTCATTACCAAGAGTGATGATATTGCCAATTATTTGCGTGCAACGCTTGAATACCGCAAACAGGAAGTATTTGCAGTAGTATTCCTCAATAGCGGAAACAGGATCACCCACCTGGAAATTGTTAGCGAAGGTGGAATGACCGCCACCGTTGCCGACCCGCGGATCATTTTAAAGAAAGCGCTCGAACATGAGGCCACTGCCATCATCTTATGCCATAATCACCCGGGCGGCACGCTTCGCCCCAGCAGGGCCGATGAAATGCTCACACAAAAAATAAAACAAGCCGCTGCCTACTTAGACATCTCCATCATGGATCATATCATCGTAAGTAATGAAGGGTACTTTAGTTTTGCAGATGAAGGGATGCTATAACAGTTTGTGGTTATAGTTTGGTGGTGTATAGTTTGTAGTTGTGACTATCATTCTTCCAGGGAAGAAGGCACAATAAAGCACCATAAACAATTACCTACAAACAAACCCTAAACCGAAAACCATAGACTAACCAAAAACTATTAACTGACTTTAAGCTTGCGCAGTAGGCCCACCGAAGTTCATCGGTATCTCTATCTGCTCAAGATCTTTAATCGTACCATTGGCCAGCTCATAGCGTCCGATATTATCTTCCAGAGCCTTCATAAAACGCTTGGCATGCATAGGCGTGAAAATGATTCGGGACTTCACTTTGCTTTTAGGTGTGCCGGGCATTACGTTAACAAAATCGATCACAAATTCTGCATTGCTATGGGTAATGATGGCCAGGTTGGCATAACTGCCTTCGGCTACTTCTTCTGCTATCTCGATGTTTAACTGGGTGGGCTGTTGTTGCTCCATGAGGTTGATTTAGTGTGATGTTATTCTTAAAAGTAGCACAAAGGTATTTAGTCATAAATAATTCAAAAATATATTTCGGGCAAATCACATTTCCTAAGAAATTCTTATATTACAGAAAGCTCATCATATATGAAAAAGATACTTATCTGCCTGTTTTTGGCGCCACCGTTATTTTCGTTCTCACAGGCTTCTGGTCTGTCTACATCCATTCCTTTTGGCTCATATGGCTTTATCAATGGCAAATCCACCTATTCACGCCAGGATGCTTCGGAAGAAGGAGCATACATGTTTCCAAAAACACTTTCCCCGGCAAATGTTACATTGAAAAACGGGCGTTATTATCCTAATATTAAGATCATGCTCAACCTGATGGACAATGAAATGATCTTTGCAGACAGTACGGGTCAAACCTACAGTTCAATCGTTCCTATTGAGCAAATTGAGTTCCTGCCTATTGAAAATGGGGCGACCAAAACCGTTTTTAAAACCGGTTTTCCTGCAGTAGGCGATGCAGATGAAAATACTTTTTATGAAGTATTGGCAGACGGTCCTATGATGCTATTAAGGTCAAACAAGATCAGCTATATAGATAAAACCATTTTGGGCAGATCGGTTAGCACGAGGGTATATGATAATAAGCAAACGATATATGCTTATGATAAAAAACTCGGTATGAAAAAAATCTCCAAAAGTAAAACGGAATTAGAATCATTGTTTGGAGGCAATACTAAAATGCAAACATACTTATCGTCCCATAAGATTAGGTCCGAGTCCGACATGGTGGGTACTTTTAAATATTATAATTCATTATAACATTGATCATAAGAGATAATAAAGAAAGGCCCTGTTTTACAACAGGGCCTTTCTTATAAGTAGTTATGATGTTATATTATTTATCCCACCAAACTTTTGATACTTCATCATCTTTTCCACCATTAGGAAACGCAGCGAGGGCAGCTTTATAGGCATCACCATTGAGGTTAGCTTCATTGGTAGGATAAGGATATCTTCTTGGAATTTGTTTTGTAGGGTTTGTTGCATCAACAGCGGGGATCAAAACAGGAATACCTGTTCTTCTCCACTCATCATATGCAAACATCTCACTTCCGAACAAAGCAACCCACATTTGTTCCTGAATCTTAGCCAGTGGTGTTGTTGTGGCAGATACACCGATAGCGGTGCTGTAAGTAGCGATATTACCGGTTACTCCCCATTGTGCCCAGGAATCAGTAATTCCTTTCTGCAACATGGTAAATGCATTTTCCCCGGTCGCATATTCGATCGCAGCATCAGCCCTTAAAAGATCTACATAAGCAGCGGTAAGAATATACACTGTTGAGTTGTTCTTTTTAAAATTTGCATCGTATGCAAGGCTGTAATCAGGATTTGTAACAATATACGTTTGTGTATTGGTCCTGTTCAGACCATAAGGAAATCCTTTTACGTTTCCGGAAGCATTTTTTTGCCCGTAAACAAATACACGCGGGTCACTATAACCATTCAGCAGATCAGCCAGCGGTTTTGAGATAGCTACTACAGATGCTGTTGTAAGGTTATAGAGTGGGTAGTTAAACGTACCACCCGGGTATGCCACCTTAAAGTTATCTGCATTGGTGCTGATAACACCGCCTGCATCAGCCAGCGCAGCTGCAAACTCTGTTTTACCGGTTGCAGGATCTACTTTAGACAATCTTAATGCCATAGAGAGACGGAGTGAGTTGGCAAATTTTTTCCATTTGCTTATATCCCCGGAATAAATGATATCGCCGGTGATTGGATTTCCTGTTGACTGAAAAGAGGCGACAGCAGATTTCAGTTCACTGAACAAAGCGGTATAAATCGCCTGCTGTTTATCATAAGGAACCTGTAATGCGCCTTTAAGTGCAGCTGAATAAGGAACATCACCATACTTATCGGTCACAATATTGTAGAAATATGCTTTCAATATTCTTGCGATCTGTATCTGGTTTACAGAATTACCGCCTACAGCTGTTAAACTTGGTGTAGCAGTATTTGTGTTGATGATCTGTTGCAGATCTTCCAGTACACCTGAATAGTACGCATCCCACGACACGCCTGATGTTGGATATAACTGGTTATCCGGATATTGGATTTGTGAGTAATGCTGAACATAATAAGGTGTAAGGAAGCCCGACAAAGGCGCACCATTACTAGCCGATGAATTACCAACAGCATCGGAACCTATATATGTTTCCACACTTGTAAGCAAAGCACTCGTAACAGGGGTTGTAGCCGCGTTAGGACTAACGTTGGTATCTCCAAATTTGCTGCAAGAGCCCAAACCCAAGCCAACTATTAAAAGCAGGAGTGATGTATTTTTAGTTTTTAAGCTGAATTTCATAACAAGTTTTTTTTATGATTTAGAAACCGAATTTAAGTGTTACACCATACGATCTTGAAGGTGGTAATTGTCCACTTTCACCGTAATTTCCGGTTAACTCAGACGGATCGAAGTTTCTGTTCTTGGTATAAATCAACCATGGGTTCCTTGCAAATACGCTTAATTGTAAAGTGCTCAATTTGTTTGATAAAGCACCAAGCTTCTTAACATTGAAAGTATACCCAAAGTTAACTTCTCTTAATTTAACATAAGTCAGATCAAAAATATGTGTTTCGTTAATCTTGTTCAGACCATTGTTGTCATAATAGGTAACCGCATCAACATACATATCAACCGGTGTTTTCAGATCAACTGAAGAAACTCCTTTTACATGTACACCACCGCCTGCAGATACTGCATCGCGAACTGGCTTGCCTCTGTCGTTATTTCCGGCTGTGTAATCATACAGACCTGAGAAACCACCCCAGAAATCTGACAGCGAGAAGTATTTACCGCCTTGTGTAAAGTCGATAGCGAAGTTCAGATTAAATCCTTTGTAGTTTAAGCTGTTGACCATACCACCGGTAAAGTCTGGAAGTACAGAACCGAAGTTTACGTTATCGGTGAAGGCATATAATCCAGTAGAAGGATTGATCGCATTCTGACCATCAGCAGATTTGGTAATACCACGTCCCCTGATCTGACCCCACTGTCCGCCTACAACACTCCAAACACCCGGTGCATAACCCGCAGCCCCGGTTGAACTTGAATAGTCACTACCACCAAGATAGTAAGTAGAAAGACCAGGATACAGTTCGATAACTTTAGATGTATTTTTCGCTAAGTTGAAGGAAACGTTCCATGCAAAATTCGGATTTCTAACCGGGAACGCATCGATCGTCATTTCAATACCCTGGCGGTTTAATTTACCCGCGTTAATCAGTTTAGAAGAAAATCCACTTGAAGATGAAGTGGTAACTGATACAATTGAGTTGGTGATGTTCTCATTATAATAAGTGAAGCTCAAACCAACACGGTTTTTCAGGAAACGGAGGTCAATACCGAACTCAGTTGATTTGGTCAACTGTGGAACGATAGTTGAATCGATGGCTTTATCCGGTGTACTCATCAGGATATTACCATTGAATTGTGTAGAACCTACGCCGTATAACAGTGACAGGGAATATGGATCGAGATCAGAACCAGCTTCAGCCCAAACACCACGTACTTTACCAAAGCTCAACCATGGTAAGGCATTTTTAACATATTTTGTAAATATGAATGAAGCACCTACTGATGGATAGAGATAAGAGTTATTATTAACTGGTAAAGCAGAGCTCCAGTCGTTCCGTAATGTTGCATTCACGATAAAGGTATTATCCCAGTTAAGATCAACCGAACCATATAATGACCTAACTATTTTCTTTGTCCTTGTAGCGGTGAAAGAAAAGGGAGTTACCGCACTGTTTGAAAGCGAGTACAGATCCTGAACTACTAACCCGCCCTTTGTACTATTGTCGAGTGAGCTGTAATCATTCTGTCTGACGTTACCACCAAAGTTTGCATCGATAGACAATTTTGAAACCCGCTGAGTATAAGATGCCAGGAATTCATAGTTGCTTTCAACCTGGCGAACATCATATGTTCTGTAGGTTGCAGTAACCGGACGTGTACTTGCGTTTGCGTTGTTAGCAAGCGCAGATTGCAAATCCTGTGTGCTTTTTTCAAAGATGTAAGGAAGTTTGCTTTCATAATGCGTGTTACGCTGGTTACGTCTTCCATTTACAGATATTTTGAAATGGCTATCGTATTTATAAGTTAATCCCGCACTACCATATAACCTGTCCTGTATATTCACAGCACTGATCAGGTCAAAATAAGTATAAGGATTTGTCCAGTAAGCTGTTCCTGCATAGAAAACCGATGCATCTGGTCTGCCGGGAGTACCATCATCAAGGTTCCAGCCTGGGATTGCACCCGTTGGCGTTCTCAGGTCTTTTAATTCTTTCAATTTTTTGATATCAAGATCCCTGTGGAACCATGAGTTGAAAGAACCTGAAGCATTGTTACCATAGGTATCAGAGAATTCTCCGTTGATACGCTGGTTAACATAGTTCACATCAGCATTTGCAGAGAAATGCTTATTGATATCATAGGTTAATTGTAAAGTAATGAAATTTCTTTGCAGGGAAGATTGTGGTATTAAACCTGTCTGGGACTGGTTTGTATACGACATTCTCATTGTGTAATCGCTACCGCTTTTCGACAATGCCACATTGTTCAATGCGTTGGTACCTGTGCTATAGAAGTCTCTTACATTGTTAGGCTGTGGCGTTAAAGAAGCCGTTTTGAAAGAGTATTGGCTACCTGGGATCCATGCATACCATGGAATATATTCACTGCCATCCATTTTTGGTCCCCATGAAGCATCATCGAAATATGTGTGGTATTTCTTACCATCAAGCGCTTTCCATTCAACCGGATCGCCAGCCTGCCATGTATACGTTTGGAAGCCTGCACCTGCAGTACCGCCTGAATACTCATTCTGATAGTTAGGAAGTCTTCCCACTTTATCAATAGAATAGGTGGATGCAACGCTAACACCCATCGAATTGGGTTTTGCTCTTTTTGTTGTAATAAGGATCACACCGTTTGCAGCACGCTGACCGTAAAGGGCAGATGCACCAGGACCTTTCAGCACCTGGAGATCTTCAACATCATCCATATTGATGAAGTTGATATCATCCAATGGAGTACCGTCTACGATATAAAGTGGATCGTTACCAATGTTAGACACTGAGTTTGCACCACGGATCCTGATCTGCGACTGGGAACCGAGTTTTGCTGTTGATTGTGTACGAACCTGAACGTTCGAAACCTTTCCTGCAAGTGCCGTATTCACATCTGTAATACGTGTAGAGGTAAGATCGGCACCTTTGATACCTTGTTGTGAAGAAGATACAACATCGGATTTTCTTTTGATTCCCAATGCCGTTACTACTACAGCTTCGAGATCGTTAACTTTTCTTGTGAGGGTGATATTTACCACCTCTGCTTTGTTCGCTTTTTGTTCAATGTCATTAAAACCTACTGCACTAAAAACCAGGGTTTGAGTGCTTGTTGCACTAATCCGGTAATTACCATTCTGGTCTCCAATAGCAGCCTGACTGGTTCCCTTGATCTTTACAGATACACTGGGAATTCCAGCACCTTGATCATCTTTTACGGTACCCGTAATTACACGTACCTGGGCGGTAGCTGCCATAGAAAAACATAGCATTGCTACCAACAGTGTTGATACAATTTTCTTCATGTGTTTTGAGTTTTGGGTAAAGCTTGAGGATGCAAATATAGGTATTTGGTAATAAAATGTTAAAGAAAAATTAATAGTCCTTTTTCCTATTTATCACATTTTAAAAAGACTGGTTAGCTGAAAAAAATGCTGCATAAAACAAAAAAATAAGTTAATACTTAACATTTTTACTATATAAAACATTGTTTATCAACATACATAAAATATATAATTATATTTTAGTTTTACGTCTTGTCTATTTCTTTCAGGTTGCCATCACTCCTCATTTTCGTCATCCCTTTAAACCCCTCATTTTGTAGTAGCGCTATAAAGAGGGATTTTGATCGCTTTAAAACCACGCTTCACCCACAGTTCACCCACAGTTCACCCACAGTTTACCCACAGTTCACCCACAAATTTGTGTGTCAACTGTCTGTGATATGTGTATTAATAGTGTACGATAGAATAGCATGGTATCTATTAACCATGAAGGAATGAGGGGTGTGATTATTTAAAAAATGTTGCTTTTTCACTGAAAATAAAAAAACACGCAAGAATCCCATTTCAGATATTTTTGCATTTATGATCGTATTAGACGGAAAAATTGCTTCAGCAGCCGTGAAGCAGGAACTGCAGGAAGAAACCCGGCAATTATTGGCAGCAGGCCACCGCGCCCCGCATTTGGCGGCCATTCTTGTAGGCAACAGCGGTGCAAGTGAAACCTATGTTGCCAGCAAAGTAAAAAACTGTGAAGAAATCGGTTTTCAATCAACACTTATACGTTTTACCGAAGATGTTGAAGAATCTATCCTATTGGATTCAATCGCAAAATTGAATGCGGATCCCGCAGTTGATGGGATTCTTGTTCAATTGCCGTTACCTAAACAGATCAGTGAACAGAAGATCATCGAAGCCATCAATCCATTGAAAGATGTTGATGGTTTTCACCCGATCAGCATAGGTAAACTGGTGCAGGGCTTACCCACCTTTATTCCGGCTACTCCTTTCGGAATCATGCTGATGCTGGAATATTTTTCTATTGAAACAAAAGGTAAACATGCAGTGGTCATCGGCAGAAGCAATATTGTTGGCCGCCCCATGAGCATTCTGTTAAGCAGCAACCTCAAAAGAGGCAACTGTACCGTTACCCTTTGTCATTCACACACACCCAATCTTAAAGAAATCTGTTTACAGGCTGATATCATTGTTGCTGCATTGGGAAGACCCGAATTTGTAAAAGCAGATATGGTGAAACCGGGTGCCGTTGTAATAGACGTAGGTATTACACGCGTTGAAGATGCATCTGCTAAAAAAGGTTTCCGCATCAAAGGCGATGTGGCGTTCGCAGAAGTATCGGAAAAAGCATCAGCCATTACACCCGTTCCAGGAGGGGTTGGGCTCATGACGATTGCAGGACTGCTGAAGAATACACTACAGGCTTATAAAAGTGGGTTATAGTTTTTAGTTAAGGGTGAGTTTATGGTTATCGGTCTAAGGTTTGTTATTAGTTTTTAGTTGAAAGTTCTTTTTCAAGCAACCTGAAACAATTCACTGTCAACGACTATAGACCACCAACTTTAGACCCACAATCAACCCTTAACCATTAACAAACCTTAGACCGATAACAATAGACCAACAAATAACAATCAACCACCAACATTTGACACCTATAATTCCACATACTACTCTTCCTGTCATGGAATCCTTCTACACCTTACAGGGCGAAGGCTTTCACCAGGGGCGCGCCGCTTATTTTATCAGGCTCGGTGGCTGTGATGTAGGCTGTGTTTGGTGCGATGTGAAAGAAAGTTGGGACGCTTCGAAACACCCGCTGTTTTCCATTGATTCAATTGTAGCAGGCGCCGCTGAACATCCCGGAAGACTGGCTGTGATTACAGGTGGAGAACCTTTACTGCATGATCTCACCACATTAACGCAGCAACTTCAGGAAGCCGGTTTCGAAACCAATATTGAAACATCAGGATCCTCACCACTGAGCGGTTCCTGGGACTGGATCTGTTTATCACCCAAAAAATTCAAAGCACCCGTACCCGGGATTGTTCCACTTGCGAATGAATTAAAAGTAGTTGTATTTAATCATCATGATTTTGCATGGGCCGAAACATATGCCGCACAGGTAAATGAAAATTGCAAACTCTACCTGCAACCCGAATGGGATAAAGCAGCTATCGTAACGCCTTTGATCATTGACTACATCAAAGCCAACCCTAAGTGGGAGTTGAGTTTGCAGGTACATAAGTATATTAATGTTCCTTAGGGAGATGACTGTTGACAGATGACCGATGACAGGAAAATTTAACAACTTTATCTTTCTCTTTTTCCCGAACTTGGCTATGCAATGAGATTTACTTTATCCATTTTCTTTACTGTGCTCACCGTTGTTTCCCAGGCACAGGTATATCAACCCGAGAAGGTAAGTCCCAAAGTTGTTACGTTATATGAGAAAGCACTTGACCTGCTCAAAGACGGTGAAGCCCGTGAGGCCGTGGGTTTATTAACAGAATGCATAAAAGATGACAGCAATTTTGTAGATGCATATTTATCATTAGCAGGTGCTTTTGGAGAAGCCAAAAGATACCAGCAGTCTGTGAACCTCTATGAGAAAGCAAGAAGCAAAGACACTGCCTATTTTCTGCTGTACAATCTTCCTTACTCTATCAACCTCGCAGGGCTGGGCAAATTCGATGCCGCATTAAAAGCAGTGAATGATTTTTTGAGATATCCAAAGCTGAATGAGCGCAGTATAAAAAGTGCGCAATACCGGATTAAATGTTATTCGTTCGCTCTTGATTACGCAGCAAAACATCCTTCCACCAATTATATTTTTACCCCGGTAAATCTTGGCGACAGCGTGAATACAGCGGCCTCAGAATACCTCCCATCTGTTACTGTTACCGATAGCCTGCTGGTATATACCCGGAACACACGCGGAAGGGAAGATTTTATACAAAGTGCGATCACTAAAAATGGCTTTGGTACATCAAAATTAATTGACGGCGATATCAATATAGAACCGCGTAAAGGTGGTATCTCTGTTTCGCAGGATGGCGAATGGATGTTGTTTGCAGGACAGATGCTGGACCAGAATTACCGGAGCTTTGATATTTATATCTCGTACTATACACCCAAAGGATGGAGCGAACCACAAAACATGGGACCCAATATCAACACGCCCGATTTTTGGGAAAGTTCACCGTCCATCAGTCCCGATAAAACGGCTTTATACTTCAGCAGTACCCGCCCGGGCGGATATGGCGGCATTGATCTGTATGTAAGTTACCGGCAACCGAATGGCAAATGGGGACCTGCACAAAACATGGGGCCATCGATCAATACCGCGGGTGATGAGCAGGCTCCTTTTATTCATGCAGATAACCAGACACTGTACTTTACTTCCAATGGATTACCCGGTTACGGATCCTCGGATCTTTTTGTGATCAGGAAAAATAATGCAGGAGAATGGGGTATACCGGAAAACCTGGGATACCCGATCAATACAATTGAGAACGAAGGTGCACTGGCTGTGTCAGCCGATGGACTTACTGCCTACTATGCCAGTGACAGAAGCGATTCGCGAGGTGAACTTGATCTTTATAAATTTGATTTGCGCCCCGATATCAGACCTTACCGTACTTTATATGTAAAAGGAAAAGTATTGGATAAAAAAACAGGCAAGCCGCTGCCTTCCTATGTAGAACTTACTGATAACAGTAATAATAAAGCACTGATGAAAGTTCAGACAGATGAATTGGGTGATTACTTTATTACACTTCCTACCGGCAATGATTACACGTTTACTGTAAACCGTAAGGGCTACCTTTTTTACAGTGAATTAATGGGACTGAATAAAAAAGAAGCAGACAGTACCTATAAAAAAGATATCTATTTACAACCGGTTGAATTAAATGCCAGCATCACATTTAATAATATCCAGTTTGCCAATAATTCTTACCAGCTACCCGCAGCAGCATTTATTGAATTGGAAAAATTAGTACAGATCCTTACAGAAAATCCTTCACTCAAAGTGGAAATAAGCGGTCATACAGATAACGTTGGTAAAGCAGAAGACAATGTTGTTCTATCTACCAACCGTGCTAAATCCATCGTTGATTATCTTGTTGGCAAAAAAGTAGACGCAAACCGCTTAACCTTCCGTGGCTACGGATCTGCCAGGCCGGTTGCCGATAATGCAACCGAACAGGGAAGAGCGTTGAACAGGCGAACGGCATTTACTATTGTGGGATTGTAAGCTTCGATTTTCAGGTATAAATACGCTTTCGTACTCCCCTTTTTTTACAGACATTGCTTGCTAAAGAAATGTCATGCAGGATGAATTATTTTACCGGATCGCCCTTACTATGGTGCCCGATCTTGGACCTGTTCGCGTGAAAATGCTGATAGAAAATTTTGGTGATGCCACCACTGTCTTTAAAGCAAAAAAGAAAGACCTGCTAGGTTGTATCGGTCAGACAGCTGCGCGGATAAAAGAGTGGAAAGATACAGATGCAGCAGAGAGAGAAATATTATTTATGGAGCAGCACCGCATCCGTGCATTGTTTCTTACCGATAAAGAATATCCCAAACGTTTACTGCATTGTTATGATCCACCTACCCTTCTCTACTATCGTGGCAACGCTGATCTGAATCACCAAAAGATCGTAAGTATTATTGGTACAAGAAATCATACTTCATATGGCAAACAGGTTACAGAAGAATTCATAAACGAAATACAACATCTCCCTATTCTTATCATCAGTGGTCTTGCTTTTGGCATTGATGCCATTGCCCATAGAACAGCCCTTCAATATGGGATATCTACGGTAGGGGTATTGGGTCATGGGCTCGACACCGTATATCCTTCACAAAACAAAACATTGGCAAAAGAAATGTTGGAGCACGGTGGACTGCTTACCGAGTTTCGCATGCTTACGCAACCGGATAAACACAATTTCCCAAAACGCAACAGGATCGTAGCCGGTATGGCAGACGCAACCATAGTGATTGAAACAGCCATCAAAGGTGGCAGCATGATCACCGCATCACTCGCCCATGATTATAACCGCGACCTGTTTGCCGTTCCAGGCAAGATCTCCGACAGCAAAAGCAGCGGCTGTCTTGAACTGATCAAACAAAACAAAGCCATCATCTTTACCGATACCGCTACGTTTATTGAAACCATGGGATGGGCAGACAAAAAGAAGATAATGAAAAAAGAAAAAGAATTGTTCATAGACCTTTCACCCGAAGAACAAATGATAGTTGATCTATTAAAAGAAAAAGAGATAATGCCCGTTGATGAACTTTATCTGAAAAGCGGGCTGAGTAACAGCCAGATAGCCACAGTAATCCTAAACCTCGAATTACAAAATGTAATCCGTTCCCTCCCGGGAAAAAGTTTTTCGCTACTCTAAAAAGCCGCAGAGCGGCGACATGTTTGTAGAAAAAAAATGTTCCAAATAATTTCAGAGTTCCGCAGGAACGACACCCAGCAAGACCGATAACCCAAATGCATGGGCAAAACATCGGTATCGCCCCTACGCGGCTTTTATTTTTTTGGGGCACCCCATTTTTCTACAAACGTTTCGTCCCTCCGGGACTATAAAAAGCCGCAGAGCGGCGACATGTTTGTAGAAAAAAAAGTTTCACATAATTTCAGAGTTCCGTAGGAACGACACCCGGCAAGACCGATAACCCAAATGCATGGGCAAAACGTTGGTATCGTCCCTCCGGGACTTAAATTTTTTATTCGTTGTATAAATTCAATCCTTCTGTTATTTTTTTGCTTTGTTTTCTCCAGACGATGAGCAATACCATGGCGATGAAAGCCAGGAGTGCAGGCAACATGAACGCATAGATAAAATTCTCCACCTTATTATTGTATACCCATGCGGAGAAAATGGCACCGCTGCCGATTCCTAGTTCCAGGGCAATATAAACGGAGGCAACCGCTTTGCCTCGGTTTTCTGTGCTACAGAGATCTACAGTCCACGCAGTAAGGGTAGGTGAATTCATTCCGAGGCTTAATCCGAAAACAGCTGCGCCAAGAATCAACATGAATGGATCGTGTGCAAAAGAGAGGATCACCATTGAGAGGGCCAGTACCAATGAAGAAACGGCCATTACAATGACCCTGCCATGCCTGTCGGAAGATTTACCGGCAATGAAACGGATGAGTAAAGAGGTGATGGTGTAACAGGTATAAAAAAATCCTTTGTTATGCATCCCTACCGACCCGCTGAGATCAGGAGCGAGCGTAAGTACGGCCCCCAGTGAAAAAGACAATAGCAACATAATAACTGCCGGCTTAAGGGAAGTACGCTCAAATATTTCTGAGCGTTTGATACGGATGATATTGAAAGTAAATTTTTGCGGATCGGCAAGGGTTTCCTTTATGTTATACAGTATGGCAACAGAACCCAGCGCAAACACAGCAGAAACAATAAACATCACATTGTATGAATAATGCATCACACAAAAACTACCCACAACAGGGCCGATTGATGAGCCGGCGGTATAACCGATGGCGAGTGCTCCTAAGGCTTCTCCCCTCCTGGATTCGTGCACTACATCTGCCCCATAGGCCGAAGTAGCCGTGGGTTTAAAGCCCGTTGAAAAACCATGAAAGAAACGCAGCAATAAAAATCCGGTTACCGTTGTGAGAACCGGGTAGAGTAGACTGCACACCACGCAAACCAGTGAACCAAATATCATCACAGGAACACGACCAATGGTATCTGTAAGTTTTCCACTGAAAGGTCTGGAGATGCCGGCCATTAATGTAAACAGCGCGATGATGAGTCCTTTATACTCTGCTCCCCCAAGTTTGGTGAGATAATCCGGCAGTTCGGGTATCATCATATTAAAGCTCGCCGAGAATAAAAAGTTGCTGACACAGAGCAGTCCAAACTGAAAATTAAAATAGGAGGTATTTATCGCGGATTTCACGGATTTTAAATCAGATTTACAGGATTTGAGAAGGCTAAGTTCGTTTTTCTCCATTATCCGCGATCTTTTTTTGGGGCGAATTTATCCATCCCACTATCTTTGCACATGGCAACAAGAAATAATTCTCCCCGTGTAAAGTCTGCTGGATCAAGATTGTTTGGTGAAGGACTCACCTATGATGATGTTCTCT
Organism: Sediminibacterium sp.; assembly: GCA_965229255.1. Lineage (GTDB taxonomy): Bacteria > Bacteroidota > Bacteroidia > Chitinophagales > Chitinophagaceae > Sediminibacterium. The sequence goes on from CBDDIX010000003.1 coordinate 46,373, forward strand.
TAATGCCTGCGTACAGCCAGGTACTACCCCGCGAAGTTGATATCCGTTCCCATCTTACCAAAGAGATTACCCTTAATATTCCTATGCTATCCGCCGCGATGGATACGGTAACGGAAGCCAGTCTTGCGATTGCATTGGCCAGGGAAGGCGGTCTCGGTATCCTGCATAAGAATATGAGCATTGAACGGCAGGCAGAACAGGTTCGAAAAGTAAAACGAAGCGAAAGCGGTATGATCATCGACCCCATCACTTTATTGGTGGATGCAACAATTGGTGATGCGCTCAAGCTGATGAAAGATAACCGTATCGGGGGTATTCCGATCGTAGATAAGGACCAGAAACTGGTGGGCATTCTCACCAACAGGGATCTGCGTTTTGAGCATGATAAAAGCATTAAGGTGAAGGAGGTGATGACGAAAACGAATCTTATCATCGCGCCTGAAGGAACCGATCTGAAAAAAGCTGAAAAGATCCTTCGCCAGTATAAGATTGAAAAATTACCGGTTGTAAACAAGCAGGGCAAACTTATCGGTTTGATCACCTATCGGGATATTCTCCAGCTCCGCAACTATCCCAATGCTGTAAAAGACAATCATGGAAGATTATTGGTGGGTGCGGCTTTGGGTATTACCAAGGACCTGATGGACCGTGCTGCCGCCTTACAATATGTTGGTGTGGATATCGTAACACTTGATAGTGCACACGGTCATAGTAAAGGCGTAATTGAAGCATTAAAAGCACTGCGTAAGAATTTTAAAAAATTACAGATCATAGCAGGGAATGTGGGTACTGCCGCAGGTGCAAAAGCTCTCGCCGATGCGGGTGCAGATTGCATTAAAGTAGGAATTGGGCCGGGATCTATCTGCACAACGCGGATCGTGGCAGGTGCCGGTGTTCCGCAACTGACCGCTATTATGGAAGCCAGTAATGCATTAAAAGCAAGGGGTATCCCGGTGATTGCAGATGGCGGTATACGTTACACAGGTGATATGGTAAAGGCCTTGGCAGCCGGGGCAAATGTGGTGATGATGGGTGGCGTGTTTGCAGGTGTTGAGGAAAGCCCGGGTGATACCATTATATATGAAGGAAGAAAGTTCAAAGAGTACCGCGGTATGGGTAGCATGGGCGCTATGAGCCAGGGAAGCGGGGATCGTTATTTTCAGGATGTAGAGGATGATATCAAGAAATATGTTCCGGAAGGTATTGAAGGGCGTGTTGCTTATAAAGGATATCTAAATGAGATCGTTTATCAATATGTTGGTGGATTACGTGCGGGGATGGGGTATTGCGGTGCCAAGGATATTAAAGCACTGCAACAGGCAACTTTTGTACAGATCACCAATGCGGGAATGAAAGAGAGTCATGCACACGATATAGATATTACGAAGGAATCGCCTAACTATAGCAGGAAATAGCAAAATTTTGAAAAGATCACAGCTTGTATTTTTCAGTATTTTATCCGGTATGCTGTTGATTGCAGCGTGGCCCGTATTACCGCTTACCTTACTGATTTTTGTTGCCTGGTTGCCTTTGCTGAAAGTTGCAGAGCATACTAAGAGGCACATATTTTTTGGTCACGCTTTTCTCGCCTGTTTATTATTTAACACCGGAACAACCTGGTGGATGTGGAACTCAACGGATATTGGAACCATTGCGGCTATTCTGACCGAAAGTTTATTGATGACCATTCCCTGGTGGGGTTACCATATTTTCAGATCACGGTATGGTAAACGCAATGGGTACCTTTCACTTGTATGTTTCTGGATGTGCTATGAGTATATCAATCTTAACTGGCAGCTAAGCTGGCCATGGTTAACATTGGGAAATGTATTCGCTTCTCATCCCGACTGGGTACAATGGTATGAGTATACAGGCATTGGGGGTGGAACACTTATAATATTACTCGTTAATATTGGATTGTATGAACTCCTGGGTGCTTACAGAAGAAGAGAATATTCCCGCAAAACATTTTTGATAACAGGTTCTATTATACTCGTACCTGTTCTTTCGCTGCTGTTTGCCTGGTTACATTATTCTAAAACAACGACAGTTATCACAAAGAATAATGTAGTGATTGTTCAACCCAATGTTGATCCCTATACTAAGTTTAGCACAGGTTCCATGGAACAGGACATGGTTCGCATGGTACATTTATCGGAAGAGCAAATAGATAGTTCTACCCGTTTGATCCTTTGGCCGGAAACAGCTATGAGCCTGAAGGATTGGCAAAGCAATGTGGGATCCAATGGTTTTTACAACGGTGTTTTTGCCATGACTAACCGGCACACGCAGGCTACTCTTTTATCTGGGATTGAGACCATGAAATTTTATGGTAAAGAAAAAGCTACAGCAACCGCTAACAAAACAACACAGGGAGATTATGTCGATGATTTTAATGCGGCTATCACCATTCATTCCGGGGAGGCCTTGCGGTTTTATAATAAAAGCAAACTGGTGCCGGGTGTTGAATCAATGCCTACTTTTTTAAGTTTCATGTCGCCTGTATTTGAAAAGTTTGGCGGCACTACAGGGGGTTACGGTCGTGATCCTGCATCCAGTGTATTTGCCATTGCAGGAAGTGATTATGTAGCGGCACCCATTATCTGTTACGAAAGTATCTATGGCGAATATGTAGCGAGCTATGTAAAAAAAGGGGCCACGCTGCTTACGATCATCACCAATGATGGATGGTGGGGTAATACGCCGGGTCACAAGCAACACCTTGCCTATGCAAGCCTGCGGGCTATTGAAACCAGAAGATGGGTAGCCAGAAGTGCCAATACGGGTATATCCGCAGTGATCAATGAACATGGGCATATTGTAGAAACACGTGGCTGGGATAAACAGGCTGCTATCAAATACAATATACCTGCACTCACCGGCACAACTTTTTATGTAAGCTTTGGAGATTACCTGTTTAAAATTACAACCGTCATCGCCTTACTGATGATCCTGGGGCATTGGATACAGAAAGTAAGAACGAAGTTAAGCCGTTCCACAAAATGAGTTATGCTAAAAACATTTACATACGGTTCATCGCTTATTTCCTATTCCGTTACAGGCACCGGCAGAACGCTGGTACTGTTGCATGGTTTTGGTGAAGATGCGCGTGTATGGGATGAACAGGCAGCTTTTCTTCAGGGGCATTACTCATTGATCATTCCCGATCTGCCGGGCTCAGGATCTTCTTCGTTGCTTACAAAAGAAAATGTTTCTATTGATGATTATGCAGATTGCATTTATCAGTTATTAATACATGAACAGATCAGTTCCTGCACAATGCTCGGACATAGTATGGGTGGTTATATTACCCTGGCATTTGCTGAAAAATATGCCTCCATGCTCGAAGCGTTTGGATTGATCCATTCCACTGCTTCAGCAGACAGCGAGGAAAAAAAGAAAACACGCGAAAAAGGGATCGCATTTATAGAACAATATGGTGCATATGCATTTTTAAAAACAAGCATCCCCGGTCTCTTTGGTGAGCATTTTACAAAAGAACATCCTGAAAAAGTGGAGGCGTTAATAGACGCAGCTGCACAGTTCACGAAAGAAGCTTTGATCCAATACTACCGCGCAATGATCAACCGCCCAAACAGGACGGCTGTACTAAAAGATAGCAGGCTACCGGTATTGTTCATTGCCGGAACAGAAGATAAGGCGGTGCTGCTTGCTGATGTACTCTCACAAACACACCTGCCGCAGAGATCTGTTATTAATATTCTGCAGGGGGCTGGTCATATGGGAATCTGGGAAGATGCTGAGGCTGTTAATAGGTGGATAAGTGAGTTTTGTCTGATATTTCAACCTTAAGCAGCAAACACAGGGCTTTTTTTATCTTACTGTTGCAACTCCATTGATAGAATATGCGTATGTTGAGTTACCCCCTGTTATGAAGCTACTAGTCATCATTTTTTTATGTCTTTTTCTCACAGGCACTGTGTATGCCAATCACTTAAAGGGAGGATGGATACAATATGAATATCTCGGACCGGGTTCGGCGGCGAATACTTCTCAATACAGGATCACTGTAAGGCAGTACCTTGATTGCAATTCCACAGCAGCGCAGCGGGATGCAGCTGTATATCTCGGGATATACGATGGTACCAAACTTTACACAACACTCACCATTGCAAGACAAGGATTTGACAAACCTGATAAAACAACCTATAGCCCATGTATCAGTTCGCCCCCACCCGTTTGTTATTATATTGACAGGTATGTGGCTCTTGTTGATTTGCCGGATAATACAGGCGGATATACACTTACGGTGCAAAGATGTTGCAGAATTACCGGTATTGTTAACGTTAGCGGCAATTCAAATACCATCGGCATCAGTTATACCAATAAGATCCCCGGCATGATCGGAGGTGTTAGCTATGCAAATAATAACAGTCCTGTATTTGCACAAAAAGATACAGCCATCGTTTGTTATAGTTCGCCATTTACTTTTGATTTTAGCGCAACCGATAAGGACGGCGATGACATTGTTTATCATTTTTGTGATGGACTGATTGGTGGTGATAACGGCGCAGCTGGCTCGCAGCCGAATCCGCCAACAGCGCCCCCTTACATCAGCGTTGCTTATTCAACTGCATTCTCGGGTGTTTCTCCAATGGGCACTTCTGTTACCATAGATCCACAAACCGGTATCATATCAGGTATTGCACCGGCAATTACCGGCGATTATGTAGTTTCTGTTTGTGCAGATGAATATAGAAACGGGGTATTCATTGGCAGCACTAAAAAAGAGATTCATATTAAAGTGGCTAACTGTTCCATTTCAGCAGCCGCTTTACAACCCAGCTATATTTCCTGTAACGGCACAACGCTTACTTTTCAGAATGAGTCGCCCAATTCAACGGTCAGTTCCTACCTGTGGGATTTTGGTGTGCCGGGTATGACAACAGATACTTCAACAAAATCCAATCCAACATTTGATTACCTGTTGAGTGGTAAGGATAGCGGCACCTACATAGTAAAACTTACGGTTGCTTCAACAGGCGGATGTAAGGATTCTGCCACTACACGTGTTAGTATTTATCCAGGGTTTAAACCGGATTTTACCATAACAGGCAGTTGCTTTTTAAACCCTTTTACTTTCAAAGATGCTACTACTACTAAATATGGTTCACTCATTAGCTGGAAATGGGATTTTGGTGATAATACCACATTAACGGATACGGCGCATAGTAAGGACTCATCCTGGAAATATCCTGCTTCTGAGGCAACGCGGGTAACGCTTACGGTTGCGAATAGCAAAGGTTGTTCTGATACGGTTAGCAAATCTCTCTTCATTCCAGATAAACCATCGCTAAATCTTGCCTTTAAAGACACGTTGATCTGTAGTAATGACCGGCTTGTACTCATTGCTGCAACAAGCGGCGGATCTATCACATGGACACCTTCTGATGGAAACACTTCTCCTGCCAAAATACTGGGTTCCAATACCAGGTCACCAAGTGTATTTCCCACCGATACCACTCGCTATTATGTACATTTAAATGATAATGGTTGCACCAATGATGATACAGTAACCGTAAATGTATTACAGTATATTTCTGTAGAGCTTGGTCCCGACCTCCGCAATTGCGCAGGAGATACCATCAGCTTAAAGACTGTCAGCGAAGCGCTCGGGTATCAATGGACCTCTTCTACTGGAGAGATTGTTCAAAATATAAAAAAACCAATCGTACAACCGGTAACAGATACAAGATATTATGTGCTCGCTAATCTTGGTCACTGTGAAGCAAGAGATACCGTAACAGTAAAAGTTTTTCCTTACCCGGTGGCATCATTAGGCAGGGATACTACGATCTGTTTTGGTAACCGGGTCCAGTTACGCGCAACCTTTCAGGGAGCTGCATTTACCTGGACGCCTACCGTTACGCTTACCAATGAAAACACACTTACCCCATTAGCTGGACCATCAAAAACAACGACTTATATATTTGCTGCATCGGATACCTTGGGATGTTCCAAAATTTCCAGTGATACGATTGTGATCACCGTAATAGCACCAATCATAGCCAATGCAGGAAAGGATACTACGATACTTCCGGATATGCGGCTCCAGTTACATGCAAGTGAGGGAACCCATTATTTGTGGAGTCCGGCTACAGGTCTGAGTGCCATTGATATCCCGGACCCGGTTGTACAATTGGGAGCGGATATTGATTCTGTTATTTATAAAGTAACCGTATCAATAGCCGGGTGTTCGGCCACCGATGATATAGTTGTGCGCGTTTATAAAAAGGGACCGGATATTATTGTTCCATCTGCATTTACACCAAACGGCGATGCAAAGAATGATGTAGCCCGCCCCATCACCATCGGCATCAGCAGGTTGCATTTCTTTACCATATACAGCCGCTGGGGTGAACCTTTGTTCACAACGGCCGAGATAGGGAAAGGATGGGATGGAGTATATAAGGGCACTCCACAACCCAGTGGCACGTACGTATACAAAGCGGAAGGGGAAGATTATTTAGGCCAAATCGTTTCGAGAAAAGGTACGTTGGTACTCATCAGGTAAGTTTATCTTATTTTCGCTCCTCAATGTCAAATATGGGTAAGATCATTTTTATTACAGGCGCTACTTCCGGCTTTGGAAAAGCCATTGCAGAAACCTTTGCTGCAGCAGGCTGGAATTGCATTATTACCGGCAGAAGAAAAGACAGGCTCGATGAAATTGCCAAACAACTCGCCACCAACTACCAGGTTAAAACACTTCCACTTGTGTTTGATGTACAGGACCGTACGGCGGTGTTTGCTGCTATTGAAAGCCTTCCCGATGAATGGAAAACAATGGATGTAGTAGTCAATAATGCAGGTCTTGCACTGGGTCGCGACAGTTTTGAAAATGCAAACCTTGACGATTGGGATACCATGATCGACACCAATGTTAAGGGTTTATGGTATGTTACCAAAGCCATTCTGCCATTGCTTACCTCCCGCAAAAAAGGACATATCATTAATATCGGTTCAACGGCCGGTAAAGAAGTATATAAAGATGGCAATGCCTATTGTGCCAGCAAACATGCGGTAGATGCGATCAGTAAGGCGATGCGTATCGACCTTTTACAATACCGGATAAAAGTTACTTCAATACATCCGGGTGCTGCAGAAACCGAGTTTTCAAAAGTTCGCTTTAAAGGAGATGAAGAAAAGGCAGGACTGATATATGAAGGCTATGAGGCACTACAGGCAAAGGATGTAGCGGGTATTGTTTACTATGCGGCTACCCTTCCCGAACATGTTTGTATCAATGATCTTGTGGTAACCTGTTTATCGCAGGCTAACTCTTTCTATTTACACAAATAAAACCGATTGTTATGTTTACTTCTATCGCCACTTTCAAATCCGTTTGGGATATGGAAACTGCCGCAACGCTTTCCTGTTTTGATAAACTGACAGATGAAAGTTTATCAAAAGAACTTTTTAGCGATTACCGCACAATAGGAAGGCTAGTGAATCATATTGTTGACTGTGTCATCAGCATTCCGCATGAAGCAGGTGTGCCCGCCAGCTATACAAAAGAAACGTATAGTTCTATACAAACTTTGGTTGATGCATACAAAAGCAATACGAAAAAAGTAGCGGAAGCTTTATCAGCCTGGACAGATGATACTTTGCAGGAAGATGTGACGATGTATGGCGAAACATGGAAAAAAGGGTTTGCGCTTTGGGTAACTGTGGTTCATCAGGTGCATCATCGTGGTCAGTTAACTGTATTGATGCGGATGGCGGGCTTGAAAGTGCCGGGGGTTTATGGGCCGTGTAAAGAGGAGTGGGAAGCCTATGGGTTGGGAAAAGCTGACTAATTCTTAAAGCGTTGCCACTGAAGCACTGAAGCACTGAGAAAAACTTCAGTGCTTCAGTGCTTCAGTGGCAAAAAAATCCCTCGCAGAAAGATATTCATTCCAGATTTCCACCAAAACTTCTGCTGCAGGTTTGATCTCTCTGATCATCGCACTTACCTGTCCTATTTCAAGTTCACCTTCGCTAAGATCTCCTTCAAACATTCCTTTTTTAGCACGGGCCCTTCCTAATATTTTTTTCAGCTCCTCTTCATCGGCACCGCGTAGTTCTGCAGCACGGATCTCTTCGAAGAAAGTATTTTTTAATAACCGCACAGGTACTAATTTTTTCATAGCCAGCAAAGTATCTCCCTCTCCGGCCTGTAAGATTGCTTCCTTAAATGCAAGATGAGAAGAGGCTTCGGGGGTACATACAAAACGGCTTCCGATCTGAACACCATCAGCACCCAGTACCATTGCTGCGAGCATTTGTTTACCGGTGGCAATACCACCTGCTGCAATTAGGGGAATCGTAACAGCTTCTTTCACGAGTGGTATCAATACCATCGTAGTGGTTTCTTCTCTGCCGTTATGCCCACCTGCTTCAAAGCCTTCCGCTACCACCGCATCACAACCTGCTTCCTGTGATTTAATGGCGAACTTACTGCTGCTGACCACGTGCACTACTTTGATATTATTTTCTTTCAGATGACCGGTCCATGTTTTGGGATTACCCGCGCTTGTAAAGACGATGGGCACCTTTTCTTCTATGATGATCTTCATCAATTCTTCTATCCCTGGATATAGTAAAGGAACATTTACGCCGAAAGGTTTTGCTGAAGCCAGTTTGCATTTGCGAATGTGCTCACGTAATACATCAGGATACATGCTGCCTGCACCCAGCAACCCTAATCCACCTGCATTACTTACTGCACTTGCCAGTTTCCATCCGCTTGCCCATACCATCCCGGCCTGGATGATGGGATATTCAATATTGAAAAGATTATTAATTCTATTTTTATCTTGTTTTGTTTGCATGGGCATCACCATTCTTTTTATTTTCTTGACCATAGTTCATGGCCCATAGCTTTATTGTTTTAATGTATCGCTTAGCTTTGTTATCATTTTACATAAACCCTCATAATCGCTATAAAATTTATTAAAAATAGTTTCAGAAATATAGTTTTTTCTTCGTGCGATAAATAAGCACGATACTACTTCAACGGCTGATCTGAGTGAATAACGTAAGAATCTATTGAACTCGGGATTTGATTGACCTGTAGAACCTTCTGCAATGTTCAGAACAACTGAATCAGCAGCCCGGCGCATTTGATTAGACAGGCTATACAACTCAAAAGACGGAAATGATCTACCCAAATCGCCAATGGCAACACTTAAGTCCAGTGCTTTATGCCAAACATTCAACTTCTCAAATTTAAATGCCATAAATAAATGTAGAACAGCCTTTCTGCATTTATTTACTGGTGTCCAACAAATTATATAAGAAGCGTATAATTACGTAGTAATACCCGCATGAAAAACCATGGACTATGGTCTATCAACCCCTACTCAACCGAAATCTATCTCGGTGTTATCTCCAATATTCAAGCTACGACTCAATCCTTTCACAGAAGCATCGCTTCCTATCAAAGAATTATCAAGCACCACTTCATAAAGATTGGTGTAAGATCCGATGATACTATCACGTACTATGGAGTGCTTGATGGAAGTATTTGCCCCAATTGCCACATGCGGACCAATGATGGAGTTAGAAATATCGCAGCCCGAAGCAATGCTTACCGGTGGAATGATAATGGTGTCTTTAAAGTTGTGTTCGCTGTTGATATTGCCGCCGAACTTTTTCAGTAGGGTCGCATTACTTTCCAGTAAGGTTTCTTTCTTACCGCAGTCAAACCAGTTCTTTACTTTGAACGGCTGAAATTTTGCACCGCGTTTGATCATACAATCCAATGCATCTGTAAGGTTGTATTCGCCAAACGTTTTGATATCCTGTGCAAAAATGTGGTGCAGGCATTCAAAAAGAAAATCGGTTTCTTTTATCTTGTACAAACCCACCAATGCCATATTACTTTTTGGTATCGCCGGTTTTTCGATCACCTGTTCAATAAACCCATCTTCCCCAATAGATGCCACACCAAAATTTCTTGGGTCATCTACTTTTTTTATTCCTAACATGCTGTAAGGACTGTTCACTACTTCCTGCACATCGTACTCGCAGATCGTATCGCCGAGCGCAACAAATACTTCATCATTTCCTACAATATTTCGCGTGAGCTCGATCGCGTGACCGGTCCCCTGCCGCTCATTCTGGAATACAAAATGGGTGATGAGATGGGGATATTCCTGTTTTACGTATTCCTGGATCTTTTCGCCAAGATAGCCTACAATAAATATGAATTCATTGATGCCGGCTTCATGCAGTTGATCAACAATAAAACTGAGTATGGTTTTACCGGCAATGGGTATCAGGGCCTTGGGTTGGGTATAGGTATGCGGCCTTAACTTGGTTCCAGCTCCGGCAACGGGGATGATCGCTTTCATTGGGGGTTGTTTATGGTTGAAACAGTTCCGGTCATACATCACTATCGTTCAATAATCTCTCCAAAACTGCTCTAAACAAGGCCGAAAATAGTAAAATCTGGTAACTGGACAAGATTTGTGGATATTCTAGGTGTTTTCATGTAAAACATATGAGCTTATCTTTGTTTCAAATCATCATAATTAATGCAAAGAGATACTTTGGTTTTTGACCTGATTAAACAGGAACTCGAAAGACAACGCCACGGAATTGAGCTGATCGCGTCTGAAAATTTTACCAGTTTGCAGGTTATGCAGGCTATGGGGAACGTAATGACCAATAAATACGCAGAAGGATACCCCGGTCGCCGTTATTATGCGGGATGCGAAATTGTGGATCAGACGGAACAACTGGCCATTGACAGGTTAAAAGAGATCTTTTCAATAGACTATGCTAATGTACAACCGCATAGCGGTGCCCAGGCAAATGCAGCAGTGGCACTGGCTGTTCTGCAACCGGGTGACCCTATCCTTGGGCTCGACCTCAGCATGGGTGGGCATCTTACCCACGGTTCTGCAGTAAACTACAGCGGTAAATTATACAAGCCGAACTTTTATGGTGTTACAAGAGAAGAGGGGTTGGTAGACTATGAGATGCTGGAAGCCAAAGCGAGGGAAGTAAAACCCAAGATGATCATTTGCGGGGCAAGTGCTTACAGCCGCGACTGGGATTATGCAAGGATCCGCAAAGTGGCCGATGAAGTAGGTGCGCTGGTGATGGCTGATATTGCACACCCTGCAGGACTGATCGCTAAAAAATTATTAAACGATCCTTTCGATCATTGTCATTTTGTAACCTCTACCACCCATAAAACATTGCGTGGACCACGCGGCGGTATCATTATGATGCGGAAAGATTTTGAAAATCCTTTTGGTCTCAAAGATGTAAAAGGTAATATCCGTATGATGAGCAACCTGCTGGATATGGCTGTATTTCCCGGTATCCAGGGAGGACCGCTTGAACACGTGATTGCTGCCAAGGCCATTGCTTTTGGTGAAATATTAAGTGATGAGTTTACAGATTACGCGGGGCAGGTGATTAAAAATGCACAAGCACTTGCCAAAGCGCTTGTTGAAAAAGAGTACAAGATCATCAGCGGAGGAACAGATAATCACCTGGTACTGATCGATCTCAGGAATAAAAATATCAGCGGTAAAAAAGCAGAGCAGGCACTTGTGCTGGCAGACATTACTGCGAATAAGAACATGGTGCCTTACGATGATAAAAGCGCCTTCGTTACTTCCGGTGTTCGCTTAGGTGTTCCGGCCATTACTACAAGAGGGATGAAAGAAGAACATATGCAGTTTGTGGTAAACTCGATCGACAAAGTATTGATGAATGCAGATGATCAGCAGGTATTGGCAGCGGTGAAGAAAGAGGTTAATTCGTTTATGGAGCAGTTTGTACTGTATCCTGAGATGGGGTAAATCAGAAAATATTTTTCTATGATACAAAGAATTCAAACAATCTGGCTATTGCTTGCTTCCCTTTGCGGTTTCGCAAGTTTGAAGTTCCCGTTTTATATCGGCAGCATTGCGCTGGCACCTGCGGTGGATCTTACTGCCATGAGTAATACATTGCTGATGATTATAACAGTTGCCGCTGCAATAGTTGCACTGGTAACTATCTTCCTGTATAACAACCGGAAGCTGCAGATCAAGATCGGGTTGGCCGGATTGGCAGCATCGATCCTTGCAATCATTCTTTATTTTGTTGAGATGAAGAATTACTCCTCAGGAGGCATTGCTCTTTTCTGTGTGTTTAGTTTTGCGGTGCCTGTATTTTATATTTTGTCGCTGAGGGGAATTTATAAGGATGAGAAGCTTGTGAGGAGTTCTGATAGGTTGAGATAACTGAGTGAATAGTGAGTAAAGATCGAATTACACTCACTACTCACTATTCACTACTCACTATTACAATTAGAGAAACTTTGCTGTGTAACTCTCCTTCACCTTCTTAATACCTGCAGGTACTCCGGCATATACGAGCGTTCCTCCAGCATCTCCGGCTTCGGGTCCCATGTCTATTAGCCAATCAGCTGAACGTATCACATCTGTATTGTGTTCAATTACGATCAACGAATGACCTTGCTCGATCAATGCATTGAAAGATGCCAGCAGCTTTTTTATATCATGAAAATGAAGTCCGGTAGTGGGTTCATCGAAGATGAAGAGTACATGACCTATCCCTTTTCCTTTACCAAGAAAGCTGGCAAGTTTTACTCGCTGTGCTTCTCCCCCGCTTAACGTATCACTGCTTTGCCCTAGTTTGATATAGCCAAGACCTACATCCTGCAAGGGTTGTATGGCTGTTTTAATGGGCTTTTCATCTGCAAAAAAATCAATGGCTTCATCAACGCTCATGTCCAGTACATTATATATACTCTTGTTTTTATAATGCACTTCCAGCACTTCCTCTTTGAAACGTTTGCCGCCGCAAGATTCGCAGGTGAGGTGCACATCGGCCAGGAACTGCATTTCAACAACCTGTTCGCCTTCTCCCTTACAGGTATCGCAGCGTCCGCCATCAACATTGAAAGAAAAGTGTTTCGGTTGGAAACCGCGTGTTTTTGACATGGGTTGTTTGGCAAACAGGTCGCGGATATGATCGTATGCTTTGATATAAGTGATCGGGTTACTGCGCGATGATTTACCGATCGGGTTTTGGTCGATCATTTCTATCTGGTTGATATGATCTATATCACCGGTAATATTTTTGAATAGGCCCACTTTCTCTGCAAATTCACCTTTTAGTTTTCTCAATGCAGGAACCAGCACCTGTTTTACCAATGTTGTTTTACCACTTCCACTTACTCCACTTACCACACATAAAGTATGCAATGGAAATTCAACCGTAATATCTTTCAGGTTATTCTGCCTTGCATTTTCAACAATAATACTCCTGTTCCATTTACGCACGTGCTTAGGTGGGTCGATGGTTAATTTTCCTGTGAGGTATTTCCCGGTAAGACTTTCCGCGTTAGCCGTGATCTCGTCATAATTGCCAACTGCCACTACTTCCCCGCCCAGGTGTGAAGCCAGGGGACCCATATCGATAATAAAATCTGCTTCGCGCATCATCATTTCATCATGCTCAACTACTACCACCGTATTGCCCAGATCACGCAGTGATTTTAAAACACCTATCAACCGTTCTGTATCGCGCGAATGCAAACCAATGGAAGGCTCATCCAGAATATATAATGAGTTGGTAAGGTTACTCCCAAGGCTTCGCGTTAGTTGTATACGCTGGCTCTCACCACCGCTTAAAGAATTGGCAAGACGGTTTAAGGTAAGATAGCCCAAACCCACATCCAGCAATGTTTGCAGCCGCTGGTGCATTTCTATCATGATCCTTTTGGCTACTTCTTTATCATGTGCCGATAGGTTCAATTCATCAAACCATACCTTCAGGTCTTTCACCTGCCACTCACATAATTCACCAATATGTCTTCCCCCTACCTTAACATATAAAGCTTCTTTGCGCAAACGGTATCCTTTACAGTCGGGACAATTTGTTCTGCCACGATAGCGGCTCAACAACACGCGGTATTGTACTTTATATAAATTCTGCTCTACCTCTTTAAAGAAATCATGGATACCCTGCACTGTTCCACTGCCTTCCCATAACTGGTTATACTGTTCTTTGGTCAGATCAATGATCGCTTTATGTATCGGGAAACCGATCTTTCCGGCTCCTTTAATAAACTGCTCTTTCCACCATCCCAGTTTTTCTCCTTTCCAGGGTGCTACCGCACCTTCATAGAGGCTCAGCCTTTTATCAGGTATCACCAAATCCGCATCAATCCCCAATACCTGACTAAACCCTTCGCAGGTAGGGCATGCGCCAAAAGGATTATTAAAAGAAAAAAGATTGGGCACTGGTTCTTCAAACTGAATCCCATCCAGCTCAAATTTATTACTGAAGTGCAACATCTTTTCTCCATTCACTTCAGCATACATTTCTCCTTCTCCTTCATAAAACGCAGTGCCAATAGAATCGGATAACCGGTGCAGATCATCCTCATCAAAATCTTTGGTCACTATTCTATCGATCAATACGAAAGTGGTAAGTGGTAAGTGGTAAGTGGTAAGTTTTTTATTGAGTTCTTTATCGTTTAGTTCAAGTAATTCCTCGATGCGTATAAGTTCGCCTTTTGAAAGTTCATTTCCTGACAACTTACCACTTGCCACTTTTGACTGTCTTTGATACATCCTTGAAAACCCTTTCTGCATCAATATATTCAGTTCTTCCCTTGCATCTCTGTTAGCGTGTTGTTTGAAAGGAACGATAATAACCACCTTTGTGCCTTCCTTCATCGCCTGCACCGCTTTGAGTACATCAGCCACATCATCTTTCCTTACTTCTTTTCCGCTGATGGGTGAGATGGTTTTTCCGGCGCGGGCAAAAAGCAGGCGGAGATAATCGTAGATCTCAGTCATGCTGCCCACCGTACTCCTGGGTGTCCGCGTAATTACTTTCTGTTCAATGGCGATGGCGGGGCAAAGTCCTTTTATATAATCCACGTCCGGTTTTTCCATCCGGGCCATGAACTGACGTGCATAAGCACTGAGGCTCTCTGCGTAGCGGCGTTGTCCTTCTGCAAACAATGTATCGATGGTGAGGGATGATTTTCCGCTACCGGAAACCCCGGTAACCACGATCAGTTTGTTTCTTGGAAAACTTACGGTAACATTTTTAAGATTGTGTACCCGTGCGCCTTTCACGAGAATATCGTCTGAACTATCTGTTGATCTTTCTATTTTGGGAGTCTTTGTTTTTGTTGCCATAGGGTGTACGAATTTAACACTTAATAGGAGGTTTGGTTGATAAGACTGCTAATTAAACTTGCCGCAGGTTTAAACCTGCGGCAAGAAGGAGGCAAGAATGTGAATAACCCCAACTCCGGAAATGCATCTTTCCACAAACCCCGCCAGATATAAAAAGATGTATAATTTGTTGTTGAAATAGAAGGAGTTAGCAAAGGTATTTAACAAAAAAACTGGCTCAAACCCCAACGTTATGAGAACATTAGACCATGTGTCTGATACTGATTTAATACGATCGTTCCAGGATGGTGATACCGGGGCCTTTGAGGCGCTGACCCTCCGATACAAGGATAAAGTATTCTCTTCTATCCTGTTTTTTGTAAAGGACAGCTACCTGGCCGAGGATCTGTTCCAGGATGTTTTCATCAAAATAATCGACACATTACAGAACAAACGCTATACGGAAGAAGGCAAGTTTCTGCCCTGGGCCCTGCGCATTGCCCATAATCTCTGCGTGGATTATTTCAGAAAAGTAAAACGTACACCTACTATCAAGACCAGCGATAACAAAGATATTTTTGAGATCATACAGATGGCAGAAGAAGGACCTGATGCAAAGATCATGCAGGGCCAGAGCCATGAAAGGGTACGCCTCATGCTTGACCTTCTCCCCGAAGAGCAACGCGAGATCATCGTACTGCGTCATTACGCCAACATGAGTTTTAAAGAGATCGCCCAGATCACCAATTGCAGTATTAATACAGCTTTGGGAAGGATGCGGTATGGGTTGATAAATCTGAGGAAGATGATGGTTGAAAAGCAGATTGCGTTATGATTTTCGAATTAATGAATTACGGATTTGCGAATTATTCTTATATTAAATTCACTAATCCGTAATTCGCCAATCCGCTAATTTCTCTTCTTAAACTCAGCCTTTACTGCATCCAGGTGATTAATGAATTTCTGTACATCAGGATCATACCCATACTTTACATCACTGAGTGGGTTTCCCTGAAGATCAAGGAATTTGTATAGCGGTTGTGCGTTGAATCCGAATTTCCTGATCTCGTATTCGAGATTTCTCCCACCCACCGTTGTGATCATTTCTCCTCTTGAATCGGGCACCTGCTCTTCGATAGGTAATTCTTCAGATTCATCAACATACAGACTTACCAATACAAAATCTTCTTTGATCCTTTTCAACACCTCGGGGTTCTTCCATACCTGCTCTTCCATCTTGCGGCAATTGGGGCAGCTATGTCCTGTGAAGTCCAGCATTACCGGCTTATTCAGGGCCTTTGCAGCAGCCATTCCTTCAGCTAGATCATAATAGGCAACCAGTCCAAAGGGAACATGCAGTTTATCTATATATTTTACCGGGGGTTTTGCTGCGCTTGTATTGGTTGAACCTGTTGCATTGATAGTATGTAAATCATCAATCTTGTATTTCAGCTCTTCCAGATTGAATTCCTGTGTACTTGCCGGTGGAATGAATCCACTTAATAATTTTAAAGGTGCACCCCACAAACCGGGTATCATATAGATAGTAAAGCAAAAAGCGGCTATCGCAAAGAATAGTCGCGGTACACTAATAAAAGGCAGATCACTGTCGTGTGAGAATTTCAATTTACCGAGAAGGTATAATCCCATCAACCCGAATATCACGATCCAGATAACGAGAAATACATCCCTGTCGAGTAAATGCCAGTGATACGCCAGGTCAATATTGGAAAGAAACTTCATCGCCAGCGCCAGCTCTATAAAACCAAAAGTTACCTTAACAGAATTGAGCCATCCCCCGCTTTTTGGCAACGACTGTAACATCGCCGGAAAAAAAGCAAACAAGGAGAATGGCAATGCGAGTCCTGCTCCAAAACCCAGCATGCCAATTACCGGCGCAATGCTGACACCTTTGGTACTGGTTTGCCCAAGCAAGGTTCCCACCAGCGGGCCTGTACATGAAAAAGAAACAATCACCAATGTAAGCGCCATGAAAAAGATACCTAACAACCCGCCTTTACCTGCCTGTTCATCTGCTTTGTTAGCCCAGCTGTTCGGAAGTTCCAGTTCAAAAGCTCCAAAGAACGAAATAGCAAACACAGTGAAAATGATAAAGAACAGGATATTGGAAATGGCACTTGTTGAAATATGGTAAAGTATTTTATCACCAAAAATAAGTGTGAGGATCAGCGTGGGGACTGTGTAAATGAGTATGATAGAAAGTGAATACCACGTTGCATTGCGCAACCCTTCGAGTCTTGTTTTGCTGCGTTTTAAAAAAAAACTCACGGTAACCGGTATCAGCGGAAATACACAAGGCGTAATAATAGCGATCAACCCGGTAAGAAAACAAACCAGGAATATTTTCCATAATGAAACCTCCTCTTCTGCAGCCGCATTTGCTACCACCGAAGTTTCTGCTTTAGGGATCTTTACAGAAAAACTTTCTGTGTTGCTCGGAAACTGGTCGCCGCTTTTTGCGAGCCAGGTAAATGAACCTTTTAACTGGCCTTTATCTGTTGCCGGAATATGTAAAGGAAAACGGAACTCAACAGTATCACTATACAAATGGTATACACCAGCACCTCCGTCCTCTTTTACGAGTTGCAGTTTGCCGATCTCTGTTGCCGTGTCTCCTTTACGTTGGTAGTGACTGCTGTCAACCGCCAATGCGCTTACAAATGCATCATCCGGGTTTGTTTTCTTTACGGAAAACAATGCATACCCTTTTTTGATCTTTGCTTTTACAGACAGGTACGCCATACTATCGTTTACGCGGACTGCCGCAAAAGAAAACTGCACAGGTTTTGCGTCCTGTGCAGTTGACGATATAACAATAGATAGTGCTACAAAAAAAAGTGTTATAAATTTCTTCATTATTGCAGCTTAAGATCAAATGATTTTTTAGTTGGCGGTAAACATTTCACATCGTTACAAACCATGTACTCAATGGTTCCTGCAATATTGGTCTTTACTTTTCCTTTCACAGTCACTGTTTGAACAAACTGCACTTTCTCGCTGTAAGAAGATACCATTACACCAAAATTATCATCCTTCGTTTTTTCCAGCTTCCCGATCTCTTTTAGTTTTCCCGGTTTTACCGTAACCAATGGATTGGGCTTGAACTTTATCTCCGTAGGAATAGGACCGCCCTTTTCCGTATTCTGAGAATACAAATGCCATGGGTGCTCAAAAACGGCGGTTAAAATAATCTCGTACGTATTTTCCGTTTTCTTTTTGGCTTCATACGACCAACTCACGGGGTTCTCAATCTGCCCGAAAGCAAGTGCTGTAATAAAAGCGAATGCAACGGTTATGGATAATTTCTTCATTTGTGTTGGTATTAAAAAAAATAGTCAATAGAATATGTTAGTTGACGCAAAAGAAAATAGATCCTTACATCAGTTAAGCCCCAGTAACTCAAATACTTTTTTCCCATCCAGATTGCTCAATACGCTTGAGGAAGCTCTTTCCGGGTGCGGCATCATACCAAATACATTCTTCTGCTTGTTGCTGATACCGGCAATATTCCTGATCGCACCGTTCGGGTTATCGATCGGTGTGATGTTTCCATTGGCATCGCAATACCTGAATATTACCTGCCCGTTTGTTTCGAGTTCGTTTAAAGTATCTTCATCTGCATGGTATCTTCCTTCTCCATGTGCAATCGGGATCTGCAAAGCCTCTCCATTGCCATTCTTTATATAGATGTTCTTAGAGATGAATTGCTGATTGGCATTCTGTAGCAAAACGCCAGGCAATAACCCACTTTCACATAAGATCTGGAAACCGTTACAAACACCCAATACCTTACCGCCTTTGTTGGCAAATTCTATTACGCTTTGCATCATCGGGCTAAACCGCGCAATGGCACCGCAACGCAGATAATCCCCGTAAGAAAATCCGCCGGGTAATACAATACAGTCCTCTGTATCGAACATACTCAGATCAGTGTCTTTATGCCAGAGCATGATTACTTCTTTACCAAGGTCATGCTGCAGAGCATCCTGCATATCCCTGTCACAATTAGATCCCGGAAAAACAACGACACCAAACTTCATAGGTAATGTTTAATAAAGGTTAAGCTTAGAGACAAAGGTAAGAAACCCGGGCGTTAAAGAGGTCTCAAATTGTTTAGGGTATTTATACCCTATTTCGAAAGAAATATCCAGTTATTATACGCGATCACCGCAATGCATACCCAGAAAATGATATTGGGCAGGAGATTGCGGCGCGGATAAGAGAATGCATTGGCAGCAAAGGCAGCTAGCGGCACCAGGGCCATAAAGCCGGATTCAATGCCTGCATGAAGGAAAATGAAGGGAATGACCAGTAAAATGATCAATAACATCAGCATCAGTGCCCAGTTTTTCCTTATTTGTATCACCATCCTTTTATTGGTGAGCTGCCAGTAATACAAACCCAATAACAATACAATGAATATGGCACTGAGACTGGTGATGAGTGCGGGTGTCCACCCACCCACCGGCAAAGTCCATTGCGGAACCGGTATGAATGACAGAAAATGCCGCCAATCATCTGTCAGAAAGAAAAAAGAAAAAAGGAAATAATAAGGTAACACGATACCCATTAATAAAACAACCCATTCAGCCATATTGAAGGGCCTGATCTCCACCAATGCAAAAAGCACAACAATAATCAGCACGGCAGTAGGGTGATAACAGATAACGGATAGCCCAACAATCAACCCTGTATTGAACAGAAGTGTTTTAGGCGATGGATTGTTGAACAGCCGGCATAACCGGGTGAACAACCAGATCAATAAAAAATTAGCCAATAGTGCCGGGGTAATGCTGCACCACTGTGTTAAGATGCCCGAAAGCAATACATAACTCATACCGGCTATGTATGAGTTGAGCTGGTACATCCGCAGATCATTCAATACCATGTTCAGGCGTATAGCCTGGATAAGTATCACTGCATGGTAAAGCATGAACAATGCAGGTTGTGGCAGAGGCTTGATATAGTTCTCAAGAAAGAATGAAAAAAAACCATCTCCCCCATTGGTCACAACAACGGGGCTCTCCACAAAAAAATGAAGGTGTATGCCAATGCTGAGAATGGCAAGAAAGAAAATATTAATAATGGATTTATCCTTGAATAAAAAAACCACAGTTCTGTATTAAAATTCGATTTTGGCAAAACAGGTAAACCCCCTGTACTGGCAAGGTACAATAGCCTGGCGCGCGCCGATCTGTTTGGTATGGCGCGGCATGAACTCGTATCCTTTATCCATATTCTTAAAAGTAGGATTACGATCTATCTGCCCCATCGGCGTAACACTCTGATCTGACAATACCATACTTCTTTTTTCCTGTGTATTAAAAATGAAGTGGAGCTGATCACCGGTATTCAGCAACCCAAATCCGATAAAATTATCTGTATTATCATCATACTGCGTCTTCCTGATGATATTGCTCCATTCCATCTTACCATTGGGGTCGAACGAAAGCACAGCAACATTATCAGCAAAATAACGCGTAAGATTATTAGCACTGTTGGGTGTATTGTAACCCCATGGATATCCTTGCGGACTGCGCCAGGTATAATAATCTGCCGGCGACCAGTAAGGTGAACCATACAGGTAATCCCAACGGTTCATGTTATTTCCGCGTGAACTTGTATAAGCAGATTCTGCTACCACGATAAAACCTCCATCTTTGCGCAGGATAATATTTTTCAGGAAGAAGTCATTGAAAGATGTTTTTACGGTACCATCTCCTTTTGCATCTGATCTTAACTCTTCGGAAAAGATGGTGGTGGCATTCAGGATTTCGCGGTCCTGTATCTTATCCCAAAGGGTATAATAGATACCTTCAATATTACCCCTTCTTGTTTTACTAACTAAAGAAGTAACCACATAATGTTTATTGATATTATCTGCCTTGAGCCTGATATCATCCAGGAAGATGCCGGTAAGTTTCAGGTCGTTCATCTTGTAGACATCAAACATAGCGGGCTTGGTAATCAGTGTTACTTTATTAATATTATCATTGGCCGCAGTTCCGGAGGCCCTTATACAGGCAAGGTCGCCCTCATTATCGAGTGTGAACTCTGATAAGAAATCGTTCCGTTGCGGCATGGTAATGTTCAGGCGGGACTTTTTCTCGAGCGTCAGGTTCTTATTAAAAAGACAGGTGGTAAGAATATGTATCTTATCATTCTTCGAATTGATCTTGAAAACCATGAATTTCTGCTTATCCTCACTGGTAATGATCGAATAAATGCGGTTGGTAGAAACAGAACTGATATTTTCGGTGGAGTCCAACTCAATGGGGGCGCCTACCTGTTGACCTTCTTTATCCAGTTTTATGGCCATACAGAACAGTGCGCTCCGTTTCTGGAGCTGGTAGATCATATAGGCAAAATCAGGATAGATGAGAAACTCGGTACTCAACACCCGTGCATTGGCAAGATCCAGCTTATTTTTCGCCACCATTTTCATATCCGCATCGTAAACGGCCATGAAGTGCAGGTCACGGTAATTTTTATATACCAGCACTTTCCCGTTCATTCTCCCAACGATCTCAAAATTGAGGGTGCGGGGATCATCCCTGTCCGGCTCAGAATAAGTGATCTTCTGGGAAACAGCATGGAAACAGGTAAACAGCAGGCAGGCGATGATCAGGTGAACTTGCTTTTTCATTTCCGGGCGAAAATTTAATGTTTCAAATGTACGAAAAGATAAGTCGGACTTTACCGAGTTTCCGACTTACTGTACTGAATTTACATCTACATTTGTTAAATATTTCCAGATCAAAGCAATAATCCTCTTTGTGTGAGCAAGAATTTTAACAGGGTAACTACTGCAGGACTGATCATTGCACTAGGCATTATTTACGGTGACATCGGTACCTCCCCACTTTACGTTTTAAATGAGATCATTACCGGGAGGGCGATCACTGAACACCTGATCCTCGGCTCTTTGTCCTGTATCATCTGGACGCTCACTTTACAGACAACCGTAAAATATGTGATCCTTACGCTGAAGGCAGATAACAAAGGCGAGGGCGGGATATTCAGCCTTTATGCGCTTGTACGCAGAAGACGTAAATGGCTAGTTATCCCGGCCATGCTGGGCGGAGCAGCCTTACTGGCAGATGGGATCATTACCCCACCTATCACCGTTACCTCAGCGATCGAAGGTTTGCGGCAGCTCGATGCTTTAAAAAATATCACCCAGGTAACGATCATCGAGATCGTGATCGGCATTATTACTTTTCTTTTCTTCCTGCAGCAATTTGGTACCGCATCCATCGGAAAGCTGTTTGGTCCTATAATGGGGCTATGGTTCACCATGCTGGCGGTGCTGGGAAGTGTGCACTTAGTGGATGATATCGGGATCTTCAAAGCGCTGAACCCCTATTATGCGTTTGAATTGCTGACCACCTATCCAAAGGGGTTCTGGCTACTGGGCGCTGTATTTCTTTGTACTACGGGGGCCGAAGCACTGTATAGTGATCTTGGGCACTGTGGCAAAGGCAATATTCGTTTCTCCTGGATCTTTGTAAAAACCTGTCTGATCCTTAACTACCTCGGGCAGGGTGCCTGGTTGCTGGCGAATTACAAAGGGCAGATCATTGCACCGGAAGTAATGGCAGATGGGTTTAACCCGTTTATCGGTATCATGCCGCAGTGGTTTAAACTGATCGGTATCATGATCTCAACCGTTGCAGCGGTGATTGCGAGCCAGGCATTGATATCGGGCTCATTCACATTGATCAGTGAGGCCATGCGCCTGAACCTGTGGCCGAAGATGAAGATCAATTATCCGACAGAAGAAAAAGGGCAATTGTATATTCCCGGCATCAGTCTTTTATTATACATAGGCTGTGTGGGTATCGTTTTATATTTTCAGAAATCAGCCAATATGGGTGCTGCGTATGGGTTAGCCATTACGATGTGTATGATCAGTACCTCCATTCTGTTTGCCAACTTCCTTGTTAGCCGGCGGGTTCAGTCCGTCTGGATCTATCTCTATCTCGTTGTTTACCTCGCCATCGAAATTTCGTTCCTGATAGCCAATCTTGAAAAATTCATGCATGGTGGTTATGTTACCTTGATCGTTGGTGGCGGATTATTTGCGGTGATGTATGTATGGTTCCGGAGCCGTAAGATCAAGAACCGCTATGTTGAATTTGTACGGATGGAGCATTATATCCCGATGATCCAGGAACTGAGCAACGACAGGACGATTGCTAAATATGCCACACACCTCGTATACATGACGAGTGCGAATAACCCGAAAGAAATTGAACATAAGATCATTTATTCCATCCTGAATAAAAAACCAAAACGCGCCGATATCTACTGGTTTGTGCACGTTGATGTATTGGATGATCCGTATACCTGTGAGTATTCTGTTGAGCATATTATTCCGAATGACATTATCCGTGTTGAATTCCGTGTGGGATTCAGAGTTGAGCAAAGGATACAACTGATGTTCCGCAAAGTGGTAGAGGATCTGGTAGCTAACCGCGAAGTGAATATCACGAGCCGTTATGAAAGTCTTGAAAGAAATAATGTGGTAGGCGATTTCCAGTTCATTGTACTGGAAAAATACCTGAGCCAGGATAATGAACTGCCTTTCTTTGAGCGCATCATCATGAAACTGTATTTCTGGCTCAAAGAGATCAGTCTCGGTGAAGAAAGAGGTTTCGGACTCGACTCCAGTTTTGTAACTATTGAAAAATTTCCGCTCATAGTGGCGCCAGTTTCAAGGCTTACCCTGAAACGCGTGTACCACGAAGATGGAAGCGAATTCGAATGACGCATATCACTCCCCAGGAATTAAAAACAATGATGGAAACGCAGGATATCTTCCTGCTCGATGTTCGTGAACCTGATGAGCATACAGCTTTTAACATTGGCGGACAATTGATCCCACTAGGCGAGATCATGAATTATGCAAGCATCATTCCCGTTAATAAGCCTGTCGTTATTTATTGCAAGAAAGGCATCAGGAGCCAGATAGCTATTCAAAGGTTGGAGGAGAAATTTGGTCTTGCCAATTTGATCAACCTTCAAGGCGGGATGGAGGCATGGGTACGGGATTGTTAGAAAAATACCTGAACTTACAGGAACAACCAAATTGCTTCGCTTGTCTACCACCGTCATATTATATATCCTTGCAGGTTATGTTATTATAGCACTTCTGGTCTATTTCGTACAGGAACGTTTCATTTTCAAACCCGAAAAATTATCGCAGGATTTCAAGTATACATATGATGTGCCGTTTGAAGAACTTTTCTTTGATGTGGCACCGGGGGTAAGCATTAATGGATTGCATTTTTATTGCAAAGAACCTTTGGGATTGATCTTATATTTTCATGGTAATTCGAGAAGCATTAAAGGATGGGCCAAACATGCCAAAGATTTTTCCCGTTATCATTATGATGTGGTGCTGGTTGATTACCGCGGGTTTGGGAAAAGTACCGGTAAGCGCAGTGAAAAAGAAATGTTGAACGATATGCAATTCGTTTACGAGACACTATTGCAGAAATATGAACAGCAGCATATACTGGTTTACGGAAGAAGCTTAGGTAGTGGTTTTGCTGCGAAGATAGCCGCAGATAATATGCCCCGCTACCTGATACTGGATGCGCCTTATTTCAGTTTTATTAAAGTGGTGGAACGCTTCGCCCCGTTTTTACCACACCGTTGGTTATTACGCTACCATCTCCATACGGATCAATGGATCAAAAAAGTTGAGTGCCATACTTATATTTTACATGGCACAAAAGACCGTTTAATCCCTATCCGGCAAAGCGAAAACCTGCAAAAGATCAACCCGGGCAAAATCACCTTGATACGCATTCATGGGGGTGGGCATAATAATCTCCCTTCTTTTCCGGAGTACCACAATTTTATCAGGGATATATTAAAGGAGTAACTTTATCGCGTGAAAAAATCAACCTCCTGGAAACGCTGGCTCAAAATCATCATTGTTGTGTACTGCCTGGTGGGTATCGCTTTCTATTACCTGCAGGAAAAAATATACTTCCTTCCCGTTGCTTTGCCTGCCCACAGCACCTATCATTTTTCACAACCCTTTGTTGAGAAAGATCTGGAACTTGATGCAGAAACGAATATCAATATCGTGCAATTCACAATTCCGGATTCTTTGCGAAAAGGCATCGTGCTTTACTTTCATGGGAATAAAGAGAATATCAATCACTACGCGGAGTTTGCAGTAAATTTTACACGTAACGGTTACGAGGTGTGGATGCCGGATTATCCTGGCTTTGGAAAATCAACCGGTAAGCGTTCAGAGAAATTACTATACGAAGAAGCGTTGCAGGTGTATAAGCTCGCCCGTGTTCAATACCCAGCAGACAGTATCATCATCTATGGCAGGTCCATAGGAACCGGTGTAGCTGCGCAACTGGCTTCTGTTCGGGATTGTAAAAAGCTAATACTCGAAACACCCTATTACAGCCTCACTTCACTTACGCGCAGGATTTTATGGATGTATCCGCTGGATATGCTGATGCATTATAAACTCCCGGCATATTCGTTTATTGAAAAAGTAACGGCACCCATCACCATCTTTCATGGTACGAGTGATGGTGTGATACCCTACGGGAATGCCGAAAAATTAAATGCTGTTTTAAAGAAAGGAGATTTGTTCGTGACTATTAAAGGAGGATCGCATAACGATCTGAATAAATTTCCACTCTTTCATCATACGTTAGACAGTTTGTTACAGTAACCCTTTGCGTTCTTCGAAGAGTTTATCCAATTGGCACAACGTATTTATTAGCGTTAAGCTTAACTTTTTCCGGCACTGCCGCAATGATCTCAGCCCGCAATATCTCGATCAGTTTCTTTTTTACAAAATCTCTATGCACAACAATACTCACTTCTCTCATCGGAGCCGGACGCTTAAAATAACGGATCAGCGATAACTGTTTGTTCGTCATTCCGAAAGTTGCCAACTCTGGAAGGATTGTGATGCCATCATTCATATCGACCATTCGGCGCAGGGTTTCGATACTCCCGGCTTCATAATCTACATGACTCGCCTCCCGGCTCGCCTTCTTCAATTCGCAGAGGTTAACGATCTGGCTGCGGAAACAATGCCCCTCTTCCAGCAACCACAATTTATTGGGATCGATATCCTGCGGCAGCATATAGGTTTTTTTATAGGCCGCATTCTTTTTAGAAACGTATGCCATCAACTCTTCATAAAATAAGGGATACTCTTTGATACCAGGCTCCTGCAAAGGAGTAACCAGGATACCCATATCAATACGCCCGGCGCGTAAATGAGAAAGGATCATGTCGGTAGTCAGTTCGTTTACCACCAATCTTACCTGTGGGTATTTTACGGTGAAACGCTGAACAAATAAGGGTAATAAATACGGAGCCAGTGTGGGAATGATGGCGATCTTTAATTCTCCCGCAATGATCCCTTTCTTCAGGTTCACCATTTCATCCAGCACATTTTTTTCTGCCATGATCTTTCGGGCCTGTTCAATCAATTCTGCGCCGAGCTCGGTAGGGATAACTGGTTGTGCGCTTCTGTCGAAGATCTTCACACCCAGCTCTTCTTCTGCTTTCTGCACCTGCATACTGAGTGTGGGTTGCGAAACAAAACAATGCTGGGCGGCAATGGCAAAATGCCGGAAAGTATCAAGGGCAATGATGTATTGAAGTTGTACAAAAGTCATAGCTGCGATAGCTTTTATCTATCTTACTATAAACTTAATTGATTTTATCGATAGTGTGCACACAGGGGCACAGTTTTACCTGGTCTCAGTTAGTTTAACCCCTTTGTTAGTAATGCTCAATGTGTGAGCGACTCCAACTTTTAACGCATAGTTATTCTTTTCGTGACTCACGGGGAAATCAAAACAGACAGGATAGTTATATTCTTCTACATGTGAACGGATGGCTGTGAACACATCGGTACCAAAAGGTGTAGTGGTATCCTTCATTTCACTGAACCCGCCAATGATCAATCCTGCTATGTTCGCCAGCATGCCGCTCCGTTTTAACTGGATCATCATACGGTCTACATTGTAAATGTATTCTCCAATATCTTCCAGGAACAGGATCTTGTCTCTTGTTTTAAAAGCAGATACGCTTCCGATCATGTGTGCCACGATCGAGAGGTTACCGCCTACCAACTCTCCGGCTGCTTTTCCGGCACGGTTCAATGTATGTGGCAGGCAACGATAATGGGAAACCCCGCCAGCGATTGCTTTGCGGAGCGACTGGACAAATTCATTCTTGTACTCATCATCATTAAATGCACCCGCCATAGGTGAATGCAAGGTTGCGATATTTAATTTTTGGTATACATGTGCATGCAAAACGGTGATATCACTAAACCCAATCAGCCATTTGGGGGCTTTTTTAAACCGTGTAAAACTAAGCTGGTCAATGATGCGGCTCATTCCATATCCACCACGGCCACAAAGAACCGCGTGGATGTTAGGATCATCGAGCATTTGCTGGAGATCAATTAATCTTTCTTCATCTGTACCGGAGAAATAGTGAAACTGGCTACCCAGTGTTTTGCCCACAACCACTTTATATCCCCACTGTTGTAAAACATTGATACACGCAGTTGCTTTTTCAACAGGCATGAAACCGGAGGGGCAAACAACACCAATCGTGTCGCCTTTTTTAAGATAGGGAGGAATTCTACTCATACAATGTTTTCTTTGTGCCTTAGCGCCTTTGCGTGCAAATTATTCTCGCAAAGACGCTAAGACGCAATTTATATTTCATTTAATAGTACGGTGTCGGCTGTTACATTTAGCTGATGTTTCGCTCCACACTTCAATGCAAAATTATTTCGCTGATGACCCACCGGGAAATCAAAACAAACAGGATAATTGTACTCTTTTACTTTTTCCCAAACGATATCGTATACACTTCTCCCAAAAGTTTCATCAGGTGGATCAACCTTGATCCCGGTAAATCCGCCAATGATCAACCCTTTTAATTTGGCAAGTTTGCCTGTGCGTTGCAGGTGACAGAACATTCTGTCGATATTATATAATGCCTCGCCCACATCTTCCACAAATAATATTTTCCCGGCTGTTGAAATATCGGATGCAGTACCTGCCAGCGTTTCGATCATTTTCAAATTACCGCCTACCAGCAGTCCGTCTGCAGTTCCCATCCTGTTCTTTACGTTGGGTTCCACTTTGTATTGCATCGTCTCTCCCTGTAATATTTTCTTCAACGATAAAATGGTTTCCCGTTGTATGGGCTCTGCCCTTTCCCAATCATTCGGAAAGCTGTTACACATTTTAGAATGGATCGTGGCCATACCAAGGTTCGTATGCAGATGATTATGAAACACGGTGATATCACTAAAGCCTATCACCCATTTGGGATGCTTTTTGAAAGATGAAAAATCGAGCCCATCAATCATACGTACCACGCCATATCCCCCACGTGCACAGAGAATCGCTTTTACTTCCGGGTTATTGATCATGTCCTGGAAATCTTTTGTCCTTTCCTCATCTGTTCCGCCAAAAGTAAAATCGCGCTTTCCCACTGTGTTCCCGGCCAGTGTTTTAAATCCCCAGCTCTGTATCTGCTCAACCGCAGGCAGAATATCTTCGGCAGTAATATACCCGGAGGGGCAGGTAATACCAATCGTATCTCCCGCTTTCAGATAAGGAGGTATTACGATCTTTTTCTTAGCGCCCGGTGTAACCTCATTCGCCATGGAAACACCCGGCAGCAGTAATATCGGTGCTGTGGCGATTGCAGACAGGAATTTTTTACGATTCATACAATTAAAAGTAAACAAATATGGCTTTATTGGGCTTATGTGGTGATTGCTTACTTTTGCACCTACAGAGCTGTGCAGCCTCCGGCTGCGGGCTAAAAACAATAAGATGACCCCTAAACGATACTTGATAACCTCTGCCCTGCCTTATGCCAATGGATTAAAACACATCGGGCACCTGGCGGGAGCATATTTACCGGCTGATATTTATGTACGCTATTTAAAAGCACAGAAGCGCGATGTTGTGTTTGTGTGCGGCAGCGATGAACATGGTACCGCTATTCCTATACAGGCTACGAAAGAAGGCACTACTGCGCAAGCCATTATTGACAAGTATCACCCCATCATGGCGCAGAATTTTAAGGACCTGGGCATCGCATTCGATGTTTACCACCGCACCAGTGATCCTTTACACCATGCAACAGCACAGGAGTTTTTTACAAGACTGAACGATAACGGTGATCTCGAGATAAAAGAATCAGAACAATATTTTGATGAAGAAGCCAATAGCTTTTTAGCGGATAGATATATTAAAGGTACCTGTCCCAACTGCGGGTACGAAAATGCTTATGGCGACCAGTGTGAGCGTTGCGGGAAGAGTCTTAGTCCCGAAGAACTCATCAATCCCGTAAGTACTTTAAGCGGAAAAACGCCCATCAAGAAACCTACGCGCCATTGGTATCTTCCGCTCAACAGGCATGAAGATTTTTTACGCAACTGGATCCTGAAAGAGCATGCAAATGACTGGCGGAGCAGTGTGGTGGGCCAGTGCAAAAGCTGGATCGATGGCGGTTTACAGGCCCGCGCCGTTACGCGCGACCTCGATTGGGGTGTTTCATTACCCGATTCTGTGGAAGGTGGAAAAGGAAAAGTATTGTATGTGTGGTTTGATGCGCCCATCGGTTATATCAGTGCTACCAAACAATGGGCACTGGATAATGGCAAAGACTGGAGACCTTACTGGGAGGATAAAGAAACCAAGCTTGTTCATTTTATCGGGAAGGATAATATCGTGTTTCACTGTATCATTTTCCCGGTGATGTTGAAATTGCATGGTAATATATTGCCCGATAATGTTCCTGCCAATGAGTTCCTGAATTTAGAGGGCGACAAAATGAGTACCAGCCGTAACTGGAAACTGGAGATGCAGGATTATATTGATGACTTCATCAACAAAGAGAATGGTGGAAGCCAGATGGCAGATGTGTTGCGGTATTACCTTACGTTGATAGCACCCGAAACAAAGGACAGTGAATTTACCTGGAAAGGTTTCCAGGATGCCAATAACAGCGAGTTGGTAAGCATCTTCGGAAACTTTGTGAACCGCGCATTGGTATTAATGCATAAACTATGTAAAGGAAAAGTTCCGCCATTACACACCAATACATTAACAGATCTTGATAAAGCCACGATTAACGAACTGCAGGTTGCCAAAGAAAAAGTAGAATTGTTACTGGAGCAATATAAATTCAGGGAAGCCTTATTTGAAGTGATCAATCTTGCGAGAACAGGCAACCAGTATATGCAGAAAAAGGAACCCTGGATCCTTGTGAAACAAGTTGGTGAAGACGGCGCAGTAACTGCGGAGGCGCAACAATCGATCGATAATACATTGCATATCTGCTTACAACTCTGTGCAAATCTTGCCGTACTCATCAATCCGTTTCTTCCTTTTACCGCCAGGAAGATCTGTTACCTGTTAAAAGTGGTTGACAAAATGCTGGATTGGGAAAACGGTGGTTCCATGAAACTATTGAGTGTTGGCTATTCTTTACGTGCACCTGAATTATTGTTCCGTAAAATAGAAGATGCAGAGATCAGTTTCCAATTGGAAAAGTTGCACGCTGCGGTTGTGAATCGTGAATCGGCAGTTGATAATAAAGAAATACCTATGGAAGAAATTAAAATAGAAACTGCCCCTGTAAAGCCAGCCATCGTATTTGATGATTTTGCAAAAATCGATCTGCGTGTTGGAAAGATTGTGAGTGCTGAAAAAGTTGAGAAAGCTGATAAGTTACTAAAACTGAGTGTTGACCTTGGTTTTGAAACACGTACCATCGTTTCAGGAATTGCCCTTCACTTTACACCGGAAGAGATTGTTGGAAAACAGGTTACCGTGGTTGTAAATCTTGCTCCCCGAAAAATGAGGGGAATAGAAAGTAATGGAATGATTCTAATGGCGGAAGATAAAGCCGGTAAACTTCACTTCATCAACCCGGAAGATGGGGTTGATGCGGGGTCGGGGGTAAGTTAAAGAAGATGGTAGATGGCAGATGTTAGATGTTAGAAAAATTTCTTCCTGACATCTAACATCTGCCATCTAACATCTTTTTCCCTACGAGTAACTAATACAATCTTTCAGATCTTTCTCCGTATACGAATACCCATACTGCTTTAACACATCATCCGGTACACCGTTCCATTGGTTAGGCGTATTGCCTTTATAGCCAAGATCCTTCACGCCAATTTCAGAAGTAAAGAATCCTGTTGTTACAAGATTGCGGATCAGATTAAAAAAGGCAACGCCCTGTTTCATATCAGGTTTTGCTTTGGCAGGATAAGCAATCTGGTCAACCATGGCAATACGCTGCTTGGTATCGCAGTCCACAAATGCTTTGTCGAATTGCTTGAAACACTGCATATCCAGCCAACGCAATCCACCACGGAGTGGCGTTTGGTGACTAGGCATATCCTTTACAATGAATTCAATAAAATCAGGCACTTTCGCTTCGGATGCGCTGCCACTGACTTCATCTTTCGGTATAATGATATCGCCTAATACGGTGATGGTTGTCATTTCATGCTCGGTAAAGAATTTATCGCCTGCATTCAGCTTTTTCAGGTAATCTTTCTCTTCCTGCATCCTGTCTATATCAACAGCAGCATCGGGTGATGCAGCTACCGCCTTTTTATCAGTGCTTTTGCAAGCCTCAACAAATACGCCGGCACCAACCGTTCCGATAACTAAGGCTTTGATCGAATTTCTTCTGTCCATGGTTAGAGGTTTTGTTTTTTCATTTCATCAATAATATACTCAGACGCTCTCATCGACAATGCCAGGATGGTCCATGTAATATTCTTATCTGCCTGGGAAGTAAACTGGCTTCCATCCACACAGAATAATGTTTTACAATCATGTGCCTGGCTCCATTTGTTGAGTGGTGATGTTTTTTTATCAGCACCCATCCTTACGGTTCCTGCTTCATGAATAATATTTCCAGGGTTGTTCAATCCGAATTTATTTTTCTCCGTATCCTCTCCACCCCAGGTAATAACAGCACCCATATTATGCATGATCTCTTTGAAAGTTTCTTTCATGTGTTTCGCCTGTTTGATCTCATAATCGGAGTGATTGGTATGGAAACGCAATACCGGGATCCCGAATTTATCTACCACTTTCGGATCGATCTCGCAATAGTTATCGATATTGGCAACAGCCTCTCCCCTTCCTGCCATACCCACACCGGCACCATAAAAGAAACGCACATCTTCTTTTAATGAAGCACCATACCCACCGGCTTCCTTGGTTTTACCATTCACCGCGTATTTACCGTTCTGACCTTCCATGCCAAAACCGAAACCATAAGCCGGCTGGCTCATACCTCCCCAATATTCAATATGATAACCTCTTGGGAAATCCAGTTTTTTATTATCCAGCCACCATGGCGTATAAACGTGCATACCACCTACCCCATCTTCATTATACCGTTTGCGGCCAAACAACTGTGGCAACACGCCGCCCAATGCAGCACCGGTAGAATCATGTAAGTATCTGCCAACGGCATCGCTTTCATTTGCGAGCCCATTCGGGTGGCGGGTTGATTTTGAGTTCAGTAATAAACGCGCAGTTTCACAGGCGCTTGCGGCAAGTATCACTACCCTTCCACTCACCTGGTACTCCATGTTATCTGTTTTATCAACATAAGAGATGCCGGTTGCCAGCCCTGCCGAATCTGTGATCACTTCACGCGCCATGGCCATGGTGATCACATCAATATTGCCGGTGGCAATGGCAGGCTTGATGAGGCAGGAAGAAGAGGAGAAATCTGCATAGGCCTTACAGCTGCGTCCGCATTGGGCGCAGTAAAAACATCCGCCTCTTTCTTTATTAATAGGTTTTGTAAGGATCGATAAGCGGGAAGGGATCACCGGTATACCGATTCCTGTAGCTGATTTACGGATCATCAGCTCATGCAAACGTGGTTTAGGTGCCGGCAAAAAGATACCATCCGGATCATTCGGCAATCCTTCATTGGATCCGAATACACCAATCAGCCTATCCACCTTATCATAGTAAGGCTTTACATCATCATAAGATATCGGCCAGTCATCGCCCAAACCATCTATACTTCTGCGTTTAAAATCCTTTGGTCCAAAACGTAAAGAGATACGCCCCCAGTGATTGGTTCTTCCCCCGATCATTCGCGCACGCCACCAATCCCACTTAGCACTTCCCTCAGCCATTGTGTAGGGCTCTCCATCAATTTCCCATCCCCAGTAACAACCATCAAAATCGCCAAAGGGACGATACTTGGTACTCGCCCCGCGACGTGGTGATTCCCATGGATTTTTTAATTGAGAGGAGTTGATGGCCGGATCATAATCCGCACCAGCCTCGATCAGGCATACTTTTAAACCTGCGTTGGCCAAAACATAAGCGGCCATGCCACCACCGGCACCGGAACCTACAATTACCGCATCATATTTCTTAGCCTGTTTCTTGATCTGGAGATCTCCCATAAAGCAATTTTATTTGTAATCGTTGAGAGGATGAATGTAAGATTTTTTAAGAAATGTATGGGTGGTTTTGTTATAAAACTGTCCATACAGTGTTTTTTATCATGATGAACGGCAGATAGGTGTACCAGGCATGTATTTCTTTATACACCTTTTTTGTAAAAGGCTCTGTACAGTTCAATGTCATTCTTTATGAAAATATCCCGCTTCAATATGACCTGTTAAGGAATGTGCTTGTAATGCTGCGGAACCGGTGTTTTCAATTTTGAGGTAAAATAATTAACTGAACACAGATGTGTCTTTAAAGAAATCCGACAGGCCGATGATCTTTCCATCCTGCGTAAAACGGATATCGGTCATCACATAGTTCGAGTATGCTTCCTGCCCTTTGATTTTTCCGTGGGATTGGCAAACGTGAATGCAACGGTCATTACCAACCGGCATGATATCTAAAATTGTCCAGCTAAGTTCTTCGTAGCGTTTGAACATGCATCTGAACAGCGCACTGATCCTGCTCTTGCCTGTAACCGGCGCGGCAGGTGGGATCCATAATGATGCATCATCGGTAAACCAGTCGCTTACTCTTGCGGCATCGAGCGTATGCATATCATCCATAAAAGCCAGTATCCTTTCTTTCATAGATATATTTACGTATGCCTGTTATTCCCGGATTTTATATATTCATTAAAAATTAACCCCCCCTTCGCTAAAGCTATGGAGGGTAAAAAAAGGCCCCGAAATTTCCGGAGCCCTTTGCTGTTTATTTTGGTTGTATTAGCTGCAACCCATACTGTTACCGCAATTCAGGCACTTGTAGCAGGTACCGCTTCTTATGGTGATGTGACCACAGGTGTTACATGCGGGAGCATCACTCTGCATATTCTTTGCGGCAGCATTTACAGCATCCATACCAGATTCGGCACGTCCGATGTTGGTTGCAGCAGCTCTTTGCAATTTCTGAGGTTGTACAGCCGGGGTTGAATTGGTAGAAGGTGCTGTTACACGCATACTGCTTAATTCAGGCTTTCCTAAAAAAGTAGTCTCGCCATCACCTTCTCCCGTATTACCGATCACCGGTTTATCCAGTACATGTACCAGGTCGGTTCTTCCGAGGTATTCAAAAGCCAATGCGCGGAAAACAAAATCAACAAGTGAGGTAGTGGTCTTGATATTCGGATGATCTACCATACCAGCCGGCTCGAACTTGGTGAATACAAATTTCTCAACAAACTCTTCCAGTGGAACACCATACTGGAGACCCACCGAGATAGCGATCGCAAAGCAATTCATAAAGCTGCGCAAGGTGGATCCTTCTTTTGCGAGGTCGATAAAGATCTCACCCAAAGTTCCATCTCCATATTCACCCGTACGTAAGAAGATCACCTGCCCGCCGATCTTTGCTTTTTGTGTAAAGCCCCTGCGTTTTGAAGGCAATGACTTTTTCTCAACGATACCGGATAATGCACGCTTGAATTGTGTATCTGTTGAAGCCTGCATACGCTTCTGCACTTCTTCCAGTAATTCATCAACCGTTAATGTACCCAGGTCAACAATATTGGATACCGGTTCCGTTTCAGCAACGGCAACATTTTCTTCTTCTGTTTCTTCTGATTTCTTTTTCTTATCAGACTTATTACTCAATGGCTGGCTCAGTTTAGAACCATCGCGGTATAAAGCATTTGCTTTTAATCCCAGTTTCCAGCTCAACAGGTAACAATCAGCAATTTCTTCAATCGTTGCTTCATGCGGAAGGTTAATGGTTTTTGAGATGGCACCGCTCAGGAAAGGCTGGCAGGCAGCCATCATGCGGATATGCCCGTAAGCATGAATATATCTCTCTCCTTTTTTGCCGCATTTATTAGCGCAATCAAAAACAGGCAGGTGTTCCTCTTTCAGGAAAGGTGCGCCTTCGATCGTCATAGTACCACATACATAATCATTGGCCGCATCTATCTGTTCTTCTGTAAAGCCTAATGCTTCCAGCAGGTTAAAGCTCCAGTCACTATATTCCTCTTCGGTAAAACCAAGGCGGGTCATACACTCATCACCCAAAGTAAACCGGTTGAAAATAAAACCGATCTCAAATGCTGATCTCGCGGCACCGTTTAATTTGTCGATCTCTTTTGCTGTAAATCCTTTTTCTGACAATGATGCCGAATTGATAAACGGGGCATTGTGAAAACTTGCCGCACCCACTGCATATTTTTCTATTGCCTCTGCTTCTTCCGGATTGTATCCAAGGTTTCTCAGCGCCTGTGGTACCGACTGGTTGATGATCTTGAAATAGCCACCACCACTCAGCTTTTTAAATTTCACCAAAGCAAAATCAGGTTCTACACCGGTAGTATCGCAATCCATTACCAAACCAATGGTGCCTGTTGGTGCGATTACGGTCGTTTGTGCATTGCGGTAACCATTCTTCTCACCCAGTTGTACCGCCTCGTCCCAAGCCTTTGTAGCGGCTTTGAGGATATAGTCGGGAACATACTGCGCCTTGATACCCTGTGGTTTGATCTCGAGCCCTACATAGGCATCCTCTGCATCGTAAGCAGCAGCACGGTGATTACGCATTACACGCAACATATCTTCTTTGTTCTCTTCGTACCTGTCAAATGCACCCAGGAAACCAGCCATCTCTGCTGATGTTTTATAGGCAACACCCGTCATGATAGCAGAGATAGCACCCGCAATACCGCGCGCCTCTTCACTGTCGTAAGGAATGCCGCTTACCATCAGCATAGAACCCAGGTTGGCAAAACCAAGACCCAGCGTACGATAGTCGTATGATAACTGCGCAACTTCTTTTGAAGGGAACTGCGCCATCAACACAGATATTTCCAATACGGTTGTCCAAAGACGGGTGGTATATTCAAACCCTTCCACATCAAAAACATTATTCTCTTCCGTATGAAATTTGCGCAGGTTGATAGATGCGAGGTTGCACGCAGTGTTATCAAGGAACATATATTCCGAACATGGATTGGAAGCGTTGATACGGCCGCCTTTAGGGCAGGTGTGCCATTCATTGATGGTTGTATCGTACTGCGTTCCCGGATCTGCACAGCGCCATGCTGCGTAAGAGATCTTTTCCCAAACATCACGCGCAGGGATCTTGCTCATTACGCGACCATCGGTTCTGGCTTTCAGTTCCCAATCAGTATCTTCTTCCAGTGCTTTGAAGAATGAGTTGGGGATCCGTACCGAGTTATTGGAGTTTTGTCCAGATACCGTTGCATAGGCTTCTCCTTCATAACTGTTATCAAAACCGGCAGCCACCAATGCAGCTACTTTTTTCTC
Source organism: Sediminibacterium sp. (assembly GCA_965229255.1). Classification (GTDB taxonomy): domain Bacteria; phylum Bacteroidota; class Bacteroidia; order Chitinophagales; family Chitinophagaceae; genus Sediminibacterium. The sequence continues at coordinate 83,348 of CBDDIX010000003.1, forward strand.
CTCGCCCACTTTCCAGTTAATGAATTCCATGATCTCAGGGTGATCAAGATCGAGGCAAACCATTTTGGCCGCACGCCTTGTTGTACCACCACTCTTGATGGCTCCCGCTGCGCGGTCGCCAATTTTCAAAAAGCTCATCAACCCGCTGGATGTTCCGCCTCCGCTAAGTTTTTCCTTTGCTCCGCGGATCTGTGAAAAGTTGGTACCCACTCCAGACCCATATTTAAAGATGCGCGCCTCGCGTGTCCAGAGATCCATGATACCGCCTTCATTCACCAAGTCATCACTCACACTCAGGATAAAGCAGGCATGGGGTTGCGGACGTTCGTATGCGTTGGTTGATTTTTTCAATTTGCTATCCTTGGGATCTACAAAGTAGTGACCCTGTGGTTTGCCCGTAATACCATAACTCTCATGCAGCCCGGTATTGAACCATTGCGGCGAGTTAGGCACACAGGCCTGGTTGATGATACTGTAAACCAGTTCATCATAGAAAACATTCGCATCTTTTTCAGAAGCAAAATATTTATAGCGCTCACCCCATACGCGCCAGCAATTGGCCATGCGGTGTGCTACCTGTTTAACACTGGTTTCCCTGCCCAGTGAACCATCGGGTTGCGGAACACCGGCTTTACGGAAATATTTTTGGGCAAGGATATCGGTTGCAATCTGGCTCCATTGTTTGGGCACCTCCACATTATTCATCTCAAACACTTTTTCCCCGTTGGGATTTTTGATCACACTGTCACGGTAATCATATTCAAACATGTCGAATGGACTGACACCTTCTTTTGTAAAGCGGCGACCGAATTGCAGGCCTTTGTTTGAGCGCGGGTTAGACATAATGCTGGTTCGTTTAAGCTGTTTTTTAATGGGGTAGCCCGCAGAGAAGAAGTAAGCGGTTGACGAAAATATCTTTCCGTTCTCAAAATTCAAGGTCTGAAATATCAACAAACTGTGGATAAGGAATGGGGATTGGTTGTGACCTCAAATCCCCATTGGATTTGCTGCAATGTTCACAGTTGTAGAAAAGAATTTTAGACCGAAAACATTGAAAAATCAGTTATTTTCCGTAAAACAGTAAACGGCTGCGGCATGATTATTTTAAGCATTAATTAAGGTTGGTACAGCTTCAAACCCAATATTAAATAAAACCTTATCTTTCAGTAGAATAGAGAAACTACCGTTCAATAGGCATTAAACAAAAACTTTTTCGCATTTTTGCAAAGCACATATCCATTATCTAAATGAAGCAGGCGTTATACAACCAATTTGTTGACAAGAAAAAAGCTGGCAAAAAATCTTTTGCCGTGCTGATTGATCCCGACAAGGTTGATAATGAAAAGATCGATCAACTGGTCTCGCTTGCCACGGATGCCAAAGTCGATTATTTCTTTGTAGGCGGGAGCCTGGTCATATCCAGTCACCTGGATGAATGTATCCGCCAGATCAAATCTGCCTGTAATATCCCGGTACTGCTTTTTCCCGGCTCACCTTCACAGGTTAGCAAATATGCAGATGCCCTTTTATATCTTTCCCTGATCTCAGGTCGTAATCCGGAATTATTGATCGGTCAGCATGTGATCAGCGCCCCTTTTGTAAAAAAGAGCGGTCTCGAGATCATGCCAACAGGTTATATGGTGGTAGATGGCGGTGCCCCTACCACGGTATCCTATATTTCAAATGCAACCCCGATCCCTGCCGATAAAAATGAGATCGCCATGTGTACGGCGATGGCAGGCGAAATGCTCGGCATGAAGCTTATTTACATGGATGCGGGCAGCGGTGCCAAAAAAGCGATCTCCGAACACATGATCGAAAAAGTGGCCAAACACATAGAAATTCCCTTGATCATTGGCGGCGGTATCACAGAGCCTGAAAAAGCCTATCTAAACTGCAAAGCAGGGGCCGATGTGATCGTTGTGGGCAATGCCATAGAAAAAGATACTACCCTTATTAAAGAGATCAGTGCGGCGGTACACAGTGTAGCTGTGAACGTTTAGCAACTTGAGTCATACTCCGTTAAAACCAAAAAGGTCAAAGAGTATAAAAGCTCTTTGACCTTTTTAATGTCCTTACTTAGGGATATTATCTCAAATCAGCCGTATTCACCCTCGATGGGGTTTCCTTCCCGCTGATAATTCCTTTTGAACTGAGTGCTACTGCTTTGATAATGCGGGCCATGTTCTCCATATCCAGTGTTCCTATCTCATCGCTGGCTTTGTGGTAGTTGGGCTCACTGTCCATTTTTGATGTGGAGATGGTATGTGCAGGAACGCCCAGTCTTGCCAGTGTGGCATTATCTGAGCGATAAAATAAATTCTCTTTGGTGTACGGATCAGGATAAAAAGTAAACCCGGTTCCTTCCAGGTTGCCCTGTAGTATTTTACCCATGTCTGTTTTTTCGTAACCGGTAATATACGCGGAGTTGGTTCCCCATTTACTTTCTGTGCCGATCATTTCAATATTGAACATGGCCATTACTTCTTCCGGCTTGAACTGGCGCGAAAAATATCTCGCGCCGAATCCGCCAATCTCTTCAGCTGTGAATGCGCAAAAGACCAGTGTCCGTTCATTATCTTTCAACTGTTTAAAATATTTTGCCAGCATGATAACCGCCGTAGTTCCTGCAGCGTCATCATTTGCGCCATTATAAATTGAGTCAGTAACCTGGCTTCCCGGGCGTAATGGCATAATACCGAGGTGATCATAGTGACCTGAAAAGATTACATATTCGTTCGGCTTGCTTTTCCCTGGCAATACCCCCATTACGTTCTGCAGTGTCATCAAAGGAAACTTTGCAGTAACCGAATAAGTTTTGGGATCGCTTGCCGTAAGAATAAAAATAACAGCTGTTTCTGATAGCTGTGAGGGCCTGTTTCCTCCCTGCAGCCTGCTGAAGGTGGGTGCAAATGATGTATCAACCAGAATAAGGTATTTTTTACTGGCGCTCATATACTTTCTCAACTCTGCATTGAAGTTGGCCCCTTTGGCAATGATCACTTTTTCAAATCCGGAATTTTCATTTGCCTGAAGCTCCTCCTTACCTGATAATACAACGATGTTTTTAGCATCTACATCAACACCATCCATTTTAGCAGAAAGACTAACCGGTTTTGATCCTATCATAGGCGGTAACTGCTGTATAAAAGTGCCGCTGTTGTTCCATGTTTTTAACCCTGCCTTTTTAAACTCGTCTGCAATGAAAGCAGCAGCTTTGTCATTACCAGGTGTAAACGTTGCACGACCCTGCATATCATCTGACGAAAGCGTTTTTTCTATCCTTTCTACCTCTTTGGCATTAAGGATCTTATCAATATTCTGGGAAAAAGAAATGACTGCTACTGAGCACAATAACGCGAGGAGGGAGAGTTTCTTCATATGAGGGTGTTAATAGTTTATTGTTGAGAGTGAGTCTATGGTTGTCCGTCTAAAGTTTGTGAGGAGTTCGTTGTTGATAGTTAACCTTAGACAATAGACCCTTAACTATAGACTGCAGTTACAGGCTCATCATTTCTTTGAACTTAACAGTCTGCCTTCTGCTTACTTCGATCTTTTCACCGCCTTTGAGGTCAACGAGCAACCCGCCGTTAAAGTAAGGTTCGATCTTTTCTATCCAGCGCAGGTTGATGATATGTTTGCGGTTAGCGCGGAAGAACATTCTTTCATCCAGTCTTTCCTCCAACGCATTGAGTGATTTTAAAATAAGGGGCTTATGTGTACCGAAGAAAACTTTGGCGTAGTTACCAACGCTTTCAAAAAGCCTGATCTCCCCTAGTTTTACAAACCAGCAACGTTCACCGTCTTTTACAAAAACCTGGTCGTATTCTGTAAGCGGGCCACGGTTAACACCACCGAGACCGATGTTTTCTTTGAATATTTCTGCCTGTAATTTCTGAATGGCATCTGCCAGTCGTTTAGGCTCTATGGGCTTCAATAAATAATCCAGCGCATTTACTTCAAACGCTTTGATAGCGTACTCGTCATATGCTGTAGTAAAAATTACTTTAGGTGCTTTTTCAACTTCTGCCAGCAGATCAAACCCGGTTTTTCCGGGCATTTGTATATCCAGAAAGATGAGATCGGGATTGAGTGTTTCGATCTTTTCAATACCATCATCCACATTCGCGGCTTCTTCTATTACTTCAATATCTGAATGATCCTGCAGGAGCTTTTTCAGCTCGTTGCGGGCCAGTCTTTCATCATCAATAATGATCGCTTTGATTGCCATGTATCGAAATTTATATAGGGTATATAGTTTAGACAGTTACACCACCCTGAACAGGCATGATCCACAGTAGCCTCAACCATATCAGTATCAGTGTTCCTGATATCAAAGGTAGCTTTTCCATTGTATAAAAGTTTCAACCGGTTGCGGGTACTGTCGATGCCAAATCCGCTATTGCTGTTTTCCCCGTTCTGGATCATCTGGCCGGTATTCTGCACGATCAGTTCATGGTGGTTGTCGCGGTAATCAGATATCACCCTAACAAGCCCGCCTTTTTTGTGTTTGCTGATACCGTGTTTGATGGCATTTTCAACCAGGGTCTGTAACATCATTGGCGGAACGGGCTGGTCCAGCGTATCCTCATCAATATCGTACTCAATCTGGAGCCTGTCCTCAAACCGTATATGTTCCAAAGCCAGGTAATCCTTTACAATACTCAGTTCCCGCTCCAAAGGCACGGTTTCGAGCTTCTCAGCCTGCATACTGCTGCGGAGGATATTGCTCAGCTCAGTGATCGCCGTTCTGGCCCTTTCAGGATTCTCATCTACCAGGGCACGGATGCTGTTAAGTGCATTAAAAATAAAATGGGGATTGATATGCGCCTTGATCGTTTTCAGTTCCAACTCCTTCACCATACTCTCCAGGCGAACTTTCTGGATCTCTGTTTTTGATCCTAACTCCACATAATGCCAGATATAATATATTGATAACCAAACCAATACCAACGGAGAATCCAGGATCAGGTTGGTTAAAAATCTTTTTTCTACAGATGCTTTGGCCTGTGGATTATAATAGCCCAGCCATTCCACCACGGCACTATTGGCCAGGTTAAAGAGTACGATGATGCTGATCACCATAATGGTCAGTAACCACCAGCGACCCACCGCAAAAGGCGGTCTGAACTTGAGGCGGATAATACCCTCGCGTAGCAGGTGTGTAAATGCCAGCCCGAATAAAATAGTGATCGATATCCGCGGATAAAGGATGTCATTGCTTTTATTCTCAAACAGAAAAGCGAAGAATACCATGGTTAACCCATAGAATAACCACCCGCCCAACTGGCAACACCAGTATAATGAAGATTTGCTTCTCATGTACTACAAATATAGCCGGGATTGGGCTCGGCGCATATTCATTTTTGATTAAAGGCAAAATCGGGGTCTATTTGGCACAAAACCCCTGTTTCTACCGCCGGAACGGCTTTTTTAACGTATGTATCATTGGCGGTGAATGCCGCTTGGTTACCCATTAAATGCTTATTTTTACATATAAACCCTGTCTGAATGCAGATCAAACCCGGTTCGTTATTAGAATCCGTTAATAATCCCGATGATTTAAAAAAGCTGAACCGCGACCAGTTACACCAGGTATGTGATGAGCTTCGCCAGTATATTGTAGACGTTGTGAGCGTTCATGGCGGTCATTTTGCGGCCAGTCTCGGCGTTGTTGAACTCAGCGTTGCCCTTCATTACATCTACAATACACCTTACGACCAGCTGGTTTGGGATGTAGGTCACCAGGCTTACGGACACAAGATCCTCACCGGCAGGCGCGATACATTTGTTACCAACCGTAAATACAAAGGCCTAAGTGGTTTTCCTAAACGCAGTGAAAGCGAGTATGATACATTTGGGGTGGGACATTCTTCCACTTCCATCTCCGCTGCATTGGGCATGGCCATGGCTGCAAAATATAAAGGCGAGAACAGGAAATCAGTAGCCGTTATCGGCGATGGCTCTATGACGGCAGGGATGGCTTTTGAAGCGATGAACCATGCCGGCGTTGCAGATAGCGATGTACTCATCATTTTGAATGATAACTGCATGAGCATCGACCCGAATGTAGGTGCCCTGAAAGAATATCTTACCGATATCAGCACATCCCCTACGTATAATAAAGTAAGGGATGAAGTATGGAACATCATGGGTAAGTTACCCGTTGGTAAAAGTTTCAGCAAAGCAATGGCCAGCAAACTGGAAGCGGGATTAAAAGGAATGGTGAGCCAGAGCAGCAATCTTTTTGAAGCGCTCAAGCTCCGTTATTTCGGACCCATTGATGGACATAATATCACCAAACTCGTAGATACTTTAAAGGACCTGAAAGAAATTCCGGGGCCCAAGCTGCTGCATATTGTTACGGTAAAAGGAAAAGGATATTCACTCGCAGAAAAGGACCAGACCAAGTGGCACGCCCCCGGTTTGTTTGATAAGGTAACGGGTGAGATCTACAAGAAAAAAATAGATGTCCCACAGCCTCCCAAATACCAGGATGTGTTTGGTCATACGATCATAGAACTGGCCGAAAAGAATGCATCTATCATGGGTGTAACACCGGCTATGCCGAGTGGTTCTTCCTTAAAGTTCATGATGGACAAAATGCCCAACCGTGCATTTGACGTAGGTATTTGCGAACAGCATGCGGTAACCCTGAGCGCGGGTCTTGCCACGCAGGGAATGCGTGTGTTCTGTAATATTTATTCTTCATTCATACAAAGAGGTTACGACCAGGTGGTGCATGATGTGGCCATCCAGAAATTGCCGGTAGTGTTCTGTTTAGACAGGGCCGGGCTGGTAGGAGAAGACGGACCAACCCACCACGGTTGTTATGATATTCCATTCATGCGTTGCATCCCCAACCTGGTGATCAGTGCACCCATGAATGAGCAGGAGCTGCGTAACCTGATGTACACCTCACAACTGGCATCCAATCAATCACCATTCGTGATCCGCTACCCGCGTGGCGAAGGTGTGATGGCAGAATGGAGAACACCATTTGAAGAAATCAAAATTGGCAAAGGAAGAAAATTAAAGGATGGTGAAGATGTAGCCATACTCAGTTTCGGTCACCCCGGCAATTTTGCGCAGACCGCTATCCGCGAACTAAGATCACAGGGACTCAACCCCGCTCATTACGATATGCGTTTTGTAAAACCAATCGATGAAGAGATGCTGCATGAAGTGTTTGGCAAATACAGCAAAGTAGTAACTGTTGAGGATGGCACTACCAAAGGCGGCTTTGGTTCAGCAGTACTTGAATTCATGAGCGAAAATAATTACCAGGCACAGGTTAAAATATTAGGTATCCCCGACAGATTAGTGGAGCATGGAACATTAAAAGAACTGCATAGAGAATGTGCGTATGATGCGCAAGGGATTGCAGATTCGGTTCGCGAGTTGATGAAGGATAAGATCACTGTGAATCATAGTGTGGCGGGATAATCAGATGTTTAGGCTGCCATTAACTAACTTACCATCACAAAAAAATGTAACTTTATCTAATTCAATAAGGGGCAACGCATCAATAATAGCGCGGCGATTATTCTTACCTCCCGACCCCGCAATTTACTTACCTAAACATTATAGAGACCTTATAGGGACCTTATAGAGACTTTATAGAGACCTTATAGGGAATCTTGTTCTTATCTAAGTCGTATATAGCTCGTATATAAGCCCATTGTAAAGCTATCTCGATGGCAGTTACAGCCGTATAAGAACTTAGGCAGCTAGCTCAAATAGCGAACAGACAGCGAACAAACAGCGAATCAATAACGGTTGTGATACGATTCAATATCGGATAACATAAGGCAAACAAAGCAAAAAGATAGGAGCGAGCTCGAATACCTGTCCCCTACTAAAATCAGTGTATCGCAGCGTATATCATTTTTGTTTCCGCTTAAGCGCACAGATTTTCCTACCATCCATTTTAACAAAAAAGCAATCACTTTATTTAATAAATTAAGGCTTAACTATAATTATTTTTATAGAAAACAAGCGAAGTATGTCCAATAGTAAATCTGTTATGCGGTCATTGAGTATCCTGTTATCTGCAGTGCTTTTAACTATCAGTTGTTCTGCTGCCGAAAACCCGGTTGAAAAATACCAGCGCATCATGTCGCTGGTGGGAAGGATCCTTGAACAGGGGCATTTTCATCCCAAAAAGATAGATGATGCATTTTCAAAAGAAGTCTTTAAAGATTATATCGAAAAGCTGGATGGCAACCGGAGCCTTTTCCTCGCATCGGATATTAGCAGCTTGAAACAATACGAAACGCACATCGATGATGAGATACATGGCGCACCGATTGATTTTTTTTACAAGATCAATGAGCTCTATTTAAAAAATACAAAACTTGCCGAACAACATTGCAGGGAGATATTATCAACCCCATTCGATTTTACCACGAAAGAAACCATCCTATATAAGAATTCCAAACTGGAACAACCGGCAACTGAAGCGGCACGGCGGGAGATATGGTATAAGCAGCTTAAAATGATGGTGCTGGAAAGGTATAGCGATATGATGGAAACACAGGAGAGGAGCAAAGCAAAAGAAGGTTTTACCAAACGCACCAACGAAGAAATTGAGGTAGATGCGCGTGAAAAAGTGCGGAAAATTATTGAAAAGAACTTTGCCCGTAACCAAAGCCCGGCAAGTGAAGAACAGCGTTTTGACATCCTGGTAAATTCGGTAACAAATCTCATGGACCCTCACACGGATTTTTTTCCGCCTATTGAAAAAAGAGCGTTTGATGAACAGATGAGGCGGAAGTTTTATGGTATCGGGGCAGGTCTCCTGGAAGAAGATGGCAAGATCAAAATTAATTCAATAAGTACGGGTGGCGCTGCATGGAAATCAGGAGAAATCCAGCCTGGGGATATTATCGTAAAAGTTGGCCAGGGCAATACCGAGCCGGTGGATGTTACCGGGTATGCAATAGAAGATGCTATTAAGCTGATCAGGGGCGATAAAGATAGTGAAGTAAGCCTGACGCTAAAAAAAGCGGATGGTACAAACAAAGTGGTGCTGATGAAAAGAGGAGAATTGAAGCTTGAAGAATCCTATGCAAAAAGTTATATCATTAATGGCACACACAAACTCGGATATATTTATCTACCTGATTTTTATGCAGATTTCCAAAAGCCGGATGGCGCAAGGTGCTCAAAAGATGTTGCGAAAGAGATCCTGAAACTACAGAGTGAAAAGGTAGATGGGATCGTACTGGATATCAGGGATAATGGTGGCGGAAGCTTATACGAAGCGGTTCAAATGGTAGGGCTGTTTATCAACAGCGGACCCGTTGTACAGGTTAAGGATCGTTTGGGTAATCCATCTGTACTCAATACTGAGGAAAACAAGATGATATATGATGGCCCACTGGCTGTATTGGTTAACGAATACAGCGCATCTGCATCTGAAATATTTGCAGCGGCCATACAGGATTATGGAAGAGGCGTGATTGTGGGAAGTACCTCTACCTATGGCAAGGGAACTGTACAGCAACCGATACCCCTGGAAAACCCCGCTTTTTTTGCACAACGCGATAATAACCTGGGAACAATCCATCTCACCTTGCAGAAATATTACCGTATCAATGGCGGATCTACACAATTGCGCGGGGTAACGCCTGATATCATCCTTCCCGGCTATCTCGAATTTTACAAAGTGCGTGAAAAGGACAATCCAAGATCCCTCGATTGGGACGAATTACAAAAATTGAATTATACCAAATGGAAAAGCGGCTTTGACCTGGCACAACTGCGCCTCAGCAGCAACCAGCGCGTGAAAGCGTTAGGTGTATTTGATACGCTTCGTAAAGACGCCATATGGCTGGCAGCTCGAAATGAAATGCCGTTATCACTGCAGTTGGACCAATATACTAAGGATCAGAAAAAAGTAACCGAAACAGTGCAGAAAGTTCGCCAATTGATGCGCATGAAAGACAGCTTATCTGTTTCTCTTCCCATGCAAAATCTCGCAGGTGCTGATGAGAAAAAGAACAGCGATAATGCTGACCGCTTCCGCAACAGTATCAGCCGGGATATTTATATCGGTGAAACAACACGCGTATTAGATGATATGATCAATATGCGAAAGCTGGCGAAGAATTAATTATTCTTCCTCCGGCGGCAAAACAACATCATCTGCACTCAATATTTCATTCAGGTCAATGGCATCCGCTTCGATCTCGGCTTCGCGGTTCTCGTTCCATTCGATGATGAAATTGTTCATGCCCTGCCCTACCATCAGCTTCATGTATTTGGCCTGGGATAATTCAAGTATAGATAGGAAAAGAAAAAGTGCATGGATCCTGTCCTGACAGATCTCGAATACTTTTTCGAAGGATACGGTACTTTCTTTCTGTACAAAAGTGAGCATATAATCCCTGCTGCCTTCCATTGTGTAATTGTAACGGACTACGGTGTGTACGGGTTTGTTCTGGCGGTCGTGAACGCGCTGCATTACTTTTTCAAACGCCTTCATGAGTTTGAACATGGTAATGTTCTGGATCTCGGTGCCTTCGGATGCATCTTCTCCTATCTGAACAATTTCACGCTGCAGGTTTCCACGCTTGATCATCAGCATCCGTTGTGCTTCCATTTCGGCCATCTTAGCAGCGGCTTCTTTAAAGCGTTTGTACTCGAGGATCTTATCGATCAGTTCCTGTCTCGGATCTATTTCATTACCGGCTGCATCGATCTCTTTGCGTGGCAATAATAATCTTGCCTTGATGCGCATGAGGGTAGACACAAAGAGGATGAATTCACTGCTCAGTTCGATATTCAGCTTCTCGCCCTGGTGTATATGGTCGAGAAAATCATTGATGATCTTTGTAATGGGGATATTGTAAATATCCAGTTCATCCCGCTCAATGAAGAACAACAGGAGATCGAAGGGCCCTTCGAACTGATCCACTTTTATCTGGTAACTCACATTATTCACTGGTCAAATACTTTAGCTGCAAAGAAAGCCGAATCGGCCTGAAAACAGGCGGTGGCAGGGTAATAGTTATCCACTAAAAACAGTGATTGCAAGGGGATTAAGCCTTTTCCTCGGTCTTTTTAAGGGCATCCCTGATCTCTGTGAGCAATTTATCGGCACTGGAAGGTTCTGCAACGGTTGCCGGGGCACTGCTTCTTTTCATCCGGTTGATGGCCTGTATCACCAGGAATACGGAGAAGGAAACCACGATAAAGTCAAATACATTGGTAATAAAAGCACCATATTTTACCGCCACCTGCGCTACGCCCGGTGTAATTATTTTGCCGGTCACATCTTTTACCGCAGGAATACCATCCTTTAATATCAATATCTTATCGCTAAAGTCTACACCACCTGTCAGCATCCCTATCAAAGGCATCACGATTCCATCCACAAAAGAGGTTACGATCTTACCAAAGGAGGCACCCATTACAAAGGCTACCGCTATATCAACAAGGTTGCCGCGCATTGCGAACTCCTTAAATTCTTTCATCATACTCATGGCGTGGGAATTGAAATCTGAAAGTAATATTAAAAATAAATAATTCCATTTATTTTTTCAGCAACGGGTACTTCATTTTCAGTCCCTCCAATAACTTATATAACGCATCCGCTACCAGGTATTCTTTATACCAGTTCTGATCCGAAGGCACTATTTGCCACGGAACCAGGTTGCAGTGCTTAAAGCAGTCCTCATACATTTTCATATAGTTGTTCCACAGCTTGGCTTCTTTAAGATCATTGGGATTATACTTCCAGTTCTTTTCAGGGTTATCCACCCTTTCTTCTAGCCTTTGCTGCTGCTCTTCGGGAGAAATATGCAGGTAGATCTTGAGTATATGGGTATTACTATGCCGTTCCAGTAACTCCTCAAAATCATTGATCGCTTTCATCCGTTCCTTTGCCACCGCATCTGTACATAATGCATGCACGCGTGTAACGATAATATCCTCATAATGCGACCTGTTGAAAACCTGTATCACTCCTTTTGCAGGAGCATGTGCATGAATGCGCCACAAAAAATCGTGCGCCAATTCTTCCGCCGTAGGTACCTTAAAAGAATTGACCAGCACGCCCTGCGGGTTCAGTTTTCCGAAAATATCCCTGATCAATCCATCCTTTCCGCTTGCATCCATCCCCTGGATAACAACCAGCACTGAATGTTTTGATTCGGCATACAAAAGGTTCTGCAGTGAATTTATTTTATCTACGATACCTGCGGTCAGCGCCTTCGTTTTTTCCTTATCAAAATTCTTCGGAGCGCGGGTGCTGAGTTTGTTTAGGTTGATGGACATAGTTTAGATGTTAGATGTTAGAAAGATACTAACATCTCTTCCTACCTTTACAAAAACTTCCTGCTTGAGAGATAAACTGATCAACTGGTCCTTATTCACGGCACTTTGCTTGATATGGGGCAGTTCTTTTATACTGATGAAAGTGGGTATGAACACACTCACCGCCTACCAGGTAGCCTCAATGCGGATCCTGAGTGCTGGTGTTATTATGATACCTTTTGCATGGAAGGCGTTTAAGGAAGTGCCCAGGAAAAAAATGGGCATGGTGATCCTTTCGGGACTGATCGGCAGTTTTTTTCCTGCTTATCTTTTCTGTATTGCGGAAACAAAGATCGACAGTTCGCTGGCTGGCATTCTGAATGCACTTACCCCCCTGTTTACCATTCTCATCGGCATTACATTTTTTCAACTAAAGGCCGGGCGCATCAAGATCCTGGGGGTATTTGTGGGGTTCCTGGGATTGTGCCTGCTGATGGCCAATACCGGCAAGGTGCATTTTGAGAATTTCTCCTATACCGCTTTGGTACTGATCGCAACCTGCCTATATGCAGTAAACGTAAACCTTGTGGGACGGCACATGAAAGGTATCGGCTCTATGAGTATTGCTGCTGTGGCTTTTGTTTTCCTCATCATTCCATGTATGGGAATCTTATATGGCACAGGTTACTTTTCTCTTCCCTTAACCGGAAAAGCTTTTATTATTTCTACGGCAGCCTCATGCGTACTCGGTATCATGGGTACAGCAGTTGCCTCCGTTATATTTTATATGCTGGTAAAAAGAGCAGGCACTTTGTTTGCTTCTATGGTAACGTATGGAATTCCTTTTGTGGCGGTAATGTGGGGAGTGCTGGGCGGGGAGACCATTACGCCGGTACAGGTGGGGTGTTTGGGGGTAATTCTTGTGGGGGTGTGGCTGGTGAATAAAAAGATAAAAGAAATATCGAATATCGAATAAGGAATATCGAATGTCGAAGTATTCTATCCTTACTTCGACATTCGGTGTTCGATATTCATTTTTAAACTGACATCATTTCTTTTTCCTTTGCCGCTAAATGCTTATCGACCAGTATGATATATTTATCGGTCAGATCCTGTATTTCTTTCTCTGCATCTTTGGCTGCATCTTCACTCAATCCATCTTTCTGTAATTTCTTTACCTGTTCAATGGCATCCCTGCGGATATTGCGGATGGCCACTTTGGAATGTTCTCCTTCAGCACTGGCTTTTTTAAAGAGTTCCTTTCTTCTTTCTTCCGTTAACGGCGGCATGAAAAGACGTATCTGGTTACCATCGCTTTGCGGGGTGATGCCGATATTGGCCTGGAGGATAGAACGCTCAATAGGCTGTAGCATATTTTTTTCCCATGGCTGGATACTGATGGTACGTACATCCAATACAGAAATATTGGCTACCTGGGCTATCGGGGTTGGTGAACCGTAATAATCAACATTAATACCATCCAGCATAGATGGGTTGGCTTTGCCGGCCCTGATCCTGGTCAGTTCCACTTCGAGGTGGCCGATCCCTTTCTCCATACTTTCTGCTGCATCTGCTACTATCAGTGGTAATTCTTCCATAAGATTGTTTTTACTGGCGCGAAAATAGCAAAAATTAGTTTGTGGTTGTATTGCGGCTTCTGCATGACCCGGAGAAACCTAAACTCTCCTATATTTGCGCTTCTAATTAGTTAAATCATGAGTATACAAGAATTAAAAGACATCGCCACCCAGGTACGGCGTGATATCGTTCGCATGGTTCATGGCTGCCAGAGCGGTCACCCAGGCGGTTCATTAGGTTGTGCCGATTATATGACAGCCCTTTTCTTTCATTCCATGCACCATCATGTAGATTTTAAGATGGATGGTAAGAATGAGGATCTTTTCTTTCTTTCCAACGGTCATATTTCCCCCGTATATTATTCAGCCCTTGCGCGTTCAGGATATTTTGATGTGAAGGAGTTGGCAACTTTCCGCAAATTAAATTCACGCTTACAGGGTCACCCCACTACACACGAGCACCTGCCAGGTGTACGCGTGGCGAGTGGATCTTTGGGTCAGGGGATGAGCGTTGCGATCGGTGCAGCCTTAACCAAAAAATTAAATGGCGATAACCATCTTGTATTTTCTCTCCATGGAGACGGGGAACTGGATGAGGGCCAGAACTGGGAAGCGATCATGTTTGCGGCACACCACAAAGTAGATAACCTGATTTCTACCATTGACTGGAACGGTCAGCAGATAGATGGACCTACCAAGAAGGTGATGAACCTCGGCAGCCTGAAAGCAAAATTTGAAGCGTTCGACTGGACCGTGATAGAAATGAATGGCAATGATATGGATGACACTATCGCCACCCTTGATAAAGCTAAATCAATGACAGGGCAGGGTAAACCTATCTGTATACTGATGAAAACAGAAATGGGAATGGGTGTTGATTTTATGCAGGGCAGTCATGAGTGGCATGGTATTGCACCGAGTGATGAGCAATTAGCTAAGGCTTTATTACAGTTGCCGGAGACATTGGGAGACTATTGATCTAGGATTTCAAAGAGAACAACTGCAAACTTGCTTTCCGCGAAGGGATCCAGGCAGCGATCACCGCAATGAACATTACTGTACCCGACACCAGCAAAAAATCCAGGGGGGCAAGTTTCACGGGATAATAATCAATAATAAATGAGCTGCCGCCCAGGCGGATAAGTTTATATTTTACCTGGAGCCAGCAGATAAATGTGGCGATAAGAATGCCGGAAGCACCGCCCATACCTGCGAGCAGCAAGCCTTCGCCAAGAAATATTCCCCGGATTCTCTCATCACTGGCGCCCATGGCTTTTAATACGGCAATGTCTTTTTGTTTTTCCAGCACCAGCATGGTGAGCGCGCCTATCATATTGAAGGCTGCCACTACCAGTATGAGGGAAAGTATTCCATAGATGACCCATTTTTCTACCTCCATCACTGCATAGAGACTCCTGTTCTGTTCATACCGTGTTTCAACCAGGAAGTCTTTACCGAGTTGTGATTGCAGTGCTTTCTTCACATCACCGGGATCTCCCTTCAATTTCATTTCGATACTGCTGAATTCATCCGCGCTCATGCCCAGCATATATTTTACAAAAGCCAGGTTACTAAAGACGTATTTGTTATCAAACTCCTGCTGAATAGCAAAGGTTCCGGAGGGCATTACTTTAAATGAATGGAGCCCGTCATCGGAAATTATTTTAGTGGCTTCACGGTTGGGCATATAAACGATCACCGGGTATATCGCTTTGTCAACATTAATGCCGCCGGCATTTTCAATACCTGCCCCTACCACAAGCTTAGGATCGTCTACTGTACCCAGTGAGAAACTTCCACGGGGTATATGTTTGGGTGTATTGATATTATTGACCTTCGTGTATTGTTCATCCACGCCTTTCATAGAAACAAAGGCCTGGAAAGCCCCATTGATAACAGCTTTTTCTTCGGCTATAAAACTGATCACAACAACCCCCGGCGTTGCTTTGATCTGCCGGATCTTATCGCCATTGATATGAAATGTTTTTCCACGAGCGGGAGCAATGCGCATATCGGCATAAAAATCTGAGTACAACCCTTTTACAAGATCCTCAAACCCATTAAACACGCTCAGTACAACAATCAGTGCCGCACTGCCTACCGCAATAGCGATCATACTGATCCATGCAATAATATTGATCGCATTGGTGGATTTGTTGGATCGGAAATATCGCCAGGCGAAAAGGAAGTTCATGTAATTAGCGAATTGCGGATTTGCGCATTGACGGATTATTGATGCAGGTGATACGAATGATTAACGAATAAGAAATCCGCTAATCCGTAATCCGCTAATCCGCTAATTCTTCTCCGGGTTTGTCTTTACTAATGTTCTTAAAGATCTCTTCCATCTTGAACACATAGTCAAGCGTATCATCATGATAAAAATGCAGTACGGGGATTCGGCGGAGCTGGTGTTTTACCCTGTCGGCCAGTTCTTTCTTTACTTCCCAGGCACGTGACTCAATGGTTTTCATTACACCGGCCACATCCTTTACCTGGAAGAGGCTGAGATAAATACGGGCTTCCAGGAGATCCGGGGTTACTTTTACAGAGGATATGGATACCATTCCCCCGTCCAGCATGCCCAGCCCGAGCCGCCTGAATATATCATTGAGTTCTTCCTGCAGCGCTCCTGCCACCTGTCTTTGACGCTTACCTTCCTCCATTTTCTAACATTTGATTGACTGCAAAAGTACTTACTTTGCTGTGTTTTAAAAGGTTTTCCATTTTATGAAGCGTTTTTCCAGAATACTGTTTTACTTAAGGACCCAGAAAAGGAATATGCTTCTGTATCTGATCTTTAACCTTTTGTCGGTGCTTTTTTCATTGGTATCGCTTGCCATGCTGGCACCCTTTCTCCAATTACTGTTTGGAAAAGAGAAGATTATGCAGGCAAAACCGGTATGGAACTTCTCAGCCAATGGGCTGCTGGATTATCTAAAATTCACACTGGGGCAGCTGATCCGCGAGCACAGTGAAATATATGCCTTAGGCTTTATCTGTGTGATGGTGGTGGTATCCATTTTCTTTAAAAATTTATTTACCTACTTATCCTACCGGGTGCTGGCACCTATGCGTAATTATGTAATGACCAAGCTGCGTTCTGACCTGTATGCCAAGTTATTGGAATTACCCATCGGCTATTTTACAGAACAACGGAAAGGAGATATCATCAGCCGGATGAGCAATGATGCCAATGAGGTTGAATGGAGTGTGATGAGCACACTGGAAGGATTGATCCGCGATCCATTGAACATTCTTATTATACTGGGTACCCTTGTTTATCTGAGCCCTACTTTATCACTTTTCTTGCTTGTATTGCTGCCACTTACCGGTTTTATCATCGGTCGTGTAAGCCGTTCGCTAAAAAAACAATCCACTGCTTCGCAGGAGCAGCTGGGCACTTTGATGTCAATACTGGATGAAACATTGGGCGGCTTACGGGTGATCAAGGCTTTCAATGCCGAGAAGATCCTTCGCAATAAATTTTTCAAAACAAATGATACGCTCAATAACATCCGCAACAGGATGAACTTTCGCAGGGACCTGGCATCGCCCATGTCGGAGTTTCTTGGCGTACTGGTATTGTGCTGCATTTTGTGGTTCGGGGGTAAACTTGTTTTAAACCACCAGGCCGGGCTGGGTTCTGATACCTTTATCACTTATATCCTGTTTTTCACACAGATCATTAATCCGGCCAAATCATTATCTACCGCCTTTTATAACGCACAGCGTGGAAGCGCCGCTATTGAAAGAATTGAAGAGATTTTACAGGCACCGATAACAGTGGCAGATGCTCCCGATGCAAAAACTATCAGTGCTTTTGAACATAGCATTGAATTCAGGAATGTATCGTTCGCCTACGAGGATAAAGTGATCCTGAAAGATATCAACCTCACCATTGAAAAAGGCAAAACCATTGCCCTGGTAGGTTCTTCGGGTGCAGGTAAAAGTTCGCTTGCCGACCTGGTACCGCGGTTTCATGATGTGGTAGGTGGTGAAATACTGATCGATGGTGTGAATATTAAAGCATACTCCCTCCATTCGCTCCGTAACCTGATGGGTATTGTTACACAGGAACCGATTCTCTTTAATGATACCATTGCCAATAATATCGCATTGGGTGTTGATGCAGATAAAGTAAGTCCTGTAGCTATTGAACATGCTGCTACTGTTGCCAACGCTTTACAATTCATCAAACAGAAAGAAGAAGGTTTTAATGATAATATCGGCGACCGCGGAAGTAAATTGAGTGGTGGTGAAAGACAGCGGCTTACTATTGCAAGAGCTGTATTAAAGAATCCGCCAATTCTGATACTTGATGAGGCCACTTCATCACTGGATACTGAAAGTGAAAGACTGGTGCAGGATGCCATCAACCATATGATGCAGAACAGAACATCACTTGTGATAGCCCACCGTTTATCTACCATCCGCCACGCAGATGAGATCATTGTTCTCCAGAAAGGAGAGATTGCGGAAAGAGGGAGTCATGATGAGCTGCTGGCACATAACGGGATCTATAGAAGGCTTGTGGATATGCAGGAAGTCAAATGAATGTCGAATGTCGAAGT
The DNA here is from genome assembly GCA_965229255.1 of Sediminibacterium sp. Taxonomy (GTDB): domain Bacteria; phylum Bacteroidota; class Bacteroidia; order Chitinophagales; family Chitinophagaceae; genus Sediminibacterium. The sequence continues at coordinate 101,760 of CBDDIX010000003.1, forward strand.
TTTTTTAAACAGGAAAGCCGCTCAATAAAATGAGCGGCTTTCTATTATTACTTAACACCTTACTTCGATATTCGGTGTTCGATATTCGATATTTTCTTCTACTGTTCTACCGTTGGTTTCACCAACCCCAACTTAGCTTCAAGGCTAAGGGTAGCGTGTGGTACAGCCCGTAAACGCGCTTTATCGATCAGTTTGCCGGTTACACGGCAGATACCGTAGGTTTTGTTCTCGATACGCATAGAGGCTTTCTCCAGGTGATCGATATAAGTGATCTGGCGACTGGCCATCTGGCTCAATTGCTCTCTTTCCATGCTCATACTACCATCTTCCATGGTCATGTAACGGGCATCGTCATTATCACCACCCATTTCATCTTTACGGGTGATCAGACCCTGTAAATAGGTGAGCTCTTTTTTAGCCGCTTCCAGTTTCTTGCCAATCAGTTCCCTGAATTCGTTCAGATCAGAATCGCTGTATTTTACAAGGGGATCCCCGTTGGTTTTTGCAGCGTCTGTTCTTCTTTCCAGTTGTGTGTAGTGTGGCTGGTAAGGAATACTGGTTCTCGTAGCTATTTTAGGTACTTTAATGTCTTTGATCGGCTCAGGTTGCTTTTTCACAGGTTTCACAGGCGGTGCAGGGGGTAGTTTTACTTCAACTTTAGGTTTCAATATGGGTGCAGGGGTCACTGGCTTTGCTGCCGGTACCGGTGCTGGTTTGGCAATAGGTTTGGCTACTGCTTTGGGTGCTGGCTTAGCCGGTACAGGTTTAGGAGCAGGTTTAGCCGCAACTTTCGGTGCTGGTTTAGGAGCAGGTTTAGGAGCAGGTTTTGCTACTGCCTTTGGTGCCGGTTTAGGCGCAGGCTTTGCAACCGCTTTCTTAACAGGAACTGCTTTTTTAGGAACTGGCTTAGGGGCAGGTTTTGAAACCGCTTTCTTAGCCGGAACCACTTTTTTAGGGGCGGGCTTAGGCACTGCTTTTTTAGCCGGAGCCACTTTCTTAGGAGCTGGTTTTGGAGCAGTTTTTTTAGCCGGGGCCGCTTTTTTTACTGGGGCCGCCTTTTTTGGAGCAGGTTTCTTAGTAGCCATAGAATTTTTTATCCTTTTTTGTTTACAACCACTTTCAGTAGTATCTCATTGATATCAATATCTGTGCCCTCGTCCATTTGCGGCACCCAATCAATGGAATCTGCCAAAATTTCGCGGCAAATATAGTCGTTATATTGAATAATGGACTTTTTGAGGTCCCTACTCTCCAGAACGGTCACGAATATACGGTCTGTGAGGTCAAACCCGCTGTCTTTTCTGATATTTTGTATCCGGTTCACGAATTCGCGGGCCTCTCCTTCCTGTTTTAATTCATCGGTGAGGGTAATATCCAGCGCCACAGTCAGGCTGCCTTTGCTGGCTACGCTCCATCCCGGGATGTCTTCTGCCATAATCTCTACATCTGACAAAGCGACCGTAACCGGCTCTCCATCAACCAATATCTCCAATGACCCGTCTTTTTCGAGAATGGCAATATCCTGCTGTGTCAGGCTGGTGATGACCGCACCGGCGGCCTTCATCTTTGCCCCCAGGCGGGTACCCAATGCCTTGAAGTTCGGTTTGATCTTTTTGCTGATCACCCCTTCTGTTTCGGTGATATAGATCAGCTCTTTTACATTCACCTCAGCCTTGATCAGGTCCTCGATCTTTTCTAATTGCGTTTTCATGCCCAGATCCAGTACCGGAACCATGATCTTTTGTAATGGCTGGCGGACTTTAATATTTACTTTCTTTCTAAGCGACAACACCAAAGAACAAACATCCTGTGCCAGTTGCATCCTTTCTTCCAGCGATGCATCGATGGCTGCTTCATTTACCACCGGGAAATCGGCATGGTGAACAGAGCTTACAGTAAAGCGACCCGTTACCTTATTCAGGTGATTGAACACAGCCTCACTAAAGAATGGAGAGATCGGGGCCATCAGTCGTACAATGGTTTCAAGACATTCATACAGGGTCTGGTAAGCGCTGATTTTATCATGCTCATACTCGCCTTTCCAGAAACGGCGGCGGGATAAGCGGACGTACCAGTTACTCAGGTGTTCATCCAGAAACTGCTCTATATAACGACCGGCCAGGGTAGGTTCAAAACTATCCATGGACAGGGTAACATTCTTGATCAATGTATTCAATGACGATAAGATCCACCGGTCAATTTCCGGGCGGTCACCCAGGGGTAAGTAAGCCTCTTTAAATGCAAATCCATCTACATTGGCGTACAAGCCGAAGAACTGGTAGGTATTGTATAAGGTACCAAAGAACTTACGCTGTACTTCCTGTATGCCCGCAAGATCAAACTTGAGGTTATCCCAGGGAGATGCATTGGTAATGAGGTACCAGCGGGTAGCATCGGCGCCATACTTTTCGATGGTTTCGAAAGGATTTACCACGTTGCCTAAACGCTTACTCATTTTATTGCCATTCTTATCCAGCACCAGTCCATTACTTACTACGGCTTTGTACGCAACACTGTCAAACAGCATAACACCCAAAGCATGTAAAGTATAGAACCATCCGCGTGTCTGGTCAACCCCTTCTGCAATAAAATCTGCGGGGAAAGCTTCACCCTTATCGATCAGTTCCTTGTTCTCAAAAGGATAATGCCATTGTGCATAAGGCATTGCGCCGCTGTCAAACCATACATCGATCAGGTCGGAAACCCTTTTCATTGGTTTACCTGATGCGCTTACGAGTATGATATCATCTACAAATGGTTTATGCAGGTCCAGTATTCCTTCGTGGAGATAATGCTTGTTGATATCTCCGCCCAATACTTCACTCGCTTTACGGATACCCTCATTCAATTCTTCTATCGAACCGATGCAAACTTCCTCTTCTCCATCTTCTGTTCTCCATACCGGCAAAGGCGTTCCCCAGTAACGGCTGCGGCTCAGGTTCCAGTCAACCATGTTCTCCAGCCAGTTACCGAAACGTCCCTCTCCTGTTGACTTTGGCTTCCAGTTGATGGTTTTGTTCAGTTCTACCATCCTGTCTTTTACAGCCGTGGTTTTAATGAACCATGCATCCAGCGGGTAGTATAATATGGGCTTATCTGTTCTCCAGCAATGCGGGTAACTGTGTTCGTATTTTTCTACTTTGAAAGCGCGGTTCTCTAATTTGAGTTTCACACTGATATCCACATTCACATCTACGTAAGCAGGGTCGTCTTTGTAATCCTTTACATACCGGTTGCTGAACTCGCCAAGACCTTCTACAAACTTTCCCTGCCTGTCAACCATTGTCAGGATACCGATATCATATTTTTTTCCCACCTTATAATCGTCCGCACCAAATGCAGGAGCGGTGTGCACGATACCGGTTCCGTCTTCTGTGGTAACAAAATCACCGGAGATGATTTTAAACGGTTTGGCAGTTGGCGTTTGCAGTTTGATGTTTTCAAGGGAGTTCGCTTCATAAGGAAGCAGTTGTTCATATTCACACCCTTCTATTTCTTTTCCTTTGAACTCAGCTACAATTTTCCAGGGTATGAGTTTTGCTTTTTCATCATACAAAGCAAAATCTGTATTCTCGGCTTCCGGCTTGAAATACTTACCCAGTAAGGCTTTCGCCAATACAACATTTATACGCAGATGTGTATAGGGATTGAATGTGTCTACTAAAACATAATCGATATTTGGCCCAACAGTCAATCCAAGGTTAGACGGTAATGTCCACGGCGTAGTCGTCCACGCCATAAAAAACACCTCCTCCTGCGCCAAGGCTACGGCGGACAAGTCTTTGTTCGATATTGCTTTAAACAGGAATTCACTCTTCTCATCCTGCACCGCCTTGAACATCGCCACCACACTTGTATCCTTCACATCTTTATACGTGCCTGGCTGGTTCAATTCATGCGAACTCAATCCCGTTCCCGCTGCCGGTGAATAGGGTTGTATGCTTACGCTTTCGTAGAGAAATCCTTTCTTATATAGTTCACTCAGTATCCACCAGAGTGTTTCAATGTATTTATTATCGAATGTGATATAGGGATCATTCAGGTCTACCCAATATCCCATCTTGGTGGTCAGGTCATCCCATTTGTCTTTGTAACGCAAAACTGCCTCGCGGCATTTCTGGTTATACTCTTCAACCGAGATCTTTTTACCAATATCTTCTTTTGTGATGCCCAGTTCTTTCTCAACACCCAGTTCCACCGGTAATCCGTGTGTATCCCATCCGCCCTTTCTTTTTACCTGGAAACCCTGCATTGTTTTGTAGCGGCAAACCATATCCTTCAGGGTACGGGAAATCACATGGTGTATGCCCGGCATACCGTTGGCGCTTGGGGGACCCTCATAGAAAACAAACGGCGTTTTTCCTTCACGCAGGGACACACTTTTTTCAAAAGCCTGTTCATCTTTCCATTTTGCCAATATCTCCTGTTCTATCGAAGGAAGGTTAAGTCCTGAAAATTCCGGGTATTTTACGCTCATATCCTGTAAAAAGGGTGGTTTTAAAGGGTGCAAAGGTACGAAAAAATAGTCCATGGTCCATAGTTGATAGACCATAGCGATCTTGAACACAGGTCCGGCTTTTCCACAAAACTGGCTATGGACCATCGTCTATTGACTATGGACTATCTTACATCCATGAAAATCCTCTTCTTTTCCGCCCAGCCTTACGATATCACCTTTTTCAACCGCTATAACAAGGAAAAAGAGGTGCTGCTTGAATTTCGGGAGGAGCAACTGAATGAGGACACCGCAGGATCCTTTGAGGCAGCAGATGCGGTTTGTGTGTTTGTGAATGACCATGTAAATGCAGCTGTATGCAGGCAACTGGCGGCAAAAGGGGTAAAAGTGGTGGCTTTGCGCTGCGCAGGGTTTAATAATGTTGATCTCGAAGCGGCCAAAGCAAACGGATTGCATGTTTGCCGGGTACCCGCCTATTCGCCGGAAGCTGTTGCAGAACATGCGGTGGCCATGATTCTCACGCTAAACCGCAAAACACATAAAGCATATAACCATGTACGCGAACAGAATTTTTCGCTGAATGGATTACTCGGATTTAATCTCCATGGCAAAACAGTGGGCGTGATCGGTACCGGTAATATCGGAAAGGCATTCTGCCGCATTATGCTGGGCTTTGGCTGCCGGGTGGTTGCCTTCGACATTATTGCCAATAAAGAAATGGAAGCCGATGGCGTAGAATACCATCCCCTCATAGAAGTTTTGAAGGCGGATATTATTTCCATTCACTGCCCATTGAACGAACAGACAAAACACCTAATCAACCACGATACCATTGCTATGATGAAACCCGGTGTGATGCTGATTAATACCAGTCGCGGTGCATTGGTAGACACCACCGCAGTGATCGAGGCGCTGAAATCGGGGCAAATTGCCTACCTCGGTATTGATGTTTATGAGCAGGAAGAGCATCTTTTCTTCCGCGACCTTTCCGGGGAAGTGATAAAAGACGATGAGATACAGCGGCTGATGAGTTTCCCCAATGTACTGATCACCGCACACCAGGCCTTTTTTACCGATGAGGCGATGGAGCAAATAGCTGTAATTACGTTAAATAGCATCCATGAGCTGGTAAAAACAGGTATTTTGACAACGCAGGCAGCGTTATTAATCTGATTTTAATCTGATATTTGTAGACAGTTGCGAAATGGCAAAAAATAGCATGAAAAATACAATCCTAAGAGTTACCACCATCCTCACCGTACTATGTATGTTCTATGCATGCCAGAAGGAAATGAGCGTGGAGAACGGAGGATTTTCAGGAACGGCCATTGGCACACTTACCGACTCTTCGGGAAATTGTAAAGGAATTACAGTCAGTGGTTCTTATGTTGTAGACTCTACTGTTTCAGACAGCAATTATATCAAAGTCAATATCAACTTCAGTACACAGGGTAAATACCTGCTCGCATCAGATACGATCAATGGTATCTGGTTTCTCGATTCCGGTTTTGCCTTAAACACCGGTGCAACTGTTTTAAAGATCAGGGCAAAAGGCAAGCCATTATTACCCAAGACCTCCACTTTCGTGCTGACCTTTAATGGTAACTCCTGTTCATTTGTTGTTACAGCTGGCGGCACTGCTACAGGCGGCACCGGCGGTGGAACAGGCAGCGGAACAAATACAGATTATATCCCAACCACTGCCGGCTCTACATGGACTTATCAATACCTACCAAAGCTCGGAACGATAGATACATTTAAGGTAACGGTTGCTTCTGGAACAGTGAAAGTAGACAGCTTAACCTATTCTCAATTCGGCACTTCACTGGGTGATACATTTTACTTTGCCAAGAGTCCGAGTATAGGCAACTATTATACATTCAGCACGGTTGATTTCGATTATACAAATCTTTTTGATTCTCTTCCCAGCTACTTTATCAACTATGCAGTACTTAAAGAGGGTGCGGCTGTGGGTGAGAGCTGGGAAACTGCTGAATATGGAACCGTAAAGTTTGTAACGGGTACAACAACAGAGCGCGGAAAAGCAAAAGCGGTATTTACCATCATCACAAAAAATACTTCTCCCTATACAATAGGTGGAAAAACCTACGACAATGTGATCAACGTAAAACGTGAAATAAAATTCCTCCCGAATACTGCCGGTGCTGTTTACCGAACCTTGCTAACGGGTAATACCTATTATGCAAAGGGTTATGGAATGATCGACCAGGTGATTGGCAATTCGCCAAATACGCAGTCAGTTTCGATTGTGCGAGCTCCCAATATAAAGTAGATGTTAGATGTTAGATGTTAGATTCTGACGGAGAATCGGCGGGGTTAGTTTAATTACTATTGCCGGTGTTTTTCTTAGCGTACTTCGCGGTTCGTTGCGTCCTTTGCGTTCCAGCTTTCCGCCTCAATACTTAGTAACACTGCATCATTAAAAGATCTGCGTCTTATCGCTCACAATACTATCCGTTTCAACGGTACTTGTCTTTTCTTTTAACGTCTTCTTAAAGAACCTGTTCTGAAATACAAGCAGCGTGATAACACCGGTAGAAATAGCTGCATCCGCTATATTAAATACAGGGCGGAAAAATTCAAAATCATCGCCACCAAAAAAAGGAACCCATGCCGGATAGTGTGCATTTGTGATGATAGGGAAATAAAGCATATCAACAACTTTGCCCTGGAAAAAGCCTGCATACCCGCCACCGGCAGGAAATAAATGCGCAACATTTTGAGAGAAGAGATTGCTTTGTTCAAATATTCTGCCGTAGATAAGACTGTCGATGAGGTTACCCAATGCTCCTGCATAGATCAATGCGGCACAAATAATAAAGCCCCTGTGATAATGCTCACGAATAAATTTCCGAAGAAGAACCGTTCCATACACCACCGCTATCAGCCTGAAACCGGTTAGTACATATTTACCCCAGCTTCCACCAAATTTCCATCCCCATGCCATACCCTCATTCTCTACAAAATGAACACGGAACCAGTTTCCGATAACCTTATGTTCTTCGCCGGCATAAAAATGCAGTTTGATATAAAACTTCAAAGCCTGATCGGCAAAAATGATCAGCAGAATTATAAATGTGACTTGTCTTCCTTTCAACTTACGTGGATTTTTATGGTGCGCAAATATACTACTCTTCAACATACACTCTTTTCACCCTTTGGCTAATGCCTGTCATGATCTCATACGGTATGGTATCTGCCCAACCGGCCATCACCTGAACGGGTAAGTTCTTTCCGAATATTTCTAACTGATCGCCTTCTTTGAGGGAAGGCAGATCTGTGATATCTATCATGGCCATATCCATACATATATTTCCGATAACCGGAACCAACTGTCCCTCAACAAACATTTTACCCGCGCCATTTCCCAGTCGCCTGCTGTAACCATCGGCATAACCAATACGCACAGTGGCAATCAGGCTATCGCGGTTTACGCTTCCCTTTCTTCCATACCCAACCGTTTCACCCGCTTTTACTTTCCTGATCTGGGCGATGGTTGTTCTTAGTGTTGCTACTGTTTCAAGCGCCACTGTATTGCCCTCACCTGTATCAACACCATACAAACCGATACCCAATCTTACCATATCAAACTGGTAAGCAGTATTGCGATGGATGGCGGCTGAATTAGCGATATGTTTAATAAAACCATAGCCGATACCCCTGCGCAACTCTCTACAGGCATTTTCAAAAAGTGATACCTGTTGACGCGTAAATCCATCATGCTCAGCAGATTCACTCGCCACCAAATGACTGAATACACTTTGTATGGCCATTGTTTGACGGCTCTTGATGTGTTCTGCCAGTTCACCCGCTTCGGTTACTTCAAAACCCAAACGGTTCATGCCGGTGTTAAACTTAATATGAACAGGGAACTGCTGTAATCCTTGCTGGGAAAGGTATTGGTGAAACGCATGATAAACAGGGAACGAATATATTTCAGGCTCCAGTCCATAAGTAACCAATGCATCGAAACCGGCTTCATCTGCATTCATCACCATAATAGGAAGACTGATACCTGCTTTACGCAGTTCAACACCTTCATCTGCATACGCAACCGCGAGATAATCTACTTTGTGAAACTGCAATACCCTCGCCACTTCTGCACTGCCACTTCCATAGCTGAATGCTTTTACCATGGCCATCAGTTTGGTAGATGGTTTTAATTGTGCCTGGTAAACTTTCAGGTTATGGATCATCGCGGAGAGATTGATCTCCATCACTGTTTGATGTACTTCCTGCTCGAGCCAGTGTGATATTTTTTCAAACTCAAATACACGTGCACCTTTCAGCAAAATATATTGCCCGGCAAATTGCTGCGAGCCGGCCTGTTGCAAAAAAGCTTCTGTTGATGGATAAAAAGATGCATGGATGCGGGAAGGAAATACATCCCGGTGTTTTGATATGTTGGGACCGATACCGATAACACGGTGAATGCCGCGTACATCCAGCCCCCTGGCAAGATCACGGTATAAAGTGCTTTCATCAATACCGGATTGAAGGATATCGGATAATAGTAAAGTGGTGGGCTGGTTACCTGCCTGTTGCTGCAGGTAATCGAGCGCCAGCTCGAGCGATGCGGTATCGTTACTATAGCTATCGTTTAATACATAACTATTATGAATGCCTTTCTTCAGTTGCATCCGCATATCAACCGGTTCAAGCTTTTGTATCCTTTCAGCGATTATTGTTGCAGCATAGCCCATTGCCAGGAGCACAGTAAAACAGGTAATGGCATTGTCTATTGAAATACGGTCGGTGAATGGTAGCCTGAAAGAAATATTTTTCTCTTCGTACAAACAGTCGATCCATGTTTGTGATCCTTCCCTCTTTTCTTTGAGAACCTTGATGGCTGCCGGTTGCTGCCGGCTCCACGAATAAAAAACAAGATCCTTTACAAAAAGGTTTTTGCTCTTTTCAATGTCGATGACTTTTACCAGGGCATCTTTATTGTAGACAAGTTTCTTTACATCGCGGAAGAGTTTTGCTTTTTCAACAACCTTCTGTTGCTCATCCGAAAAGCCTTCACTATGTACGCCGGAAATATTGGTAAACACGCCAAACGTAGGCTGTATCAACGTTTGCAGCGTATCCATTTCATCGACCGTTGAAATACCTGCTTCAAAAATGGCGAGTGTATGCCTTTCATTCATCTGCCATACACTTAACGGAACGCCCACCTGCGAGTTATAACTTCTCGGGCTGCGAACAATGGTATGGTCCTCCTGCAATAACTGGTACAACCATTCTTTTACGATGGTTTTTCCATTACTTCCTGTAATACCAATCACAGGAATTGAAAATTGCTGTCGGTGAAACGCTGCCAGTTGCTGTAAAGCAGTTAATACATGATCAACAGATAAAAAATGCGCCCCGGCAAAAGCAGAACCATCATACCCCTTCTTAACTACAAAATTTCTCACACCGCGTGCATACACTTCCCCAATAAAAGAATGTCCATCTCTCCTTGGACCACTGATAGCAAAGAACAGCGCGGACGCCGGGAAAACGATCTTGCGACTGTCGATCAACAGGTGTTCAATCACAGCGCCCGAATCCTGTGGATCAGGTGCGTGAATAATGGAAGCGATATTTGTGAGCGTATACGTCAAATTATATTGAATTGGTTATTCCTCCACCCAATGCTTTCCATGCTTTCTTTTTTTCTTCACCAGCATCGAATAAAAAATAGAACCGCTGATACATACCAGGATCACGCCCAATGAAATGATCACCTGTGTGTTCTTTCCCATCCATTGGCTGATATAATGTTCACCCAGCATTTTAGCACCGATGAATATCAATACAATGGCGATGCCCTGTTGTAAATAATCAAATTTTGAAACGGCTCCGCGGAGAAGGAAAAATAAACTTCTTAATCCGAGTACCGCAAAAATATTGGAGGTATAAATTACCAGTGGGTCCTTTGAAATACCCATCACTGCAGGGATTGAGTCCAAAGCGAATACAAGATCCGTTGCCGCAAGCAATACCACTACCACAAATAAAGAAGTGTACAATGATCTGCCATCGATCTTAATGCGGTATTTTCCGTCACCGTCATGGCCTGCAAGTGGTAATATTTTTTCAAGAAATTTATAGACGCCCGACTCGAGTGGATTAAATTCTTCATCTTCTCCTGCAGTGAACATCCGGTAACCGGTATAGAGAAGGAACACACCAAAGATGTACAGTATCCAGGAGAACTCAGATACAAGTACAACCCCTACTGAAATAAATATTACACGGAAAATGATCGCCATCAATATCCCGGCAAGTAAAACCCTCGGGTAATGTTTTTCCTTTACATCAAATGCCGTGAAGATGAGAATGAATACAAAAATGTTATCGATACTCAGGCTCCATTCCATGAGATAAGCACTTAAGAATTCAAGCGCCAGTTGTGAGCCGGTAACCTTTACCCCGGTTATAGCGGAACTGGTATCTTCTGATGCAAGCGCGGGGCCCATGACCCAGATGAAACCAAAAAATATCATGGCGAGCGTTACCCAGAAAACAGTTTGATATAATGCCTGCTTAATAGAAACGGTCTTGTTCTTTTTACTGAGAAGACCCAGGTCGAATGAAAGTGCTATCACCAACACGATCCCGAAAATTAAATAAACTACCTGGTGTGTTGACATGCACGGATTTTATTTGCTTAAAGATAAACAGACTGGGGGCAAAATGTTATTGTTCATATTTCTTTTTACGCACCCACTGGAAGAAGATACCCAGCAGGATAACAATCAGTATGGGAAGTACAATATTGATGAACTGCCACATGGTTTTCTGCTCCTCCACTTTTGTCTTGTCGAGTAGGCGTAGAACAAAATCTTTGTTGCGGCTCTCGAAAAGATGATTACTGCTAACGAGGTAATCGATGGAATTGAGTAAGAATTCTCGGTTGGCAAATCTGTAATTCTCGAACGGCAAAAGGCCCATTGGCAAAGGCCCAACTGTAGGACTGATAGCATTCGTAACGATATCGGCATCGGATACCACTATCTGTTTGCTTTCTTTGATCCCTTTACCCAGAAAAGGTTTCCCGGTAACCCGTTGAACCGAGTCCATGACCGTTTTGCCAACACGGCCCCCAAAAAGCGAGCTGAATTTTCCTTCCAGTAAAACAGCAACGGGCACATATTTCTTTTGGAAGGTCATAAGATCTTCGTCTCCCTTTACACTATTGATGTCAACAATAGCCGGCGAACTGATGGTCCGGCTGTTACTATCTGTTGCCAGCAAAATAGTCTTTTGTATACCCGGCGCCTTCACTGTATCAATGCTCGATGGAAATATTGGCAATACCCGGTCGAGATTATTAGAGATAGGGTTACTGGTGCGCGCTGCGAGGAAAGGGTAATACGGCCAGGGGATCCGCTGCATTTTAGGGCTGCCATCGGCATTCTTGCCAACAACAATGGGCAGCTTTGAACAATTGAGATCCTGCAAGAGATCGGGATTGATACGTACACCATACCTGAATAGAATATCATCCAGTTCAAGTCCCCGGTCGAAAGAAGTGTACTGTGCTTTGCTGCGCATGAGGCTATCCAGTTCTGCATGTATCTTATCGATGAACCAGATCACATGACCACCGTTCATAATATACTGATCGATCTTGAGTTTATCTTCTTCTGTAAAAGGCAAAGTAGGTTTAACGATCATCAATGCATTGATGATGGATGCATCGGGAAATCCTTTTTTCAGATCGAATACAGCGAGCCGGTATTCGTTGCGGAGACTTTCTCCAAGATCATTTACTTTCAAATCAACAGGTTCGCCATTCCCAACAGCATATGCGATCGTAGGTACATATTTACGTGTTAGTTTATCGATAGCATCTGCAAACTTGAATTCCAGCAAAGCCTCTGCAGCATTGCGGGTAGCTTCTACATCTTCCTGTGGGTTATCGGTAATAACATTGTACTGCTTATATACTTTACGGCTACTCCGCAGATCAACAGCAATGGGTCTTTGCCCGTTTCTAAAGCTTACAAGCGCAGAGGGAATGATCAGTTGGTTGGTCTGCTTTTCATTTTTGGTGGATACCTGCTCACTCTGCTCAAACACCACACCCAGGCGGGCAAGGCTGTCGTAGAATATGACTTTGGCGGTATCGTTCTTAATATCCTCACCCGGCTTTTCATAGATCACATGCACACGGTTACCGGATATGGACCTGAACTCATCCAGCAGATCTTTTGTAGCAATACTTAATTTTTTATAATCAGCCGGAAGATCACCCGTGAGAAAAACACGTACAGTGATGATGCTATCTACTTCTTTTAATAAAGTTTTGGTGGCAGTAGTGAGACTATATCTTTTTTCCGCGGTAAGATCAACCCGGTAAAAAAATAATATGGACAGGTACACCGCTGCCAGGAACAGGAGCAATACTGCGGGAATACCATATTTATGTTGCCACAATTTTTTCATGCGTGTGTTTACCGTTTAACGAGGTTACGTTGGGTAATAAAAAGAAATAGTACAATGATGCCTGCAAAATAAACAAGATCCCTGCTGTCTACCACTCCGCGACTGATGCTACGGTAATGAAAATTAATCCCCAGCATTTCAATATAATAATCCATCCCTGCTTTGAATACAGGCAGTTTACTGATCGCATCAAATCCGCTGTATAACAGGAAGCAAACAAAGGCCCCGGCAATAAAAGCCATTACTGTATTATTGGTAAAACTGCTGGCACAGATCCCCACAGCGGTAAATACGGCACCTAAAAAGATCAGCCCCATATAACTACCGGCCGTTGCCCCAATATCAATTCCACCCGTAACACTTAACTGCTGAACGGAAACCGCATAAATTATAGTAGGAAGCAATGCAGTGATCACGATCAGGAGTGCGCCAAAAAATTTACCCCATACGATACGTGCAGGCGTTATGGGCAAGGTCTTGAGTAATTCGAAAGTGCCTGACCGGTATTCGTCTGCGAGGCTTCGCATGGTTATGGTAGGCACAAGGAATAAAAGGATCCAGGGGGCAAGATTGAAAAAGCTGCCCAGTGTTGCGTAGCCAAAATCCAGGATACTGGTATCCGGAAAAACAAAAAGGAAGAGGCCATTCAGCAGGAGAAACAATACCAGGGCGATATAACCCGTAAGGCTGCTGAAAAATTGTTGCCATTCTTTTTTGCAGATCATCCACATAGTACCAAAACTAAATGTTTTACCCCCAAACCCCTGAAAGGGGGCGTTAATAATTGTAAAAACGTTGATGGACCATAGTCTATGGACCATGGTCTATGGAATTTACTACATAAGCGCATCTAAATAAAAAGCCGGCTATGAAACTGCGACTAACCTTATTGTTGATGTGCCTGTTTGGTACAGGCTTGTTTGCTGATGCGCAGACAAAGAAAAAAACACATCCCAAACCGCAGATCCTGGTTGCACCGGACGAAATACCTGTTATTGTAGTGAGTACTAAAAAAGCGCATCCGCGGAAGCCTGTAAAATCTGCGGTTAAGCCGATTAAAAAATATACTCCGGTTAAACCCACAAACACTGAATTTGTTAAGCCTGTGAAAGTTGAGAAGCTTTTACAGAATGTAAAGGCGTAAACTGAAATGCTGAACCAGGAATAAGCAAATCATAAAAGCTGGATCGCGAAGGACGCAAAGAAAAAAGCCGGAGGATACATTCTCCGGCTTTAAAAATATATTTCTTCCCCTTTAGGGGTGGGGGTTATACTGCAAAACTCTCTCCACATCCGCAACTTCTGCTTGCGTTGGGATTGTTGAAATAGAAACCTTTACCATTCAAGCCATCTGAGAAATCTAGTTCTGTGTTTACGAGGTACAAAAAACTTTTCAGATCGGTTACCACTTTCACGCCATTGTCTTCAAACACCTGGTCCATCGGCTTTACTTCGTTGTCAAAGTCCAGCTTATAACTCAACCCTGAACAACCACCGCCTACAACGCCTACCCGTAAAAAGTAGCTGTCATCACCGGTTACGCCGGCTTCTTCCATCAGGTGAACCACTTTCTTTTTTGCCTTATCGCTTACGTAAATACTATTTTCTGTTGCTACCACAATTCGCGGATTTGCGGATTCGCGGATTTGCGGATTTAGGGATTTGCGGATTTTTTAATTCGCTAATTCGTAATCCGTTAATTCGATAATCCTGTTTAATGAATCTTTTCTTCGAACACTAACTCTTCCAGACCATTCTTTTTACGGTAATCGTTGATCGCCGATTTGATGGCGTCTTCTGCCAACACTGAACAGTGGATCTTTACCGGGGGAAGGTTTAATTCTTCTACCAGGTCCATATTATCAATTTGTACCGCCTGGTCAACTGTTTTGCCCTTGAGCCATTCTGTTGCCAGTGAAGAAGAGGCAATAGCAGAACCACAGCCGAATGTTTTGAATTTTGCATCGGTGATCAGACCTGCATCATCCACCTCGATCTGCAAACGCATCACATCACCGCACTCCGGTGCACCTACTAAACCTGTTCCTACATTTTTCTTCGATTTATCCAAGGTTCCTACGTTCTTTGGATTCGTATAGTGATCGATCACTTTCTCTGAGTATGCCATGATAGTCTATTGTTTATCGTTTATTGTCTATAGTTGTTAATGTGCTGCCCACTCAATTTTATCAAGGTCAATTCCTTCTTTGAACATTTCCCAGAGTGGACTCATCTCGCGTAATTTCAATACGGTTTCGCTTACTGCTTTGATGGTGTAATCAATTTGCTCTTCTGTAGTGAAGCGTCCCAAACCGAAACGCAGCGAACTGTGTGCCAGGTCATCACCCAGTCCCAAAGCCTTTAATACATAGCTTGGTTCCAGTGATGCAGAGGTACAAGCAGATCCGGATGAAAGTGCGATATGCTTGTTAAAGCCCATCAGCAATCCTTCTCCTTCTACATATTTAAAAGAAATATTGGCAACGTGTGGTAACCGGTGTTCCGGTGTTCCGTTCACATACGTTTCTTCCAGTTTTACTAAAGCGCTTTCCAGTTTATCACGGAGCTTGCTCAGTCTTGCAGCATCATCTGCCATTTCAAGACGGGCGAGTTCACAGGCTTTGCCAAATCCAACGATACCCGGCACATTAAGCGTACCGCTACGCATTCCTCTTTCGTGTCCGCCACCGTCCATCTGGGCAGTTACTTTCACCCTTGGATTTTTACGGCGTACATATAAAGCGCCGATACCTTTAGGTCCGTACATCTTATGTGCAGTGAATGCCATGATATCGATACCATCTTTGTTCACATCAACCGGGATCTTACCTACTGCCTGAACTGCATCTGAGAAGAAAAGAACACCATGCTTTTTAGCGATGGTACTGATCTCTTTGATAGGTTGTATCACACCGATCTCGTTATTGGCGTACATGATCGAGATCAGGATGGTAGTTGGCTTGATAGCCGCTTCCAGCTCTTTCAGATCGACCAATCCGTCTGCCTTCACTTCGAGATAAGTTACTTCACCACCCAGGCGTTCGATATGTTTACAGGTATCCAGTACAGCTTTGTGCTCAGTAGTGCAGGTGATGATATGATTGCCTTTGCTGGCATACATTTCAAAAACTCCTTTGATACCGAGGTTATCGCCTTCTGTGGCACCTGATGTAAAAATGATTTCTTTAGGATCAGCGCCTACTAATTTTGCCACCTGCTCACGCGCATAATCCACCGCTTCTTCCGCTTCCCATCCAAAAGGGTGGTTACGGCTGGCCGCATTGCCGAAATGCTCGGTAAAATATGGGATCATCGCCTCAAGTACCCGCGGGTCCATGGGGGTTGTAGCATTGTTATCCAGGTAAATCGGTAATTTCAACATGTTGCTAGAGATAGTTTATTAGATCTTTATAACACAAAAGTACTGCAAAGGGTTCTATAAATCAGCCCCGGCAAACCTTCGTACCTTTGTTTTTCCAGATATCGTAAAGTGTATATATAAAAATAGCCTATTGTATTGACTTTGCTGGGTTTACGGACCCAAAAACAGCCTTTTTTAGCCAAAATAAACCCCCATGCTTAAAATAGAACATATCGGCATCGCAGTCTCAGATTTCAACACGGCCATCCCTTTATATGAGAAATTATTGAATATTACGTGTTACAAGACCGAACTGGTTGCCTCGGAACAGGTAAATACTGCTTTCTTTAAGACAGGGGATAGTAAGATAGAGCTGCTTGAAAGCACCACACCTGATGGAGTAATTGCCCGTTTTATTGAGAAAAAAGGTCAGGGCATCCACCATATTGCTTTTGAAGTGGATGATATTATAGCAGAAATGAACCGTTTGAAGGGGGAAGGGTTTGTATTATTGAATGAGGAACCGAAGATGGGAGCGGATAATAAGCTTGTTTGCTTTCTGCATCCGAAGGATACGAATGGGGTGCTGGTTGAACTTTGCCAGTCTATCGCTGGTGTGTAGCAAAATAAATAATCGCTATCATTCCCGCGAGAAATAAACAACCAAAAAGGAGCAATTTTTTCTTTACCTGGAAATTGAACTGTTCACGGCTCATGGGAGTCCTATCTTTTCAACAGCCACCTGCGCCGCCACCTGGCTGGCATCTTTCTTATTATACCCTTTGCCAAAAGCCAGCAGTTCCCCATCGAGCATGGCATTGATGGTAAAGAGACGGCGGCTTCCCTCCATTTTTTCTTCGGCCAGTTCGAACGTGAGTGTCTTGCCGTTCTTGTTTGCCCAGCCGATGAGTTTGTTTTTGAGATTGATATCGATGAGCTCAAGATCATCAACAAACATATGCGGTATCACGAGTTGTTTTAAAACCCAGCTATGGGTTTTATCATACCCCTTGTCAAGATAAACGGCTCCTACCAATGCTTCCAGCGTATTGCCAAAGATCTGGCTGCCTTTGAGGGCATTATCAAATTTGTTATAGAAAGTAAGTTTGCGGAGACCCATTTTGAGGGCGATATCATTCAGCTGCTGGCGGTTCACCATCTTGCTTCGCATCTCGGTAAGAAAGCCTTCACCTTTATAGGGGTATCTTTTAAACAGGTAATCGGCCACCACTGCACTTAACACAGCATCCCCAAGGTATTCGAGACGTTCGTTGTTTTCATCAGACATTTCTTTTACAGAACGGTGACTCAACGCGGTGCGATACAACAATGTATTGCCGGTCTTGATACCCAGTACGTTTTTCAATTGTTTGGCAAATGAAGAATCGTCGGACTTGTTTAAAAATTTCTTGAGGAATTGCACGAACTTAAGCTACGTATTTTTTTACAATCACACAGGCATTATGCCCGCCAAACCCAAATGTATTACTTAAAGCAGCCCGAACAGTTCTTTTCTGTGACTTGTTAAAAGTAAAATTAAGTTTAGGATCGAGGTTGGGATCATCTGTAAAATGATTGATGGTAGGAGGCACAATATCATGTATCACACTTTGGATACAGGCGATTGTTTCAATTACGCCGGCGGCACCAAGGCAGTGACCGGTCATTGATTTGGTAGCACTGATGTTCAGCTTATATGCATGCTGACCAAATACTTCGGTGATTGCTTTTGCTTCGGCACCGTCACCCAAAGGGGTAGAAGTACCATGTGTATTGATATAATCGATCTCCTCGGGTTGCATACCGGCATCTTTTAAAGCGGCCAGCATTACATTCCGTGCACCGAGACCTTCCGGATGCGGTGCTGTTAAATGGTAGGCATCAGCAGTTGCGCCGCCACCCATAAACTCACAGTAGATCTTCGCACCTCTTCTTACAGCGTGTTCATACTCTTCCAGTATCACAACGCCCGCAGCCTCTCCCATTACAAAACCATCACGGTCCTTATCATAAGGACGGCTGGCCGTTTTAGGATCATCATTGCGTTCGCTCATGGCTTTCATTGCATTGAACCCACCAACACCCGCTTCGCTGATCACGGCTTCAGATCCACCGCTGACAATGATATCGGCTTTTCCTAGACGTATATTATCAGCCGCTGTGATCATTCCATTGGTACTGGATGCGCAGGCACTTACCACGGCGAAATTGGGGCCGCGGAAACCATGACGCATAGATATCTGCCCTGCGGCAATATCCAATATCATTTTGGGAATGAAGAAGGGATTGAAACGGGGAGTACCGTCACCATTGGCAAAGTTGATCACTTCTTCCTGGAAAGTTGTGAGTCCGCCGATACCGCTGGCGAAAATGACACCAACGCGGTCAACGTCAACATTTTCTTTGGTGATACCGGCATCTGCCACGGCCATGTCGCTGGCTACCAGTGCAAGTTGTGCAAAGCGGTCGAGTTTACGCGCTTCTTTCCTGTCCATGAATTGGGTAGGATCGAAACCTTTTACTTCGCAGGCAAAACGG
Organism: Sediminibacterium sp.; assembly: GCA_965229255.1. Lineage (GTDB taxonomy): Bacteria > Bacteroidota > Bacteroidia > Chitinophagales > Chitinophagaceae > Sediminibacterium. The sequence continues at coordinate 120,575 of CBDDIX010000003.1, forward strand.
GTTTTGAATTTGGTTGCATCAAAAAGAGTAATGGCATCAGCACCGGAAACGCCATTCAGCAAACTGTTCCAGTAATCATTAAGATTATTTCCCAGTGGCGTAATCGTTCCGATACCTGTTACAACAACTCTCTTTAACTGCATTTTCATTGCCTGTTTGAAGTGATAATCCGCCTTCTGTGGCATGACGCGCACAAAAAGGCGGATTAAGATTATACCTTACGTGGAGTAAATTTCTTACTTAGCGTGTTCTTCAAGGTAAGCAACAGCCTGACCAACAGTAGTGATGGTTTCAGCCTGCTCATCAGGGATGGAGATGTTGAATTCCTTTTCGAATTCCATGATCAGTTCAACAGTGTCCAAAGAATCGGCACCGAGGTCGTTGGTAAAAGAAGCCTCATTGGTTACTTCAGCTTCGTCAACACCTAATTTGTCAACTATGATCTTTTTAACTCTTGTAGCGATATCTGACATTGTAAAAGTTTTTGTTACAGCCGCAAAAATATACTTTTTGTCAAATAAGCAATGTTTTAAAGCATATTTGTTTCCAAGACTTTTCATAGTTCCCATGGTCCATATATCCATTTCGCCCTTTTTTTCCCGAAATCATCATTATCTTGTACCCTCAGCCCCCAGCATATGGCACTAAAAATCATCGATCACGGCTCCAAAGAATACCAGCAAATGGTTGAATTACGCTACCAGATGTTGCGGAAGCCCCTGGGGTTAACCTTTACCCCGGAAGATCTTGATGCTGAAAAAGATGATATCCTGATAGGCTGTTTTGAGGATGAAAAGCTCGAAGGGTGCTGTATTCTTACCCAAACGGACCCAAAAACGGTCCGTTTACGTCAAATGGCTGTCAGTTCGGTATTGCAGGGAAAAGGGATCGGAAGGGTGCTAATGAGCTTTGCAGAAAATATTGCCCGTGACCGTGGGTACCGCCGACTGGTGATGCATGCCCGCAAATCTGCTGTCGGCTTCTACGAAAAGATCGGCTATACAATTTGTGGCGAGGAGTTTGAAGAAGTGACCATTCCGCATTTTGAAATGGACCGTAGTCTTTAGGCTATTTTGTAATCTTCGCATTAAATACCCCCCGTAATTCGTGTTTTTGCTCTTCCGTCATCCCCTCTTTTGGAACGAGGAAGAATGATCTTGAATCGAAATAAAGATGAAAGAAATGGGGACTTTCAAAAAAACGGCTGAACTGCTGCCATTGCCAATGTACGGTGCCTCTTTCATTTTCAAGTTCCACTTCTGCATCGCTGAAATCAATGATGAACGAATCCTGGAAGGTGCTTGCTTTTTTATAAATACTGTTTGGTAAAAAATACCAGAATGCTGCCATCAGCATGAGCCAGATAAAAGAACCCAGCAGGAAAGGTTCCGGGCGGATTTTTTTAGCATAAAAAAGAATGGCCGACAGTATCGCAAATACATTCACCAATATGATCAGGATGCGGATCTCCGGCTTTTGTACAAAGTGGTATCGTAATGCCTGTATAACTTTTTTTCGTTCGTAGGAAAAACTGAAACGCATGTAGTAAGATTAGATTATTCTCATTTGAATTCTGCAGCAAATGTATTTACTGCGGAAGCAGATAATCTTTCCTTTCCCGAAGCAATTACAATACGATAACGAAATGTGACTGAATTTCCTTTCATCAACCTGAAGTTCATGTTCTCTTTTCCTTCAGAAAATATTTTTTGTCCGAGCGGATTGGCGGCGAATAAACCATAGTTACGTGCATGCCAATACGTAGGATAGCCGGGGTTTTGCGGATGATCGATAATGGCTATGCTGATCGCATCTCCTCCTTTTTTGCCATACATCATGCACCAGTTTGCCCGTGTGGCCCAGACCGCATCGCCTTCTTTACCCATGGATGTGATATAGTTACCGGTAACCGACTTATCTTTTGTGGCACTCACTTTTGTGATATTGCCCTGATCATCTTTATACTCTTTTGTTTCGGTTACAGGCAGCTCCAGTTCATGTGCAACACGCAGCCCCAGCAACCCGTCTTTTGCATCGGGAAAAGTAACATTCTGTACAGCTGTTAATTCTGTGACACGGTCTATTACATTGGCATCACCAACGCCGCTGAAAATGAAGGTTGTCTTTTCCTGTAGTAAAATATTTTTATTCTGATCTGTCCAGTCGGCCAGATACACCAGTTTTCCTTTCTGCCCGCTTTCTGTTTCTATAATTTTTTGTGTCCTGATCCAGCCATAATTTTTCTTCTTCTCTGCTGCTATCGCATACGAGTTGTTCCAGAAATCAAGACCATTCACTTTTTCATAGTTAAACCAGAGACCGATATGATGGGGATGGTCTGTGGGATCATTGAGTTGCGGGTTCCAGGGGAAACCGCGGGTGATGGTTTGTCCGTTAGGTGCATACAAGGGATACAAAAAAGGTTTCTCCATTGAATCTGTGTAAACAAACTCGGTAAAAGGTTTGCCACCGATAGTAATGATGATCTTTTGTTTTCCCGGATCCTGCTTAACCGTTACGACTGTTTTCGACTGCGCAATGATAAGGACAGGTATCGATATACTGATGGCTAAAATGAGATGCCTGATCTTATTCATGCGATTTTTTTTGAATGATTACACTGCCTGTGCCGGTTTTGCCTTGCCTATCAGAAAGTGCATGATCAACCACGCGGTCAGGTAAGCAGCCGCACAAACAATGAACATAATATAGTACGCTGTTTCTATCTGGTTAATAGATCGGTAATGCACAAACATTTTCTTCTGTACAAACAATGATAAAAAGATACCGCCTATTGAACCAAACATCCCACCTATCCCGGTAACAGAACCGATCGATCTTTTCGGGAACATGTCACTCACCGTAGTAAAGATATTGGCGCTCCATGCCTGGTGAGCCGCTGCTGCCACTCCAATAACGATCACTGCCAGCCATACGTTCACCTCACCCAGCACAAGTGCTGCTAAAATTGGCATCACAAAGAATGCATAAAGCAGCATTGACATCTTACGTGCCTTAAGAACGGCCCAACCTTTTTTATTGATAAGATATAATGGCAACCATCCTCCTGCTACACTACCAATGGTTGAAAGAAGATATACTGCAGCAACCGGCCAGCTGGCTGCATCGATCTTCATGTGATACATACTTTCAAAAAAATCGGGTAACCAGAAAATATAGAACCACCAGATAGGATCCGTCAAAAATTTTCCGATCGCAAACGCCCATGTCTGTTTGTATCCAAGCAATTGCATCCATGTCAATTTCGGTTGATCTTCATCGCTTACACTTCCCCGCTGCTCTTCTGTATCGCTTTCGATATAAGCTAATTCACTTGCTGATATCTTTTTATGCTTTCTTGGTACTTCAAATAAAATGAACCAGAAGATCAACCATACAAAACCTAATAACCCGGTCAATATAAAAGCCCACTGCCATCCCCAATGCACCACGATAAATGGAACAGTGATGGGTGTAATGATGGCGCCGATATTGGTTCCTGAATTAAAAATGCCCGTAGCGAGTGCCCGTTCTTTTTTAGGGAACCATTCTGCTACCGTTTTGATGGCAGATGGAAAATTACCCGCTTCTGCCAACCCTAATGCACCACGAACGATCTGGAAACCCACTACTGTATTTACCAGGGCTGTTGCCACACCGGCAAGGCTCCATAAAAAAGTGGCCACACCATACCCGATCTTGGAGCCCAGCTTATCTACCAATCCCCCTGCACCTAATAACCCTATTGCATAAAATACCTTAAATGTTATTTCTACATCCGCATAATCACCATCTGTCCAACCCAGGGTTTCTGTAAAAGTTGATTTCAGAAAGCTGATTACACTCCGGTCAACATAATTGATGGTGGTTGCAAAGAATATCAGTGCGCAAACCGTCCACCGGTACTTACTCATTTTTTCTGCTGTCAGGGTCATGGTTATGATTTGATTGACTGTATAATGGCTAAGACATCTTTAGTAGCCGTACTGATACCTGTATAATCTTTTGCTTCCAATAATGGCCTTGTGATGAGCTTGCTTCCCATGCCTACTGCGCATACGCCGGCTTTGAACCATGCGCCAATATTATCTTTATCCAGCTCAACACCACCGGTTGGCATAAACAGAAGTCCCGGAAAAATTTCCTTGATCGCCGATAAAAACCCTGGACCCAGTACGTTGCCCGGGAAAAGTTTGATCATTTTAGCGCCCAGCGTTTCTGCTTTGATGATCTCTGAGGGCGTCATGCAACCCGGTACCCATAACATATTATTCTTATCTGCTACGGCCGCCACAGATTCTACCAGACCGGGGGAGATAATATAATCTGCGCCCGCATCAATAAAGGTCTGCGCCATTTCACCATTTTTGATGGTGCCGATACCCAGGTACATTCCCTTGAGTTCGGTGTCGCACACTTTGCGCATTTCTTTAAAATTGGTCAATGCGGCTTCTCCGCGATTGGTATATTCTACAGCGCGGATACCTGCATTGTATAAGGCTTTCAGCACTTCAACGCTTACAGCAGTGTCTTTATAAAAGTATAAGGGTAATATTCCCTGTTGGGGGATTAACTCGAGGATGGCTGCTTTCTTTTCCATATGGCTTTTTTCGTGTAGCAATGTTATCTGAAATGAAGAAAAATGGTTTATTTTATTACGCAAACGATTGCGTATTTTTATTCCGCTAATAAACCCTTATTTCTTTTCTTGCGCTGAAGTTAATTAATATATATTTTCAGCCACCTGTTATTTAAAAAATACGATTGATTATGCCAAAAAAAGTAGTTACCCTCGGGGAGATCATGCTTCGCCTTTCGACACCAGGATTTGAAAGATTTGTACAGTCAGACAGTTTAGATGTTACCTATGGTGGCGGTGAGGCCAACGTAGCGGTGGCACTCTGCAATTATGGACTGGAAGGTGTTTTTGTTACCAAAGTTCCGGATAATGCGATTGGCCAGGCGGCTATCAACCACGTACGCCGTTACGGAGTAGATACGCAGTTCATTGCCAGGGGCGGAAAACGCCTGGGTATCTATTTCCTCGAAACAGGTGCCTCTATGCGTGCCTCTCAGGTGATCTATGACCGCGCAGATGCAGCCATCTCAACTGTTGATATCAGCGAGTTTGACTTTGATAAAATATTTGAAGGAGCAAGCTGGTTCCATACAACAGGTATTACACCTGCTTTAAGCGATAAAGCTGCTGCTTTAACCGAAGCTGCTTTAAAAGCTGCTAAAGCAAAAGGCATTACGACCAGTATCGATCTGAACTACCGTAAGAAATTATGGTCGAAAGAAAAGGCAAGGGAAGTGATGACCCGTCTCTGCCAGTACGTTGATGTGTGCATCGGTAATGAAGAAGATGCCGACACAACACTGGGTTTCAAAGCCGAAGGTACCGATGTAACCAAAGGAGAACTGAACCTTGACGGATATAAAAGTGTTTTCAAACAAATGAAAGAGAAGTTCGGTTTCAAATACATTGCTTCCACTTTACGCGAGAGCCATAGTGCCTCAGATAATGGATGGAGTGCATTGGTGTACGATGGCACAGAATTTTATCATACAAAACAATATGAAGTGCGCATTGTTGACCGTGTAGGTAGCGGCGATTCTTTTGCGAGCGGTTTCATATACGGGCTGGTAAGCGGAATGCCTATGCCGGAAGCTGCTGAATTTGGTGTAGCTGCTTCTGCCATCAAACATACCATTCCCGGCGATCTGAACCATGCAACTTTAACCGAGGTTAAGGAGTTAATGAAAGGAGATGGATCTGGTCGTGTACAACGTTAATAAAGTAAACAGTAAATCATGGTAATAGATAGTTTAGCTAACATTTCAAAATACGCTTCTCTTCATCCGCTTTTTGCGAAAGCATTTGCCTATCTCGCAACTGTTGATTTCGCTGCTCTGGAAGCAGGAAAGTTTGATATTGAAGGCGATAGCCTGAAAGGATCAGTAATTGAAAAGCCGGGCATGACAACTGCTGAAAGCATTGCAAAATTTGAATGTCACAATGCACATATCGATATACAGGTAGTGATCAGTGGAAAGGAAACCTTCGGATGGAAACCACGTAATACCTGCGTTGCACCAAAAGGAGAATACAATGCTGATAAGGATGTATTATTTTATGATGATGCGCCGGATACTTTCTTCAGTCTCACAGATAAACAATTTGTGATCTTCTATCCGGAAGATGTGCATGCTCCAATGATCGGGGAAGGGAACATTAAGAAGTTGGTGATTAAAGTGAAAATTTAGGAGAGTTAGGGGTAAGGGATAAGTGGTAAGTAATTTAAAATGGGTGATAACAATTTGTTATCACCCATTTTATTATTAAGGCGCTTTACTTATCCCTTACTACTATTTCATCTCCGCAATCGCTACCGGATCCATATCTGTAAATGTATAATTCTCTCCTGCCATACCCCAGATAAACGTGTAGTTGGTTGAACCTGGGCCGCAATGCACTGACCATGGGGGTGATACTACCGCTTCATGATTAGCCATTACAATATGCCTTGTTTCTGTAGGCTCTCCCATTAAATGAAATACCCGATGCGCTTCCGGGAGATCGAAGTAGAAATATACTTCCATCCGGCGGGTGTGGGTGTGTGGTGGAACTGAGTTCCACACACTTCCGTTTTCCAGTGCCGTAATACCCATTACGAGTTGACAACTCTGGATGCCATCTGCGTGAATGTATTTATAGATAGTACGCTTGTTAGCAGTTGCCGTTTCGCCGAGGTTAACAGGTGATGCTTCGTCTTTTGCCATCTTACGGTTAGGGTAAGTATGGTGTGCCGTAGTTGACATCAAGAAGAATGCAGCAGGTTCATCTGCCGATGCAGAACTGAAGCTTACTTCTTTTGTTCCTTTGCCCAGGTATAAGGCATCCATTTTATTCAACTCATAGGTAACGCCATCGGCTACTACTGTGCCCTTTCCGGCAGCAACATTAATAATACCGATCTCTCTTCTTTCCAGAAAATATTCAGCACGTAATTCAGCTTCGTTGGGAAGTGTGATGGTTTGTTTGGCGGGTTTTACGCCACCTACAATTACGCGGTCATAATGCGTGTACATAAGATTGATCTTATCATGCTGCATTAATTGCTGCACTAAAAAATTTGAACGGAGTTCTTCCGTTGTCATTCCTTTTACTTCTTTGGGACTGCACTGGAACCTGATTTCCATTTTTACTTTTGGTTTATTTGTTTATTAGTTTATTTGTCTATTGGTATTCTGTCTTTATTCACTAATCAACCAGTAAACAAATAAACCAATAAACTATTACCTCCCCATCCATCCACCATCTACTACCAGTATTGTACCATTTACATAGCTGGCTGCTTCTGATGCGAGGAATACAGTGGGGCCTTTAAAATCTTCGGGCTGCCCCCAACGACCGGCGGGGATCCTTGATAAGATAGAAGTGCTGCGATCGGGGTCGTTGCGCAATGCTTCTGTGTTATCAGTAGCAATATAGCCAGGTGCTATGCCATTTACATTTACGCCTTTTGATGCCCATTCGTTGGCCAGTGCTTTTACAAGACTGCTTAAAGCACCTTTACTGGCTGCGTATCCGGGAACATTGATACCTCCCTGGAAACTGAGCAGCGAGCATGTGAAGATAATTTTTCCTGACCCTCTTTCCACCATTTTCTTACCGACTTCACGAGCTAATATAAAAGGGGCATCCAGGTTTAAAGAAAGAACTGCGTCCCAGTATTCATCGGGGTGTTCGGCAGCAGGTTTGCGCATAATCGTTCCTGCATTGTTTACCAGAATATCGATCACGGGGTTCTCTTCATTGAGCTGCTTGATAAATACATACAACGCATCCCTGTCGGAAAGATTCGCAGCATAGGCTTTGAATGTTCTTCCTAACGACTTCACTTTATTCTCAACATCACTACCGGATAATTCAAGCGAACCGGAAACACCAATGATGTTGGCACCGGCTTCTGCCAGCCCGATGGCCATGGCTTTACCGATCCCTTTATTACAACCGGTTACCAATGCTGTTTTTCCGGAAAGGTCGAATGAAGGAAGAGCCGCCATGCTAGAATATAAATTTCGTACTTAAAAAATTGGATTCGTGTTCGCCCACAATATCATTAATTAATTGCTTATTACCCTCAGTTAATTTAGCTGCTACCAATGAACGGATAGAGAATGAACGCAGCGCATCCACAACAGACAGCGTTCCTTCTGCACTATCTTTTCTTCCCGTGAAAGGAAATACATCAGGTCCACGCTGGCACTGGCAATTGATGTTTACCCGGCTAACCAGGTTTACCAATGGATCTATTAATGCAGACACTTCTTTATTATCATTACTGAAAATGCTTACCTGCTGCCCGTGCGGTGATTCGATCAGGTATTCGATCGTTTCTTCCAGGTCATCAAAAGGTACTACCGGAACTATCGGTCCGAACTGCTCCTCGCGATAAAGTTTCATTTTGTTATTAACGGGGTATACAACTGCCGGATAAACAAAAGATTCAACAGTGGTGCCCCCATTCTCATTCATTACTTTGGCACCGTTGGCCAACGCATTATCAATACACTCTTTCAGGTATCCCGGTTTATTCGGTTCTGGTAGCGGAGTAATAGACACACCTGACTGCCATGGCATTCCGTACTTAAGTTTATTTACTTCCGTAGATAGCTGTGCTACAAATTCATCGGCAATACTTTTGTGTACAAAAACGATCTTGAGTGCTGTACAACGCTGACCATTGAATGATAAACTTCCCAATACTGTTTCCTGCACAGCAAGTTTAATATCTGCTTTTGCCGTAATAATGGCAGCATTCTTTGCATCGAGGCCTAATATGGCTCTCAGGCGATTAACTTTTGGGTGGAGTTTCTTTAATTCATTGGCTACTTTACTGGAACCGATCAGGGTTAGTACATTGATTTTACCAGACTGCATCAGTCCCGGTATGATCACATTACCTCTTCCGTAAATCGTATTCACCACACCTTTTGGAAAACAGTCCTTAAATGCATTGAGCAACGGGTAGTGCAACAGTGTTCCGTGCTTTGGCGGTTTGAATAACATTGTATTCCCCATGATCAACGCAGGGATCAGTGTGGTAAATGTTTCATTCAAAGGATAATTAAAAGGTCCCATGCACAAAACCACACCCAATGGTGAACGGCGGATCTGCGCCGCAATACCTTGCTCAATAGTAAAACGCGATGAATCGCGGTCAAGATCTTTCAGTGCATCGATGGTCGCATCGATATACTCAACCGTTCTGTCAAACTCCTTTACAGAATCGGAATGTGATTTTCCTATTTCCCACATGATCAGTTTCACCACGATATCTTTCTGCTCACGCATTTTAATGATGAACTTTTCAACACACTGTATTCTGTCTGCAACGCCCATGGTTGGCCATTGTCCGCGACCATTATCATATGCTGCCACTGCTGCATCCAATGCTTCCAGTGCTTCTTTTTCTGTGCAAACAGGGTAAGTGCCTATCAGTTTACGCTTCAGTGTTCCATCAGCGGTTCTGATACAGACAGGGGAATATACTTCCTGCACATTGCCTGTCCATGGTTTCATTTCACCATTAAAAAGATATTCTTTCTGGTGTACTTCGTTTGTTATTGCGTACTCCTGGGGTATCTCTCCCTCGGTCACAAATAATTTTCCTAGTTCTTCTGTAAATGACATAATTATTAATTTGTTTAGATTCGGACAGTTCCTTTACCCCAGAGCCGCAGAGAGCGGGGAGTTTTCGCAGAGAAAGCTCTCCTCTGCGAAAACTCTGCGTCCTCCGCGGCTCTGCGGTAAAGAAACTGTCTGCATAAAAAAGATCTTGCTATTAAGGAACGATGACGAACGCGCAAAGTTCATTCATTATAAAAATATAAGAGCTGTTTTATACGAAAACGTTTGCATAAAAATCCTATTTCTCTGATGAAGGAAGAAGCCCCTGCCAGCCAAAATAAGCCCGTGCATTATTAAAACAAATATCCTGGATCACCTTTCCCACCCATGGTATATCATTCGGCAGTTCGCCATTCTCTATCTCCTCTCCAAAGAGATTACATAATATTCTTCTGAAATATTCATGTCTTGGAAAGGATAAAAAACTTCTTGAATCGGTCAGCATTCCTACAAACTTGCTTAACAATCCCATATTGGAAAGTGCATTGATCTGTTTGATCATACCATCCTTCTGATCAAGGAACCACCAGGCTGAGCCGAACTGGACCTTTCCGGCAACAGAGCCATCGTTGTAATTGCCTGCCATCGTTGCCATTAACTCATTATCTGCAGGATTAAGGTTATAAATGATAGTCTTTGCCAGTTTATTATCGCTATCCAGTTTATTGAGGAAAGCCGCCAGTGCACGCGCCTGCGAAAAATCGCCGATCGAATCCCAGCCGGTATCGGGCCCTAGCTGCTGTAACATCCTTGCATTATTATTCCGCAATGCGCCGAGGTGAAATTGCTGGATCCATCCTTTCTCCCAATCCCATTCGGCAAAATGGATCAACATCGCTGATCTGAATTTTCGTTGTTCGGTATCATTGAGTTGCTTACCTGCATGGATCTTATTAAAGATGCTGTCGATCTCCGAACCTGTAAAGTCATCGGCATGGATCTCTTCAAGACCATGATCAGAAACTTTGCATCCTACTGATGCGAAAAAATCGTGACGACTCTGCAAGGCAAAAAGAAAATCATCGAATGAAGAAATGGAGACCCCACTTACTGCTTCCAGTTTTTTTACATACCCGTTGAAACTTTCTGCATTGCTTACATTCATCGCCTGGTCGGGACGAAACGCGGGAAGGATGGGAATTTCAAACCCTTCTTTCTTTAATTGGATATGATACTCGAGTGAATCAACAGGATCATCGGTAGTACAAACAAGGGCCACATTCATTTTACGCAAAAGATTCTTCACGGAAAATGCCGGCGTACTGATCTGTGCAGAGCAGGCATCATATATTTTATCGGCACTATCTGCATTTAAAATATCATTCACACCAAAATAACGTTGCAGTTCAAGATGCGTCCAGTGATACAAAGGGTTGCGCAAAGTATAAGGAACCGTGGCGGCCCATTGTTGAAATTTTTCTTTATCGCTTTTATTACCTGTGGAATAACTTTCATCCACACCATTGGTGCGCATTGCGCGCCACTTGTAATGATCGCCCGCTAACCATGCCTGCGTAAGGTTTTGGAACTGGTGATCTTCCGCTATCTGTTTGGGAGATAAATGACAATGATAATCGATCACAGGCATCTGCTTTGCGTAGGAATGATATAATTCCTGGGCTGTTTTATTACCCAATAAAAAATTCTCATCTAAAAAACTCTTCATAAAATCTATTTTTTTATTCCCCGGACTGAAATCCGGGGCAATGGTTAGAGGCTTACGCCTCTTTTCCAGGGGATGAAATCATCCTGGTTAAGCAATACTGCTTTCGGGATCACTTCGCCGCTGGCTGCTTTGATACAATATTCCAATATCTCTTCTCCCATTTCTTCGATGGTCTTTTCGCCATCGATCACGGGGCCGGTGTTTATATCAATGATATCGGCCATTTTTTTGGCGAGCTTTGAATTGGTAGCTACTTTGATGGTGGGACAAACCGGGTTACCTGTTGGTGTTCCGAGCCCTGTTGTAAACAGGATCAACGTTGCACCGCTTGCCGCTTTGCCTGTAGTAGCTTCCACATCGTTACCCGGTGTACAAACTAAGCTCAGACCGGGTTTGAGGGCAGGTTCTGTATAATCCAATACATCTACTACAGGCGATGTACCGCCTTTTTTGGCAGCACCATTGCTCTTGATCGCATCTGTGATCAGACCATCTTTAATATTTCCGGGAGATGGATTCATATCGAAGCCAGAACCTACATTTTCTGCCGCCTGGTTATAGCTGCGCATGAGGTGGATGAATTTTTTTGCTGCTGATTCATCAATAGTTCTGTCGATCAGTTCCTGTTCGGCGCCACATAATTCAGGGAACTCTGCGAGCAATATTTTTCCACCGAGGGCTACAACAAGATCGGAGCAATAGCCAACTGCAGGGTTAGCAGAAATTCCGCTGAATCCATCGCTGCCGCCACATTTAACACCGATACAAAGCTTATCGAGTGGGGCAGGTTTTCTTTCAAGTTTATTGATCTCTACCAGTCCCGCAAATGTTTTGCGGATCGCATCTGTGATCAGTTGCTCTTCGCTTTGCGATTGCTGCTGTTCAAAAACGTGTATGGTTTTGTCGAAATAGGGATTGTGTTTTTTAATATCATCCAAGAGGTTTTGTGTCTGCAGGTTCTGGCAACCCAAACTTAATATAGTAACACCTGCCACATTCGGATGATCTGCATATGCGGCAAGGAGTTTACTTAAGATCGCAGCATCCTGCCGCGTACCCCCGCAACCTCCCTGGTGGTTGAGGAATTTAATGCCGTCAACATTTTTAAACACACGTTGCGTATTTACAATGGATTCTTTCAGATCAAGGTCGGCTGTTGCAATATCTGCACCGCTTTTATAGAGTTCAAGCAGTAATTGCGTTTTCTGTTTATACTTATCTGTAACCTCGTAACCTAACTGTGTATGCAATGCTTCGCGGATCACATCGAGGTTCCTGTTCTCACAAAAAACAGTGGGTACGAATAACCAGTAATTGGCGGTACCTACCCGACCGTCTGAACGGTGGTAGCCGTTAAAAGTACGACCGGCATATTTTGATACATCAGGGCCCTTCCATATGTAGTTGCTGGGTCTGAATGCATACGGTTCCGCGGCATGCTTGGTATTGGTGGTGCTCATGCGGGTACCTATCGTAACAGGCACCTGGGCCTTACCTACCAGCACACCATACATAAAAATCTCATCGCCTGGCTGGAGATCCTGCATAAAAAATTTATGCTTGGCAGGCACATCTTCCTGTAAAAGATAATCAGTACCGTTAAAAGAGATGGTTTCTCCTTTGGCGAGATCCATTAATGCTACCAGCACATTATCGGAAGCGTGAACCTGTAAAACTTTCTTCTTACTCATGCAAGCAATTTTTTATTTACCAGCGAATGAAGCAAACTGGCTGCACCATCCGTTGTTAACAATGAAACGTATCCGCTTACTGCTTCCACAAAACCCGGGCATACGCTGAGATCCTTACCAAATACCGCCGGATCCTGTAGAATATCTTTTACAATACCATCCTTATCCAAAGAATGCCATTTGCTATGGAGTAATTCTGCTTTATCATCCTGCACATTGTATTTCCGTCCCTCATATTCACCGGTGAATTTTCCATCTTCTTCCTGCTGTGTATGCATAAAAATAATGAAAGATGCAAAGCCAACAGCCATCAGTTCGGGTACGTGCCCGTAAAGCTCGTAATATTTCTCCAATAATGGAACAGTGCGCATTCCCATTTTAGAGGTATACTGCACAGTGATGCTTAGCCACAAATGCTCAATATACGGGTTGCGGAACCTATCCGCTACCTGTGCAGCAAAGGTCAATGCTTCTTCGCTGGTGATCGCTGCCGAAACAACCAGCGGTGCAATCTCTTCGGTCATTAACGCGGAAACAAAGGCTGCAAAATCTGCATTTTTCATCGCTTCTTTCACCGTTCTGAATCCCGCGAGATGGGCAAGACCACAGGAAAAAGTATGTGTACCGTTCAGCAGTCTTAATTTCAACTCGCGGAACTTATTGATGTCATGCGTCAGTACCACGCCCGTATCTGTTGCACTGAATGATAATAGGGTACGGGTTCTTTCACGCTGCATTTCAATGGCCCATAAACGATAGGGTTCCGACATGATCATTAATTGATCTTCATATCCAAATTCCTTTTCAACCGCTAAATGTTCTGCGCCGGATAATTTACCCGGTACAATACAGTCGACCAGCGAATTACAAAACTCATTATCCGTATCGAGCCAGTTCATAAATTCTTCCGGCAATCCTTTTAATTCAGCCAGTGTGTGAACGATCTTCCTGAGTTTGGTTCCGTTATCAGGAATCAGTTCTGTAGGAATGATCACCATTCCGGATGCTGCAGTTCCATTGAATGCTTTGTAGCGTGCTTCTAAAAAACCAAGCAATCGCCCTGGAAAAGAAACAGGTTGTTTGGCAACAGCATCCGATTCAACAAGGGCGATACCTACTTCCGTAGTATTGGATATAATAATCTGCATATCCGGATTAGTCGCACATTGCAATATATCATTCCATTCTGCAGAAGCTGATAACACGCGGCTGATGGACGCATTGATCACAGTTTTTTCGGTAGGTTCGCCATTGTCGACTCCGCGTTCGAGCAAAGTATACAATCCATCCTGTTCGGTAAAAGCATCCGTGGCACCGTTAGCCGTTGATTTAACAACCACGATCCGGCCATTGAAAATGCCTGCTTTATTGGCCTTGTCAATAAAATGATCGGGCAACCCTCTTAAGAGTACGCCTGTACCAAACTGCAATACTTTTTCCGGTAATGAAAATAAAGTATCAGCCGGTACAACCGACTGATCCAGGTGAGCTAATGTTTTTCTTGACAACTGCATGGATGTATCCTGTTATTTAGTTTATATATTTTTTGGCCCACGCGGGGTATTCTGTCTTGAGTAATTTTTCGGGCCATACGCCATACCAGCCATAGCCTGTACGCCTTTCTACTTCGATCTCTTTTACATCATATTTCTTTTTGCTATCCCGCCCGCTAAAGAAGGGTCGGTTAGTACCGATCTCGTAAAACCTTGCCCATACAGTACTGGCAGGGTCAGGTACTATCACCCTATCCTTTCCTTTCGGTTGCTCCGGGGTATCTATATCAACATACTTATATCCTTTGATCTTCACTTCTTCAAACCAATCAGCCGCTGACTTAACAGCTTTTTTAATCGCCTGTGAAGGTTCCTTCATCCGCATTAAAAACCTGGTGATACCCACCGACTCGCTACCGCTTAATGAAATCAGTTCAAACTTCCTGGCCATCTCCGGCTGCAATGTTTTTTTATTATACTGTGCGCACCATACGGTGAGTTTACCATTGACCATTATCTGGGTGGCGAGAATACATTGAACACCCCGTTGAACAGCTACACTGACTTTCGGTATGAAAGATGCCTCAACAATATCAAATCCATTCTTCTTCTCAACAATATCCTGTAACACATTCAACACATTAACCATGGCATCATCATTAAAGGTGATCTGGCTGCGGTATAAAGCAGAGTCAGGGTAATACTGCGGCCATCCGCCGGCCTCATCCTGTGCTTTTAAAAGATACTGAATGCCTTTTTCAGCGGCCTGATAATAGTCAGGCTTACCGGTTTGTGAAAATGCTTTCACCAGATAAACGATCTCGCGGGTGGTTGCATGGTTGTCGATCGTGGCATCTATCCGTAATGAATCTGCCCGTGTCGCTTTCTTTTCCGCATCTGTGAGTGATTTGCTATAATCCACTTTGATCTCGTTCACTGCTTTTGGCCATCCACCAATGGCACGTTGATAAACAAGCATATTCTCTGCTACCGGATCTATGTTACTTTGAATGGCAGGCTGTATACTTTTTTTATCAACTGATTTTGCGATATAAACCTTTACGGGAATTTCAGAAGGTTGCCATTTGCCTGCGAAGGTCCAGGCAATACTGATCTCTTCTGCTTTTGGAGAACCCGATGCTTTCTCAAGATTATCAGCATACCAGGTATAATCTTTCCCTTCCCTGTGACAATTAAAATAATAGACCCGCTCTCCCCACTGAATCACATTCTGAGGATTGGATGGATTGAGATAAACAGGTGCATCTGCCATGTTCTTCGCAAAAGAACAATTGAGAAGGTAGAACTGTGCATCCCTGTGATACCGCCCCAATTTAAAACCATCATCTCCCCTGAACACACAATTTTTCAAAACCGTTTTTGAGTCTTTTATTTTTGATCCGTCATGCCAGATGGCGGCTACATTGCCATGCGCTACAAACTCGCAATTCTCAGCATAGGCCCATCCCCGCGGACAATAGAAGTCAACACCACCTTCCATCAGGCAATCTTTAAAGTAGAACATTCCGCCATCTACGTTCCATGGGCTAACCGTATCGCCACCATAAGCACGGAGTATACAATTGCGAACGATCAACCGTGTTGTACCAAAACTCCGGAGTGCCATCTGGTGACCATCCCGTTTCACCGTTTTATAATGATTTAGGCTATCAGCAGCACAATCGATATGAACGCCTTCTGTATTGTTGATATTATCAAACCCGAAACTGTTAATGATCGAAAGATTTTCCAGTACAATATCGCTGCCTTTTAAATTGAGCGTAGCTACACCCCAATCATCCGGGTTGGAACAGCGCCAGATATCTCTTGCCTGCGATACGGTGAGTGTAGTTTTATTTTTGTCCTCACCGACCAGTGTAATAAAATTCTTTTCAATAAAGATCTTTTCCCTATACACACCATTGCGTATGTAAATAATGCGCTGCTCAGCAGCATTGTCTGGCAGGCTATTGATCGCTGCCTGTATACTTGTAAAATCACCCCTCCCTGAAAGGTCAACTACCAATGGTTTTGGATCAGCGGTGACCGAACATACAGAAAGCATCATGACAATGATGCTGTAAAAAGACCTGGCTATATAATTAGCTAACACTTTCACTTTCCTTTTGCCGGTATTTGTTTGATGAGCCATTTAGTAAGATCATGTGCCGCCTTAAAATTTTCGTATTCGGCCGGAATCTTACGCCCGTCAACATATTCATTATAAAGCCATGGATCTGCTGTTGCAAACACGGTTCCTTTACCAACTTTCGTAACGGCAAAGATCACCAGTTCATCTTTCTTCAACAATGCTTTGGCGGGACTCTTTAACGTCATAGATGATATCTCTTTCTGGTAAATTTTCTTTTCATTCGGCAGGATAGTATTACCGGAAGGAATATCAATCTTCCCACCTTCAAATTCATTACCGATCACTTTATTATAACTGTCTTCATTAAAGTGAATACCAAACTTATCCGCGAGAATATTAAAATGTTCAAAATCTGCATTGCCTTTATCGTTATGCAGCAATACAAGTACCCCACCTGCTTTCACCCAATTATACACTTCTTCGGCATCTTTGGTTTGTACGTAATTAGGTGTGGGATTATCTGCCACATTATCTGCATCAACGATGAGGTAGATATCTGCTTTTGCAAGATTCTGACGAGTGGGTGCTGCGCTTAAAGTTTGTGTGGAAACACCATAGGTTCTGAAAACATTTCCTAATAATGCAAAGCCGCCATTGTTCCATTCATTCCATTTGTAATGGAATGGTTTTAGTACGCCGGTAATATCTTTCTTGCGTTCTGCATTAAAATAGTCGTCAAGCAAAATCGTTTTTCCTTTTGCAACGCCTAATGTTGGCAATACTTCCATTTCATTGGCAGCCTGTAAAAAAGCGCCCACCCCTTTCGCATCATTTACAATTACTTTTTCACTCATGTAATATTCATAGCTGCCGTCCCTATATGGATTACCACCCAGTCCGCTTACACTAACGGTACCTTTCAAATTGGTTTGTCCGTTCGCATCTGTTTCTATGAACTCTTTTAAGATACCCGCATATCCTTTCTTAGCAATAGGCAAGTATGAGGAAGGCAAGAAGCCTAACCTTACCGCTTTGGCAATAGCACACACAAACATCGAGCTCGCAGAGGCTTCAAAATAATTTCCTTTGGCATTTGGGAGGTTGATGATATCATACCATAACCCTGTTTTGGGATCCTGTACTTTTTTGATAGCATCTGCAAAGCGGTGAAGTATCAATTGAATAGAATCATTGTATTTATTATTTGTCGGAAAATTCTCCAGCACATCTACCAATGCCATACCATACCAGGCCATCGCCCTCGCCCAGAAATGTGGAGATAGCCCGGTTTTAGGATCCGCCCATTTCTGCTGCCTGCTTTCATCCCAGCCATGGTATAATAAACCCGTCTTTTTATCTCTTGCATTATTTTCCATCCAGATAAACTGGTGGGCGATATCATTGAAAGCAGCAGTATCTCCAAAAGTGGCTGCATACTCTGTATAGAAAGGCTCACCCATATAAAGACCATCCAGCCACATCTGGTAAGGATAAATTTTCTTATGCCAGAAACCGCCCTGGTTCGTACGCGGTTGTGTTTTTAACTGTTCCCTTAATGTAGTTGCCGCTTTAAAATATTTTTCTTTATTGGTTACATTGAATAGCGTAAGCAGGATTCTTCCGCAAAGCACATTGTCGATATTATAATCGCTGGCTTTGTAAGTGCGGATATTTCCTTTGTCATCCACAAAAAAATCCATGCACTTCTGCATATAATTAAAATACTTAGCATCACCCGTCCGGTACCAAAGACCTTCAATTCCTTTCAGGATCACTCCCTGGTCGTAGGTCCACTTGGAGGGTTTCGACAGATCGGTATACAACGAATCTTTCCAAACAGTCATTACTGTAGCTGCCATCTTTTCTGATGGTTGCTGTGCATTTACAATTGTTCCCTGCAATAACAAGGCAATAACAGACAGGCAGATATATTTCTTCATAAGAACTTACTTGAATTCGATTGATGAAGGAGCGGCACCGAAATTAAAAACAGTTTTATTATTGGTATTCACAATACCTGTTTTAGTCACCTTTATATTTTTACTTCTGTCCCCGTTCACACTGAATAACAGTTCTGCCTTATTATCATAACTGATATTATCAAAGAGGATGCCTGAACTGTTCTGAAGGTATACCAAAGGATCAGAATCTTTTGTTATAAGCCGGATATTACTAAAGCGGATATTGGTTCCTTCTGTACATTCGATCCCTTTTCTACTCACCAGTACCATGTTCCTGAACTGTATATTACGCACATTCATTTCCGGTATTCCTCTTACAAAGATGGCTTTCTCGGCTCCGTTACAAATAATGTCATTGATATAAAAATTTCTGAATACAGGTGTTGCATCCGTTACCGGTAATGTTTCTATCACGGGCATCTCTCTTTTTTCTCCCGCCAATGGCACAGGATCTTTCGCAGCATAATACATATCAAACGAGATCGCCTCACCCGGAATATCTTTCATAGCAATGTTAGAAGCATAAATATTTTCTACAACGCCACCTCTGCCTCTTACTGTTTTAAACCGCAACCCGATATCAGTACCAATGAAGGTGCAATTGGAAACAAATAAATTCTTTGCACCACCACTCATTTCGCTTCCGATCACAAAACCACCGTGTGCATGATATACCGTACAATTCTGTGCAATCATGTTCTCGGTTGGCATTCCTCTTTTTCTTCCTTCTTCATCCCTTCCGGATTTGATACAGATCCCATCATCACCTGTATCGAATGAACATCCGTCCAGCAATATATTGGCACAGGATTCAAGATCCAATGCATCTGTATTCTGCCCGTAAGATGGATTCTTAACCGTTACTTTTTTGATCGTGATCTGCTGGCTCAACGCAATATGCATGGTCCACGCAGGAGAATTCTCAAAGGTTACGCCTTCCAGTAATATGTTTTTGCAGTTGGTAAGACGCAACATATTGGGGCGAAGAAAATCCCTGATCTCCTCAAAATCTTTCAGCTCACGACCTCCCACCAATCTTCCGATATCACTGGTGAGTGAGGCTTTTAAAGCACCCGCAGAAGGATACCATCCTTTTTTATCTTCGGTTAAAACACCCCCGGTTGAAATCAGCTTTCTCCATTCTGTTTCGGTTACTTTATCCTTTTTCAATGGGCGCCATACCTGTCCTGAACCATTAAAGATTCCCTGCCCTGTGATCGCGATATTTTCTGCATCAGTTGCAGAAATAGGCGACTGGCAACGGGCGGCATCGGATCCTTCAAAAGATGCTTTTACCAATGGGTATTGGGTTCTGTCGGGCGTAAAAGATACCAATGCTCCTTTCGCCGCATACAGGTTAACATTACTTTGTATAACAATCGGCCCGGTTACCCAAAGCCCTTGCGGAATCATTACCGTTCCGCCGCCATTTTTAACGCAGGCATTGATCGCATTATTGATAGCGGCTGTGTTGAGTGAAACACCATCGGCCTTTGCACCATAATTACTGATATCGAAAGTGTCTCTCTTAAAATTGGGCGCATAGATCTTTGGCAACTCATAAGCATACTTTTCAGGATGCGCTGATTGTTTCAGATACCTGGCAACACCTATGTTCTTTGCTTTCACCTCCTCACATACCAGGGATGCCATTTGAGCCGCGCCATATTCAGAAAAATGTGTATCATCTTTTTTACCATCGGGTGCTGCTGTAAAATGCTTAGGATCGATCCAGAGAAATAATTTTTTAGACCCTTCCACACCTTGCGACTCTATTAACTTCTGGCTTAACTGGTGAAGATCGATCAACGGCACATTCATTTCTTTAGCGATGGCCCTTACTACATCGGGGTAGAGCCCATGCTGGTCAACAAATTTCCCCTGCGCATCAAATTTTCTACGCATCACCGGCGTAACCAATATTGGATTGGCTCCTTTTGCGCGTGTTTCTTTTACAAACTTGATCAGATTATCCCTGTAAAGCGTTTGTGGCGCCGCATATCGGTTGCTGTCTTCTATTTTCTGATCGTTATGCCCGAACTGAATAAATACCCAGTCGTCTTTCCGGAGGTATTTCAATACACTGTCCCAACGTCCTTCTTTCAAAAAACTTTTGGTGCTGCGCCCATTGACCGCATAATTTTTTACAGCAACTTCATCAGTAAGGTATTGTGGAAATAACTGTCCCCATCCTCGTTCCGGGTTATCAGCCAGTGGCTTATCTGCCATTGTAGAATCGCCTATCATAAATATCTGGACAGTGGGTTGCGGGATCTCAAAAGCGAGTGCCATGATAATCAAAGACAGGATGCTGATTTTTTTCATTTGTTGAACTTACTGCGCTTTAAATAATGTTGTACCGGGCTTACAAAAATTAACGGGTTATTAATCACGTGTAATCAGGTAACAAAAAAGGGCCGCAGTTTTTATACTGCGGACCCTTTTGCTAACGATTGCTTGACTATAACCAAAAACAAAAAAATGCTACTTAGTGACAATACATATTTCTGCCGGCGATTGATGGCAAAAGACAACAGATCAGAAAAATGGTATTGATTGACCAGATTCATCGCAAGCAACCAGGAGAATTGATAACTCCTGAAGAACAATGCTACTTGGTTATTCATATTATACGCGGATTTGAGGCATTTTTTTCTACGCAATCGTTCCCGGTAACGATCTCAAATTGGGGCTTTCCGGTAAAGGGTTCTTTTTGACCAGTTTATCTTCGATCTTGTTGAGTATCACAGGCTTATGAGCAGGTTAAATAAATACCGTATTTTAGAGTGCCGGGCGGGAGTCTGAACGCACCGCAGAAACCTCTATGAAATTTGAAGCAGTTACCATAAAAGATATTGCACGTGCTTTAGGGCTTTCCACTTCCACGGTTTCGCGCGCCCTTAGAGATAGTTACGAAATCAGTCCCGAAACCAAAAAACTGGTGCTCGAATATTCTGAAAAGATCAACTATCAACCCAATCCCATTGCCCTTAGCCTGAAAGAAAAACGCAGCCGTTCTATCGGTATCATCGTTTGTGAAATAGCCAACAGTTTCTTTTCGCAGATCATTAACGGTATCGAGTCGATTGCATATGATAAAGGATATAATGTGATCATTGCCCAGAGCCATGAGTCGTACGACCGGGAAGTAATCAACGTACAATACCTCGCCTCCCGCTCAATTGATGGGCTGCTGGTATCGGTTTCTTCTGAAACGCAGGATCTCAAACACCTGAAAAATCTGCATGATCGTGGCTTCCCCATTGTTTTCTTCGACAGGATCGTTGATGAAATGGAAACACATAAAGTGATCGTTGATAATTTCAAAGGTGCTTATGAAGCAACAGAGCACCTGATCAAGAGTGGTTATAAAAATATTGCTGCACTAGCCGGTTCTGAATATTTATCCATTACCAAAGAACGTTTAAGCGGGTACCAACAGGCATTAACAGATAATGGTCTTCCTTTTAATGAAGCATATATTCAGCATTGTCTTCACGGTGGTATGTTATATAATGAAGTGGAGAACGCATTGAACCAGTTACTGAAACTGAAAAAGAAACCGGATGCCATTATCGCATCGGCAGATAAACTCACCACCAACTGTCTCCGTTACCTGAAAAAAAGAAAATTGAAAGTGCCCGATGATATGGCACTGGTTGGTTTTTCAAATCTCGATCTTACTGATCTTTTATCCCCTTCTTTATCAGTTGTAAGACAACCTGCCTATGAGATAGGCCAGGTATCAACAGAGCTATTGATCCGCCAGATAGAAAGTAAAAAGCCGATCACTGATTTTGAAAGAAAGATTTTACCGCCGCAGTTGTTTATCCGCGAGTCATCCATGAAAGAATAGCTAATTAAACCGGCAGCTTAACCGCCTGGCGCGCGATCATCTTCCATTCCCCTTTTACTTTATTCCATACGGTCAATACATGGATCTTTACTGTTCCGGGTTTACCACCATCGTTTGTGGTCGCGTTTAATGTGTGACGAACTATCGCAATATTATTTACTACAGAAAGAGTTTGACCGGAGAGATCGATGGTTACAAAGTCTGATTTGCCGCTGGCGATGCCTTCAACAAATTCTGCTTTGCTTTCTACTTTTCCGCCGGAATGTCCATAGCTAAGGCTATCTGCTGCAATACCTTCCAGCATACCCCTGTCGCCGGAGATCATTGCTGCGCGGAGTTTTTCAACGGCTGCTGCTACGGCTTTTTCATCTTTTGTTTGTGAGATGGCGGGGAAAGCGAGAACACTTAATAGTAATAGTGAGCATAGATATTTCATGGCAAGCAGTTTGAAGTGTGTTAGGTTACTAAGGTAAACTAATTTTCCTTTTGAATAATTTTACCAGGTCCGGAATGTCGTAATACCTAAGTACGCCCGGAATTACATCCGAATAGGTATTTTTCTCTGTGGGGTTTTCCAGCATCTCTTTGAAAGCCTGTAGACCATTATAAATAAACAGCTTTTCTACCATGCTATTATAAAGCAGTGCGTGAATGGCAGGTACTGATGCAATCCCTGATGCGTGCATCTCTATTGGAAGTTCAGTCGTTTTAGAATCTGCTTTTATAAAATCAAAAAGGCTGAGTATATCAGTTACCCGTTGACCGGGCATTGGCAAGCCAATGTGTAATGCAAGCATGGCATTCCGGTATTCCTGGTTGTAATACTTAGGATCATTCAATTCCGGTTTGTCTTCGGTTTCCCCAATTCCGCGGAGGTCTGCTATGAGCACGGTATAGCTCTGTTTCAGGTAAGTCTTGATCAGTGCAATGCTGTCGGCAATTATACTCTTTCCGTTTCCGGATAGCCAGACAATACATTTTTTTGAAACTCCCGCAGGATAAGCTACCAATACAGGAAGTGGTGGTTGACCGCTTTTCCTGACAATTAATTTATATAAAACAACGCCGCTTTTACTTGTACTGCCGATCGCTTCAGCTTTTATATGATGTTCTGAATTATCTACCTGTAACAATTCAGTAACTTGTTTCAGGATATTTTCTTTTCCCGACTGCAGGAATGATTCCCTGTTATGGGATAAAGCATTATAGCGATTTATATTTTGCTGTGCAATACTTACCTCATTTGCGAAAGATGTATTGACCTGTCCGCTACTTGTACTGAACAACTCTTTATCTGTATTCAAAAAAAGATCAGGTTCTTTACAATGCGTGGTATCTCCATACATAAATTTTCTAAACCAGGTTACCGCAGCTTCGCGTTTGGCTTGGGAAATACCATGCCCATCATCAACAGTGAAAAGGGATACTTTATTGGGCTGTCCGAGTGACGTATACACTTTTTTCAATTCTTTATAAGCTTCTTCTGTTCCTGTATAATCGATAAAATCATACCTGCCTGCCAACACCAATAATGGTTTAGGTGCAGCGGCTATCAACAGATCGCTCATCTCAAGTTGCATTTTCCCCTCTCCCGGTATCTGTGCACATCCATCTGCAGCACCGGATATTTCAAGTGTTCTTTCCCGCGTTGCGAGATAACTACAGGCAGCGGTTATCTTAACGCGTTTATCAAATGCTGCAAAATAAATTGCCTGTATCGCTCCGCCCGAATTTCCGAGGCAACCAATTCGTGCCGTGTCAACCTCTTTGCGTGTTAACAGGTAATCCAACCCCCGGGAATTATCCAGTAACTGGTAAGCAGGAGTTGATGTTCCCAATAAATTTGAGTTTGCATTCAGCAATGTATGTTCCGTTGTGCCGCCCCTGGTTAAAGGTTTACCCTGCGCATCTGTCAACTGGTAACGCTCACTTTGCGAAACCGGGTCGATCACCAATACCACAAATCCATTCTTTGCAAAAAGGATAGCAGTTTGCTGATAAGAAGCAGTTGCTTTGGCAAGGTCTTCATGCCCACAAAACAGTAATGCTGCAGGAAAGGGGCCTTTGCCATTGGGTATATAAAGATTGGCAGTAACATGGTGACCGGGAAAACTTTCGTAAACAAGTTTCTCAATATGATATCCATCCCCATTGATTGTTCCGGTAATATTCGGGTTAAGTGGGTTACCAGTTGGAAACGCTCCTATTAAACTGCGAAATTTTCTTTGTACCTCATCAATATATAATAAAGCTTCTTTCCGTGAAGAAACCGCTTTTGCTAAACGTATTCTTCGTGCATCATACTGCGAATGCATTTTCTGTATAAGAAAAGTATTGACTGTGTACTCAGGTTTCCAGTCCAGTACATTGTACGCTTTCTGTGCGGTCACTGCAGTGCTAAATAAAATATAGAGTGAAAATATATAATAACGCATAAGCATCTATTCGGGTTCCACAAAAGGCTTAGTATGAAAAGGGATCCAGTTACGAAGTATCTGTGCTGTAGTAAAAGTCTTTGCTTCCATGGGTGTCAACTGTTTTGTCCAGGTAAACCTGTTCGAAGTATTTGCTCCCGGTCCTTCATTTTGATACTCTGCATACCGGGCGGTTTTTTCATTCTCAATATTCTTCCAGTTGTCCCACCCTTGTGGAATAATATGCGTCCCAATTGTACAATAGAGATAAGTAACACTTGCATAGGGTCTCCATGGGCGACCGAGACTAACTTTAGTAATAGCTGTGTCTGCTGTTAATATGCACTTTTTAAATACATAGCCGAATGAATGTTCTGCCGGTGTTGAAGCAGCCGTAACATGTGAGTTCTTTTTACTGTGGATATGGCAGTATTCAAATAAAGCGGTAGATGCGCCAAAAATAAAATCGGTTGACCCTTCAATATAGCAATCGCGGTAATACTGTCTGCTATTACTTCCGCTTGTGAACAAGGTATCCTGAAAACCCAGTATCCTGCAATTAGTGAATACAACCCTGTCCCCATCTATTCGTATGGCTACTGCCTGACCGACCATCATTCCTGCATTGTTCTCAAACGTCAGGTTTTCCGCGCGGAAGTCATTCGCCTTGATATAAAAAGATTGAGAAGTCATGGTGTTGATGATCTCGCCCGTTGCAGTTACCGTACCAGTATGATCATCAAAAGTTAAGATAGTGGTGTTCTTATCTTCACCGGTCAGGGTTACAAAATTTTTCGAAGAGTCGAGATGGAGTTTTTCTTTATAGATACCCTTCCTGATAAATATCTCGATGGGTACCTGGTTATTGAGTGGAACGGCATCGAATGCCTGCTGTACTGTTTTATAATTCCCGGTTCCGTCTGCCGCAACAATATATTTGCGAACAGCTTGTCCATTAACTAATATCGCAAGGCAAAAGATGGCTATGAATAATATGACTCTTTTCATGTATTATGTTATTGAATAGGTTCTACCCTGAACCAATCTACATCTGCGTATCCCCCATCATTGGTAATTTCTGTACGTGTGCAATACAACCCGATCTTTGCGCCGATCCATCTTCCCGCTTCGGCACGGAACACTTCGCCGTATTGTGTAAATGCTTTTCCATCTGTACTAAAACTGAACCGGCATTCTGCACCTTTGGTGATGGTTGTTCGCAGGTACACAGTAGCTTCATTTATTTTTTGAATAATATTCTCCGTTTCTTTTTTTCCTTTTGCTGCGTCTTTACAAGTGGTATACACAAGATATGTTCCATCCTTTGCAGTTGTAAGACCCAACCCAGCATAAGATGCACCCATCACAACCAATCCTGTTTTTTCATTCACGATCTTTGTGTTGGGTTTGAAACTCAACTTTGTAGTAACCATGAATTCTTCTGCAGGCATTTTCTGCAATAGTAGATTAGGAACATCCCATAAGTTATTCGCACTGTCGGGAATCTTATCCGCATACAAACGCAGGCTTCCGGTAGTAGTATTCATAAATGACCACGTGCCTCTCGGATTAGCCTGCCATTGCCATTGGCTACCTAATTGTGTATCGTTAAATTCATCTGAATCAGGGGGTGTTTGCTTTGGCCAGCTCTTTCCAACATTGGGTTTTCGATAAGTAAGCACTGGTTCTCCTTTCCCATCTCCATCCTGGTCAACACCTATTACCGGCCAGTTGTTCAGCCATTTCATGGGTTGTAAATGAACCACTCGTCCATAAGCTCCTTTATCCTGGAAATGGAGGAACCAGTCTTCACCGGTTTGTGTAGTAACCCATGCACCCTGGTGAGGACCATTAATAATGGTGGTTCCCTGGTCCATCACTACTTTTCTTTCGTAGGGCCCATAAATATTTTTAGACCGAAGTACTAACTGCCAGCCGGTTGATACGCCTCCGGCAGGAGCAAAAATATAATAGTATCCATTGCGCTTATATAGTTTTGGGCCTTCTATCGTGGGGTCCGTTTCATGCCCATCATATACGATCACGCCTTCATCCAATACAGCACTCCCTGCTGTGTTCATTTTTTTTATTGTGATGATACTTTTAATACCCGCCCGGCTACCGGCCCATCCATGCACGAGGTAAGCCTGGCCTTTATCATCCCAGAAGGGGCAGGGATCTATCAACCCTTTTCCTGCCTGCACCAATACAGGATCGCTCCACCTACCGGCAGGATTGTTTGTTTTAATAAGATAGATGCCAAAGTCAGGATCAGGATAATACAGATAGAATTCGCCGTTATGGTAACGCAATGCAGGTGCCCACACGCCGTTACCATGCTGTGGTTTTGCAAAATGATCAAAAGGTGGTTGGCGTTTTAATGCGTGCCCGATGATGGACCAGTTAACAAGATCTTTTGAATGAAGGATAGGCAACCCCGGCATATCGTCAAAGGAAGATGCTACCAGGTAATAATCATCCCCAACACGTATCGCATCGGGATCAGAATAGTCTGCATTTAATACCGGGTTTTTATAGGTGCCATTCCCATTATCTGCCACCCATACTTTTGAAATAGTTTGTGCATTGGAAATATACCAGCTGGCTAACATTACGATGAGTACAAGCGAACCTTTTTTCATTTTATCCTGATTGCTGTTCGATAATATTTATAAAAGATAATTCATTTAGCAGTTCATAGTAAAAGATAAGGCTGTCAATCATGACAGCCTTATACTATATAATAACCGGGGAAATATTAATATCCTGGATTTTGTGTAAAATTTGCATTCGCATCTCTTGCCGGCTGTGGTATCGGTAACAACTCCGATTTGCCGGTTACAAATCCTGTTGCAAATCTTGTTGTTGCTGTTGTATTGATAGCAGAACTGAACCAGACAACCTTTGTTGTACCGGCAGGAGTTGCAGTGGGTGCTGTCTTATAAAAAGAATTTGCCCAAAGTCCGCCACTGATCGTATTGTCATCCGATGTTGCTGTTGTTTTGTAGTACATAGCAATCGGATATGCATTCCATGGGGCAGCAAGGGTTGACATATTGTTCAAAGTAACTTTTGTTGCAGCAATAGTAGAGGCCAACAGGTTCCAACGGATAAGATCATACTTACGTACGCCTTCTCCGCCCAGCTCCAGTGAACGTTCCTTTACAAGTGCTGTAAAGAATGTGGCTTTACTTAAACCTGCCGGAAGGTCAACAGTAGCATCAACAGTTCCGATAGATTTACCGTAACCTCTTCTGCGTACCTGGTTCACAGCAAGGTATGCACTGGCAGTGGGGCCATTCAGTTCGTTCTCAGCTTCCGCATACATCAACAGTACATCAGCATAACGGATGATCTGCCATTTCAAACCAAAATATTGTATTGCATTGGTGGGTGCATACGTGGGATTGGTGATCCAATCCCTTCTGTATTTACCATCACAGATAGCGGTGATAGCCTGTCCTATTTTGGTAACACCATCTGCGTTTACATTGTAAACGGCACAGGTAACATCTCTTCTCAGGTCTGTTGAATCAAATGCGTAAAAGTAAGTAGGCAGTACATTGATACTTTTATTTCCGAAAGTACCCACAGTAGGTCCGTTATAGTAACCCAGCTTGGTATCTTCTGCTCCAACGCCACCTACACCACTGGCCTGGAACATCAGCTCACCATTCGGATCAGCTACTGCATGGGCATTTACCTGGTCCTTCCAAAGTGCCCGGTAACTGGCATTCAACGAATGCTGACCTGAAGTAATGATATCATTACACTCATCTTTCGCTATCTGGTAATATGCGGCATAATCAGCAGAACGCTTCATGGTTCCATCGCTACGCAAAGAATAACCTCCACGGAATAATGCGATTCTGGCTCTCAGTGCTTTAACCGTTCCTTTGGTGATCCTTTCATCGGGTGCATCACCAATCGCGGTCAATTCATTGCGCCATGGAACGAGGTCCGCGGCAATTTTCAAATCAGCCAGAAGACGGTTATAGAGTGTATCCCTGTCTGTTCTTGAAGGAAATGGATTACTTAATGCAAGTTCAGATGCAGGCGCAAAGTGTGCAGGAAGATCACCCCAGTTTACGATGGCTTCATAGTAATATTGTGCACGCAGTGTTAGTGCTTCACCATACATTCTTTGTAATTGCTTTTTCTGTTGATCCGTACCATTTGTATACATGGTCATTGCAGGAATATTAGCGATACAGATGTTCGCATACTCAATTCCCTGGAATAGCTGGTTAAATGGATTGGTGATCTGCGCATTACCGGATGTGGCCGAATAACGGGCAATATCCCTACGGTCATTATCAGCAGCACCGGTTGGTCCCTGCATCTCATCATTATCAACTGTATAGTACAGGCTTAAACGGATACCGAAACCGGCATCTCCAACAAGACGGCTATATGCCCCGGCCAATGCTTTATAAGCGCTGGGCACATCGGAGAATACTACTTCTGTACCAACATCTGTAATGGGCTGCTGGTCGAGAAATTTTTTACAACTGCCTAAAACAAACAGTACTGCTACTGAAGTAGCCACTACTGCCCGTTTGTATAGATATTTTGTATTCATATCAGGAGTTTTTTTGTTTGATTAGAATGTTGCATTTACTCCGAAAATAAAGCTCCTGCTTTTCGGATACGCTGAATAATCCAGTCCTTGTGTTAACGGGCTGCTTCTTACACTTACCTCAGGATCATATCCTGTGTACTTGGTGAAAATGGCCAGGTTATTAGCTGTAAAGTAGAAACGCAGCTTGCTCAGTTTAAGGGCTGTGATTTTATTAACAGGTAAGCTATATCCTACCGTTACATTGTTAACACGTAAGAATGAACCGTCTTCAATGGCCCATGAAGATGGATAAAATGCACCGGCACTCTTGATAGGTTGCCAGATAGTAGCGTTTGCATTTAATGCCGCAAGTTGATCTGGTGCAATACCCACCACCTGATTGGATGAATTGATCCACTGGGCTGTTTGACCGGTGGCTGTTACTACTTTCCAGCGACCTGCCATGATATCCAGCATATTGGAATTAGCCGTATAGCCATTGGTAAATTCAATCTTATTGGCATTGTAAACATCACCGCCA
This sequence comes from Sediminibacterium sp., assembly GCA_965229255.1. Lineage (GTDB taxonomy): Bacteria > Bacteroidota > Bacteroidia > Chitinophagales > Chitinophagaceae > Sediminibacterium. Next base: position 150,547 of record CBDDIX010000003.1, read on the forward strand.
ACTGAGAAGTTAAGGAACACACTCATATCCCAGTTCTTGTAAGTGAACTGCTGGTTCAAACCACCTGTGAATTTGGGTGTTGGGTTACCAATGATCTGCCTGTCTTTATCAAGATCAATCACGCCATCTGGCACACCGCCCGGACCACTCAGATCTTTGAACTTAACAGAACCCGGTTGAACGGTTCCAATGATACCTGCATCTGATACGACACCTGCTTTCAAAGTGTATACCTGTGTTGAAGCATTGTAGTCAAAATCAGATACTTTATAGAAACCATCGTTCACCAATCCATACATAGCACCTACCGGTGAACCGATCTTCACGATATAATCAGTGGGTTGACCGGAAACACCCCAGCTTGCTGCAGGGTAAAATAAGTTCTGGTTAGGTCCCAGCTGTTCAACAGTATTCTTGTTGAAAGCCATATTATAACTCGCCGTCCAGCTAAAGTTTTTATTCCTGATAATAGTGGAGCTCAACTGGATCTCAACTCCCTTGTTGCTGGTTCTTCCTACATTCTGTAATTGTGTTGCGTATCCGTAAGTAGACGCGATCGGCACATTAAGCAACAGGTTCTTTGAACTGTTATTATAAATGTCAACACTTAAACTTACCCTGTCTCTAAAGAGATTAAGATCTACTCCATAGTTCCTGTTAACGGTAGACTCCCATTGAAGTCCCTCATTCACAAGACCGGAAGAATAATAAGCGGTAACTGCCTGGTTGTTGATACCATAATAGTATGAACCATCATTTCTGAAAGTGGTAAGGAACAGGTAATCATTGATACGGTTGTTACCCACGGTTCCGAAACCTGCTCTTAATTTCAGATCACTGATAAAGGATACATCTTTCAGGAATTTCTCATTCTTCACTCTCCATGCCACCGATCCTGCAGGGAAATAACCCCACTGCATACCCGGCGCAAATTTAGAAGCCCCATCAGCACGCACATTGAAGGTGAAATAATACTTACTCATGTATGCATAATTCACACGGCTGAAGAACGACAGGCTCGTATACCTTGTTTTACCCAGCTTAGGATAACCTGTAAATGGAGTACCCAGGCTTGTTTTATCAAATGCATCAGTGGCAGAGGTAAATGTTGGATAGTTCCGCATGAGGGTTGTACGACTTTCTGTACGAAGGTCATAGGTTTCTTGTCCCACCAGGAAATCGAAATCATGTTTGCCTTTATAACCCGCCACAGAATAGGTGAGCACATTTGAATTGGTGATGATTTTCTTATTCGTTGTATCCAGTTGTACGATAGGTTTTTTAGAACCCTGTATAACAGAATACGGTGTGATAGAATCACTGAACTGCCTGTCTACTAGATCATTCTGATCATATCCGAAAGTTGACTTGAACGTTAAATTCTTAGCGATCGTATACGTTGCGTAGGCAGTGAAGTTGAACGCATTCGTGGTTTTTCTCCTGTACTCTGCATTGGCCAGAGCGATAGGGTTAATAAGGTTCAAACCGTTACCAACGTTAGGGTCTGCCAGTGGGTCAAAATCATCCAGGTCCTGGCTTGCAGAAAGGAACGGACGGTATTTTACTGCATTGCGCAAACGGTTATAACTGGAACCCTGGTCGGAAGAAACGCCGGCACCATATACGTTCTGGTTGGTATACCTTGTACTGATACCCACTTTGAGGTTAGAAAGTACGTTGTAGTCGGCCTTGAGGTTCAACAAATGCCTTTTATAATTGGAATTGAGTACAATGGCTTTATCATCATTATACGTGTAGCCGAAATTATAAATAAGCTTCTTGGTACCACCCATTGCATTGATGTTGTGCGTAGTTGTGATACCAGTACGGCCAAACACTTCGTCCTGCCAGTTAACCGTACCGCTGTTTTTATAGTTATTCAAAGTATCCCAGGTAGTTCCAAAACTTTTGATGAATGTGGTACTATCTGTACTGCTTCCTCTTGATCTTTCAGATTGGTATACTACAAAATCATAGGGAGATAATACTTTCAGTGATTTTGCAAGGCTCTTGATTCCAACAAAGCCGTTGTAGCTAACCAGCAATCTTCCAATACGTCCGCTCTTGGTTGTTATCACGATCACACCATTGGCTCCACGTGCTCCATAGATTGCAGTAGCTGCGGCATCTTTTAGCACATCGATTGTCTGGATATTCTGCGGGGCAATAGCCGAAAGCCCATTCTCTACCTGTACTCCATCTACGATATATAGTGGTGAGTTATCTCCTGTGATCGACATACCCCCACGTACACGTACGCGTACCTCAGCATCAGGAGATCCTTCTGCAGTAGTGGCCGTTACACCTGCCAATCTTCCGTTCAGCATTTCTGCTGCGGAGTTAACAGGAATGTCTTTCAGGTCTTTTGCACTAACGCTCGCTACCGAGGCAAGTACATTTTTTCTTCTTACACTCTGGTAACCGATCACGACTACTTCATCTGATTCTTTTACTTCAACAAGCAAAGTAACCGGGATGTAGTTCTTCCCATTTAAGGCAACCTCTTTGGTTGCATAACCCACATAAGAAAATACAAGGGTTACTTTATCATTCGGGGCCGAAAGAGTGAACTGACCATTCTTATCGGTTGAAGCACCCTGGGTAGTTCCTTTTACGAGAACACTTACACCTTCGAGGGGCTGGTTATCGGAAATGGTGACCTTACCCTTGATCTCAACTCTTTTCTCCTGTGCAGATACATTGTCCGGCCGTAAAAACAACAGCCCGGCCAGTATGCATAAGCACATAGACACTTTTTTCATAAGCATACGCAATCGATTTAAACAATCAATAATTGATAGGTTGGTAATATGGAGGAATGATAAATAAGACAAAAGGGAATATCTGCCGTATAGACTGGCAGTAGAAAAAACAGGGATGTGTTTTCGGACAAGCATGGCAAGCAATTTTCTTAAGGCGTTCGATCCAGAATCAGCTAAATACCTGTAAGCCGGCAAAAGACTTACAAGTGTTAACATTTGCCCAATTCTACGTCTATAAAGACAATACTAGGAAGGAAAATGCTTTTTTTTCTACGCAATCGTTCCCGGTAACGTTATCATCTAAAAATCAGTGTGATAGAGAAAAAGAGTATCACGCTAAATTCACTACTTTTAAAGATACAACTGCTTGCCATGGCCCATTTTAAACCCCGCCTTAGTTTCTGGCAGATCATACATATGAATGTGGGGTTCTTTGGTATCCAGTACAGCTTTGGTCTCCAGCAAAGTGCGGTCAACCCCATTTATGATTTTTTAGGTGCAAAACCCGACCAGATCCCTTTATTGAACCTGGCGGGACCTATGACCGGTCTGCTGATCCAGCCGATTATCGGCGCTTTAAGCGACAAAACCTGGCACCCGAAATGGGGTCGCCGAAAGCCTTATTTTTTGATTGGTGCCCTTTTCTGTAGTCTTTGCCTTTTTATTTATCCTTTCAGCAGTACATTATGGATGGCCGGTGGGCTTTTATGGATTCTCGATGCCGCCAATAATACGGCCATGGAACCTTACCGTGCATTTATTGCCGATAAGCTTCCGCCAGATCAAATGGCAACTGGCTTTCTTTCACAAAGCTTTTTTACGGGATTAGGCATTACGCTTGCCAATCTCTCGCTGTTTGCCTTTCAGAAAATTACTTTTCTTAAACAAACGCATGGACAGATCCCTTACTGGGTATTTGGCTCTTTTTTCCTGGGCTCGCTTTGTTCTATATCGTCTGTATTATGGTCGGTCAAAAAAACGCCGGAGATTCCTCCAACAGCTGAAGAGCTCACAGTATTACAAGCCAATAAACAAGGCGTATTCGGTCCTTTTATTGAAATATTTTCAGCCATTAAAGACATGCCGAAAGTAATGTGGCAGCTCGCGCTTGTTTACCTGTTTCAATGGTATGCACTTTTTTGTTACTGGCAGAACGCTTCTAAAAGCATTGCCCAATCGGTATGGAAAACATCTCCTTCAAAAGATCCGAAATTGTATGAAGAAGCGGTTGGCTGGACCGGTCTTGTGAATGGATGGTACAATGTGATCACTTTTTTATCGGCCTTTGGTCTCGTTATCCTGGCAAGAAAATATACACCAAAAGGCGTTCATGTGGTTTGTCTTTTACTGGCGGGTGCAGGCCTTTTGGCATTTCCGCACATCGAAAACAAATATGCTTTGTTTGTTCCGATGACAGGATTTGGTATTGCATGGGCAAGTATGATGGGTGTACCTTATCTCATGGTGGTGAATGATATTCCGAAAGAAAGATATGGCGTGTACATGGGTATCATTAATATGATGATCGTAATACCCATGATACTTCAGACAACCACCTTCGGCTATGTGCTTAATCATTTCTTAGATAATGATCCGGGCAAAGCCATCAGTTTTGGAGGAGTGTTATTACTGATAGCATGTGGTGCAACTTTATTGATAAAAAATAAAAAGCCAGATCCTGCTTTATGAAAATTCTTTGCATTGGAGAAGCGTTGATCGATATGATTTGTACAGACACAGGCAGCTCATTATCTGAAGGAAACAATTTTTTAAAAAAGCCGGGGGGTGCCCCTACCAATGTAGCCGCAGCCATCGCTGCGTTGGGCGGCACTGTTGAGCTTGCCGCAAAAGTAGGGAACGATCCTTTTGGCAAACAGCTGATCAGTGTTATGCAGGAGTTCGGCGTATCTACCCATTCGGTTTTACTGGATGATGAATACTTTACAACTTTTGCTTTTGTTTCATTAATGGATGATGGCGAACGCGATTTTGTTTTTAACCGTGGGGCAGATGGGAGGTTATCGAAAGAAGAAATAGACATTATTGATCTTTCAGCGGTTTCGATCATCCATTTTGGTTCTGCTACTGCTTTTTTACCAGGACCCTTGAATGCAGCTTATCTTCATTTATTAAACAAAGCCGCGCAGCAAAATATTTTTATCAGCTTCGACCCTAATTACCGTCACCTTCTTTTCAAAGATAAACTGCAAAGTTTTGTTGATCAGTCCTGGCACTTTCTACGTGCCTGCCATTTCTTTAAACTGAGTGATGAAGAAGCCATGCTGATTACCGGATGTGCAACTGTTACAGATGCTGCAGCCATGCTGCTTGAAAAAACAACCGCGGTCTTTTGTATCACACTTGGAAAAGAAGGAACTTTACTGGGTGCTGAAAACACAACCCGCATCATTCCAAGCATTGCTATTAAACCGGTAGACACAACCGGGGCCGGAGATGCATTTGTGGGTGCCGTTCTGCACCAGTTAAATGAATCAGGGGTAAGTGCTGACACAAAGATTCCGATTTCCGAATGGGAAAAGATTATCAGCAATGCTAATAAAGCCGGTGCCCGCACCTGCGAATACATGGGGGCCATGGAGGCATTCAAACATTTAAACAACCGGATCTTTCAATAGAAAAATAAACGCGTGTACCAATTCTCTCTACATCAACGCATCAACAACGGATTAAGTAAACAAACACTGGATATTGCAGGAAAAGATCAGTCATTTTATAGTCGCTTTACCGCAAATGCAGATGCGATAAGATCTTTATATACCTCGCTGTATGGCACCGACACAAAAAGTGAACTGTATTTTGATGAGTTGGTAGCAACCATTGCACTTGGCTATGAGCAAAGACCAGAAGCACTTCGCAAGCGCGATGAAGCAAAAGAAAAAAAAGGCAACTGGTTCCTGAGCAACCAACTGACCGGGATGAGTTTATATGTTGACAGATTCTCCGGAACGCTTGCAGGGCTTCCTGATAAACTTGACTACGTTACAAAACTGGGTGTTAATCTTTTGCATATCATGCCGATTTTTAAAAGTCCGCCGGGTGAAAGTGACGGAGGGTATGCAGTATCCGATTTTAGAAAAGTAGATGAGCGGTTTGGCACGTTAAACGATCTGAAAGACGTTCAAAAAAAACTGGCGGCTAAGGATATACACCTTATGCTCGACATTGTTCTTAACCACACTTCGCATAAACATGCATGGGCCGAAAAAGCAAAAGCCGGCGATCCTGTTTATCAGGATTATTTTTATATGTATGAGAGCAGGGAACTACCGGATAGGTTTGATGAAACCATGCCTGATATCTTTCCGGAAAGTTCGCCCGGCAATTTTACGTACGTCAAAGAATGTGACAAATGGGTAATGACTGTATTTCACAATTACCAATGGGATCTGAATTACACCAACCCGGCTGTATTGATAGCGATGCTGGATACGATTTTTTTCTACGCAAACATTGGTGTTGACATACTTCGCATTGATGCACCGGCATTTATCTGGAAGAAGGCGGGCAGTACTTCACAGAACTTACCGGAAGCACATACCATATTGCGTCTCATCAAACAATGTGTACAGGTTTCGGCACCGGGCATGGCATTATTGGGAGAAGCGATTGTAGCGCCAAAAGAGATCATGCAATATTTTGGTACTGATCATTATACAGGCAAAGAATGTGATTTTGCATACCACGCAACACAGATGGCCCTTCAATGGGATGCATTGGCAACAGGGGATATCCGCGTAATGCTGGCAGCACAACCACAGCTGCTGCAAAAGCCTTTTGGCAGTTCATGGATAACCTATACACGCTGTCATGATGATATTGGGTTAGGATACGATGACAGCATGATAACAGCAGCCGGGTATGACCCATACCTGCACAGGAAATATTTAAAAGAATACTACGCAGGAATTTTTCCCGGATCCCCTGCTACCGGCGCATTGTTTTCTGTGAATCCAAAAACGCAGGATGCACGGATAAGCGGGTCGCTGGCATCTTTATGTGGTCTTGAAAAAGCATTCGAAAAAAATGATACAGCAGCCATCGATCTTTCTATCCGCAAGATCATACTCATGCAAGCCATGAGTATATTTATCGGCGGACTACCCATGTTGTTCTATGGAGATGAAGTGGGTTACACAAATGATTATTCTTATTTACAGGATCCCGGCAAAAGTTATGACAACCGCTGGATGCACAGACCGGTTATCGACTGGAAAAAGAATAGCTTAATAGAAAAGGTTGGAACGGTAGAAGAAAAAATATTTTCTGCTACACGTAAATTGATCAGCCTGCGGAAAAAGCTACCAATTGTTGCTGACCTTGCAAATATCAACTGGCTTGCTCCGCATAATATTCATGTAGCGGGCTTCGTAAGAACAGAGGATGAGAAGAAATTATATTGCCTTTTTAACTTCAGCAGTAAAGAGTCTTATGTAACGTGGTATGCATTTAAGCAGCATGGAAAACCGGCAGTTAAATTATATGACCATTGGAAGGAGGAAAGGCATGAGGTGAGAGGTGATCATGAATATTTGGTGATGGGGGCGTATTCGTTTTGTTTGTTGGAGGTTGTGTGGTAGGTTCTACTCCGGAATATACATATCAAACCTCGCCCCTTCATCCAATTTCCCCGTAGCCGTTATCACTCCATTATGATTCTCCACAATTTTTTTTACGATCGCCAATCCTATTCCTGTTCCTGAATATGCATCTTTTGCATGAAGCCGCTGAAACACATCAAATATCCGGGAACTGTATTGCGGATCAAAACCGATACCATTATCTGATAAGGTAATATGACAAAAAATTTTCTGTGGAGAAAGCTCTGCCTGTTTTATTTCGCTGCCTTTGATCATTCGGCTCGTGATAAGAATTCGCGGGGGCGTTCCCGGCCTGGCAAATTTTAGGGAGTTGCCGATCAGGTTATGAAACAGTTGCCTGAACTGGAAAGGGATAATATTTACTTCACACATTTCACCGGTTTCAATCACAGCATGCTTTTCATCGAGCATCTCTTTCAGATCAGCCTTTACATCCTCAATGATCACAGCCAGATCCGTTGCTTTAAATACGCGCTCTGTAGTATTGGTACGCGAATAAGTCAGCAGGTCCTCAATAAGTGTCTGCATCCTGTTGGCAGCAAGTTGTATCCTATTGAAATAATCTTTTCCCGTTTCAGACAAGGTTTCCTGTTCCTTTGAAATAATTCGCGAAGCAAATGTCTGGATCTTACGCAAGGGCTCCTGCAGATCATGACTCGATACATAGGCAAAGGATTGCAACTCGGCATTCATTTTCTCCAGCTCCCGGTTCTTCTGTTCTAGTTCCCTTGTTCTTGCCTGTACCTGCTGTTCAAGTGCATGTGTAAATGTTTTCTGGTCCTCAATATCTGTACTGGTACCTACCCACATCTGTATATTCCCTTCGGCATCTTTCTGGGGTATGGCCCTGCTCAACTGCCAGCGATACACGCCATCGTGCCGCATAAAACGATGTTCGAATAAAAAGTCAGTGCCTGTTGAAACAGCATGAACCCATTTCGCAATATTCTCATCCCTGTCATCCGGGTGAACAATCTGTAACCATCCTTCTGCATATACTTTTTCAGGACTCAATCCTGAATACGTGAATACTGACTCGTTAAAGTAATTCAGGTTACCTTCTTTATCTCCTGTCCATATATGCTGTGGCATTGAATCGGCCAGTAATCTGAATTTCTGTTCACTTTCAAAAAGTTCCTGTTGCCGTCTTTTTTCCTCTGTTGTATCACGAACGGTACCCAGCAGTCTTACCGGTTTATGATCTTCATCATAAAACATCTGCCCTTTTGCTTCCATCCAATGGATAGAACCGTTTTGATAGAATACGCGTGCTTCATAGCTCAGGATGCCGGTTTTCATCGCTTCTTCAAATGCCGCTATCCTTACCGGCATATCATCCGGGTGGATATTATTGATGATCTTTCCGTGCTCCGGTCTCGCGTTTCTATCATAACCCAGTATATCCAGGCACCTGTCGGAAAATGAACCTTCATTGGTTACCATATCAAGTTCCCATGTACCCAACTCAGTGGCATCAATGATTATATTGAGCCGCTTTTCACTCTCTTCCACTTTCATGCGTGCTTCTACTTTCTCTGTTACATTATTTACGGTAATGATGATGCCGGAGATCGACCTGTCTGTTTCGTATAAAGGAGCATATTCAAAATCAAGGTAAAATTTCTGCATCCCATTATCACCCTGCACATAAGCAACAGATTCAAGTTCCCGATGCGCAACCCCTGTGGTATAGACTTTATTCAATAGCTCCGGATACTTCTGTGCTACCAATTCAGGAAAAACTTCCAGCACCTTTTTACCCTGGATCTCCGATTCTTTTTTCTGCCAGATATCATCATACATGGTTTTATTCGCCATTTCGATCACATAATCTCTGCCACGAAAAATGGTCATTGGGATAGGTGATTGCATAACCATATTACGAAACTGTTTCTCGCTTTCTGCTATCGAATGCTTTGCCTTTACGGAAGTAGTTACATCTGTTGCCACAACAATGATCCCGGAAATTTCTCCATTCGCTTCGCGCAAGGGCTGGTATACAAAACTGAAATAGGCTTGTTCAGCTTTTCCATAACGGTTAATGGTAACAGGAAATTCGGTGCCGTAAAAAGGCACACCTGTCGTATATACATCCGTCAGCAAAGGACCAACCGTATCCTTTACTTCGGGTAATGAATCAAATAAACTTTTTCCAACGAACTCGGTTTCTTTACGGTCTACCAGTTCCAGGTACTTTTCATTGGCCATTTCCACCATGAATGCCGGGCCACGCAAAATAATGATTCCGGTAGGTGCCTGCTTAACTGTATTACGGAAACGTAATTCTGTTTCCTCGGCTTTTCTGCGTGCAAAATCCAATTGATCCTCACGCTCTTTGATACTTGACAGCGTAATAACTTTTTCAGTGGTTTCATAACAGGTAACCAATACACCCGAAATTTTACCAGCCTCATCGCTTACCGGGCTATAACTAAATGTCCAGTAAACATCTTCCATTTTACCATTGCGGTAAATAGGTATCAGTTGGTCCTCGCTCCAGGTTGATCCTTCGCCCGCCAATACCGAATCAATCATTGGCTTGATCACATCCCAGATCTCCGGCCATGCTTCTTTAGCAGGTTGCCCAAGTATCGAAGGATGTTTTCCTTCCTGACCCAAGCTCGGTCTATACGCATCATTATAAAAACAGGTTAACTCCGGCCCCCACCATAAGAACATGGGAAACCTTGAGTTTAATATGATACCGAGTGTTGTACGAAGGCTCTGGGGCCAGGCGGCAGGATCACCTACGGCTGTATTATGCCAATCTTTTTCACGGGTGAGCATCCCCATTTCACCACCGCCTGCAAGAAATGAATAACCTGTATTGGTAGACTGAGTGCTGCTCATTAAAAAATATCTTTACGATGTACGCGCTGTAAAATAATATTAAAATACGAATCTGCGATAAAGTTGAGGGCTTATCCCTTAAAATGCGGTGGAATGATTTTTGCATATCATGCTAAAAGAAAATGGCGGCTGAAATTCAGCCGCCATTTTCTTTTTAGATTCGCACAACCACCGTTGCCGTGAAATTTCTCCCGTCTGATGACCACACTCCCGGGCTTGGATAAAACATCGGGCGTTTTGTAAAGTATTGTTTGTTAGTTAGGTTATTGACTGACATTTTTATTTCCAGCAATTTAGAGATCCGGAGACCCGCATTCATATCCATTATTCCATAAGAAGGAACCAATCCCACTGCTCCATTGGCATCCGGTGTTACCGTGTTAAGCGGATCCGCAAATGTTGCTGCGGTGTAACTGTATAATGCCGATACACTCAATTTGCTGTAACGGAGCGTGATCCCGTTTCTCGTGGTCAGGTCGGGTGCGCTTTCCACTTTGTTTCCTTCAATGCTTTTATTGACTGTTCCTGCCTTTACTATTGCCTCTGTATATCGTGCATGCATAATAGCTGTAGAAGTAAACAAAGAAAGACTTGTTTTATTATCCAGCATCCAGTCGCCCTGCATAAATATTTCAGCGCCTTTATTCAACGAATTTCCAATGTTTGTTCGATAGAGATAAACAGCACCTGATGCATCTGTTTGCGTGAGTGTTCCAAATCGGTTCCTGTCTTTCAAAAGGAACAGGTTCACATCCCATTTTAAAAACTTCCAGTTACCGCGAAAACCGAGCTCTGCATTGTAACCTGAAGCATCCCGGATATTAGGATCTACTTTCTCATATAAAGAAGTTGGAATCAGGTCCTTAAAGATCATCGGTCTGTAGGCCTGCGACCATCCTCCATAGAACTGAATATTCTCTTTCAGTTTATAATTGAACCCGGCAGCATACAAAGGAAATTCATGACGGATGGTAAGCGGAATCTGGTTACCCGGGTAATAGGTGATCACACCACTCATATTGGTTTCACCCTTCTCCAGTCGCGCACCTGCCGTAATAGAGAACTTGCGCGTTAACTGGAAAATATTTTCTGCGAACAGAGCGATATTTTGTGTTTTAAAATGTACATCCCTTCCCCAACCGGGTGTTACTAAGCTAAGATCAAAATCACTCCCGGTGGTTCCTTTGCCCAGTTGCGTCCTGTGCAGATCATTATTCATATACTGCACACCTGCAGCCAGTGTACTCAATTGCTTTCCCGTACGATACTGCTGCAACACGCGCAATTCATTTGTATAGCTGTTGAACTGGTCAATATCCACCTGCCGGTTATTATACTGCATGGAAGCTGCATTGATCGTATCAGCAACAGTAGCCAGCTTATCAAAAAGAACGCTGTTTCTTTTACCCAGCACCGCAGACGATGTAAACTGCATACGCGTAAGAGAACCCAACTGCCAATTGGCGGTGATGGAAGGAACATTGATATCAGGATTAAAATAACTTCTTGAACGCGATGATTGCGTTGGATCTGCATAAAATTGCTGATCGGTTAACGGACCCGGTAATCGATAGGTATAGGCAGACCTTGCCCATTCAACCCTTACTGAGAAATTTCGGGTTGGTTCATAACTAAGGATTATCGATTCTGCTTCCGATGCGGTATGCTCATATCTCCTGTATCCGTCTTTTGATTTCTTATTGATATAGGCATAATATGTAAACTTACCTACTGTTCCGCCAACGGCCATATAAGTGCTTAACAGGTTATAGGAACCGGTTGTATTAATGGTTTCAAAAGCAAATGGACGGCTCGTGTCAGCCTGTTTACTGATATAATTCAGCATACCACCAAACTGTGCGCCATACTGCAAAGATCCCGTACCACGAACAAGTTCTATATGATCAATACTTTCAAAAGGCATACTGAAATGGCTCGCAGGATATCCATACATATCTGAGTTAGTGATCACACCATCTTTCCGGATATTATACTCCCAGCCCCTGTGCGGATCAAGACCCCGTGTGGCAATATTTACCTGGTTACCCGAACCATCCATATCATACACAAACACACCGGGTACTTTGGCAAACACCTGCCGGCCCACTTTATTTGCAATGTCTCCATCCGTTTGCTGCAGGTTAATCGTTTCCGTTTTTTTTGCAGCATGTATATAAGTTCCCTGCACTTCGGGAAGAAATGATTTTTTTGCTGATGACACATACGCATTCACAATAACACTGTCAAGCATACGGGTGGAGAGAACTGTATCCTTACTATGGTTGCTTGTTTGCGAAGCGGCACTGCCAGCAATGGCTGTCAATAAGATGAACGCGTATATTTTCCGGGCACACATATCGATAAGATTAAATATCCTCCCGGTAGAAACCGGGAGGAAAAATCAATAAACCCCCTTTATTGATCCTGAATTATTAAAAAGATAAATAGTTACTAATCTGCTCCGTCTGTCTTGGCTCTTGCAACTGCATAAGCACCCACTTTCTGACCGGTAGTCAATCCAAAAGAACAATCACTGCGAAAATGTATTCCACCCCATAGTCTTGAATTAGAAGCCTCTGTGGCCATGTCAGCATAAGCTGATGCTTTTTCAGGTATGATATATCCTAATATAGTGGCTGCAGCACCACTGAATGTTGAGTGCCCGGATATATAGGCCGGGAAGTTCGGAATACCCGTTAACGTTTTGATTTCTGCATTCATCTGTGTTGGACGTGGATTAAAATAGAAATATTTAGTGTTCCAGCAAACAATAGCGGCATCCATTAACGACATATTCAACAATGCCATATTACGTGCCCATCTTACTTCGCTAAAATTCTTTGTGATAAAATCTTCTGCAGCTATTGCATCCCAGTGTCCCGGAGGTGTATACGTTGCCACACCATCTGCCCAGAACTGAACAATGCGCATTTTTTCTCGTGTTGGGTTTTTAATATTGTCGTACACTTCATCCGTTTCAGCTTTCATTTGTGCACTCCCTGTTAATGGCGGTGCTGCGGGGCGAAGTGTTGCTGTTACTGTTGCATCAAACAGGAAGGGACTTACATTTCCAAACAATGGCAACATTGGCGGGCGGAGAGGCGATTCAAGACTGATCCATGGCTTTTCTCCTTTGCTGGTGGCTGTTGTTTCAAGTAAGGTCCAATCGACCTGTGCACCTGCAGCAGCGCCTGCTTTATCTGTTCTTGCACGTGCAGTAAATTTCTGTGCTACCAATCGTCCCAGTGCTTCCCCTGCTTCCATATCACTGCGTGTTGCAGCACCCGATGTTATCTTGGCTAATTTAGCTTCGTCTGCTTTTTGCTGTATGTAAGCGATTTCTCCCGGAAAAAGGAGTTTCATCATTTCTGCTGCAACGCCTGCCAGTACAGCATCTTCTGAAGGATATGATGGCAATGCAGTTGGCGTTACCCTTGGCACAATTGCTACATCTGTTTTATAAGGTGCCGGACGGTTGTATAATCTTTTATAATACCATGCTGCTACCAATGCATCGTATTGCGCCGCACTTACATAAGCATATGCTCTTGCCGCATACGGCGGATTAGCAAAAGGGAATAGAGGATAAGCAAAAGGGTTGTTTGCATTCGGGAACGGATATGTTCCGTCTGCATTCTGGTATGGAGGCAGGTTATATTTTGCCACCAGTTCGCGCATCAGTTCATTCCATCGTAATGTACTGCCCGCGTTCCAGTAATTGATCTTTGCCTGCTGTTCAGGTGTGATCGAATTTTGCAATGCCTTGATCTCATTCAGCTCTGCAATATAACCTGGTGTAGTGATAGCTGCAGGAGCTGCTACCGGAAATTCTGTAGGACCCGTGAGCAATACTGTTTTCCAGTCACCCGCATTGATATCTATTTGTGAAGGTGATAGCGGTGCAATCACATCTGTTCTGCCATTGATCCCCTTTGAACAGGAAAACTGCAGCGCGATTACACTTGTGGCTATGGTTAGTATATATCCAATTTTATTTTTCATGTTACTTGGTATTTGAGGATTTTTTTGCGCCTTTATGTTTTTTCCCGTTGAAATCAATGATATAGAAAACACCTCCATTTAAAGAAGTCGTTTGACCCACATTTCTTCCATCAACAGTAAGATTGCCTCCACCTATCAGTGAGAGTCCTTCCAGTTTTCTGAAAGTGTATTTTATGTTTACTCCCAGTGTTGAAGAATTCATCCGGTTGCTTGGAAAAGGCATATTGTTGCGCGTGATATCAAATCCTCCCAACGTGTTCCACCTTGTAAAAATGGCTTCCGCAATCAACCTGTTGCTGCGGTATCCCATCCGAGCACTATACTGGTTGGCATCAGGCATCTCCACTTCATTCGTAAGATGTAAGGTGGTGGTGTAATAAGATGTTCTGTCAATCGTAATATTCTTCCTGAATACATATGTGCCCGAAATTGTCGCAAATAAATTACCAACCTGGTAATCAGCCATCGCCCGTAAAGAAAGTGTTTGGCTTCTCAAACCGATAGACAAAGGCAGAAAATCTGCGATATAATTGGTGAGCGGTGTTGAAACACCCGCAATTCCATACAGGGAGAATATTCCTTTACCGATATTTTTTTCAATGGGCATCCACTTGGCCCATAAAGAAAGATCCTGTACGCCTTTCTGTCCATGCAGTGTTCCGGCAGATGCTTTTGTTTCAATATAGGGAACGCTGAAAAGAAGATTCAGTTTGCTTGTGACACCATAGTTACCCATCACACCCACCATTTGTGTTGAAACAACACCAAGGTTATCATTCGTTCTTTTTAAGGTTCCTTCCCAGTAATCTGTCCAGTGACTACCACTGTACATAATACCCGTACAGAAATTGTTTTTTGTCATCATGATCGCATCGGCATCTGTTTGCGCAGATACAGTGGTGCTAAGTATTCCGGCAATGCCTAGTATCAGCAGGCATTTAATCATTCGTTTTGGTATATTTTTCATATTGGTTTTCTTGTTGAGCAGCTAAAAAATGATCATTAAAATCTCAGCGACATGCCAATGTTCACCGTATAATCGGCAAAAGCTGCATCGCCTTTTGTATACTTACCGGTTAAGGTGGTACTGATCTCATCCGCTACACTTTGTGTCCTGTTACGCGTGATCGCTACCGGAACAAAAGCATAAATATTGAATTTTTTGAAAGCGTAGGTAACACCCGGTTCTGCTGATATGATATAACCCGGCCTTCTGAATCCACTGCTTCCATTGATCAGGTCGTGTGCAGGAAGACACTCATTACGGATACCGCCTGATACAGTAAGTTTACCTGCCTGAATATTTACACCCCCTCTCAGCATATACTGATCAGGAACACTCATAACATCACTTCCATTGGCAATTGCTGTTGCAGAAGGTGTACCGCCCCGTGCTGTAGATGTTCCGTTCTGTTCTCTCGGGCTGAGGAGGTAATAAAAATTACCATACAGGCTAACCGTCCGGTTGATATTATAATACGCATTGATCTCGGTAGTGAAACCCAATCCGCCATCACCCAACTGTATAGATTGATCTACGGGACCGGTAACGGTGGTGCCGGTTGCGGTATAAAAACGATCCTGGTATTTATAATCGCCGGTTGCGAGTTTAATACCCAGTCCCAGTTGAATATTCCATTTCCGTTTTTTCGCAGGATCCAGTAACCAGTTGTAAGCTGCAAAACGTATATCACCTAATCCAAATGATTTGGTTGTATGTCGCTCTTTACCGCCATGTTCATACAAGGAAGAACGTGTATTGGATACGATAGGCATATCAAATGCTACGGACCAGCGTTTATTGATTAAACGCGTGATAGCCAGGTCAAGTGTATAAGAATGATTGATCACCTGTGTACCCAGGTCGGTTCTTTGTGTTTGTTCTTCTGTACCTACAAAATGTCTGAAAGAATTAAAGTACCTGTTGTTGGCAGTAAAGATCCAGTTACCGCCGGCCGTTGAACCATCGTGATGATCCATTTGTTCCATGGTACACATCCCACCGGTACTGCGGATGGCTACACATCCCTGTGCAGCTGCATCCTGTGAGATGATACAACAGATGATAAGTATGCTAAATAATATTTTTCTCATAAGGGTGTTTTTACGCAATCGTTTTCGTTATGGTTGACTTTACTTTTATTACCGGAATGACAAAAGATTACTTCTTTTTCATTTCCAGTTTGGTAGCTACCAGCTGACCAACTTTTGCACCGAGCTCAGTACTGATGATACATGAATTGTGAAAGTGAATACCCCCATAAAAACGGGCCCAGTTATTTTCAATAGCTGCAGCGCGGAAAGATTTGAATGAACGGCTCTTGATACCAAATTCCAGTTCGGTGGAATCAGTGTACGCGAAGTTGTCGCCAAACACACTCGTTAGTGCTTCTGCTGCTGATGATGAAATGGTGGAGTGCCCACAGGTATATTCAGGAAATGCCGGCGTTTGCAGATAAGGCCGCCAATTCATGTCGAAGTACTTATTAATAACTGTTTCTGGCCGAACAGTATTGTATTTATATTTTACTGACCAGCACTGTATAAATGCATCAAATAAAGCAATGCTTGTTTTTGCAAATGCATAGACAGTTGTTGGAAAATCTGCTTTTGCCTGTTTTGCCGCAATGCCTATCACACTCATCCAGTGACCGGATGGTGAGAATTTTTTACTGCCATACATAACATGACCGGTCACATTCATCTTGAAGGGATTATCGTCCCAGAATTCAGCAATATGTTTTTGTTCCGGTGTCAGGCTGTCTCCCGCTTTTTTTAGCGCTATCACCTCTTTATAATACTTCGATGTAGTATCGGTTATATTATACTCGAGTGGCGGAGGTGCCGGAAAAATTGTTGCGCTGTCTATCGCTATCGGGCGGATCTCCATCCAATGGGGCTCCGCGGCCGAGGCATACATAGGTGGTGTTGGCACCCAGCGGCCGGGTATATCTTTTACAGTATACTTTTCTGCACCGCGTGTTTGCAGGTAATGATCTTTCTTACTCCAGCGGATGATCGAAGCAGACACACTATCTGCCAATAACTGTGATGCTTTTTCAACGTCTGCCGGTAAGCCTTTATCACGGGCAACATCCAGGATACTGTCTTTATAAATTTTTAAACTCCCTTCAGGAAAAGTAACCACTTCACCCACTTTCATATAAGCCAGCAAAGCGGCCAGTTCAAAATCCACATCTTTCGTAACAGCAGGCACTGATATACTTTTCAGGCCATTTACCTGTCCCGCCAATGAACGGTACTGTGAAGGGTTTCCGATCACCATTACCTCATACGCTGCAATAGCACCATATACATAATTACGTGCTGCGATCATGGGAGGAAAATTGTTTCCCATAACAACCGTGTTCAACTCATGTACGGTGTGACTGAATAATTCCGGATTGTGCAGGTATGCTTTATAGTCTGTGTTTTGTTTACAGGCGTATAAACATAATACGACACAAAGACCCAAAAAGAGTCTTTTCATATTACTGATAATTTAGAACGAAAACGAAATAGTAGGGATCTAAAAAAAATGCTTAATTAACCAACATTAAGCCTGCGGTGGACGTTCTAACCGGCTGAGATATTCTGAAGTGACATCGGCATTAACCCTGCTGTACCAATTGTAAGATGGATCGGTGGTTTTGTACTGCCATACAAAAGCATGATCATCTGTAAAATCCTGTACCGAGAATTTGACCAGATGTGAATGATCGCCAGTTGATTTTTTTGAAGAATTTGTTGCAATATCATTAGCAAGACGGAAGAAATTTCCGCCCGCCTGTTGTATACCTGTTTTGGAAATATTGGGGATACAAAGCAGTTCGAGTGTATCATTATACAAGCGACGCTTTACATATTTGTAATTAACCCCTTTCACATTTATCTCACCGTCTATCCGTTCAAATTTCTCTGAACTGGCATAATAGGGTAAGTGTGTGGCCACTTTAATACTGATAAGATCTGATTCGCTGTAGTTGTTCTGATCGAGGCTGGCTTCGAGACGGCTGTCTGACCTGTTCTCGAGGTAGCTCATGAAAAAACGATATCCGCCCCAATTAAAAAGCAGTATGCTCAATAGCAGTATGGAAGCAATCCGTTTCACGATGTGTGAAAATAACACATTATTATTTTACAGAAAATATTTTTTTCTCAACCCCTACGCCTGTGATAGTGAGGCTTTTCCATTGTTTGGGTAGTGACGATTTGACCTGCATAATGCCTTTGGGGGTTATTTCCAACCCTCCAAAACCCATCAGCAGGCTTTGGATAATCCCCCCTGCTCCTGTTGCGAAGTAGGGATTGGTTCCCCCTTTGGTTTCCGCAATTACCCGGAAAGGCGGGTTCAGGTTAGGAATATATGCATCTTTAAAAAAGTTGAACGCTTTCTCTCCTTCGCCCAGTCTTGCATATAATAGGGTAAAGATCCCCTGTGTCATAGCCGGTGTACCCTCCGTGGGTACCCTTGTTTCATAATACTCAAGATCTTTGCGAATTTGTTTTGGATCGGCAACTTCTTTCAATGGATAAGCCAGCAGGTTCACATCTGCCTGCTTGATGCCCTCCCCATTATAGCTGCCATGCTCGCGGGTAACCCCGTTTTCCATTTTCAGTATCGGAATATTATCAGCCACATTCAGCCAATCTGCATCAGGCGTTAAACCCAATAATTTAGCGGCTTCTGTGGCATTCTGTAAAACTGCTTTGGCAGAAGCGTTGGTCCACGCATTATTATCTACGTTCTCTGCCCACTCATCTGCCGCTACCACATTTTTGATCTCATATTTACCCGGACCATTTCTTTCCACACGGCTTGCCCAGAAATTGGCGACCTCTTTTAAAACCGGCCAGCCCTTTTCTTTCAGCCATTCTTTATCCTGCGTTACACAATAATAATTCCAGGCAGCAATACCCACACAGGCAGTAATATGATGCTCGAAAGGACCGCTCAATGCCCATACAGGTGTTTCTTCTACACCACTTGCCGCACTTTCCCAGGGGAACATCGCTCCCTTATATCCGTGATTGAATGCATTTCGTTTAGCGGCTGTAAGCCTTTGGTATCGGTACTCTACAAGACTTTTTGCCAGTTCTGGATGTAATACAAGTATCGATGGATACATCCATAATTCGGTATCCCAGAATACATGACCATTATATCCTAAACCACTTAGTCCCATGGGTGAAGGACTCATATCCGTTCCTTCCCTCACAAAAGAATACAAGTGATACAGCATGCTGTGAATATCCTGTTGTGATTGATCATCACCTTCAATAACGATATCGCTTTTCCATAACTCGTCCCACGCCTTATTATGAAAACTGATCAGTCTTTCTCTTCCCTCCAGTTTAGCAAAGATGGTCATCCGTTCAGCCTCATTCAAAGGATCATCATGGTGGGCGGATGTGATGGATGAGCCTGCTATAGAATAATGGTAGGTCTCTCCGGCTTTCAGTGTTTTGCTGAATTTCATCAGGTGCATGTTATTATCCCACATTTCATGTATCACTCTTGGCTCTTTTCCATGTGGCTCACTGAATAAAAAAGTGTTAGAGGCACACATGAGTAATTTACCTGTAGGACTTTTTGCGGAAGATGTGAGCAGACTTATCACAACATGCGGCCTGTCGATCTCGTTGTAATAATTCTGAACATCCTTTAATGCGTCAGGAGCTTCCATTACACTGGCACTTCCGAGGGTAAGCTCTTTTTTAGCTGTGATACTTACATCCATTAATACAGTAAAAGGTAGTTGACGAAGCGAATAGTATGTATAAGTGATTGTGGCCTTATCTGTATAATCAAATGAAGTGGTAAAGCTGGCGTGTTTCATATCCAGTTCCTGCTTCATATTGGCAGCCTGCCCTGCCCCGATCCTTTTTCCATCAATATCAATCTGCATATTGAGGAGGTTAAAGCTCTTTAAGAAATTACTTACCCGCCCGCGTCCATACAGGTCATATGCACCGGCCAGTACAACATCTTTTACTTTGAAAGGTTCTGGAGAGGAAACTATACCGATCATTCCATTCGCCACTGTGATCCCATAGTAATTGGCGGGGTCTATCTGACTGGCTGTTATTTTCCAGGGATTTATTTTTACCTGCCCAATGGCCTGCATTACAAATACACAAGCGGCGGATATAACAAGCAATTTTTTCATGGCATTTGTTTAGCTATATGGAACAGCTAATTTACAGGTTTAAAATGCAATGTGATAGCGAATCTTCGCTAATTTGCAGGCTTCAACTTAATGCCTGACCGATGAGAAAACTTGGGATCTTTATTCTTTTGCTGATTGTTATATTTTTCATCGGCTTATATACCTTAATCCCAAATAAGCAGGACATTATCGATCTACAGCTCGTTAACTGCCATAACACAACGGCCACCCGTATTTTATATGATGAAAATTCCTGGAAGCAATGGTGGCCGAGTGCTGACACCAGTCTCAACAACCATACATTCTCCTGCAATAATGTTTCGTTTAATGTTAAGCAGCATTCTTTTAATGGCACTATTCTGTCCACCACTTTTTCAGGAGACACGATCGATGGTAATTTTGCACATGCTGCCAGTGGAAGTGATTCACTGGCCCTAGTATGGAAATATACACTCACATACAGCACTAATCCAATCAAACGCATCCGGCAGTACAATGAAGCAAGGTTATTGAAAAAAACAATGATGGATGTAATGGGTCATTTAAAAACATTCCTGGAAAATCCTGACAAAGTGTATGGCATCAACATCAAAGAGATACGGGTAACGGATACAGTATTGGTCAGCTCTTTTCTGCTTTCATCAACCCCACCTTCTGTTGACGGTATATATACCATGATAGAAGCGCTGAAAAAATACATTGCCGTGAACGGTGCGGTTGAAACCGCGTTCCCGATGTTGAATGTGACAGAGATCGACAGCACACATTTCAAAACAAGGGTTGCCATACCTGTTAATAAGACACTCAAAGAAACACCCTCCATCCAGCTAAAAAGGATGATCCCGGGAAGGATACTGGTAACTGAAATAACAGGCGGACCTGCCACAATCAAAAAAGCTTTTATCCAGCTCCATTATTATCTTGAAGAGAATGATCTTGCTTCTCCGGCCATTCCATTCGAATCATTAGTAACCAACCGTTTACAGGAAAAAGATTCTACCCGCTGGATCACCCGGATTTACTATCCGATCTTATAAAGTATTTCGTAAATTCAGAGATGCTTTACCGGAAAGCTTTATCGCTATGCCCATTGCCCTTGTTGCTATGTCTTTGCATGAATATCGCGCATGCGCAAAACTGTGCCCTTAGCAACCTGTCGATAAGCTATGAAGGATCCGAATCACACACAGTTGTTCATTCTGTCATTACATCGCGGAACGAATTGTTAAGCATAGGAAACATCAATTATATAAAAAATAACCTGGTCACGAATGATGGCTGGATAAGTCTTTATACTGCTAACGGAAACGTTGTATGGTCAAAACGTTATAGCACAGCAGGCTTTGATATTTTCCAATTGAATGACATTACCACGGCAGCGGATTCTACTTATTATATAACAGGTATTATTCAAACGTATTGGGGAGTGCGTTTTCCTGTTACTCCCAATCCTAACTGGGGTATCCTTTTGCATGTAGATAAATATGGCAACCTGTTATGGGCCAAAAAAATGGATAATGGGTTTGATACCGATTCGGAAACCTACCTGCAGAATATTATTACGCTCAGCAATGGCGATCTTCTTGCCAATGCAGTGATATGGAAAAGACCGCCCCTTCAAACCAGGGAAATGCTTATACGGCTCACGAAAGAAGCTTCACCCTTATGGGCAACCAACCTTTCCTCAGACGTTTTTGAATTCCGTTTCAATCTGTCCAACAAGATCAAACAGTTGTCTGATGGTTCACTGGTAACAGGCGGCATTATTGATCAGCGTTTGGTAGCGAAAGATTCTATTATTAAAGTTGACTATTATCTCGCAGGATTTGATCCATCCAATGGAAACAGGCTATGGGATAAAACCTACCTGATACGTGATAAGCCTGCCAATTCATTTGTACCGGAAAACACTATCAGGAATATTACCCAGCTACCCAATGGAGACCTTTCATTCCTTGCTTTCGCAGATACAAATTCTTCTTCTGTACCACCCACCTCCACCACTGCTATCAATATGATTACCGGTGGCACGGGTAATATAAAAAAAGTGATTGGTTATAAAACTACCAGGCAGGGTTCATACATGGTTGATGGAATGGCAACCGGTAGTTCAGGTAGCCAGGTAATGTTGTTGTATGATGGAAGCTCCGCTCTATTATCATCGATCAACAAAGACGGGCAACCGGATCTTCAGAAAGCTTTTAAAGCAGGTGCGGGCACAGAACAGCCCGTTTCATTATTAACAGGAACTAACGGCTACTACATTTTTTTAAATAATAATACCGGCAAAGGAAAAATGCATCTGCTGAAAACAGATACGAATGGTGACAACAGTTGCGAAATAATCAATGAACCCCTCACCAGTTTCTCCGCAGATGCGCTGATAAGACCGGATGATGCGCAAATGCATTATTCCATACAAACACAGCCGGATAATATTTTTTCGCCACTCATAGTTAATAACGATGTCTACCCTTTGCAAATGACAGTGAACTGCAGAACATCCTGCTGTACCGATTTGATTGATTCAGTTAATATAATAAAGGCAGCTGTTTGTGATGATAAGCCCTACATTTTGCCCGACAATAAAAGGGTAACGGTTACAGGGAATTATTTTACCAATTTTAAAACAACCGGTGGATGCGATAGTATCAACTACTACCAGGTTACAGTTACCAAAAGCCCTTTATCATTAACACTCGGCAGCGATACCTGTATGGAAGGAAAAGATTCCATTATTCTTTCAGCAACACCCGGCTTTGACGCTTACACATGGATGAACACAACCGGGGTAGTTCCATTTTTTACCGTTAAAAACCCTGGTAAATATGCTGTTACGGTTTCAAACAGTTGCGGAAATAAAACAGCCAGCATCCAGGTATTGCCTTCCTGTGACCCGGGATTATATATTCCCAACGCATTTACGCCGAATGGTGATCATCTGAATGATGTTTTCAGGGTACCCCCATCAACAAAATACCGGTTAACCGTTTTCAGGATCTATAACCGTTATGGACAGGTCATCTATGATGATATCAAAGGAGCTGGATGGGATGGAAACTTTAAAAGGATCCAGCAGCCAAATGGAGTGTATACGTATACCGTTACCATAGAACTGATTGCTTCAGGTCGCAGTATACAGGCAAGTGGAAATGTACAGCTGATCCGATAGGGATAAACTAATTTCTAAACTGTATCACCATCGCACTATCACTATTTCTTGCCAGAATGAAAGCCTGCTTCTTCCCGATCTCTATTGAACGTATGCGGCGTACCTGGCCCTTGACCTGTGTTCCATTCAACCCTTCCACTTCAAATCTTGCATTTCCTTTGTTGATCAACAGTGTACCATAACCGGCATCATATCTTCCCATCTGAATATTATTATCATAATAGTTTCCCATCATCAGGATGTCGGGTAAATTATCATCATTCGCATTCACCACAACTGCATCGCGATAGGAAGTAAGTTGTGCCTGCCATGGCAGCGCCTGTGTAATAAAATTCAGGTTACCCTGGTTAATCAGTATTGCATTTGAAAAATAATCAGCAGTGAAAACAGTAGCACTACCTAATTTATCAGAACCAAAAATATCTTTTACAGATGCCTTTGCAAAATCTTCTGCGTACAGGTATTTTTTCTTTAAGATGGGCATTTGCTTTTCTAACTCGGCCTTATTGGCAAAAGGCAATTCTTTGTCATTTACATAATAGGTAAGCACCTGTTCTTTTTTTCCGTTGCCATCAAAATCTTCGTAATACAGCCTTACAGGTTTTACATCACTTGCTTTTAAACGGCTGTTCAACCCAAGATTACCCGCCACCAGGTCTATATCGCCATCATTATCTATATCAACCGGCAATATATAGTTCCACCAACCTTTTTTATCGCTGAGTACTTTTTTAACAAATATGCCTTTGGTATTGATATAAGCATCTATCCCTCCCCATTCAGAACAGATAAGCAGATCCTTATCACCGTCTTTGTCAATATCAAACCATAATGCCCGTGTGATCATACCGGCTTTTGACAGGTCTTTAGCATGGGTTGCGGTTACATCTTTAAAATGTCCTTTACCATCATTCTGCAAAAGATACGAACTTGGTATTTCACCGTATGCAAAGGAAACGGAACGGCCGCCTACAAAAAGATCAACAAAGCCATCGCCATTAAAATCATACGGCACAATACAGGATGCTGTCAGGAATATATTATCAAAAGCATGTTCCAGTTTTGAAAGCCCGCCTTTACCATCATTAAGATATACCCTTGGTTGCAGGTATTCTTCCTGTCCATAATATTCATTACCCCCGCTCGCAAGCACAAGATCCAGGTGACCATCATTATTTACATCTGTCCAGTTGGCATCCACAGATTCATATACGCTGTCTTTGTCCAGTGCAGGTTGAGGTAGTCTTATAAACTTGCCGGATGCCTGTTGTAATAAAACCATTCCCTTATTCTCCTTGGAAGAACCAATGAATACATCTTCCAGTCCGTCATGATTGATATCTGCCACTGCCAGTGCAGGCCCTTCGGTAGATACCATATGCGGCATCAGGGGTTCGCGATTAAACTCGTTGAATGCGTTTTCTGTATGCAGATAGGAAAGATCTACCTGCTTTGTAATATCCACTACCGTTTTACTATGGTTGGGCCAGTATGATGTAATATGCGCATAATCAAATACTGGCAATCCTTTCGTATAAGCAAATACATACTGCGATTTTCCCGTAGTAAATTGTATGCGCTGAAAACTATTATCGGGCCAAACAAGAAACGCAGAATCTACTTTTGTTTTATCGAGTCCTATATGCAAAGGGGTCTCCATGCTCGACTGAAATCCTTTAGTCGGGTTCTTTTCATAGGTCCTTATCCCTCCTTCTGCAAATAATATAACTTTCGTGCCTATCGCATTCACATTCTGTGCAGGTCCTTTCAGTTTAATTTCAGCGAAAGCCTTGTCTTTTTTATCATTACTCCTGTTGGCATATAACATGGCAGGTTCATCAATATTGTTCACCACTATATCAAGATCACCATCATTGTCGAGGTCGGCATACAATGCTCCATTTGAATAGGTTGGGCGGTCACCCTTGATACGTTTTTCCAGATCATTGAAATTCATGTTGCCATTATTCTGAAAGAATTTATTCGGGATCTTGATCTGCGGAAATTTATCGATCAGTGACATATCTGTTTCTGCCAGGCTATTGGATTTGATCTTGCTCTGGATATCTCCGTTGGAAACAAAATTGATATAATCGATATCATTCATCCGCTTGGGAATACCATTGGAAATAAAAAGGTCTTTCTTCCCGTCATTATCAAAGTCCATCCATAAAGGCGCCCAGCTCCAGTCTGTTGCTGCCACCCCTGAATACAATCCCATTTCACTGAATAATCCATTGCGTTGATTCAGCTGCAGGTTGTTTCTCGTGTACTGGTAACCATAACCATATCCTATCTTAAGATGAAATATATCAAACGCATCTTCGCCTTCCGACCGTTTTAATATATAAGGATCCGAAGGAAGCATATCCATCGAAATGATCTCTGGATAACCATCATTGGTTACATCGGCAACATCAACGCCCATTGAGTACTGGCTCGTATGCATAATCCTGCTGGTGAGTTCTTCTTTAAAGGTTCCGTCATGCTGGTTTATATAGAGATAATCATTCTCATGAAAATCATTGCCGATGTACAGATCAGGATATCCATCCAGGTTAATATCGGCCACGGCCACTCCCAATCCATAACTGATGGCAGAGCTGTTGATGCCCGTTTGTTTTGTTACATCTGTAAATACATTGCCATCATTGCGGTACATCCTATCACCCGACAGCTCATTATAAGTACCCAGGAAATGTTTTCTTTCTGCAAAGCTTCCATTCTGGTGAACCGAATGATTGAGCAGGAACATATCAAGATCGCCATCCTGGTCATAATCAAAGAAAACTGCCTGTGTGCTGAAGCCCGAAAAATCAAGTCCGTATGCATGTGAACGGTCCTCGTAATGTGGTATTCCATTTTTATCAATACCGGTGCATACCAGCAGAAGATTATGCCCTTTCAATGTTTCATACTTACCTACGCGGCAGATGTAGATATCCAACAGACCATCATTATTGATATCCACAACAGAAACACCGGTTGACCATGCGCTGTCCTCCGGAATATTGGCATCATGTGTTGCATCCTTGAAATGCAACCCGCCCGTATTAATATATAATTTATTCTCACCCTGGTTGGCTGTAAAGAACAGGTCCGTTAATCCATCATTGTTAAAGTCCCCGGCCCCAACGCCGCCGCCATTATAGAAGTACATGTATTTAAACATATTGAACTCCTGTGTGGGCGTGAGCTTATTATTGAAGTCTAAACCCGTCCGGCTATTATCCAGTACTTCAAATACCGGCGGTTCTTTTGATCCGGTACATCCGCCGATTAAAAGCAGGAGTGATGCCAGATACGTTATCGTTTTATTTGCAAAGCCTGCCATACTATTTTTTGCTGATCGCTTTTTTAATATCGTACAATACCGGGTTTTCATTATTCAACAGGAATAATATGCTGTTCTTATCCTTTGTTCTCAGCGGTTTGATATCACGGATCTCTCCGCGAAGTTCGAGCCCGGATATGTCAGGCTCCATCGCAGTAAACACGCCTTTTCCGTTATTGAGCAATATACTTCCCATACTTGCATCCAGTCTTCCCAGTTGCGGGATAAACCCAAACTGGTTACCCCCGCTAACAATATCTATATACCCATCTCCATTTACATCTTCGCAAAGAATGGCATTGATACAGGATAGCTGTTGCATAACTGGTAGTTTCCGCACAGTGAACTTGCCGTTTCCATCGTTCAGGGCAATAACAGAACTGTTATAATTAAATTCCTTAACCGTTGTTTTTTTCAGTTGTTCTGCAGTGAAGAGTTCCTGAACAGATTTTTTGGCAAACGTTTCATGACGCAGGTTCTGTTTCTTCAGTATCGGCACCTGTTCTTCCAGATCACGCTTCAGAAAAACAGGAACATCTTTACCATCAACCGTCCTGGTCAATATCTTATCCATGATATTATTCTGGTCAAAATCAGAAACCCATATTTTAACGGGATGGGTTGCATCCGGGCGCAGGTAAAAATTTTCTCCGATATTACCCAACACAAGATCCTGGTCGCCATCGCCATCAAGATCGGCCACTGCAATGGATTGCCACCAACCCTGCATAGCGGACAGGTTTGTTTTTATTTCTTCAAAATGGTCTTTCCGGAAACTGAATATTTTTGGCGACATCCATTCCCCAACGATCACCAGTTCTTTCTCTTTATCGCCTGCTACATCTGCCCATACAGCACCTGTTACCATACCGATAGTGGATATACCGGCAGTCTTATCTTTTGACATTTCGGCAAAGTGGCCCTTGCCGTCATTTACATATATATAACTCGCGGGTGTTGCTCCATAGACACCGGGCACACTTCTTCCACCTACAAAGAGATCAAGGTCACCATCGTGGTCAAAATCATAAGGCATTGCCACTGATATGTTCATTGCATTACCCGGGAAAGCATCTACGAAACTTGTAAAGTTCCCTTTACCATCATTCAAAAAAAGCCTGTGTTTAAATATGCGCTCACCAAAAGCTGCATTATTCCCTCCTGCTCCTATAAAAAGATCAAGGTCACCATCACCATCGCAGTCAAAGAAAAGAACCGCTTCATCTTCAAAGTCGGCAAATGTTTCAAACGCAGGCTCCGGCTGTTTAATAAAACCACCCGCAGCTGTTTGCAGGTAAATTTTGCCGCGACTTGGAACGGTACCTGCGATATATACATCGGTTAACCCATCTCCATTCACATCACCGCAGGTAGCTTTCGGCCCTTCACGCGAAAGCATCACCGGTATATTTCTTTCGGAATAAAAATCTGTAAAATCATCTTCCTCATGTTTCTCAAAAATGGTATTGATCCTTGTCAACAATGTTGGTATCATCGCTGCGGACTTTTCCGGAGCAGGTAATTTTGATCCCGTTTGTGAAACCGTATGTACCTTATTGATGACAGGATGCACAATTACAGATACACGTCTGTCGGGCCATGTGATTACCATTGAGTCGATGACTTTTGTTGTGCCCAATCCCAGTATCAGTTTATAATCCACCGAAGACTGAAAACCGCGGCTTGGAATTACTTCGCGGCTTAATATCTGTGTGCCCTGGTATACACGAACCTGCGAGCCGATAGCGAAAGTATTATTACCTGTTCCTTTTAGTGATACGCCGATATAATTATTCTTATTGATCTCACGGCTGTTGTTCCTGTAAATAAATGCCGGCTGGTTAACATTATTCACGATCATATCCAGGTCACCATCATTATCCAGATCGCCGTATGCTGCCCCATTTGAAAAAGAAGGTTGTGTAAATCCCCATGCTTTTCCCTGGTCCGTAAACTGCAGGTTACCGGTATTCTTAAATGCTTTATTCAGCAGTTTGGTGGATGACATTTTATTAATGATACTATCCACCTGGTCTTTTTTTCCTTTTAATGCCATTTGCTGCACAACATCATTGGCAAAAAAATCAATGAAATCCTGGTTGGTAAGATCATGCGTTATACCGTTACAAACATATAGGTCCGTGAGCCCATCATTGTCGGCATCAAACATCAGCCCTCCCCAGCTCCAATCAGAAGCGGCCACTCCACTGTAATGCGCTGCATCCAGAAATTTTCCGTGCCTGTTGTTGATCTGTAAAGTATTCTGTTGGTATTGATGATAAAAACCAGAGCGGTCCTTTAGTCGGTACACATCAATATTATCAAAAGAAGAAGTGGTCTTTAAACGATGGTCATCATCAGGAAGCATATCGGTAGTAAAAATATCAGGATACCCGTCATTGTTTACATCCGCCATATCAGCGCCCATAGATGAGAGGCTGGTGTGCTGCATCCACCCTTCGAGTTCATCTTTGAACGTTCCGTTTTTTTGATTGATGTACAGGTAATCACGTTCAAAGAAATCATTGGCAACATAGATGTCGGGATAATGATCTCCATTCACATCACCAACCAATACACCCAGCCCAAAACTGATCAGGCTGCCGTGTATACCGGCTTTATGTGTAACATCTACAAACTTACCATTGTCGTTACGTAACAGGTGATCACCACCACCTTTCAGAAAATCAGCCACCGGCCAGTTCTCAGCGGGCAGATCGCGCTTATTGGCATAGTTCAATGTATTTACAGGGATAGGGCTGTTATTGATCACAAAACAATCGAGGTCGCCATCCATATCATAATCAAAGAAAGAAACCTGGGTGGTAAATCCTTCATCAGCCAATCCATATGATCTTGCGGATTCTGTAAAAGTAAGATCGTGGTTATTGATATACAGCTCATTTGCTTTGCTGATCCCATCGGTCACATGTCCTGAATTGGAAACAAAAATATCCAGCCATCCATCGTTATTAATATCCACCATTACAACACCTGTGCTCCATTGATCCTTATTTCTGAAGCCTGCTTTTGCTGAAATATCATCGAACTTCCAGTTGCCCTTATTAAGGAACAGTTTGTTACTGCCCATATTGGCCGTGAAAAAAACATCTGCGAGACCATCATTATTAATATCACCGATAGCTGCACCGCCGCCGTTATAAAAATTACGGAAAGTGAATACATTATTCTCTACGGTACTCTGGATATTATTACTGAACTGTATACCGGTACTATCCATCAACTGGAAAAGTGGCAGCGGTTCATCAGGATGATTACAGGAGGCAACAAGAAAGAAAAGGGCAATGCCGGGAATGGCTTTTAAGCAGTGTCTCATATATAAAGCAAAAGGTCATTAAAATTAATGACCTTTTGCTTTACAAACTATATTAGTTACGATTAATAACCAGGATTCTGTTTCAGATTCGGATTCACAGACAATGCTGCGTTAGGAATAGGAAATAAAAGATATTTAGGATCTGATACAGCAGTCTTTAAAGCACGTGCTGCCAGGAATGTTCCGAAGCGGATCTGATCCTGTCTTCTCCAACCATCCCAATAGAATTCTCTTTGTCTTTCGTCCAGCAATGAAGCTGCTGTAACTGAAGTAGCTAATGAAGCTCCGCGTTTTGTACGCACCTGGTTAACGATTGTTAAAGCACCGGGAGCATTACCTGACCTTAATTGTGCTTCAGCTTTCATCAACAGAACGTCTGCATAACGGAAGAATACATAGTCGTTATCAGCCTGTCCGTCATTTGCAGGAACCCAGTCAATTGGATAACGCAGAACACGGATACCAGTAACTTCCAGGTTGGTACCTGACTCCTGTAAGGCAACCGCTGGAGTAAACGCCAGTGGTGCACCTTTCCTGTCTTTCAAAGGAGCATCAGTGATCAGGTCATATTGCTGACCTACGAGGAAACCGGTATTGATCCTTTTTCCAGGGTTCTTAGCTACACCGGCAGCATCTGTATAAGCAACACCTATACGCTGATCAGTAGCTTCAAACTTGTTATATACTTCAGCCAGTGTAGTGAAACCATTCCAGCTGCTTTTGTTGTTATTGTAGTGTAAAGTTTTGTACCAGGTAGAACGTACACCACCACCTTTTGAACCACCAACATTCAGGTTAGTAAAGATGTTCTCTGTTGAGATCACATCATTGTTAGGTGCGTAGTTATCAAATACGTTATTAGCCAGCGCATATTTGCCGGTTCCGATCAGTTGATCAGCAAGTGTAATCACCTGCGTCATATCAGCTGCATCAAAAGTGGGTGTTGCCCTGTTGGAATAAACACCTTTGTTCAGGTAACATTTCATCAGGAACACTTTACAGGCATCTTTATTTGCCTTGTAAGCAGGTCCGCCTGCAGATGGTCCGTTAGGGAGGTCATTCTGAATAGCTGTCAGTTCACTGATGATGAAAGCGATAGCTTCTGTTCCGCTCAACACTTTCGGAGCATTCAGAAGGTTTTCACCCGGCTGACGGAAAGGTACCTGTCCATAAAGATCCAGTACAGTCCACATAGCGAATGCACGGATAAACCTTGCTTCTGCTGCCTGTGATGCACTTGGTTTGAAAGTAAGTGTATTAGTGGTGTTGAATACGATACCCAACAGACCGTTAAATGCACTGGCAACCTGTGAATGATCTGCATTCCAGCTATGCGTATGGATCACTCTCCAAACACCATTATCATCCCAATCCGGACCACGGGTAGGAACCTGTGATTCATCAGAACTGTTTTCAAAAAGTGAGGTAGGTCCATCCTGGTTCTGGAAGGTTTGTAAACCATCATAACAAGCCTGCAAGAGAACCGATACATCGGTGTTTGCCAACAGAATTCCGGAAGCCTGCGAATCGGTTAAACTGCTGTTGAGCTTCTCATCAAGCTTGGTACATGCTGCCAGACCAAAACCTAATGTGAGAACCAATGCGACCGCGTAAGTCTTTATATGTCTCATAAAATTTATTTTAAAATGCTTTTCTATTATACGTTTAAATGCTTAAAAGGGTTGTTCCTATAATCCAAAATTAATTCCTAAAAGGAATGACCTGGATGACGGGTAAGGTATATACTCGATACCCAGTGAAGGAACACCACCTAAATTCTTATCAGTATTCACCTCAGGATCGAAACCGGAATATTTGGTTATTACAAACAGGTTCTGAGCGCTAACGAATACATTCATGTTTTTAAGTGTTTTACCAAGCGTTCCCAATTTGTAGCTTAAAGAAAGGTTAGCCATTTTCATGTAATCTCCTTTTTCAAGATACCGTGTAGAAGTAGTGATCGGGTTAGCAACACTTTCTTTTACAGAACCGCCGATAAGCGAAGCTGCTATATTCCTTGACCCCAGGTTACCAATAGGTACGATCGCATTCAGTGTGTTATTATATACATCATGTCCGAACGCGCCATTCATGTTGGCAGTCAGCGTCCATTGTTTGTATGTAACATCTGAACTGAAACCTAACAGGGTACTTGGGTTAGGATTACCTATGTAATAAAGTGTATTACCATTATCACCATAGATGCTGTTTCCTGTTGCATCTAATCCGTCAAACCTTTTCAGGTAGAAGGCATTCAATGGTTGGCCATTCGCCAAACGCTCGATACTTGCACCGGAAAGACCCTGCCCGTTGATAGCACCGGTCAATACAGACGGACCGTTATAGTTCTGAAGAACGTTCTTCATGAAAGCAGCATTGATGCTGGCATTCCATGTTACTCTTGTGTTCCTGATCAATGGGGCACCCAAAGTAACTTCCAGTCCTTTATTGATCACATTTCCCGGAAGGTTGATCCAGTATTTTGTGTTAGGCGCCGGTTGGATAGCATCGAAGTTGAAAAGGATATTGGTTGTGTTCTTGTGGAAATAATCTATGCTACCG
Source organism: Sediminibacterium sp. (assembly GCA_965229255.1). GTDB lineage: Bacteria > Bacteroidota > Bacteroidia > Chitinophagales > Chitinophagaceae > Sediminibacterium. Next base: position 183,355 of record CBDDIX010000003.1, read on the forward strand.
AAAACTTTACCGCCAAACAGGTCGAAATCCAAACCAGCATCGAATTGTTTGGTGCTTTCCCATTTCAGATCAGGGTTAGCTACGTTGGCAAGAGAGATCGAGCTTTGTCCAAAAGTATATTGTGATTGTGCAGAACCGGCAGGAAATGCCTGGTTACCTGTAATACCATAAGAAGCTCTTAATTTCAGACTGGTGAACGCCCTGTTTCCTTTCATGAAGCTTTCATTGGTGATGTTCCATGCTGCGGCAACTGAAGGGAAATATCCGTATTTATTATTCGCACCGAACTTACTCGAACCATCGGCTCTGAAAGTTCCGGTAAGCAGGTACCTGTCTTTGTAATTGAATCCAACACGTGCAAAATAAGATTGCAGCGAAGAAGATGGATCTTCGAAAGAACCGATGCTTCTGCTCGCTACAGGAGAGTTTTGCAGGATGCTTGCATAATTAACAAGGTTGGTAGTAAAGTCAAGCGCAGATACAGACATTCCTTTAAAACTGAATTTTTGATACTCATAACCCGCCAGTGCTGTGAAGTTCAGATCTGAAGTGAGTTGTTTGTTATAATTCAGCGTATGTTGTAATACCATCGCAGTTAACTCATTGTTTAAGTAAGCGCCCAATCCCCTGTTTTCAACATCAGGAAGGGTGATATAGCTAGCCATACTTCCGATACGTACACCTACCTGGTGGTTGATGCTGAAATTGAATTTATAATCCAGGTCGTTGGTCAATTTATAACCCGCACCTACCGTTCCAAATAGATTGGTAACGTTGCTATTATCATTATAACCATACTGCATTGCAATAGGGTTTACGATACTTGCACCTTTGATGATGTTAACATCACCATTAGCCAGCCTTAGTGGTTGGGTTGGGTTCCACTGTAAAGCCATACCAATGATATTACTGGTGGCACCTGCATCATTACTCACAGGTCCGGTTTGTTCGCTGTTATGTGAAGCCAGTACATTGAAGTCAATGCTCAGGCGTTTATTTTCAAGGAATTTGTAAGCACCGGTCAGGTTAAAAGTATATTTTTTCAGCCCGGTCCTTTTCAGGATACCCTGCTGATCCATATAACCGATCGACATCCGGTATTTACCATTGTCAGATCCGCCGCTAATGCCGATATTGAAATTCTGCGTTGGGGCAGTCTGGAAGATCGCATCAGTTGCATCAACCGAAGAACCAAAATCACCACCGGTAAGACCGTATGATTTTAATGCGTTACGATACTCATCAGCATTCAGCACCTTGTACTTTTTCAGGATCTTACTGATACCAACGGTATAGTTGAAATCCAGTTTAGGTGCACCGCCTGTTCCTTTTTTGGTAGTGATCATGATCACACCATTCGCACCTCTTGAACCATAGATAGCTGTTGCAGATGCATCTTTCAACACATCCATTGAAGCGATGTCGTTCGGATTGTAAAAATACAGCGGGTTAACATCAGGTGTCTGACCTACTCCGTTGGCATTAAAACCAGGACGGGCATTTCTGCCATCCAATGGAATACCATCGATCACGAACAAAGGAGAGTTACCTGCTCTTACCGAGCTGTTACCCCTGATACGAATCGTAGTAGCACCACCGGGAGCACCACTGTTGTTGATCACCTGGAGACCAGCCACTTTACCCTGGATCAATTGATCGGGCGCAGTAATGATACCAGTATTAAAGTCTTTCGCTTTCACGGAAGTAACTGCACCGGTAAGGTCTCTTTTTCTTGAGGTACCATAACCGATCACAACAACTTCACCCAATTGGTCATTCGAAGCCGTTAACGAAACACTTACTGATGTTTGGTTAGCGATACTTACATCCTGCGAACCGAAGCCCACAGATGAAATAACTAATGTAGTGGCGGAAGAGGGAACAGAGATCTTAAAAGTACCATCGGCACCCGTCTGTGTTCCGGTTTTTGATCCTTTAACAACTACTGAGGCACCAACCAAAGCGGATCCGTCTTTGGAATCGGTTACTTTACCCGAGATAGTTTTGTTTTGGGCTTGCGCGGATAACGTGCACAAGCAAGCAATTAAACCCACTAGCGTGGGCATGACAAGCTTTCTAATAGACATAAATGGCAGTTTATTGGTTATTAAGCGTGTACAAAGTACACATTTTTTGTTCCCAAAAAATTTTTTTGTTAATTTTTAGAAAAAAACGGTGTTTTCACCGGGGAGGTTACTTATCTATATAGCAGCAGGCTACATCCCATAAGTAATTGATAATCAATAAAATTAAATTTTGATTAAGGTCTGCCAATTACATGGCGGTAGATAATTTCTGAAACCTTTGCCATTGCCTGGGTGGCAAGGCTGTCATCTTCAAGGTTTTTAGCCAGAATCACTAACACATACTTTTTCCCGTCCGGAAGAAAAACAATGCCGGAATCATGATGAATGCCGGTTATGGAGCCGGTTTTGTGGGCCACTTTCACCTCTTTCGGCAAAAGCGCGGGGATAATAGTGCCGAACTGCTGGTCCAGCAATGTATTGATCATGCTGCGGCAGGCGCTGGCATCAATGATCTCATTCCGGGCCATTTTCTCATAGATCAGCATCAGGTCGTAAGCGGTTACCAGGTTATTGAGTCCGCGCTGGTATGCCTTCGTATCTTCCACCCCGCGTAATACCAGCATATCTTTTGCACCCAGGTCGCGCATGGTTTGGGTTACTTTCTTTCCATCCACCATTCCCATGATAATATTGGTAGCGAGGTTACTGCTGCGTATGATCATCCGGTAAACAATATCGGAAAGGGGCACCCGCTTACCTTCTAACTTATACAGTTCCCGCTCACTGTCATCCGCGGGATTCAGCTGATAAGTACTGCTGTCTACAATACTGATGAATTCATTCTTTACGGTTACCGAATCCGTAAGCACTAATTTTCCTGCCGCCACCTGCTTGTACACTTCGATCATAACAGGTGTTTTCATGGTGCTTGCCGCATGGAAAAGATCGTGCTCGTTCCAAAATATTGTTTCGCCGGTGGTGAGGTCCTTAAAGGCAATGGCGAAGAGTCCTTTCTGTTTGCCCAGTTCTTCCTGTACCTGTTCCAATACCCTTTGTGCTGCGGCGGCAGGCGGTTGTGCATGAACATACATGGAAAAAACAAATGCACAGATAAGGAGTCCGATACTTTTCATATGCTCCTAAAATAAAACTATTTTAGCAATATGCAGCAGGCGAAACTTTTCATGCTCCTGTTAGGTTGTAAACCACCCGGCAGGCATACAGAACAACACGATATTTTTTTTGGGATAGCCACATCGCTAAGCGAGCTGGTGCCCGCACTCACAGCATTCTGGCACAACGCAGGTAAGATCCATATTGATGCATGGCGTGAAGTAACATTGGTGGATGGTTATACAGTAACAGTTGTTGAGAAAACTGCTGGGACGGACATAAACGCAACAAAACTCTTTTTTATCAACCTTGGTGGATACAAAGAACATGAGTTTGAAGAGTATCATTATAGAATGATTGGTGCTGCGAAAGAAACAAGCGAAGCGATTCAACAAGCTAAGCAAACTGCCTTTTATAAACACTGTAATTTTCAAGGAGCTGATTCGCACATTGATGATAAGTATGGGATTGATGTGGATGATATTTACCAGATTGCGGATATACTTCCCTTGGAGATGAAAGAGAAATATAGTTTGGTTGTTACACCTGCAGAAATATTTGTGGAAGATGAATGGCATTTAGGGTATACGAAATTGAGCAGCCTCCTAAAGAGCGCGTAGTAGAAATGCCACTGAAGCACAGAAAAATAAATTCAGTGCTTCAGTGGCAAAAATTCATCCTACACAAATAAAATAGATCAGTATAAACAGCAACAACCCAACTCCCGCTACAATCAACCCGCTTGTTTTTTTCTTTTTAATAAATAGCAATAAGATAATTCCCGTAAGTGATACCAGTATCATGAACGCCGCAGAAAGATCTATCACCCATAGCCAGCCGCTCCCTGTGTCGCGCCCTTTGTGAAGATCATTGATCAGTCCTATAAATCCTGCACTCACTTCCGTTATATCATAGGCACCGGTTTCACGATTAATAAATGCATCGGCACCATAGCCCGGTCCTTTAAAAGAAATGTTGCATTGTGAATCATCAATACGAAACTCACTTACAGCGCTTTTGATTTTATGTGTAGTACGCAGGTATTCTACAATAGCCAGCTTATTGATATGCGAAGTATCTTCTGTTTTTACCCAGGCAATATTGAGTATTCCTTTTAGTTGTTGGGTACGCTGCTGGTAGGCAAACTTATCTGCATGATTGAGCGTGATGCCTGTAATAGAAAAGAAAAGCACAATGGCAAAACTTACCATCGATACATAGATATGCAACCACCTGGAAGCCATAGACAGCTTCCTTTTTGCAGCTTTATTCGGTAGATTTTTTTCTGTACTCAAGGGAAGCTGCTGCGATTTCGACATTACCTGCCAGGTTAATTAATTTGGTTGATTTTTTACATTCGATTTCCTGCCGTATGATCTGGTAAGTTCCATGTTCACGGGCAACTTCTATGCAAATAGTGTAAGTACCAGGTTTTACAAATAAACCCGCTGCATCTTTACCATCCCATTTGATCACATACTTGCCGGGTGTTCGGGTAGCGCTGGTAACAGATGAATAGCCGGTATTATCCGCCATGTATTTTTCGTAATTCAAACGATACCATTCATGCAGGTCTTTTAACCACTTTGGCTTGTTATACCAGAGTGAAACATTGCGGACCACTGCTTTGTCTTTATCCTCAACCCATATGGCAACAAATGGTCTGTGTGCAACCCTGTCGCCGGTGATCAGGCTAAGCTCAAGGTTTATCGCCAGTTCAAAACCATTATTCCATGTATCGGCGGCAGTTATATTTTTTTCTGTGGGTATTTCCAGTGTCTTCCATCCTTTGCTTTCAATGCGCTCGCCGGCTTTGGTGATCAATAAATAATCAACCCCTTCCATGCCTTCTGCCAGTTTCACACTTTCGGCAACCGTTAATACATTAAAACTGGTGGCCAATGCGCCTGCATCGGTAGCATTGGGGGCAACAACGGTTGCGCTGATGATTTCGCCTGCTGGCTGTCCAGTTCGGGGATCTACAATATGAGAGTACCATTTGCCATTGATCAGCTCTCCCCTCCGGTAATTTCCGCTGGTAGCTACTGCCCGGTCGTGAATCAATATGCGGTCAACAGGCAAATCATTTTCGGCATCTGCCTTTGGATCGCTCACGAGTACGGTTTCATTTACAGAGCCATTGATCACCATATCACCTCCAATATTCAACACGATAGAATGGATATCGGCAACAGCCATGGCTGCATCTGCGGCGCGTTTAATGATGTAACTTTTGGTAAAAGAATTTAATATCAATGGTGCGTTGCTGGTATGCGTTGCTGTTCTTGCAGCGGCATCCAGTTCCCAATGTTTTTGTTGCACTTCTGCTACAGCTATCGCAAGTTCCTGACCGGTAGGCAGGATTTGCTTGGCAGCAGCCTGTTTCCATAATTTACTTACTACCTGTGCGGAAGCATCGAGTGCCCCATTTGTTTTGATGCGCCATTGATCATACATGGATAGTACATCGAATAATTCCTGTGAAACAACCACCGGTGCATTTTTTGTCTTGAGCCAGTGACTGAATTCGCTTTCTGCATCATACGCACTCAGTAATTTCGATATCCGTTTTATCTCGGCCAAAGCAATAGCTTCTGCCAACGACGCATCCTTTTGTGAAACAGCAGTTACTTTCAGCTCCATAGAGGTTCCCAACACATTTTCAAAATGGGAGACATACAGTTTAGCGGATTTGTTTTTATTAACCGGAGTTGCACCAACGCTGACCACCAACGCAAATGATAAAAGGAGAGAGTAAAATTTCATGATTACCGATTACTGTTTAAATGATAAAAGTAAAAATAGGATCTGTTCACAAGCAATCGTTTCGAGATACGAAAATACAAAGCAGGTGTCGGATTTTAACAGGTTCACGGGATTCTTACCTATACATCATGACTGTTTACCGGCACATTTTGTTACTTTACATTTATTGAACTCATTTTGAATGATTATGAAGCTGTTTGAGTTAATTAATTCAAGTTGCCAGTTCAATGGTTCGGTAATTTTTAAGCGGCAATACACCAATATCAAAGCATTGGTGGTAAAGCCTGTTTATTTTTCTGCAATTCAGGTCTAATGCTAAGTTTGAAAAAATAGTTCCCGTCAAATAGAGAACGGGCATAGTTTTTCCCATTCATCGTATAGAAAACAATATTGCCTATCACACCCCTCATTCCTTCATGGTTAATAGATACCATGTTATTCTATTTTACACGATTAATATACAGTTCACCCACATTTCACCCACAAATTTGTGGGTGAAATGTGGGTGAAGTGTGGGTGAAGTGTGGGTGAACTATGGTTTTGAAGCGATCAAAGTCACTCTTTAATAGAGCCACTACAAAATGAGGGGGGGTACTGTGATGACGAAAATGATGAGGTATACCCTGCGCTGTTACCATCTTCTGAACCTTCACTCCATAAAAATAGCGGCGCATGCTACTTTGTTTTACCCGCCATTGTTTGCCCTTCAACAGTTTACAGCGGCTGATCCGAATGTTATCACAAACCGCAACAGGGAATGAATCAATTACATACTCTATCTATAATTTGCCACTGGAAGTCAGTTGAAAAGGTGGTTTTTTTAGTCATTAATTACTCAACAACCGGCTTCCAAACTTTATTTTATTTCCCTCTCTATAAAGCTTTATTTTTATTTAACTCAAACAGCTTCTATGGATCTTTTAAAAATAGTATTGCCGTTTATTGAAAACCCTTACCTGGACATTATTTTCCGGGCTCTCGCAGTTTATTTTTTTATGATCATTGCCATCCGTGTTTTTGGAAAAAAAGAGCTGGCACAGCTTTCTGTTATCGACCTTGTTTTCATCCTCCTTATCAGTAATGCAGTACAAAATGCCATGGTGGGACCCGATACTTCATTAGCCGGGGGATTAATAGCCGCTGGTGCACTATTTGCAGCCAATTACACACTGAAGCATATTCTTTACCGTAACGAAGGATTGAATCACCTGTTACAGGGTGAGTCGATAGTACTTATTTATAAAGGACAGGTTGAATTTGGGCATTGTAAAAAAGCAGAGATAAGCATCGAAGAATTGGAGGCGGCTGCCAGGGAACATGGAGTTTCCGATCTGCAGCATGTTGATCTTGCGATGATGGAAATCGATGGGAACATCAGTATTATCAGCCATGATTTTCAGAAGAAGAGTAAGATGGAACATCCGAAGAAGAAGCGGTTGCGGGGGAGGATTTTAAAGAATTGAATGTCTTTTACAAGGTTTTTATTTTAATAACCCCGCCGGTATTTTCCCATCAGCGGATGGCAGGGATAGTCCTAACAATTTTGCAATCGTTGGTGCAATATCAATTTCATTCATCAAATTGATAACGCTGCCTACTTTGATACCCGGACCATGTGCTACCAAACCTGTTCTGATAGATTGCGTATCTGGAAAATGTCCATGTGATCCGCCTTTGCCGGGTCTTACATCGGGTCCGGTGAAATCTTTTCCGAAGGATGCTTCCTTTTCTGCAGTCAAAGCGAAAGCTACTTCAGGGTTGGCGCCTACCTGGTCCATTTTACTTCTTTCAATGATCCTGAAATAGGCTTTGGTGGTATCGGGTAATGATGCCAGTAACTTTTTTACCTGGGCCAGGGTTTCTTTATCATTCGGATCCCGTAAATATAAGTAGGTAGAACCTCCTACTGAATTGAATTGTGCTTTCCAGTCGCTTTTTAGATCATTCAGCAATCCTGCATTCTTTAACCATACGTTTGGATAAACGTTACGGGTAACATTATAAAATCCATGATCGCCACCCACAAATAAAACGGTGTTATCCCAGATACCCTGTTCCTTTAAAGCAGCGATGATGATGCCTACACCTTCGTCTGCATCTGCGATGGCTTCCTGTGTCATTTCGCTTTCTCTTCCGCTGAGATGTTGTGCATGGTCAACACCAAAGAAATGGATGGTCATTAATTGAGGCTGGCTTTTCTTAATAATGTATGCGGCTATTTTGGCTACATTCTGATCCTTGCCATGGTCCCATTTGCTGGCACCATCAAACACATCTCTTTTCAGGTCGGTCCATAAAGTTGCCGGCTTTGAATATTTTTCACGGGCTGGTTCACCCAGGCTTCCAATATCAGGAATATTATAATCTACCGGTGCTTCCGCTGATACCGGCCAGTATAAAGCAGCTACCGTCATCCCTTTCGCTTTTGCGGCTGACCAGATAGTAGGTGCATGGATAGATGAATCGTTCCAGTATATTTTTCCTGTTGATCCGTTGGGCTCAAACATACTGTTATAATACACCCCATGCTTAACCGGCTGCACCCCTGTGATGATGGCGGTGTGATTAGGATAGGTCATGGTAGGAAATACACTCGTTACCCCTTTTGCATAAGCCCCTTCTTTTGCAAGCATCCGGAGGTTAGGGGTTTTGAAAGGTGTATCCAGGTAAAAGTTGGGACGGAACCCATCTATCGTGATAAATATTACATGCTTGGCTGTTTGAGCATATGTTAAGCCAGTTATTAAAACCGCTGCTAACATTATAAAGATCTTCTTCATATAAAGTATTTTTATTTTCGGATTGTCGAATTACGGATTAGCGAATTAATATAATAGTTTAAACAATCACAATTCGCTAATCCGTAATCCGATAATTCGTAAATTATTTCTTATGCGTCACTTCTATTAACACAGGAAAATGATCTGACGGAACCCTTGCACTATATGCCTCTCTTCCAGATGGCAGCAGTATGGGTTTGCCGGTACTGTCGGTTCTTTTTTCCCTGTATGTATCGAGCAATATACCATATCGCTTTACCGCAAATTGAGGGCTTACAAAAATATGATCGATACGGCTATCACTTTTACCATCTGTGCTGAAATTATTAAATGTGCCGTTCGCTGCATGCTTTATAGGCGACAACTCATAAGCATCTTTCAGGATACCCGAATTATTGATAACAGCATATCCTTCATTTGTCTGATCCACATTAAAATCACCCGTTAATATTACCGGTGTATTAGACGGAAATTCTTTGATCTTCTGGAGAATCAGTCTTGCACTTTCCGATCTTGCCTTTACACCCACATGATCCATGTGGAGGTTGAAGAAATAAAAAGTAAACCGGCTCTTCCTTTCTTTGAACTTCCCCCATGAACAGATCCTTGGTAATACCGCATCCCATCCCTTGTTCGGCCGATCGGTGATGGTTGATAGCCAGAAGTCGCCTTTTTCAAGTAGCTCAAACTTATCTGTATTATAGAAGATCGCAGAATGTTCACCTGCGTGTTTTCCATCATCACGCCCAATGCCGGTATAAGCGTAGCCGGGCAGATGTTGCACAAGATCTTCCAATTGCGGATATAATCCTTCCTGGGTTCCAAAAATATCAAAGCCATGGAACTGTATCATGTTCACCATTACCGGGTATCGTTGACCCCAACCGTTGCCTCGCGCAGAATCTCCGCGATTAGCATACCGTAAATTATATGACCCTACTGTAAATCCCTGCGCTTTTACTTCGACAGATAATTGCCCAAGTATTATCGCCACAATAAATAGTAATACACGCATCGTTTGTTTCATCTTCTTTTATTTTTTATTAACGGATTTGCGGATTGCGAATTAGCGGATTCTTTTAATAGTGCTTGCCATTAACCACTACTGCCATTAACCAATCCGTAATTCGCAATCCGCCAATCCGTAAATATTTACTGCCATCCTGGATTCTGACCCAACTTAGCATTTATCTGAAGTTCTGCATAAGGGATCGGGTATATGTATTTAAAATCCTGCCAGTCTCTTCCGATATTATCCAACCAATGTAATTCACCGGATGTTCCGTTGGAAAGTTTCTGCGGGTCGCCGGTTACATTCACATAGGTAACACCGGCTACCTGTGGAGAAGGCAAGGTATTTCTGTAGAATGCAACATCCATTATGCCATCACCATTCAAATCCATAGGCGTATTGAGTGCCGGCACATACATACCTGTCCATGCTTTCAATAACAATTCGCCATGTTTCCACCTGATCAGGTCGTTAAAACGGAAGCCTTCCAATGTTAACTCTATCCCTCTTTCTCTTCTTACTTCCAGGATCACAGGGTTGCTGATATCCGGGAAATAGTTGGCTACCAGGTAAGGATCTGCCGTAACAGGTAAGGCATTCAATCCGGCAGTGATGCCTGCTCTTCCGCGTAAGGCACCGATCGTACTGGTCCAGTCGGAAGCCGAGATCACACCCAGCTCTGCCTGCGCTTCCGCATAATTCAGGAGGATCTCTGCATAACGCATAATACCAACAGAGTTCGTACTCAACGAACCTGCATCATAATACATATCATCTAACGACCATTTGATAGGTTGATATCCCGTGTATGTGTAAGAGAATACTGGTGGTGCCGCTATCGATGTTCCACTGCTGATACGCTTATAACTTCCTACGCGGATGGTCTGTTGCAATCGAAGGTCGCGATTCTGTGTTTCTGTATAAAAAACCATCGTATCATAACCAGGTTTGCTGGTGAATGGGGTTCCGTTAATATTGAGGTAGGTATTAATAAACGTACGTGTGAAATTAAAACGTGGTCCATAGGTTGCACTGGTAAAATACCAGTTGTTATCATTGGTTTTTGCCAGTGCTGCACTGGTCACATTGGCCAGCATTATTTCACTGGTAACAGGTGCTGTACTAATGAAAAGGTTGCGGTATGCGAGGCTTCCTCCCGCCGTATTCAGGCTGTATTTACCACTTGCCATTACAGCCTTCGCTGCATCTGCTGCTGCCTGCAGAAACTTTGTAGCAGAAGAGGTAAGATTATAAGTGGTCTGGTACTTACGGAATGTTCCTTCGAAAAGACACACACGTGATTTATATCCGTACACCACCCATTTGGTGATTGTACTACGCGATTGGTCGTCAGTTGCAATGATATGCGAAGCTGCATAGTCCAGATCGGCCACAACAGAATCCATGATCAGGCTACGCGGGTCGCGGGCCTTGTACAACGCTGAGTCAGACACATCGAGTGGTGTATTATACCAGGGCACATCTCCAAAACGTTTTACTTTTTCAAAGTAAAAGTATGCGCGGAAAAATTTAGCGATACCGATGTAATTTTCACGCACGGTTTGTGGAATAGCAGGGTTTGTGCAGTTCTGGATAAAGTAATTGATATTACGCAGATCTGTCCATGTCCATTGCAACGCACTCTGCGTCTGGCGTGAAGTAAAAGCCCCTGTTCTGATATAATCCGGCACAGCCGTGGTAGCACCATAGTCAGAAAGGTTCGCATCTGTTTTATAGATCGCGCTTCCGGCACTACCGATATCCGGTAATATGTTGTAGAATGAATTGGTATACAGCCTGAGTCCGTCTTCGCTTCCGAACACGGCATCTTTATTGGCAGTACTCTGCGGAACCTGCTCCAGGTTCTTTCCGCAGGATGCCAGCAGGATCACTGCCAGTGAAAGAACGGCGAGCGTTTTATTGAATTGCGTATTCATATAATATTTTTTATGGGTTATGATCTATTGAAAAGTAACGGACAATCCTATGGTTACACTTTTAAGGATAGGGTAGTTATTACCGTTCCCGTTATTAGTCGTTAGACCGGTCAATACCACATCCGATTTACCAATATTTTCTACATCAAGGTTCTTGGTGATCTTATACAAAGGTGATGCTGTCCATAAGTTTTCGCCCGACACATATACCCTTGCAGTACCCAGGTGAATTTTGTTGATCAGGTTTTTTGGAAGGTTATACCCGATCTGTATATTTTTCAAACGGATGTAACGTACGTTCTGCAGGTATTTTGTCTGCTCAGTAGCCAGTTCGCCCGCACTATTCTGTGCCACATATCCCCTGTATCTTGGGAAGTATGCATCAGGGTTGGATTCTGACCAGATCTGGTTAACCTGGCTCTTGAAAAGAAAATTGTAAGGTCTGTTATACTGTCCCCAGAATACATCTGATTCTGTGCCTGGCCACCAATCCTGCTTGCCAACTCCCTGGAAAAATGCGCTGAAGAAAAAGCTACTGTAATCAGCAGATAAGTTGATGCCATAAGTGTAACGTGGCGTAGAGTTACCGATCACGCGCCTGTCGCCCGGATTCGCTAAAGTATTATCGCCATTGTTAATGATATTATCACCATTCATATCACGGAACTTGATATCGCCCGGTAACCAGATACCTGTGTTAGATGCTTTGAACAATGCCTGTGATGTTTTACCAGATCCTACGTTAGCTGCGGTAAAATATCCATCGTTCGTATATCCCCAGATCTCATTTACTTTTTTACCCGGATAATAATCGGTAAGGCTGTTGGTTGCATTATTAAATTTTTCTATCGTTGCGCTATAGTCAGACATGTTAAAGCCGATGCTATAGTGGAGCGATTTTGATCCAATCTTAATATCATCTCTCCAGCTGATGGCAGCTTCCCATCCTGTTGTACGCATATCGGCATAGTTACCTTTCGGAACACTGGCACCAAATACTACGGGTAATGTCATACCCACCGTGAACATATTTTTTGTTTGGCGCTTATAAATATCACCGGTAAAATTCAAGTGGCTATTCAAGAACGATGCATCGATACCCAGATCGCTGGTGATAGCGGTTTCCCAGGTTAATCCATTAGGCAATACACCCGGGGCACTTGTGTACTGTGGCAATACACCACCGATTACGCGACCTGATTGTGTGATCGAGAATTGCTCCTGGTAAGCGTAAGAATCGATATTACCATTACCCAGTGAACCATAAGAAGCACGGATCTTGAAATCGGATACAGCACGTGGCGAAACATGCCAGAATGATTCTCTTGAAACGCGCCATCCTGCTGAAGCAGAAGGGAAGAATGCATAACGCTGGTTGGTTGGGAATTTTGAGGAGCCATCATAACGACCATTCACTTCAAGAAGGTAGCGGTCTTTAAATGCATAGTTGATCCGTCCGAATCCACCGAGGATCGCCCATTTTTCATATCCTCCTGAAGTAGTAATACTCTGACCAAGTGCGAGGTTAATATCCCTTGCATCTGCATAAATGATCCCGTTTCTTGTGGCCGAGAATTTATTGGTCTCTGATTGCTCATAGTTATACCCGGCAAGAAACTTGAGGTAATGTGCACTATTAAAAATCTTCTCGTATTCTGCATAAATATTGGCCACCATATAATTGGTCTGGTTCCTTATCTGTGTAATATCATTATAGTTGGTACCCACGTAATTGATCACACCGGGCGTTACACTATACGGAACCTGTACTCGGATCTGTTTCTGGTTAACCGATGTATTCTGAAAAGTAAAATCACCTTTCAACCGGAGTTCATTACCTAATATCTTGGCAACAAAACCTGTTGTATTCTTGATCACCTGGTCGGTCATATCAATCCCATTCTTTCCATACACAAGATCACCTACCGTATAAGCAGCCGTGAAAGTGAGTGTGCCATCGGGGTTGAACATCATAGATGATGGGTGTGCCTCATCAGCCATGTTGCGCCAGATACCACCGCTTTCTCCAACATTCAAAGGGTTATGGTAGAACCTGCTGGAATACTGCGTGGTATTATTTAACTGTAACCAGGGATACAATTGAACGGATCCCTTGGCCATGAGATTATACATTTTATAATCATCACTGTTGTACCGGAAGATCCCATCCTGGCCGTAGTAACGACCTGTGACCAGGAAGCTCGCTTTGCTATTACTTCCTGAAACGGAAAGGTTCTGATCGATCGCGTTGGTATGTTTTTTATACAGCTCGGCATACCAATCAGTATTACCATAATAAACATAGTTACCATTGGTACCTACTTCCACTTTCGGAAGAGTTGGATCTGCATCTCTTCTTTTTAATTCAGCCAGGTAAGCTGGTGAAAATGGTTGCGTTTTATTGATGTTCTGCGGACGCTGTGAATAATCGTTCCATGCAGCCCATCCTGAATCAAACATCAATGCATACTGGTACCCGTTTGATACAATATCCGGAACAGTAGTTGGCGTTTTGATTGAATAATTAGAAGAATAAGTGATCGCTATTTTATCGCGTGCGGCCACTTTGGTTGTGATCAATACCACACCGAATGCCGCTCTTGCTCCATAGATGGAAGCAGAGGCAGCATCTTTTAATACCGTAATAGTGGCAACATCGTTTGGATTTAATAAAGCAGGATCACCTTGTACCCCATCGATCAATACAAGTGCACTACCACCCTGCCCGATAGAAGTGGTACCACGGATATTGAAAGTAGGCGACTGGATAGGTTTACCATCACCCATTACCAGGTTAAGGTTTGGAATAACACCCTGTAAGCCCTGACTGATATTAGAAATAGAACGGTTTTCAAGTACCTCACCTTTCACCTGCGCAACCGCACCTGTCAGGTTTTCTTTCTTTTGCGATCCATACCCCACCACTACAACATCTGTCAGGTTACCGGTAACACTTTTAAGCTTAACGGTAAGAAGAACAGATGCATCTGTTTTGATCGTGTACCCGCTTAATGCCTGCGTTTCGAAACCCACGAAGGATGCGCTGAATGTGTAAGGACCACCCGCCGGCAAACGCGTGAATGTAAATACACCCAAAGTGTCTGTTTGTGTACCTGCGGAAAAATTTGTTTTTGTGTTTTTTGCAATCACAGTTACGCCTCTTAGCGGTTCGCCCTTTTCATCCTGCACTACGCCCGAGACACTGCTTTTGCCAGTCTGCGCAAACAGCATGGTAAAAGAGAAAAGTGTCAACAGCAGTAACATAACATGTGGCTGCAATCTGAATGTACTTCTCATAATGGTTGTTTTTAGTTGGGTTTTCACAAAAGATGTTCTGTCCGCTGCCAGGCAACAGATATACAATGTTGTTTTTATATTTAGTTATGGTTTTCTGGCGATAACGTATTTGTTACCTGTATGCGTGATATGTAATTTTTTTAATAATGCTATGTTCTTTAAGATATCGCCCAGTGAATCTGTTTTTTCAAACCTGCCGATGAAATAAACATTCTTCACATCGGCATTCCTGTACGCGATCTTTACATTGTATATTTCTTCCAGTTGATTGAATACATTACTTAGCGACTGGTTATTGAACATGTACCAATTTGCAGTGGTTGTCATAACCGGCTCTTTGCTGGTTGATTCGGTAACAGCATACATTTTTTCAACTGGCATTCTATGAATGGCTTTTGGTATTGCTTTCACTTCAAAAAGTTCGGTGCCCTTATCATAAGTGAATTCTTCGCCCGGCAGCAGGTAGAGTTCTTTTTTCTTCCAGCCCGGTAATTTGGCAGCGGCTTGTATCCTTACTTTTCCTTCATACAGTTTTACCGTTATCCTTCCGTTCTTTTCAGAAACGCTGAATGCTGTTCCAACCGCTGTAGTAGCCACCCCACCTGCAAACACAGTAAAGGGTTTTGTTTTATCCTTGGCCACCTTAAAAAATGCTTCACCGGAAAGGCATACATCTCTTTTGTTCTCACCCTTGAAAGAAATATACTTTATGACGGCATATGGCTGGAGTTTCAACACAGATGCATCTTCCAGTATCAGATTCATTTCTTTAGCCGTAAGATTTGATCTTACCATCCATTGTTTGGCAACAGGGGTTACTACATTGGCTTTTACTATTTGCTGGCTGGTTTCTTTATTGGCTACCAGCAACCAACCCATACAAAATACAAGGATCAGCGAAGCTGCAGCTGCCATGGCTGTTTTTATACGGCTAAATCTTGCTTTTATAACGATACCGGTCTGGGCATAAATGCCGCTCCGCAATTCCAACGACTCTTCATCCGACAAAAGATCCACTCCGTTATCATTCCATTCAGCTGTAAAATATTTATCGAGCAACTCGGGGTGATTATATAAATAAGCAGAAACAGCTTCAGCTTCCTCTGTGGTACATTTGTGATCAAAGAATTTCTGTATGGTTTCTTCCGTTATCTGCATCAAGGCGCGCTTATCGTAGGTCTTTATATACTATACGTGGCAGATAGAGATTTACCCCTGCCCGGGTTAAAATAATCAGTAATTAAAGATTTGACATCATTGAAATAAGCAGGGACAGGGCAACGGCAACCTGGGGATTTACTCGCAAATCATGAAGACCTTTGGTAACGTGATCCTCTACTGTTTTAATGGAGATAGATAAAAGACCGGCTATCTCGCTATTGGTATAACCATATACAAACTTCATTTGCATGATCTTTTTTCTGGCAGGAGGGAGTTGTTTAAGCATAGCAAAGACAGCATCATTTGTTTCAAATGAACTGGTTTGCATGTCTACAGAAGGCACTGGGGATAAGGCTTTACGACTTACTTCCATTTTGACACCCCGCTCTGTGGCTTCTTTTCGTATATGATCTATGAGGGTACACCTGGCAATCACGAATAACTGTTTGTCCAGTGAATGTTCTTCCGATAAAGTGTGTTTGGATTGCCAGACCTTGATAAACGTAAGTTGCGTAAGATCTTTAGAAAGCTCCCTGTTCATTTTTGTGCGGCCCATAAAGAATTGAAACGTCTTTTGATAGCACGCATCAAATACATCAGTAAAAGCCCTGACGTCTCCTTTTTTTATGGCAGCAATTTTTTCCATTAGTCTAGGTTGATCAACTACAGAAAAATTAAATCGTAGCTAATATTAGTGAATAATTATAACCTGATAAAAATTCTTTCGACACAAAACTACATCGGGGTTAATAACCATCGTATTACCAAATTGTAAAAAAGGTTATGAAATTGTAAACATGGGGATGAAACAAACCAGAACGGTTTTATTTTATCACATGTATCAAAAATTAATATAAAACTATCCTGTACTGTCGGCACCTGCAATATTAAAAAAACATTAATGCTGTTTTGCGATCAGAAAAATATTTTTTCGAAAGAGTATAAGAAGAATCGCAGCTAAAGCTGTGTGCAGCGTGATTAATAGGGGCGTTCCCATAATTCCGATGGTTGAAAGAAACCCACTACCCAGCAGTGCGTTCATTGCGCCGAGTATATATAACAAAAGAAACAAAAGTGGTAGTGTTAGAAAACCGATGATATAGATCCAGGATCTTTTATTGGTGAGTACCTGCCAGGCCCTGATGACCGGTGGAACGCCCAGCAACAGAACGATTAGTGAGCACAAGAGGATCATCTGTGAACGGGTGAGATCATTTTTGAGAAAGTGTTTCATTACCACCATCTCGTCACCCCCACCCATCATAACAGTGGTGATCCTGCCAAAAGGAATATTTGAAAAAATCAGTGAAAAGCCAAAAGCCTTTCTTTGGATACTTTTTGAGGAAAGCAGGAACATCCCGACCCACATTAACGCGAATGAAAACAATGGACCGGTAAGCGTAGATAGCCAGGTATATGTGCTGCGTTCATTACATCCTGTACATACATCCCAAACATTGAAATCCCTTTCACCAAAACAGCCACAAATAATGTAGCCGGTTGTTATATGAACGATCTCATGCAGTTCCAGCATAACGATCAGCAAGAGGAGGAATGTAAAAAGGTAACGGGGAGATAACCTGATCTGCATATATTGAAGAATTCATCTTCAATATATGCTATTTATTTCCCTGTGCTGAAGCACGGGGTAGGTTATTTGGTTTTATTGTTCTGGTTGAACGGGCTTTTTAACTACGCGTCCTGTTTTTCTATCTTTTGCTCTTCCGATCGCATAACCGGCTCCACCGCCAACAAGTGTACCGATAATGGCACCTCGTCCATGGTTTGGATCTATCAAAGCACCGCCCAATGCACCGGCTCCGGCTCCGATTAATGTTCCTTTTGCCGCATCGCTCCAGCCTTTCTTTTTTGCGGGTGCCGCTTCTGCGGGCGCATCAAGTTGGGCATTCTGGCTCATGGTTGTATAGGTTCTTCGTTCTGCCCTTGATTCAGCTCTAGCTTCGGCTTTACGGATAGCTTCAATACTGTCTGTCCTGTGTTGCTCGGCCTGTACACGCGCCTGTTCTTCCAATAGGGCTTGCTGCTTAATAGCCATTGTATCTACAACAACAACGGGTGTTTTAGGCTGGTTACTACAGGCGGTAAGACCTGCGGCAATAACGATGGTGAGAATGATCTTTTTCATACCAAGGGTATTTAAAAAATCATGCCAGCGGCAACTCAATCCTGAACGTTGTACCCGCGCCCGGCTCGCTCTGGACTGTAATTTGTCCTTTATGAAGGTCAATGATCCGCTTACAAATAGCGAGTCCTAAACCCGATCCTTCATATTCATCGCGCGAATGTAACCGCTGGAAAGCGGTGAATATTCTTTCTGCATTTTCCGGCTCCATGCCAATTCCATTGTCCCTCACATAAATAATCACATTAGCACCCATGGTCTCATTCGAGATAGTGATATGCGGTATATTGGTAGAAAATTTAATGGCATTGCTGATCAGGTTCATAAACACCTGCGAAAGATATTCTTTGTTTCCTTTTACCTCAGGCATCAGCTGAACATCAATGACCGCCTTCTTTTCTTTTATTTTTACTTCCAGGTCTTCCAGGGCAATGGATATGGCTTCATTGATACTTACCCGCCCGAAGTCAGCGCTCAGCATAACAGTGGATAGTGTAAGGATATCAGTTATCATGGTTTGCATACGGGCCGAGGCTGCATCAATCTTGCCAAGTATTTCTTTCGTGCGGTCGCTATTTTCGTTGTCGCGGGCAATCATCGATCCATACACCCTAATCTTCCGCAAAGGCTCCTGCAGATCATGTGAGGCTATAGAGGCAAAAGAAGTAAGGTTTGCATTGGCTTCATTTAATTGTCGCTCTACTTCTTTTCGCCTGGAGATCTCATTTTCCAGTTCACTATTTGTTTTTTGCTTAAATGCCTGGGGAAGTATTTTAATAAGATGGTACACCGTAAGTAGGCTTACAATACCTGTTGCCAAACGTATCAATGCATTGAATCGGTACATCGGGATCCAGAACATCATGGCATCTATAAAATGTGTGCTTCCGCAAAGCAGTATAAATATGGCAAACAGCAGGTATACCTTGCTGAATTTTATATTCCCTTTTTTACCATTGAAGTATTGAATAATAATGAGTGGGATCATAAAATACGCTACCCATATCATCAGGTCGCTGATAATAAAAAGCCAGCCATGAAAATCCGACCATTTACCACAATGCCATCTCGGCGGCCATTTATCGGTATCAAACAGCCCTCTGAAGAAATCAACGATCTGCTGCATAAGCCAGGCATTTAATTATGTCATTTCGAAGATATAAAAGCTTGTGGAATTATTGGATAAAAGGGATCAGGTGTTTTATGACCAAAAGCGGGGCTAAGGCTTTAATAAAAGGGATTTTTTTACTTACCCTGAACCTTTTCCAATTTCTTTCTTATTGCTGCATCCTCTTTAATAGCCAACGATTTTACAAAATATGTAATGGCATTTTTTGTGTCATTAATGGCTTGGTAATAATCACCCATGGACTCATGGGCAGCAGCGCTTCCGGGACAACTTTCAAGATAATATTCAAAAAGGAGTTTTGTTTTTCCGTACTTCTTTTCACGCAAAAGATCATGACCCAATGAGTTTATTAAATCTTCATCAGGATTAACCTTGTATCCCATTTGTTTTGAAGCATAGGAATAATGTTCTTTACATTTATTTACTAAAGAGGCAGCGATGGTATCATCTATGTCTTTAGCGTTTATCTTTAATTGATAAAAATCAAATAAAAAGTGAAGTGCATCATACGCTGCAATAAATGGAACAGACATATGGCTGTCGGTTTCATAATATTTACCCTGGTATCTTAATCCATTTTGTTTATTGTTTTCGAAATAGCTCTGCAATTTTAAAATATTACGCATATGTTTTGTGTCAATTGCAGTATCTGCCAATACTTTGTTTATATCCATACTATAAGTGGCAGTGTTGGCAATTCCAAGATAGAGCGATGTTCCCTGGAAATTCCTTTTTTCTAATGCATCCTTTGCTTCTTTTAATAGCGTTTGTTTATCCCACCACATACTTGGATCAATGCAGATATATGAATTAAATAAACGGGTATGATGCACAAAAGTTTGCATTACAGCCAATCCTCCAAGAGAGTGCCCGATAAGCATTTTATAAGGCTGTGTTGGGTACCGGCTGTCAATATAGGGTATCAATTCTTTTTCCATAAAGGAAATAAACTGTTCACCGCCACCGGTTGATTTACCATACACGGAATCTACAAAAGGAAGATCTGAAGCAACATGTGTGGGTGTTAAATCTTTTCTTCTGTCTGTATGCAGAATACCTACCACAATTATTTCCGGCCAAACAGAATTATAATTTGTACTTAAATACTGAATCATGCTTGCCGTAGAAGCAAATTGTGCATCGGCATCAAATAGATATACTACAGGGTATCGTTTTTTTACAACTTCTTTTCCAGCGTTACCATTGGGTATATGAACATAAAATTTTCTACTTTGATTTAATATTTTGGACTGAATACTATCTGTGGTACCCATAACAATTTGGTTACCGGGCTGGGCTTTACTATTGAAGACTAATGCAACACATGATATTAAAAGTAGAAGACGCCGCATAAAATAATATTTTGCGAATAAGGTATAACACTTAAACATACGAAATATTAATATCTATTCATGGGCTGTTGTGTAGATAATGAATAGGCTATTTCCCAATACAAAACTTACTAAAAATAAAATCCAACTGATCCTCATTCGTAATCTGCCCGGTAATCGTACCCAGATAATGAAGACACTGCCGGATATCAAGTGCCAGCAGATCACTGGATATATCATCATCCAACCCTCGCTGTACATCCTCAAGCGACTCCGCTAATTTTTGTAAAGCATCATGGTGGCGGGCATTGGTAACAATGGTAGACTCAGCCTGTAAATCGCCCTGTATGGTTTTGGTAACAAGGGCTTCTTTCAACTGATCGATATGTGTATTCTCCTTTGCTGAAATAAATATGGTTTCGGGGAAATTATTGAATTTCGTATGGAGGTCTTCTGAGAGAATATCTGCCTTGTTCCCTACAAGTATGTACTGTATGTTTTCTTTTGTAAAGTTGTTCACAACTGTTTGCAATGTATCGCCATCTATCTCATTCACATCAAACAGGTAGATCACCACATTCGCGCTGCGCATTTTTTCGTAACTCCTTTCCACACCAAAGCTCTCTATCGCATCTGCCGTATGCTCACGGATACCGGCTGTGTCTATCAACCGGAACAAGACACCATCGATATTCAGGATCTCTTCTATTGTATCGCGCGTAGTGCCCGCAGTTTCACTTACAATTGCCCGGTTCTCATTTAATAAAGTATTCAGCAGGGTTGACTTACCTGCATTCGGTTTCCCGATGATTGCCACCGAAACACCATTCTTGATCACATTGCCTAACCGAAACGAATGAATGAGTTGGTGTGTTGACAGTGTTAACTCATTGATCAGCTTATTCAACTGCGTTCTATCTGCGAATGAAACATCTTCCTGCGAAAAGTCCAGCTCCAGTTCTATCAGTGCAGAAAATTTAATCAGTTGCTCACGGAGATGATGCAGGTCGGAAGAGAAGCCTCCACGCATACTATGTAAGGCTGTTCTTCTGCTGGCTTCTGTATTACTGGCAATCAGGTCGGCTACTGCTTCTGCCTGTGTAAGATCGAGTTTGCCATTCAGAAATGCGCGCTGCGTAAACTCACCCGGCTTGGCCATGCGCACCCCCTGCTTAGCTATTACACGAATAATATTTTCCTGTATAAAAGGGGAACCGTGACAACTGATCTCAATCACATCCTCTCCTGTATATGACTTTGGCGACCGGTATAATGACAACACCACTTCATCCAGTGTTTTCGATCCTTCTTTGAGATAACCAACATGCAGGGTGTGCGAATCCTGTTTGTTCAGATCCTTTGATGGGAACAATGCATTCACTACCGAAAAAGTTTCTTTGCCGCTAACCCTTATCACACCTATTGCTCCAATGCCCTGCGGGGTTGCTAGTGCAACTATTGTGTCGTCCCAGCCTGTTAGTTGTCCCATTTGAATTGCTTGTGGGGCAAAAGTAGAGCATTTTAAATAGTGAGGGTATATGGGTACAGTCATTTCCTTTACCGCAGAGGCGCAGAGAGCGGGGAGGTTACGCAGAGAAAGCTATCTCTGCGATAACGCTGCGTTCTCTGCGACTCCGCGGTGAAAAAATTAGTCCTCCCGCACCTGGAAAGTGATCGCCTGCTTTTGCCTATATATTACACTACGCCCATTTTGCTGGGCGGGTTTCCATTTAGGTCCTTTCTGTATTACCCTTATCGCCTCTGCTTTAGTACCATAACCAGGATCGTTTTCTGCTTTTACATCGCTGATAAAACCTGACCGGTCTACGATAAAAGAAACGATCACTGTATAAGAAGCAGGAGGAGCGCCATTCTCCACGGGTAGCTCACTGTTAAGGTTCCGGGTAACGTATTTTCTCCAGCCTTCAGTGCCCCCCTCAAACTGCGCTTCTATCTGCACAGTTGTAAATATTTTATCAATATCATCCTCCACTTTCGGTGCCGCTACATTGCCGGTTCCTTTCTCTACAGGTGGTTCAATCACATCACTTTTAACTCCTTCAACGTTAGCTGTCCCGATTTTAATATCATCCAATACTGTTATATCTTTTACTTGATCATCATCTTTCACCTGATCATCTAACACAATACGTGGCGGTGTAAATCTTGCCATCTCAACTTTTATTGGTTCTGGCTTTGGCAATGGTGGCTGAACGGGTTCGGGTCTGGGTGGTTCTTTGTAATCCTGCAGAACAACATCGCTCACGAGATCAACAACTTTTGTTTTTTTGGCACTCGCAAGAATGCTCCCAGCAATAAATAATAAACAAACAAAAACTGTTCCTGCCAATGCAAGGTTGATGCGCCGGTTGTATGTCTTTCGAAGATCATAGGCACCATAGTTTTTGTTCCTGCCATCAAATAAAAGATCCAGCAGGTCGGCGGAGAGAATGTCTGATGTTTTCATGATGTTTGGTTTAACACTATGAGTAGGGCATCAGAGAGTTTCCATATTGAAAAGTGGTGATGATTTTTTGGGTGAATTCCATAATAATGAGAACTGAATTGCCACAGAAACACAGAAGCACTGAAAAAACTCTTCTGTGCTTCTGTGTTTCTGTGGCAAAAAAAAGTCCCCGCAAAAAGCGGGGACTCAAATAAATATTAATCTCAGAAAATATTACTCATCAGAAACCTGGAACGTGATACTTTGTTTGTGACGGTAGATTACATTTCTTCCGTTCTGTACCGCTGGTTTCCATTTGGGTCCTTTGGTAATTACGCGGATCGCTTCTGCTTTTGTTCCGTATCCAGGATCGTTCTCGGCACTTACATCGCTGATATCACCGGTTTTACTAACAATAAAAGAAACGATTACCGTGTATTTTCCCGGAGGTGCGCCGTTCTCAACAGGTAAATCCCTGTTCAGGTTACGCTCGAGGTATTTGCTCCAGGCAGGTAAACCACCCGGGAACTCTGCCGCGATCTGCACAACGGTGAATACTTTATCGTAATCTTCTTCAACTTTTGGTGCTTCTACAACACCGGTTCCTTTTTCAACAGGAGGGGCTACAACACCTTCGTCTTTCGCACCTTCCTGGTTAATGGTACCGATTTTGGTATCTTCCAGCTTTTCCACTTCTTTGATTTCCTCATCAGGTTTCACTTCTTCATCCTTCACAATTTTTGGAGGAGTGAACTTAGTGATCTCAACCTTAGGAGGTTCCTGTTTAGGTGGAGGCGGTGGCGGTGGCGGCTCTGGCTTTTTCTCTTCGTTCACTTTCTCAAGCGTCACATCTGCTACAACGAGCTCAGTTTTTGATTTCGAAGTATTGTTGGCAATGATTGATCCTACCAGCAACAGCAAGCAGATCGCGAACGTTCCTATCATCGCAAACTTGATACGCTTGTTGTAGGTTTTACGCAGATCATATGCGCCATACTCTTTGTTCCTTCCATCGAAAAGAATATCGAGTAGATCTGATGATAAAATTTTGTTTATTTCCATTGTAATGTCTTTTGCTGTTAAATGCTGTTATTGAGGTGCAGTTGCTGCCATCTGCTCTGACCGTTTGATCAACTCTGTTTCGATAGGCAGGATATCCACCAATGCATACCGGGTACAAACATTGATCGTCATCTCATCAAGAATATCAACAACGTTCTTGTAGGTACATTCCTCTGAAGGCTTGATGATCACTACAAAATCTTTGAGTTCCGCAACGCTGTTCTTTTTACGGATCAGCACTTCGCGGATATCTTTAAAGTTAGATGACTTGAAGTTAGAGGCACTGTTATCCAGTTCACCTTCATAGTAAAACACATTACCATCTTTTCCCAACAGGAGTGTGATTACACCGGATTGTTTTGCCTTGTTCTGGTCTTCCGGTTTATCCGCATCCTTTGGCAGGATCAGCTTCATTGCAGTCGCCTGACTCATCGTTGTGGTAAAGATGAAAAATGTGATGAGCAGGAAGCCCAGGTCCACCATGGGCGTCAGATCAACACGGGTCGATAACTTCTTCCCTTTCTTGACCCCGGGGCCTTTCTTATGTCCGCCCCCACTCGAGGTATCCATTTCTGCCATGATCGGTAGAATTTAGTTTTCGTTGATAATTGGTTGTCTAGTCTTCCCTCTTCTCTCCCGCCTGCTGTTTTTTCCACAGATCAGTGCCGCTCGGAACAGGTTCCGGATTGGTAACCATCTGGAATTTCAGGAAGTCATTCTTTTTGAATGCATCCACTACACTTTTAAAAGCCGGGTATAATGCCATATTATCCCCTTTCAGGAGAAGGTTTGGCTTTTTACCCTGGTATGCATCCCGTACAAGTGCCATCCATGTTACCAATTCGTTATTACTCGAATCTTTTACAGGGATACCAGGTAACAGGTTGCCTTTTCTTTTATCTTCCGGAAGCTGAAGGAAAGCTGCCAGGTTGCTGAATGGCGCACCAAAGAACTGAGCTTTAACAAACGCTTTCACGTCAAGATTCAGGTTCCTGGTTGTATTCAGTGTAGTGGCTATCGTTTCTTTTATCTGTTCATCATCCATCGAAAGAAACACCTTACCGTCTTTGTCAAAAATTATCTCTACAATATCCTTGGAGGGAGCTACTTTGGCAGCCACTGATTTTGGGGTGGTTACCGCGATCGCTTCCGAAGGCTTGAATTTGGTTGTCAGGATAAAGAATGACAACAACAGAAAGGCCACATCGCACATCGCTGTCATATCGATGATCGTACTCTTCCGAGGTAATTTGGCTCTACCCATTGTTTAGTTATTTAATATTTCACAGTTAAGATTCAAAACATTGTCATTTCCACAAATAATCAGCGATTATTTATAGTTAGCAGCAAAGCTTTGTGTTAAAGTGAAACCTGATTCATCAATACCGTAAGTGATACCATCGATACGGGTAGTGAACACGTTATACATAATGATCGCAACCGCTGAAGTACCGATACCCAGGGCTGTGTTAAACAGGGCCTCAGAGATACCTTTTGATAATTCACGCGCCGCATCACCACCACCTTCTTCACCGAGGGCAGAGAATGATTTGATCATACCCAATACCGTTCCAAGAAGACCCAACAGGGTTGCTACTGAAGCGATAGTTGATAAGAACACGAGATTTTTTTCCAGCATTGGAAGTTCAAGCGCAGTTGCTTCTTCAACTTCTTTCTGAATATTCATTACTTTTTGTTCAGTTACGAGCTCAGTATTAGAGATCATTTCTTTGTACTTTTTCAGACCCGCTTTCATTACATTACCTACAGAACCTTTTTGTTTATCGCAGGCAGCAAGTGCTTTGTCAACATCTTTGTTGGCAAGATGGAACTGTACTGTACGAACAAACTCAGCATTGTTTCCGGTACCGCCTGCTTTTGAAACAGTCAACAATCTTTCAATACAGAAAGTAAGTACAGTAAGGAAACATCCAATCAGGATAGGTACAATGATACCACCTTCATACATTTTGCTAAGACCTGGTTTTGGTCCTTTGTGCTGTGGCCAAAAACCACCATTAGGATCAGGTGTTGTAAAGTTGCTTGGTGCACCTAATACAAAACGCCAGATAACATAACCCAGAATAATACAGGCAACCGGTGCCATCCAGGAAATTGAGTTACTGCTTTTTTTAGGTTGTGCAGAAGATGGGCTTTTTACAGCAGCACTTGCAGTTGGTTTTGTCTCAGCCATGATTCAATTGATTTTTGGTTTTTTAATAATTCAGTTGTTAATTAAATATCCCGCAATTCTACTGAAAAATGTTTTGAATATGCAAAACAATCTTTCAGCAAACAAATAGGGAATACAAATTAGCCATTTTATCCAACGCACCAAATTTAGATTGACGTTAAATTTTTATATTAATTTTTTATTAATAAGACAGGTGTTGCCTTTGCGGGGAAAATTTACCCCGGGGCATTTTCACCGATAATTAGTCCCCCTTCATCCAACTCATTTTTTTTAAGAACAATTTACCACTACCCCAGTATCTTTAAACCTTATCCAAAAAATCACGAACGTTATGAGAAAACACTTGTTAACTATGGCGCTTTTTGCTTCTATCATAGCAACTGCGCAACAAAGAGATTCGCTCCCCGGTGGCGGAAATCCCGGAAGAGCTGCTATTCCGGGCGGTTTTGGCGGTGCTGCAACACCTGCACGCCCAAGACCTTATAAGGAAGTTATCACAGACAAAGCAGTTACCAAAAGAGGTCTTTTTATTGTACATAAAATAGAGGACAAATTTTATTTTGAGATCCCGGATTCTATTTTTAACCGTGAGATCCTTTCTGTTACCCGTTTTACGAAGGTTCCCGGTGGTGGTGGTAAATATGGTGGTGAGGAAGTAAATACACAAAGCCTGAAGTTTGAAAAAGGCCCAAGCAATAATGTATTTATCCGCGTGGTTACCTTGATCAGTACTGCCGATTCTACAACAGCTATTTCAAAGGCCGTTAAAAATTCTTACTTAGATCCTATCGCTGCCGCTTTCCCTATTGCCGCATTTAACAGGGATTCTGCAACCGTTGTGATCGACATCACAGATTTTTTTAAAGCAGATAACCAGATAGTTAGTCTTGATCCGAATGATAAAAGAGCTTTTGGTTTAGGTGCTTTAGTAGCCGACCGCTCGTATATCCAGAGCATCAATACTTACCCGATCAACACGGAAATCAAAACCGTTAAAACCTATTCTGCTTCAGGCGGCGGTGGTTTTGGCGCACCGGCTGCACCGGGTTCTTCCACTTTACCTGCTGCAAGAAATGCAGGTGCGGTTACGATTGAATTGAACACTTCCATGATCCTGCTTCCTAAAACACCGATGAACCGCAGAATCTTTGATTCAAGGGTAGGTTATTTCGCTGACCGTTTTGTTATCTACAGCGATGACCAACAGCAGGTTGAGAACCAAACATTTGCTGTTCGCTGGAAACTGGAACCCAAACCAGAAGACAGGGAAAGATACCTGCGCGGTGAACTGGTTGAGCCTGCTAAACAAATCGTTTACTATATAGATCCGGCTACACCTAAACAATGGGTGAAACCTTTGATCGATGGCATCAATGACTGGCAGAAAGCTTTTGAAAAAGCAGGATGGAAAAACGCGATCGTAGGTAAAGAATGGCCGGTTAACGATCCTACCATGAGCCTTGAAGATGCACGTTATTCAGTGATCCGTTATTTCGCTTCTGATATTGAGAATGCATATGGACCACAGGTGCATGATCCACGCAGCGGTGAAATTTTAGAGAGCCATATCGGCTGGTATCATAACGTGATGAAACTGGTACACGACTGGTATTTTATTCAGGCATCCATGTCGGATCCAGGAGCGAGAAAAATGAAATTTGATGACCAACTGATGGGGCAGCTCATCCGTTTTGTGTCTTCACATGAAGTGGGTCACACGCTTGGCTTACGCCACAACATGGGTAGCAGCAGTAAAACACCAGTTGAGAACCTGCGTAACAAAGCATGGGTGGAAGCAAACGGTCACACTGCTTCTATCATGGATTATGCACGTTTCAACTACGTTGCACAGCCGGAAGACAATGTTTCAGAAGCAGGTTTATTCCCACGTATTGGCGATTATGATAAATGGGCAATCGAGTGGGGCTATAGATACATTGGTGAAGCCGATGCCGAGAAAGATAAAAAGATCAATAACAAATGGGTAATAGAGCGTTTGGCTGCTAACCCACGCGTATGGTTTGGTGGTGAGGGCGGAAATGCCGATCCACGCGCACAAACAGAAGACCTTGGCGATAACAGCGTGAAAGCAAGTGAATACGGTATCAAGAACCTGAAACGCATCCTGCCTGCCTTACCTGAGTGGACAAAAGAAGAAGCAGACCATTATGAGAACCTGAATGAAATGTACACGCAGGTGTTGGGACAGTTTGGACGTTACATGGGTCACGTAACAAAAAATGTAGGTGGCTACTATGAAACATTCAAAACCCTTGAACAGCCGGGTGATGTTTACGAAGTAACACCAAAAGCTATTCAGAAAGATGCGGTTGCATTCCTGAACAAACAATTATTTGAAACACCAACCTGGTTGCTGGATAAAAAGATCCTCAACAAAATAGATGCCCCTTCCAACCTGGAAGCCTTACAAAACACGCAAACCAACATATTAGTGGGTGGCGGCAGAGGTGCAGGCTTACTGGATGCCCAGCGTTTATACAGGTTAGTTGCGTCAACTATGCGTTTTGGCGCTGAAGCGTATAGCATTGATGAAATGCTGGATGATGTAAGAAAAGGGCTGTGGAGTGAGTTGAGTTCTAAAAAAGCGATCGACCCTTACAGAAGAAATCTTCAGAAAGCATACACAGAAAAGATGATCGAAATGATGAATCCCGTTGTAGTTCCTGCTGCGTTACTTGCAGCCATACCACGCGGAGCCGGGTTTACACCTCCGGTAAATACAAAGAATACAGATGTTGCTTCAGTTGTGAGGGGACAATTACGTACCCTGCAATCTGAGATTAATGCTGCTATTCCGGGCACTGCTGATAAAATGAGTAAATACCATTTACAGGATGTGTCTGACAGGATCAAGAAAGCTTTGGATCCTAAATAGCATTATTAAATCATAGATTCTTAGAGCCGGCAATGTATGCCGGCTCTTTTTTTATCTCGGATAGCGCGGATTTTAAATATGATTACACGGATGTTATGTGTATTAACTTTTCCTACTCTGTGAAATCATATTTTAATCCCTCCAATCCGCGATCTTTGTTACAAATCTTTTTTATGAAAGTATTTTTAGGGTTGCTCTTGTGTTATGTATGTCTGGGTACTTCAGCGCAAAGCCGCTTGGTATGGGGCTATTTGCGGGATAGTGCTACACATGAACCGATCGTATTGGCAAGCGTTACCAATATCAATACCAAACAAACAGTAATGACGGGAAATACCGGGCGTTTTTCAATTGAACTGGCAGAGAAACAGGTGATCACCTTTGCAGCGGTAGGTTATCATTTTGATACGATCCATTTTGAAGGAAAGTATTTTATGATGGATACGCTTTCGCTGCATCTTTCTCCTCTTACCTATAGCCTCGCGAATGTAACCGTTACATCGCGTGCATGGAGCCGCTACCAGCTGGATAGCATTGAAAGAAGAAAAGATTTTCTACAGGGTACAGTCAGTTATAAAATTCCCACCGTATCCAATGCCAACTCCGGCGCAGGTATTGGTTTGAATATAGACAGGTTTTCAAGACATGAAAGAAATAAACGAAAAGCACTTGCCTTCTTCGACACCAATGAAAAAGAGGCGTATATCAATTACCGTTTCCCTGCATCGCTTGTGAAGAGGTATACAGGTTTTAAAGATGAGAAACTACAGCAGTTTATGCAGGAGTATCGCCCGGCTGCAGAATGGTTAAGGACGCACAGGACGGATGAGGATATTGAGTATTATATTAATGATAAGCTGAAGCTGTTTACTCATAGCGCAAAGCCACAATAGGATTGAGTCTTGCCGCTTTCATAGCCGGATAAATACCTGCAGCGAGGCCCACAATGGAGCAGATCACAATACCGATGATCACCCACATCCATGGTACTACAAAACCGGTTTTGAGTACAATAGAAAATATATTTCCTACCCCAACACCTAAAAGGATACCGAAGAATGCGCCCATCAAACTGATGATCAGGCTCTCAAATAAAAACTGCTGGCGTACATTTTTACTTTTACCTCCAATGGCTTTTATCAACCCCACTTCTTTCGTGCGTTCATTAACAGCCACGAGCATGATATTCATCAAGCCGATGGCGGCGCCTATTAAAGTGATCAAGCCGATGGCACCGGCAGAACCGGTGATACTGCTTAAGAAGCCAATGAACATTTCAGCGAACTTGTCGCTTCTTTCAATCACAAAATTGGATTGCTCAACGGGCTCCAGTTTTCTTACCGCCCTGAATACAGAAGTCGCTTCATCTGAGGCAACATCCAGTTCTTTCACATTGCCCACCATCACACCTAACATATAAGAAGGATTTGCATTGGCGAAATGCCGTACGTTGGTGTAAGATGTGAGGATCATATCATCCTGCCGCATCATGGCACTGGAACCTTTACTTTTCAATAAACCAATCACCCTGTAAGGGAGACTTCCTACGCGGATCACTTTATCAATGCATTTTTCGGGTTTACTGCCAAAGAGTTTGATAGCGGTATTGCTGCCTAATAAGCAAACACTCCGCCCACTGAAAACATCAAGGTTATTGAGGTTTCTGCCGAGTTCAATCGTATAACCGTTTACAGCTAAATAGTTTTCATCGCCTCCCCATACCGTGATCTGTGGGTTTGTTTTTTTATCGGCATAATGCAATTCCTGTCCCCCGGGACCGCGCCTGTAGATGCTCACCTGTGCGCCCGGAAAAATGAAATTTGTTTTGAAAAATTCTGCTTCTTCCTTCCGGATAGGTTTGCCGAGATTCGATTTCTTTTGTTTGAGTCCACGTTTCTTCTTACCAAAATCTCCCCCATTATTATTAAAGCCTACCCGCGATTCCTTGAAACGGATATTGAATGCGTTCGCTCCCATGGATGAGAAACTTTCCTTCAGGCTCTGGTTCATGGCTTCAATAGCAGTAATAATACCAATGAGGGCCATGATACCAAAGGCAATAATGGCCACAGTAATGCCGGTTCTCAGTTTATTACTGCGAACGGTGCGCCATGCCAGGGTAAAAGAATCAAAACTTGTCATAACCCAATAAAGATAAACGCAGATTCCGGAACACGTGAAATTGGGGCCGATAAATGTGAAGAGCGGTTAAAAATAGAAGCCATTGAGCACCAGGGAAGGAAATATGCCCACCAGGATGATCAAAATGGCCAGTATTACCAGGCTTGTTTTGAAAAAAGTGGTTACTCCCGTTGCTTCCGCCTCGCCTTCCTTGAAGTACATGGCCTGTATTACCCGGAAGTAATAATAGGCACTTACCGCAGCAAATAATACCGCTATGATTACGAGCCAAAGAGAGCCGCCCGCCTTCACTACGGATGCAAGCATGTAGTATTTGGCAAAGAACCCTGCCGTAAGCGGGATACCTGCAAGCGATAGTAAGAAGATGGTATTGGTGAAAGCAAGAACGGGTTGCGTTTTTGCCAGACCGTTAAATCCGTCAAACGTATAATCCTTCATTTTGATCAGGATAGCGAAAATACCGATCGTGGCAAGACTATAGGCCACGGAATACAATAGGATACCTTCCTTTGCGAGATCATTATTACTGTAAAGAGCAAATAACATAAACCCTGCCTGCGCGATACTTGAATAAGCCAGCATCCGTTTTACGCTCTGCTGGAAAACAGCGGTGATATTACCAATCAGTAAAGTTGCGATGATAACGAAGGCGAGGAGTAATTTCCAGGTAGGGCCAAATGCCACCGTATGTGCATCGAACAACCTTACAAATGCTATAAACCCTGCTGCCTTTACGATCGTGGCCATGAAAGAGGTAAACACACCCGGTGCGCCATCATAAACATCCGGCGTCCAGAAATGGAAAGGGGCAGCGGATACTTTAAAACACATGGACACAAATAACAGCAGCATCCCGGCCACTTCCAGGAAAGAAGTGCGGATAGGCAATCCTGTTTTTAAAGTAATATGCATACCTCCGGCAAGATCAAACGTACCGGTGGCGCCATAAATAAGCGCAATACCCATCAGCATGATACCGGTTGAAAAGGCACCCATCAAAAAATATTTTAAAGAAGCTTCGTTGCTCTTGAGGTTTCTTTTATCGGCACCTGTTAGAATATACAACGGAATTGACATGATCTCAATCCCCAGGAATAGCATCAATAACCCATTAAATGAAGAGAGAATACTTACGCCGCAAAGAACAAAAAAGATGAGTGCGTAATATTCTGCCACATGTATGCCGGCTTTTTCAATGTCTTTACCACTCAGGATAAAATAGACCAGTGTTGCTGTGATAGCGATTGAATTAAAGAAGAGACCGAATTTTTCAAAACTCAGCATCTGGTGCGTATTGATATGCAATACAAATAAACCATAGCTGTCTGCAAGGTTACCGCCGAGTAAAATCAACAGTCCCGCTATGGCTATAGAAGTAATAGCAGACTTATTCTTTGTAAGGATGCCACTGAACATCATTACTACACCCAATAAAGCCGAAAGTATGATTGCATTCATGATTGTATCTTCTTATTAACGGTTCATCAATACTGCACTCACAGTATCTTTTGTAAGGTTGATCAATGGTTGCGGATATACGCCTAACACTAAAATGGTAACCGCCAATATCACCAGCACCAGTTGCACATTACCACTGATCTCAGTGGCATCTGCTGTAGCTGCCACTGTATTTCCATACAATATTTTCTGGATCATATTCAACGTGTACACAGCAGCGAGTATGATACTGATACCGGCAGCTGCGGCCATCCATATGTTATACTGGAACAACCCATTGAACATCAGGAACTCACCTACAAAAGCATTGGTAAGCGGTAATGCAATATTGGCGAGTGACATCAGCACCAATAATATAGCCAGTGCCGGTGCTTTTTGTGCAAGCCCCCCTAACTCACTGAATTTACGTGTGCCCAGTTTTTGCTCAATCACATCGGCAACGATCCACAGTCCGATCACATTGATGCCGTGATTGAACATCTGTATCATCACTCCTTCGAGACCGGTACTGTTATGTGTAAAGATCGCAGCACTCATTAAACCGATATGCGCAATGGATGAATACGCGATAAGGCGTTTGATATCATCCTGCCGTATGGCGATCAGTGATGCATAGATCATTCCGATTATTGACAGGATAATGATGAGATTGGCAAACTCTACAGAAGCATGCGGAAATGCCGGCAACAGCCAGCGTATGGCAGCAAAGAGCCCCATCTTCACCATGATACCACTCATCACCATGGTGGTAGCGGTTGGCGACTGCTCATAAGTATCGGGCTGCCATGTATGAAAAGGAAATATCGGCATCTTGATCGCGAATGCGATAAAGAACAGCCAGAAAATAAAAGCTTCCTGTTTTTCAGAAAGGATGATATGGTAAAAAGAGTTGAGCGAGAACGAATGGTCGGCCGTTTGGAAATAC
This sequence comes from Sediminibacterium sp., assembly GCA_965229255.1. Classification (GTDB taxonomy): domain Bacteria; phylum Bacteroidota; class Bacteroidia; order Chitinophagales; family Chitinophagaceae; genus Sediminibacterium. Next base: position 217,174 of record CBDDIX010000003.1, read on the forward strand.
ATAAATAAAATGCCCACCAGCATTAACAAAGATCCAATGAAGGTATAGATGAAGAATTTAAACGTAACAGCGATCCTTTTTTCTCCGCCCCATAATGAACACAGAAAATAAACAGGGATCAGTGCCAGCTCCCAGAAGAAATAAAACACCAGCGCATCCGCTGCTATAAATACGCCGATCAATCCTGCCTGTGATAACAACATCAATCCGTAAAAAATACCTGCATTCTTATATTCGTTCTTATATACCGCAGCAAATATGAGTGGGAAAGAAACGGCAGTCAGCAGGCAAAGCATTTTACCCATTCCGTCCATTGATAATGTAAACCGGCTGCCAAGATCAGGGAGCCATGTTGCATCATAGGTTAAGGTGGTTTTGCAACAGAAAACAGCCGTAAGAGCTATTCCCAGGGTAATTACCGAAGACAGCAATGTCCAGTTCTTTGCCGCTTTGGCATCCTTTAGAAAAAAGGTCACCAACCCGGTAAGCAGTGGTATCAATATGAGTAAAACAGGGATCATATTCTTTCTTTATGCAACAAGCTGTTGTTAAAATATTTTATTAAAAAAATGCATGATAGTAGAATCATTGAACCAGATCAGCACGAATACCACCATGGCCAATACCATGATCAAAATATAATTTCCTACCTGGCCACTTTGCAATAATCTTAATTGTCTTGAGCCATATCCTACCAGCTTTCCCACACCATTCACCAATCCATCAATACCGCTTTTTTCAACAATATTCTTGAAGAAGCCAGCCAAAACATTTAATGGGTTTACGATCACTGCATCATACAATTCATCAACATACCATTTGTGTTCAAGCACTTTGGCAAGCCCCGTATGGGTCTCTTCTGTTGCTTCATATTTTTTATACTTACCGATGGCCCAGAAGATCACTAACGCAATGGCCAGGCTTGAGCCCCCCATCATCAGGTATTCCTGTGATGCTTCGAGATGATGTTTTTCGGTCAGCTTTGCAGATCCTTCAAATATAGGTGCCAGGAAATGTTCAAGGCTGTGTGCATCTTTGGCAAATACTTCGGGAATGCCTATCAATCCGCCCACAACAGAAAGTATGGCAAGTATAATTAACGGGAATGTCATCTGCCATGGACTCTCGTGTACATGGTGTTCCTGCTCATGTGTTCCCCTGAATTTTCCAAGAAATGTAAGTGTATATAAACGGAACATATAAAAAGCCGTCATCAATGCGCCGCCTACCCCAATATAATAATAGAGCGGGTTCTTTTCGAATGCAGCCGTTAAGATCTCATCCTTTGAAAAGAAACCGGAGAAAGGAGGTATGCCGGCAATAGCCAGGCAAGCCAGTAAAAAAGTGATATGCGTAATAGGCATATACTTTTTCAAGCCGCCCATTTTGCGGATATCCTGTTCGTGGTGCATGGCATGGATAACAGATCCGGCACCCAGAAATAACAATGCTTTGAAGAAAGCATGCGTCATCACATGGAACACGGCACCCGTGTAAGCGCCAACACCTAAACCGAGAAACATATATCCTAACTGGCTAACGGTAGAGTAGGCCAGTACTTTTTTAATATCATTTTGTTTTAACGCGATCGTTGCTGCGAATATGGCGGTTGCCAAACCTACCACAGCTACCAGTGTTTGTGTATAAGGAGCGAGTGTATATAAAATATTGCTACGCGCGATCATGTAAATGCCGGCAGTAACCATGGTTGCTGCGTGGATCAGCGCAGACACCGGTGTAGGACCGGCCATCGCATCGGGTAACCATGTATACAATGGGATCTGCGCACTTTTTCCCATCGCTCCTACAAATAATAAAATGGTGATTCCTGTAATATCAAATGAACTGAGTTTAGCCACATTTTCAAACACATCTCCGTAAGTAGCTGTGCCGAGTTTCAGTAATAACCAGAACACTGCCAGCAGGAAACCAAGATCGCCAATGCGGTTCATGACAAATGCTTTCTTTGCCGCGTAATTGTAATCGTTGTTCTTAAACCAGAAACCGATCAGCAGGTAAGAACAGAGACCCACGCCTTCCCATCCTATGAACATGATCACATAGTTGCCACCGAGCACCAGTAACAACATAGAGAATACAAACAAATTGAGGTAGGCGAAATAGCGACCATAATGTTGTGGCTCTTCATGGATCATGTAAACTGAAGAATACAAATGGATGAGGGAACCTATACCGGTAATGATCAGGAGAAATAAAGAAGACAACTGATCTACCTGGAAAGAAAAAGGAATCTTGAAACTATCTACATTGATAAAATCGAACAATACGGAAATAGTGCTTCCATGTGCCTTCACATCGAAGAAGAGAACCAGGCTCACAATAAATGAGGCGGCTATCGCACCCGTACCGATGATGCTGATCATTGTTTTAGACAATGACTTTCTTCCCAATCCATTGATCAGGAAACCCAGCAAGGGAAACAAAGGAACCAGATAAACAAGTTTGCTCATATACCCTAAATATTAATTCTTTAACCTGTTTAAAAAGTTGATATCCACCGAATGCGTATTCCTGTACATCATTACAATGATTGCCAGGCCCACACTTACTTCTGCTGCCGCTACTACCATGATGAAGAATACAAAGATCTGTCCCTCGATCCCAACTGATGTTGGCTGCCCCCCTGCTAATGCTGCAGCATGGTGCATTTTTGAAAATGCCACCAGCAAAAGGTTCACTGCATTCAGCATCAGTTCCACACACATAAACACAATGATTGCATTACGACGTGTTAACACACCAATTATTCCGATGCTGAAGAGTGTTAAACAGAGATAGATATAGTATTGTACTGGCATAGTTTAATCTTTTTTTCCTATTACTACTGCACCTACCATGGCGCTTAAAAAAAGTACGCTGCTTATTTCGAAGGGTACTACGTATTGGCTGAATAGTGCTTTACCCAGATTTTTGATCAATCCGATATCTCCGTCTTTCATCATCACACTTCTTGCCTGCATATCGGTTGCCTGTCTTACCAATGATACCAGTACCATTAAAAAACAGCCGCCGGAAATCGCTCCTGCGAGTTTCATCCATACATGTTTCTGTGGTTCTGCATCAGCATTCAGGTTCATGAGCATGATCACGAACAGGAACAATACCATGATGGCTCCGGCATAAACGATCAGGTTTACAATGGCCAGGAACTGTGCATTCATTAATATATAATGCCCGGAGATAGCAAAGAATACGGCTATCAGCCATAAAACACTGTGCACCGGGTTCTTACTGATCAATACCATTACAGCACTGAAGATGGCCAGGGCACTCAGGAAGAAAAATAATATCTGGATCGTACTCATAATTAGTAATTGGTCATTAGTAATTGCTAATCACTGGTTGTTTTGGCTGATGCTCCTCTCGCTTTTTCATATTCCGCTGGTTCTGTTACCGGATCGGGTATCAGCAATTCGTTTTTCCCATATATAAATCCCTTGCGGGTAAAATTAGAGGGAGCAAATGTTTCACTTAGATAAATGGCATCTTTGGGACAGGCTTCTTCACACAATCCGCAGAAAATGCAGCGCAGCATATTGATCTCATATTTGGCTGCATACTTTTCTTCGCGGTAAAGATTCTCTTCGCCCGGTAAACGCTCAGCTGCTTCCATGGTAATGGCTTCTGCCGGGCAGGCTACGGCGCAAAGACCACAGGCTGTACAGCGTTCACGACCCTCTTCATCGCGGTTCAAGACATGCAATCCTCGGAATACGGGGCTGAATGCGCGTGTCTGCTCAGGGTACCGGATAGTTGGCTGCTTCTTAAAAATATGGCTGAACGTGATAGCCATCCCTTTTAAGATACCCGGTATATACATCCGCTCCATGAAATTCATGGGCTTCCGTGATACATCTTTTGACCTGTTTGTTAATGCTTGCATGCTAAGTTTTTCAATTCGTTAATCCGTCAATCCGCAATCCGTAAATTTTACGCTGCCCCCTGCCTCCACAATATAAACGCTGCTGTCAGCAACATATTGAATAATGCCAACGGCACCAGTTTTTTCCATCCGAGATCCATCAGCTGATCATAACGGAAACGCGGGATGGTCCAGCGGATCCACATGAATATAAATATAAAGATGACGATCTTGGTTAATAATGCAGCTACGCCTAATATAGCCGCAATGTTCGGTGCCAGCGTGCGCTCATCAAGGAACGGTATATCAAAACCTCCGAAGAATAAAGAAGCCATGATCGCACTGCTCATGATCATGTTCACATACTCTGCAAAAAGATAGAACCCGAGTTTCATTGAGGAATATTCCTGGTGATACCCGAAGTTCAATTCGTTCTCCGCTTCCGGAAGATCAAATGGTGTTCGGTTACACTCTGCCATTGCGCAGATAAAAAATATGATGAAGCCCAATGGCTGGTAGGCGATGTTCCATAAGCGACCCGCTTCCATCTGCTGGTCAACAATTGTCTTTAAGCTCAATGATCCTGAGATCATCAATACAGCAATCAATGCCAATCCCATGGCCAGTTCATAACTGATGGCCTGTGATGCGCCACGTAACGCGGCCATCAATGAGAATTTATTATTCGAGGCCCATCCCCCGATCATGATACCATATACACCCATGCTCACAACACCAAATACATATAAGATCCCGATATTAATGTCTGCGATCTGCAGGTCGATGCTCCTGTCGAAAAGTTCTACATGACTGCTCCATGGAATCACTGCACAACTCATCAAAGCCGCCGTCATGGCCAATCCCGGACCTAATACAAACAATGCTTTGTTGGCAGTATTGGGGATGATCTCTTCTTTCATGATCAGTTTCAAACCATCTGCAAAAGGCTGTAACAGCCCGAAAGGCCCGGCACGGTTGGGTCCTGGCCTGTCCTGCAATATTGCCGCCACTTTGCGTTCTGCAAACGTGGTATATAATGCAATACCCAGGCTCGCAAAAACAATGATGGCAATCAGCACCAGTTTTTCTATCATTAAGATCCAGTCAATAGCAAGTAATGTCATGGTTTGTATTGCGATTAATCTTTTTTCGAATCAAAGTCTGTTGAGTGAGCGGGTCCCTCTATCAAACTGAGTTCGATATTGGTTTTATTTACCTCGCTTACATCGTGAATATTCATCATCAGCTTAGGGTTTCTTCCCTTGTTGGTTGCCTGGAATGTTTCTGCAGGTAACGTAAGCCCGGTATTACCCTGGTAATGCCCTTGTGATATGACAGAGTGCCTGCTGATCATTCTTGGTCCTTCTATCACCCAGTCGCTTGTCTTTTTCTTTTCAAAGCGACAGGTATTACAGATCCATGCAGGTTTTCCGTCTTCTAAACTTTCCACTTCACCCCATTCATCTTTTCTTGCGGTTACGCGGAACACTTCTTCGCCGCGGTTCCATAAAGTAACTTTACCACTGCAGGTAGGGCAATCGCGGTGTGCATCTAATGGTTTCAGGAACCATACGCGGTTCTTGAAACGGAATGTTTTATCCGTAAGCGCACCCACGGGACAAACATCGATCACATTTCCTATAAAATCATTCTCCAGGCTTTTCTCGATCAATGTGGCGATCTCAGAATGATCACCCCTGTCGAGTATACCGTGTTCCCTGTTCTGCGTAAGTTGATCAGCCACATATACACAACGATAGCAAAGAATGCAGCGTGTCATGTGTAACTGTATATAAGGACCGATATCGTGTTTTGTAAATGTGCGGCGCTGGAACTCATAACGTGTGCCTTCTTTTCCGTGTTCGTAGCTAAGATCCTGTAAATGACATTCGCCGGCCTGGTCGCAGATTGGGCAATCGAGTGGATGATTGAGTAATAAGAATTCAACAACACCTGCGCGTGCATCCAATACTTTGGGACTGGTAATATTTTTCACTTCCATTCCATCCATCACCGTGGTGCGGCATGATGCCACCAGTTTAGGCATCGGGCGCGGATCTTTTTCAGAGCCTTTGCTAACCTCAACCAAACAGGTACGACATTTACCACCACTGCCCTGCAACTTACTGTAGTAGCACATTGCGGGAGGGGCAACATCGCCACCGATCTTGCGTGCAGCATTCAGAATTGTAGTGCCTGCCGGAACTTCAATCGTGATGTTGTCGATGGTTACTTTAAATAATGGTGCAGCTTCTGCCATAACTGTTTACAATTCTAAATACTAATTTCTAATTTTTATGCCGGAACATGTATCGGATCTGCATAATGTGCCAAGCCATAGTTTCTCGTTTGAGATTCTGCCGGATTCAGCACATGCCATTCAAATTCATCCCTGAAATGCCTGATGGCTGCTGCTACGGGCCATGCCGCTGCATCACCTAATGGGCAGATCGTATTTCCTTCTATCTTTCTTTGTATATCCCATAACAGGTCTATATCGCTGATCTTCCCTTGTCCTTTTTCAAGCCTGTATAACAGTTTCTCCATCCATCCTGTTCCTTCGCGGCAGGGTGAACACTGTCCGCAACTTTCGTGGCGGTAGAAACGCGCAAATGTATATGTATTCTTTACTACACACTGATCCTCATCGAGCACAATAAAACCACCTGACCCCATCATAGAGCCGGTTGCAAAACCACCATCACTCAAACTTTCGTAGTTCATGTAACGGGTTTCACCTTTGGCTGTTTTCAATAAGAGGTTGGCTGGTAAAATCGGCACAGAAGACCCGCCGGGGATACATGCTTTTAAGCGTTTCCCTTTCGGGATACCACCGCAATATTCATCGCTATAAATAAATTCTTCTACTGAGATGGTCATGTCGATCTCGTAAACGCCAGGCTTATTGATATTGCCGCAAGCGGACATCAGTTTGGTACCGGTTGATTTTCCTACACCGATCTTGGCATATTCTTCGCCGCCCATATTAATGATAGGCACCACGGCTGCCAGGGTTTCTACGTTGTTTACAACCGTTGGTCGCAACCATGCACCCTGTATAGCGGGGAACGGTGGTTTGATACGTGGATTACCTCTTTTTCCTTCCAGTGATTCAATGAGAGCGGTTTCTTCACCACAGATATATGCACCTGCTCCGCGATGAACATAAATTTCGCAATCGAATCCTGTTCCTAAAATATTCTTTCCTAAAAATCCATTTTGTTTGGCTTCGCCGATCGCATACTCCAATATTTCTGCCACCCATGCATACTCACCGCGTATATAGATGTAAGTAGCATTACTGCCGAGCGCAAAAGATGAAACGATCAATCCTTCAATTAACAGGTGCGGAATAAATTCCATCAGGTAACGGTCCTTAAAAGTACCGGGCTCACTCTCATCTGCATTACATACCAGGTGACGGGGTACGCCTTCAGGTTTAGCAATAAAGCTCCATTTCATTCCTGCCGGGAACCCCGCACCACCACGGCCACGGAGACCGCTTTTCTTTACTTCCTCCACAATGGCTTCAGGACCCATTTCTTTCAAAGCCTTCTCCACACTGCGGTAACCGCCTTCACGGCGATACACATCATAGCTGCGTATTCCTTCAACGTGTGCTTTTTCGAGTAAAAGTTTTACACCCATGTTATTTGATTCGCGAATTAGCGTATTACGGATTAACGAATTATTCTTGGTTTATCCTCAACTCCTAATTCCTAATTATTAATTCCTAATTAATTGTTCGTTGCTGCGTTCTTTCTGCACTCTTCTATGATGGAATCTACTTTTTCTTTTGTCAGGTGCTCACGATATGTTTTTCCCAATTGCATCATTGGCGCGTAACCGCATGCCCCTAGGCATTCAACCGTTTTTAGCGTGAACAATCCGTCTGTTGTTGTTTCACCTGTTCTGATACCCAGTTTCTCGGTGATATAAGCAACAATATCATCACTTCCATTCAACATACATGGACCTGTCTGGCAAACCTCGAACATATATTTACCTACCGGTTTCAAATTATACATACTGTAGAATGTAGCCACCTCGTATACTTCGATCGGTTTGATCTGTAAGAGTTCGGCCACATAATCCATGGTATCGGGGCTCAGCCATCCGCCAAAAGTATCCTGTGCAATATGCAGCAAAGGCAATAGCGCACTCTTCTGCTTCCCTTCCGGATAGTGCGAGATGAGCTCTTTTACTTTGGCCAGTTTTTCTTCTGAAAATTTTACCATTGCTGGTTTTTGTTTATGGGTTTACTCGTTTATTAGTTGATTTGTTTTACGCATCCATTTCTCCTGCAATCAGATTCAAGCTACTCATGGTAACCACTGCATCACTCAGCATTCCGCCTACGATCAGTTCAGGATATGCCTGGTAATAGATAAAACAAGGTCTCCTGAAATGTAAACGGAACGGTGCACGACCGCCATCGCTAATCAGGTAAAAACCAAGTTCGCCGTTACCGCCTTCTACTGATTTGTATACTTCGCCTTTCGGCATATCCACTTCTCCCATGATGATCTTGAAGTGCCAGATCAGCGCTTCCATCTTGGTATATACATCTTTCTTTTCAGGGAGATAATACTCGGGAACATTTGCATGAAATACTTCTGCTTCTTCCCCTTTAAATTCCTGGATCTTCTGGTAAGCCTGTTGTATGATACCTAAGCTCTGCCACATTTCCTGGTTACGCACCAAAAAGCGGTCGTAATTATCACCGGTTTTTCCAACAGGTATGGTAAAATCAAAATCTTCATAACTGCTGTAGGGACTGTGAACACGAACGTCATAATCCACACCTGCTGCGCGGAGGTTAGGGCCCGTAAATCCATAATTCAACGCACGTTCTGCACTAATGGCGCCGCCGCCGATGGTACGTTCCATGAAGATGCGGTTGCGCGTGAAGAGGTTCTCAAATTCTTTTAATACGGACGGATATTCCTTTAAGAATTTCTCGAGTTTCGTGAACGCTGTATTAGTGAAATTCCTTTCAAAACCGCCAATACGCCCAATATTAGTAGTAAGACGGGACCCACATACTTCTTCATATATTTCATAGATAAGTTCGCGGTATTGCATTACATACAAAAACCCGGTGTATGCGCCGGTATCCACACCCACAATCGAATTACAGATCAGGTGATCCGAAATACGTGCCAGCTCCATAATGATCACACGCAGATAATCAACACGCTTAGGCGTTTCAACACCCAGCAATTTTTCACAGGTAAGGTGCCAGCCCATATTATTAATAGGACTGCTGCAGTAATTCAAACGATCGGTGAGTGGTGTGATCTGGTATAAAGGACGGCGCTCCGCTATCTTTTCAAACGCGCGGTGTATATAGCCCACCGTTGCCTCAGTAGAAACGATACGCTCTCCATCCAGCTCCATGATATTCTGGAACACACCATGTGTTGCCGGGTGTGTAGGCCCCACATTCAGCGTGGTGGTTTGCTTTTCTATTGAGCCTTCCGGCAGTTTAATGTGGTGTGCGTGTTCTGTCATAGTCCACTCTCTTTCGAGACTTCTTAATTTTTATTGAATTATCGGATTTGCGGATTACGGATTTGCGGATTTTTATCTAATTCGTTAATCCGCAATTCGCTAATCCGTAAATTATTTATCCGCGCCCAAACATTTCATCGTCTTTATCAACCCTTGTCTGATCTTCCAGTGGAAATTCTTTCCGCATGGGAAAATAATCCATCTCATCCACATTCAATATTCTTTTCAGGTTCGGATGTCCCACAAAATTAACCCCGTAAAAATCATAGGTTTCACGCTCCATCCAATTGGCAGCTGAGAATAATTTTGATGCAGTAAAAATATCCGGTTCTGTGATGGCTGTAAATACTTTAAAGCGGATCCTGATATTTTCCTGCAGGTTATGGAGGTGATATACAACTGCCAGCTCGCGGCCGGGTTGATCAGGGTAGTTTACCGCACAGAGGTCGGTAAGAAACCTGAAATTCAATTCAGTGTCATCAAATAAGAACTGTAATACTTTCAGGTTCTGTTCTTTGGCAGCTTCAAAACTGAGCATACCATACGATTCTTCGAACCTGAAGAATTCCTCTCCAAACTTTTCAATTAGTTTCTGTTGAACGGTTGCGTTGGTCAATGCCATGGTTGTTTTTATAGCCACAGGCTTAAGCCTGTGGTAATATTTTATTCTATTCCGTATGTTCCCATTAATGCTTTGTATTGCTCGCTGTTTCTTCTGCGAATGCTTTCCTGCCCTACCAGTTCCTGCACTTTCATAAAACCATCCAGTATGGCTTCCGGGCGGGGGGGGCATCCCGGTACATATACATCTACCGGTATGATCTGGTCAATCCCCTGTAATACGCTGTAGGTATCAAATATACCACCGCTTGATGCGCAGGCACCCACAGCAATTACCCAACGGGGCTCTGCCATTTGCAGGTAAACCTGGCGCAATACAGGTGCCATTTTTTTTGCAATGGTACCCATCACCATAAGCAGGTCGCACTGGCGTGGCGAAAATCCAACCCTTTCAGAACCAAAACGGGCAAGATCATAGTGAGACCCCATCGTGGCCATGAATTCGATACCGCAACATGAGGTAGCAAAAGGCAGGGGCCATAATGAGTTTTTACGCGCCAGACCCACTACATCGCTGAGTTTTGACGTAAAAAATCCTTCCCCCGCATACCCTTCCGGTGCTTCTATTGAGGCAACGGCATCACTGCGCTTAGCTTCTATGGGGTGAATATTAAAACGTACGGGACGTGCCATATTAAATCAATTAGTAATTAGTAATTAATAATTAGAAATTAAAACCAGCTATATAACATTTATAAAACCCCTGCGGTTCTCTTATAATTGTTAACTACTAATTGCTAATTACTAATTAAACAGTGCCTCTGCACATCAGTCTTCCCAAGTTAGTGCGCCTTTTTTAATGATATAGATGAACCCGGCTAAAAAGAAGCCCACGAACATCAATACGGCACCAAATCCTGACCATCCCAGTTCGCGGAAAATAACCGCGTATGGGTAGAAAAATATTACTTCCACATCAAATAGAACAAAAAGAATAGCCACCAGGAAATACTTAATGGCCATTGGCTGGCGGGCATTTCCATGGGTTTCGATACCGCTGGCAAAATTCTCCAGTTTATCGGCGGTTTGGCGTTTTGGTCCTACCCAGGCAGATACAGCGATCATTGTAGCTACAAAACCTGCTGCAAACAGCAGTTGCAGGCCTATTGGAAAATAGTTAGCCGCTGAATTGGTGGCACTTGCATCAGATAAAAAAGAAAGCCAGTTCATGTACGCTATTAAATGTTTGGCAAAAATAAGCTTGTGAAGGATATAAAAGAAAAACTCCTCATCTAGAGGAGTCTTTTCTTATATATTTTTTATTGTTATCCTTTGAGTCCCGCACTGGTGCTGTTCCCGGTTGTTGAATTGGAAGCACCTGATTTCTTAACAGGAGGTTTGGTGTAATAGTCGATTCCTTTCTGGATCTGTGTCTTGGCCTGCATAGCATACCGGTTATTATCGTCTGCCGGGTCAGGATATGCCAGTAACATGCTTTCTGTTACTTCTACTGCTTTCTGGCTTACTGCGATAAATTCCTCAACTGCGGCAGTCTTTGTGCCATCAGTCTTTACCTTAAAATCAGGACTATGCTGCAGCGCTACCATTTGTTTGGTATAGGCATTCAGTATATAGTATTGATTAAGAAAGATATCTTTTTTATATTTTTCTTTATTCACAACCGTATAAACAGAATCCAGGTAGTTCAGATGGGCGATAATAGTTCCGCTGGTATCAGGATCTGAAGCAACCGCTGCCCTTTTAAAGAACGTGTATGGCTGCGGCTTATCCGGGAAAGCGGCCATATATTTTTTTGCGATCTCGATGGTTTGCGGGTAATCCTTTGCGTTCAAAGCAGCTGTTGTCATTTTGTAATAATCTATCTCACCCGCTGTCCCTTTCAGGTCAACAACCCTTTGTGACCATTTTAGCTGATCAGCATACATTTTATTTTTACCAAACATTTCTGCTGCCTGAATGGTATAATTGATCTTATTCACTTTCGAAGTATCGTTGGCAATGGCTTTCTCTATATAAGTAACCGCCTGTGCTTCGCTACCCGGGAATTTTGATAACACTTTTACCGCTAACTCATAATCGCTCGGCTGGATCTTATCAGCAGGAGCCGATGCAAAGAATTTCTCCAGGTTTGTCTTTGCCTGCGCAGAATCACCCATTCTATCATAGTTATAAGCATATAATATACTTAACCGTGGAATGGCTGTTAACCCGGCAGAAGCTTCGAGTTCTTTTACTTTCGCAATAGACTCTGCATTCTTTCCTGCACGGAAAAGGTATTCAGCCAGGAAGTATTCGTTCCTCGGATCTTTATCGGCATTGGATACAAATTTGTCCAGGTATTCTTTTGCCTTGTTCACTTCACGCTCTGCATAATATTGATAGTACGCGTAATAAGCCAGTGGGAATGCAGGATCTGCAGCAATTGCATTATTAAAATAGGTTTCAAACTGATCCTTGTTATTCTGACTCTGGTAGATCTTACCTATCCGGTACATTGCATATGCATTCTTAGGATCCCTGGTAATTGCTTCTGTATAGGCTTTTACAGCTTCTCCACCATTTTCACCACCCATTTTCAGGTAGTTGATCCCTAAATTGATCAGGATATCCGGGTTGGTCAGATCAAGCGCTGCCGCCTGTTTCAGTTTGTCAACAGCATATGCATTATCTCCAAAATTGGCAGTAGCATATGCATTTGCACGACCTATTGCGCTAAGGATAAGTGGATTCGGCTTGCCTTTGGTTTTACCACTGGTTGCAGTTGAAGCAGTAATAGCCTGTTCAAACTTCTGTTTCACCGCATTCACATCTTCTCTTTCCAGGATACCGATATGACCCATTCCTACCAGCAACCACGGATCGCTGCCTACATCGGCCAATCCCTTCTGGTATAAAGCCTTTGCTGCTGCTACCTGTTCTTTTGCAGGATCTCCTCCATCAGTTCCCATCAAAGCCTGTCCCAGCCAATAAATGGCCTGCGCATCTTTTGGATTGGCATCATACAATTTCTGGAATGCAGCTTTTGCACTTGTATTCTTCTGATAATTCAGGTATTTGATCCCTTCTGTGTACTGGGCCATCAAACACTGTGCAGTAAGCATTACTGTAAACACCAAAGAAACGATCTTCTTCATTTGTCCTGTTTTTATAATTGTTGTGTTAATCTTCGTCCTTTATTTTTCCCTGCCTGGTATTAAACCCCATTTTAGCCGGCGCCAGAAATGCACGCCTGAAAATCAACTGTCCACGCTCAAGACTCATAAAATTCATGAAACCTGTACCCAGTCCCGCTGAATTCTCTTTCAGAATATAATACAAGGGGCGTGCCAAAGGATATTGTCCAAATGTGATGGAAGCCTGTGAGGGTCTTGCAAAAACATCTTTTTCAATACAGTTGACACATTCTACCAAAGCGAGACGGATCTTTTTTTGGTAAGCCTTTTGCTTTTTATCATCCCCGTTTCCCACCCAGCTCAATCCTACAAATCCTATTGCCCCCGGTGTTCTTGCAATCACATCAACTACCTGCTCACTATTGTCGGAAGCTACTACATTGGCGCCAAATGCAGCCCCTTTTAGCACACTATCCTGTAAAAAACGTACCGTGCTTGTTGCATTTTTCCCATCCATCACTGCGGTTACCTTGTTCTTGCCGCTCAGTATCTCTTTCAATTGTTCAATTGTAAACACACTGTCTTTCGATTCCCTGTTAACAATAACCGCTACCGCATCATAGGCCAGTATACCATATTGGGGTTTAAAGGACAGGTTATCCTGAAACACCTGCGCCTCTTTCTCAGTAAGTCCTTTGGCAACAATGATCATCCGCGTGCTATCTGACCGCAGATCCCTGAAACAGGCTGCTTCAGATTTATAACTGGCATTGATCTTCGTATTCGGGAACGAAGAGTGATGCACGAATATCTGCTCTTCTATCACGGGTTTGAAGCTCTCATCCACACTGATATTGATTACGCCTTTAGTTGGCGAATCCCTCGTATCCTCTTTTTGAGGAGATGTACTGCAAGAAACAAAGAACACGAATGCGCTATAATATAATACCCTTATCACTCTCATCTTAATATGTTCTCCTGATGCCCCTATACAAACGGAAACCGCCATATAACAAACAGATACCTCCAAAAAAATACCTGAAGAACGGATCTATACCCACCAATTGTACAATGTTTAATTTTTCTGCGAGCAACATCACCAAAGCCATAGCCAGTAAGAGAAGCGCCATAGTAAGGTCGTATGTCATCCGCATCAAAATATAACTTTTCTGCTGCTTTTCTTTGAAATCCGTTTCCATTAACAATTAATTAAAATAAAGCCGTGACGGGCAATTTAGTCAATAATTTTATTTCGCTGAAACAAACCCGGTGTCATTTTAAAAACAAATCGGTCATTATAACAATTAGATGCGGTGAGCAGGGATTTCCATAATTGATTACTAATGAGCGTTAGTAATCTTAACATAGTTTTTTAGCTATTTGCAACGGGTTGCGGGCTAAGAGCTTTTAGCTGCGGATTCTATTATCTTTGACCCATGAGAATTTTGATGGTGTGCCTGGGAAATATCTGCCGCAGCCCTTTGGCAGAGGGCATATTGCAGGATAGGATTGCGAAAGCGGGGTTGGACTGGACCGTGGATAGCGCGGGGACCGGCAATTATCATATCGGTGAGCCGCCACACACATTATCGATAAAGGCGGCGCTGATGAACGGAATTGACATCAGCTCACAGCAATGCAGGCAATTTACAAGAGAGGATATGCTGGCATTTGATAAGATATATGTGATGGATGAAGAGAATTATGAAGAGGTGAAAAGGATCAGCGGCGCCAGCTGGGATAAAAATAAAGTGAGCCTGATACTGTCAGAACTTTACCCGGAAGCAATAAAAAGTGTTCCTGATCCATGGTATGGAACGGAGAAAGATTTTCATTATGTATTTGATATGCTAAGCAATGCATGCGATACGATCATTCAGCGATATACAAACAAGAAACAGCAGCCGTAGATGAGCAAACCTTCATTACCACAGGGAACAAGAGATTTTGGTGCAGCAGTTGTACGCAAGCGTAATTATATATTCCAAACCATCCGTTCTGTTTTTGAATTGCATGGCTTTCAGCCGCTGGAAACACCGGCGATGGAAAACCTGGATACGTTAATGGGAAAATATGGTGAAGAAGGTGATAAGCTTATATTTAAGATCCTGAATAACGGGCTTGATAATGCTGCAAAACAGGAGCAGACAAAAGAAGCCTTTGAAAAAATACTTGCCGGCAAAAGCACAAAGGATATTACAGAGCGTGCACTCCGATATGATCTGACCATTCCCTTTGCGCGGTATGTTGCCATGAATTACGGGCAGCTTACACTGCCTTTCAAACGTTACCAGATACAGCCCGTATGGAGGGCCGACAGACCGCAAAGGGGCCGCTACCGCGAGTTTTACCAGTGTGATTGTGATGTGGTGGGCAGCAGGTCGTTATTAAATGAAGTAGAACTAACGGGAATCTATAGCCGTGTGTTTACGCAATTACGTGTACCCGTAGAGATCCGCATTAACAGCAGGAAGATCTTAGCTGCACTGGCAGAAGTATGTGGCGGTGCAGATAAGATGATAGATATTACGATCGCCATTGATAAGCTGGATAAGATCGGGTTAGAGAAAGTAAAAACAGAGTTATCAGAAAAAGGATTGGCCGGTGAACAGGTGGCAATGATAGAAAGATATTTATCGATCCAGGGTTCAGACAAAGAAAAGATCGCTGAATTAAAAACGCTGATCGGGTATACAGAAACGGGTAAAAAAGGAATAGAAGAAATTGAATACATACTTAATTATGCCATCTCACAACCTGCAACACCCAATGCAAAGCTGGTAACAGACTTCACACTCGCACGCGGATTAAACTACTACACAGGTATCATATTTGAAGTAAAAGCATTGAACGTGCAGATGGGCAGCATTGGTGGCGGCGGAAGATATGATGACCTCACGGGTTTATTCGGTGTTCCCGATGTTCCCGGCGTAGGGATCAGCTTTGGGGTTGACAGGATCTATGATGTAATGGAAGAATTACAATTGTTTCCTGAAGATGTGCAGGCAGGAACACAGGTATTATTTTTTAATCTCGGCGAAGCAGAAAGCAAGGCAGCTTATTTACTGATGCAGCAACTGAGAGATCACAATATCGCCTGTGAATTATTCCATGAAAATGCAAAATTTGATAAACAGTTCAAATTTGCAGATAAGAAACAAGTGCCTTTTGTGGTGATACTGGGGAGTGAAGAGCTCGCAGCGGGAACCTGTGTGGTGAAAGATCTGAAAGCAAGTACGCAGCAGACGATGAGCCAGGAAGCATTGGTTGACTTTTTTACGCTTCGATAGATTAGAAATCGTGGCACATTTTTTACATATAAAATGTAAAAAACGAATGAAGAAGCTTTGCTACCTGCTTTTTGCCTTTTCTGCCCTGTTTGCTTCCTGTAGCAAGAAAACACAGCCTTCAAAGAGTACGCGTGATCATACAGCTACTAAAACCCAGGATACACCCAGGCCCGCCGATACGATGGCTGCCGAGCCGGAAATAATCACTACTACCCCAGCTCCTGTTGTGAAAACATTTTCAGAACCCATGGTTGTAATTGATGCAGGCGGAAAGATCATTACATCCCGCGAGAACCTGCCGGAAGATATCAGTGGTAAAGTTAAATATTCAGAGATAGCACGTGCTTATACACCCGTGCAAAGAAATAACCTGATCGTTCGTTTCAAATTGGTTCCTCCACGTGTATTGTTTGTGCCGAAAGAATTTGCAAAAACTTCTGCGAAAGGAACGTATATCATTTACAAAAAGAAATTCTGGTACTGGAAAAAGGAAGATGGATTGTTTCATCTGGATGATACATATTACCAATAAAATTGCCACTGAAACACAGAAGCACTGAAGAGATCCCTTCAGTGCTTCTGTGTTTCAGTGGCAAAAAAATATCCTGATCAACGCGTCAACGCCCAAACAAAAACGTTCCGCTGTTTAAACTGAAGCAAAGCCACAGCAGCCCCTTCTATTTTTGTTCCTTCCAATTCATAGCCCATTGCACTGATACTTACACCCGTTATTTTTTTATTGGCATCCCTTTTAAATTTCGCAGTGCCCTGAAATTGGGTAATGGCAAAAAGATCTTCTCCCTGTTTTTGCATAGGGGACACGCCTGCTGAAGAAGTAACGGATAAAGCACCACTTTCCAGTGTGACCTGCGCTTCGGATATCACGCTGCCATCCGGAAATTTATACTTGCCGGTATATTGCTGTAAAGTAGTGTCTGTTTGCGCAGATGCTGAAACGTAAAGACAAACAGCGAAACAGAGAAAGAGTAATTTTTTCATAGTAAAATTTTGTTCTCACAAAATATATAATAATTGTTAATTTAAAATTATTAATTATCAGGCTATAGCCCCTCATACACTACCGCCGCCCCCTGCCCTACACCCACGCACATGGTAGCCAATCCATACTTTGAACGTTGCCTGTTCATCTCATGTACGAGTGTTGCTGAGATCCTCACACCGCTGCAGCCCAGTGGGTGACCGATCGCTATTGAACCTCCGTTCACATTTACTTTTGCTGCATCGAGTTCGAGTTCTTTCATGCAGGCAAGACTTTGTGAAGCAAATGCCTCGTTCAGTTCAATCACATCGAGGTCCTTTGTTGTTAAGCCTGCCCGCTGTAATGCTTTTTGCGAAGCGCGTACTGGACCCATGCCCATAATAGCGGGATCTACGCCCGTTACGCCCATACTTACTATCCGAGCGATGGGTTGCAGGTTAAATAGTTTTACAGCTTCTTCGCTTGCCAGTATCATGGCAGCTGCGCCATCGTTGATGCCCGATGAGTTACCGGCTGTTACACTTCCTTCTTTTGCGAAAGCGGGTTTTAATCCTGCTAGTTTTTCAAGTGTTGTGTGACGCGGATGCTCATCCTGGTTAAACCAGGTGATGAGCCTGTCGTTGATCATTTCAATGGCCACGATCTCATCATCCCATTTACCTGCTTCGAGTGCGGCAAAATATTTTTGCTGTGATGAAAACGCAAAAGCATCCTGTTCTTCACGGGTAAGGTTCCAATCATTGGCTACATTTTCTGCGGTCTCTCCCATGCTGTAGGGATGATACATTTCAGCGAGCTTCTTATTGGTAAACCGCCAGCCGATTGTACTATCAAAAGTTTCTACTTTCCTGTTCCAGGCGCCTTCGCTTTTTGCCGTTACAAATGGGGCGCGTGTCATGCTTTCCACACCGCCGGCGATATAGATCATTCCTTCCCCGCACATAATAGCACGCGATGCATCCATGATCGCCTGTAAACCACTGGCACATAAGCGGTTAACGGTGTTACCTCCCACGCTCACCGGCATTCCGGCCAGCAAAGCTGCCATACGGGCCACATTCCGGTTATCTTCCCCTGCCTGGTTAGCTGCGCCTGCGATCACGTCTTCAATGGCTGCGGGGTCTATTGTTTCATTTCTATTGAGTAAAGCGCTGAATACGTGTGCAAGCAGATCATCCGGTCGGATGGAACTCAGTTTCCCCCCGTATCGTCCGATCGGCGTTCTTACCGCATCAATTACATAGCATGTTTTCATACTGCAAGATATTTATTTAACGCACAAAAATGCCCTTCCCGGGGATTGAGTTACCTTTGCCGGATGAAAACGGAACTACCAAACATACGGCACCAGAGCATTGCCGACCTTGAAGCCTATTTTGAACGTATTGGAGATAAGCGTTTCAGGGTTAGGCAGGTGCACGAATGGCTATGGCAGAAACATGCCCATCATTTTGATGAAATGAGCAACCTCAGCAAGGACCTCCGCGCTAAATTAGCTACTGATTTTTCTTTACCGGCCCTGAGAGTGGATGCTACGCAATTCAGTGATGACGGAACCGTTAAGAGCCGTTTTAAAACATTTGACAACCATTTAGTGGAAGGGGTACTCATCCCAACTGAAGAACGTAAGACTGCCTGTGTTTCTTCACAAATAGGTTGCAGTCTCAGCTGTAAGTTCTGCGCAACAGGGTATATGGACAGGAAGCGCAACCTTACCTATGATGAGATTTACGACCAGGTGGTTCTTATCAACCAGCAAAGCGAAAAAACATTTGAAAAGAAACTAACCAATATCGTTTTCATGGGCATGGGCGAACCCTTGTTGAATTACAGCAATGTGATGAAAGCCATTGAAAGAATATCTGCAGAAGATGGCCTGTTCATGAGCCCTAAGCGGATCACCGTTTCAACCGCCGGTGTTGCCAAACAGATCAGAATGCTGGGAGATGATAAAGTGCGTTTTAAATTGGCTCTTTCTTTACATGCGCCAACAGATGCGAAACGGAATGAAATCATGCCGATCAATGAAACCAATAATATCAAGGTACTGATAGAGGCGCTGAATTATTTTTATAAGCAAACCGGTAGCGAGATCACCCTTGAATATATCCTGTTTAAAAACCTCAACGACTCTGAAAAAGATGCAGAGGACCTGACAAGGATCTACCGCCAGATACCCGCAGACCTGATCAATATCATCGAATACAATCCCATCGATGCCTTCCGTTTTACAAAGCCTGATGAAGAAGGGATACAGAATTTTATGGGTATCCTTGATGGCAATAAAGTGAATGCCCGTTTACGGCGCAGCAGGGGTAAGGATATTGATGCTGCTTGCGGACAGCTGGCGAATAAGGGCAAATAATCGCTAAGGACTCAATATCGGGATAATTGACTTTCGCCACTGGGTGTTTGCCTGTTTTCCTGCTGTTGTTCATCCTTTCTTCTTACCAGCTCCATATCACAGCCTTATCAGCCTCGCCATTTCTCCTTGTTTGCTTCCCTCCAGGGCAAAGATCCTTCGGTCATACTCGAATGTTCTTCGGTCATGGACGAACATTCTTCGGCCACACTCGAACATTCTTCGGTCATGGACGAACATTCTTCGATCAGGAACGAAGTTGATAAGGCTGTGATAAGGAGAAATACCGACCATGAAACGAACAATAGAAGGAAAATGGATGGAACCAGCAGTAATATGTGTTTATTTAATATAAACTACCTTTGCCGTTCCTGTTGAAAAACAGCAAATCACACGCAAAATGAAAAAACAACGTACAGACAACTTCGACAAGTTTGCCAATCAGAAGAAAGGCAGCGCGATTAAAGAACAATATCGCCAGGAAAAGAAAAAAGAAAAAGCCGCATCAAGGGCCGCAGGAGAAGAAATGCGGCAAAAAAAGAAGGATAAGATGCGCGGTATTGAAACGCCTCCCAAAGAAGAACGACCCCAGGCTGCCCGGTTTGGCAAAAGAACCCCAGGCGGACCTAACAGACCCATCGAGGCAAGAAAAACAGACACAAATAAACCAGGTGACAGGGTACAGGGGGCAGGAAAACCTACGCGTCAGCAGGGTCCAAGAGCACAGGGAAAAGTAAAGGATGCTTCTGTTGATGCGACTGGATCTTTGGCTGTTAACTCTACTGAATTAATGCCGTTGAATAAGTTCATTGCACACGCAGGCGTTTGTGGAAGAAGAGAAGCGGCAGAACTTGTGAAAGCAGGATATGTGACTGTAAACGGAGATAAAATATTTGAACCGGGATATAAAGTCAGCGGGGTTGATAAAGTGATCGTTAAAAACAAACAGGTATTTCTCCAGCGAAATGCTGTTTATATATTGCTGAATAAACCCAAAGATTTTCTCACCACTTCCAATGACCCACAAGGTAGAAAAACGGTGCTTGATCTTGTAAAGAATGCAACCCCTGAAAGAGTTTACCCGGTAGGAAGACTCGACAGGAATACCACAGGTGTATTGCTGCTGACCAATGATGGTGATCTTGCACAACAATTAACCCACCCTTCATTTGAAGTAAAGAAGATCTATGAAGTAACACTTGATAAACCTGTTACCAAAAAAGACCTGGAAAGCATATTGGCTGGTATCACATTGGAAGATGGCCTTGTACAGGCCGATGCAGCCGGTTATACCGATCCAAAAGACAAACATGTTGTGGGCATTGAGATCCATAGCGGGCGTAACCGTATCGTGCGCAGAATATTCGAACACCTGGGCTATGATGTAAAAAGCCTCGACAGGGTAATGTTTGCCAACCTCACCAAAAAGAATGTGGATCGCAGTAAATGGCGCTTCCTGAATGAGAAAGAAGTTCGTCTCCTGAAGTTCATGAACAAATCATTTTTAAGAAAAGGGAAAGGTCCTGATGTACCACGCAGTGCAGCTTCTTTTGAAGGAGAATAGTATATGGATATAATTTTTGATAACGACCAGTTCGTAGCGGTAAATAAACCTTCGGGTCTCCTAAGTATTCCCGACCGGCTGGGACAGGAGATTTCTTTAAAGGATATACTGAAAGAAAAATACGGTTCCATTTATACCGTACACCGCCTCGACAGGGATACAAGCGGCATTATTGTATTTGCTAAAACAGAGCAAAGTCATAAGGACCTATCGGCATTATTCGAGGGGCGTGAAATGGAAAAATATTATGTGGGCCTGGTATATGGAAATATGATGACACCAAAGGGCAGCATTGATGCACCTATCATGGAACATCCCGGTAAGGCAACCAAAATGCTGACACACACAAAGGGGAAAGTATCGCTTACAGATTATGAAGTGCTGGAATCGTTCCGCCAATATTCATGGGTGCAGTTCAGAATTCATACGGGGCGTACGCACCAGATCCGCGTGCATATGCAGCATATCGGGCACCCGATCGTTTGCGATGAAGTTTATGGTGATCCTAAGCCCGTGTTACTTTCTTCGCTTAAAAAGAATTTTAAACTTTCAAAGATTGCAGATGAAGAGCGACCGATATTAGCCAGGCTCGCCTTACATTCTTACCAGTTAAAGTTTACACTTAACGGCGAGTCGTTTGATCTTGAGGCGGAAGTGCCGAAAGATCTGAGGGCTTTGTTGGCGCAATTGCGGAAATGGAAAGCGTGATTTTTTTGCCACAGAAGCACTGAAACACAGAAGATTTTTTCAGTGCTTCTGTGTTTCAGTGGCAAATCTTATGTTTCAATCATTTTTATATACCACTCCGTTCTTCATTACAAATTTAACGCGCCCCATACTATTTACGTCTTTCACAGGATCACCATCAACAGCAATAATATCAGCGAGTTTGTCTTTGGCAATAATACCTATTCGGTCGTCTCCAAGGAGATCTGATGCGCTTAGTGTTGCTGCGCGGATAGCTTCTAATATTGGCATTCCGGCTTCGGTCATATAAATAAATTCCATCCAGTTCTTACCGTGTGCATATACCCCGGCATCTGTTCCGAAGGCGATCTTTACACCGGCTTTATACGCTTTCGCAAATGTTGCCTGGATAAAATTTCCAACTACTAATGCCTTTGCTCTTACTATTTCCGGATAGTAACCCGGCTTCTTGGCAGAATCTGCTGAAGATTTTCCGGCGATGATAGTTGGAACCAGGTAGGTGCCACGTTCTTTCATCAACTGCATGACTTCTTCCGTCATATAAGTTCCATGTTCTATTGAACTTACACCACCCAGCACAGCACGTTTCATTCCTTCCGCACCATGCGCATGCGCCGCAACTTTAAACCCATAATCTTTGGCGGTTGCTACAATGGCTTTCACTTCTGCTTCCGTGAATTGTGCCCCGGCGCCATCTTTTGCCATGCTTAACACACCACCTGTTGCAGTTATTTTAATAAGATCAGAACCTTCTTTATAACGCTGACGAACTGCTTTTGCACAATCGTCCGGTCCATTTACAACACCTTCTTTCGGTCCCGGATCACCCATCAGGTCCTTGCGGTAATTGTTGGTCGGATCTGCATGACCGCCTGTTGTGGCAATCGATTTACCTGCTGTGTATACTCTTGGGCCTTTCACCCATTCTTTATTGATCGCATTGCGCAGTGAGATATTTGCTCCTGAGCCCCCAAGATCTCTTACTGCTGTGAACCCGCTCATTAACGTGCGTTCAGCAAATACAACGGACTGAAAAGCATAATCAGGTGCGTTCCAGGTAAAGCCATTAAGATAATTATTGGGACTTGTCTCACTTTCCAGGTGCACATGCATATCTATCAAACCGGGCATCACTGTTTTATTTTTCAGATCGATCACTTTATCTCCTGCTGTTGCCGCTGTATATCCCTTCAGCACATCGGTGATCTTATTGTCGGTAATCACAATGGACATTTCTTTGAGAACGCTTAAATTCTTTACATCAATCAATTGACCACAATAAATAATGGTTCGCTGGGCGGTCACAATGTTAAGGATGCACATAGTGATGCATAAAAGAAGGAGCTTTCTCATGTAGTTAATTTGCAGTAAGATAATAAAAAAGTGCCATCGGCACGAAAGGTTTGTAGCCCCCAGAACGAAAAAGCCCCGATAGAAATCGGGGCCGTAACAAGTACAAAAAAATAAAAAGGTTATTTGTTAGGCTGGGGTGTATATCGCAGGTAAGGTTTTACGATATCAACGCCTTTCGGAAATTTTTTGATGGCATCTTCTGTGCTCACTGCCGGCACTACAATTACATCTTCGCCTTCTTTCCAGTCGGCCGGGGTGGCTACACTGTAGTTAGCTGTTAACTGCAATGAATCGATCACGCGCAGTACTTCAACAAAATTTCTTCCGGTTGAAGCAGGATATGTGATCATCAGTTTCACTTTTTTATCCGGGCCGATGATGAACAGCGAACGAACGGTAAATGTTTCGGATGCATTGGGGTGTATCATACCATATGCATTGGCAATGGATTTATCTACATCAGAAATGATCGGGAAATCAACCGTTGTTTTTTGGGTTTCATTGATATCGTTGATCCAGCCTTCATGTCTTTCGAGGCTGTCAACACTTAATGCGAGAACCTTTACATTTCTTTTTTCAAACTCGCTTTTCAATGCTGCCGTTCTGCCAAGTTCAGTTGTGCAAACAGGCGTATAATCAGCAGGATGAGAGAACAATACACTCCAGCTATCACCGAGATACTCATAAAAATCAATCTCACCGGCGGAGGTATTTGCTTTGAAATTTGGGGCGATATCCCCTAAACGTAAACTCATATATGTTGGGCTTTGAGGTGACAAAAATACATATTTCCTACTAAAAAAGTAGACTAATGATAAAATATTTAATTACGGCGATTTTTTAACTGTCCTTGCCTTTTGCAGTGACGTTTTTCCAAACTTATTCTTAACATCATCAATCGCTTTATACAAATTGTTCTTCCGCTCTGCATCATCAAAAAGACTAGCCTGTACCGGGTGATTGGTAAGCTCACTCAAACGCACACCCAGCAAGCGTATAGGCTGCCCTTTGCGGTATAATTTATGAAAAAGATCAATAGCAACCGGTATCAGTTCATCATCCCGAAGAGTATAGTCGATGGTGGTTTGCCGGGAAGTGGTTTCAAAATCAGGATACCGGATCTTAACGGCTACACAGCCTGTGAGTTTTCCATCCTGGCGCAACTCGTATCCTACCCTTTCTGTCATCCGAACCAATTCACTTAACAGGAACTCCATATCGGTAGAATTCTCTTCAAATGTATTTTCTGTAGAGATGGATTTGGCTTCATGGTAAGGATGCACTTCGCCTGTATGAATGCCCTGCGATTTATTCCAGAGACCCAATCCCCACTTGCCTAATTTCTTCTCAAGAATAGACAGTGGTGTTTGGGCCAGGTCGCGGATGGTATGGATACCCATGGCTTTCAGGGTGAGGAAGGTCTGCTCGCCTACCCCTGAGAATTTACTCACCGGCAAAGGAGCCAGGAATTCTTTTTCCATACCCGGCTGAACAAAAATGTATCCATTGGGTTTGGCTTCATCGGTTGCGATCTTGGCGATCATTTTATTGGTACCTAATCCGAACGAAATAGGTAACTGTGTTTTGTCGATGATCTCTGTGCGCAGATCGATGGTCCATTGGTAAGGGTCAAAGAATTTATCCATCCCGGTGAGATCGATGTAGAACTCATCGATCGATGCTTTTTCAAATAGCGGTGCTTTGGCGGCTATGATATCTGTTACCCAGCGCGAATAACGGCTATACTCACCGCGCGTGCCCCGTACCAGTATCGCATGCGGGCAAAGCTTCAGGGCCGTTTTCATGGGCATGGCGCTACGCACACCAAATTTTCTTGCCTCATAGCTACAGGTACTCACAACGCCCCTTTCACGCGAACCACCCACAATAACAGCCTTGCCTTTTAAAGAAGGGTCGTTAAGCACCTCAACGCTTACAAAGAAAGAATCGAGATCAAAATGGGCGATATAGCGTTGGGGGTGAGACATGTGTTTGCTAAGGTAGATAATTGGCGGATTTACGGATGACGGATTAACGAATTGATTATTTTAGGGGGATGGACGAGGTGGCACTACAGCAGTTAAAGCAATTTATTTTCGGGATTCATCCTTTGAGCGATGAGGAGTGGGATGGGTTTTCTTCCATCTGGCAACCCTTTTCGGCTAAAAGGAAGACTATCTTAACCGCTGCGGGTGAAACGGAAAAATATCTTTATTTCGTTACAGAAGGCGTTCAGCGGGCGTTTTATCTGGGCGAGGATGGGAAGGAAGGGACCATCGTATTTATGTATCCTTATTCATTTTCGGGAGTGGCCGATTCCTTTTTATTACAGAAGCCTTCAAAGTATTTCCTGGAAACACTCACCAGCAGTGAGTTCTACCGTACTACCTATCACCAGGTGCAGGAGTTGGCGGATCGCTATCACAATTTTGAGAAAATGATGCGGAAGATTACTAACCATACTTTGGCGGGGGTGCTGGAGAGGCAGATTGAATTGCAGTGTTTTTCGGCGGAGGAAAAATTTAAGACATTGATGAAAAGGAGTCCGCATATTTTGAATCTTATTCCGCATAAGTACCTGGCGAATTATATGGGGATTGATCCGACAACGTTTAGTAAGCTGCTTTCATCGGTGAAGATTTCGGGATAGCGGGCGTCATAAACTTTGGGACGAAAAGCTGCACCGTCCTCCTTCGCTGAAGCTACGGCGGACAAACAAAAGAATAAATCTTAGCGCAGACCAAGATTTATATTTTATAAGAAGGGCAGCTTTGCATCAGATCAAAAAAAATCATATGCCCGTTTACAATACCGAAAAATTACTGGATTATTTATCTGAACATACAGAGGCTTTTTTACAGAAAGCTGTTAGCGAATGGCAGACACTGCCACATAGCGTTTTTGCGCATAAAGCCTCTCCCGAAAAATGGAGCGCTAATCAATGTCTTGCTCATTTGAATAGTTATGGGCGTTACTACCTCCCATTAATGGAAAACCGGATCAATGTTGCCAAACAAAATGGATCGCACGTTACGGCAACATTTATTGCCGGATGGCTAGGTAATTATTTTACAAAAATGATGTTGACAGACGCAAGTGGTAAGCCCGCTAAAAAAATGTCTGCTCCCAAAGAGCATAACCCGCAGGTTCAGGAGGATAGTTATCAAGTAATTGCTGAATTTATAGAGCAGCAGGAAAAATTGCTGGTGCTGCTGAACGAAGCAAAGCATATTGATATGAATAAGGTTAGGGTACCTATATCCATTACAAAATTTATAAGGCTAAAACTGGGCGATACCTTCCTGTTCCTGATCGCACATAATTACCGGCATACGATGCAAGCTATGAGGGCGTTGAATTGTGCGAAGGCTGCCAATAAAAATCTGAAACATTTTACACTCTCGGATATCTGATTTAAAGCGGATCAACGATACACATCGAGTAATCCATCCGGAAGTGTTACAAACACCTGTTTCTTTTTATGATCGATCTTATCAAGTGTTTCTGCGTGCAGCGGTATCAATGCTTCATTGCCACCCTCAAGTGTAATGCGCAACAATACCTGGTGCGGTTGTTCGATCACTTCTTCTATTGGGCCAAGGCTGCCGTCTTCATCGCAGATCAATTCAAAACCGAGTAATGAGATAGCAGCTGTTTTACCTGCCAGCTTACGGAAATCTTCATCCAGCAACCAAACATTGCGTGTAGTAAAACGGTTGGCAGATTCTTTGGTATCGATCGATTCAAGCTTTACATAGGTCTCTTCTTCATTTCTTGCCTTTGACGACTCAACAAAATAAGGCAGGTATGATCCTTTGACTTCTTCTATAAAAACCGCTTCAATATCTTTCAATATTGTTTTCTGGCCCAATGCATGTTTGAGTATCACTTCGCCTGTTAAGCCAAAGCTAGCTACGATCTTACCTATGTGGATGTAATCTTTCATCTGCGTTCTTTCATAAAAAAGGCCCGAAATTTTCATTCGGGCCCTGGAATATTGTCAGCCGTTCTTCTTAAGCTTCAGCCGGTGTTTCGGTTGGTGCTTCAGGTGCTTCGGATGGACCTTCAGAAACTTCAGGTTGTTTAGCTTCTACCTTTCTTACGATAGGAACATAAACTTTCTTGGCTCTTTGGTTCTTCTTGTGCTCTTCTGAACGACGGGTAATGTTGCTTTCATGCTCAGTATGCCATGTCTGGAACTTGGTCATAGCTGTTGCTTCATCAAACAATCCCAGTTTCACACCTCTTAAAAGGTGTTTCAGGAACAATACTCCCTTGAAAGAGAGGATTCTGCGAACAGTGTCCGTAGGTTGTGCACCTTTATTCAGCCACTCCAGCGCTTTTTGACGGTCTAACTGGATGGTTGCGGGTACTGTAAGCGGATTGTAAGTTCCAACTTTCTGGATAAACTTACCATCCCGTGGAGCACGTGCATCGGCCACTACTATAAAGTAGAAAGGACGCTTTTTACTACCGTGTCTCTGTAGTCTCATTTTTACTGCCATGTTAAATAGAAATTTAAAGGCGTTAGGAAATTGGTTTATCCGGCTAAGAATAACCGGGGAACAAAAGTAAGCTAAAAGCTGAATTTTTGAATTTTTTTAGTGTTTTTGCCACAGATTTCACATTTGCCTCCAGTCTGAAGACCGGGGCAATGTGAAAAACAGCTTATTTTCTCATGCCGCGCATGCCTGGAAAGCCGCCCATGGGCATATTATTCATCATTTTCATCATCTGTTTCATCTGTTCAAACTGCTTCATAAAAGCATTGATTTCGGCAATATCTTTTCCGCTTCCTTTGGCGATGCGGGTTTTGCGGCTTTGGGTAA
The DNA here is from genome assembly GCA_965229255.1 of Sediminibacterium sp. GTDB lineage: Bacteria > Bacteroidota > Bacteroidia > Chitinophagales > Chitinophagaceae > Sediminibacterium. The sequence continues at coordinate 245,372 of CBDDIX010000003.1, forward strand.
GTGAATCGGGATTGGCCCTTTCAAAGGGAGTCATGGAGCTGATCATTGCCTCAATGCCTTTGAAAGCATCGTCATTGATATCAACATCTTTTACGGCTTTTCCTACACCGGGTATCATTCCCATCAGGTCTTTCAGATTACCCATTTTTTTGATCTGCTGGAGCTGGTCCATAAAATCCTGGAAATCGAACTGGTTCTTGCGGATCTTCTTTTCAAGCTTTTTAGCCTCTGCCTCATTGTATTGGGCCTGAGCCTTTTCTACAAGTGTGGTAATATCACCCATCCCCAGGATCCTTTGCGCCATCCGCTCGGGATAGAATACATCCAGTGTATCCATCTTTTCGCCACTGCTCACAAATTTGATGGGCTTATTCACCGTGTATTTAATAGAAAGCGCGGCACCACCCCGTGTATCACCATCGAGTTTGGTTAATACTACACCGGTAAAATCAAGCCGGTCGTTAAACGCTTTCGCAGTATTCACTGCATCCTGACCGGTCATGGCATCCACAACAAACAGGATCTCTGCGGGATTGATCGCTTTCTTAATATCCGCCACCTCGGTCATCATCGCTTCATCGATCGCTAAACGACCCGCGGTATCGATGATAATAACATTCTTGTTTTTTGATTTGGCTTCTTTGATCGCATTGAGTGCGATAGCAACGGCATCTTTATTTTCACGCTCGCTGTAAACATCTACACCCACCTGTTCTGCCAGTACCGTTAACTGATCAATGGCTGCGGGACGATAGATATCTGCGGCAACGAGTAATACAGATTTTCCTTTTTTGGTTTTGAGATAGTTGGCGAGTTTTCCTGTGAAAGTGGTTTTACCGCTTCCCTGCAAACCTGCTACCAGTATGATTGTGGGGTTACCACTGATATTGAACTGTGCTTCTTCGCCACCCATCAACTCGGTCAGCTCATCCTGCACAATCTTGGTCATCAACTGCCCGGGACTGATGGCATTGATCACTTTTTCGCCCACCGCTTTATCGCGTACTTTATCTGTAAACTCTTTGGCAATTTTAAAATTCACATCCGCATCAATCAATGCACGGCGGATCTCTTTTACCGTATTGGCAATATTGAGGTCGTTGATCCGCGCTTCACCTTTGAGGTTTTTGAAGGCGGATTCGAGTTTTTCACTTAAAGAATTAAACATAATCTGCAATTTTACCTTTTTGCCGCAGGTTTAAACCTGCGGTAAAAAAGAGTTGCAAATATAAGTTGGTTTATCCTAAGTAGAAACGCAAGTGTTTGCAGCGGTTTGTGCTGCGCAATTTGGTGATGGCTTTATCTTTTATCTGCCGCACCCTTTCGCGGGTGAGGTGGAACCTTTCGCCGATGTCTTCGAGGCTGAGAGGATGATCTACGCCGATGCCGAAGAAATAGCAAAGCACTTCTTTCTGACGCTCGGTTAATGTACGCAGGCTTCTTTCTATCTCCATCCGGAGAGATTCGTGGTGTACCAGGTTTTCATCGGTTCTTTCGGCATTCGGGTTTTCCATCATATCCATCAATGTTCCATCCTCCCCGTCAGATAAAGGCGAATCCATGCTTACATGCCTGAAACCCGCACTCATGGTAGCTGTAATTTCTTCAACGGGAATATCTAACATATCAGACAACTCCTGTGGTGTTGGCTCGCGCTCATATTCCTGCTCAAGCTGCTGATACGCTTTGCTGATGCGGTTTGTAAGCCCCACTTTATTCAATGGCAGCCGTACTATCCGGCTCTGTTCGGCAAGCGACTGGAGTATGCTCTGGCGGATCCACCACACTGCATAGGAAATGAATTTAAACCCGCGTGTTTCATCAAAACGAAGTGCGGCTTTTATCAATCCAAGGTTTCCTTCATTGATCAGATCGGGTAGCGTTAAGCCCTGGTTCTGGTATTGTTTGGCCACTGAAACTACAAAGCGGAGATTGGATTTTACAAGACGGTCAAGCGCCAACTGATCACCCTCGCGTATACGGAGTGCAAGTTTCACTTCTTCTTCAGGAGAAATAAGATCCACCTTCCCTATTTCCTGCAGGTATTTCTCAAGACTTTGAGACTCACGGTTGGTAATAGACTTCGTTATTTTGAGTTGACGCATACTCATAATAAGCAGGTTTAATGTATATGATAGTTTGGTGGTTGCTTGCTGTCAGTTACCGGTGGGGGCCGGGATCACGAAATCGTATGAAGCAATTTAAGAAAAAAATAATATCCGTCAAAAAAAATAATTATCACAACTTGCTGATATACAGCCACTTATAAGATGTTTTAAAATGGGTATCTTATTTGTACACCGGAAACGCAGTAAGGTGCTAAAAAAACATTTGTATAGGAAGGATTATTTAATATTATTGCAGCCCTACGATGATTGTAGATTAAAGAGATTGTAATGAGTAAGAAGCAGCTATTTACGTTGGAGTTCCCGGTCAGATGTTCACCTAGTATTTTATTCGAATTTTTAGCCACACCAGCAGGATTACAGGAATGGTTTGCAGATAAAGTAGACGAATGGGAGAATGTTTACAGCTTTTCATGGAACGGAGAAAAACCTGATAAGGCAGAGATCGTTGATAAAGAAGAGGACAAATTTGTACGCTACCACTGGTTACATACAGAGAAGAACGAATACTTTGAATTCAAAATAGAGAAAACAGAGATCTCTAACCAGACCATTCTGATTATCAAAGATTTTGCTGAAAAGAACGAGATTAAGGATCAAAGCCAGCTTTGGCAATACCAGGTTAAAGATTTGTTCCACCGTTTAGGAAGCGCCTGATCATTTCTTCAGCATCCGCAGTATTTCCATAAACCCATCGGTTAGTAAGTGTTCCATGTTATCCCATTCACTAAGCGGGTATCGCTTTGTGAGTTTGATAAATGTATGGTCCGCTAATTTTGTGCGTATATGTTCCACCGGCACATAATTATCTTCCCGGAAATGGTGCTGCCACTCATCTTCACCGATACCGGCTAACCAACCTTCCGGAGAGATGACAGATGACGGATGACTGTTGACAGGAATGCGGGCGGGATGCTCACTGAAATAATTTTCAATTGATCCGGCATACATTTCTTTATATTTTCCGGCTAACTGTAAGGTGATACTAAAGCTGTTCCCCCACCAGAAAAAAGTACGGATCCCGAATGCTTCGCCGGTTTTATAATGTCGCGGCTGATCAAGCATTACCCAGGGCAAACCCTCGTACTGCTCTCCTTTTGAGATCTTGGGAGAACGCGTAAGGATTACTTCTTTTTCATACAGATCACAGTCCTCAATAGCCTTTCCATATGCCATATTCAAATCGCCAAACAGGGCATACACTTTTTGTATGATGCCGTTCTTTGTTAAAATCCACGATGGATCCATGACGAGTTCCAGTTCCTTTGGTGAAAGCGTTACTTTTGCGGGGCTCATCGGTCAATATTAAGACAGCACAAAGTGATAAAAAAACTTGATATCCTCATCATACGTTCCTTTATCGGGCCGTTTATAGCTGCCTTTGCTATTTCTGTTTTTGTATTAACCATGCAGTTCTTCTGGTTATATATTGACGACCTGGTAGGAAAAGGGCTGGACCTCTTTACCATATTAAAGCTGGTAGGATTGGTTACCCTGATATGGGTTCCTACCGCGCTGCCATTGGCGCTGCTCTTCTCTTCTATTATGACTTTTGGTAACCTCGGAGAATCTTTTGAACTCGTGGCCATTAAAGCTTCCGGCATTCCTTTGCTTCGTTTCATGCGACCATTACTGATCATCGCCATCTTTATCAGCGGACTTGCCTTTGCCTTTGCGAATAATTTTATTCCCGTGACACAAATGAAGCTTTCGGCGCTTAAGTATGATATCATCGTTGCCAAACCTGCATTCGACATCAAAGAAGGTGTTTTTTATGATAAGATTGAGGGCTATGTGATCAAGCTCGGAAAAAAAGAAAAGAACGACAGCATCATTCACGACATCGTGATTTTTGATAAGAATCGTGGTCTGCAGGATTACCTGATGATTGCAAAAAGTGGCGTAATGAGAATCACTAAAGACAAACGCTTTCTTGAATTTATACTGAAAGATGGATGGCGGTATGAAGAAGCCGGAGTAAGAAATTCGACCAACACACAGTTTACAAGAATGGGTTTTAAAGAATATAAAAAAGTATTTGACCTCAAAAGTTTTGAATTAAATAAATCGGGAGAGAATGCATTCTACGACCCTAAAATGCTGAGTGTGCGCCAGCTGAACAATACCATCGATTCACTGGGAAACCTTGATTCGTTTTATCTTAAAAAAGCAGAGAAAGAATATAACCCTTACCTTAAATATGCAAGGCTCAAAGACAGCAGCTGGCCCAAACTTGATACCCCGCAGATTAAAAAATTAAAAGCCTTTGATGAGTTGATGCCAGATTCTGTAAAGCAGAATATTTATTCACAGGCGATGAACCAGTTAAGCAATATCAAGAACAATGCAAATGTGCTGGCGAGCGATTCGAATGATAAACATAAGAGCCTTGTATTGCATGAGATCGAATGGCACAGGAAATTCACGCTGTCAGTTGCCTGCCTGGTTCTGTTCCTGATCGGTGCACCGCTGGGTTCCATTATCCGGAAAGGCGGATTGGGTACCCCACTGGTCTTTGCCATTATCTTTTTTGTGATATTTCACCTATTTAACACATTTGGCGAGAAATTTGTGAAGTCTGAAGAGATGAGTCCGCTGGGCGGTATGTGGTTATCTACCTTTATACTGATCCCTATTGGTCTTTTTCTAACCTATAAAGCGATGCGCGATTCGCAACTGTTTAACCGGGAATCCTATTACAGGGCTTTCAGGCAGTTGCGGAGTTTTTTGGCTAAATTTATACCTGCAAAAAAGTAAACCTAAAACCTATCTATATGTCTACACATGATCAGAGCCGCCGGGAATTTATCAAAACAACAGGTAAAGCCGGACTGGCCACAGGAATTGCATTGACTGCACTGCCGTCATTTGCTTCAGCCGCGTCCTTTGCCCCCGTTCCGTATACACAGCAACCATTGCCTTACGGATTCAATGGCCTGGAACCTGTGATTGATGCGTTGACAATGGAAATACATTATACAAAGCATGCTGCCACTTATACTAAAAACCTCGCAGATGCCTGCGCAGCTGAAAAAGTAGATACATCGGCTACCCAACTGGAAGATATACTGCGCAGCATTTCAAAATATTCTCCCAAGATGCGCAACAATGGAGGTGGTCATTTTAACCACGAAATGTTCTGGAAAAGCATGAAACCGGGTGCGGCTTCCAAACCCTCCGGTAAACTATTGGATGCCATCACCAGCTCTTTCGGATCTTATGAGGCATTCACTACACAGTTTACAGATGCCGGTAAGAACCGCTTTGGCAGTGGATGGGCATGGTTGGTGATGAACGCGGATAAAAAGTTAGTGGTGGGCTCTACACCTAATCAGGATAATCCATTGATGGATGTTAGCGAACTAAAAGGAACCCCTCTTTTATGCCTTGATGTTTGGGAGCATGCCTACTATTTAAAATACCAGAATAAAAGACCCGATTATATCGCCAACTGGTGGAATGTTGTGGACTGGGATTATGTGCAGGTAAGATTTGATCGCACACAGAAATAAATAAAACGAATGACAGTAACAACAAACTGGGCCGGTGCCCTTGCTTTTGATGCCGTAGCCGACACCGGGCATACTTTACGAATAGATACCTCTGTTGAAGGTGGTGGATTAGGAACGGGCATGAACCCCAAAAAAATGTTACTCGCCTCTATCAGCGGTTGTAGCGGCATGGATGTAGTAGATATTTTGCGGAAGATGAAAGTTGCCTTCAACAAGTTAGAGATCGTAGCCGAAGCTGAACAAACAGAAGAACACCCAAAAGTTTTTACATTTATAAAGATGATCTATCGCATCGATGTTGATGCGATGGATCTTGACAAAGTGAAAAAAGCAACAGCCCTGTCGCACGATAAATATTGCGGCGTGTCTGCGATGCTTTCAAAACATTGCCCGGTTACATACACAATAGAGTTAATCCCGACAATATAATATCAGCTTGAATCCTTCACAACAGAACTTCAGGATACAATTAGGGATCAGTATCCTGAGTGTAGTATTGTTCCTTACCAAGATCATTGCTTACCAATTCACGCATTCACTCGCCATCCTTACCGATGCACTGGAAAGTATTGTGAATGTGATCGCTGGATTTATCGGGTTGTTCAGCCTCTATGTTGCTGCCAAACCCCGCGACCTTGATCACCCCTACGGGCATGGCAAAGCAGAGTTTGTTTCTGCAGCTGTTGAAGGCGGACTCATCGTTGCCGCCGGTATCATGATCATTTATGAAACGGTGATCAATATCCTCCAGAACAGCCCGATCGAAAAACTGGATACCGGGCTGCTATTGGTTGGTGCCACAGCGATCATAAATTATATAGCAGGTGCCATTTGCCTCAGAATCGGGAACAAGAATAATTCTCTTGCCTTAAAAGCAAGTGGTAAGCATTTACAGATAGATACCTATACCACATTTGGTATTGTGGCGGGACTCATCATCATTTTCTTTACCCATCTCTATTGGCTCGATAAAGTGATCGCACTTGTGATGAGTGTTGTGGTTATTTACAATGGGTATAAGATCATACGCACTTCGCTCGCCGGTATCATGGATGAAGCTGATATCGAACTGTTGAAACGATTCATCCAACTCATGAACGATGAACGCAGCGGGAACTGGGTTGACCTGCATAATCTCCGTGTAATAAAATATGGAAGTCTATTGCATATCGATTGTCATTTTACCGTTCCATGGTACCTGAATGTACATGAGGCGCACCGGGAGATCGATAAACTCACGGGGCTTACAAAAGATAAATTCGGCGATGCCATAGAATTCTTCGTTCATACCGATGGCTGTATGACTTTCAGTTGTCCCATCTGTATTAAAACAGATTGCCCGGTAAGACAACACCCTTTCCAGGAGAGATTGGAATGGACGCTGGAGAATGTTATTTCGAATCAGAAGCATCAATTGGAAGAAGGTAAAATCTTACTTTCGTCAAACCAATCATCATCATCCTATTAAAATCATAAAAATCCGCGATCATGCAAGCTTGGAAAGATTACCAGGAACAACACAAAGAACGTTTCCTGAACGAATTACTGGATCTGTTGCGCATACCGAGTATCAGTGCAAGAACTGAGAATAAGGATGATATGGTTACCTGCGCAGAGGCTGTAAAGCAACGTTTATCAGAAGCGGGTGCAGATAAAGTAACGATCTATCCTACCGCAGGTCATCCGATCGTGTATGCGGAGAAGATCATCGATCCTTCCAAACCCACTGTACTTGTGTATGGTCATTATGATGTGCAACCTGCCGATCCATTGGAACTTTGGAAAAGTGGTCCGTTTGAGCCGGTGATCATTGATGGTAAAATATTTGCACGGGGTTCCTGTGATGATAAGGGCCAGTTTTATATGCATGTAAAGGCGATGGAGATCATGAGCCGGACCAATAGTCTCCCGGGTAATATAAAATTCCTGATAGAGGGTGAAGAAGAAGTGGGCAGTCCTAACCTCGCCACATTTGTAAAAGCCAATAAAGAGTTATTAAAGGCAGATGTGATCCTGATCAGTGATACTTCCATGTTAAGCATGGATACGCCTTCGATAGATATTGGTGTTCGCGGGCTGAGTTATATTGAGATAGAAGTAACCGGAGCCAACCGCGATCTGCACAGCGGTGTATATGGCGGTGCGGTTGCCAACCCGGCTACGATACTGGCCAGGATGATCGCGTCTTGTCATGATGAAAATAACCATATCACCATTCCAGGTTTTTACGATGATGTTGTGGAAGCCAGCGCGGAAGAAAGAGCGAAAATGGCCAAGGCACCCTTCAGTGAAGAGGAATACAAAAAGGATCTGGGCATTAATAGTTTGTGGGGAGAGAAAGGATATACGACCAATGAAAGAACAGGGATCCGTCCAACATTAGAAGTAAACGGGATCTGGGGTGGATATACCGGTGAGGGTGCAAAGACTGTTTTACCATCCAAAGCATTTGCAAAGATCTCCTGCAGGTTGGTGCCGAATCAATCTTCCGTTACCATCACTGAAAAAATACTCAACTACTTTAAAACGATTGCCCCGGCGGGTGTTACAGTTACTGCGGAAGAGCATCATGGTGGTGAACCTTATATGACGCCAATCGATTCTGATGCGTTCCGTGCAGCAGCCAAGGCGATCGAAGCCACTTTTGGAAAAGAGCCGATACCGGTGCGTGGTGGCGGAAGCATCCCTATCTGTGCGTTGTTTGAAAAGGAACTGGGATTAAAGATCGTGTTCATGGGATTTGGATTGGATAGCGATAACCTGCATAGTCCGAATGAGAAGTATGATTTGTTTAATTTTTATAAAGGCATTGAGACGATACCGTATTTCCACAAGTTTTATGCGGAAAGCAAATAAAACAGATGCTAGATGTTAGATGATAGATGTCAGAAAAAAGACCTAACATCTGACATCTATCATCTAACATCTAAACACAATGGCTGAACCAAAAGAAAAATTACGCATCGACAAATATCTCTGGGCCATCCGTTTATTTAAGACGAGGAGCCAGGCAGGAGATGCGTGTGATAAAGGAAGGGTGAAGTGGAACGGCAATTCTGTAAAAGCATCGCGCATCGTTGCCGTTGGTGATGAATATGAGGTGAAGAATGATGTTCGCAAGTGGACAATAAAAGTTACCGCATTGTTATACACCCGCGTTCAGTATCCGGAAGCGATCAAGCATTATGAAGATATCACCCCGCCCGAAGAGCTTGACCGCATTAAGTTTGAAGCAGCCACTTTTCAAACGGGTAAACGCACAAGCACGATCGGAAGACCTACTAAGAAAGACAGAAGAGATATTGGGGATTTTATGCAAGAGTAGAAATCGTACTTTTGTTCCATGAACATCGACATCATCACGGTACTTCCAGAACTTCTCGAAAGTCCCTTCAGCCACAGTATTATGAAACGTGCGCAGGAGAAAGGCTTGCTAACCGTGCATACCCATAACCTCCGTAAATGGGCCATCAATAAACATATGCAGGTAGATGATTACCAGTTTGGCGGGGGTGCGGGAATGGTGATGATGTGCGAGCCGCTGGCCAATGCGATCGATGAATTGCAGAAGGACCGTACATATGATGAGATCATTTATCTCACTCCTGATGGAAAAACATTTAACCAGCGGGCCGCTAACCAGCTCTCGATGAAAAATAATTTACTCATCATCTGCGGTCATTACAAAGGCATTGATGAAAGGATCCGCCAGCAGTATGTAACCATGGAGATCTCCATTGGCGATTATGTATTAAGTGGTGGAGAATTAGCTGCTGCGGTCGTTGTAGATTCGATCGGACGATTGCTGCCCGGTGTTTTAAATGATGAAACCTCGGCCCTCTTCGATTCTTTCCAGGATGATTTGCTGGCCCCACCAGTATACACAAGACCTGCAGACTTCCGGGGAAATAAGGTGCCCGATATCCTATTGCAGGGAGATCCTAAAAAAGTAGAAGAATGGAGAGCTGAGCAATCACTTTTGCGCACCAAAGAAAGAAGACCCGATTTATTAGGAGATATTGATTAACGGATTAGCGGATTACGGATTAGCGAATTCTTAATCCGTAATCCGCTAATTCGCTAATTCGCTAATTTAGAATCCTCTTCTAACCGGTACTGTTGCATGGTACCATTTCTCATCCAGCCCTTCATTGATCTTGATAGAAGTATTTTCAATCTCTGAATCTACCGGACCAAAGCTTAGGTTAAGCTTGCTGGGGTATTTAACGCCTTTCACTTCTTCGTACTCTTTGATTTGTATAACACATTTGGTATCTTTCTTCATACTGCTTCCATAGGCTTTCATCAAGGCACCAAAACCTGCGAGGTTTGCTGCCATTTCGCCGGTGGCTTCCATTTGTTTTACAAGGAAAGTTTGCTGATCTATGTAATAGGTTACATTCTGGCCGGTGTTCAATGTCATCTTTATTTTAAAGCAGGGAACCTTGCTTACTTTTTCCGTGCCGATCAGTTCTGCTTTATGTCCTTTAGCTGCAAAGTTTACCAGTTCGCCGAAAGCCCCGGCACAATCGAGTTCATATTGTTGTGCAGCAACCTCCGCAGGTTTCATTTGGGTGATGGTAGGTTGTTCACCGCCGCCGCCTTCATTTCCCGGCCCAAAGCGTCGCATCACGGGAATTAACAGGTATCCGGCGGTATCTGTAACCATAATATAACTATCACCCATACCCATGATACCACCTACCTGCCTGCGGAATAATTTTCCCTTTTCACGAACCAGGGTCAGTGGAAGGTCAATATTATTGCCCATCATGCTCATCCTGAGATTGGTAGAAACTTCGAGATACCTGATCTCATCTAATTTAGCTCTCCCGCCTGCGGCGTTTTCGTATTTCAGCAGTATTTCATCAGCCGTTTGTGATATGGCACCTGTTGCGAGGGCCATTAAAAACAATGCCGCTATTATTTTTTTCATATACTTACTTTCGTTGAGATTTATATTATTGTCAAAAGTAATGGCTGGGAGCTATTTATGAACTGCCCGGCGATGTTTTATCGGTCATTTAGCATTTATAACGTATGAATACGCAATCTTTTACTGTGAGGGGCAAATTAGTGGATCCGTGGAAAAGGGCGATCTATCCCGCTGAACTTACCATTGAGGACGGAAAGATCAAAACGATCCATCCTTTACCTGATGCATCTCATGTGCCGGAACACTTTATTCTTCCGGGCTTTGTAGACAGTCATGTGCATATAGAAAGCAGTATGCTGATACCCAGTGAATTTGCCAGGCTGGCCGTTGTACATGGAACGGTAGGCACTGTGAGCGATCCACATGAGATCACCAATGTTTGCGGAATGGAGGGGGTGGAATTCATGATCGAAAATGGAAAGCAGGTTCCTTTCAAATTCAATTTCGGGGCGCCGAGTTGTGTACCTGCCACCATTTTTGAAACAGCAGGTGCTTCGCTAAACAGTGATGATGTAGAAAAATTACTGCAGCGGGATGAAATTAAATACCTGAGTGAGATGATGAATTTCCCCGGCGTCCTTTTTAAAGATCCGGAAGTGATGAAAAAAATTGCTGCCGCACACCGGCTCGGGAAACCGGTTGACGGGCACGCACCCGGATTAAGAGGATCTGAAGCCAGACAATATATAGAAGCCGGCATCTCAACCGACCATGAATGTTTTACGGCCGATGAGGCAGTGGACAAACTGGAACACGGCATGAAGATCATTATCCGCGAAGGCAGTGCCGCTAAGAATTTTGAAGCACTGATTGAGTTACTGGACGATCATCCAAAAATGGTGCTGTTCTGCAGTGATGATAAGCATCCGGATAGTCTTGTTGCCGGGCATATCAATCAGCTTTGTGCAAGAGCCATTGCAAAAGGTATCGACCTGTTCAAAGTGTTACAGGCAGCGTGTATCAACCCTGTACTTCATTACAATCTTGATATCGGTCTGCTTCACGAAGGAGATCCTGCCGATTTTATCATCACAGCCGATGTTGAGAATTTTCATGTGCTAAAAACATATATCGATGGAGAACTGGTAGCTGAGAATGGTCAATCATTGATCCAGTCAGTAACCTCATCTCCTGTTAACCAATTCGATTGTGAGAAGATCAACCCTTCAGCGCTTGCCATCAAAAAAGAGGACTACCCTTCACACAAAGATGAGATACCGGTCATTGAGGCATTGGACGGCCAATTGATCACTAACCGGCTTGAATTAAGGGGCAAAGAACACAATGGAGAATGGGTAAGCGATACGGATCATGATATTTTAAAAATGGTGGTGGTGAACCGTTATCATACCGCACCTGTTGCCAAATGTTTTATCAGAAATTTCGGGTTTATAGAAGGGGCGATCGCTTCATCGGTTGCGCACGACAGTCATAATATTGTAGCCGTAGGTGTTGATGATGAAAGCCTTGCCCGCGCTATTAATCTTGTGATTGCTGAGCAGGGAGGTGTGAGTTGCTGTTCATCTAAAGAAGAAAAGATCCTGGGTTTACCGGTGGCCGGTTTGATGAGTGCCGCGGATGGTTACGAGGTTGCGAAAGCGTATACAGCTATCGATGCGATGGCAAAATCACTCGGATCAAGTCTTTCGGCACCTTTTATGACCTTGAGTTTCATGGCTTTATTAGTAATTCCGCATTTGAAGTTGAGCGATAAGGGGTTGTTTGATGGCGATAAATTTTCGTTTGTGTGATTTTTTTTAATTTAGTTTTGAACTTATGATAGTAAATCTTAGCGATCAACACAGCCTCTTAAGCAACTGGGTATCTGAACTGAGAGATGTAAATGTACAGGGCGACCGTCTGCGTTTTCGCCGCAACCTGGAACGTATCGGGGAAATTGCTGCTTACGAGATCAGCAGGACCCTTCCGTACAAAATACAGGAGGTCCCTACTCCACTGGGTATCCATGAAAGTAAAGTATTGGAATTTCAACCGGTACTGGCAACGATCCTGAGAGCCGGGCTCCCATTGCATAACGGGATGCTGAACTATTTTGATAAAGCAGATAATGCGTTTATTTCAGCCTACCGCAAACATCACCGCGATGGCACATTTGAGATCAGTTTACAATACATGAGCAGCCCGGCACTTGAGGACCGTATTGTTATTATCAGCGATCCAATGCTGGCAACGGGTGCATCGATTGTGAAGACCATCCAATACATGAAAAGTGAAGGCAAGCCGAAAGAGATCCATGTGGTGGTTGCCATAGCGTGTACGGTAGGTATTGAATTTATTCATAGAGAGTGTGGCCAGGATATCAAGATCTGGTGTGGTGATATTGATGATGAACTGACAGCTAAAGGATATATAGTACCGGGATTGGGCGATGCAGGTGACCTGGCATATGGAATAAAAGTACAGGCGTAGGAAGGCTTTTTGCCCGTATATCGATATATATGCTCCATTCATCGTTAAAGAAGCTAAAAAAAGCAGGGTACATTAACGGACTGCCCGGATTTACTTATTTTCATTGGCTGATGCGTGTGCGAAAGATATTATACTCCCTTTTTTTACTGATGGTGCTGGGCAAAACCTATGCGCAGGATCCGCATTACTCGCAATTTTTTTCTTCCCCGCTTACATTAAATCCTGCGTTTACAGGCAAGTTTTCGGGCACGTACCGTTTAGCCGGAAACTATCGTAACCAGTGGCCATCGATCAATAATGCTTTTACCACGGCAACTTTTTCGGCAGACTTTCACATATTACAGGATAAGATCCCAAACAATGATACCTGGGGCATTGGGTTAGCAGGCTATAATGATAACAGCTCAAACGGTGCAGTAAAGTTTAATTATGCATCCCTTTCAACAGCTTATCACAAAGGGTTGGATGAGGATGGCTTTCATCAATTAGGTGTGGGCTTCCAGGTTACTTATGCCAATATGCTGATCAATACTGCAGATCTGAAGTTTGAGGATCAGCTTACCAGCAACGGTTTTACAGGTGTTTCATCAGAAGTGTTTAATGGTGCTGTACTTAACTCCAAATACATTGATATCAATGCCGGCCTTCTTTATAATGGAAGTACATCGGACAGGAACAATTTTTACTTTGGCATCAGCATGTACCATATCAATCGCCCGCAACAACAGTTTACGGGCGCACAATATGTATTGAATCCCCGCACTACTTTTCATGGAGGCGGTTATTTTCCCATCGGTGCAACCACCACCTTACACTTAAGCGGATTACAAATGCTGCAAGGCGGCGCTTCTGAAACCATGATGGGTGGTGCTATCCAGTTAACGGCGAATCCTGATGCTGAAAAACCTTCTAGTTTTTATTTCGGAAGCTGGGTACGTTTTAATGATGCGATCATCCCTTATCTCGGGTTGGAGTTTGATGATTTCCGTTTGGGGCTTACGTATGATTATAATACATCTGCTTTAAGAACTGCTTCGCAAAACCGCGGTGGGATTGAGTTATCGCTGATCTATGTAAGGAGACCTACTACCGACAGACCGGTGAACTGTCCTAAATTCTGATCGCGGACTTGTTCTCCATAGCTTTAGCGAAGTTGAATTTCGCGGATTTAGGGTATGATTTTCACGGATTTTTTTAGTTTTTAAACCGCAGAAATTTTTCCCAATTATCATTTGTTGTGATCACTGCATTATGAGCTGAAAGGCTAAATATGAATACTTTTTTGTTTACGCTTAACAGCCTCTCGGTTACCGCCTCTTCATTCACTGATACAAATGGTACATGGAGTGAATCGCTTAGTTTATTCATGATGAAGTGACTGTTGTCGAATGTGCCGCCATCTTTTGTGTAGATGTTGATAAACCGGTGTTCAGGAACACTTAGCCATTGCAGGTATGCATCATTACCTCCATACATCGCATCAAACAATATCACTTCATTTACAGGACTTTTGTTGATGATCTTACTGATCACCCGATAGGCGCCGCTATGACCGGCGAGTGTAATATCATATACATTGATATTAAAATCAGTAACAGGTTTGATGAGCTTGTTGTTTGCAAGCTGCGTAACCACATCTTTCATCAATCCCTGGAATACTTCAGCGCGCTCAAGTTTACCTCCGTAGCTGTCCGGTGCATTCTTAGGCCCTTCGGGAAAAATGAAAACAGCGTTGCGGCCCGCTGCAGTAAACTGTTCAAGCAAACGGTATTGTTTACAGGCACTATCAATGCTGTTACCCCAGCCATGAAACCAGTAAACAAAATTGATTTTCTTTTCAGGTGAGAATCCATCGGGTACAAAAATCAATATGCTGCTATCGCCGTAACTCGATATTGCATCATAATGTTTGCCATTGTAATCATGCCCACCGGCTCGCGCCGTATCAGGAAACATCGCATTGGTTGAAGAAAAGCGTATGATTTTACCGGGCTGTGCAATAGCACTTACCCACGCGAAAAACAAGACTAAAAAAGTGCTGATGATTTTCATTTAGTAACCATTTTATTATTGAGACTATTCTTTCCACTCAGGTAAGGATTGTTCTTCAGGATAAACCGGTAAAGCAATAAAGCATCCGGTCCGGCATAGTCAACACCTATTCTTGGAGTAGCCATTATTTGGGACGGAGTTACTTTATAACCATCATCGGCAATAAAAATTTCTTTTCCCTGCAGATCCCGTAAGCTATGATGGGTACTGATGCCTAACGCTTTCGACACATTACCCGGGCCACGGGTAAGCGTATTATCCAGCTTTATCTTCTTCGTGCGCTCCAGCATGATTTCCATTCCGTATACAGGTTCTATGCTTCTGATCAGGACCGCATGTGGTATATCTGCTTCATTTGTAACCACATTGAATAAGTGATGGATCCCGTAACAGAGGTAAACATAAGAAACACCGCCGGGTGCGTACATCACTTCCGTACGATTGGTTCTCCTTCCGTTCCATGAATGAGAGGCCCTGTCCACCACTCCATTGTAGGCTTCCGTTTCAACAATACGGCCCGCGGTAAGCTCTCCGCTAAAATTAGTCACGAGTAATTTGCCGATCAGGCCCTTTGCCACCACACATACATTTTTCTCCCGGTAAAAAGCTAAGGGCAATTTATGGGAATGTAATAGCGTTATACCTTTCATACGTGTAAACTTAACGAATGTATTAACTTCGCCCCCGCTAAACTGCTACAAGGTGCTGAAAGAAATGATCATCGCGATACAGGCCTATTTTGAGGCCCACAGGTTCATCCGCAAACACAATTTGTGGAAATGGATCCTTGTGCCCGGTATCATATATGCCATTCTTTTCATGATCGGAATGCACTTTTTCAGCGAAACCTCCAGCAACCTGATCGAATCCATCATCCTGCGTACGGGTCTGAAAGGATGGCTCGACAGCCACGATAACAGTTTTCTCGGCTTTCTGTTTACCATTGGTGCACTGCTTGTTTGGCTGATCCTCATGCTGTTTTACTTTTCTCTCTTTAAATATTTCTTCCTGATAGTGGGCTCCCCCTTGTTTGCCTATCTCAGCGAAAAAACAGAAGCGATCATTGAAGGAACGGATATCCCTTTTAGTTTATCACTCTTATTAAAAGATATGCTGAGGGGCATCCGGCTCGCCATCCGCAATAGTTTATGGCAAACAGTGTATGTGCTATCGATCCTTCTTCTCAGTATTATTCCATTGGTTGGTTGGCTCACACCCATCCTTGCCTTGCTGGTTGAGTGCTATTATTATGGATTCTCCATGCTGGATTATAGTATGGAACGCCACCGGAAAAGCCCCGCAGAAAGTATCTTCTTTATCGGCAATCATAAGGGTCTGGCTATTGGAAATGGTCTTGTATTCTATCTTATGCATCTCCTACCTTTTGTAGGATGGGTATTGGCCCCTGCATATGCCGTGGTGGCCGCCACGCTAAGCATGTACCCGCTTAAAAAAACGGATAAGTAATATGCAGCCCGGAAAAGTGTACCTCGTACCAACGGTTCTGTATGAAGAGTCGCTTGAAACCATTCCCCCTTATATATTAGATGCCGTAAAGGACTGCCGTGTATTTTTTGTTGAGAATGAAAAGACTGCCCGCCGTTTTTTGAAAAAGATCTGGAAAGAAATGGTGATCGATGACTACCAATGGTTTGCTATTCACAAAGCAGAAAAGGAAGTGAGCCAACAGTTTTTACAATTATTAAAAGAAGGTAATAACATAGGAATCATCAGTGAAGCCGGATGTCCGGGTATTGCCGATCCCGGACAAGTGTTAGTTCAGGTTGCACAGCAGGCGGGTATTACCGTGAAACCCTTGGTAGGACCGAGTTCTATCCTGTTGGCGTTAATGGCTTCGGGTATGAATGGACAGAACTTTCAGTTCAATGGATACCTGCCGATCGATTCATTAGAGAGAAAGAAGAAGTTAAAAGACCTGGAAACCTACTCGTATCAAAATAACTGCACGCAGATCTTTATTGAAACACCTTACCGGAATAATTCGTTGATCAAAGACGTTTTACAGTCCTGCAAAGAGACAACACGTTTCTGTATTGCTGTGGATATTACAGGACCTTCAGAGTTGATCCGCACTAAGACTGTTGGGGATTGGAAACTGAAAGAGGAGGATATTCATAAGCGGCTGGCGATCTTTCTGCTGCACGCTTGAGTGAGTAGTGAGTAGTCACTTGGGCTTTATAATCGTTTCCCCATTCACTCCCCGCACTTCATAGATACTATCTACTACATAATTCTGCATTCCTCTCCATGGAAGAGAACCGAGGTATTGTTTATAGTGAATATTGATCTCGCGCCCTGAAACTTTTAGTAACTGCTCTGCCACTTCAGGTTTTGTAACACTGAACGAAAATTCATTACTCTGTATATTGGCTTTGAAACCACTGAGAATAATCTTTCCCTCCCATGTTTTGAAAACGAATCCTTTCTTCTGAAAAATATTTAACGTACCCGCCTGCGTTCCATCGGCCAGTACAAAATAATACCGCCAGTAAATAAAACCGGTGATAACCAGTATTAACACAATAACGATAAATGAGATGATCTTTTTCTTATTCATTTATAATCCATATTTGTCGAGCAGGTAAACTAATCCAGCCATATTTACGGCCCCTAATAATAATTCTCTCCGGTTCACATTTTCAAACACATCACTTCTTGCGTGGTGAAGATCAAAATATCTTTGCGGATCTGGTAACAGTTGACCCACGGGTGTACCGAGCCGCATTAAAGGGCCCACATCTGCCCCGCCTCCACCGTTGGTAAACTCAGTTGTGCCATAAGGAAATAACAACGGTAACCATGACTGGAATTTTGCCATCTGTTCTTTGTTTACACTGAGCGAAAAGCCTCTTGGGGTAAACCCTCCATCATCACTTTCCAAACCAAAAATGTGTTTCTCGTTTTTTGATTTCGCTTCTTCCGCATATTTTGTTCCCCCGCGCAATCCATTTTCTTCGTTGGCAAACAATACAAAACGGATAGTGCGCTTGGGTTTATACCCGAGTGCAACAAATGTTCGCATAACCTCAATCGTATGCACCACGCCGGCCCCATCATCATGAGCACCTTCGTTCACATCCCAGCTATCAAGGTGACCACCAATTGTGATGTATTCATTGGGAAATTCGCTTCCGGTTAATTCGGCTACTACGTTGTGACCGATGGTATCCGGGAGAAAATGTCCGTTAGTTGTCATGGACATGGTAAAGGTTGATTTCTTACTCAATGCCCACACTTCATCCGCATCTCTCGGTCCTACAGCAATAGCGGGGATCTTTGGAAATGAATCCATATAAGCCATCGCACCTGTGTGTGGATCATTAGCGGTGGATTCTGTAAGCGAACGTATCATTACCCCCACTGCCCCATACTTGGCAGCGCGGCTTGGCCCCGAACGCCGGTAGATCCCTGCCTGTCCGTAAGAGATAAATGTTTTTACATTGGTTGGATCAAAGGCATTATTATAGTAAACAATCTTTCCTTTTACTTCATCTTTTCTTTTTTCCAATTCATCAAAGTCGGCAACAGCCAGTACCTGTGCGGTAACAGTTCCGCTTCCCAAAGAATTACCCAGGGCAAGAACATCCAATGCACGCGATGTTTTCTTTTTGTCTACTTCAATAATCACCGCTTTATCCTGACCGCCCCTCACCCAATGCGGCACCATGCATTCCTGGAGAAACACCTTGTCTGCACCATTTTTCTCCATCGTTACCTTGCCCCACTGAACCGCTTTCGCAAACTGTGGAGAGCCTGCGAGGCGGCCGCCTACCTGTTTGGTGAGCTGGTACAACAGTTCATACGCTTTGCCATTTCGCAGGATCTCGTCTGAAATCTTTTTGATAGTGGCTGCATCATCCGTCTGTGCCATGGATATCAATGGCAACGCAAGAAGAAAGGGTAAAATTCTTTTCATAGAGCTAAAGTTAACTATTTGTGTTGTTTGAACAAGCAGGATGAACGGAATCCATTGAATCAGGAAATAATTGTTACTTGCAACATTATTAGTGGTCATTTGTAGTACCTAACAGTTAACCGGGGTTACATTATGAAAATAGGAATTGTTTGCTATCCCACTTTTGGTGGAAGTGGTGTTCTGGCCACAGAATTAGGAAAGGCTTTGGCGGATGAAGGGCATAAAGTGCATTTTATTACCTACCAGCAGCCGGTAAGACTGAATGTATTTAATTCAAATATTTTTTACCATGAAGTAAGGGTTCCCACCTATCCATTGTTTGATTACCCACCGTATGAAGTGGCGCTGGCCAGTACCATGGTGGATGTGATCATGAATTATGACCTTGATCTTCTGCATGTACACTATGCGATACCGCATGCATCTGCCGCGTATATGGCCAAGCAGATCGTAAAGCAAAAAACGGGGCGCAGCGTTCCTTTCATCACTACGCTGCACGGAACAGATATTACGCTGGTAGGAAAGGATAAGACCTATGAACCCGTGGTTACTTTCTCTATCAATGAAAGTGATGCAATCACAGCGGTTTCACAGAACCTGAAAGATGAAACCTACCGTTCCTTCCCTATTACCAAAGAGATTGAAGTGATCTACAATTTTGTAGATGTGGAAAGATTCAATAAAAAACCGATCGATGCTTTTCGCAAAGTGATCGCTCCGGAAGGAGAAAAGATCCTGATGCATGCATCCAATTTTCGGAAAGTAAAGCGTGTGGATGATGTGATAAAAATCTTTGCAGCTGTGCGCAATGTAATGCCTGCCAAACTTCTGATGGTAGGTGATGGGCCCGAAAGACCCGCTACAGAAGAACTTGCGAGACAGCTGGGCGTTTTTGAGGATGTAAAATTTTTAGGCAAACAGGAACAGATGGAAGATATCCTTGCTGTGAGCGATGTTTTTCTTTTGCCATCAGAATATGAAAGCTTTGGCCTCGCTGCATTGGAAGCCATGGCAGCAAGAGCGGTGGTGATCAGTACCAATGCAGGGGGATTAACAGAGATCAACATCCAGAACAAGACAGGATTTATGGCCGATGTGGGAGATGTGGAAGCGATGAGCAATTTTACGATCGAGCTGCTGCAGGATGAAGAAAAGTTGGCCACTATGAAAGAAGCCGCTTACCAGCATGCCTGCAGTTTTGATATAAAGAATATCATTCCGATCTATGAAAAATTGTATAGAAAATTTTGCAGGGCGGAGCCGTGTAAATAGTCGATAGGCCATGGTCCATGGACTATCGACCATCGACCAATACTTCCTCGATACTTTGCAGGATTATACTACATACTTCTTTTAATTCCTCCTCCGTAATAATCAATGGCGGTGCTATTCTGAGCCGGTCAGGTGCAAAGAGGAACCAGTCGGTGATGAGTCCGTTCTGAACACATTGATGAATGATCTTTTGTGCAAGTTCTGCAGATCCAAATTGCAGCGACATCCACAAGCCGCAATGATTGCGCGATAGAATAGCAGGATGTACCAACGCATCGATCAATATTTTTTCTTTTTGCTTTACGGTCTTAATATACTCTCCATTGAGTAATACTTCCAATGCAGCTTTGCCGGCGGCGCAGGAAACAGGGTGCCCTCCGAAAGTGGTGATATGTCCTAATACAGGATCATGCGTAAGGGTGTTCATCAGTTTATGGTGAGCGATAAAAGCACCGAGTGGCATACCGCCCCCCAAAGCTTTGCCGAGTAATAATATATCCGGCACCACATCCATCTGTTCAAATGCCCAGAGAGAACCCGTTCTGCCAAAGCCGGCCTGTATCTCATCAAATATCAATAACACACAATGTTCGTTGCATTTTTCCCTGATGGACTGTAGCCATTCTTTGTTGGGAGATACGATACCGCTTTCTGCCTGCACGGTTTCAATGATCACGCAGGCTGTTTGTGAATCGATCTGGTCAATCACTCCCGGGTGATTATAGTCATAATGCAAAATGCCCGGCAATAAAGGTCTGAAAGCGTTGCGCCAATACTCATCGCCCATTACACTTAGTGCACCCTGTGTACTGCCATGATATGCATTATTAAAGGCAATGATCTTAGAACGGCCGGTAACACGCTTGGCTAACTTCATCGCTCCCTCAGTGGCTTCTGCTCCGCTGTTAGTAAAGTAAACACAGTTGAGAGAGGAAGGCAGCTGATCGGTCAATAGTTTTGCGTACGAGGTTTGGGGAGACTCAATGAATTCTCCGTAAACGATCAGGTGCATATATTCAGCAGCCTGGTCCTGCACAGCTTTCACTACTGCAGGGTGACTGTGACCAATATTACAAACGCTGAATCCTGAGATAAGGTCAACGTATTGTTTACCGGAAATGTCCCATAAATGAATACCGGCAGCCTTAACCATCTCTATCCCGATCGGAGCAGAAGATGTTTGCGCTACATGGCTGAGGAAAAGTTGCCGGTTATTCATCTACCGCAATATTAAACAATGCTATTGTGAAATCCTTTTATTAAAGTTATCTTCAATAACGAAAACCTAACATCTATCATCTAACATCTTATCAAATGGCCACCATCCTACCCGTTCTCGGAAAATCGCCCCAATTTGGCGATAATTGTTTTGTAGCACCCAATGCAACCATCGTTGGTGATGTTATCCTGGGAAACGAATGCAGTGTGTGGTTCAATGCAGTGATTCGCGGAGATGTACATTATATCAGGATCGGTAATAAAGTAAATATCCAGGACGGTGCCATCATCCATTGCACGTTTGAAAAAAATCCTACTGAGATCGGTAATAATGTTTCTATTGGTCATAATGCAATGGTGCATGGATGTACGATACAGGATAATGTTTTGATTGGAATGGGTTCGATTGTGATGGACAGGTGCGTGATACACAGTAACTCCATTATTGCCGCCGGTGCTGTAGTACTGGAAGGAACTATTGTGGAAGCCGGCAGTATTTATGCGGGCGTACCGGCTAAAAAAATAAAAGATGTATCCAAGGATCTGATACACGGCGAGATCGACAGGATAGCCAATAACTATGTCAAATATGCATCCTGGTTTAGTGATAACAATGATGTTCCTTCAAAGTAGAGTGACAGTTGGCCGATGACTGATAACAGAAATCTTTAAATTTACCTGATGAAAAAAATATTGTTTTTGCTTTGTATGGGCTACCTGCTTTCTTCCTGCGGTCTGTTCCGTTCGAGTTATGGTTGCCCATCTAATGGCAAGAATATAGGTGCTGAAAAGATCCTGGCAAATGACCCGAAAGCAATGAAGAGCGCGAGGAAAGCGGGCAAATTTGTGAAACAATAATTAATACGCAAGATCCTCCATCGTATCCAGGATGGTTAAATAGCTGATATATCTCTCTTCCGAAACCGTTCCGCTGTTTACTCCATCTTTTACCCCGCAATTCTTTTCGTTGATATGCATACAGTTATTGAACTGGCAATTGTTCAGCAGTGCCCGCATCTCGGGGTAATAATGCGATAGCTCCTGTTTTGAAATATCTACGATGCCAAACTCACGAACACCGGGTGTGTCAATGATCCTGCCGCCATTAGCGAGGTCGAACATTTCGGCAAAAGTGGTGGTATGCAATCCTTTCCCGCTCCATTCGCTCACTTCCTGTGTGCGGAGATTGAACTCGGGAAAAACCGAATTGATAAAAGTTGATTTGCCTACACCACTATGCCCGCTTAACAGCGTTGTTTTATTATGCAACAGCTCTTTTATTTCATCGATCCCTTCGTTGTTCTGTACACTCGCCAATACCACTTTATACCCGATTGCTTCATAAATACCTTTCAGCAACGCAAACCTTTCCATCTCCTTTTTTTTGTAGATATCCGATTTATTAAAAACGATGATGGGAGGAATATGGTATGCTTCGCAGGATACGAGGAACCTGTCCATAAACCCCTGCGATGTTTTCGGTTCTTTTAATGTAGCAAATAAAATACTCTGATCGAGGTTGGAAGCAATGATATGGTGTTGCCGTTTATTATGGGGTGATACGCGTGCCACATAATTGCGGCGGTCATGGATCTGATCGATCATCGCCGATTCTTCCTGCACATCCTCGATCACCATTTCTACTTCATCGCCAACAGCAATAGGGTTGGTGGAAGTGATCTCATCTATTTTGAAGATCCCTTTGATACGGGCATTATACATTTTACCGTTTTCGGCCTTTGCCACGTACCAGCTTCCTGTAGATTTATAGATACTTGCCTTCATCAGGTACGAAGATAACTTCTTTGTATACAAGACTTCAGTGCTTCAGTGTTTCAGTGGCATTTCTTATAAAATTTGCTAAACATTTACCAATAATGCCCTCAAAAGCCTTTCGTACTAATCACCTCCACCCGAAAATCAATATCTTCGCACCTTATGGCGAAATTTGCGCACGATGAGATCGTTCCGTATCAGAAAAGCGACCTGGCAAAGAAAGAACAGGTGGCACAGATGTTCAACAGCATTGCTCATCGTTATGATTTCATGAACCGTTTTTTAACGGTTGGTGTTGATATATACTGGCGCAAAGCAGCGATCCGCCAACTGAAATCGATTGCTCCAAAAGAAGTACTGGATGTAGCAACAGGAACAGGCGATATAGCCATTCTCACCTACAAAATGCTCAAACCTGAAAAGATCACCGGCATCGATATTTCTGAAGGAATGCTGGAACTAGGCAGGAAAAAATTAGAAAACCTCCACCTCACCGATCATATTACCCTACAAACCGGCGATAGTGAAACCATCCGCTTTGAAGACAACCGCTTTGATGCCATCACTGTTGCCTATGGGGTTCGCAATTTTCAAAACCTCGACAAGGGCCTGAAAGAGATGCACCGCGTACTCAAACCAGGCGGAAAACTGGTGGTATTAGAGTTTTCGCGACCTACACAGCCCTTGTTCAGAAAATTATGCGACTTTTATATGAATGTACTCACTCCTGCCATCGGCAACCTTTTTGCCAAAAACAGGGATGCTTACCAATACCTGAACGATAGTGTTCAAGCCTTCCCCGAAGGACAAACCTTTTTAACCATCATGAATGACGCAGGATTTACCCAAACTTATCTGAAAAAACTTAGTTTAGGAATATGCACTATCTATTGCGGAAGCAAGTAGTCCTGCTCATTACTGTATGCGTTCTCTGTGCGTTGCGGAGCCATGCCCAGAAAGGCATACAGCTCTACCGCCCCTATCACGATAACCTCGTTTATTACTTCGGTCTCACCTTAGGTTACAATAGTTCACACCTTCATCTGACCAAATCAGAAAAGTTCCTGCAAAGCGATAGTATCACAGTTACTGAACCCACCAATAGCGGCGGTATTGCCATGGGGTTGCTGGCTACGGCCCGTATGAACGACCACTTCCAGTTCCGGATTAACCCCCAGTTGGTCATTGGCGGTTCAAAAAGCATTATGTATACATTGGGCAGTCCGGGACGAGGGGAAGCCATTCACCAGGTACAGAACTTACCATCCACATTGGTCAGTTTTCCTTTCCAGATAAAATTCAATTCAGACAGGATCAACAATTTCCGTACCTATATGATGGCGGGTTTGAAATATGATATTGACCTTTCGAGTAATGCCTCTGCCCGTAATGCCGAAGACCTTGTAAAGATCAAAAAGTATGATGCGGGGTATGAGCTGGGACTTGGCTTTAATTTCTATCTTCCCTTCGTAACCATCTCTCCTGAGATCAAGATCAGCAATGGGCTCGTTAATATTCACCAGCTGGATCCGGCACTCAAATATTCCAATGTATTTGAACGGATCTTCTCAAGAATGGTCGTTTTCTCTATTCATTTTGAGGATTAGCTATTGGCGATTGGCTGTTAGCAGTGTCTCAGTTTGAAAATTAAATTATTTTATCAATCGTGAGACAGGCTTTACCATTGTTGGTGTTATCACCAACAATATGCGGCTGATGTTTTTTGCCATTGCAAAAAAATGGTATCTTTATCCAATCCAACTGGGGGCAACGCCGCTATTCCCAATGTACGGCGATATTTAATACCGTTTTCTCTGCCCGGCCATTTTCTATATAAACTTTCCGGCGATGTTATAGAGACCTTATAGAGACCTTATAGAGACTTTATAGAGACCTTATAGGGATCGTTGTTCATATTTAACTCGTATATAAGTCGTATATAATTGTATTATAAGGCAAGTACGCTGTCAGTAATAGTCGGAACCGTTGCAACAAACCTTCGGCGATGAGCGAAGAACACTCGAAGAACAGGCGAAGCTGATAAGGCTGTGATAAGAAGCATATAAAAACAATAAGCGAACAATAGCAGGAAAACAGGCGAACACGAAGCGGCGAAAGTCAACTATCCCGAAACTGAAACACTATCTGGCTGTTAGCTTTTAGCTAATGATGTCAGATAATATTATCTTTAATGACAGTTTTAAAACGAATTATTTCAAAAAGTTAATAGCCAACAGCTAACAGCCTCTCCATGAAAGAATACCTCATCAAAGACACCTGTATCATTAACGAAGGCAAAAAGATCTATGCCGATGTTTTGGTAAAGAACGGGAAGATCGAAAAGATCGGACCGGCTATTGAAACAAAAGAAGCGTGTATAGAAATAAGTGGTAAGGACCAATGGCTGATACCGGGCGCCATAGACGACCAGGTGCATTTTCGTGAACCGGGTCTCACGCATAAAGCCAATATATATACAGAAGCAAAAGCAGCAGTAGCTGGTGGTGTTACCTCATTCATGGAAATGCCTAATACCAATCCCCCTGCTTTTACACATGCATTGTTGGAAGAAAAATATGCCATCGCAAAGCAGACTTCGCTTGCCAATTATTCTTTTTTTATGGGCACCTCCAATGATAATCTGGAAGAAGTGATGCGGACCAATGAAAGAAAGAATGATATCTGCGGTATAAAGATCTTCATGGGTTCTTCAACAGGTAATTTACTGGTAGATAATTCGCTGATCCTCGACAGGATCTTTTCCGGCAGCGAATTATTGATCGCCACACATTGCGAGGAAGAAAGCATTATCAAAGCAAACCTTGAGAACCTGAAGAGAACAAAAGCAAAACTGGAACCTTCTGATCATCCTGTGATAAGAAATGAAGAAGCCTGTTTTGAATCTTCATTCAAAGCGGTTCAGTTTGCCAAGAAACATAATAGCCGCCTGCATATTCTGCACATCACTACAGAACGCGAACTGCAACTATTTACCAATATGATACCGTTGGAAGATAAACGCATTACTGCAGAAGTATGTGTGCACCATCTTCATTTTACAAGCATGGATTATGCAAGACTGGGCAACCAGATAAAATGTAACCCCGCCATTAAAGCACCCCACCACCGCGATGCTTTATGGGAAGGATTACTGGACGACAGGCTGGATGTAATTGCAACAGATCATGCGCCGCATACATGGGCAGAAAAACAGGAAGACTATGAGCATGCACATGCGGGCTTACCATTGGTGCAACATTCTTTGCAATTAATGCTTAACTATGTGAACGAAGGAAAGATCAGTATAGAAAAAGTAGTGGATAAAATGAGTCACTCCGTAGCCCGTTGTTTTCAGATAAAAGACCGTGGATTTATCAGAGAAGGGTACCATGCCGACCTGGTATTGGTTGATAACAACCGGTCCAACACAGTTACGAAAGAAAATATCCTTTACAAATGTGGATGGAGCCCCCTCGAAGGGTTCCGTTTTCCGGCCAGCATCACACATACTTTTGTAAATGGTCATTTGGTTTATGGAAATGGGGGGTTCGATGAATCAGAGAAAGGTAGGCGAATGCAGTTCCAACGATAACTATAGACCTTAGACCATAAACTTTAGACCGCCCTTATGCAGGTAGATAAGACAACCCTTGCCGATCTTTCCATTTTTCATAGTGATGAAGAGCAGTCGGTATTCAGTCATCTCAACTTTACGCATACCAATGGCGGCAGGGAGTACCTGCGCATCTTTCTTGCCAATCCACTGCATTCTTTGGAAGAAGTAATGGATGTTCAGCAAACAATCCGCCAGTTAATTACTGTTGCCGATAAATGGCCCGCCATTGTTTCCAACGGAACGGTGATGGTGCTTGAAAAATATTTTGATTCGGCAGTTAACAGGTTTTCACATGATCCCGGTGTGATTGAAAGCCATACCTATAAAATAGTCAGCAAGTCTGATTATTCACTCGTCCGTTATTCGGTAGAACACGCCATAGATTTTACAAAAGGGCTCCAACAGATAATCGATCTTCTGCAGGAAGGCAACATGAGTCGCCAGTTAGGTATGTGGATAGGTCGCATGGAAGTATTACTGAAAAAGCCGATGATCCAGCAATTGATGCAGGAAAAGAAAAAGCAGCTCACACCCAGCCAGGTATTACGATACGGCAGTTTTATCAGAACGCAGTATAAGCAGGCTTCTTTTGAGCTGATTGATATCTACAGTAAGCTGGATGCCTACCTGAGTTTTGCGATCGCCTGTAAAAGATATGATTTCTGTTTCCCGGAGATCAGTAACAGCGATGAGCCTTATATCAAGGCAAAAGGAATGTTTCATCTCTTATTACAGGTTCCGGTATCCTATGACATAGAAATATCAAAGAATCATAATTTTCTATTTCTCACGGGGGCCAATATGGCGGGCAAGAGTACATTTATTAAATCTGTTGGTATCGCCGCTTATCTCGCACACATCGGCATGGGTGTACCTGCCAAAGAGATGCAGATGAGTTATCTGGATGGATTATTGAGTAACATACAGGTAGTAGATAATATACTGAAAGGGGAAAGTTTCTTCTTTAATGAAGTACAACGCATCAAAAAAACCATCGAGCAGATCAGCGATGGAAGAAAATGGCTGATCCTGATCGATGAACTTTTCAAAGGAACCAATCAACAGGATGCCGTTAAATGCAGTATCACCGTAATTGAGGGGTTGCGCAAAATGAATAATGCGCTTTTTGTTTTGTCTACGCATCTTTACGAGATCGGCGAGGACCTGAAAAAATACCCCAATATCCAGTTCCATTATTTCGAGACTTCTATTAAAGATGATGAACTGGTCTTCAGCTACCAGTTAAAAGAGGGGATCAGTAATGACAGGCTGGGTTACCTGATATTGCGAAAAGAAGGAGTGATTGATCTATTGGAGAAATTGTGATAACTTTCTTTTCAAATCATTGCCATATGAGAACGATAATTACTATCGCCTTCGTCTTTACCTGCCTCAGCAGTTTTAGCCAACTCCTCGTTTCGAAAGTGTATAACTGGGATAACAGCCCGGTAAAAAATACACAAGCCGGTACTACCCGTAAAATATTTTCGGGTTCAGGCGCCATTCTTTCCCAGCATGAGATCAATGGTATAAGCTTATTAAAAAACAAGACCCTCACCTATGAAGTAGATTCTACAGGGAAGGAATTATTCTTTGTCATTAAAAAAGGACCGGTTACTGTTCATCTGAATGGGCAGACATCTATACTTGACCGCGGATCAGTGATCTTCATCTTACCGGGCGATAATGTAAGCATTGAAAATGCAGGCCAAACCACCGTTGAGTTTTATGAAATGTTATATCACTCGATCGCAACACCGGATACAGAACGCGGCAAAAAAGCAGGCCCATCATTTGTAATGAACTGGAACGATATGGTATTCAAACCGCATGATAAAGGTGGTGTACGGCAGTTGTTTGACAGGCAGACAAAAATGCTGAACCGCTTTGATATTCATGTAACCCAGTTAAACGCCGGCAATAAAAGTCACGACCCGCATACACATAAAAACGAGGAAATCATACTAATGCTCGATGGCAATGCAGAAATGCAGATTGGCGAGAGCCATCAGAAAGCCAATCCCGGCGATGTAGTTCTTTTAAATTCGAATGTGCTGCATAATCTTACCAATATTGGTACTGTGCCTTGTTTGTATTTTGCTATTCAATGGAATTGAGGAAAGACATTAGATGTTAGAAAGAAACGGTTAGGTATAAACACCTAACCGTTTTTAGTTTGTATCGGTTTATCTTCCTGCTTTGTAACTCCTGCTCAACTGTTTTCAGTTTGTCTAACATCTGACATCTATCATCTAACATCTAAAAGGATGCTTGTAAAAACGTTTGGCAGTGCCGTCTATGGCGTAGAGGCCCGGAATATTACGATTGAAGTAAATGTTAGCAACGGTCAGGGCTACCACATTGTTGGATTACCGGATAATGCTGTGCGGGAAAGTCTTCAACGGACCGAGAGTGCCATTAAAACGAATGGTTACTTTATGCCCCGCACAAAGATCATCGTGAATCTTGCCCCTGCAGATATCCGCAAAAGTGGTTCTGCATTTGATTTACCGATAGCGATCGGTGTATTAGGCGCGAGTGAACAGATCCCGGAGAACGACAGGTTAAAAGATTTTGTGATCATGGGCGAATTGAGTCTGGATGGAACGGTACAATCCATCAAAGGAGCATTGCCCATTGCCATCCAGGCACGCAAAGAAGGTTTTACCGGGTTGATCGTTCCCCTCAGTAATGCGCGGGAAGCGGGCATGGTAGCCAATATTGATGTGTATGGTGTTGAACATTTAAAAGATGTGGTTACCTTCTTTTCAGATAAAAATACTTTGCAGCCTGTGGTAATCAACACAAGAGAAGAGTTCTTTCATAACCAGTACGATTTTGATATTGATTTCAGTGAAGTAAAGGGACAGGAAAATATCAAACGCGCCATGGAGATCTCGGCGGCGGGTGGGCACAATGCCATTTTGATCGGACCGCCAGGTGCGGGTAAAACAATGCTGGCGCGAAGACTTCCTACTATCCTTCCACCATTGAGTTTACAGGAAGCATTGGAAACCACCAAGATCCATAGTGTTGCCGGCAAGCTTCCGGAGAATAGTGCATTGATCAACAAACGACCCTTCCGTTCGCCTCATCATACCATTTCAGATGTTGCTTTGGTAGGCGGAGGCGGTACTCCGCAGCCCGGCGAAATATCACTGGCGCACAATGGTGTATTATTTCTTGATGAACTGCCCGAATTCAAAAGAACTGTTCTGGAAGTAATGCGGCAACCCATGGAAGAACGGAGAGTAACCATCTCACGCGCAAAGATGGCGCTTGATTTCCCCGCTAACTTTATGTTGATCGCTTCCATGAACCCATGTGCCTGCGGCTTTTATAATCATCCGGAAAAAGAATGTACCTGTCCCCCCGGTGCGGTACAGAAATACCTCAATAAGATATCGGGACCATTACTGGATCGGATCGATCTGCATGTAGAAGTAACGCCTGTTGCTTTCAGTGAACTCAGTATGCAATCGAGCGGAGAAACTTCTGCAATTATTCGCGCGCGCGTAATCAAGGCACGCGAAATACAGGCTGAACGCTACAAAGAGCAGCCGGGTATTTATGCCAATGCACAAATGAGCAGTAAACAATTGCGCGAGGTGTGCGTGATAGGAACGGCCGGTGATAATCTTTTGAAGAAAGCAATGGAACGTTTGAATTTGAGTGCCCGCGCTTACGACCGGATATTAAAAGTAAGCCGCACCATTGCAGATCTGGCAGGAAGTGATGATATTAAGCCCGAACATTTGGCGGAGGCAATACATTATCGGTCGCTTGACAGGGAGGGCTGGGCCGGGTAAATGAAGGCGAAGTGAATTTGCCAGCTTGCGGTTGCAAATTGTAATCGCAGAAAATCATTTGAGATAAACCATTTATGAATGCCATTAAGCATAAAAATCATACCCGAAACTGAACTTGGAGGTACCTCTATAATTCTATGAAGCATGCCAAACTTTATAGTTGAACTCAATCAATACCATACTATATCCCACTTGTAGGTATTCTCCCAAATCGTGAAAAACGGGGTTTTCCCCGTATAGAAAAAAATATTATTGTGTACGTTCGTGTTAACTGTTATAAATGGTTAATCTAAGAAACCGTTTATTATCGGAATATAATGGGACCGGGTTCGTCCTGTCTAATTATCAACGCTTATGAAAAAACATTTACACATATTGCTTCTGTTACTGGTTCTTCTGTCGTCAACAAGTTTGTGGGCACAAGCTCCTAATCCAATAGATTCGCTGAGGTCACTGTACCAAAATGAAACACTTCGCTTTTCCCGTGGTCATCTTTCAAAAGGAGAAAATGCAAAATGAGTTTATGTTCTCTCATGAAGGAATGGAGGAATTAAAGCTGTACAAAAAAGCGGAAGGTTTTTCCAAGGCATTATTGATTACATCAGCAACTGGCGCTATTGCCGGAGCGACTATATATCGGAATAACAAGGACTTAGGATTAACAATTGTAGCCAGTGCTATCGTATTGAATTATATTAACCTATTTATTCGGAAAGGTGCTAGGCAAAGGATCGAGCATGAAACAACTTAACGCTCCAATACGGTATTCTAAAAATCGGCAAACTTACTATTATATAGAGGAGGGAGAAATCAATATTAACTTCCAAAGTAAACACCTAGGTAAATAGCTTACATCTTCTTCAAGATAAACAAACCAATGCTGTCAGGAACTCTTGATCCTATTTCTTCAATAGACCACATAACTCTTGTTCTCCTAGGATCTCCACTCCTAGATGGATATATTTTGTGAGAAAAACCAACACTATCACAGGATGAAATATTCGAACTAGCATTTGTAGAAGAAGTATATAAAAGAGTCACTGACTGAACAGGAATACCTGAGTTTAGATTTCCCGCACGAGCCTTTACTCCTGCCAAATCAAGCGTATTATTACGAATCATCTCTGCTGTTTTAGTCATTTCTGCTTTTGCGTATGCCAGATTTTCCCGATTTATCTCATCATATTGACTTTTGCCAATCACATTGATTTTCATTTTTTGCAGCGTATCTTTTAGAAAAGAAAGAACTGCCTCACTAGAATCAAGTGATGTATATGCGGATAAATAAAGCGGTGTTCCCGTACTCAAATATTTAAACTTAGGCTTATTTGAAGGGAGGTAGGCAGCCACAACTACAGTCAATATTAGTAATATATTTTTCATAGTATGAGTTTATAAAATTGCAATAATACCAGAAATGCAATAGATGCTTCTAAATAAAAATACAGCGATGGCCTTAAAAATTATGCATTAAAATACAATATTTATTTTCTAGCAAAGAAATTATCAGATTTTGCTAAACTCCAGAAATATCGGAAACAGGATTTTTAGATTTGGTCTATTCATAACCAAAACTCACAAACCATGAAAAAGATTTTAACAGCGATTATTACTTTCATTTTTGTCTTAACATTTTTACAGGTAGAGGCCAGCCCTACAAACAACCGGACCGTACTTGCTTTATCGAAAGATAAAGATTTTATTAACTTGGTAAATACCACTCTAAAATACCATGCAAAGGAAAATAGGGAGCTTTTAAGAGAATTATTAATCGGAAAGGTAACAACATCATCGTCTGCTGATTTTACAAAAAAGCTATCTAGTAACACCGGTAGCTTTCAGCGAACTAACCAACCAATTGAATGGAGAAACTTCTGCCATCATCCGTGCCCGCGTGATCAGGGCACGCGAGATACAGGCAGAACGGTATAAAGATCAAACGGGTATTTATGCCAATGCACAAATGAGCAGCAAGCAACTTCGCAAAGTATGTGTGATAGGAACGGCGGGAGATAGCCTTTTGAAAAAGGCGATGGAGCGTTTGAATTTAAGTGCGCGTGCCTACGACCGGATACTAAAGGTGAGCCGCACTATTGCCGATCTGGCGGGGAATGAGGAGATTAAGCCGGAGCATTTGGCGGAGGCGATTCATTATCGTTCGCTTGACCGAGAGGGGTGGGCGGGATAAAAATATCAGGTTTTATATTTTGGAAACCCGGGAATCAATCCTGAAACCCTTTCCTGATACAAACGATAATCCTCTCCATATAGCTCTACCAATTTTTTTTCCTCCAAATACATTCCAATCCAGGTATATAGCGTAACACAAATACAACTGACAAGATTACTCAAATAAGTATACCTGAAGAAAAAGGCCCACACGAGTAACAAAGTTCCCGAATATAAAGGATGCCGCACATAAGCATTCATACCTGTTGTCTGCAAAGGATACTGTTTTGATATGCCAAGTGCTGAATTGATACCACTCAGATCCATGAAATATTTTCTTGCGCTTATGAACATAACCACAACCCCAGTAACGATCAGCATTTCAGAGAGTATTGTTTGTATCAAAGGGGGTTGCCACAATAGTAAATACTTATACGCAACATGATAATATACAATCATCCACAGCGCACCAGTTGCAAACAGAGAATATAAGAGACGATAGTATTTGTAGTATTGTTTCATCCTTTTCATGGCCAGCCGTTTAATAAAATCTGCTGCCAGCAAGCTATGTGTTGCGCCAAAAAAAATCCACGAGAGAATAAGATAGATATATGGTGTAGTCGCTGGCATCAGTATTGCCCCGTTCCCAGCATTACCAATGTACAAGCCTCCAAAGCCTCGATCCCATTCTCCTTCGCAATATGATACAACTCCTCATTCTCCGTTCCCGGATTAAAAATGATCCGCTTAGGATGAAGCGATAAAATATAATCGTAATAAGGTTGCTGGTTCTGCGGATTGAGGTAAAGGGTAACCGTATCCACTTCTTTCTCCGCAGGGCGGGAAGTAATAATAGGCGTTCCATTCACAACCCCTTCTTTTTTACCGATGGCAACGATTGGGTGACCATACTTCTTTAACTTTTCTGCCGCCAGGTAACTGTATCTCGAAGGATTATCGGAGGCGCCTAGCACTACTGTCTTTTTCATGGGGTAAAATTAACGGATTACGAATTAGCGGATTTGCGGATTGAAGATGAATGTATTAATAATTCGATAATTCGCCAATGCCCTGATCCGCAAATCCTGACTAACTTTACTGTTGAAAAAATCGTGCCCTATGCGTACATTTTCGATTGCCCTGCTCTTCCTACTTTGCCAATTCAAAAGCACATCACAGGAACGGATCTTCCTGTATCCTTCCACAGAAGGTATCCTGCATAAAGGCTATGATACCATTGCCCCTTTTATTGATTATTATCCTTCCAAAAATCCATCAACCAACAAAACAGCCGTATTGATTTGCCCGGGAGGCGGATATACTCATCTCGCCTGGGACAAGGAGGGTGTAAAACCTGCCGTTTTCTTTAATGAGAATGGAATTGATGCTTTTGTACTGAGGTACCGTCTTAACAATTCTAAGCAGGAAGGACATAACTATCCTGCCCAATACAATGATGCAACCACGGCGATGCGATATATCCGTTCAAGGGCAAAGGAATGGGGAATTGATCCCGACAAGTTGGGAATTATGGGGGCATCTGCCGGCGGGCACCTGGCTTCTACCGTAACCACCATTTTTCAAAAAGCCGATCCGGCTGCAAGCGATCCGCTATTAAAATTTGAAACCAGACCGTCCTTCGCTATCCTCTTATACCCTGTAATAACCATGGATACCAGCTTTACACATCGCGGCAGTCATGATATGCTCTTAGGCAAAAACCCTGATCCTGCCATGGAACTGGCGCTGTCAACGGAAAAAAGGGTGACTGCTGCCACACCGCCTGTTTTATTACTGCACGCAGATGACGACAAAGTGGTACCTCCCATGAACAGTATTGCATTCTATGCGGCCATGAAAAAAAATGGTGTAGTGGGCTCTATGTTCATCTTTGATCATGGTGGTCATGGCTTTGGCATGGGTGCCGCTGATCCTGTTTTAAACCAGTGGCCCAAACTTTGCATACAATGGATGGAACGCCTCGGTTTTAAATAATGATTTTTATAAAAAAAGTTTTTAACTTTCCCTACATCTATAACAACTAAAAACCAATACCATCATGGCAAAAGCAAGCAAAAAGAAAGCCGCCAAAAAGGCCGTAAAAAAAGCAGCCCCAAAAAAGGCAGTTAAGAAAAGCGCACCCAAGAAAGCAGCGAAAAAAGCGGCTAAGAAAAGTCCCGCAAAAAAAGTAGTAAAGAAAACAGTTAAGAAAGCAGCAAAAAAAGCGGCTCCAAAGAAAAAAGCAGCACCGAAAAAAGCAGTAAAGAAAGCCGCGAAGAAAGCAGCACCAAAGAAAAAGTCCGCGCCTAAGAAAGTAGCTAAAAAAGCGGCTCCTAAAAAGGTTGCGAAAAAAACTCCTGCAAAAAAAGCAGCCCCTAAGAAAGCTGCTCCTAAAAAGACAGCTCCCAAAAAAGTAGCTAAAAAAGCCCCGGTAAAGAAAGCAGCCCCCAAGAAAAAACCGGCACCTAAAAAAGTGGCACCTGTTCCTGTAATGCCGCCTGTTTTGGCTCCGGCACCTGTTACAGATGCGCCAACCTTGTTTGACCCGCCATCTCCGGTTGAAGAAGGAAACACAGATAAAGCGTAAGATAGCCGTATCTTACTCCTCAAGACATCATAAACTCCGGTTGTTATGCAATGCATAGTGCCGGAGTTTTTTAATGCGTCAAGTCCATAGACTATGGACCATAGACCATGGACTTTTTCGATTATCTTTAGCCATACCCTCTTACCAAAACTCACTATTATGCGCGCATTATGCATTGCTGTAATCACCTGCTGTTGCCTTTTTGCATCGGCACAGACCCCATCAAAGATTGCCGATAAAACAAAGAACATGAAACGTTATGATGGCTATTTCACTTTCTGGTGGGATGCTGTTAACGGAAAGCTCTGGCTGCAAGTAGATAAGTTTGACAAAGAATTTCTATATGTTAACAGTCTGCCCGCAGGTTTAGGATCCAATGATATCGGACTTGACCGCGGTTTGATCGGCGGCACAAAAATCGTTGCGTTTAATAAAGTGGGTAAGAAACTGTTTTTGGTTCAATCCAATTACAGTTACCGCGCAAGTTCGGCGGACAAAAATGAACAACGCGCAGTGAAAGAATCTTTTGCGCAATCCACTATTGCCAGCTTTATGGTTGATGAAGATGAAGGTGATAAAGTGCTGGTAGATGCCACTTCTTTTTTTGTAAGAGATGCCTCTAATGTTGCCGACAGGATACGCAGTATGCGCCAGGGTACTTATCAATTCAGCGAAGCGCGCTCAGCCATTTACCTGGCCAATACCCGCAATTTCCCTATGAACAGTGAGTTTGAGGCCACCATTACTTTTACCGGTGGCAGCGATGCGGGCAGGTTTGTTGCTACTGTTACGCCTTCAACAGAAGCCATTACCGTTCGTATGCACCATTCTTTTGTTCAGTTGCCGGATGATAAATACAAGCCCCGCCGTTATGATATCCGCAGCGGCTATTTCGGGATCTCTTATTTTGATTACAGCAGTCCTTTTACAGATCCCATCGAGAAAATGTTTATCGCGCGCCACAGGCTTGAAAAGAAAGATCCGTCTGCTGCGGTAAGCGAACCGGTAAAGCCCATCATTTATTATTTAGATAACGGTACACCCGAACCTATCCGTTCTGCTTTACTGGATGGTGCAAAATGGTGGAACCAGGCGTATGAAGCGGCCGGGTACAAGAATGCTTTTATTGTAAAAGTATTGCCCGACTCTGCCGACCCGATGGATATCCGTTATAACATGGTGAACTGGGTTCACCGCTCTACCCGCGGATGGAGTTATGGCGCTTCGGTAACGGACCCCCGCACAGGAGAAATCATCAAAGGACAGGTAACTTTAGGTTCACTACGCGTAAGACAGGATTACCTGATCTTCACAGGACTACTTTCTCCTTATGAAAATGGCAAACCGGTTCCTGAAACCATGCGACTGGCCGCTTTACAAAGACTTCGCCAGTTAGCTGCACATGAAATAGGACACACACTCGGTCTGCAACATAACTATGCATCCAGTTTCAATAACCGAGCATCGGTAATGGATTACCCGCACCCCAATGTATTTGTGAATACCAAAGGAGAAATCGATTTCTCACAGGTGTACACCAATGAAATAGGCGATTGGGATAAACGTGCCATCACCTATGGTTATGCCGATTTTGCACCGGGAACCGATGAAAACACGGCCCTGAATGAGATCCTCGAAGAAAATACAAAAAGAGGATTACTATTTATTGCCGATGCTGATTCCCGCGCTGCCAGTGGGTTTCATCCGAAAGCACATTTATGGGATAACGGGAATGATGCAGTAGAAGAATTGAAAAATGTACTCAAGGTTCGCGAAAAAGCATTGGCGCAATTTTCTGAACAGGCCATCCGCATGAACACGCCTTTATCAAGACTGGAAGATGTATTGGTGCCTGTATATAATTATCACCGCTATCAACTGGAAGCAGTTTGCAAACTGGTAGGTGGTATGAATTACAGCTACAGCGTTCGGGGAGATAAACAGGTCACACCGCAGATCCTTCCGAAAGCACAGCAGGAAAAGGCATTGCAGGCATTGATAGATTGTTTATCGCCCGACCTTCTCACGATGCCCGATAAGATCATGCAGATGATACCGCCGCGCCCGCCGCAATACTATAATGTGGGCGAACTCTTTGCCAAAAGAACAGGAATGAGTTTTGATCCTGTGGCTGCTGCCGAAGCACTGACCGATTATGAACTTGAATTTCTTTTCAATGCTGAAAGAGCTAACCGTCTCGCACAATTCAAAGCACAGGCAAACACAATCGGGTGGGATGATGTATTGGACGCCATCATTACCAAAACCTGGAAAGCTTCACCAATAAAGGGTTTGAAGGGAGAGATACAATTACAGACACAGCAGATGGTGCTAACCTGGATACTTTCTTTGAGCCAGAATGATAATGCAAACTACATCGTGAAATCGATCTGTTTCGACAGATTGCAGTCACTCAAAAAATATGCAGGACAAATGAAAGCTACGCTTGGTTTACAGGCCCATTATGCATATGCCATTGAACGCATTGAAAAACCAAAAGACATTCCGCAACCTGCACATAAAGATATTCCGCCGGGAGCACCTATCGGATGTGACCTCGACTAATATTTTCTTTGCGCCCTTGCGCCTTCGCGAGCAAATAATATTCTCGCAAAGACGCAAGGGCGCAGTTTTTAGCGGATTAGAATTATTTCAACGCGCCGGTTCTTTTGTCTCCCTGTTGCTGTTTTATTAGATGTTACGGGTAGCAATGCAGCTTTCCCACTCGCTGTGATGGAGCTGGATGGATACTGAAGTTTTGAAGCCAGATAATTTTTAACGGTTTCTGCGCGGTGTAATGAGAGTGCGCTATTCAAAGCGTGTGTTCCGAGACTATCTGTATGGCCAATCACTTCCATTCTCTTGAATGAGCGGCCCTTGATGTTTGCAATCAGTGTGTCGAGTCCTTTTGTAAATTTTGGATTCAGTTCGGCGCTGTTCAATTTGAATAATACATCGGGAATAACAAGTGTATCATTAACGATAACAACCGCCGGAATTTTGACTTCAGGTTCAACATACGGCGGATCTTCATCCATATAACTACCCGGTGTGTGCCGTGGATTATTCTGGTAAAGGATGATTTTATTGGTTTTCCATTCGGGGCAGGCAGTTGCTGTTGAGTCTTCCGGGAACAGGGAAACATTGTCAATATCATACCTGACCTTACCGCTTCCATCGCCGCCATCGTTCACATTGGTGAGTGGCTCTTTCGCAAAATTTCCCATAACAAGGTATCGCTCATCTCCGCGAGCTATGAAGTCAAAAGCATATTCGACCCATCCGCTGGGCTGGTTTTGATTTTTTTGCTGGCCGGTGATCCTGAACTTCTGTTTTGCAGATGGCAATAGCTTTTTATTGCGGTTAGGCTCGAAGGGTACCATCAATACATCTGTATGATCAAAAGGGTTTTCGTTTGCCCTTAGCCAGGTTTTAAACCGGTATTTCTTTCCCTCGGTAAGGGGGCATAGTAAACGTGTATAGATATAACTTCTCGAAACAAAGGGATCAAATACATTCTCCATGATGAAGCTTACGTATTGGTTATGTGTTTCGCCGCTGATGGCTACAGGTGCCAATGGTATCCTGAACCAGGCTTCGGGTGCACATCCTGCGCGGTACTCGAGGCAGATATTCTTATCATCAAAATTGCCGTTGGCGAGGAGGTTCTGCGCATTCGCTTTGTTTATGAAGAGAATGATTATGGCTAAAAGCAAGTAGCTGCGCATATATTAAATATCCGATTTCTAACTCAAATGTGGTGTTAAAAGGAATCGGGATATGAAGAAGAATGCCACTGAAACACAGAAGCACTGAATAATTCAGTGCTTCTGTGTTTCAGTGGCAAAAAAATTACTTAAACCAACATTCTCAAAGGCTCTTCCAAAAGGCTCTTCAATGTTTGCAGGAACGCAGACCCCGTTGCACCGTCAACTGAACGGTGATCGCAGCTCATGGTTACTTTCATCACATTACCCGGAACCACCTGTCCGTTCTTAACAACAGGCACCTGTGAGATACCGCCAACTGCGAGGATGCATGAATCCGGCGGGTTGATGATGGCTGTGAACTGGTCTATACCAAACATCCCGAGATTAGAAATTGTGAAGGTACTTCCTTCCCAATCTGAGGGTTGTAGTTTTTTATCTTTCGCTTTTTGCGCATACACTTTCACTTCTCCATTGATCTGGCTCAGTGATTTGGTATCTGCAAAACGTACAACCGGTACCAACAGGCCATCTTCAACGGCAACTGCTACACCAATATGAATATGATGATTGTAACGGATCTTATCGCCTAACCAGCTACTGTTTACTTTCGGGTGTTGTTTTAATGCAAGCGCTGTTGCTTTCAATACCATATCATTAAAACTGATCTTGGAAGTGGCTACTTCATTGATCTTTGTTCTTGCCGCTACGGCTGCATCCATATCAATACTCATGGTAAGATAAAAATGAGGAGCCGTAAATAAGCTTTCGCTTAAACGGCGCGCTATTGTCTTACGCATTTGTGATACCGGAACCTCTTCAAAGCTTTCCTGTCCTGCAGGTGCTGATGCAGCAGGTTTGGCAGCGGGTTGTGCAGCTTGGGCCGCAGCAGGAGCCGGTTGATAATTATCGATATCAGTTTTCGTGATCCTTCCGTTATCGCCGCTTCCTTTTACATATTTAAGATCAACCCCTTTTTCAGCTGCTATCTTTTTCGCCAATGGAGAGGCGAGAATTCTGCCTTCGTTAACCACCGCTTCAGTTGCGGCAGGTTGTGGCTGTGGAGCAGTTGCAGGTTGCTGGGCAACTGCTGGTTGCGCCGCGCCTTCCTGTTTTGCTTCCGGTGCAGGAGCTGCCGCCGCGGGTTGGCCACCACCTGCTTTTACTGCAGCCACGATTGCATTTACATCAAGCCCTTCTTTACCGATGATACAAAGCAGGTCATTTACCTTGATCACTTCACCCGCTTTCGCACCCTGGAATAACAGGATACCATCTTTATAACTTTCCAGTTCCATCGTGGCTTTATCCGTTTCGATATCAGCCAGAACTTCTCCTTTTTTTACTGCATCACCTACATTCTTATGCCAGCCGGCGATCACGCCTTCTGTCATTGTATCACTTAAGCGCGGCATCAATACCACTTCTTCCATCGCTGCAACATCAAGACCTTTCGCTGCCGGGGCTGCTGCTGGTTGTGGAGCCGCTGCAGGTGCAGGTTGTGGAGTATCTTCTTTTTTTGCTTCCGGAGCCGGGGCAGTCGGGGCCGCCGCTGCAGCGGGTTGCGCTCCGCCTGCATGTTGCGCCACAAGCGCCGAAATATCTTCACCAGGCTTACCGAAAATGGCCAGCAGGTCATTCACCTGCAGCTTTCCACCATTCGGCGTTCCTATATGTAATAATGTACCGTCCTGGTAACTTTCCAGTTCCATGGTGGCCTTATCAGTCTCAATTTCTGCTAATAATTCGCCCTTCTTCACCGTATCGCCTACCTTTTTATGCCAGGCAGCAATAACACCTTCCGTCATCGTATCGCTCAATCGGGGCATTAAGATCGCTTCAGCCATAGTTCAATTACTCTTTAAATGAGCCGTGAAATTACAAAAAAGATGTTAGATGTTAGATGTTAGATGCCAGAATTAAAGAACTAACATCTAACATCTGACATCTGACATCTGCTTTACTGCCCCTGCGCCAGGCTATACGCCTTCTTATCGCCCCACATATTCAACAGTTCTGTTGAGCATATTTTGAAATCCTGCATCAGGCGCTTGTACAATTCGAGGATATCTACCTGTGTAACCGGAATATCGCCTATACTTTCGAAACGGCAGGCATACTGGTTAACAAGATTGGTAAAGGATGACCCTTTTGGCCAGACCTGTGTACCCCGGTTGCTGATGGTGACCAATTTAAAAATATCGGCCGTATGGTGGAGGCATTTTTCTGCGATAGCCAGAGGCTGGAGATTACTCTCAATGAACATATCAACACCTACGATCGATACATGACCATGTTCAAGGCTTTCCAGCATCGGATTCTTCTCCAGCTTGAAATGTGTGGGCGTTGGAGCCTGGTCGGGTAACGCAGGTTTTGGATGATGCGCAGGCAGCTTGCCAAAATTCTGAATAACTGCATTGGCAAATTCTGTTGTGCTGAGCGAAGCAATTTTCTTATCGCCAAAATCACCGGTATGAACACCACTTTCCAGTGTATACAACAAAGCGTTTTCAATCATAGCAGCAGCCTGCATCAATCCCAGGTGGCGTAACATTCCAAAACCACTCAGCAAAAGGGCGGTAGGATTGGCAATATTTTTGCCTGCAATATCCGGCGCTGTTCCATGCACCGCTTCGAAGATCGAAATATGATCACCAATATTGGCTGAAGGCGCAAAACCCAGGCCACCAACGAGTCCTGCGCAAAGATCGCTTACTATATCACCTTGCAGGTTGGTCAGCACTACCACATCAAACAGGTCTGGTCGGCTAACCAGTTTCATGCACAGATCATCCACGATCACATCATCAGCTTTCAACTCTGGGTATTCTTTTGCCACTTCATAAAACACTTCGAGAAACAACCCATCCGTAAGTTTCATGATGTTGGCTTTGTGACCACAGGTGATACGCCAGGCCCCTTTTTTCTTGGCCATCTCAAACGCATACTTGATCAGCTGCAAACTTCCCGGACGGGTAATAAAACGGCGGCTGAGTGCCACATCATGTGTCAGCATATGTTCAATACCACCATACGTGTCTTCAATATTCTCGCGAACGATTGTAATATCGATCGGGATCCCAGCCTTGCTGAATACGGTATCTACGCCATGCAGTGTTTGAAAAGTTCTTTTGTTCGCGTAAGTGTTCCAGGTTTTCCGGGCGGTAACATTCACACTTTTCACCCCCTTTCCCTTAGGTGTTTCCATCGGCCCCTTAAAAAGTATTCCGAGAGATTCGATCGATTGCTGTGCTTCAGGGGTCATCCCATTGCTATATCCTTTATCGAATACCCATTTTCCCATGTCAACAAATTCATATTCCAATGGAACTTTTGCCGCCTGAAAAATGGATAAAACAGCATCCATGATCTCAGGTCCGATCCCATCTCCTTTCGCAACAGCAATTTTTGTCATAAGTCTATTTTTTAGCTGCCGCAAAATTACGGCTAATTCCTTATTTTTACTGAAAGCAATCCATCCCCCAAAATGGTATCCAAAATCTCCGAAGGCGTTGAAATCAGTGTAGAGACCTTTTACCAGGCCGACTACAGCAACCCGCAGAACAGCGAGTATATGTTTGCGTACCGGATCACCATTGAGAATCACAACAATTTTACGGTTAAACTTCTCCGCCGGCAATGGCATATTTTCGACAGCAACGGAGAAAACCGTGAGGTGGAAGGCGAGGGTGTTGTTGGGGTTCAGCCCGTATTAAAACCGGGAGAAAATTACCAATATGTAAGCGGTTGTAATCTTCGCACAGAAATGGGCAGGATGCATGGTACTTACCAAATGGAAAACGAGAACTCTAAACAGACTTTTTCTGTAAACATTCCTTCCTTTGAAATGATCGTGCCTGCAAAAATGAACTAAGTCTTTCGCTACCGGGGTTTATACTTTGCTTCTTCAAATATTTTTTTTGCCGGGATTTTCATCAAAGCATCCAGCGATAATTTTTCATTTTTCTCCATCCATTTTTTTACTATCTGCGTTCCTGTAAACTGACCGATGTTACCAGGCGATTCTTCACCGAGGGCCGTAGTGTTGGGACCATCATTCATATAATCGCGTGTTACATTGGGATCTGTATTGTATAGCATATCGTTCTGGATAAAGAAGGTCCAGATATTTTTTTCACTGGCATAACACCCTTCCAGTTGTTTAGCTGTATAGCCCGTTTTCAAAGTATCGGGAAGGTTGGGCAGCAACCTGTCCAGCAAATACATTCTTTTACCCGACTCCACCATCTGTTCTATTAATGGCCTGCCCAGCGTATTCTGCGGGTACATATCATCGATAATATTTTTAATGCCATTCACGGGTATATAAGCCGGCTCAAAACGGCGGGAGATGAAAAGCGGATACATCTCCTGTCCCTGTTGTGTTTTATACAAAGGATAATCATTGCCCAGGTATAACTGCAAGCCAACTGCCATGGCATCAGGTGTAAGAATACTTCCATAGCTATTGATGGGACCGATAAAAGTGATCAGCTTTGCGGGCAGCTTATAGGAAGGAAAATAATAGTGCACAAACCTGAACCCTTCTTTTATCTGTTCGGTGATCACTTTGATATCGGTGAATTTTTTATCAGCAGTCTTGTACAGGTCCGCGTAACTTTTTACAAATGCGGGAACCTGGAACCTCACACTATCCGGCGGAGTTCCTAAAATATTATAAAAGAAGTCCTGCGTAAACCCGGGGTGCTTTTTATTGAGCTCCGCAAGTGATTGATCGATATGATTGGTATCGATCGTAAAAAGATCTTTTTCGAATCTTTCTACTTTGAGGGAGATCTTGATATTTGA
Source organism: Sediminibacterium sp. (assembly GCA_965229255.1). Taxonomy (GTDB): domain Bacteria; phylum Bacteroidota; class Bacteroidia; order Chitinophagales; family Chitinophagaceae; genus Sediminibacterium. Next base: position 289,328 of record CBDDIX010000003.1, read on the forward strand.
AACATCAGGTGTATTTTTCCTGGGACCACATCCGGCAAACGCCCATAAAATGAAAAAAAATCCTGCCAGCTTTACATTCATCCGGTAAAAATAAAGAAATGAATCACTACTGAACGAGTTGATTAGCCATGAAAAAGCCAAAAAAATGATTAAAAAGTTACGGAACTTTGCACAATGAAAATATTCCTGGCCCAGCAGAATTATCATATCGGCAATTTCGAAAGCAATACCCGTAAGATGATACAGGCTATCGAAGAAGCAAAAGCGCAGGGGGGAGACCTCATACTTTTTAGTGAGATGAGTGTATCCGGTTACCCGGCAAGGGATTTTGTTGAATTCAGCGATTTTATCGGCAAATGCTATGCAGCGGTTGATGAGGTCAAACAACATGCTGATACGATCGGTGTGCTCATTGGTGGACCCGCCAGGAATACGCTCCACAAAGGAAAGAGTCTCTTCAATTCGGCTTTCTTCCTGTATGAAAAAGAAGTAAAGGCCGAGATACATAAAACGCTTTTACCCACTTACGATGTGTTTGATGAGTACCGTTATTTTGAACCTTCGTTTGAATGGCAGGTAGTTGATTTTAAAGGCAAGCGCCTCGCAGTAACCATCTGCGAAGATATCTGGAACCTTGGCGATAACCCTTTATACCGGATCTGCCCAATGGACAAGCTGATGGAACAGCAGCCGGATATCATGCTCAATCTTAGCGCTTCGCCATTTGATTACACACATGATGAGGACCGCAAGGCCGTGATCAAAGCGAATGTGCTGAAATATAAATTACCGATGGTCTATTGCAATGCAGTGGGTAGCCAGACAGAGATCGTTTTTGACGGCGCATCACTTGTGTTTGATAAACATGGTAATCTTTATAAAGCGTTACCCATGTTCAAAGAAGCATTGGACCATGTGGTGATAGCAGACGATGGAACCATTACCGGCGAGATACTGGAACCGGCAAACAGGGTACCGGATAAAGAACTCAACCCCGTTACACTTGAGCCTGAACTGAACATTGCACAGGTATATGAAGCACTGCTGATGGGCATCCGCGATTATTTTACCAAGATGGGTTTTACAAAAGCCATCCTGGGATCTTCGGGTGGAATTGACTCGGCAGTTGTACTGGCACTTGCCTGTGAAGCATTGGGCAAAGAAAATGTACGCGCAATACTCATGCCATCGCCTTACTCAACAGATCATTCTGTGAAAGATGCAGTGCATCTGAGTAAAAACCTGGATAACCCTTATGATATCATCCGCATCAATGATGTGTATGAATCATTTCTTACCACCTTACAACCGGTTTTTAATGACCTGCCTTTCTCCCTGGCAGAAGAAAATATACAAAGTCGCAGCCGCGGAAATATCCTGATGGCCATCGCTAATAAATTCGGCTATATTTTATTGAACACTTCCAATAAGAGTGAATTGGCTACAGGCTATGGAACATTGTATGGTGATATGGCCGGGGGGCTGGGTGTACTGGGCGATTGCTACAAATTACAGATCTATGCTTTGGCGCATTATATCAACCGGAACAAAGAGATCATTCCTGTAAATATTATCAATAAGGCGCCGAGTGCAGAATTAAGACCGAACCAGAAAGACAGCGACAGCCTGCCCGATTATAGTCAACTCGACCAGATCCTCTATCAATACATTGAAAGAAGAATGGGCCCTGAGGAAATAAAATCGCAGGGCTTTGATGCGGCACTTGTTGACAGAACGCTGAAAATGGTGAACAATAACGAATACAAACGCAACCAGTTCTGCCCTATCATCAGGATCTCACCGAAGGCATTTGGCGTAGGAAGAAGGGTGCCGATCGTTGGGAAATATCTCACCTGATCTCGGATTGCACGGATTCAATCAGAGATTATGAATTACCATTAAAGGAAGATTACTATGGAACGCTAAGGTTTTTGTGTGGTCTGCAGAGAACAATCCTTCAAAAAAACCATGTTTTTTTAATACGGTAATTACCAGGTCCACCTTATGCTCCGAAGCAAAATCGTTGATCGATTCCACATAGTTTTTACTTTTGGAATAATGATATTCAGGGTTCAGTTCATCTAACTGCTGGTGAACGGCATAGCTGATATCAGGATTCGAATTTTCTTCGATATTGAATACGAATAGTTTGGCTTTTGTTTCATCGAGGATCTTTCGTACGTGCCCGAGCGGAATATTGGTATCCTCTTTATTAAAATCTCCGGTAAGCATTATTTCTTCAATACGTGTAAAACCAGTACCTGCCGGGATGATAATCACAGGTATATTGGTGTGTTTGGCAACGGAAAGTGTATTACTGCCGATCAGTTTTTCTTCGAGAAGGCTTCCACCTGTGATACCCATTACAATCAAGTCTGCTCCTGTTCTTTCACACACTTCATCCAGTCCGGCAGTGAGTGCCCCGTATTCGCTGATGGTATCAATATGAATACCGGTTGCAAGTGCTTTCAGTTCTAATTGATAGCGTTCTATATTTTTTTGGCTGTCTTCTTTTAGTGCTTCAATATCCAGCATCTGGATAGCAGGCGTAATCGGATCAATCGTGAGGGGGATCTCGTAAGAGTGATAGAGTACCAGTTTTTTTACCCCGAGTTGCGTGGCAAGTTTCAATGCATACAGCGCTGCATTTTTTGAAGTGTCCGAAAAATCGGTCGGTAAAAGAATAGCATCCATATAGGATTTACTGCAAAAAATATGCCCCCACCTCTTATTAGTTGATATTCTCAATAATACCCGCAATTCCCTGACCACCGCCAACACAGGCAGTTACCATGCCGTATTTCTTGTTAAGCCTTTTCATATCATTCAACAACTGAACGGTTAGTTTACAGCCGGTACAACCCAATGGGTGACCCAGTGCAATGGCACCGCCATTGATATTGATAATATCGGGGTTCAGGCCCAACTCACGTATAACAGCTAATGATTGTGAAGCGAATGCTTCATTCAATTCTATCAGGTCAATGTCACCCAGCTGCATATTGGCCTGTTTTAAAACCTTGGGGATAGCTGCAACAGGACCAATACCCATTATCCTGGGATGCACACCGGCCGAGGCGCAATTCACCAAACGACCAATCGGTTTCAGCCCCAGCTCCACCACCATTCTTTCACTCATTACCAGCACAAAAGCTGCGCCATCACTGGTTTGTGATGAATTGCCCGCAGTAACACTTCCACCCATGGCAAATGCCGCTTTCAGTTTTCCGAGCGCTTCTATATTGGTATCGGCACGAACGCCTTCATCGGTATCTACTACATAAGAACGTACTGCTTTCTTTCCTTTTTCATCAAGGTATGTTTGCTCAACATTGATGGGTAAAATGCCACTTTTGAAATATCCATTATCGATGGCAGTTTTCGCTTTCTGATGCGAGTGAAAGGCAAACGCATCCTGGTCCTCACGGCTCACATTAAATTCTTTCGCAACAGCTTCTGCCGTCAACCCCATGCTTAAATAATAATCGGGTTCGTCTTTGGCAATGGAATAGGCAGGTACTGTTTTCCATCCTGCAGTAGGTACAAGGCTCATGCTTTCGGTACCACCGGCAATAATACATTCAGCCATTCCGGTTCTGATCTTGGCAGTGGCAGTGGCGATACTCTCAAGTCCACTTGCGCAATAGCGGTTGATCGTGATCCCCGCAACATCAATACCCAGTGCACGGGCAGAAATGATCCTGCCGAATTGCAACCCCTGTTCAGCCTCCGGCACAGCATTGCCCACGATCACATCATCCACACGTTTCGCATCCAACTGGGGCACAGAAGCCATCAATCCTTTGATCACTTCCACGGCCAGGTCATCGGACCTGAAAAACCGGAAACCTCCCTTTTTACTCTTTGCCACCGCTGTACGGTAACCGGCTACGATATAAGCTTCCTGCATACAAAGTCTTTTATCTATCAAATGTAGGAAATTTTTAAATAAAGTTGTTTATGCAACTATTTTTTAGGGATAAGGAGTAAGCCTCTTTACAAGAAAACACAGACTTTTCTTGCCCCTTATCCCTTACCCCTTACCCCTAAATCTTATCTTCGCCCTCATGTCAAACATTCTGTACCCTCTTCTTCGTGAAATACTGTTTTGTTTTCCGCCGGAAGATGTGCACTATTTTTCGATGGACCTGCTGAAAAGTGGTTGTAAAATGAGGGGTGGGAGGTCGCTGGTAGAAGATTCTTTCGGGTTTAATGGTGATCAGCTTGTGAAGGAAGTATTCGGCTTGCGGTTTCAAAACCCTGTGGGTCTTGGGGCAGGCTTTGATAAGAATGCCCTTTATCTCAATGAACTGGGTTTACTGGGATTTGGCTTTGTGGAGATCGGCACAGTAACCCCTAAAGCGCAGGTGGGAAATGATAAACCAAGGTTGTTTCGTTTGCCGGCCGACAAAGCGCTGATCAACCGCATGGGATTTAATAATGAGGGAGTAGAGAGCATAAAAAGGCGACTGCTGGATCACAAGGAAGAAACTACCCAAAGCCAGCTTATCATTGGGGGGAATATCGGGAAGAATAAGGTCACACCCAATGAGGATGCGTGGAAAGATTATGTGACCTGTTTTACAGAACTGTTTGATGGTGCAGATTATTTTGTGGTGAATGTGAGTTCTCCCAACACACCCGGTCTGCGCGAATTGCAGGAAAAGGATTCATTGAAAAAAATACTTTCCGAGTTACAGAATATCAACCACGGAAAAGTTGCGCCAAAACCATTGCTGCTAAAGATCGCGCCCGATCTCACCCAGGAACAGCTGGACGATATAGTGGCACTCTCTTTGGAAGTACAACTCAGTGGCCTGGTGGCAACCAACACAACTATCAGCCGCGATCAACTGCAAACTTCAAGCGCCAAACTTCAGGCAATCGGTGCTGGGGGCTTAAGCGGAAAACCGGTGAGAGAAAGGGCCACGGAGGTAGTGCGTTATCTTTCGGCACAAACAGCACACAAACTTCCGATCATTGCCAGTGGTGGAATTTTTACAGGTGCTGATGCAGAAGAAAAGTTAAATGCCGGTGCTTCACTGGTTCAGGTATGGACCGGGTTCATATACGAGGGACCGGGAATCGTAAAAAATATTTGTAAATACCTTGCTTCAAAATAAAAGCCTTGATACTGTATGGTAGCCTTATTCTCTTCTGAAAACCTTGTTAGCTTTCTTGTGCTTGTTGTACTGGAAATAGTGCTGGGTATTGATAATGTAATATTCGTGAGCATTATTATGAACCGCCTGCCCAAACCCTTACAACCCAAGGCAAGACTCACCTGGATGATCACGGGTATCATCTCAAGAAGTATACTGCTGTTCGGTTTGAGTTGGTTACTTGCACAAAAAGGAAAGCCGCTTTTCAGTGTTTGGGGTAAGGACTTTGATATCGCCAGCCTCGTAATGATCGCAGGTGGTCTCTTTCTTATCTACAAAACAGTAATGGAAATTCACCACAAGCTCGAAGGAGAGGCAGATACGGCTGCGGGCATAAAGACCAAGCCGCTAAGTTTTGGCAATGCCGTGGTACAGATCATGCTGATTGATATTGTATTCAGTTTCGACAGCATCATTACCGCAGGCGGAACGGCTAAAGTTCTGGAGGTAATGATAGCCGCGGTAGTAGTTGCCATGATCATTATGTTCCTGTTCAGTCCAAAGATCTCTGCATTTATACATAAGCACCCTACTTTAAAAATGCTGGCACTTTCTTTTCTTGTGATGATCGGTTTGGTATTATTGATTGAAGGATGGGACAGTGAGCGTTCGCATGATATGCATTTGAAGAACTATGTATATTTTGCGATGGCCTTTTCTTTCCTGGTAGAACTGCTGAATATGCAGATGCGCAAAAAAACAGTTCCGCCGGTTGAATTAAGAGAGCCTAAACTGGCAGAAGAAAAAGTGGATACGGAAAGTGACCAGGCATCTTAGTAAATTTTAAAAACATGACCAAACACCCTTCCCTCATTACTTCATTCTCTCATGCCATCAACGGCATCAGAACATTTTTTTTAAACGACAGAAATGGAAGGATTCATTTGGCTGTAGCTGTATGGATTTCGGTAGCAGGATTTTATTTTGAACTGGCCGTAACAGAGTGGGCACTTATCCTCATCTGCTTTGCGATCGTGATCAGTATTGAAATGCTGAACCATGCTATCGAAAATGTTTGCGACTCCGTTCATACTGCGCAACACCCATTGATCAAAATAGCCAAAGATGTTGCAGCGGGAGCAGTTTTGTGGTCGGTTGTTATCAGTGTAATCATCGGTGTTTTGATCTTTATCCCGAAGATCAATGCCATCTTATAATAACATCTTTGTTTATAAATCCGTGTAACCCGAGATTAGAAATCAAACCCTAACGCAAAGTACAATTGTGGCTTCCCCTTGAATACTCCTTTCATCGGCCATCCCGCATCCAGTTTCATAAAGTAACCCAGTAATGTACTGCGTACACCAAATCCATAACCACCGGCAAAAGGTCCCAGACCGCCCGCATCTATCCTCACCACTACCGGTGTTGATGGATCGCTTATCACTTCACCCGGGCGCTTGATTCCATTATACTTTCCGTTCCAGGCTGTTCCGAGATCAACGAATTGTACCAATTGGAAATTCCGGATGAACGCATTGTTGATAGGCCTGTTCATCAATGTTGCGAATATCGGAAAGCGGAACTCACTGTTGATCACAACAGCATTGTTACCATTGGCAATATTCTGTGAATAGCCACGCATATTCAGTGCTAACGACTGGAATGCATACGACTGGTCGGCAGCAGGTGGATTGTTGTTGAACTTAGGTCCTATCCAGCCATCTACACCCCCGAGGTAATAAATGATCTTCTGTTGCCCCCAGGAAAAATCACCGGCTGCGCGTCCCGCCCAGATAAAGTTGCGGTAGATCTTATGGTAATATCTTCCATCAAACCCAAGGTTCATGGTAGCCTTTCCTCCATTGAGCGATGATTTGAAAGTGGGCATATCCACATCGAGATATACTTTGTAACGCAGGCCTACCCAAATATTTTGTGTTGGGTTGATCGTGTTATCATGCACATATTCAAAATGCGATACGATATAGCTTGAGTTGGTATCAGCAAACGCCAATGCACTTGGATCTGGGAAACCAGAATTATTATCATAAGACCGCAACACTCCGCGATCATGACGCAAACCGATGGTTGCACCTATCCTTCGTACTTCATCAAATGGGTAACTCACATTGGCCTGGTAAAGGTTTGTATACAGCATATTACTGAAGCTGGTTGGGAAGAAGTTACTTACGTTACTCCTGTAATAAGTAAAGCCCCAATCAATTCTTTTGCGCATATTCTGTAAAGAAATAAAAACATCTTTATCGCTAAGCGATGTTCCAAAACGCACACCGCCAATGAATTTTATATCTTCAAACAGGTCGCTTACACCCACTTTAAAAGAGAAATTAAGATCTGAACCATTGTTCAGCTGGATAGGACCCTGTCCCCCGCCATACGGTTGAAAACGGTTGATCAATATATTATTGGTCACACCCGTTAATACATAATCGGAACTGAATTTCATCCGGTAGTCGAACAACCTGGATTTTGAAAGAACAGAAGCCTTGGGAGCTGCCGCTTCATTTTTCAATTGCATCGCGCTACTGTCTACTTTCTCATCAGAGAATTCATTCTGAAAAAAATCTTTTGTCTTTTTAGCCGCAGTATCTGCTCCACCTTTTTTATTATAAATGATGGCCTTGCCTTCCGCTGCTTTTTTCTCAATGGCCAGCTTCCTTACATATTCAGTAGGTCTTGCATTCACGTTTCGTTTATTCAGCGCCACTTCATCCACCTTCAATTTGTAGAGGAATTTAAAATCGCCCTCTCTTCTTACTTCACTCACCTGACCATTGTTACCGGCAATCCTTGTTTCAAGCAAGCTGCTTTGATAGTTGGTGATAGGAAAAGTATAGGTGGAATCTTTAAACACCTGGAAATAGCTTACGCTATCCGGCTGCGGTTTCTGCCATGCGCGCAAAGTAGAATCCATTTCTTTTGGTGAAGGATTACGCACTACTTCATCTCCGATATAATATAACGTATCGAGCCCGTTACCTTTTGTAACAAAGAACCCGGCCCAACGGTTATCGATACCATTTTCTTCTGATGTAAACGTGAAGTGATTGGTATTGTATTGCATCGGGTGTCGTGCATTGCCAAACTTAACATTGGTCAATTGTGTAAGTTGTTTCTGCGCACTGGTATTCAATACATCCACCATGAATATATTGTACTTAAACCTGCCAGGCAGCACTGTATCGCTGTTGGGCGCAAAAGGTGATGGTCTGTTGGATGAGAATATGATACCGGTACGACCAGGAAATGATACCAGTGTAGGATCCAGATCATCATATATATCGTTGGTGATCTGCGTGGTCTTCTGTTCTTCAATTTTGTAGGTAAAGATGTCTGAGTGACCATTCTTTACGGCACTCAATACAAGTGTATTGGCATCCAGCATAAACGTAGCATCCAGTATCTGATCGAAACCTTCTATCTCTTGTTTAAAACGTTTGTACTTGGCTATATTATCATACACGAACATCTTTGTCTTTCCGTTCTCCCAGTAGATAACCAGCAAACGTGTTCCTTTACCATCCCATGCAAGGATAGGATAATTGGGGTTGATATCGCCCTGGCGTGTTCTTGTGCCTATCTTTAATAAGGTCTTGGGATTATAAAAATTCTCGTGAAGTTTTACACTATACAATCCTTTTTTGAATTCAACAACCGAGTAGGTACTGCTTTTTGGATTGGGATTTGCCTGGAAACGGAAATAATCATTCTTTGAAATATCTTCCGATACAACCATCTGCCCCTTCGGCTGGTTCCTGCGCTGACGGATATCTTTTGAATAACGGTCCTGCTCAAACAACATAAAATCTGCCAGCACTTCTTTGAATTTCTTTTTACAAACCCTGAGACAGGCATTGTTCAGGTTCTTGTAAAGGCGCGCGAGATATAAGAGATAGGTGATATTTTCTTTGCGGTATTTTTCGCCGATATAATACCAGAAGGCATGTCCCGCAAGTAGGGGCTGTTCAAATGCAAACTGATAAAAGGAACTATAGTTACCCCCGAGCATGGCGCTTTTTAATTCATCATCCTTTGCGGTGCTCCAGTTTTCTCCTGCATATTCCACATATCCATCTACCAGCCATTTGGGAAGATCGAGTAATGCCTGGTTACTGGCAAACTCGCCAATATCATCTCCAAACAATAAATTATCAGTCAATACCCTTGCGATACCTTCTTTTACCTGGCGCCGGAGGTGATCATGGTTGCCATCAAAATAAACCACCAGTTTGTTGTTCACTAATTTGGTAAGACCACCGGAATTCTGCCAATCGGCACCCAATCCGATATTGCTGCTTTTGAAATCGTTATAGTTATTATAAACCACCAGGTTAACCCGGCGCTGGAGAGAGTATTCAGTAAAAGTTTCCAGTGGACGCAATTCGTCTTCTGCAACCTGGGCCACAAATTTTCCCAGTTCCACACCACCTTGTGCAACGTATGTATTGAAATTGGGTGACTGATAAAACTTCCAGATGAATTTCTTATGCTGAACACGGTTTTTACCAAATTCAACGGAATTGACCTGGGCTATGGTAAGCAACGGAAAAAGAAAAACAACAAAAAAGATCCCTTTGACGATTCGATTCACTTGCATATCCGAACTTTAGTCTTTTAAAATTAATCAATTACCGATTAAAAGCGGGTAAAAATACCATTATGCTCAAAGTCAAGGTTTTAACTTTCAACCCTTTACAGGAAAATACCTATGTTCTTTACAATGAGCATCACAAAGCTATCATAATAGACCCCGGATGTTACTTCCCCGTTGAACAGGAAACGTTAAAAAAATTCATAAAAGATACGCAATTAGAGCCCGTTCAGTTGCTTAACACGCATTGCCACCTTGATCATATTTTCGGTAACAAATGGGTGCATGAAACCTGGGGGCTCGAGCTTTACCTACACCCGGATGAAGAAAAAGTGCTGGAACTGGGACCCGCATCCGGTGAAAGATGGGGTATCCCGTTCGAAAACTATACCGGTCCGCTCCATTTTTTGAACCAAAACGATGCAGTTACACTGGGCGAAGATGAGCTACGCATCATACTTGCGCCGGGTCATTCTCCTGGAAGTATTTGTTTTTACAATGAGAACCAGTCAATACTGATCGGCGGAGATGTATTATTCCGCGAAAGCATCGGCCGCACCGATCTGCCCGGTGGTGATCATGAAACGCTGCTGAAAAACATCCGTGAAAAGCTATTTGTGCTTCCTGATAATGTAGTGGTGTATCCCGGGCATGGGGTAAGTACCACCATTGGCTATGAGAAAAGGAACAACCCGTTTCTTTAGTTGTAGGCTGATGTTTTATCATATGCCATCAACAGAATAGCACCCAGGTTCTTATAAGGGGGTATATAATCATCAAACTTATCCTTATACCCTGCTGCCACTTTTTGCTGAACACTTTTCCAGATCGGTTCCCAATCAAGATCCTTTCCGATTCTCAATCTTTCACAAATAGCATCTATCAGGTTTTGATTAAGCACACCAGCCGCCACTTGTTTAGATGAAATAATATGCGCCTGCGGGCAGATACTCAGGATATCATTTAGCTTTTGATAACCGCCACAACTCCCAAGCAACACCACTTTGGCGCTGGGGGCAAGTTTGGCGATGGTTTCTGAAACATAGTAGCTATGTCCTCTATGGATAACGATGGTAGGTGCCAGTCCTTTTTCATCGAGGTAACTGATAAGGCTATCCTGTGCTGCACGGTCCAGCTCTTTTTTCTCATCGAGTGGAAGATTGGCATAGATCGTAACCGGTTTCCCTTTTACAGAACTGATCTCAACCCATTGCGGTTTGCGAACCGTTTTCCAGTTGGCATTGTGAAAACGTGCAAGAAAGGCCCCGAAATAGCTGGCAGCATCTTTATCGCCGTAAGAGAACTGCTGAATAATTACGCGTCCCGAAGTATCACGCAATAAACGGTTGGGCATTGAGTAAACAGGATCAATTCCTAAACGGGCAGAAATGTCTACGTGATTAGTTGTATCCATCGAAAGAAAAATAATATTCAGCAGATTATAGATTACCTGTTCTCTTTTATTTTCCATCCGGCGGCTTTCCCGCAATTTTTCCTGTACCTGCTCCAATATCAGTTGACGCAGCGCCACATTGGAAATACTTGCATAAGAATCTGCTACGTCTACCGCATCTTCCAGTGTTTCCGTGGTTTCCAGCCCATTTACAAAACTGCGCATGAGTTTTTGCGCACTTCCATTATCCATCTTACCCAGAAAATTATCCAGCGTATTATACGCTGCGCACATCTTGATAAATTTTTTATAAAAATCGTAATGAAGGTCCATCAGCAGGGTATCAGATGCCTGGGTATGCCTGCGTTGAAATATTCTTGGATAAACCCCACTTACAAAACTCGAAGTATAGATCTGATCTTCCCCTAAAACTGCCAGGTAATACAGCTCTTCAGATGTTAACCCATCCAGTTTTCGGAAACGGATATTGGGATCGTTCTGTTCGTGTAAAGCATTGATCTCATTGATGAACAGGTCAACTGCCTTGAATTTAAGGCGCTCTATCAACACCTGCATACCCATGGGTGTATCGCCCTTCTGCATTCTTGCCACATGTTCTACCCGTGTTCTCACCAGTAATTTATAATACCCAACGGCTGAATCCTGCAGCACCAGCGGTGCTATTGAATCCATTGTTAATGTTCCACGATAGAGGTTATCTAAAAAAGGGAAATACATTCTGCCCGTTTTGCTTACAGCCAGGCTGGCAATGATCTTTACAAGTGGATGGTTGTTATTCTGTATTCTTTTTCCCAATGCATTCGGAACAGCTGCATAGGTGTATAACTGTTCCTGGTTACGGAAGGCAGCCTGCACAATGAGGCTGTCTGCATAAATATTATCAGGATACTGTGAAAGGATATTCAAAAGGTTCTCCGGTCTGCGCTGGCAGGCTTTCAGCACCTGCAGATCGCGTGCAGCGGGCACGCCCTTGTTATCTTTCAACGCATAATTATCCAACAATATCCTGCTTACTTCCATTTCCTGGCTGGCGATCACATCAAAAATAGATCTGCCTGCCAGCTCTTCTTTCATCGCATCCATATAAGCTTTTACCAATCCCGGCAATTCAGCCGCCTGTACTGCTTTGGCGCGATAAAGATTGATAAAGCCGGTCAGCATTTCATTTAAACCACGGAGCCATTTAAATTTTCCATTATCATCCAGCGTACTGTCTAGCTCAATGGTGGCGCGCATTTTATTCACTGCGTCCCGTACCGATTTATTGATCGCCTTATTCAGTGATGCATCTGCCGTTATCGGCAAAACACTGTCTTTACTGTTTTTTAGTTTTGCAATCGTATTGAGTGAAGCAATAATATAATCGTGGTGCAGCCTCCGCATTTTGGGAATCGCGGGCATAGTAGTATCTTCCTGTGAAAGAACCGTGAGCGAGATCAGTAATACCGGTATAAGTGTGTAGAGCTTCTTTAAATCCATAATTGACTGCAAAAGTACTTTCATTTACGCTATATGATGCGCATTGGCGCTTGATTGCAGTTAACAATAACATAATAACTGTGCCGCCGATATACTAGCCTTTTAAATTAATTTTGTGTAAACATTACGTTAACAGATGGAAGGCAAGGCTAAGAAGATACTGATTGCAGACGATGAACCCGATATTCTTGAGATAGTCAGCTATAACCTTGGCAAAGAGGGATACGAGGTCCACACCGCCAAAGATGGTAATGAGGCCCTTGAAAAAGCCAAACAACTCAACCCCGACCTGATCATTCTCGACATCATGATGCCCAAAAAAACGGGTGTTGAAGTATGCCAGATCCTGCGCTCACAACCGGCTTTCCAGGATACGCTGATCATTTTTCTGACCGCATTAAGCGATGAGGACTCGCAGGTGAGAGGTCTTGAAACCGGTGCTGACGATTATGTAAGCAAGCCGATCAGTCCCAAAGTACTGATCAGCCGTGTGAATGCCCTTTTCCGGCGAATCAGTAATAAAGAAGATACCGGCAAGAGCTTACAGGTGGGTAATATCAATATCGACCCGGTAAAGTTTCTCGTAACGATCGATGGGCAGGAACTCATCCTTGCCAAAAAAGAATTTGAACTACTCTATTTACTGGCTTCCCGCCCGGGAAGGGTTTTTCTCCGCAACGAGATCCTCTCCCAGGTATGGGGAAACGATGTGATCGTTGGCGACCGCACAATTGACGTCCACATCAGGAAAGTACGGCAGAAACTTGGCGTAGATTGTATTACCACGGTTAAAGGAGTTGGTTATAAATTTGAGCTGTAATGTTCAAAACCAAAAATCTATCTCCCCAACAACTTTCCGCATTCACCGCGCTTAGTCTTTCCGTGCCTATTTCACTGGGCATCTGGGTATTGCGGCCAGATTGGGTGATTGCCCTGATATCGTTTGCCGTTACATTCCTGGGGAGTTGGCTCCTGATCCGATTTGTACTGGAATCGTTTATCTACCGCAAGATTAAACTGATCTACAAATTCATTTACCAGACAAAGGCTACCAAGCGTGAAGAGACCTATTACAAGTATATTCTTCCACAAAAAGGCATCGATGAGGTACGCGAAGATGTTGAACAGTGGGCCGAACAGCGCCGCGCAGAGATCGAATTGCTGAAGACAAATGAAGCTTACAGGAAAGAGTTCCTCCAGAATCTTGCGCATGAATTCAAGACACCCATTTTTGCCATTCAGGGATATGTTGATACACTATTGAGTGGTGCGATGGATAACCCCGAGATCAGTAAACGGTTTTTAGGAAATGCAGCCAGGAATGTTGACAGGATGGTCAACCTGGTACAGGATCTGGATGAGATTTCACGGCTTGAAAGTGGGGAACAGCCGCTATATAAAGAGAATTTTGTGATACAGGATATCATCCGGGAAACCTATGAAACCCTTTCTATCAAAACATCTGCGCGCAATATTAAATGCAGTATTAAAAAGGGTTGCGAATCGCCCGTAACCGTTTTTGCCGATAAGGAAAAGATCCGCCAGGTGATCATTAACCTGTTGGAGAACGCCACAAAATATGGTAAACAGGATGGCAGTATTGTAGCCAGTATTTACAAAACGGACGGAAGACATGTGCTGATCGAATTCAGTGATGATGGCATCGGCATTTCGGAAGAACACCTGCCCCGTATATTCGAAAGATTCTACCGCACCGACAGGGGAAGAAGCCGCGACATCGGTGGCACGGGTCTCGGCCTGGCCATCTGCAAACATATTATTGAAGCGCACCAACAAACCATGCACGTAAGAAGCAAGGTTGATGTAGGAACGAGTATCGGGTTTACGCTGGATACAAGAAAGGACTAAAAATATATAACAATAACATAATCAATTAGTTGAAATAAACTGAACCCTGGTATGTTATCTAATTATTAATTAATAATCCTACCCTTTGCTTCCACTTCATAAACCTATTTTTGCCTAAATTATACTGTATGGGAATCAATAACTTCGGTCGTTTTTTTATGCCAAAGAACAAAGTGTTCTACGAATTGTTCGAAGACGTTGCCGAGAAGGTACACGAGATGGGCATTAAGCTGAAAGAGATGGTAAGTGAGGCGGATAACAACAAACGTGCTTCTATTCTTGCACAGATCGAAGATCTTGAACATAAGAATGATGATAATACCCACCGCATTTTTACTGAACTGGGCAGGAACTTTATAACACCGTTCGACCGGGAGGATATCCACTACCTCGCAACTGCGCTGGATGATATCTGTGACTATATCTATGCTTCTTCAAAGAAGATCAATTTTTACAGCGTTAATCCTAACGATACGGGTATACAGAAAATGGCCGACCTCATTTTACAGGGTTCGATCGAGATCAAGAAAGCAGTGATGGGATTGAGAGATATGAAGAATCTCCGTGAAATGACAGAAGCCATGGTAAAAGTAAACAGCATAGAGAACCAGGCAGATGATGTGTTTGATATGAGTATTGAAATGCTTTTCCAGCAGGAGAATGATTTTAAGGAAGTGATCAAAAAAAGAGAGATCTACCAGGTGATGGAGATCGTTACGGATAAATGTGAGGATGCCGCGAATGTGATAGAGTCAATTATTATTAAATACGCGTAGGTTTATGTTTACTGTCCTTATCGTCATCATCGTTCTCGCTTTCATTTTCGATTATATCAATGGGTTTCATGATGCGGCCAACTCAATCGCCACCATCGTTTCCACCAAGGTATTAACGCCTTTCCAGGCTGTGGTATGGGCCGCCTTCTTCAACTTTGCTGCTTTCTTTATTTCAAAATATGTATTCAAAGAATTTGGTATCGGTAACACGGTAGCTAAATGGGTACAGCCTGAGTTCGTTAATCTGCAGGTTATCCTCGCAGGTATCATTGCCGCTATTATCTGGAACCTCATCACCTGGTGGTTTGGGATCCCTTCCAGTTCTTCGCATACGCTGATGGGTGGTTTTGTGGGTGCTGCATTGGCACATGCACATGGGTTCAGTCAATCAGGTGTGGATGTTATCAACTACGCGAAAGTAGTTCCTACATTCCTGTTCATCTTTTTTGCCCCGCTCATAGGGATGTTCATCGCCTTCTTTATAACGATACTCATCGTTCATCTATGCAAACGATCCAACCCTTATAAAGCCGAAGGCTGGTTCAAAAGATTGCAATTGGTTTCCTCCGCCGCATTCAGTCTCGGACACGGCGGTAACGATGCACAAAAAGTAATGGGTATCATTGGTGCCGCCATGATTTATTATGAAGGAACAAAAGGCAATCATATGGACTTTAACCAGTTCGCTACAGAATATGCATGGGTTCCTTTTACAAGCTTTCTTTGTATTGGTCTTGGTACGATGAGCGGCGGATGGAAAATTGTAAAAACAATGGGAACGCGTATCACCAAAGTAACGCCGCTGGAAGGTGTTGCTGCTGAAACAGCAGGTGCTATCACCTTGTTCCTTACAGAGCATTTTAAGATCCCCGTTTCTACTACACATACGATTACCGGTTCTATCATTGGCGTTGGCGCAACAAAACGGTTAAGCGCTGTACGCTGGGGTGTTACGGTAAACCTTTTATGGGCATGGATCATGACCATTCCCATCTCTGCTATCCTCGCTGCATTGGTGTATTATATATTGAAACTATTTATATAAGGTTCTCCGGTTAATTTTTTTCATTTTATCTTGTGGTACATTTTTGTGCTATGGCTAAAATTCTTGTTACCGGTGGTTGTGGATTTATCGGATCACACACCATTGTAGATCTCCTTGAAAATGGTTTTTCCGTTTTATCGATAGATGATAATTCACGCTCCACTGCTTACTCCGTTAATGCAATCGAAAAGATCACCGGTAAAAAAATAAAGAATTATAAGGTAGATCTGAAGAACTACGATGAAACACGCGCCGTTTTCCAGGAAAATGAAGACATCACAGGGGTGATCCATTTTGCTGCCTATAAAGCCGTTGGAGAATCGGTGGCAGAACCGTTGATGTATTACGAAAACAATATGTTCGGCCTGATCAATCTCCTGAAATGTGTACAGGAATTTGATGTTCCCTATTTTGTTTTTTCTTCTTCCTGCACAGTATATGGCAACCCCGACAGTATTCCCGTTACAGAAGAATTCCCCATCAAAAAAGCCGAATCACCTTATGGTGCCACCAAACAAATGGGTGAAGAGATCGTAAGGGATTTTACAAAGGGTGATGGAATGCGCGCTGCAATACTCCTGCGTTATTTTAACCCGGTTGGTGCACACCCATCGGGATTGATTGGCGAATTACCGGTTGGCAAACCACAGAACCTGGTTCCGGCCATTACACAAACCGCTATCGGTAAATTGCCCAAGATGCTGGTATATGGCAATGATTATGATACCCGCGATGGCAGCTGCATCAGGGATTATATTCATGTTTGCGATATTGCCAATGCACATACACTCGCCCTCCAATATCTTATCGATAATAAAAACAAAACCACCTGTGATGTATTTAATCTCGGTACAGGAAAAGGAATCTCCGTACTGGAAGCCATCAGGACCTTTGAAGAAGTAAGCGGCGTAAAACTGAACTACGAAATAGCCCCACGCCGTGCGGGCGATGTTATTGCCATCTATGCCAATAACGATGCAGCTGTTAAACAATTAGGCTGGAACATCCGGTACAACATTAAAGAAATGATGAGAACCGCATGGGAATGGGAACTGAAAATTAAAGAAGCGGAAGAAAAGGTTAAAAGTAATTGAGCCAGCTCATTAATTTAATTCTTCCTGGCACTCAGCGTATTGAGGAAAGCAAATAGTTTCACGAGATCATTTTCCTTCTTTATTTTAATATTTTCATCATTCATAAATTTTTCAACCTGGCTTTTTTGTGCGGGTAACAATTGAAGCACAGCAGTATTATCCTTTAAACGTACCATCATCCCCTTTGCAGGTAAATATGCATAATACAAAGGGGAACTTTCAAAGGTTCTTGTTACGGTTGAAGTCGCAAAAGGTGCCAGATCCCGGTAGGTAGTATTAAAATTTTTCAACAAAGTAATGTCGCCTTCAGAAAACACCTGGTAATACGCTGTTTCCGTTTTCCTGTCAACGGGCGGGAACCCTGAACGGAAGCTCAGTTTTTTACCATCATTGCCGCCCTTGAATTCTACATATTCCAAGGGTAAAGAAGATATTAATTCAATGCTATCGGCGAATTTTACATACACTTCATTAGATTCCAGATCAATCTTTGCAAAAACATTCTCATACTTTTTCCCATTCAGCACTTTTATGGTTGCGTTACAATAAGTAGACGGGAAAAATGGGGATCCTGCAATATTATAAGCCTTGGTGGCCTTAACAAACGTACCGCCTATATTGTCGAAAAATTTATTCTGCTCAATTTCCCCGACCTGTGCACCTGACATTGTGGGTATACCAATAATTAAAACTAACAGGATCTTTTTCATGCGATCAATATTGTGAATAGTCAATTTACGCAAAAAAATGATCCGTGGTTACTGGTTCACCATTTTTTCCGCGTTCTCCGCCATTTGCAGCGCCTCAATAAATTCTTCAATATCGCCACCTATTACTGCATCAAGATTATAAGAGGTCAGACCTATCCGATGATCTGTTACACGGCCCTGCGGCCAGTTGTAGGTTCGGATCTTGGCGCTTCTGTCGCCTGTACTTACCAGGGTTTTTCTACGGCCGGCTATTTCTTCTTCCTGTTTGCGTACCTGCTCTTCGTAAAGCTTGGTACGTAACATGGTCATGGCTTTTTCACGGTTGCCCAACTGCGAACGTTCCGTTTGGCAAACCACTACTACGCCTGTAGGTATATGCGTAAGAAATACTTTTGTTTCCACTTTGTTTACATTCTGTCCGCCCGCACCACCACTTCTCGCAGTTTCCATTTTTACATCGCTTTCTTTCAGTTCAAAATCCACTTCTTCCGCTTCGGGCATCACAGCTACCGTAGCGGCGGATGTGTGAACCCTGCCCTGTGTTTCTGTATTCGGCACCCTTTGTACACGATGAACACCACTTTCAAATTTTAGTGTCCCATATACATCCTCACCCGTTACTTCCAATATCACCTCCTTATAACCGCCCACAGTACCTTCACTTTCACTTACCACGGCTGTTTTCCACCCTTTCTTAGAACAGTAACGTAGGTACATACCCAGTAAATCACCGGCAAATAAACTCGCTTCATCACCGCCCGTTCCGGCACGGATCTCGAGGATCGCATTTTTATCATCCTGCGGATCCTTGGGAATCAGCAATTTGGTCAGTTCTTTCTCAAGCCTGTCTTTCTTTTCTTCCAGCTCTGGCAGCTCCATTTTAGCCAGTTCCCGCATTTCTTCATCACTCGCGCTCTGGGCCTCTTTGGCATAGTCATAATCAACCAGCACTTTCCGGTATTCTTCATACGGTTGCATGATCTTTTCAAGCGCACGGTATTCCTTACTGTACGCGCCAAACTCCTTCTGGTTATTAATGATCTCCGGGTTGGTGAGTGCAATCCCCACCTGTTGAAACCTCGCCTTGATCGCATCAAGCTTATTCAGCATAGCCACTTGTATTTTTCAGTCCGCAAAAGTACTGTTTTGCCTGCGTTTTGCCCCTGTCAATCTCCCCGCTGCTTTGGCAGGCAGAATTCTGTATCTTAAATGCCCAAAACACAGCAATGAAAGCTTACCTACTTTTATTATTTTTTCCGCTTTTCCTGTCCGCGCAACAGGCCGATGTACTGATCAAAAACGGGAAGATCCTGGATGGAACCGGTAACAGCTGGTTCTATGGCGACCTGGCTGTTCGCAATGGAAAGATCATTGCCATCGGTAAGCTTTCTGCATGGACCGCCACAAAAAATATTGATGCCAAAGGACTGGTTGTGGCACCCGGATTTATTGATGTACACACGCATATTGAAGGTGATGAAAAGAAAAATCCAACAGCCGATAATTTTATCTACGATGGTGTAACAACGGTGATTACAGGTAACTGCGGGCTGGGCGAAGTAAAAATAGGCCGCTACTTTTCCATGCTCGACAGTCTTAAAACATCTATTAACGTAGCCTCTCTCGTTGGTCATAATGATGTGCGCAAAGCCGTGATGGGCTCTGCCAATCGGGATCCTGATGAAACGGAGATGAAAAAAATGGAAGCCATTGTTGAACAGGCAATGAAAGATGGTGCCGTGGGGCTGTCTACCGGGCTTATCTATATACCAGGCACCTATTCAAAAACAGAAGAGATTGTTCGCCTCGCAAAAGTGGCCGCAAAATATAATGGGGTTTATGCCAGTCATATGCGCGATGAAGCAGATAGTGTTACACAAGCGATAGAAGAAGCGCTGCATATCGGTCGCGAGGCACATATCCCCGTAGAGATCTCGCATTTCAAATTAAGCGGGCAACAGAACTGGGGAAGAAGCAGTGAAACCCTACCCATGATCATTGCCGCACGCAATGAGGGGCTGGATGTAACGATCGATCAATATCCTTATACCGCGAGCAGCACTTCCCTCAGCACTTTATTACCGGATTGGGTTTTGGCAGATGGACAGGATTCAATCAAAGCAAGGTTGGCGCGCCCTGCGGTACGTAAAGAAGTGACTGCCTATATGCTGAAAAAATTAAAGAAACGAAAACTCAGGAACTTCAGTTACCCGGTGGTTGCCTCTTTCAGAGCCGACAGTACACTGAACGGTAAAAGCATAGAAGAAGTAAACCTGATGAAAGGCAAAAAGCACAATGCAACACAGGAAGCAGAAACGATCATTGAAATGATGGAGCAGGGCGGAGCCGGTATGGTATTTCATGGGATGAGTGATGAGGACGTGAAAGCCATCATGCGGTACCCATTCAATATGTTTGCCAGTGATGCAAGCATCCGTATTTATGGCTCAGGTAATCCGCATCCACGCGGTTATGGAACCAATGCAAGGGTATTAAGCAAGTATGTTCGCGATGAGAAAGTGATCTCGCTCGAAGAAGCGATCAGGCGTATGACTTCATTGCCCGCACAAAAGTTCCAGTTGAAAGACCGTGGTCTTTTACGTGAAGGATACGCAGCCGACATTGTGATCTTTGATGAACAGAAAGTACAGGACCAGTCAACCTATAATAAACCCCACCAGTATACAACGGGCTTTGCATATGTATTGGTAAATGGAGCTATTACTGTTGAGGAAGGAAAACACAATGGCACACGCGCAGGAACCACCCTTCGTTTAAAATGAAATGCATGAGAAAAAATTTATTGATAGCCGCATTAATGGTTTGTTCGTTTGCCTATTCCCAGGCAGATAAAAAACACGCAATTGGGGAGATTGTTGATTCACTGGCAGCAGATAACAAATTCAGCGGGGTTGTATTGGTAGCAGATAAAGGAAAGATTATTTATGAAAAAGCGGTTGGCTACCGCGACTTTGCCAAAAAAGAAAAACTGCGCAAAACAGATATTTTTGAACTTGCATCGGTTAGCAAACAGTTCACAGCCATGGTAATCATGATGCTGAAAGAAAAGGGATTACTAAACTATGATGACCTGGTTGAAAAATATCTCGACATTCCCTACAAAGGGATTACCATCCGGAACCTGCTTACACATACCAGCGGTTTGCCCGACTACCAGGATATCATGGATAAGCATTGGGATAAAAGCAAAGTGGCCGGCAATAATGATATTATTGCTTATCTCAATCAATATGCGCCCCCACGTTTGTTTGAACCTGGTACACAGTATACTTACAGTAATACAGGATATGTATTACTTGCCAGCGTTGCAGAAAAGGTAAGCGGCCGAGACTTTATAGAGTTCTGCACTACAGAGATCTTTAAAAAAGTGGGCATGAAACACACGGCGATCCGTTCACTGCAGGAAAAAGCTGCCACTAAAAATTTTGCGCTCGGCCATATCTATGTTGAAGAACGGAATGCATATGTACGTGCCGATTCTTTTCCCGCTTCCGATTACACCATCTGGCTGGGTAACCGCAAAGGTCCCGGGCGCATTAGTTCCACTGCTGAGGACCTTTTAAAATGGGATGCTGCTTTATATACAAATGATCTTGTAAACCAGCAAACACTTGAGCAGGCATTTACGCCCATGCTGTTAAAGAACGGCACCTTATTCAATTACGGGTTTGGCTGGGATATTATGAAACCTGTGGGACAATCCGGGAAGTTCGTATCACATACCGGAGACAATCCTGGTTACAGAACCCAGATCATCAGGTATATTGGCAAGGACCTTACCGTGATCGTATTATGTAACAATGCTTCTTCGAAGTTCGCGGAACTTGTAAGGAAAATACAAAATATCATACTCAATTAATATATCATCCATCATCATATGCTAAGAAAAATAATCCCTCTTTTATTGCTACCGGTTGCTATCTATTCACAGGATGCAAAAAAGATCCATGCAAAAGCTGTTGTGGTGGATTCGCATAACGATATCCTTACAGCCTGTCTTGAAAAGAAAGTAAGCATGGATAAAGAGTTAAAGGGAATAACCCAATCTGATCTTACCCGTTTTAAAGAAGGCGGTGTAGATGTACAGATCTTTTCAGTGTGGTGTGATGGACAGAAAGCAAATCCATATGCATGGGCCAACCAGGAGATGGATACGCTTTATGCAGTAGCAGCCCGCAACCCGGATAAGATAGTGATCACCAAAACGTATAAAGATCTTAAGAGAGCAGTTAAAGAAAAAAAACTGGCGGCCATGTTTGGTGTAGAAGGTGGGCACATGATCGAGGATAATATCGATAACCTTAACAGAATCTACGATCGCGGCACACGTTACATGACACTTACCTGGAACAACTCAACCCGCTGGGCAACATCAGCTATGGATGAAACCTATAAAAAAGATAGTCTATCGCGAACACATAAAGGACTCACTGATTTTGGAAAAGCGGTTATCAAAAGAATGAATGATCTCGGTATGATGGTAGATCTTTCGCATACCGGTGAACAAACATTCTGGGATGCGATCCATACAACCACCAAGCCGGTGATCGTATCACATAGTAATGCTTATGCACTGTGTCCCGTTTTTCGTAACCTGAAAGATGACCAGATCATTGCGGTGGGAAAGAATGGCGGTGTGATAGATCTGAATTATTATTCAGGATTTGTAGACAGTAATTTTAAAAATAAAGAAACTGCTTTTTTAGGTGCTCACGCGAAGGAACTCGATTCGTTGAAAAAAACGGGGATGCAGGCTGAATATGCCATGGGGATGATCACAGATAAATATGCATCAGAAGCCAATGCTGCACGTCCTCCATTGAGTATGATCCTTGATCACCTCGATTATATTGTAAAGCTTGCCGGCGTTGATCATGTGGGTATCGGTTCTGATTTTGATGGCATTACCTCATCACCCCAGCAATTGGATGATGTAACCAGTTATCCAACAGTTACAAAAGCGCTGTTGGACAGGGGTTACAGCAAAAGAGATATTATCAAAATAATGGGCGGAAATATTATCCGTGTATTAAAAGCAAACGAAAAATAGTTTAACTGTTTTCTCATGAAAAGAAATATACTTCTTCTTTTTTTACTGCCATTGCAGCTGCTTGCCCAGTCGCCAACGGAAATAGCCGGGTGGGAAAACCAGGCCAAACAGGTAACTATCATCCGTGATAAGTGGGGCATTCCACATATATATGGAAAGTCCGATGCCGATGCTGTATTCGGCTTGCTCTATGCGCAATGCGAAGATGATTTTAAAAGGGTAGAGATGAACTATATTGAAAAGCTCGGCAGGCTCTCTGAAATAAATGGAGAAAAAGATATTTATAATGACCTGTTGATTCGCCTTGTGATAGACTCTGCCGATGCTGTGAAAGACTATAATACAAGTCCTGAATGGTTAAAAAAATTGATGATTGCTTATGCAGACGGGATCAATTACTATCTCTACAAACATCCTGAAGTAAAACCCGCACTGCTTACCAATTTTAAACCCTGGTATGCTTTACTGTGGACAGATGGCAGTATTGGTGCCATTGACATTGCCGATGTAACGGTAAATGAGATCAAAAGTTTTTATGGTGCAGCAGATCCAACGATGGGTCTTTCAGCTTCCGTAAAACACAAAGAAGATGTTGATCCTTTGCCGGGTGGTTCCAATGGATTTGCCATTGCCCCTTCCAAAACCGCATCCGGTAATGCGATACTGTATATTAACCCGCATGTTACTTTTTATTTCCGTCCCGAAGTAGCGGTTGAGAGTGAAGAAGGTTTACATGCGTACGGCGCAGTAACCTGGGGACAGTTTTTTGTTTACCAGGGATTCAACGAACACTGCGGATGGATGCATACTTCCAGTTATAGTGATGTGGCAGACAGTTATATTGAAAAAGTAAGAAACAGGAATAACCAGTTAGTATATGAGTATGATAACACATTGATGAATGTTATTAAAAAAGAGATCAAAATAAAATATCTCGAGAATGGGAAACTGCTTACAAAAAATATTACCGGTTATTATACGCACCACGGACCCGTTATGGCTAAGCGAAATGGTAGCTGGATCACTGTCCGTGCCAACAACCGGAACATACGTGGACTGATCCAATCATGGGAGCGTACAAAAGCAAAAGGTTTTGATGACTTTAAAAAAAGCATGGAACTCGTTGCCAACACCTCCAACAATACGGTGTATGCTGATGACAAAGGAAATATATCTTACTGGCACGGCAACTTTATGCCAAGAAGGGATACAAAATACAACTGGTCAAAACCGGTTGACGGCAGCATCAGCGGCACTGAATGGAACAGGCTGCATACACTCGATCAATTGATACAGGTACACAATCCAACAACCGGTTTCATTCAGAATTGTAATTCAACTCCATTCACCGTATCGGGAAGCGCAAGTCCTAAAAAATCTGACTTCCCAACATATATGGCACCTGCCGGTGAAAACTTCAGAGGGATTAATGCCGTAAAAATATTAAGCACCACCAACCAGTATACGATCGATAAAGTGATACAATCGGGTTACGATACACATCTTGCGGCATTCGACATTTTAATTCCTTCATTGATGAAAGCCTACCAGGCACACCAGTACGATTCTGCTTACCTGCAACTGGGAGAAGTGGCAAAAACACTGGAAGCCTGGGATAAAAGCTCTTCTGAAAATTCTGTGGCCACTACTATTGCGATAGAATGGGCACAGAAAATATGGCCCATTATATTAAGAGGTACAGGCGCAGGAGAAAATGCGGACCAGGTTGACAAAACAAAATATTTCGCCAGCACTGCATCAGCTTCTGCGTTATTAGGTCCATTAGTATCTGCCATGCACGACCTCGTAAAAAAATTCGGTACCTGGCAAAAGCCCTGGGGTGAAGTAAACCGTTATCAACGCCTCAGTGGAAGTCTTGCTGAAAAGTTTGATGACGCGCAACCCAGCATTCCCGTTGGCTTTGCAGCTTCTACCTGGGGCTGTCTCCCTTCCTTTGTAAGCAGAACTTACCCGGGTACCAATCTGCGGTATGGGTATAATGGGAATAGTTTTATTTGTGCGATAGAGTTCGGAAAAAAAGTAATTGCAAAATCTTTGCTGGCAGGTGGTGAGAGCGGAGATATCAATTCAAAACATTTCGGCGATCAGGCTTTGATGTATTCGAAAGGGCAGTTTAAAGAAGTATTGTTTTATAAGGAGGATGTGTTGAAGAATGTTGAGCGGTCATATCATCCGGGGGAGTGATTTTTTTGCCACTGAAGCACAGAATCTTTCTGTGCTTCAGTGGCAATTCTTATTTCTCTATAAATTTTATTGAATATGCCTGAATCAGTGCCGGGTTTTCAGGCGTCAATGTAAAGGTTATGGTTATATTCCCTTTCTCGCCTTCCATTACAAAATACCCCCGCAACTGATTCTCCGGCACTACTTCTCCAATTTTCAGCATCTTACCTGCTTTAATAAAGATTTCATTCGCTTCTTTTTTCAACGTTGCTGTAAAATAATCTGAGAAGAAATTTTCTGCGAATATGCCGGAAGTCTCTGCGCCGTTAAAATCAGGCAGCAACTTTAGCAATTCATTCCTTCTTTGTGTTACGATTGCCGATGGCGGTAACTGTCTTGGCTTTAATTGCGCAGTACGGATCAAAGTATCCAGTACCATCGTATTAGCAAAACTGGTAGAGCCGTAAGTAGAATTGGCAAAAAAGATCACGCCAATTCCATACTCTGGTAAAATGCTCCAGTTACTTCCAAATCCCGGGAGACCGCCGCTATGCCCTACCGCTTCTCTTGCTTCACAGTCTTTTGTCCATCGTAACCCATAAGCATATGCCGATGCCTGCGCGCATCCTCTTCCGCTGGGATATGTATAATTGGCATTGATACCTGCAAAGCGCCATGGTTGCTGCATTTCACGTATCGTACCTCTTTTAACGGGGCCGGTTTCTATATCATTCCGAACGGGCCATGCTGACTGATGCAGTGCTACATATTTACTGAACGATTCAATGGAAGTGATCATCCCGCCCATCGATCCATAAATACCATCATGCAACAATGCCTCTTCGCGCCAGTTATTATTGATCCAGCGGTAGCCATGTGCAAGCTGATCAGCAGGCACTTTGGTGTACTCCCATTCTGCCTGTGTCATTCCCAAGGGCTTCCATATATTTTTTGCGATGTACTCGCTGTAAGGAACACCGGTTACTTTCTGAATGATATAACCAAGCATAGCAAAACCCATGTTACTATACTCATAGGTTAACCCGGGATCATTTGAGAAGCTGATACCTTTTTTGATCATCGCCAACAGATCGGCATCACTATCTGCCAGTTGCCTATCGCCCCAGGGATTATCTTCCGGGAACCCTGCAGAATGTGTAAGCAGGTTCCTGATAGTTATCACAGGTGCATCACTTGTCAGCTGCTGACCTTTCATTGCCGGAATATAATTGGAAACAGGATCATCTAATTTCAATTTCCCTTCATCGCGCAATTTCACAATCGCCATGGCGGTAAAACTCTTGCTCATAGAGGCTATCCGGAACATGGACCTTGTAGTAGCCGGAATTTTTTTATTAATATCTGTATATCCGCCACTTCCCGAATACACAAGCTGCCCATCCATCATGATACCAAAAGCATACCCGGGAAAATGATTCTTCTCTGCATAGTCACGATAGATTTTTTCGATGATAGGATATACGGCTTCTGCTCTTTTCGTTCTTTCTTTATCTGCGAAAAACGGCGGTTGATATAAGGCATTGGGATTGTTTGTTTGTGCATGCAGATCAAAACATATAAACAGCATTGCGAATAATAAAATTCGTGTAAAGAAGGTTTTCATGAGCAGGTCGGTGTTAATTAATATTTTAAAAGCTTTTCTATATATGCATGCAGTCTGCTCTTGGCCATAAATGTTTTTTCAAGCTCCATATTAAATGGTATCGGCGAATCCATTGATGCACAACGCATGACCGGTGCATCCAGCCATTCAAAACAATGCTCGCCGATCCAGGCACTGATCTCTCCACCGACACCACCCGTTAATGTATCCTCATGTAACAATAATACTTTACCCGTTTTTGCTACCGCTTCTTTAATCGCTGTATAATCCAATGGTAGCAGTGTTCTCAGATCAAGAATATGCAATGAGGTTTCGGAATGTTGCTCCTGGTATTCCATTGCCCAATGCACGGCTGCACCATACGTGATGATCGTTATATCCTCTCCTTCTTTTACGAGCTTCGCTTTACCAATTTCCACTTCATAATATTCTTCGGGCACGTTCCCACTAATACTACGGTACAGCGCTTTGTGTTCAAAAAACAAAACAGGGTTCGGATCATTGATCGCAGCGATCAACAAACCTTTTGCATCATGCGGGTTAGAAGGATACACGACTTTCAAACCGGGCACATGTGTAAACCAGGCTTCATTACTCTGTGAATGAAAAGGACCCGCGCCCACACCGCCACCCGTTGGCATGCGGATTACCACATCTGCGTTTTGCCCCCAACGATAATGGATCTTCGCCAGGTTATTTACGATCTGGTTAAACCCTACTGTTACAAAATCGGCAAACTGCATTTCCATCACCGATTTAAAGCCTTCTAAACTCAGGCCCAGTGCTGCACCCACAATAGCACTCTCACATAACGGCGTATTACGCACCCGCTCCTTGCCAAACAGTTCAACAAAGCCTTCGGTTATTTTAAAAGCACCGCCATATTCAGCAATGTCCTGCCCCATGAGGATCAGGTTGGGATGTTTCTCCATACTTTGCCGGAGACCGTCCTGGATGGCATCGATTAATCTTTTTTCATGAGCCGTAGTCTCGTCCATAGACCATGGACCATGGACCATGGTCTTCTCTGCATATACATCCCGCAACTCTTCCTCCATATCAGGAACCATCTCATTCACCTCAGCAGCTACGCGCAATTCCATTTCAATATATTCCCTGAACTCATTCCTCGTATCCGCTACCTGCATTTCATTGATCACGCTTTCGGCTACCAGGAACTGTTCAAAATTTTTGATCGGATCTTTTCTGCCCCACTCCTCAAACATTTCTTTGGGTACATACTTTGTGCCGCTGGCTTCTTCGTGACCACGCATCCTGAATGTCATGCACTCTATTAAATAAGGCTTGCGGTTTTTTATACAGTATTCACGCACGCCTCTTATGGTATCATATACTTCCAGTACATTATTGCCATCGATCCGAACACCTTCCATTCCATATCCTTTTGCTTTATCAACCAGGCTTTCGCAACGGTACTGTTCATTCACAGGTGTACTTAATCCGTATCCATTGTTCTCTATCACAAATACGACCGGCAGATCCCACACGGCTGCAACATTCAGTGCTTCATGAAAATCGCCTTCGCTTGTTCCGCCATCGCCACTAAAAGCAAGGGATATTTTATTTTCGTTCCTGAGCGAGTATGCCAATGCAACACCATCGGCAATGGCCAGCTGCGGGCCCAGATGCGAGATCATGCCGCACACATAGTGTTCTTTACTCCCAAAATGAAAACTCCGTTCCCGTCCCTTACTATACCCTTCTTTGTTACCCTGCCACTGCATGAACAATTTGCGCAGCGGCATCTGGCGCGAAGTAAATACACCCAGGTTACGGTGCAAAGGCATGATCCATTCGTCCGGCTGTAATGCAAGGGTGCACCCTACCGAGATCGCTTCCTGTCCTATCCCGCTGAACCATTTACTTATCTTCCCCTGTCGCAATAACACCAGCATCTTTTCCTCGATCATACGGGGGAGCAAAAGATTGCGGTAGATATTGATAAGTTCTTCGTTGGTGAAATTTGTGCGGGTGAAGTTCATGTGGGTGGTTGATGAAAATCTAAGTTAGTTAAAAAGCTGCGAGCTATGAGCTGAGAGCTTCGGGCAAAAAAAAGTCCCGCCAAAAGCGGGACAAAAATTATAAAACTTTAAAAAATCGAACCTGATAGCTCACAGCTTAATTCCGGCTGCTGATCTTACTCAACAAGCGCAATATTTCAAGATACAACCAAACCAGGGTCACCATCAATCCAAACGCACCATACCATTCCATGAATTTAGGGGCACCTTGTTCTGCTCCGCGTTCGATCATATCAAAATCAAGGATCAGGTTCAATGCAGCAATGGCAACAATGAAAAGGCTGATACCGATACTTAGTAAACTGCTATCATACGCGAAACCCACATTCACACCAAAGAAACCCAGCACCATCGTGAGCAGGTAAAAAATACCAATGCCCAATGTGGCTGTAATGATCACTGATTTAAATCTTTCTGTTGCTTTGATCACACGGAAATTATACAGCAGGAACATGGCAATAGCCACACCAAATGTGAGACCCACAGCCTGCATAACAAGACCCGGATTGGTTTTTTCAAATGCCTTGTTCATCAACGCTGAAATACCGCCGATGAATAGCCCTTCCAGCAAAGCATATAAAGGTGCCAGGTAACCGGCCCAGTTAGGTTTAAAAGAAATGATCAACCCAAAGATCAAACCGCCTATCACACCCACAACCATCAGCGTGGTCATATTATTGATTTGCCCCTCCTGGAAGAGGTGCCAGTTATATGCTGCACCAGCAATGATCATCAGTGTAAGAAAACCAAATTTGTTAATCGCCCCGCGCACACTCATCACACCCTGCATATCCGCCTGAATAGCATTGCTCTTGTCAAAAATTTTCTCCGTAAGTGTAGGATTACCCGATTTAAAAATTGCCATAATTGTAAGAATTTTAGTACTTCAAATATACGAAAACTAATAGGCGTTTGGAAAATGCCAGGGCCGTGTTGGCTAAAATTAACAATTATTGACCATGGCCCATAGTCGATAGACCATAGTAGCCTTGGTAACGATAATATTCTAATGATGAACTTAACTATGGACCATGGTCTATGGTCTATGGTCATGCAACCCGCGAACCGGACGCTTCAGATCAGGATAATGATCAACCGTTTCAAGAACATACTTCGGATTGCTCTTTAGAATGGCGATGAATTTAGCAAGGGAATCTGCATCAGCCGGGCGTTTGAACATCCGGTCGTGACTGAGGATCACCAGCTGATTTTTAACGTGTGTACGATTACGCGCAAAAGCACTGTCAACATCGGCAGCCATTTGTTCAGCAGATTGAACAGGGCGACCGGTTTTATGACCAAAACGCCATTCCACATCCCAGCCGATCACATTGTAACCGCTACTATCCAGTAAACGGGTTACCGGCATTACAAGTGAACTCGCTTTCTGGTCATTTTCCCTGTCCCAGGCACTGTTTCCGGGAAGGCGAACAATTTTAAAGGGAACATGCAGAGAGTCCTGCGCCATTAAAAAATCCTGTTCTGCCATTGCCGGGTGCCGGTAAAAATTGATGTACTTGCCTTTCGCATGCGTATAGCTATGGTTGGCCAGTAAGATTTGTGGATAAGATTCACGGATAAGGGAAACGATCTGTTTTCCATCCGACCTGAGCGCAGCGTGCAATCCTACCATAAAAAAACTGGCCTTCACGTCTTCCTTTTTACAGAGGTCGTAACAGGTCATAGTACCGGGTTGCGGACCATCATCGAATGTGAGGTAAATGTATTGTTTGGTGCTATCGTAGGTGATGGGCGACCAGTCAAATTTATTGGATCTTCCGGGGGATAAAATGTCTACCGATCCATCGGAAGTTGCGGCTTCGGCGGGTGTGTTTTCAATCAAAGCATTTGCAGTGCCGATACACTGGTTTAAAACCACCAGGCACAAGCCAGCCAGCACAAAATTCCTTATCCGTTTCAAAATGTAGAGGTTATCGCTGCAAAGATAACCCGGTGAGGACTAACGAAATACGTAAATACTGTTTTATAAGCCAGATTTAAGCCCTAAAAGGACTGTTAAGTAAAACACGGTTACATTAACTTCGCAGGATAATTCGATCAGATGGATACCAAAGAAGAGGTCATACAGCATGTAGTCATCAAATTTGCAGGAGATAGTGGGGATGGAATGCAGTTAACCGGTCAGCAGTTTACCAACAATACAGCTATGCTGGGTATTGACCTGGCTACTTTTCCTGATTTTCCCGCTGAGATCCGTGCGCCGATAGGTACCCTCCCGGGGGTAAGTGGATTCCAACTGCATTTTTCATCCAACAAAGTATTTACACCGGGTGATATTGCTGATGTGCTGGTAGCTATGAATGCAGCGGCTTTGAAGGTGAACCTGAAAGCGATTAAGCCCGGCGGAAAGATCATTGTAAACATTGAAGGGTTTGATGCAAAGAACTTGCGACTGGCCAACTATGCAGATGGTATCAGCCCGCTGGAAGATGGGAGCCTCGACAGTTATGAAGTGATCAAGATCGATGTGAC
The DNA here is from genome assembly GCA_965229255.1 of Sediminibacterium sp. Lineage (GTDB taxonomy): Bacteria > Bacteroidota > Bacteroidia > Chitinophagales > Chitinophagaceae > Sediminibacterium. Next base: position 320,846 of record CBDDIX010000003.1, read on the forward strand.
CAAACTTACGCGTGAAGCACTTAAAGAATTTACAGACCTCGGTAACAAAGAAAGGGACCGTGCAAAAAATATGTTTGTACTGGGATACATCTACTGGATGTATAACCGTAACCTTGATAATACCATCGAGTTCCTGAAAGAAAAGTTTGGGAAAAAACCAATGATACTCGACAGCAATATCAAAGTATTGCAGGCAGGATATAATTATGGTGATACCACGGAAACTTTTACCAGCCGCTACACCGTAGAGAAGGCAAAAATGAACAAGGGCACTTACCGCAGTATCATGGGTAACCAGGCTTTGGCACTGGGTATCATTGCTGCCGGACAAAAAAGCGGGCTCGATATATTCTTAGGTGCATACCCTATCACACCGGCTTCTGATATCTTACATGAATTAAGTAAGCACAAAGGGTTTGGTATAAAAACATTCCAGGCAGAAGACGAGATCGCAGCCATTGCAGCAACCATTGGTGCAAGTTATGGCGGTGCATTAGGTGTTACCGCTACTTCAGGACCGGGTATGGCTTTAAAAACAGAAGCCATGGGATTGGCAGTGATGCTGGAAATTCCCTTGCTGATTGTAAACATACAACGTGGCGGACCATCAACAGGTTTGCCTACCAAGACAGAGCAGAGTGATTTACTGCAGGCCTATTACGGACGTAACGGTGAATGCCCGATGCCTGTGATCTCAACTGCAACACCCAGCGATTGTTTTGATGCGGTGTATGAAGCCGTGCGGATTTCTATTCAACACATGACACCGGTTATTTTATTGAGTGATGGGTATATTGCCAATGGTGCAGAGCCCTGGAAATTTCCAACAGCCGCAGAACTGGCGCCGATCACCGTTAACTTCAAAAAAGAACTGGCAGAAGATGAGCCTAAGTTCCAACCTTACAGAAGAGATGAAAAATTAGCACGTGCTTGGGCAATACCGGGTACACCGGGATTGGAGCATCGCATTGGTGGATTGGAAAAACAGGACATCACCGGCAATATCAATTACGAACCGGAAAATCACCAGCACATGGTGAATATCCGCCAGGCAAAAGTTGACAGGATCGCCGATCATATCCCTTTACAGCAAATAGATAATGGCCCTGAAAAAGGGAAAGTTTTAGTGGTAGGATGGGGATCAACATATGGTGCCATTAAAAGCGCCACATTGCAGTTACAGGCGGAGGGTCATGCGGTAAGTCACGCGCATATCCGCTACCTGCGCCCCTTCCCGAAAAACCTCGGGGAGATCTTACATAACTTTGAACACATTTTAATTCCCGAGATCAATAACGGTCAACTGATAAAGATCATCCGTGATCAATACCTGGTTGATGCGAAACCTTATAATAAAGTGATGGGAATACCGATCACGAAAGGCGAGCTGGAAGATGCGATCAGGAAAATGCTTTAGTTTTCTTTCGCCCATTTCAAGCTGATCTTCTCTATGTCGAGCGATACTTTATTGATAAAATAAAACTGGTCGGCGATGGATTTAAAATCAGATACTGCTTTCCTTGTATCTGAATCCATAAGACCTTGTGTTATTTCTTCCTGTCTTTTGCTCATCATTTCATGGATACGCGCATCCAGTAAACGGGCCTGAACAGTAACAGGCGGTGCTGCAATGATAGCTGTTTCTGTTCCTGCTATAATTGCACACGCGTGCTGTAAAGCATTGTTACTGGTGGTGATCAAGGGCTGGTAATCACCTGTTATGTATTCTGGCTTAAGCGAGCGTGTATAATATGACAATGTAGCAATGTGCGATACCAGCATATGACTGGCTACTACAAACTGATGCAGGTAGGTTACATTTTTTTGTTTTCTTTTTGGTTCCGACAGCATCCGGTTAAATGCATCGGATAAATTAGCCAGGGCAACCCAGCCATCTTTTCTGGCAAGATTGGTTTCCTTTGTATCGGTTACTTTCCCGGTAAAAGTATTTGTTACGAGTTGATGGTATAAAAGAATATCCCGCAATGCATCATTCATGTATTCGTTTATTCCTTCCTTTTCCCATACAGGAGATAAAAGATAGCCGAAAACTACAGCGATCACAGAACCAATTACCGTATCGATGATCCTGTCTGTAAAAATGGTAGTAAAATCTTTGGGGTCGAGAAGATGAAACATCAACAGCAGGTAGAATGTCATTAGCACAACACTCACCAGGTATTTTTTCCTGAGAAAACTATAAGTGCCCACCATACTAACTGCAAGGATCACAACCAATGCGGTACGGTCCTTAACAATATACAACACCAAAACACCCAATACGGCTCCGATGATTGTACCGGATAGTCTTTCAATATTTCTTGTTCTCGTGAGGCTGTAAGCGGGTTTCATGATAACGATCACCGTTAATAAGATCCAGTAGCTATGCCCAAAAGGAAAGAATGCAGAAATGATATATGCAAACAATACCGCCGCAGAAATACGTATGGAGTGACGGAAAATGTTGGATCGGAAAGAAAGATTATCGAGCAGCAATTGCGGATCAACCGGTTGGTGCATGATAAAGTCTTCCGGATCAGGCACGTTTATTTTTTTCTTCCGGAGTTTTTTATCGTACGCCGTATAGGGATGCATTTCGCGGATGCGCACAGCCACTTCTTCGATACTATCCAATATATGCCGGAGACTGATAAAGCCATCAAGGTTGCCAGGATTCAGATTCTTTTCCCTTAATGCCTGCAGGCTTTTTCTTTCTTCCAGCAATGATCTGTCGATGAATGTATCATGTCCCGATGGCCGTCCTCTTTTTAATGCGATGCCTATTTCATCGAGTTCTTCTGCCAGGCTATATATGAGCTGTCGGTATTCACTCAGGATCCCTGTATCATCAAAGTAGGTATGCAGTTTTTTATAATCCTGGTGAGAGGTCATGGTGATCTCGAAAAGGTCTGCCACATCCATAAATACCATCATTAATACCCGGCCGGTATGTGTTGACTCTTTTACAATACTCCGTGTTTTAAAAAGCAGCTCCGCTACCAACGCTTGCTTCTCCTGCACGATCACCTGCGTGCGTAGTAATTCTTCATAATTCTTCTCATCATTCGTTTGGGAATCAAAAAATGCTGCTTTTGCTTTTAAATAATCTGCGGTTGACATCACATACTCACCCAATACCTGCTGAATTATTTTATATGGACGTATACTGTGTATTACCAGGCTTAATAATACATACCATATGCCTCCTGCTAAAATGTATATCCCGTTAAAGAGTATATCCCAACCGCGAAAGTTATGTTCTGTCTGAAGCACCAATACAAACAAAGCGGCAATCCCTATCGATGTTGCCCTTGCACCGTAAACACCAAACATGGAAAAGATAAAACAAAACACAGGCAGCAATAACATAAACAACCCATGTACCGGTTGCAATAACCCACCAAAAACAGCCATAGCAAAAATGAGCAGATTGCTTACGATCAGTCCGTTACGCCGATGATGGATGGGCCCGGGATTATCCGTAATACTTACACCCAGTGCGCCCAGGCCCACGGTTAAACCAATTGGCAACAGACCAAAATAGCTGGAAAGAATTACCGGAACAAGAATAGCCACAGTAATACGCACCCCATCACTTACATAATGGCTGCCAATGAAGCTGCGGTATTGTTTCATGTAATCCACGTAGATGAAGTTACTTTATTTTAGGGTAAGGGGTAAGTGATTAGGGGTAAGGGATAAGGGGTAAGTATTTCTTTGGAATACTTTTTAATAATTTATTTTAGTACGCGAATTATTATATCACTTACTCCTTATCCCTTACCCCTAATACCTAATGGACATCGAACAATTGAGAACCTACTGTTTAAGTAAACCCGATGTAGAAGAAGCGCTTCCTTTCGGGCCGGATACATTGGTGTTTAAGGTCAACAATAAAATATTTTTACTGACCGGTTTAGATAGGTACCCTCTGCAATTCAATGTAAAAGCAAATCCCGATAAAGCGGTTGAGCAACGGGAAGAATACCCGCATTGTATCCTCCCCGGTTTTCACATGAATAAAAAGCACTGGAACACGGTAGTAATTGAAGGAACGTTAAGCAGGAAGCAACTGCAGGAGTTGATTGATGATTCCTACGCTTTAGTTAAAGGGAAAAAAAACTCTGCGTAAACTCCCCGCTCTCTGCGCCTCTGCGGTGAGTATACGCTTTGATAGGGCCACGCTATAAGTGCAGTCATTTTCTTCACCGCAGAGGCGCGGAGAAACGCAGAGGTAACCGCAGAGAGAGAACTAATGCTTAAGAGATTGATAATATTTGCACACCTCCTTTAACCCACACTCGTCGTGCTTCGGATTGCGTGCCAAACAGGTATATCGCCCATGCAGTATTAACCAGTGATGTGCTTTATGCACCAACTCCTCCGGGATATTTTTAATCAGCTCTTTTTCAACTGCTAAAGGTGTTGTTGCCCTCGCACTTACCAAACCTATCCGCTTACTCACACGGAATACATGCGTATCAACCGCCATGTTGGGCTGCTGGTCTATCACACTGGTTATCACATTCGCCGTTTTACGCCCTACCCCGGGTAGTTCAATCAACTCATTCACTGTCATCGGTACCTCACCCCCGAATTTATCCAGCAGCATATTAGCCATGCCGATAAGGTGTCTGGTTTTGTTATTGGGGTAGGATATGCTTTTGATAAAAGGGAACAGATCGTCAAAGCTGGCTTTCGCCATTTTCTGCGGGGTTGGATATTTCCGGAAGATGGCCGGGGTAGTCATATTAACCCGTTTATCGGTGCATTGTGCAGAAAGTATTACGGATACCAGTAATTGGAAAGGATTATCGTAAATAAGTTCCGTTTCAGCGATCGGGAAATTCTCTTCGAAATATTCGATAACCTTATTATATCGCTCTTTCTTGATCACGGATTACACGGATTTTTAAAGGATTTACGCGGATATAGACCATTTATTGATTTTCAAGAATCTGCGAAAATCATACAAAAATCCGCGATATTATTAGATAATAACTATTTATTTAGCATATTTGATGCTTTAGCATGTTCTAAAATCGCTTTTAGTGATTTCCTGGATGGAGAAGAAAGTTTGAGTTTGTCGAGTTGTTTGAGGGTCCGTTTGAGCACCTGCAAACGGTTGTTCAGCTCCAGGTCTTCAACCAAGGCTTCTTCAATCGAAGCCTGCATTTTAGGGGTACAGTCTTTATAGAGATACAGGATCAGATCCTCTTCAGTAAATTTCTTCATAGTTATGATACAACGGCGTATTCAGCGGATACGGATGCTGTATTAAAACGGAGAATGCGTAGGGATATTGCCAATCTTAGCGGAATCTGGGAAAAGAAAAAGCCAACGATTTTATGCAGGATTTATTTTTTCTGGGTGGTAGAATCTTCAATAATATAGATATCCTCACCCTCTTTCTTCATGAGATAATGCTCGCGGGCAAATTTCTCCAATGCCGCCGGATTACTCTGCAGATCAGCCAGTTCTTTCTGGGTTCTTTCAATCTCCTGAACATAATACCTTTTCTTGGCTTCCAGCTTCTTGAGTTCCTCGCCCCTTTCTTTCTGCTGAAAAAAATCCCGCTGGTCAAAGAATAACATCCACACAACAAAAAAGCCGGTGGCTAATAAGTATTTATTGGTGATGATGGAAGCGATTTTTTTCACTGGTATAAAAGTAATTAAATATTTGTATTACCGCAGGCTTAAGCCTGCGGTAATACAAATAAACTATTTTTTACCAAACTTAATCTTTCCTTTTGGATAGATACCCGTGCTTCCGAGCATTTCTTCAATACGGATAAGCTGGTTGTATTTGGCAATACGGTCGGTACGTGAAGCTGAACCGGTTTTGATCTGACCACAGTTAAGCGCAACCGCAAGGTCTGCGATTGTTGTGTCTTCTGTTTCACCGCTTCTGTGACTCATAATGGTATTGTATCCATTATGCTGGGCAAGTGTTACGGCATTAATGGTTTCAGTAAGTGTTCCGATCTGGTTAACTTTTACCAGTAATGCATTCGCAATATCTTTATCAATACCGGTTTGTATCCTGTTCACATTGGTAACAAAAAGATCATCACCAACCAGCTGACATTTGCTGCCAACGGCCTCTGTGAGGGCTTTCCAGCCGTTCCAGTCATCTTCCGCCATACCATCTTCAATAGAAACGATAGGATATTGTTTCACCCATTTTTCCCAGAATTTAACCAGCTCATCGCTGCTCATTGTTTTCCCACTGCTCTTATGGAAAACGTACTTTTTCTTCTTGGCATCCCATAACTCACTGTTAGCCGCATCCATTGCGATAACGATTTGTGAACCGGTTTTGTAACCTGCTGCTGAAATCGCTTCCAATACCGTTTCGATAGCTTCTTCATTGCTCTGGATGTTTGGTGCAAATCCACCTTCATCACCCACATTCGTGCTGAATCCTTTTTTCTTCAACACACTTTTCAGTACGTGGAAGATCTCAACACCCCAGCGCAACCCTTCACTGAATGAAGGCGCGCCAACCGGCATGATCATAAATTCCTGGAAATCGATTTTGTTATCTGCGTGGGCACCACCGTTAACGATGTTCATCATCGGCATAGGCAATGTTGTTGCATTGGTACCACCGATATAACGGTACAAAGGAAGCGCTGCTTCTTCTGCGGCTGCTTTAGCTACTGCCATACTTACGGCAAGGATAGCATTTGCACCTAATTTAGTTTTATTGGGCGTCCCGTCCAGAGCGATCATCTCGCCATCGATGGCAGCCTGCTGAGACACATCGTAACCAACAATAGCCTCAGAGATAATATCATTTACATTTTTTACCGCTTTCAGTACACCTTTTCCGGCATATTTCTTTTTATCGTTATCACGCAATTCAGCCGCTTCATGAATACCTGTGCTGGCACCGCTTGGAACCGCTGCACGGCCCAATGCACCGTCATCGGTAAGAACGTCCACTTCTACGGTAGGGTTACCGCGACTATCTAATATCTGCCTGGCATGTACTTCAATAATGTAACTCATTTTCGATGCTTGTTTGGTTAATTGGGCGCAAATTAAGGAATCAGCGTGACAGATAACTGATGACTGTCATCTCATTTTGTAAGGTCCCGGAAAACTTCTTCAAGACTATGTCCCTCACTTTGCAGGGAAACGATATTAAGGTTATGTTCTATGGAAAGCTGCAATATTTGCTTACGTACACTTTCCGGGTTGAGTGTCTGTAATTTATAGCCTGAACCCTGGGATGACTGCAGCTCAATTACCCCGGTTATCTGCTCCATTAATTTCCCGGATACCGCTCCTTCGAATTGAACCGTAACAATATGCGTTCCGGTTTTCCCTTTCTGCAGGTTAGCCAGGGTATCATCTGCCACAATATTTCCCTTATTGATAATGATTACCCGGTCACAGATCGCTTCCACTTCCTGGAGGATATGGGAAGAGAACAAAACGGTTTTATTTTCTCCCTGTTGTTTGATCACATGACGGATCTCGATGATCTGGTTGGGGTCGAGCCCGCTGGTAGGTTCATCAAGGATCAGCACCTCCGGTTCATGGATCAGTGCTGCCGCCAGCCCAACCCTTTGCTTGTATCCTTTTGATAATTGCCCGATCTTCTTTTTAGACTCAGCAGTCAGACCCGTGAGTGCGATCACTTTTTCTATCGCTTCCTTTTTATTGTTTATTTGGTGAATACCTGCAATAAAATCGAGGTACTCCCTTACATACATATCATAATACAAGGGGTTGGCTTCCGGCAGGTAGCCGATCTTTTTTTTGATCGCAATAGGCTCAGCGGCTACATCAACACCACTAATTTTTGCCATACCGCCATCTGCCTGCAGATAACCTGTGATCATTTTCATCGTTGTGCTTTTACCGGCACCATTGGGCCCGAGAAAACCAACGATCTCTCCCTTTTTAACTGAAAAGGAAACATTGTTCACCGCTTTCTGCTGACCGTAATGTTTTGATAAGTGTGTTACCTCGATAGACATTCCGCACGTTTGCTCAAAATTAGCAGAATAGGGTGAGTATTATATAACCGGGCGCTTAAATCAATCATAATTATGAATATTGCCTATCACACCCCTCATTTCTTCATGGTTAATAGATATCATGCTATTCTATTTTACACAGTTAATATACATCTCACAGACAGTTGACCCACAAATTTGTGGGTGAAATGTGGGTGAAGTGTGGGTGAACTGTGGGTAAAGCATGGTTTTAAAGCGACCAAAGTCACTCTTTGTAGAGCCGCTACAAGATGAGGGGGTTAAAGTGATGGCGAAAATGAGGATGTCGAAAATAAGGAGTGATTAATGTATCAACTCACCGGAGTCTGCAGGCAACTGGTCATAATCTCCCTGCAAAGCATAATATCCGAAGATCACCATGCCTATTGCGATAGGGAAAGCCACAACTACAAATACTCCCCACTGTATCCAGGTATCCATCACCGGCTTCTTACTGATCTCATCAGCTGCTGTTTTTATTAAATAATAAATAGCTAAGGGCCCAAGCACTATCCAGATGATGCCGGCATATCTTTTTACCTGATTCATAATTTTACTTTTTTTTATTATCCGCGAAATCATAATAAAATCCGCGTCATCCGCGATCCACATCGGGATCGATCTTATTACTGATATACAAAGCCCCTATCACCAAACAAACCGCTGCAATAATGATTGGATACATCAGTCCTACCAATTTATCATTCGTATAAATAGTTGTGAGCAATGTGGCTATAAAAGGTGTTAATCCCCCAAATACCCCATTACCAATATGATACGGCAAAGACATCGATGTATACCTGATCTTGGTAGGGAACAATTCCACCAGGAAAGCCGCGATCGGCCCATACACCATCGTCACATATAATATCATCAGGAAAACAATAAATACCATCTTCCAGTAATCGGTATTCCCCATTAATTTATAACTCTTTACCTCCGGCTTCCAGGTTACTTTACCTGCCGTTCCATAAACCGTATCTTTTCTTACTTCTACCAACCGCATCCCGTCCGTATAAAAATGCTTGTCCTCTATTGTTCGTAATGTATCCCCGGTATTGGCAATAGGCGTTCGCACTGTTTTGATCTGTTTCATGTCCACCCACTCCAACTTAGTCTTCGTATCAGTGATCTGTAATAACTGTCCAAAAAGATATTGATACGAAACGATGGCCAGTAACATCCCGGATAGCATGATCCATTTTCTGCCGATCTTATCACTCCATGCACCAAAGAGTACAAAGAAAGGTGTGGCAAATAAAATACCCCAGATCAATATAGTTCTTGACTGGTCAAAATCTACTTTACATACATTTTCTATAAAGGATTGTGCATAGAACTGACCGGTGTACCAAACAACGCCCTGACCCATGGTGGCACCAAACAAAGCCAGCAATACCATTTTCAGGTTCGTTCTGTTACCAAAACTTTCTTTTAATGGATTTACCGAACGGGTGCCTGCTTTTTTTAATTTTTCAAACAGCGGAGACTCCTGCATTTTTAACCTGATGTAGATAGACACGACCACTAACACGATCGATACAAGGAAAGGAATCCTCCATCCCCAATCATTAAACTTGGCAATGGAACGTGCTGAGTCTTTATCCAGTGCATGACGCGTAAGTAATATCACACCGAGCGAAACAAATAGACCTAATGTTGCCGTGGTCTGTATCCATGAAGTAAAATAACCTCTCCGGTTTGCCGGCGCATGTTCAGCAACATAAGTAGCGGCCCCACCGTATTCTCCACCGAGCGCGAGACCTTGCAATAAACGTAATATGAGCACCAATATCGGTGCAGCAAAACCAATCGCATCGTAATTAGGAACAAGTCCTATCGCAAACGTTGATCCGCCCATTAATACAAGCGTAAGCAGGAATGTATACTTGCGCCCTATCATATCGCCCAGCCGCCCAAAAACAAGCGCACCAAAGGGCCGTACAACAAAACCAGCAGCAAATGTTGCCAGCGTAGATAATAAGGCCGCAGTGGGATTGGTCTTTGGAAAAAACTGGCTCGCGAGCACAGTAGCCAAACTTCCAAAAATGTAGAAGTCGTACCATTCGATCAAAGTGCCGAGCGAAGATGCACCGATCACTTTCCAGATCCCTTTGGTTTTTGTTTCAGTCATTCATAAAGCGTTAGATATTAGCAAATCGTGGAGGAAGTTAAGGAAAATTCTATCGTATATTTATTCCCTCATAATTCGAGTGATATGTCTTACCCCTACCAGATCAAAAGTTTTGAGCAATACAAAGAAGCATATAAAAAAAGTATAGAAGATCCTGCCGCATTCTGGTCATCTGTTGCAGAACATTTTACCTGGCGCAAAAAATGGGATACCGCTCTGGAATGGAACTTCACAGAGCCAAAGATTGAATGGTTCAAAGGAGGCAAGCTGAATATAACAGAAAACTGTCTCGACAGACATATTGAAAAACTGGGTGATCATCCCGCGATCATCTGGGAGCCAAATGCTCCGGACGAGCATAACCGTGTGCTCAGCTATAAAAAAATGCTGGAAAAAGTTTGCCTGTTCGCACATGTATTAAAAAACAATGGTGTAAAAAAGGGCGACCGGGTTTGTATTTATATGGGGATGATACCTGAACTGGCTATCGCCGTATTGGCATGCGCAAGAATAGGCGCCATACACAGCGTGGTTTTCGGGGGATTCTCTGCACAAAGCATTGCAGACAGGTTATTTGATGCCCAGGCAGAATTTATTGTTACCTGTGATGGTGCTTACCGTGGTGCAAAAGATATCCCTTTAAAGAGCGTAATAGATGATGCACTGATCGGCAACCGCACGGTAAAGAAAGTGATCGTATGTACCCGCACACGCACTCCGGTGTCAATGCTCAAAGGAAGAGATGTTTGGTGGGAAGAGGAAATGAAGTATGTTGAAGAAAAAGGACTCACGTTTATTGAAGCAGAAGAAATGGATGCGGAAGATCCATTGTTTATCTTATATACTTCCGGCTCTACCGGTAAACCCAAAGGTGTTGTACATACCTGCGGAGGTTATATGGTGTACACGAACTATACATTTGTCAATGTTTTTCAATACCAGCCGGGGCAGGTGCATTTTTGTACAGCAGATATCGGCTGGATCACCGGGCATAGTTATATTGTTTATGGTCCCTTAAGTGCCGGCGCCACTTCATTAATATTTGAAGGCGTTCCCACCTGGCCCGATGCAGGAAGATTCTGGAACATCATTGACAAGTACAAAGTAAATATTTTTTATACGGCGCCAACCGCTATCAGGAGCCTGATGGGATTTGGTACTGAGCCGCTTACCGGCAGCGATCTCTCTTCTTTACAGGTGCTGGGCACCGTTGGTGAGCCGATCAATGAAGAGGCCTGGCATTGGTACGATGAAAAAGTAGGCAAACAAAAAAGTCCGATAGTGGATACCTGGTGGCAAACGGAAACAGCTGGTATATTGATCAGTAATCTTGCAGGCATCACCCCATCTAAACCGAGTTGGGCAACATTGCCATTACCGGGTGTGCAAATGGTATTGGTTGATGAAAATGGAAAAGAAGTCATTGCCGAGGGTGATGAAACCGTATCCGGCAATCTATGCATCAAAGCACCGTGGCCCGGCATACTCCGCACTACCTATGGCGACCATGAAAGGTGCCGTGTAAATTATTTTGCTACCTATCCGAATATGTATTTTACGGGTGATGGTGCGATGAGAGATAAGGATGGTTTCTACCGGATCACCGGTCGTGTGGATGATGTGCTGAATGTAAGTGGTCATCGCATTGGTACAGCCGAAGTTGAGAACGCCATTAATATGCATGCCGGCGTTGTAGAGAGTGCCGTTGTTGGTTATCCGCATGATATAAAAGGGCAAGGTATTTATGCATACGTGATCTACCAGGGACATAACAATGATCAAGAGCTTGCCAAAAAAGATATTTTACAAACCGTAACCCGCATCATCGGCGCTATAGCCAAGCCTGATAAGATTCAGTTCGTAACAGGTTTACCCAAAACACGCAGCGGTAAGATCATGCGGAGAATTTTAAGAAAGATCGCCGAAGGAGAGATCAGCAACCTGGGCGACACATCAACACTTTTAGATCCGGGGGTTGTAGAGGAAATAAAGAACGGAAAACTATAAAAGTGAGTAGTGAGTAGTCGGTAGTAAGTGATTTACGTTTACTCACTACCGACTACTCACTACTCACTAAAATTAATTTCTTCCTGGACGATGATCTCTATGATCGTCTCTTCCTCTGTTATCGTGACCTCTTCCTTTGTCTTTATCATGACCATACGCATTACCCCTTCCATTATTTCCCGGGCGGTCGCGAATAACAACTTGGCGCGGACCACTCCAGTTTCTATACCTGCTGTAATTGGTGCGGTAATAGGTATTACGTAAATAAGGTCTTGGTTCATTCACCACTACTTTGTAACCGCTATACAGATCGTAATTACGGTAACGGGCAGGCAATGAACTTCTGAATACCCAATTATTACCTTCGAGATAAACAAACTGTCGCTGGGGCACATTATAATAGGCATCTACATCCGGCAGATAATAATAATCAGCCCGGTCATATCCTGACGGACCCCAGGCGGGTTGGGAGCCTACATTAATATTCACTCCTAACCTGATTTGCGCGTTGGCTTTAAAACCTAACAACGAAACCATCACCACTCCTAACATCAATAGCTTTTTCATAAAATACTTTTTAATCTGTAACATAATATCCAAATACGGTGCCAGTGAGATGACTTATTGTTAAGGAAGTCCTATCATTCAATTAGGAATTAGTAATTAGGAATTGAAGAGATTGTAAAAAAAACCGCAAATCCGTAGACTATTGATGATCTACGAACTTGCGGCTCAAACTATTAATTACTAATTCCTAATTTCTAATTAAACTACCCTCTACCCGGTCTGTGATTATCCCTACGATCGTCTTTCCGATCATCTTTTCTGTCATTCCTATGATCACGCTCCCATCTTTCACGATTGTTTTTGTATTTATCATCACGGCTATCGCGTATGATGGTTTGTTTGGGTCCCCGACCATTCTTATACTTACCATAGGTAGTACGATAGTAATTGGCCTTTAAATACGGTTTAGGTTCGTTCACCACTACTTTATAACCAGAATACAAATCGTAATTACGGTAACGGGCAGGTAAAGATGTTCTGTTTACCCAGCGGTTATTTTCCTGGTAGATGAATACTTTGTTAGGCACATCATAATATGCGTCTACATCAGGCAGGTAATAATAATTAGCGCGGTCGTATCCTGTAGGACCCCAGGCTGGCTGATCGCCGATATTTATATTCAGACTGAATTTTACCTGTGCATTGATCTGGCTGCTGAACAGGCAGATGGCAAGCATACTTAAAGCAATGATCTTTTTCATAGAATTTTGATTTTGTTTCTATCTTATTCTATGCAAAGAGGATGCCAGCAGGTTTTTGCAGGTGTTGGGGAAGGCTAATACCTTGTTGGGGAAGCGCAGCAACTTTATTATGGGATGAATAGGGTATTATAATCGGTGATAAGATTAAGTTTTGATCAGATTCAAAGACTGCCCATCCCATGTAGGAAACAACTTCTTATTATCATTGATCTTCAAATGCCCATTGGCAACGGAACTGAACACCGACCTGAAATCTGTACTAACCGGCAGATCCCGCCCATCTTCCAGATCTTCCTTTGCAAGCGTCTTCATGTTATTATACACCTTTCCCCCCTGTACATCATTACCCAATACAAATAAACAGCTCGCTCTTCCGTGATCGGTGCCGCCTGTTCCATTCTGGTGCGCAGTACGACCAAACTCTGTCATAGTCATGATAGTAACATCATCCTGGTAAGCTTCCAGGTCTTTCCAGAACGCAGCAATACTATCACTGAAATCTTTCAGGTTACGGGCCAGTGCGCCGTTTGCTGCTCCCTGGTTGAAGTGTGTATCCCATCCGCCACTTTCTGCAAATGCCACTTCCATACCAATATCCATTTTTATTAAAGTAGCAATCTGCTTTAATGAATTACCAATAGCAGAATTAGGGTACACAACACCGGCTGCAGGTTGGTAGTTTTTGAGATTGTTAACGTTCAGCATCTTCATCGCATCAAAACTTTCTTTACCTGCTTTATTCAACACCTCACTCGAAGTCTGATCGTATAAAGATTCAAAAGATTTAGAAGCCAGGTTGGAAGCAAGTGGGTTGCCGCGCATCTGTATCGCAAACTCATTCAGGTTATTGATAGCCAGCGCCTCATTATCTCCATACAAACTTCGGGGTAATGCACTGGTTAAACTTACCGAACGGAATGGTGAACCGTCATGACCCATCAATCCCACAGCCCTATTAAGCCAGCCACTTTGCGTACTCTTACTGAATGGTGTTCCGCTTTCCATATAGTCCTGCGCATCAAAATGACTGCGGGTATTATTCGGACTACCCACTCCATGTACGATCGACATACGACCTTCTGTATAAAAAGGAGAAAATGCGGCCAGCGAAGGATGCAACCCAAACCTCCCGTCAAGATCGATCATCTTACCTTCGGATTCTGCAGGACTCATATACAAAGTTGGCCTCAATATTTTCAGGTTAGGATCTGTATAAGGACTCACGGCCATTAAGCCATCCATCGCCCCGCGCTGAAATATGCACACGAGTACTTTATTCTTCTTATAGGGAGGAACTATTTTTTTACTGTCAGCTGCACGCGCAATAAAAGTAGGCACGCCACCAAGTCCCGCTGCAAAGAGAGCCAGTGCTCCCGATTTCATAAATGCTCTGCGATCTACCATGATTTTTGGTTTATTTGTTTACTGGTCTATTGGGTTACTGGTTTATTGGGTTACTGGTTTCCGTCAACCTATTCTTACGAATAGACCAGTAAACAAATAAACCAATAAACAAAATAATTACTTCCTCTGAAACTCCGGTGAACCGATAATGATACCTGTTACCTGTGAAACTGTATTTGTATTACCTGCTACATATAAGGTAGTAACCGGTAAATTTTTTTTGCTGAGTGCCGCCTTATCATTCGCTCTTCTTTGTCTTCTTGTGAGTGTTTCATCTATTGCCATCATCTCATTATTCGCAGCTACCTGCGTTGCCATTTCATTGACTGGGGTTGTTTTTGCGGCAGCCTGATTTATCTTCTGTTCAAGATTTACATCTCTTACCATAGCGGTGAGCCTTCGGATATTATCATCCTGGTTTCGTTCAGGTAATAATATCTTACTATAAGTGATCAAAGCTGCTTCGGCACTTTCGGGTTCATGATTATCATTGAGCGCTGCGAGGTTCAGTTTTACGCCCGGTATTTTTTCAGTAGCGAAAGCAAGACCAAAATTCATGCGGTTAAGTAATGAACCCGTATTGATCCAGTAGCTGGCCCTGTCTGGAAAACCGGTAGGGGCCTGGTAATAATAGAAACGTTGTCCCATCCGTGTTACCCAGTTGTAAATTTGAAAAGGTTGTTGCACATCCGCATTGGTAGCACGGATAGCACTGATGGCAAATTCGAAAGGTGATTTTACTTTTTCGCGCAAAGCATTTTTATCCCAGAATTCGCGACTGTTCACCATAGTGATCAAAACAGTTTTTATGTTTCCTCTATTCTTGAGATAAGCTTCTGTCATTTTACTGATCAGCTCTGCAGAAGGTGTATCACATACAAATCTTGCCGCCAGTTTTGTACAGATGAATTTTGCGGTTGACGGATGATTGGCCAGCATTTCCAAAACCTGAACTCCTTCATTGTATCCGCCATTTGCCGGAAAGGGTACACCGAGTATTGTTTTCGGATTATCATCGTGTTTATTGGCACGGAAAAGAAAATCTCCTTCCACAACAAATCCTCTTTGTGCCAGTAATTTAGGACCTGCTGCTTCCAGCAGTTTTAGTCCCGGACCGTCTTTATACATCGGCATGATACCCCATCCTGTTAAGGCTTTAGCCACCGTTGTAACATCCTGCTGTGTGTAACCACCTTCAACACCCAGTGTATGCAGTTCCATTACTTCACGCGCATAGTTTTCATTCAATCCCTGCGCCTTCCTTGCATTCATTGCCTGATCGATCATTTTTGCGCTCTTACCAGTTGTGTCTTTAGCAAGTGAATCCATTCGCTGTTTCACCAGCTTTGCAAAAGCCCCTGCTTCCTGTTTGCGTGCCACTTCATTCTCGTTACTTACGCTACTCGCGTTATCGAGGTATTCAAGCATGGCTGGATGTTTGGCTGTTGCTTCGAGTATCTTTTCAAAATTGCCCAATACATTCGGACGAATCGCATCTCTTTCATATGGCAGCACAAATTGCTGGCACTGTCCTTTACTCAGCGAAACATTAAAGTGATTGAACCAGAAATCGGTCAATATTTCCTGCAACTGATTTTGTGAGTATGCGGCCCTTACTATTTTTTGATTGATGAGTTGACGTTGTAATTCCTGCGGGAGCCTGAATCCCTGCGCATCCATGATCGCTTTTAATTGTTGCCGGTACTCCGGTTTATCGAGATTTTTAACAGAGTCTTTATTTAACAAACCATTCTTTGCTGCAACCCTGATCACCTGTCCTGCATTAAGAAAAGTATTGGTGATCTGCTCGTTGCTCATGTTGAGTGCATCATAGCTGCTATCGGGTAAACGCCGTGCCACTTCATCATCGGGCAGTTTGCCTTCCAGTTGTTGCTGCAACCATTTTTCGAGGCCCATGTCTACTACTTCTTTGATCTCTCCCGGTGTTGCACCAAAAGTAAAACGACCCAGAAGATGCGCTGCTGCCTGTTCCTGGGTTAATCCCATTTTCTTATAGGGGAGATTAATGCGAACCTCCGCATATCTTTCATTCCCCGGGATGAATGCAGATAGAATGGCCAGGATAACCACCACACTGAACACTTGGCAAAACCTTCGGAGATTCATACGCACATATTTAATGATAAGACGTTTATTCAGGGGGATAGTTTAACCCACCTAAAAAAACCGCGCCTTTGCGCCCTTGCGTGAAAAATATCTCGCAAGGGCGCAAAGGCGCGGTTTAAAGCTTTGTTATAAATTATGCTGCTGTTTTCTTCATCGCTACTTTATAAAGTATAAATCCCATCAAGGCAAAGAATGCTGTACCTAATATAAAATAACCGCCCTGTGATAATGTGCTTACGAAACCTGCTTCCAGGGTTATCTTATTTAAGAAGCGTTCACCGGCATCCGATCCCGCAAGGAAAGCAATGATCACGCCGGCCACTGCGCCGCCGGCAACAAGCCCTGTGGCAAATAAATTTCCTTTGCCCAGCTCCTCCTCTTCTGCATTCACCTGGATATTTGCTTTCTTCTGTTTGGATTCAACAGCTCCCCTGATCGCACCGCCAACAAATATCGGCAAGGTAGTTGCCAGCGGAAGATATACGCCGATAGCAAAACTCAATGCTTTGATTCCACATAATTCCATGGTTACCGCCAGAAACACTCCTACTACAACATATTGCCAGTCGAGGTTCTGTGATAAAATTCCTTTGATCAGCGTAGCCATTAATGTAGCCTGTGGTGCCGGATATTTTTCTGTTCCGATAGCATGATGGATGCCCTGCTGAACCATTTCGGTAGTGGGCTTATCTAAAAACTTTACAGTAATGCCGATCACGATCGAAGAAACGATGGCCCCTACAAATAAAGCGATCTGTTGGTTACGTGGCGTTGCCCCAACAATGTAACCACTCTTCAGATCCTGTGATGTACCGCCGGCATTGGCCGCAGCAATACAAATCATACCACCTACTACCAGCACCAGTGGCTCAAATGCTTTACCGCCCCAGCCAACACTTAAAAAGATAAGACTTGTGCCCATTACTGTGGCAATGGTCATTCCGCTGATCGGGCTGTTGGAAGAACCGATCAACCCTACGATCCGTGAAGCCACCGTAACAAACAGTGCCCCGAAAAGTAATACGAGGATACCCACTAATAATTTCTGTAAAATACTATCGCCTGGAATCTGTGGAAGGAATGTGATCAAAGCAATCAGTGCGAGACTTCCAAAACCCACTACTTTCAGGTTGAGGTCTTTCTCTGTACGAAGAACAGCCGGTGCATCGGCATTCTTTTCAGCTTTTAAGGATGCAAGACTTCCTTTCACCGATTTAACGATCGTAGGAATTGTTTTGAACAAGGTGATGATACCACCCGCTGCTACTGCGCCCGCACCCACCTGGCGTACAAAAGCATAATAAACAGCCGAGGAATAATCTGCAAACGTATGTGCCACAGGATCCCATCCGCCTTTACCGCCCGGCTTTGTAATATCTGCGAGGTATCCGAGTTTCATTAATTGAATAGCAATTACATCCGCAGGAACCAGGGTGGCCAATAAAGGAATAAATACAAACCAGCTTAATACACTACCCGCAACCAGTACCCCGGCAATACGCGGTCCGATAATATAACCCACACCCAGGTATTCAGGCGTGATCTCCCCACTCACTTTCGCAGAGGGAAAAAATTTATTAATCTGTTTGGTAGCATAAAAAGGTGTTTCAGCAATCACATGAAAGATCTTCTGCAGGATGGCATACAAAAACGCAACACCCAGTCCCCAAAAAGCGGTCTTTGCAAAATCGCCGCCTTTCTCCCCTGCTTTCAGCACATCTCCGCAAGCCGTTCCTTCAGGGTAAGGCAATGTTTCATGTTCATTTACGATCAACGCTTTTCTTAATGATATCATTAATAAAGTACCCAATAAGCCACCCACAATAGCGATGATCAATATTGTGAGGTAATTAAAATATTCTGCACTACTTGGCGATGAAAGAAAAAGAAAACCCGGTAAAGTGAAAGCAACACCCCCTGCAATACTTTCTCCGGCAGAACCCGTTGTTTGTATGATATTGTTTTCAAGAATGGTTGTTTTCAGAAATTTTCTCCCCAGTGTGATGGCGATAACTGCAATAGGAATGGAAGCAGATACGGTAAGCCCGGCTTTTAATGCCAGGTAAACGGTTGACGCTCCAAAGATCACACCGAATAAACTACCTACCAGTATGGATTTTAAAGTAAGCTCTTTCATTTGCGTTTCGGGAGCTACAAAAGGTTTGAACGTTTTCTTAGGTTCTGACATATTCCAATATCTTTAAACACCAAAATACAACTTATGACCGGAATACAGCAAGAAGTAAAGAAAACGGGAATGCCGAAATCGATGCCCTATATCATTGGCAGCGAAATAGCGGAAAGATTTAGTTTTTACGGTTTGCGTTCCATCATGGTCACCTATATGGCGGTTGCGTTTTTCAATCCTACATTGAATCCTTTGCTAACCGCAGAATCTGATGCAAAGGCGAATGAGATGTCACACCTGTTTGTTACACTCGCTTATTTCATGCCGATGGTAGGGGCCATTATGGCCGACTGGTTCTTTGGAAAATATCGCGTTATCCTCTTCGTTTCCATACTGTATACTTTAGGTCATTTCATTTTATCAATTTCAGGTAACAGTTATCCCATCTTCGCTACCGGGCTCATTGTGATTGCCTGTTGTGCGGGCGGTATCAAGTCCTGTGTATCTGCCAATATGGGCGATCAGTTTGACAGATCCAATGAGCACCTGCTTTCCAAAGCCTATGGCTGGTTTTATATGAGCATCAACCTGGGCGGAACGCTGGCACCATTATCTATCCCCTTACTAAAAAAATATTATGGACCCGGGATCGCTTTTGGTGTACCGGGTATATTGATGGCACTGGCCACGATCCTGTTTTTCCTGGGTCGGAAAAAATATAAGATCGCAGCTCCCGCAGGTGTAAAAAAAGAAAATTTCTTTTCTATTTCATTATATGCCTTATTCAAGCTGTTCAGCCGCAAAGCCGGACAAAAAGTTTGGGAAGCGGTTGGCGAAAAATATTCCGCGAAGTCCATAGATGGCATTAAAGCAGTTTACCGCGTATTAGCGGTGTTTGCTTTTACGCCGATATTCTGGGCATTATGGGATCAGAATCTTTCTGAGTGGGTATTACAGGCAACCCGCCTTGATCTTACCCTGGTAGGAAACTTTACCATTTTACCGGAACAGATCAACTTTATCAATCCACTGTTCCTTGTGCTGCTGATCCCTGTGTTTACGTCTTTGATCTTCCCTTTTCTTGAAAAAAGAGGGATAAAGCCAACCCCTTTGCGCAGGATCGGGGCCGGTCTGGTGATAATAGGTCTTTCTTTCGTGATCATTGCCCTCCTACAGGAAAAAATAGATGCCGGAGGGAAGCCTTCGGTATGGTGGCAGATATTGGCGTATATCCTGCTGGCAGCTTCTGAAATACTGGTTTCCGTTACCTGCCTGGAGTATGCCTATACCCATTCGCCCAAATCAATGAAAAGTACGATGAGCGCTTTATACCTATTAGGCATTTCAGCCGGCAACCTGCTGGTGGGTTTGATCAATGGAAACATTGTTAATAAAGGATTTTTCAGCCAATTTACCGGTGCAAAATATTACTGGCTGTTCATAGGTATACTCAGTGTGTCTTTTCTTTTGTTCCTGCTCGTTGCAAAACGTTTACCGGAAAAAAGTTACATCGGTGTTGATGAAGTGGAAGATTAATATAATCTTTACACATGAACATTCTATTACTCGGATCAGGCGGACGTGAACATGCACTGGCATGGAAAATGGTAAAGAGCCATCATTGTGACCAACTTTTTATTGCGCCGGGCAATGCGGGCACTGCAGAATTTGGCACCAATCTTTCATTTGGCGTTACTGATTTTACAGCGATCAAAGAAGCGTGCATCACGCATAAAATAAATATGCTCGTAGTAGGTCCCGAAGAACCCCTTGTAAAAGGTATCTATGATTTCTTTCATAACGATCCGCAACTTAGCCGGATAACAGTTGTGGCCCCATCAGCAGAAGGTGCACAACTGGAGGGGAGCAAAGCATTCAGTAAAAAATTTATGGCGCGTCACGGTATCCCCACTGCCAACTATGCAGAGTTTACTCATGCCGTTTATGAAGAAGGACGTGATTATATTTTGAGTCACAGTTTACCGGTTGTATTAAAAGCAGATGGACTCGCCGCAGGCAAAGGTGTAGTGATCGCCACCTCGCATACTGAGGCCCTACTTGCGTTTGAAGAGATGCTGGTCAACAAACAATTTGGTGACGCCAGCAGTAAAGTAGTGATCGAAGAATTTTTACAGGGTATAGAAGTCAGTGTGTTTGCATTAACCGATGGCGAGGTTTACCAGGTGATTGGCCATGCAAAAGATTATAAAAGAATTGGTGAAGGCGATACCGGTTTGAATACCGGAGGAATGGGATGCGTAAGTCCTGTACCTTTTATGGATGATGTGTTCATGCAGAAAGTAGAGGAGCAGATTATACGCCCCACGGTTAACGGACTTGTCAAAGAAAATATTAACTATCATGGTTTTATTTTCTTTGGTCTGATGAATGTAAATGGAGAGCCCTGGGTAATCGAATATAACTGCCGCATGGGTGACCCTGAAACAGAAGTAGTGCTGCCTTTGCTGCAAACTGATATTGTAGCCTTATTTGCAGCGATGGACAATGGCACTTTACGCGATGCAAATATTTCATTTAGCGATCAGCATTGTGCAACCATTATGGCAGTGAGTGGTGGCTATCCGGGAGATTACAAAAAAAATATACAAATAGAAGGATTGGAGCAGGAAGTGCCGGATGGTTCGATGATCTTTCATGCGGGCACGAAAGAAATTGATGGCAAAGTCTTCACAAACGGTGGCAGGGTTCTTGCAGTTACCTCTTACGCAAACAGTATGGCAGAAGCCGTGGAAAAATCAAAAAAAATACTGGAAAAAATCAGCTTTGAAGGGATGAATTACCGGAGAGATATTGGGTATGAATTTGAATAAGTTAGGGGTAAGTAGTAAGGGGTAAGGGGTAAGAAATTGATCCTGTCGGGTACGTACCCGTTTTATTCCATCTCCCCACTCCTTACCCCTTACTACTTACCCCTAACATCATTACTTCCAAAATTTCAGTCTTTTCGCCCATTTTGCCTTTGTTAATTCCACTAATTTCAATCACCTTTGCTGACATTAATTAACACATTCGAACTTTTTATATACAATGGGATTGTTTAACTTTTTTACACAAGAGATTGCCATGGATCTGGGTACGGCCAATACCTTGATTATTCATAACGATGAAGTGGTAGTGAATGAGCCTTCTATTATCGCCCTTAACAGGAATAATATGAAGGAGGTGTTAGCAGTAGGTAAGAAGGCATTGATGATGCATGAAAAAACGCATGAGAGCATCAGAACAGTACGGCCATTGAAAGACGGAGTTATCGCCGACTTTAATGCGGCTGAATTAATGATCAGGGAACTGATCAAAATGATCTATCCCAAAAAACCATTGTTCCCTCCAAGCTGGAGAATGGTGATCTGTATTCCTTCCTCTATCACAGAAGTTGAAAAACGTGCGGTAAGGGATAGTGCTGAACAGGCAGGTGCAAAAGAAGTTTATATGATACATGAACCGATGGCTGCTGCCCTCGGTATAGGAATAGATGTTGAAGAGCCAGTTGGAAATATGATCATCGATATCGGTGGTGGTACAACAGGCATCACCGTAATTGCATTGGCAGGTATTGTTTGCGATCAGAGTATCCGTATTGCAGGTGATGAATTTACTGCAGACATTATGGAGGCACTTCGTCGTTACCATAGCTTACTCATTGGTGAGCGTACGGCAGAACAAATCAAGATCAATGTTGGCGCTGCCATGAAAGATCTTGACAATCCTCCGGAAGACCTTCCTGTAAACGGTCGTGACCTTGTTACCGGTATTCCTAAACAGATCATGGTGAGTTATCAGGAGATTGCAGAAGCACTTGATAAAAGTATCTTCAAGATCGAAGAAGCCATTCTCAAGGCACTGGAAACAACACCACCCGAACTGGCTGCGGATATCTATCGAAGAGGTTTATATCTTACCGGCGGCGGAGCCTTACTGCGTGGACTTGATAAACGACTGAGTGCAAAAATAAAATTACCTGTACATGTAGCAGACGATCCACTGAAAAGTGTGGTGCGTGGTACGGGTTTAGCGTTAAAGAACTACCAGCGTTTCCCATTCATCATGCGATAAATCAGACCAGAGTCGATAGACGATGGTCCATGGACTATGGTCTATCGACAAGCGTTCAGTGATCTGTCAACTAAGCGGCCTTGAAAAATATTTTTCTCTTCATACAGCGGTACTTTACCTTCCTCAGCTTCCTGCTGTTACAGGTACTTGCTATTGTTATGTTGAGCAGTTCCAGCAAAACCCACGAAACTTTTTTCTCTTCAGCAGCCAATGAAGTTACCGGAAGCATTGATAAACGTTATAGCGGATTAAGAGACTATTTTAATCTGAAAGAAACCAATCGCCAGCTGGCAGAAGAGAACAGCCGTTTGCGGAATACACTCGCCGTTAATTTTCCTGTGATTGAAAATGGACAAAAAATAGTAACCGATAGTCTTTTAAAAGATACACTCGGTCGTGCAAGAAAATACACCTACCTGCCTGCCAAGGTTATTGGCAATACAGTCACCCTGCAAACCAATTTTCTTACACTTGAACGGGGTACTGATCAGGGTGTGAAAAAAGGAATGGCCGTGAACGGTCCCGAAGGAATTGTAGGTGTGGTAGTAGAAACGAGCCCCAACATCAGCAAAGTCATGAGCCTGCTTCACCGTAACAGCAAGGTAAGTGCCATGCTTAAAAAAGATAATAATTCCGGAACGATCGAGTGGGATGGTACGGATCCTGCTTTCCTTACCATGCGGAATGTGAGCAAGGGAGCGAAGGTAGGCAAGGGTGATACGGTACTTACCAGTACCTATTCTGCTAATTTTCCCTCGCAGTTAGTGATTGGAACAGTGGCCGGCATCAGCTCAGAATCATCCAGTAACTTTTATACCCTTAAAATAAAAACGGCCACTAATTTTTTCAGTATCCAGTATGTATACGTTATCCAGAATACGCGGTATGCAGAACAGGTACAACTTGAAAAAACGGAAAGTTATCCGGTGAAGAATCCATGAGCTACCTGGTAAAAAATATTATCCGCTTTGTGCTCTTCATCCTCTTCCAGGTATTCATCCTGAATGAGGTGCCACCGTTGCATCAGTTCATCGTTCCTTATATCTACTTCCTGTATATTCTTTGGCTGCCCTTTAATATCAACCGCTTTGCGCTGTTATTGATCAGCTTCCTGTTTGGGTTAACGCTGGATTATTTCACGGGTACCCCGGGGCTGCATGCCGCGCCCTGCGTGTTAATCGCGTATATCCGCCCGTTCCTGCTTAACCTGTTGATTCCCCAGGAAACAACCGAACAGAGCTATGTAGAACCGGGTCACAAAATCATGGGTTGGGCGCCGTATGGATTGTATGTAGGGATCCTCACATTCGTTCACCACTTTTACCTCGTGCTGATCGAATGGCTCAGCTTTGGCAACTTCATCTATTTTATCGGAAAGGTGGCTGCTTCCACAGCAGTAAGTATGCTATTAATTTTTATTGCAGAAATGTTACTGGTAAGAAAAGGACGTTACCGTAGTAACAAGTAACTTTGGAAGAATACTTAATCTATCATGCCGGCATTCAATCAAAGCAGGGGACGCATCATCCAGATCATTTTTGCAGCAGTCTTTTTACTGATCGCGGGGCAGCTGATCAACCTGCAGGTATTTTCGGCCAAATACAAACTGGCAGCCGATAATAATGCCATCCTTCGTAAGATCATTTATCCTGATCGCGGGATCATCTTCGACAGGAAAAGAAAAGCGATTCTCGAAAATTCAAACAGCTATGACCTCGTGGTTACGCCTTCCGAAGCAAAAGGAATTGATACACTTTCACTCTGCGGTTTATTAAATATTGATACAACAGAATATAAGAAACGCATCCGCGAACTCATCTTCAAGAACGGCTATGTAAAGACAAGTATTTTTGAACCTTTGCTGACTGTTGAAATGTTTGCAAGACTGAATGAAAATATTTACAAATTCCCAGGCTTCTCTTTAACACTGCGTTCTGTAAGAAGTTACCCGTATAGCGTGGCTGCGCATGTACTGGGATATATAAGAGAGGTAGATACCAATTACTTAAAGAGACATAAAGACGAAGGATATCAGATGGGCGACTATGCGGGTATGACCGGATTGGAAAGCTCTTATGAGAAAGTATTGATGGGACAAAGGGGTGTAAAGAATTATATACGTGATAATAAAAGCCGCATACAAGGCGCTTATGAAAATGGGATTTATGATACTCCTGCAATCGCGGGTAGAAACATACACCTCAGTCTTGATGTAGAGTTACAAAAACTGGGAGAAAAATTAATGAGCAACAAAGTAGGAAGTATTGTTGCCATAGATCCAAGAACAGGTGGAATATTATGTATGATCAGTGCACCTACTTATGATCCGAATTATTTAACGGGTAGCCAGCAGAAAAAACATTTTGCTGATCTGTTACTCGATCCCCGTTTACCCCTTAATAACCGCGGCTTAGGTACGTATTATTCCCCAGGCTCCACTTTTAAAACGATAGTGGGTATTGTTGGACTAACAGAAGGTGTGATAGACGAAAAAACAACAGTGGTGTGTCCCGGTTATTTTACAGGTTGCGGTACAGGCAAACCGAAATGTCTGGATAAAGGAACCTTCCGCTTTACAGATGCGGTGGCGCATAGTGATAACAGTTATTTCTCAACCGTTTACAAACGCTTTCTCGACCAGCGCAAATTTCCCACCACCGATAGCGCTTTGTCGGAATTCAAAGTATATGCACAAACGTTTGGGCTGGGAAACAAGCTGGGTGTTGACCTTCCTTCCGAAAAACGCGGGTTGATACCTGTGGCCTCCGATTACTGGCGTGAGTTCGGACACAAATTGTTTCCCTGCAATATGATCTCCAACGCGATCGGTCAGGGTAAAGTAAACACAACACTTGTGCAGCTGGCAAATGTAATGGCCATCATTGCCAACCGAGGCTGGTACTATACACCGCATATGGTAGACTCAATTGAGGGCGGCGATGAAAATGATGTACTGGCTGCCTTTAAAATAAAACATCACACAGATCAACGGATCCCGGATTCAATTTTTACAGCTGTACAGGATGGTATGAAAGCAGTGGTGGAATACGGTACCGCTGTAAGATCAAAGATCCCGGATATTATCATGTGCGGAAAAACAGGAACGGTTGAAAACTATGCGAATGTGAACGGGGTAGTAAAAAAGCAACCTGACCATTCTTTTTTTGGAGCCTTCGCCCCCATGGATAATCCAAGAATAGCCATTGCGGTGATCTGCGAAAATTCCGACCAGGGTGCACGTGTAGCGGCTCCTATTGCCAGCCTGCTGGTAGAAAAATATTTAAAGGATTCTATCCGTGGTAAAGAAAGGCAGGCCATGGAAGTGGAATACACCAACCGCGTTTACATCCCGCCGGTAATGCGTATAGCGATCGCGAAAAAAGATTCGCTAAGACGTATTAAGGAGAACGAAAAATTTATGGAACAGCAAAGGATCAGGAACGAGTCGGGTGATTCTACTGAAGAAGAAAATGTGCAGCCTACTGATGAGCTCCCGAAGAATACGCCCATTATTCCTTCAAAAAAGAAACCGGTTCCGGCAACCAATACAGAACATGCTACTGCAGCTTTGATCCTTGATGAAAGAAAATATAAAAAGAACCCTGTAATTAATGAGTAACCGTAATAACATAGCACAGGGACTTGACTGGATGGTCATATGGTTATATGCCTTGATGGTAATGATCGGTATTCTCTGCATTTTCATGGTCGAATATCAAACGGATACAAGTTGGCTGCAGACATTTCTGAATGGCAGAACAAACTATAGCAAGCAATTGATCTTTGCCGGTTTTTGTGCAGTGGTAGCTATGTTCATACTGCTGACAGACAGTAAACTATTCACCGCATTTGCAAACCTCATGTATGCATTTGGTATCCTGTTGATGCTCGCAACATTTGTTCTCGGTAAAAATATCAACGGCTCTAAAAGCTGGATTCCGATGGGTGGTGGTTTTAACCTCCAGCCTGCAGAACTATGTAAGATCTTTACAGCGCTTGCCCTGGCAAAATTTCTATCGCGCCCGGAAACAGATTTCAGTAAGCTTAAATCGCAATTACTGGCCACCGTGATCATCATGCTGCCCGCAATACTTTCTACTGCACAGCACGAATTAGGATTGGCACTTGTATATTCCGCCTTCCTGATAGCCATGTATCGCGAAGGATTACCTGCACAGATCCTCATCTTTGGATCCGCATTTGCCACACTTGTTATTGCCACTCTCGTAGTAGAACCTAATATTCTCGCAATCTCATTAACCATCATAGCAGGCGTTATATTATATCTTCTCCGCAAACAGGCCAGAAAAAACAGAACGTTGCTCGCGCTCATCATCGGCACATGGTTATTCTGTGTGGGAACACAGCGCTTTGTAGTGCCCTATATTTTCAATAACGTACTGGAATGTTACCAGAGTACGCGGATATACAGCATGGTGGGTAAAGAATATGATTGCGGTATGAATAAAAAATCGGAAAGGAAAGCCGGCGAAAAAGCTGCCCGTAAACCGGATGATTATAATGTGCGTCAAAGCAAGATCGCTATCGGATCGGGCGGATTGGTGGGGAAAGGCTTTCTGAAAGGAACACAGACACGCGGAAAATATGTACCCGCACAACGCACTGATTTTATTTTTACTTCACTGGGAGAAGCTTTTGGTTTTGCCGGGTGCTTTACATTCCTGGCCATTTATTTATTCCTCCTTTACAGGATCATTAAAATGGCCGAACGGCAGCGAAGTACATTCAGCCGCGTTTATGCTTACAGTGTGGCCAGCATATTATTCTTTCACATTGCCGTAAACGTAAGCATGACCATCGGTCTCTTTCCGATTGTAGGAATTCCATTGCCCCTGCTCAGTTATGGAGGGTCATCACTTCTAACGTTTACGATGCTGATTTTCATCCTGCTAAGATTAGATGCGGATAGACAGATGGTGCTGAGGTAAAATTTCTTTCTCTACCTTTGCTACATGCAGATAATTCCTCTCTCCGAAGGCGCATTCACTATCGATAAAACAAAAGCATTCGTTCCCTTCGATCTCGAAAAAGATCAATTGAATGATAGAGCTACCGGTAGCCTTCTCGTAGAGATCCAGCCGTTTGTTGTCATCACCGAAAATGATGTGATCCTATTCGATACCGGTCTCGGCCATACCAACACGGATGGAATATTGCAATTACACAGCAACCTCAAAAAAGCAGGCATCGATCCTTCACACATTACCAAAGTATTGATGAGCCATCTACATAGGGATCATGCAGGCGGACTAACTATGGAAGATCCGCAGACACACCAGCGGTTCATTAGTTTTCCATATGCTACTTATTATATACAAAGAAGAGAATTTGATTTTGCTTCCGAAGGTGGCAGTTCTTCTTATATCCCGGAGAACTATGCAATGCTGAACGAGTTCAGTCGCGTGGCATGGTTAACAGAAGATGAAGGTTCCATAGATGGCTATATACAATATAAACTTACCGGTGCCCATAGCAAATTTCACCAGGTATTCTGGATAGAAGAAAAAGGAAAGAAAATATTTTTTGGAGGAGATGTTGCACCACAGCTACAACAGATGAAAAGCAGGTTCGTAGCCAAATATGATTATGATGGAAAGCTTTGCATGGAACTGAGAAAACAATGGTGGGAAGAAGGCGAAAAGCAAAACTGGACCTTTCTTTTCTACCATGATATTAAAATGCCCGTGTTTGGATTTTAGCTGATCACTTAAAGTTTCATCATGGGTTTTCCTTTCGCTGCTGTGCTCTCTTTTGAACTTCTTCTTTGAGAATTGCATTAAAATCACGGTCAATCGTAAATACTTTCATGGCACGTTCATCTGTACCCAGTATTTTTTTGAATTCAATGCGGTATTTTTTCTTGACCATCAATATTTTTTCGTCAGTCGAAATCACATCTTCTGGTTGCTCGGCTCTTGTTTTTCGTAATGCATCCGAATATTCATAAAAAGTAGTCCAGAAGGGAGCTTCATCCGGTGTGAGCTTAAGGTAACGTGTAATAAATTCTATTCTAAGACCCTGCACCCTTGCTCCGCCCAGAATCGTTTCCGCGCTCTGCGAAAAAACAATTGCCGCATTCATGATAAAAAATGCTGTGATCAATATTTTTATCTTTCTCATACTTCTGCGTCCTCCTCTATAATTTGTATAGGCTCAGGTGATACATTCTCCTCAAGGTAATTCTTTATCTCCTCGTCACTAAGCGATTCTACCCTTTTGTCAAAAGTAGGGGTTCTTTTCACACTATTGCTAACAGGCCTTTCCTGTAACTCATTTTCCATTGGTAGTATAACCACTTCATCAGCTATACTTGTATCGCCCGGAACGGTTGGTTCTGTGCTTACAGGTCTTGACTTCTCTGTCTTAAGATATTCTTTTGAATCAGTAAACATGAATGCGCCTGTTACCAATACCCCTGCCAGCATTGCCGCTGCTACATATTGTATGGCTCGGCTGTACCCTTTTAATTGTACAATTTTTGTAGGTGCTGTTTCTGCAAGCGGGATCCTGATTTCCTGGTCAAAATATCCGGCAGGTGTTGAATAAACTGTTTTTTTATTGATGGATTGAAGAAGCGGCGTTTCTTTTGCTTCTATATGATAAAGAATGGAATCCGATAAGGTTTCAAAATAACCTTCCGGAACTTTAAATGGATCAGCAATACCATCGCTGATCCGTGTTTCTGCTTTTACATTCGCTGTAATAGAAGCTGCGAGCCCTTCAAAATAAGCATCGGGCACGCGAAAAGGATGGAGTCTTCCCGGTGTTGCCAGGGAGGGACTGATCAGTTCCAGCTCTTCCAATATTTCATTTTTATCTTCCATCTACAACCTTTTTGACTGGCAATTAACCGCGAGGTTTAATAATTTTTTAAGAATTCCTCTATTTTCTTCGCCGCATGATGATAGCTTGCCTTTAAGGCTCCTTCGCTCGTATCAAGTATCCGGCTCATTTCCTGGTAGGGCATCTCATCATAATACCGCAAATTAAACACAACACGTTGTTTTTCAGGCAGTTGCTGTATGGCAACCTGCAGCCTCCACTCCAATTTATTGGCATCAAAATCAGTATCTGCCCTTACTTTATTTCCCAGGTTACTTTCCAGCTCATCATCCATACTCACCACACTTCGCCGCTTTTCCTGCTCCAGGAAACTGAGGCTTTCATTAGTGGCAATACGGTATAACCAGGTATATAGCTGACTGTCTTCCCTGAAATTTTCAAGTCCTTTCCACACTTTAATAAAGAGATTCTGCAACACATCATCCGCATCATCATGGTTCACTACCAGCCGCCTGATATGCCAGTACAGTTTCTCCTGGTACTTTTTAATGATGGCAGTAAACGCACGCTCTTTTGTAGCCGGGTCACGAAACTGGAATAATAACTCCTTATCGTCAGGATGCATCCATTGGAATTTTGATAAATATACGTTTAATGAATTAACTTGGGAAGCAAGCAATCCAACTATGTCCTCATCACAATATATCACCAATTTCAGGCGGAACGTTACTGATAAATACACAATCTATAACAGCCTTTTCGCTGCTCTCCCTTTTTCTGGTATCGCCAATGTCGGTGCACTGCTGCCCATTTTATTGCAGGCCTGCATAGAAGGTTATGCAGAAGGAAAGAACCCAATGGAGATCCTGGATCATTTTTTTGAACAGCACACCAATGTAAAAACGCCGGCTGAAAAACTGGACCGCTTATTCAAGTTTGCGCAATACATAGAAAGGCAAGTGGTTCTGTTCGATGCCATTGAAGACGCTGGTTTTACTACCGTTAATAATATGACGGGCGCCGGGAGTTTACAGGCCCTTGTTAACCAGGCCGCATTTGCCGGAAAAACAGAACTGCTCAAAGACAAACTGATGAAGTTCAAGGTCCGCGTTGTTCTAACCGCGCATCCTACACAATTCTATCCCGGCTCTGTGCTCGGTATCATACATGATATGGGCGAAGCGATCGCCAGGAATGATTTTCATACAATCAATCTTTACATACAGCAGTTGGGTATCACCCCTTTCTTTAATAAAAAACAACCTACACCATTTGATGAAGCCATCAACCTCATGTGGTACCTGGAAAATATTCTTTATCAATCCATCGGTAATATTTACAATTATGTTGAAAGAGAAATTTTTGATGGTCATTATGATGGCGACAATCCTTTTATCGAATTAGGCTTCTGGCCCGGTGGCGACAGAGATGGTAATCCTTTTGTAAATGCACCTACTACCATTAAAGTAGCAGAAGCATTGCGCAGTGCTATTATTGTCTGCTACTATCGTGATATCCGCAAACTCAAGCGGAGACTCACTTTCACAGGGGTTGAGAATCTTGTACAATCACTCGAAGAACGTTTATACCAAAACGTATTCAGACCGGAAGCAAGTAAACGGATCACAAAAACAGAGCTGCTCGAACAGTTAATGGCTATCCGTACTCTGGTAGTTGATAACCATCATTCATTATACCTGAACCAAGTTGACAGCCTGATCCATAAGATAAAAATATTCGGTACTCATTTCGCGTCACTTGATGTACGACAGGATAGCAGGATCCATTCAGATGTGTTGCTGCATGTGAACGATATGCTGAAAGAAAAACAACAACAACCCATCTTCCCTGATAATTATAAGGATCTGACTGCTGAAGAAAAAATTAAAGTACTGTCGGCTGTTGAAGGAAGTATTGACGCTACCCTCTTCCCCGATGGTATTGTAAAAGATACCCTGGAAAGCTGTTGCGCTATCCGAACTATCCAGCAATCGAACGGAGAGATCGGCTGTCACCGCTATATCATCAGTAATTGCCAGAGCGCAGTAAACGTGATGGAAGTGTATGCCCTGTTACGTTTATGTGGATGGTCGGCTGAAACACTTACGGTAGATATTATTCCGCTGTTCGAGACCATCGAAGATCTGCAGGAAGCAGAACAGATCATGCATACGCTGTATAATTTCCCGGTGTATAAGCAACACCTTGAAAGAAGGAAAGAACAACAAACGATCATGCTGGGGTTTAGTGATGGTACGAAGGATGGAGGTTACCTGCAGGCAAACTGGAGTATTTATACAGCCAAAGAAAACCTCACATCCATTTCCCGCAAATACGGTATCCGTACAAAATTCTTTGATGGACGTGGCGGACCGCCATCACGTGGGGGTGGAAAAACGAATAAATTTTATGCATCACTCGGAAGCAATATTGAGAACGAAGAGATACAGCTTACCATACAGGGCCAAACGATCACTTCGAATTTCGGAACAATGCAGTCTTCTCAATTTAACCTTGAGCAACTATTGAGTGCCGGTCTGAGCAACGAATTATTCGCTGATACAAGAACACAGATCTCGCCCGAAGATCGCGACCTGCTCAAAGAATTAGGTAAAGTAAGTTATGATACCTACCAGTCTTTTAAAACACATCCGTTATTTCTCAGTTACCTGCAAACCTTTAGCCCGCTTGATTATTACAGCAAGAGCAATATTGCCAGTCGCCCGGCAAAACGCGGCGGTGGCGGCGAACTCCATTTCGAAGATCTGCGTGCGGTACCGTTTGTTGGAAGCTGGAGCCAGTTAAAACAAAATGTGCCCGGCTACTATGGTGTGGGTACAGCGTTACAACATATGAAGGAAAAGGGAAAGTGGGAAGCTGTAAAAACGATGTTCCGCAACCAATTGTTTTTCCGCACACTGATCGACAATAGCATGATGAGTATGCTTAAATCATCTTTCGCCCTTACAAAATATATTAAAGACGATCCTAAATATGGTGCGATCTGGGAGATGATAAAAAAAGAATTTGATCTCACTTATCAATTGGTACTTGATTTATCAGATTCAAATGAACTGATGCAGGATGATAAAACAGGACGTGCATCTATACAAATGCGCGATAAGATCGTATTACCCCTTCTTACCATTCAGCAATACGCATTACATGAGATACACAAACCCGAAATAACACCGGAGATGAAAGAGAAGTATGAAAAACTGGTAACAAGAAGTATGTTCGGGATCATTAATGCAGCAAGGAACTCAGCTTAGTCACCGTCTTTCCATTTCCATAAATGCAAACACGCATACGTTCTATAGGGGCTCCATTTGGCAGACAGCTTCAGCATCTTTTCCTTCATCCCTTTTTTATCTGTCGGATCCAGTTTATATAAATGCGTCATGGCCTGTTGTATACCCAGATCGTCTACAGCAAAAACATCTTCCCTGCCCAGTGTAAACATCAATAACATTTCAACGGACCATTTGCCCACTCCTTTTATCTGAACAAGCAGGTCGATGATCTCTTCATTACTCATGGCGAGTAGTTTTTTATCGGTAATCTTATGATCAATACAGAACCGGGCCACATTGTGAACATAGCTGACCTTGGCATTACTCAGCCCTATGGCGCGAAGTGTTTCATGGGGTGTATCCAGCACTTGTTGTGGCTTAGGTTCTTTCCCCTTATAGAGATCAAGGAAACGTAGAAATATTACGCGGGCCACTTTGGTACTTAACTGCTGACTCATGATACTCGACATCATCCGCACAGGAATATTCGGATGTAGTTTTAGTTCATGAACATCCTTTCCTATCGTTTTGGCCAGTTTTTTATCTTTTTGCAAATGACTGATATATTCCATGCGGTTAAGTTAATTAATTTGCACCTGCATGCAAAGACAAATACAGGTAACCGCCGATGGATCGCATACCATCTCTATTCCCGAAATGGGTATCACCTACCATAGCACACACGGAGCTATCCAGGAAAGTACACACGTCTTTATCGATGCGGGTTTGATACCGTTGATGAGTGAAGAAAACACCGTACCCATTAACCTGTTTGAAATTGGTTTTGGAACAGGTCTTAATGCATTACTTAGTTGGCAAACAGCTAAAAAATATAATAAGCCCGTAAGCTTTACCAGTATTGAGCTATACCCCGTTTCAACAGAAGAAGCTGGTACACTTAATTACGGAAAAATTTTATCCATGGAAAAGGAGTTTGTCGCTTTACATACGTGCCCATGGGAACAGGAAAATCAGCTCGACCGCCTTTTCTCTTTACAAAAAATAAAGACCTCGTTGACCGGTCTTGCTATCCAGGGATCATTCAACTGCATTTATTTCGATGCCTTTTCGCCCGCTGCCCAACCTGAACTATGGACACAACCTGTGTTTGAAAAATTATTCGCGTTATTACAACCCGGGGGGATGCTCTTAACCTATTGCAGCAAAAGTATCGTTCGCCATGCAATGACCGCAGCCGGCTTCACCGTACAAAAAATTCCGGGACCCTGGGGCAAACGCGAAATGGTTCGGGCGGAAAAAAATTCGCCAATCCGTAATTCGCCAATCCACTAATAAAGCTTAGCTTAACATCAAACTAACCAGCCATGAAACTGCTGATCACACTACTATCCCTCTTCAGCTTTATTAGCCTCTCTGCACAAAACAAAGATGAACAAGTTATCCGCAAAATCCTCGCGCGCCAAACCATTGACTGGAACAAAGGAAATATTGATGGGTTTATGAAAGGATACTGGAAAAATGACAGCCTCGTGTTTATTGGAAAGAACGGACCGAAATATGGGTACATCACTACCTTGCAAAATTATAAGAAGAATTATCCTGATACAACAGCAATGGGTAAACTAGCTTTTGAGATTCTGAAAGTTCAGGCAATTTCTGCAGATGCATACTTTGTAGTGGGTAAATGGATGTTGAAAAGAAGTATCGGGGATCTGAGCGGGCATTATACGTTGCTCTTTAGAAAGATTAATAATGAGTGGGTGATTGTAGCCGATCACAGCAGCTGAGCCATTGTAATATTCCACTGCATTTAACGACTAATCATAAAACACATTCAAAATGGTACTCCTTATTTTCGGTGTCATCCTCGTGATCGCCGGTATTATCGTTCGCGCGCAAAGAGAAGATCTTCATAAAGTATCCAATGCACTTCGCTTTGCAGGACTGGGGCTT
This sequence comes from Sediminibacterium sp., assembly GCA_965229255.1. Classification (GTDB taxonomy): domain Bacteria; phylum Bacteroidota; class Bacteroidia; order Chitinophagales; family Chitinophagaceae; genus Sediminibacterium. The sequence goes on from CBDDIX010000003.1 coordinate 356,010, forward strand.
GTGATCATCGGTTTTCTTACTTCCTGTATTAAGCAGATAGATGCCGGGCATATAGGTGTAAAATCTCTATTTGGGAAAGTAGATAACGATATACTGAATAGCGGTTTAAATTTTGTTAACCCGCTTGTAGATGTAAAAGAAGTAGATACAAAAACACAGAACTATACTATGAGTGGCGTGCACGATGAGGGCGACAAAGGTGGAGATGATGCTATTCGCGTATTAACAGCAGATGGACTTGAAGTAGTCATTGATCTCACGGTTCTGTATCGGTTGCTGCCTTTAGAAGCACCCAGGATCATTCGTGAAACAGGACTGGATTACAGGGATAAGATCGTTCGCCCGCTAACACGTACAAAGATCCGGGATAACGCTGTTTACTTTACTGCGGTGGACCTGTACTCAACAAAAAGAGACCTTTTCCAGGGCCGGATTGTAAAAAGTATTGAAGATGATTTTAAGAAACGCGGATTGATACTTGAACAGATCCTGGTAAGAAATATTACACTCCCGGCTACTGTAAAAGTATCGATCGAAGAAAAGATCAAAGCAGAGCAAGATGCGCAGAAAATGGAATTCGTGCTGCAGAAAGAAAAACAGGAAGCTGAACGTAAGCGTGTAGAGGCTCAAGGCATATCAGACTATCAAAGAATCATCAGCGCGGGATTGGGTGATAAGCAATTACAATATGAGCAGATCCAGGTAATGAAAGGATTGATCACATCACCCAATGCAAAAGTGATTATTATGGGAGGGGGGAAGACGCCGGTGATATTGGATGCTAAAAATTAATCACTGATCAAAATCGATCGGCTTGCTCCAGGTACGTACAACCCACCACAAAAACGCCGCAAGACTCATCACAAACCAGATATAAAAAAGAATATTACCCAAACGTATATGTTCATGCACAAACGCGAGATCATACATGATACCCGCCGTCATATTCAACGCCATCCATAGCAGCCCTATGGCAAGTGTGTTGAGGATGCGTATAAGATATTGTCGTACACCAGGTTCCATGCAACAAAATTCAAAAATACGAATTGCTGAATACTAATCGAAGCTTTGGTTGCTTGCAGCCGCCAGTTTCAGCATACGGTCATACTGGGCGGGCGTAAGATCATTGTAGAAATAATAGATAGGATCCACGATCACACCGTTGTGATGTACTTCGTAGTGACAATGCGGTCCTGTACTTTTTCCTGTGCTGCCCACATACCCGATCACTTCTCCACGTTTAACACTTTGACCAACACGTGCTTTTATACGGAACATATGCCCGTAAAGGGTTTGATAACCATAACCATGATTAATGATCACGCGGTTACCATAGCCGCCCGTATTAAATCCGGCATCTACCACTTTACCATCACCTGTTGCATAAATAGGTGTTCCCATCGAAGCCGTGAAATCGAGACCAGGATGCATTCTCCGATCCTTATACATTGGGTCTATGCGGTATCCGAAGCCGGAAGCGATCCTGTTAAGGTCTTTATTGCTGATAGGTTGTATGGAAGGAATAGATAGAAGCAGTTTCTCTTTATTCTTTACCATATTAGTGATCTCATCAAATGATTTCATCTGGTAAGCCGAACGGAGTGATAAATTATTTAACTGCGCTGAAATACTTTTTACCAACTCGCTTTCCCCCAGGGCCTGCACAAGTTTTACTTCATTCTTCTGTTCCATATCCTTGATACGGGCACTGTCAGGTATAGGATCGGATTCAAAAATAGAGCGGTACACTTTATTGTCTCTGTTCTCAATCTCATCCATCTGTAGTTCCAGTTGCCGCACACGCTCAATAAAGACACTATAATTTTCTTTCAGTGCATCATTCTGCTGACGGAGGTATTTTTCTTTGGGAGAGTCAATATACCGGAAAGCGATGGCAAAAATGATCATCCCGGTAACGGTGGAGGCCGCTATAAAACCGATGGCCTGTAATAACCGCACCCGCAAAGGAGTAGCCAGTTTCTCATAGCGCAGGGTATGGGTATTATAGTAGTACTTTATTTTTTTCATTACCTTCGATGCCCCTAAAAGAACGCCAAATATAGTTTCTAACGACCTAACTATTTCCTTAAAATTTTTTACAGATGATGACCAGTGGTGAGATACGACAACAATTTCTTGACTTTTTCGGGTCCAAAAAGCACCGGATCGTGCCATCGGCTCCCATTGTTGTAAAAAATGATCCCACCCTCCTGTTCACCAATGCGGGAATGAACCAGTTTAAAGACTACTTTCTTGGCAACAAAAAACCGGAATATACGCGGATCGCAGATACCCAGAAATGCCTGCGTGTAAGCGGTAAACATAACGACCTTGAAGAGGTGGGTGTAGATACCTATCACCATACTATGTTTGAAATGCTGGGCAACTGGAGCTTTGGTGATTATTTTAAAAAAGAAGCCATTGCCTGGAGTTGGGAACTGCTGACTGAGGTATACAAATTAGATAAGGACCGTTTATATGTGACCATTTTTGAAGGCGATGAAAAAGAAGGGCTACCGCGCGATGAGGAAGCCTACAACGAATGGAAAAAAGTGATCGCCGAAGAAAGGATATTATTAGGCAATAAGAAAGATAACTTCTGGGAAATGGGTGATACGGGTCCGTGTGGTCCTTGCACAGAGATCCATGTGGATTGCAGAACTGATGAAGAACGCAAAGCCGTTGAAGGAAAAACATTGGTGAACAATGATCACCCACAGGTGATAGAGATCTGGAATAATGTATTCATGCAGTTCAACCGTCAGAAAGATGGCAGCCTGCAACCCTTGCCTGCACAGCACGTAGATACGGGGATGGGGTTTGAAAGATTGGTGCGCGTGATACAGGGTAAGCAGAGTAATTATGATACGGATGTATTTACCGGAACGATCGCTGCGGTAGAAAAAATAAGCGGGAAAAAATATGATTTCAGCGATAGCAAAGAAGCCATTGCTTTCAGGGTATTGGCCGATCATATCCGCGCCATCGCTTTTACCATCACTGATGGACAGCTTCCTGCCAATAATGGTGCGGGTTACGTGATCAGGAGAATATTGCGCAGGGCGGTAAGATATTATTATTCTTATCTCGATTATAAACAGCCCTTACTTTTTCAATTGATACCCGTATTGGCAGAACAGTTTGCAACCGTGTTCCCTGAATTAAAACAGCAGCAGGAGTTTGTGACGAAAGTTGTGAGAGAAGAAGAAGATGCGTTTTTGAAAACACTGGATAAGGGTTTACAAAGAATTGGATCATATTTTGAAGTAATTAAAAGTCTTGAGGGTGCTAATTATACGAAAACGCCAGTACCATTGGATGGGAAAAATGCTTTTGAATTGTTTGACACTTTCGGCTTCCCGCTAGATCTTACAGAACTAATTGCAAAAGAAAATGGCAGAACTGTAGATGTTGAGGGATTCAACACATATATGCAAGAACAAAAAAACCGCAGCCGCGCTGCAGGAACGGTTGATACAGAAGACTGGGTAGTACTGGCCGATCATGGTTTTAATGATTTCATCGGTTATGATTCTCTTGAGATCAAAACCAAAGTCACTAAATACCGGAAGGTAAAAGCAAAAGGAAAAGAAGGATATCAATTGGTCTTGGAAGCCACTCCTTTTTATGCAGAAAGCGGTGGACAGGTAGGCGATACAGGTGTGCTGGATTTTGATGGCGAGCTTATTCCCGTTACCGATACGAAAAAAGAGAACAACCTCATTATTCATTTTACAGATACTCTTCCGGCAGCAGTGAATGTGCCGGTAATGGCAAGGGTTGATCATACCAAACGGCAGTCAACAGCTGCACATCATAGTGCAACACATTTGCTGCATGCTGCGCTACGGCAGGTTTTAGGGCATCATGTTGCCCAGAAAGGAAGCCTCGTAAACGAAGAACACCTGCGTTTTGATTTCTCGCATTTTGCCAAGGTCTCCGAAGAAGAGATCCAGCGGATCGAAATGGTTGTAAATGAAAAGATCAGGACCAACATTCCGATCCATATCAATGAAATGAAAAAGGATGAAGCGGTAGCATTAGGTGCAATGGCTTTGTTCGGAGAAAAGTACGGTGATATCGTTCGTGTAGTAGTCATGGATCCGAAGTATTCTATTGAACTTTGTGGTGGTACACATGCAGGCTCAACAGGTGAACTCGGTTTTTTCAAGATCAGGCATGAAGCAGCTGTAGCAGCCGGTGTAAGAAGAATAGAAGCGGTAAGCGGAAAAGCAGCAGAAGAGCTGATCAATAACGAATTCGCTCAAATTCGTGTAATTCGTGAAACACTCAAGAACCCAAAAGAGTTAAGCAGGTCCATTGAATCGTTGCTAACCGATAACAGCGAATTAAAAAAACGCATAGAAAGTCTCGAAGCCAAACAACTGGTGGTTATCAAAAACGAATTGCTGCAGAAGGTAGAAATAATTAACGGCATCTCCTTCCTTGGTGCTGTTGTAGAAGTAAGCAGTGCAGACAACCTCAAGAAGTTGTGCTTTGAACTAAAGAACGACCTGTCAAATTACGTAGTGATACTCGCCGCGAATGTGGATGGAAAAGCCCAGGTTGCTTTGCTATTAGATGAAACTGTCAGCACAGAAAAATCACTCGATGCACCCAGGATCATTAAAGAACATATTGCCGGTCTGATCAAAGGCGGTGGCGGCGGACAAAAAACGCTGGCAACTGCGGGCGGTCAGGATGCCGGTAATTTTGAGCAGGTGATCAGTAAAGTGAAAGCTTTGCTCGTCTGAAAGAGTCGATTGGGGTCTGATCAAATACCTCTATTTTATCTATAAATAAGCAGATCCCCTTTCCTAAATTTAACATTTCCGAAGATCTTCGTATTTCAGAAAACGCATAGATTTGATCTACTAATAATTTCGTACAACTCATAAACTTACTATCATGAACAGTAAAATTGCAATAGCCCTTCTGCTTCTCACAGTTCTGGGTGGTTCAGTTACCGCACAAACAAAAGAGAAGCCAAAAGAGAAAAAAGAAAGCATCACTATCCGCAAAAAATCGGACGATAAGGAAAAACTAACCATTGTAATCGATGGCGATAATATCACCGTGAACGGAAAACCTGTTGAGGACCTGAAAGACGAGGATATTGAAGTGATCCGCAATAAAGCCATGACCATGGGGCCGCGTATCAAAGGCAGGATAGCGCCGGGTATACGTATGCAAAGATTCTCGGATGATTTTAGCGCTACGCCCCGCCCCCTCCTCGGCGTGATCTCAGAAAAAAATGAGAAAGGCGCTAAGATCACTGAGGTAAACAAAGAAAGCGCAGCGGAAAAAGCAGGATTGCAAAAAGACGATATCATTACACGCATTGATGATAAGAATATCGAGAGCAGTGAAAACCTGTATAAAACGATCGGGGAATATAAAGCCGGCGACAAGGTTTCGGTTACCTACCTCCGCGATGGCAGGCAGGCAACCACTTCCGCCACTTTAGGCAAAAGCAACTCTCCGGATATCCGTTCTTTCAATTTCAAGGGTGACGATTTCAACCGCGATTTCAACTTTGAGATGCCGGAACTCCGCGGACTGGAGAATCTTAATTTTGACATGAGCCGCAGGCCAAAACTCGGCATTGGTATCCAGGATCTTGAAAATGGCAAAGGCGTAAAAGTGATAGATATAGACAGCGAAAGCGCTGCAGGCAAAGCCGGTTTACAAAAAGATGATGTGGTTACTGAACTCGATGGAAAACCGGTTAATTCTGTTGATGAGCTCAGGACGAAAGTAAGAGGCATCAAAGAAGGTGATACATTGAAGCTTACCTATTTGCGTGGAGGTAAGGCGCATACGGCTGATGTTAAGTTTCCAAGAAGGCTGAAAACAGCTGATCTTTAAGCAATAATGCCGCTGCCAGTTTCGTTTCTTCTGTATGAAACAGATCCTTGCGGCGGCTTTTCTCCTTTTAACTATTCAGACACAGGCGCAGTTCTATTCGCCCAAGCGTCAGTTGGTGCATACTTTTTCCATTGTAGCAAGAGATGAAAAGACCGGCGACATGGCCATAGGCGTACAAAGTCACTGGTTTGGCGTTGGCACATCTGTTCCCTGGGCCGAGGCGGGCGTAGGGGCCGTGGCCACACAATCTTTTGTAGATAAGTCATACGGACCCAAAGCGCTAGGTCTCCTCAAAATGGGTCTTACCGCGCAGGAAACACTCGACAGTCTTACCCGCAATGACAGCGGCCGCGAAATGCGCCAGGTAGCGATTGTTGACAGCAAAGGAAATATAGCCGTTCACACCGGCAAAAATTGCATACAGGTAGCCAAACATATAAAGGGCAGGAACTTCAGTGTGCAAAGCAATATGATGCTGGGCGATTCGGTTTGTGAGTACATGGCCAAAGTGTTTGAACGCAACAGCAATAAGCCTTTTGTTGAAAGAGTATTACTGGCGCTTGAGGCCGGGCAACTCGCCGGCGGCGATATCCGCGGCATGCAGGCCGCAGCGTTAACGATTGTTCCCGGCAGACCGATGGAAAGCTGGAACAACAAATCAGTGGACCTCAGGGTAGATGATTCTCCGCAACCATTGCAGGAATTGAGAAGACTCTATACCATTCAACTGGCATACGAACACATGAGCAGTGGCGACCTTGCTTATGAAAAAATGCATAACAGCAATCTTGCCGGTGATAAGAATGATGTAAATGTTGCCATGACCGAATACAATGCGGCCATGAAACTGTTTCCTGAAAACCTGGAAATGCAATACTGGACCGCAATTACCCTTGCCAATAACAAGCAGATGGTAAAAGCCCTGCCCATGCTCAAAACGGTATTTGATAAGGATAAGAACTGGAAGGAATTAACGAAGCGCCTCCAGCCCTCCGGTCTCCTCACCATTTCTGATGATGATATGAAAAAGATCCTTTCTCTCTGATAAATATGGGTTTATCACGCCTTGGCTGCAAAAGGAAAGCTATTTTTGCGCAGGCATGGAAATGAACAACAAATACGAAGCGGTGATCGGTCTCGAAGTGCATGCACAGTTAGCCACTGACAGCAAACTCTTCTGTGGCGACAGTACCGCCTTTGGTGCAGAACCCAATACGCATATCAGTGCCATCACGATGGGTCACCCGGGCACACTCCCAAAAACAAATAAGAAAGCAGTTGAGTATGCGATCCGCATGGGGCTCGCGTGTAATTGTGAAATTGAGAAGGACAATTACTTCGCACGCAAGAATTACTTCTACCCCGATCTTCCCAAAGGTTACCAGACCTCTCAACATACAACACCTATCTGCAAAGGCGGTCATGTAACGATCCGCACTGCGGCAGGAGAAAGAAATATCCAATTGAACCGCATACACATGGAAGAGGATGCGGGTAAAAGCATTCATGATATGGATGATGATTTTACCTGTATCGACCTTAACCGCGCGGGTACCCCGTTGGTTGAGATCGTAACAGAACCCGATCTCTTTTCTGCTGAAGAAGCCTGGCAATATGTAACCGAAGTACGCCGGCTGGTAAGATGGATCGGTATCTGTGATGGTAATATGGAAGAAGGAAGCCTTCGCTGTGATGCCAATGTCTCTATCCGTTTAAAAGGAGAAACCACACTGGGTACAAAAGTGGAAGTAAAGAACCTCAACTCTATCCGCAACGTAAAGAAAGCGATCGAATATGAAATTGAGCGGATGATCAAACTGGTAGAAAGCGGCGGAAAAGTAAAGCAACAGACCCGCAGCTTTGATGCATCCAATGATACCACTTTTGCGATCCGTGATAAAGAAGAAGCCAATGACTACCGCTATTTTCCTGACCCCGACCTTTCCCCTTTTCATTTAACCGATGCTTTTATCGCCCGGGTCAAAGAAGCATTACCTGCACTACCCAACGAACTAACAGCAAAGTATCAAACCCAATACGGTCTTAGCGCATATGATGCAGGACAGTTATGTGATGAAAAAGCAACCACCGATTATTTTAATTCGGTTATACAACATACAACATTATACAAAGCCGTTGCCAACTGGCTATCCGGACCCATCCGTCAATACCTGAATGAAACAGGTGGTGGTTTTGAAACATTTCCTTTACAACCGGCGATCCTCGCAGAGTTGATAAAATTAGTGGAAGATGGTAAGGTTAATTTTTCTGTAGCGTCTTCAAAGCTATTGCCCGCAGTGATCGCAGCCAATACATCGCCACTGGTCATAGCAGAAAGCATGAACCTGTTACAGGTGAGCGATACCAATGAACTGGAAACATGGATCAACGGCGCATTGGAATCTATGCCCGATAAAGTAGCAGAATACAAAAAAGGGAAGAAGGGACTGATCGGTCTCTTTGTAGGTGAAGTAAAAAAACGCAGCAAAGGAAAAGCCGATCCGAAGATTGTAACTGCGCTGTTGGAAGAGAGGCTGGGGAAATAATATCGAATACCGAACGCTGAATATCAAATGTCGAAATGAGTAGGAATATAAAACAGATAACTAGATAAAAACATGAAACAATTCATCATCATCGCAACAGTAGTAACTTTTTTCACCGCCTGCCAACAAAAAAAATTCGGTGCCTTCACCGTAAGCGGCAAGATCGAACACGCTTCTCCCGGCAAAGTATTGCTGCAGGAATTACCTTTTGGTGGCGAAGAACCCGTTGTGCTCGATTCAGTTACCCTGAAAGCAAATGGTGAATTTACTTTACGCGCAATGGGTAAAGAAGAAGGCCTGTACCGTATTGTAGTTGATAATAATTTTGACGTGTTGTTGGTAAATGATAACAACGATATCAAGATTAAACTGGATGTTAATAATTACAAAGCCTACACAATAGAAGGCTCACCGGCCAGCGAAAGCCTGCATACTCTTTTCGAAGATTACCGTAAAAAAGATTCTGCACTGTATGTTACATTCATGCAGATAGATACTTTACAGAAGCAAAATGCAACAGACAGTATACTTCTCCCTATCCGCCAGCAACGGGATCAGGGAGTGAAAGAAATGAATACACTTGTCAAAGATTTTATCAGCAATTCGCCAAGTCCCGCAGCCCGTTATTATGCATTGGGAATGGCGGAAAGAACCATGACACAGGATGAGGTGCTTGTATTAGCAACCTCCTCTGCAGATAAATTTAAAGAGCATAGCGGTCTCGCAAGAATAAAAAGTGTACTCACCGTACAAAAGCCTGCCGCATCTAAAGCTGCAGCTGCACCGGGTTATGCTTTGCTGAACAAGCAGGCACCTGAGATCAGTTTACCGGATACCAGCGGAAAAGTGATCACGCTCAGCAGCTTTAAAGGAAAATATGTGCTGGTTGATTTCTGGGCAAGCTGGTGTGGGCCCTGCAGAAAAGAAAACCCGACCGTAGTAGCGGCTTACAATAAATTCAAGGATAAGAATTTCACAATCCTGGGTGTTTCGCTCGACCAGGAAAAAGCCGATTGGGTAGAGGCCATCAAAAAAGACAAACTCACCTGGACACATATCAGCGACCTCAAGTACTGGGAAAGCAGTGTAGTGGGTTTATACCAGTTTGATGGTATCCCATTCAATGTACTGGTAGACCCACAAGGCAAGATCATTGCAACAGGTCTTCATGGAGACGAATTGGAAAGAAAACTGTCGGAAGTTGTAAAATGATATGTAACGAAGCCGACAAGCTTCTTAATTCAATGTGTTATAATAATCAAATAGTTTAATCAGATCCGCTTCACGTCTGAAACTAATTTTTTCTTTTTGTACAAAAATCGAAAATTGTTTTTGCCGGTCTTTAAAAAGATCAGCAAAAAAGTCTTCGCTATTATTTATTTTCAATATTTTTTTATTGGCTGTATATACATATAGACGAATGAGGTTATCATACGTTCTTGTTATTGTGGCACTTCCAAACTCTTTCCTGTCTGTAAAATCAGACGTGTACAGCTTTAGCAGTTGCACCTTACCATCAGCAAGTACCTCATAAAATTTATTTCCACCTTCCGCTACTAAAGGATACGATCTGAACTCAACCGGCTTTATATTCATTGAAGAGAAAAATTCTATCCGTTCAATAGCGGTAATGGCGACCATCTCCGACTTATCATTCAACTGGTAATAAATTGAATGCTCTGGAAGGAATATTTTCGTCTTAACATTTTCTATTTTTTTCCCGCCGGGTAGATATAAGGTTGCCATTACATAGTCTGATGGAAAAAAAGGGCTTCCATTAATATTCATTTCTGTCCTTATCGGAATGGGTGCGCCATTTATATCAGACATGAACAATGAAAGATGATCCTGCGAAAAACATTGTATACAGCCAAATATAATGATAGAAAGTAAAAGCGGTTTTCTGTTAAAAAAAGATTTCATAGTCTGATTGCTTTATCCTTGCAGTGTAAAAGATAATAAAATAAAAAAAGCAAGGCAATCATTTTTTACAATGATCCCCTTGCTTTTTTTATTTTTTAACTTTTGATGAACATGTTCATCAAAAACAATATTCCACTATTAATATCCAGGATTCTGTACCAGGTTTGGATTTTTCTGCATATCATATGTTGGTATAGGGAAGATCCTGAGGTTACTTCCATATGGCTGAGCAGATGTAACAAAACCATGCGCAGGCAGATCTTGTTTTGTTCTGTTAAGGTCAAGATAATTATGACCTTCAAAAGCCAGTTCTATTCTTTTTTCTTTCAGAATAGCATTGATCAGGTCTGTTTGTGTAGCAACTACAATTGTACCGCCGGTAGACCTGTCACGTACCTGTTGAACCAGTGCCAGTGCAGCAGCATTTACGCCTGTACCTGTTCGGGCCAAAGCTTCCGCTTTGATCAACAAAATTTCAGCATAACGAACTACCGGAACATAGTCAATTGTTACTCCTGGATACTTAGTACACCAAGTTGAACCACTGAAAACTTTGGTTAAGGTAGTATACCTTTTATCAACAGCAATGTTCATCAAAGCCAGATAATCACTTGTAATGTTAACATCACCTCTTCCTGGATTGATCCCATAATGTTGACCCAGTGAGTTATTGGTGTTTGGATTATCACCTCCGCTCATTGCAACAGAGAAGATAGACTCTTTAGTTGTATAGGTGCTGAAAACATTTGCGATCGTTGGCTGTAAAGCGTAATTACCTGAATTGATAACAAGATCAGCATAGGTGTTTGCTTTTACATAATCAGCTTTATAAAGATAAAGGCGTGCCAGCAATGCTCTTGCTGATCCTTTGGTTGCTCTCGCCACCTGTGTGAATGCATCTGGATAACTAGCTGGTAATTTAGCTTCTGCTTCCAGCAGATCTGCTTCCATTTGATCGTAAACCTGTTTAACAGTAGAACGTGGCAGGTTGTTTGACGAATTAAATGGATCTCCAGCTGCATCAAGTACCAATGGAACACCCGCGTGACTATTATCAGCAGTGAAACCATAAGGCTGTGCCCAAAGGTTTATAAGGTAAAAATAACACAAAGCTCTAATAAACTTTGCCTCACCTGTATACTGGTCTGCTTTTGCAGCAGGTACCAGTCCTATATTCGGCAGGAAGCTTTTTAAGAAAAGATTAGACTGGTAGATGGTCCTGTACGCACCCTGATAAGCACCTGCAATAGTTCCGTCATTGGCGGTAACAGTTGTAAATTTTCCCATTTCACCAAAGAAACTGCTTTGGTTGGCATCCAGTCCACGTTGATCAACATATACCAGGATACGTCCACCAAAGAAATTCGCGTTTTGCAAGGCATCATACATACCTACGGCAGACTTGTCTATCCTGCTTGCATTTGAATAAGCATCCACGTCAGAGATGGAGCTAACCGGTTCACTGAACAGGGTTTCTTTTTTACATGAGACCATTGCAGATAAAGCCACCACAACAGCTACAATGTTTAATATTCTATATTTTTTCATAGCTAATTTTTTGTTTTTTTTTACTACAGGATATTAGAAAGTAACATTTACGCCTACTGTCATTGTCTTAACCTGCGGCGTTGCCCTGTTATCAACTCCAATAGCAATATTACTGAATGAGTTATAGTTAACATCAGGATCAAGACCACTGTACTTTGTAATAGTAAATGGATTGAAAGCCTGTACATATACCCTGATGTTCTCTACATTAATTTTACCCAGCATTGATTTGCTAAAGTTATAACCCAGTGTAATAGTTCTTACTCTTGCATAGTCACCCTTCTCAAGGAAACGGGTAGAAGCTACGTTAGCCTGGTTATCAGACTGGTAAAGACGTGGAATGTCTGTAACTTGTCCTGCTTTTGTCCAACGGTCAAGTATGGCAGTGAAGTTATTGGCGAAAAAATTCGACAGCATTCCTGCTTTTGTTGAATTGTAAATGTAGTTACCACCTGCATAAGTGATGGCGATACCAAGGTCAAGTTGTCTGAACCTGAAAGTATTTTCCCAACCACCATACCATGAAGGCAAACCTGTTTTATCAAGATACTGGTAATCAGCAAAGGCCAGTGCAGTTGATGCATTTCCTTTATCATCTTTCCAGGTTTGTGTAGGGAAATCCCACATTTTGATAGCACCTGAAGCTGCATACCACATTGGGTTACCATTATCCGGATTTACTCCAGCCCATTTAGGTAACTGGTAGGTACCCAATTGTCTGCCAACACTTGCCACCTGGTTTCCTGATGTGATATCAGCGTTTCCATTAGAAGGAACAAGTCCTGTAACATTGTTCTTGATTTTTGTAAAGTTCAATGAGGTTGTCCACACGAAGTTTCTTGTTGTAACCGGTGTTGCATTAATTGTGATCTCAATTCCTTTATTGGTCATTCCACCAATATTAGTGGTAATGCTTGAACCCGGTACACCTACTGTATACAATGTTGGTGCAGCAAGGATCAGGTTATTGATATCAGTTGTAAAGTAATCAACTACTACACCTAATTTTCCTTTCAGGAAATTAGCTTCAAAGCCTACGTTAAGCTTTTTAGAACTCTCCCACCTTAAAGATGCATTACCCTGTTGCGTGATACCCAAACCTGTTAAGCTTGTGTAAGCAGCACCACCATAAAGGTTACGGGCAGCAAAGTCACCTACACCTCTTCTATTACCCACTGTACCAAAGCTACCGCGGATCTTTAAGTAATCAAGCCATTTTGCGTCTGCAAGGAATGACTCTTTTGTAGCTTCCCAACCAAGTGATACACTTGGGAAATTACCGAACTGGTTATCAGCACCAAATCCTGAGAATCCATCTCTTCTGAAGGCACCTTCCAGAAAGTATTTTCCTTTGAAAGAGTAGTTCAATCTGCCGAAATAAGAGATAGAAGCATTCATTGTGGTGTTACCACCTGTAAAATCCAATACTGCTGTGCTACCTGGTTGTGTATTGGTATAAGCACCATCAACAACAGTAGTAAAGAAAGGATCAGAGAAGTTACCAGCACCTGTGTAACGGTAGTAGTAATTATATTTCTGATACTCCGCACCTGCTACTAAGCCGATCTTATGGTTATTAGCGATTGTTTTATCATAAGAAGCATAGTTCTGCCATACCCATGTGCTCCAGTTTTGTGTCTGATCCTGTACGAGACCGCCATAAGGAATACCCAGACCAGCCTGATAAGGAGAACTATACTGATCTTCAAAATTGCTTTGATATTGCTCAGAGAATTTGGTAGTAACTTTTAATCCTTTGATAGGAGATACTTCACCATAAATAGCAATCTTTGTATCGGTAGCGGTATTATCATTCCTGTTCTGTTTCAAAACAGCCAGCATATTATAATAATATCCTGAACCTGGTAAAAGCGTAGCACCTGAAGGGCTTACCGGTGTATTATTACCTAATGATAACAAACCACCTGCTGCTGTAAGGTTAAAACCGTGGATCTTTGTAGGATCATAAGCAGATAGTGTTGGGGGTGCCATCCATCCAGATACAGTTGTACCGGCTATATACGTATCAGATAATACTCCATTTGCCATGGTCTGAACATACGCAATTGAAATACCTGCTTTGAACCATGTTTTAGGAGTGATATCTAAATTAAGTCTTGCTTGTCCGCTGCGGAGTTTGTTTCCAACAACAATACCTTCTTGGCTAAGGTAACGTGCAGATCCGTATACACTGATCTTATCGGCACCGCCGGAAAAAGAAACTGAATTATCGGTTTGCAGTCCAGTCCTGTAAACAATGCTATTCCAATCGGTACGGTCATTAACACCGTCACCATTGATATCGCTTTCTTTTGCAGGAGTTGCGAAAGTTGGGTTGGTAACAGAGTACCTGTTACCTGCTTTTTCATTAGAAATGGCAATGAACTGATCACCATTTAAAAGAGAGGCATTCTTGGTTGCAGAAGACCAGCCAGTTTTAGAATCAAAAGAAACACGCATGTTTCCTTTTTTTCCTTTTTTGGTAGTGATCAGAATTACACCATTCGAAGCCTGTGAACCATACAGAACAGAAGCTCCCGCATCTTTCAGGATCTCAAGAGATTCGATATCTGCAGAGTTTAATAAAGATAATGGATCAAACCTGTTACCATTACCACCATTAAATCCGTTCAGGTTGGTAGTATTGATCTGTGGAATTCCATCAACAACGATCAATGGTTGAGATGAAGAGGAGATCGAGTTAACACCTCTAACACGGATCGCTGTTCTATCTGCAAGTAAACCTGTAGACAAGTTTACCTGAACACCTGCAGTTTTACCGGCCAATGCCTGGTTAAAACTTGTTACCGGCTCGTTAGCGATCTTGTCGCCAGCAATTTTTGATACAGCTCCAGTAACCTCACGTACGTTCTTTGTACCAAAACCTACCACTACAACTTCCTGAAGATTTTCTGTAGAAGATTGTAAGGAAACGGAAATGCTGCTTCTGTTTCCTACAGAAATTTCCTTGGTAAGGAAATTCAAAGAGGTGATTATCAGGACTTTATCCCCAGAAACGTTAATTGTAAAACTACCATCTGCTGCAGAGGTAGTTCCTACTGTAGATCCTTTAATAAGAATAGATGCATTACTTACCGGATTGTTTTTTTCATCGGTAATTTTGCCTTTCACTGCACGTGTCTGTGCTACCACCTGGGTAATAGCAAACACAATGACCAATAACATTGTGACTAATTTTCTCATAGATTGATTTTTAAGATTGATTGCGGGGGCGCAATTTAGTTAAAGAACACTTAAAACGAACCTTAATGACATTTTAATATGTCCTATAGCTGCATTTTTTATCATTTAAAGTTGAAATTTTTTATATATAATTTATAAAAAATTGATAATTAGTTACTTAGAAGATATAAGAAATTTTATCTTTTTTGAAATTAAGAGGGCTTTAGGCTGAAAATCAATGTTAATGAAAAAAAACACATTAAAAAAATTATTATACATTTCTTTAAAAGAAAAAAAGAGGCTGCCAAAAGGCAGCCTCTTAATAATCAAAATTATAGGTGATTAATTACCCAGGGGTCTGTAAGTTATTTATCCCAGAATACGAACTTAGTTGAGATATCAGCTCTTTGAGCCGGTGTGTTCGGGTTAACGTCTACCTCACTTTGTGGGAAAGGCAACGCGCGAACAACATCGGCAGTAACTGCATTAGATACCTTGCTGATTGCAGGGAAACCTGTTCTTCTCCAATCGTTCCATGGTTGCATTACAACTCCATAATTCGCGATATATTTTTCGTTGATGATCTGCTGGATCTTCTGGGCATTGGTACCTATTAAAGTACCATTGGCAGCCAGGTAAGTAGCAATATCAACTGCAGCTACGCCGGCATTGGTCATAGAAGCCGTAATACCTGCTGTAAAGAATGCCTGCGCATCTCCCGGCACACCATAAAGCGCCGCTTCCGCACGTATAAAATTATATTCGGCATAAGTAAGCATACGAATAGGGGCATCACCGGTATAAGTAATTCCTGATGGCGGCAACGGGTTATAAGAACCGTCAGACTGAGGTGTGCCACCACTGGCCGCACCGCGTAAGTAAGTATGCATGCGTGAATATTTCTGAGAACTCAGATCCGCCGCTTTTGCACCGACATATAATCCAGATCCCGCAGGGAATTGTGTGAAGTAGAAAGGTCTTCTTGGATCTGCTTTGGCATTCATCATATCAACCAGGAACTTGTTAGGGAACAGGTAGTTTGTACGACTAACCTCAAACTGGTGAATAGGGTTAAACCTTCCGCTCTGATTGATAAAAGGCATTTCAAAGTTATCAGCAACACTCGCCATGTACGAAACACCAGCAGCATTTACTGCCGCTGTCATTTTAGTAACCATACCTGCGTTGTCAGATTTTGAATAGTTCAACAGCATTCTCAGTTTCAAAGTATTACCAAACTTGATCCAGTTTGCCTTCTTTGTAGCAAAAGCACCTGTATAGATGGTTGAATTAGTAGATGGAGTCAAACCGGTGGCTGTATTCAAATCACCGATCGCTTCGTCAATCAGCGAAAGCATAGCTGTGTATATTGTAGCCCCATCATCAAATTTAGGCGACAGGACACCAGTTGCATTTAGCTGAGCTTCTGTATACGGAACATTGCCCCAGGCATCCACCAACTGTGAATAGGTATAAGCCTTTAGCAATTTAGCCACTCCGGAATACGCAGGATAATTATTGGCTTTGGCAATTTTAAGGATCACTTCGATATCATTCAGCGTGGTAGAATAATATGTGTTCCATGCATTGGATACATCAGAAGATTGTACAAGGTATTTCTCAATCATCTGAGTTTGTGTTTCCCCACCCGTTGTCTGACCTGATAACTGCTGCGTAAGCAGGGAGCTATAACGGAAAAGATCACTTCCACCCATGAAACCTGTGTTGATGGTTACGTTAGTCAGCAACAGATCAATGGGAGCTGCGGTTTCAACGATGTTATTCGGACTCTGGTTAATGTCCAGATATTTTTTGCAGGAAGAGAAAGTGCTTAATGAAGCAATTCCCAGAGCTGCTATGATTATTTTTTTCATGTTCATTCTGTTTAATTACGGTTAAGGGAATTGATTAAAAAGTGAATTTCAAGTTAACCCCTATGTTACGTGTTGATGCATTCGCATTGAATTCAAGACCCTGTACGTTGCTTGTTCCGAACAGATTTTGTTCCGGATCGAAGTGTGGGTAGTCTTTAGCCCAAAGTGCCAGGTTACGTCCATAAACTCCAAACTCGATACTTCCAAAAGGAGATTTTTCTGTCAGGCGTTTTGGTAACCTGTACGACAGGTTCATTTCCCTGATCCTAACCCATGACGTATTCAGGATAAAGCCTTCAGCCGCAACATATTTTCCTGCGTTGCCATAATACTGTTCTGCTGTGATAGGAATGTTAACCGCACCACCCGCTGCTGCCACGCCAGTAAACTGGTAGTTTTTCAACAGGGTAATTCCATCCTTATCAAAACGTGGTAAAACTGCTGTTTCAGAAACAACACCATTACTGCGCAGATCTTTCACATCTCTTGAGTAAATATCCCCCCCGTTACGGATGTCAAGCAGGAAATCAAGTGTAAACCCTTTGTAAGAGAAAGTATTAGTTAGACCGATTGTGTATTTAGGATTCGGGTTACCGATCTTAAACACGCCTGAAGTAGGTAAAGGCAGACCAGCATTGGCACCGGTTGTTTGCAGGATCATATTTCCCGAAGCATCTCGCTGGTATTGGTTACCATAGATCTGACCATACTCATCTCCTTCAACCAGGCGAACGTTAGGTGTTGTGAAACCACCTAAAGTGATCACTGTAACACCCGGAGCCAGCTTGGTAACGATAGATTTGAATTGTGTATAGTTCGCATTGATGCTCCACATGAAATCTTTTGACTTGATCGGCATCACCATTATGCTAAGCTCAGTTCCTTTTGTATCGATCTCACCCGCATTCTGGAAGAAAGAAGTTACACCTGATGACGGGGAAACCGGCACAGAGAAAAGACCATTGGTGAGTTTACGATGAAAATAGTTAGCCTCAATGGTTAACCTGTTATTCCATAGAGTGATATCTGTACCAATGCTCCACTCTTTGGTAAACTCAGGTAACAGCTTGGTATTACCGGCAGCGTTACTGATCGTATAAGCCAGTAAACCATTGTAAGGAATAGAAATAGCCGGTCCAAAACCATCTGATGCACCACCTACAACCGCATAGTTGTCTGTATTATATGCACCTGGTCCATTACCCACTTTACCTAAACCGCTACGCAGTTTGATCTGGTTAACAAAGTTAGACTTGATTGATGGAAACGCTTCTGTTACATTAAAACTAAGTGAAGCGGCCGGATAGAATATAGAACGTGTAGCAACCGGCAATGTTGAAGGAAGGTCATTACGCGCTTTTACATCCAATGACAGATAGTTTTTATAATCTACTACTACATCACCAAAAAAACCAACTGTTCTGGTCTGTGAAGTTGAGAAAGCCGGGCTGTATACAGTGGCATTTTTCATCTGGTCAAATCCTTTGATACTTAAGGTAGTACCGGTTACGGAACTTGCATCAGAGAAGTTATCAATGAGTTCATTACCCGCTGTAGCAGTTATTCCGAAATTGCCAAAACGCTTGTTAGCCGTTAAGGTAAGGTATGAGTTGAAATTCCGGCTGAAGCTTCGTCCTTCCGAAATACCACCCAATCCACCAGCACTGGTGTTTCCACCTCCACGCGCACCGATCTCATCAAAACCGTGTGTTTTGGTATTGATAAAGTCTGCACCACTTTTTAATTCAGCTACTAACCAACTGGCGAAACGGTATTTAATACCTACGTTACCAAAAAAGCGGTTAACCTCGTCACTTGAACGAACATTCAGCATTGACCAGTAAGGATTGTCCTCACCACCATAGAACTGCTGTGCGCCTGTAAGAGGATCGATAAATGGCAATCCTGTCAGATCATAACTGCGTGGAATGAACCAGGCACGGAAGATCGGGTTAGACAACTGGTTACCCTGTTGGGTACGGATGGCCGAAGTATTGTTATAGCTTAAATAAGAAGATACACTCAACCTTGAATTCACTTCTGAGTTCAGGTTCAGTGAAAGGTTATTCTTGCTTAGCTTATTGGCCTGTAATACATAAGTCTCTTGCGTATTGTTATAAGAAAGCCGGAAAGTGGTTTTATCATTTCCACCGCTCAACGACACAGAGTTCTGTGCGCTGTAAGCGTTTTTGAAAAGATCGCTTACGTTATTGGGGAAAGCCTGCAGTGGTTCCGATTTACCATAATAATTGGTAACGGTTTGCCCGGTGATCATAGGACCCCATGAAGAAGCACTGTTCACATTGAACAATCCACCTGCACCTTGTCCATACTGGTTCTGATAATCAGGCAAGCGGTTAACAGAGATCATTGTGTATGAGCTGGTAACACTTACCGCATTCTTTGCTTTTCTTGAACCTTTTTTAGTAGTAATGAGGACAACACCTGCTGCGCCCCTTGAACCGTAAAGTGAAGTTGCTGATGCATCTTTCAGAATGGTCATAGACTCGATATCGTCAGGGTTTAAATCCACGGCTCTGCTTGAAACAGACGTACCATTCTGTAACGATGAACCACCTCCACCGGCAGCTACCGGTACTCCATCAACAACAAATAAAGGAGCACTGCTACCCGTCATAGAGCTAAAGCCCCTGATCAGGATACTGGATCCCGTGAAAGATCCACCGGAACCCTGCGTTCTAACACCGGCAACTTTACCAACGAACGAGTTCGAAATGTTCGAGTTACGTGTTGCTGTAACAGCCTCTGCGCTGATTGTAGGGGTTGAGTAGCCGAGGAGCTTTTTATCCCTCTTGATACCGAAAGTACTAACTACTACTTCGGAAAGGTTATTGGCTTCATTCTGCAACTGTACATTTACTACAGCTGAGCTACCCAAAGACACAGTCTGAAGGGTATATCCAATATAAGTGAATACCAAACCCCTTGTAGTGCGGGGTAGTGCAATCCTGAAATTACCGTCGGCATCTGTTTTAGTGCCCGTTTTTTCATTTTGCCCCATTACAGACACACCCGACATTGGGGTGCCATCTTTAGCATCTGTTACCTTTCCGGTAAACGTGCGGTCTTGTGAATAGGCCTGCGCAGTAAAGAGCACAATACCTAAAAGCAATCCGATAAGTTTTCTCATGTTTCAGTTTTTAGTTTAAAAACACAAGACCCTAGTCTTCGGCTGGTTTTGCAAAGAGGGTGGTAAATCCAATGCAAAACCAGTTTGAGTAACCAGTAGTTTTCTCATGTTCTTAGTTTGGTTTAATTATTAACATAATGACAACTTAAAGTTGCCAAACGCTGTAATATGCTCCAAAAAAATAACATTTCAAAAAATGGTATACCAAGGATGGTCGGTAAAAAAAGATATTTGATCGGCGTAATCACCTGTATATCAAGTCTTCACCGATTATATTATATTTTACTACATATATAATTAGTTTTTGATTTTTCCTTTTTTAGAGACACTCATGATCAAAACGGGAAGCAAAATAAGGTTTGTAAGCGTTCCGGTTACCAGCGTAAGCGAAGTGAGCCAACCCAACCCTTTTGTACCACCAAAATCGCTGAAACAGAAAATAATGAACCCTGCGATCAGTACCAGTGAGGTATATATAATACTGATCCCGGTATGCCGGATGGTTTGCACCAGGGTGGGGGCTACTTTCTGCTGAAAATGAGGCAACTCCTGCTTATAATTCACCAGGAACCGGATAGTTACATCGATGGCAATGCCCAGGGCCACGCTGAAAACCAAGACGGTTGAAGGCTTCAGGGCTATGCCCACCCATCCCATCACACCCGCCGTAATCACCAGGGGAACCAGGTTGGGAATCAATGAACAAATCAGTATCCGGAAAGAACGGAAGAGATATAACATACATAAAGTAATCAGCAGAAATGCCCAGAAAATACTTTCTTTCAATCCTTTAATAATAAAACCCGACCCTTCAAGAAAACTGATACTGCTGCCCGTGAACGTTACATGATAGGAGGCCGTATCAAATATGGCATCGGCTTTCTTTTGAAAACTGTCGAGCAAAAGCGGCAGTTTAGCACTTCCGATGTCTTTCATATTCACACTGATCCGGGCCATTTGTTTGGTACTGTCCATAAAACTGCTGATGAGGGTTGTAAAACCCTTTGCATTGGCTGATGCTGCACCAGTATCCTTTCTGGTCTGGAGGTAAGGTGCCATAAATGCAAGATCTCCTTCGTAGGGTACCGTATAACTAAGGCTGTCCCCATCAAAATATGCCTGCTTGGCAAACTTTAATCCTTCTACAAAAGAAAGTGGCCGCGCTGTTGCAGGATTGGCTGCGATCCATGCCGAGAACTCGTTGATCTTTTCTATCGGTTTGATGCGGAAAATTCCTTTTTTCTTTTTGGTATCCACCACTATTTCCAATGGCATCACGCCACCAAAATTTGACTCGAACCATTTAAGATCCGTATATATTTTATCGTTCTTCGGGAGATCATCTACAATAAAGGCTTCGCTTTTTATGCGGAAGATTCCCATCACAGCAAATACTGTAATAACTGCTGTAATTGCATACACCGATTTCACATGATGGAAGGCCCAGTTTTCTATTTTTAATAATACACGTTCGAGAAATTTACTATCGAGATATTGGGTATGCTTTTTCTTTGGCGGAGGGAGGTAACTCAGTACCGAAGGAATAAAAATAAGCGAGATAAAAAACAGCGCCATGATATTGATACCGGCAACCTGACCGAACTCTTTTAACAGATCACTCCGCGTAAGTGCAAACACCGCAAACCCAATGGCAGCGGCGATATTACAGAACAGAGTTACAATGCCCATACGACCCACCATGGTTACCAGTGCGGCTTCTTTATTGTTGACTTCACGATAAGTTGTGTGGTATTTATTTAAGAAATAAATACAGTTAGGTACACCTATCACCACTACCAATGGCGGTATCAATGCGGTTAATAAAGTGATCTTGTATCCTAACAAAACAATCGTTCCCAGGCTCCATACCACACCCATTCCTACAACCAATAAACTCATCACGGTGGCACTGATTGAACGGAAGAAAAGAAATAATGTAATGGCTGATAAAAGCAATGAGCCGATGAGGAACCAATTCATCTCATTTTTAATTCTGTTACCCACTGTTGTACGGATAAAAGGAAGACCGCTTTCATATACAGTTGTTCCGGTATTTTTTTCGAAAATGCCCACTTCTTTCATCACCGCATCAATCAGTTTTGTGCGGCTTTTACTGTTGATGGTGTCTTTATTTACATTCACCCCCATCAGGTAACTATGCAGTGCGGGGTTATATAAAAGTCCTTTATAAAAAGGCAGGTTTTCAAACGCTGTTCTCGCACTGTCAAGCTGTTGTTGTTCAGTAACAGGGTACTGAAATATTTTAACCGGGATCAGCTGATGGGTAAGGGTATCATTTACCAGGTTGATCACTTCAGGGATGCTGAGAATGCTGTTTACACCCGCTATTTTTTTCAACCGCTGGTGGAGTTCCCCTACTTCATTAAAAAAATGTTTGCTGTAAAACGAATCGGAATGAATTCCGATCACCATGGTATTGCCATCGGCACCAAATCTTTTCAGGAATGCCTGGTAATCGCGGTATTTGGGGTTATCAGTTGGCAAAGCCCTTGTAAAATCATAGCTCAACTGAACCTTTGACGCCTTCCATGCCATGAATCCGGTAGCGGCCGCCAATACGATCAATAACGCCAAACGTTGCTTTAGAATAAATTTTCCTGCTTTATACCACATATCAACTGATTAATTACTACAAAGAAAGCGATAAAATATCAACCCCAAATCCCGGTGTTTAAACGGGCAAAAAAGTTGTTTTAACCGAGTTTTTTCTACGGCTGTTTTTAGCCCTTTTAAGGAGGTATATTAGGATATCCTATACCTATGAAAGCCTACAAACGCGCCCTTTTAACGGGGGTATGTATGTTGTGGTTCTGCTTTCGTGTGATGCCACAACTATGCCCTAACAGTGCCCTCGCACCTGTTTTCTCCCAGGATTTTGGGCAGGGCATCACTGCGTTATCTACCACCGCAGCTGTTTCAGGTTCTACCAATTATGTTTTTGGCGGAGTAGGTACGGATGGCAACTATGTTCTCACTCCTTCATTCGATGTTTCGGGCAAATCGGACTGGACCAAACTGGGCGACCATACCGGCAATACTTTCGGAAATATGTTCCTGGTAAATGCAGGTGGCGGTAAATCTATTTTCTTCAAACAGACCGTTAACGGACTTTGTTCAGGCTCTACTTTTAATTTTTCTGCATGGCTGGCAAACGCTAATACGTCCAGCACCATTGGTGTTTGCGGTGCCGGGTATAAATATCCGAATGTGATATTTAATATTAAAAACACCAGCGGAACCGTATTGGCCACCTATAATACTGGCAACCTTCCTTTATCGCCTGTGAACGGCCCCGCTAACTGGCAGCAATATGGTTTCCAGTTTACACTACCGGTAGGTACCACTTCGCTCGTGCTGGAAATGGTTGATTATTGGGGAGGTGCCGCGGCCTGTGGTAACGATTTAGCATTGGATGATATTCTTTTTACGGCATGCACACCACAGGTTACTGTTTCACTAAGCACAGGTGCCACACCCATCTGTTCGGGATCCAGCCCAACCATTGCTACCTCACTTGTGAACAGTCCTTTTACAGCGCCTGCATACCAATGGCAGAAGAGTACCGACAATGGTGTAACCTGGAATAATATCGGCACGCCGGGTACTTCGGCCAATGATTTCTCCTTTGCCAACATAAGTGCAACCGATGGAGGAATTTACCGGGTTTTGGTAGGACCCGATGTTGCCAGTTTATCGAGCAGTAGTTGTATTACTGCATCGAGCCCGATAACAGTGACAGTGAATACAAGGCCAACGGTGACAGTCAGCAATAACGGTCCCGTGTGTTCAGGCAATACCCTCACTTTGACACCTGCCGTTACCGGGGGTACCAGTCCTTTTTCGTACACATGGAGCGGACCCAATAGCTTTTCTTCCATCTCCGCCACCCCTTCCATTGCAACGGTGGCTACTGCTGCCAGCGGTACATATTCGCTTACGCTTACTGATGCGCAAGGCTGTGTGGCCAGTGCCAGTTCTACTCTCACCGTTAATGCCACACCGGTGGTGAATGCCATCAGCGGTACAAGCGGGGGATGCGCCGGAACTACGGTTACATTGAGTAATACTACTCCCGCAGGTGTGTGGAGCAGCAACAATACCCCGGTTGCGACTATCACCAATGCCGGTGTGGTAAGCCTGGTTAGTGGTGGCAGCACTGTTATCAGCTATTCAGTTACCAGCAGTGGTTGTTCAGCCGCCGCTACAAAAACCATCACCACTGCCAGCGTTCATTTGCAGAACGATATCATTGCCTGCACCAGCGGGTTGATACAATTTGACCAGGCTCCTTTTACGCCTGCTTATAGTGCCAGTCTTGGTACGGATAGTTATGCCTGGAGCATGAGTTCTACCACAGGTACCGTTACGTATGATCCGGGTAGTACGCCGGCATCTCAATACCCGCATGTTCAATTATCGAACGGGGCTATTTATACGATCGCGCTGCGTTACACAACCAGTGGCATTACCTGCTCGGATACACAAATCATTTACAAAAACATCATTGCTGCGGATACGATACAAACTTCACATGACACCACCATTTGTAACAGTACGGCACTGATCAGTTTGGTGGGAACGGCTTCTGCAGTTGTGAATTCTTTTACCTGGACGTCCAGTGGAACGGGACTTTTTTCGAATCCTTCGGGTTTGCAAACTAACTATACTCCAAGCATTGCAGATAAGGCTGCGGGCAATATCAAGATCTATCTCATTGCTTCAACTAATCTTGGTACTACGGGCAGTTGTCCTCCCGGCGCAACTGCAATTGATTCAATGATATTGAGAATTACGCCACCGAATACAGGAACACCTACCGTACAAACTATTTGTTCAGGGCAGTCGTTGAGTTTCACACCTGCCTCATCTATCAGCGGCAGTACCTTTTCATGGTCATCGGCTATCACTACGGGAACAGCTACCGGCAACGCCGTAAGCGGAACAGGTAATATCACCGATGTACTGGTGAACCCATCCGCTTCCAACAATGCTATTGTAACGTATACGATCACGCCTTCATCGGCTTTACCAGGTGGTGGCAGTTGCGGAGGAACTCCGTTTACATTTACCGTAACAGTGAGCCCGGTGGCTTCGATCAATGCGATCACCGCTACTTCCTGCAGTGGACTTGCTTTTGCCGTTACGCCGGTAAATGGCATTAATGGAACCGTTCCTGCGGGAACAACGTATACCTGGCTAACACCAACAGGTACAGGATTCACGGGTGGATCATCCCAGGCTGCGGCTACCGGTTATATCAGCGGCACCTTGCTGAACACAACCAATGCATCCCTTACTGCCACTTATGTTGTTACACCGCAATCGGGTATTTGCGCGGGTGCGGCGTTTACAATAACAGTAACGGTTACGCCTGTTAATATGATCAATGCGATGACGGCCACCACCTGCAGCGGTTCGGCTTTCAGTATCACACCTGTTAACGGGATCAATGGGATTGTTTTACCGGGAACAATTTATAGCTGGTCGGCTCCTGCTGTAACAGGCGGTATCACTGGTGGTGCAGCAGGAACAAATGCAACGAATATCAGCGGTGTATTGAATCATACATTGATTACTTCACAAACAGCAACCTATACTGTTACGCCGCAATCAGGCATTTGTGCCGGTGCTCCTTTTACAGTAACGGTAACCCTTAATCCGGTGGCTGCCATCGCATCTTTATCAACAACTATCTGTACCGGTTCAACATTCAGTGTAACGCCGGTAAATGGCAGCAACGGTATTATTCCAACAGGAACAACTTACAGCTGGTCAACACCATCGCTAACCGCGGGATTAACGGGCGGAGCAAGTGCAGCCAATGCAGGTGCCATTGCAGGAACATTGATCAACACCACCAATACATCCCAGACAGCTACTTATACTGTATTGCCTGCCTCGGGATCATGTACAGGTTCATCATTTACGGTGATCGTAACTGTTAACCCGGTGGCTGTTATCAATCCAATGACCGCTGTTGTTTGCAGCGGAACAGCATTTAGTGTAACGCCAACGAACAGTGTGAATGGAATCACACCTGCAGCAACAACGTATAGCTGGGGCACTCCTTCTCTAACAGTTGGCTTAACGGGCGGAAACAATGCAGGCACTTCAACAAATATATCCGGCACGCTTATCAATACTGGGAACACTGCACAAACGGCAACGTATGTTGTAACACCTTCAACGGGTGTTTGTACCGGTTCATCATTTACAGTAACCGTGACCGTGAACCCGGTAGCTGCTATCAATTCATTAACGGCTACTATTTGCAGCGGGGCAGCATTCAGTGTAACACCAACAGATATTGTCAATGGAATGATTCCGGCGGGAAGTGTTTTTAATTGGACAGCTCCTTTAGTAACCGGCGGCCTGACCGGCGGTGTGGGTGTAACCAATGCAACGAATATAGCAGGAACATTAACTAACCCTTCCAATGCTGCACAAACGGCTACTTATGCTGTTACACCTGTATCAGGTAATTGCACAGGCTCCACCTTCACAGTTACGGTTATGGTAAATCCGGTGTCCGCTATCAATACAATGACCACTGCTCTTTGCAGCGGAACAGCATTCACGTTGACACCTGCAGACATTACAAATGGCGTTGTTCCCGCCGGAACAATGTATAGCTGGGCAGTCCCTTCCATTACTGGCGGATTAACCGGCGGGACCAGTGCAACAAATACAACTTCTGTTTTTGGTACGCTGAACAATCCAACCAACACTACGCAAACAGCAACGTATACTGTTACCCCTTTATCAGGATCCTGTACAGGTAGTTCATTCACTATCATTATCACCGTAGATCCTGTGGCGGTTATCCATCCAATGAGCGGTGTTATTTGCAGCGGAACAGTATTCACATTAACACCCGCTGATAGTACGGATGGGATTATTCCTGCGGGAACAACTTACAGTTGGGGCACTCCTTCTGCAACAGGCGGATTAACCGGTGGTACGGGCATGAGCAATACAACATCTATCACGGGTAGTCTAATTAATCCAACCAATACAACACAAACAGCAACCTATGTGGTATCAGCTGCATCCGGAATTTGTGCAGGTAATACTTTCACAGTAACTGTTACTGCTCATCCGGTAGCTGTTATCAGTGCAATGAGTACCAGCATTTGTAGCGGTGCTACATTTTCTTTGACACCCACAAATATTACAAACGGAATCATTCCTGCGGGAACAATTTACAGCTGGACAACTCCATCTGCAACGGGTGGTTTAACAGGTGGAACCAGTGCAGCGAACACAACAGCTATTACAGGGGTACTGATCAATACAACCAATGCTTTACAAACAGCCACTTATCTCGTAACACCAGTAACGGGTTCATGCAACGGCACATCATTCAGCATTACCGTTAGCGTAAATCCGGTGGCCATTATCAATACAATGACAGCTGTTACCTGCGGAGGTAGTTTATTTACTGTAACGCCAACGGATATTGTTAATGGCACCATTCCTTCAGGAACCTATTATAGCTGGAACACCCCATCGGTAACAGGTGGTGTAACAGGCGGATCGGCAGGGGTAAATGCAACAAATATCGGAGGCATATTAAACAACACAACCAACACAACACAAACCGCTACTTACTTTGTATCGCCGGTTTCAGGAACCTGTACAGGCACTTCATTTACGGTTACTATTACGGTTAACCCGGTGGCTGTTATTAATGGAATGACCGCAATCATTTGCAGCGGAACCTCTTTCGCTGTAACGCCTACAAACGTGATGGTTCCTATCGGAACAACTTATAGCTGGTCAGCACCTACTGTATCAGGTGGTGTAACCGGGGGGGCAGGTGCAGCGAATGCAGCTTTTATAGCAGGAGCTTTAACCAATCCAACCAACACAACACAAACAGCTACCTATTTTATAACACCGGTTTCAGGAATCTGTACAGGTGCTTTATTTACGGCTACCATTACTATTGACCCGGTTGCTGTTGTTAATGGCATAACAACTGTTGTTTGCAGCGGCACTTTATTTTCTGTAACACCAACCAACGGAATACATGGAATGATTCCTGCGGGAACTACTTATAGCTGGATCACTCCTGCGGTAACAGGTGGTGTAACCGGTGGATCAGCAGCAGCAAATGCAACAGGCATTGCGGGCATACTAAACAACCCAACCAATATTGCGCAGACAGCTACTTATACGCTAACAGCTGTTTCAGGAGCTTGTGCAGGCAGTTCGTTTACTGTGACTGTTACCGTAAACCCTATCGCTGTTGTGAATGCAATGGCAGCTGCTACCTGTAGCGGAACAGCATTTACTTTATCACCTATCAATACCGTCAACGGAATTATTCCCGCAGGAGCAACGTATAGCTGGGCAGCTCCTACTGTAACAGGCGGATTGAGTAGTGGATCAGCAGCAACAAGCCTGACCGCGATCTCAGGCAGTTTGATCAACACTACCAATTCGGTTCAAACAGCTACCTATACAATCATACCCGTAGCTGGCTCCTGCTTATCTTCTTCTTTTACCATTACAATAACGGTAAACCCTGTTGCTGCTATCAATCCACTAACAGCTATCACCTGCAGCGGGGTTTCATTTACACTAACGCCAACAAATGCAGATGGCATTGTTCCAACAGGAACAAACTATAGTTGGCTGACACCTTCTGTAACAGGTGGATTAACCGGAGGTGCCAATGGAACAAATGCTGCCAATATATCCGGCACATTCAGCAACACTACTAACACTTCGCAAACAGCTACGTATTCTGTAACAACTTTATCCGGCGCATGCAGCGGTAACACGTTCACGGTGACCATTGGTGTTAACCCGATAGCTGCTGTTAATCAAATGACTGCTATTGTTTGCAGTGGTTCCGCTTTCGTTGTAACACCCACCCATGGTATCAATGGGATAATACCTGCTGCAACAACTTACAGCTGGGCAAGTCCTTCCTTAACTACTGGATTAACGGGTGGATCTGCTGCAACAAATACCGCAAACATATACGGCACATTAATCAATACAACCAACACAGCTCAGACAGCAACATATTCCGTAACAGCTGTATCGGGTACATGCAGTGGCAATGTATTCACGGTGACCGTTACGGTTGATGCGGTGGCAGTTGTTAATCAGATGACAGCGGTTATCTGCAGCGGAACAGGATTTGTTTTATCGCCAACAAATATTATTACCGGTGTAATACCTGCAGGAACAACCTACAGCTGGGCAACTCCTTCCATCACTGCAGGATTAACAGGGTTATCAACTACAACAAACGCAGCAAACATATACGGCACATTAATCAATACAACCAACACAGCACAAACTGCCAGTTACTCCGTAACGCCTGTAGCTGGTTCCTGCCCCGGCAATGTATTTACGGTTACTGTTACTGTTGACCCGGTTGCGTCAATTAATCTAATGACATGGGTTACCTGTAGCGGAACCGCATTCAACTTAACGCCTGCTAATATTACTAATGGTATTATTCCCCTGGGAACAACGTATAGCTGGGCAACTCCTGCGATCACCGGTTCACTCGCAGGTGGGTCGGGCGCAACAAATGTAACAGGCATAACAGGTATGCTGATCAACACTTCCAACATTCCGCAAACAGCTACGTATGTGGTGACACCTGTATCAGGAGCCTGTGCAGGAAATGCATTTACGATTACAGTTACTGTTAACCCGGTAGCTGCCATCAACACCATGACAGCAATTCTTTGCAGCGGAACCGCATTCAGCTTAACGCCTGCTAACAGTACAAATGGCATTGTTCCTGCAGGAACAACTTACTCCTGGAATACTCCTTCAGTAACCGGTGGATTAACAGGCAGCATTAGCGCAACAGGTGCAACCAATATATCCGGTACATTCAGCAACACCACTAACACTTCGCAAACAGCTACCTATACTATTACACCGGTGAACGGTTCATGCAGCGGCACATCATTCACAGTGATTGTTACTATCGATCCTGTAGCTGTTGTAAATGCGATGAGTGCAATCATTTGCAGTGGAACTGTATTCACCCTTACACCAACAGATGTTACCAATGGCATTATTCCAACAGGAACAAATTACACCTGGAACACTCCTTCAGCAACGGGCGGCGTAACCGGGGGAGTAAGTGCTGCGAATGTTTCCATTGTAACGGGAGCATTCACCAACCCAACCAATACTGCGCAAACGGCTACCTATTTTGTAACACCTGTTTCAGGAATATGCACAGGCAATTCTTTTACGGTTACTGTTACAGTTACTGCCGTTGCTCTTGTAAACACAATGAGTGCAATTGCATGCAGTGGTGCATCTTTCAGTATAACACCCACCAATAGCATCCATGGAGTGATTCCTGCAGGAACAAATTATAGTTGGTCAGCTCCCGCAGTAACAGGCGGGCTGGTTGGGGCATCAGGAGCAACGAATACATTTAATATTGCCGGTACTTTACACAACCCAACCAATACAGCTCAAACAGCCGCTTACCTGGTAACACCTGTTTCAGGAACATGTACGGGTAATCCATTCACCGTTACCATTTCGGTTAACCCGATCGCTGTGATCAATCCAATGACCGTTATTGTTTGCAGTGGTTCCGCTTTCGTTGTAACACCAACGAATGGTATCAATGGGATAATACCTGCTGCAACAAATTACAACTGGGCAGCTCCTTCTTTAACTACTGGATTAACGGGTGGGTCAGCTGCAACAAATACAGCAAACATATACGGCACATTCATCAACACTACTAATGCTTCGAAAACTGCTACTTATTTGGTAACACCTGTATCGGGCGTATGCGCCGGCAACATATTCACCGTGACCATTACAGTTGATCCGGTGGCGGTTGTTAATCAGATGACCACCGTAATCTGCAGCGGAACAGCATTTGTTTTAACGCCAACAAATATTATTAATGGTGTGGTGCCTACAGGAACAACCTACGGTTGGACAACTCCTTCCATCACTGCGGGATTAACAGGCTTATCAACTGCAACAAACACAGCAAACATATACGGCACATTAATCAATACAACCAACACAGCACAAACAGCTACGTATACTGTAACGCCGGTAACAGGTTTCTGCATGGGTAATTCTTTTACAATAACAGTTACGGTTAGTCCGCTTGCTGCGATCAATGCCTTGACAGCGGTAACCTGTAGCGGAACGGCTTTTACTATCACGCCAACAAATGTTGTCAATGGTATCATTCCGGCAGGAACAAATTACAGTTGGTCAACCCCTTCGGTAACAGGTGGATTAACGGGTGGCACAAGCGCAACCAATACAACAAACATAGCAGGTGTCCTTAGCAATCCTGTTAATACAACACAAACAGCTACCTATAGTGTAACACCATTATCAGGCGTTTGCGCCGGTAATCCATTCACTGTTACAGTTTCCGTTAACCCGGTGGCTGCCATCAATTCAATGACGGCTGTTATCTGTAGCGGAACATCTTTCACAGTAACACCCACCAATACGATTAATGGCATCATTCCCGCAGGAACTACTTACAGCTGGTCAACCCCTTCGGTAACAGGCGGATTAACGGGTTCCACTGTTGCAACCAATACAACTAATATTTCCGGCACACTCAATAATCCAACCAATACAACGCAAACAGCTACTTACACGGTAACACCTTTAGTTGGCATTTGCAGTGGTGCCCCATTCACCATTACGGTTACAGTTAACCCGGTGGCTGCTATCAATGCAATGACTGCTGTTATCTGTAGCGGAACATCATTTAGTATAACACCAACAAATATTGTTAATGGCATCATTCCCGCAGGAACCCTTTATAGTTGGTCAACACCTTCTGTAACAGGCGGGTTAACCGGAGCAGCGGGTGCAAACAATACAACCTATGTATCAGGAACATTCAACAACCCTACCAACACAACACAAACAGCTACCTATACTGTAACACCGGTTGCGGGTGTATGCACCGGTATTTCTTTCACAGTTTCTGTTTCCGTTAACCCGGCTGCTCTGATCAATCCAATGACTACCATCATTTGTAGCGGAACATCATTTAGTATAACACCAACAAATCTTGTTAATGGTATCATTCCCGCAGGAACCCTTTACAGCTGGTCAATCCCTTCTGTAACCGGTGGGTTAACCGGTACAGCTGGTGCAACCAATACAACCTATGTATCAGGAACATTCAACAACCCAACAAATACAACACAGACAGCTACCTATACCGTAACGCCAGTGTCAGGTATATGTACTGGTCAATCATTTACTGTTAGCGTTACTGTTAGCCCCACAGCTGTTATCACGCCCATAACAGCTGCCGTTTGCAGCGGGGCAGCGTTTACAGTAACACCCACCCATACAACGAATGGTATTGTTCCTGCAGCCACCACTTATAGCTGGAGCATTCCATCTGTAAGCAGCGGGCTCACAGGTGCAGCAAGTGCAACAAATAGTACATCTATCCAGGCAACCTTTATTAATACAACCAACACAACACAAACTGCCACTTATACGATTACACCAATAGCCGGAAACTGCACCGGCAATCCGTTTACAGTAACTGTAACCGTAAGACCGCTGCCAAAAGCAGAAATGACGATTGTAAAAAATATTGGCTGTACACCATTTACTGTTGACAACAGTATTATCAGTCCGGTTCTCTACCCCGGAACCAATGCCAGTTATGAATGGTATGTTGATAATGCATTAACAGGATCCGGCAGCAGTTTTCCTTTGTTTGTTTTATCAACCGATTCAGCTGTTATCAAACTTACCGTTACCAGTCTTTATAACTGCGGAACCAACAGCGCAACATCGGTGATAAAAATATATGCATCGCCTAAGCCATCTTTTACTGTAAGCGACAGCACTGGTTGCGGACCACTTTCGATCAATATTGTCAACACAACGCCTGACCTGTCGGCATACCAATATGCATGGGATTTAGGAAATGGTCAGCATTCGACCCTTGCACAACCCGGCTCAATTATCTATCCTGCATCAGTGCTTGGCAACGATACAGTTTATACAATTACACTCAAATCTTATCAATACTGCGATACATTCAGCATAGCAAAACAGATCACTGTAAGCAGGAAAGCGAAGCTGGATTTTACTGCCGCGTTACAGAATAACTGTTCGCCGCTGAAAGTGATCTTTACCAACCAATCTGCAGGAAAACAGGTACAGTATCATATCAGCTATGGTGATGGTGTTGACAGCATAACAGCTACAAACACCCAGTATCTGCATACGTATTACGCAGGCACACAAACAACATATCGTGCCCTTTTAACCGCATCCAACGCCTGTGGTATTGATTCGATGGCAGCGGCCATTACCACATTACCAAACGTTGTTACTATCCATCTCGCTTTATCCGATTCTGTGGTTTGTGGAAATCCATTTGCTTTAACAATTAATAACCAGACGGATTCGGCGAATGGATTTACATGGGATTTTGGGGATGGTTCTCCTATGCAAACAACGGCATCCAAAAGCAATGTTCAGCATACTTATCAAGCTGCCGGCACGTACCAGATTACAAACGGCATCGCCGGAAAATGCAGCGATACCGTAATTTACAGGAAACTGGTAGTATACCCTTCCGTTAAGGCGGTTGCCAATACTTTACCGCAGAACAACTGCATTGGCACGGCTATCTCTTTTAAAAACCTTTCTGATACTGGCCTTTCTTCCAAATGGATCTTTGGCGATGGAGGTGTTTCTGACTCCTCTTTAGCAGTCCATTATTTTGCGCAGGCAGGTACCTATGCTGCTAAACTGGGTGTATGGAAAACACATACTGAGATCACCTGTACCGACACTTCCTATCAGCCTGTTACAATCGTTGCAACAAAGCAGGGACGCTTTACCCTTTCCGACAGTATTGGCAAATGCCTGCCGTTTGCCGTTTCTTTTATCAATCAAAACAAACCGGCACAAACAAAATGGAGCTGGGGTGATGGTCAGGTGTCTTCCGGAGATTCAGCAACCCATTCGTTCACATCCAACGGCAGCTTTACTGTCAGCATGCAATCTATACAGGCCGGGGGTTGCAGCTATGTAGATACTGCAGTGGTTCGTATTACCGCACCTGAGATCGCGCTTCAATACCAGGGTGGTGCTTACTGCCAGCAGAATAACAGCATTGAATTTACAGCGGTAACCACCCGCACAGATTCTATTCGTTGGGAATTTGGGGATGGCATTACAATGATGTCTGCCGGCAGTCAGAAAGTAGCGCATACATACTCCCGCGCAGGAAGCTTTATTCCTAAGCTCACTTTGATGAATACCGATAACTGTAATGTTCCGGTAATGGCACAGGATAGTATACACATTGACGAGATCAACGCCGGCTTTAAGCTTCTTGCCATCAATGATTGCGCCAAAACCGATTACCGTTTTACCGATACCAGCCGTTCTTTCTTCCCGATTGTAAAACGTTTGTGGACCATGAATCAGCACCAGGCCTCTTCGCTGGGAAGAGCCACATTAGAAGGCAATGAAAAAGAGATCAGCCAGGTGTATACCAAGGCAGGTGAGTATGATGCAGCACTCCAGGTACAAAACCAGATAGGCTGCAAAGCCACGCTGGATGCCAAGTTCAATGTATCTGTTTATGAATTTCCGAAAGCCAATATCAATTCGATCAACGATGCCTGTCTTTACAACCTGATGGAAATAAAATCATTAGTGGTATCACAGGACTCTGTTATCCGCAGGATCTGGAACCTCGGCAATGGTGCTGCCGCAACTGACTCGGTAGTGAAAATATATTACGCCAAAGAAGGTACCTATACTTTAAGTCTTACTGTAGGGACCATCAACAGTTGCTATGATTCAGTTTACAAACAGCTTAGTATCCACCCCATTCCCACACTTGTTCTCGCTACCGACAGAAATGTTTGTAAAGGCGACTCTATCCAGTTAAAAGCAAGCGGTGCAATGGGTTATATCTGGAAAGATCAGAATGACAATATCCTTTGCAATAACTGCAACGAATTAAAAGTGGTTCCGCAAAAGAACGCACAATACAAAGTGATCGGGTATAATGAGTTTGGATGCAGCAATATCAGTTCTACCAATATCCGCGTGATACAACCTTTTAAACTGGCGCTGCTGGCTTCCGATTCAATGTGCGAGGGCAGCAGCAGAAGGATCATTGCTGATGGTGCAGATAATTACACATGGTTCCCTACCCCGGGTCTCAGCAATTATACAAGTGCTGTTACGTATGCAACACCGGCAGTAACCAC
Organism: Sediminibacterium sp.; assembly: GCA_965229255.1. Classification (GTDB taxonomy): domain Bacteria; phylum Bacteroidota; class Bacteroidia; order Chitinophagales; family Chitinophagaceae; genus Sediminibacterium. The sequence continues at coordinate 391,369 of CBDDIX010000003.1, forward strand.
TACTTACAAAGTAGTAGGAAAAGATGGATATAACTGTTTTGCAGATACCGCTTCTATCAAGCTCGTTATCGGCAAACCTACACCGGTGAATGTGGGCAGGGATACTACCATTATAGCAGGGGTACCTATCCAACTCAACAAGGGTACACTTTCTCCTGATATACGCCAATGGCAATGGGGTGGTAAAGCTGATTACAGTTGCGTTTACTGTGCATCGCCGGTTGTAAAAGTTATTGATGATGGTCCTTTAACTGTAAAAGCCACTAACCAGTTTGGTTGCGTTACAACCGATACGGTGCACGTAAAAACATTCTGCTCGGGTGCCGAAGTTTTTATACCCAATGCATTTACACCGGATGGTGATGGCGTGAACGATGTATTGATCCTGCAGGGTCGCGGTATCAAAATCGTAAAGAGTTTACGGATCTATAGCCGCTGGGGTGAAATGGTGTATGAGAAAACAAATTTCCAGCCGGGCGACAGATCTGCCGGATGGGATGGAAAAGTGCGGGGTAAACTGGCCAACCCCGATGTGTTTGTTTACCTGTGTGAAGCCGTATGTGAAAAAGGGGCCGCTTATACTTTAAAAGGAAATGTTGCCATTATAAAATAATTGAAATCCGTTACCATGAAAAAAAATCTACTCATTCTCTCAGCGCTGTTTCTCTGTCTTTCAGCAAGATCGCAGGATCTTACGTTCTCGCAATTCTATGAGCAACCGCTGCTCCGAAATCCCGCACTGGCAGGCGTATTTACCGGCGACCTGCGTGTGTCCATGGCTTACCGCGATCAGTGGGGAAGCATTACTGTTCCGTTCCGTACTTCTTCCCTTAGTATTGAACACAAGATCCCTATCGGTCAGCATAATGATATATTGACCATCGGTTCTCAGATGACCATGGATGTAGCAGGTGATATTCATTTAAAAAGAACGCAGATCATGCCTGTTATCAATTTTCACAAATCACTGGATGAGGAAAAAGATACCTATCTATCGCTTGCTTTCATGGGCGGCGCCGTATCGAGCCAGTTCGATGCCACGCAATTAAAATTGGGCGACCAGTATGTTGGCGGTTCTTACAACGCCGCAAACCCTACTGCACAAACATTCTCAGCCACAGGCTATTCGTACTGGGATCTGTCAACAGGTTTGTGCTTCAGTACGGTATTCAATAAAGACACCCGTTTTTATGTAGCCGCAGGGCTCGCGCATTTTTTAAAGCCTACCATCAAATCCCTGGCTACTGCAACAACAGCTGATTTTTTATCCTCCAAAGTTTCTTTCAATGTAGGCGTGAGTGGTACTATGGGAGAAAGGGGACGCTATATTGGTTTCGCAGATTACATGATGCAGAATGGAAGCAGGCAGGCATTAGCCGGAGCCTTACTGGGATTGCAGGTCACTGAATACGACAATGCAGAAGCGCCTGTTATTTATGTAGGAAGTTTTATCCGCTGGGGCGATGCGGTGATACCTGTTGTAAAAATAGACATGAGTCACCTAAGCATCGGTGTCAGTTACGATGTAAATGTTTCCAAACTAAATGTAGCCTCCAACTGGAGAGGCGGGCTGGAGTTAACGGCTTCGTACAGGGGGTTTTTAAAGATAAGGAACTCGACACTCGACAAATTGAGATGCGTGCGGTTTTAGAATTAACGGATTAGCGGATTAGCGGATTACGGATTGACGGATTACATGAAAAAATAATTCGCAAATCCGTAATCCGTTAATCCGCAAATAAATATGCTTACATAAGAAAGTAATACGAAATAACCTGGCACCCGATCCCTACAAAAAGTCCTGCATAGATTTCCTTATTTGTATGATCGCTTACCAACAGCCTGCTGGTACAAACAATACCTGCTATCAGCGTGGTAATACTCATAGAAACGCCTAGCGGCATCTGGTAGTGCATTGCAAACAGGATAACGGCTGCCATCGCTCCCCCTACACCCATTGCATGCAGGCTGATCTTGTAATAATTATTGAGTATTAAGCCAAAAACAGTGGCCATAAAAATGCCCATGTAAAAAAACTTAAGTACAACTGGCTGATCTGTAAAGTTGCGGCTGAGGTAATACATCCACCAGTAAAAAAACATAACGATCACATAAGGAACGATGCGTTCTTTCTGGGTACGTAAAAAAATACTCTCGCTGAATTTTAACCTCCACAAAAGAAACACACCAAAAGCAGGAAAGAAAGCCGTTAGCCAGAAAACACTAAAGACACGCATTTTTAATTGCCACACGGTAATTCCCGCAAAATCGAATGGGAACTGGTAAATGAGAAAAATGAAAATGTAGGTGGGTATGAATAATGGATGAAATATGTAAGAAATGATCTGTGCAGGAACGCGGAGGAAAATAGATGGCTTCGGAGTATCTAGTAAAGTTTCACTCATAAATAGTATTGTTTGAGTGAGTAGTGAGTAGTGAGTAGTGAGTAACCAAAATACTCACTACTCACTACTCACTACTCACAGTTCTTTACGTAACCTTGCCACCGGCACATTCAATTGCTCGCGATACTTAGCCACCGTTCTGCGTGCAATATTATATCCTTTCTCCTGCAGCATATCTGTCAGCACTTCATCACTCAATGGCTTCTTCTTATCTTCTGCCTCAATCATATCGCTCAGTATTTTCTTTACTTCGCGTGTACTTACTTCTTCCCCGCTATCCGTGCTTAGCGATTCACTGAAGAAAAATTTGAGGCGGTAGGTACCAAACTCTGTTTGTACAAATTTACTATTGGCTACGCGGCTCACAGTAGAAATATCAAGACCCGTTAACTCCGCAATATCTTTTAAGATCATCGGGCGCATGGTGGTTTCATCACCCGTAAGAAAAAATTCCTGCTGGTGACTCATGATAGCACTCATCGTATTCACCAATGTATCCTGGCGTTGCTTAATCATATCAATGAACCACTTGGCAGAATCTATTTTCTGTTTGATGAACAGCACCGCTTCTTTCTGACGCTTGTCTTTCTTGGCGCCCTTATCATAATCTTTCAACATATCCCTGTAACCTTCACTGATGCGGAGATCGGGGGCATTTTTTGAATTAAGGGTGAGCTCTAATTTTCCGTTATTATTGAAGACAAAAAAATCAGGAACGATATAACTCTCCGCTTTATTGATCTCGCCGATATTACCACCCGGCTTAGGGTTGAGCTTGATGATCTGGTTGATCACTTCTTTGATCTGCTCATCGGTAAGGTTAAGGCTTCGCTGAATTTTTTCGTAATGCTTTTTAGTAAACTCATCAAAGTATTTGCTGAGTATCTGCATGGCCAGTGTTACGCTCGGGCCACCTTCGGTTAGTTTTCTTTTTAATTGCAGCAATAAACATTCCTGCAGGTTTCTTGCACAAATACCCGGCGGATCAAACTGCTGGATCTGTTGTACCAACTCTTCGATCTCTTTTTCTTCCACCATCAACCCCTGCCGGAAAGCAAGATCATCAGCGATAGAAGACAGTTCACTGCGCAGGTATCCATCATCATCCAGGCTGCCAACGATCTGTTCGGCTATCTTAAAACTTCTTTCATCCAGCTCCAGCATTCCCAGTTGATTCAACAGGAGTTCATGAAAACTGGTTTCCACTTTCATCGGGATCACCTTCTGGTCATCCATCTCGGGATAATTATCATCCTTCATCTTATAATCCGCGATCTCCCCATCATCATCCACTACATATTCGCTGATGTCGAGATTTTCATACTCTTCAGCGCTTCCATCAAGATCCGCATCCTCATCGCTGGCATTATCAAATTCATCCTGAATATCTTCTGCGTATTCATCATCGTGATTCTCTTCATCCAGTTCAAGCGCGGGATTTTCTTCCAGTTCCTCTTTGATCCTTTCTTCGAGATTGGCCGTAGGTACCTGCAACAGCTTCATTAACTGAATCTGTTGAGGGGATAGCTTTTGTAATAACTTCTGTTGTAACGATTGACTGAGCGACATATTCTGAATCAGGTGTTAGTTGACAGATGTTAGATGATAGCATTAACATCTTCTTCCTTATAAACACCGTAAATTTACATACAAAACAAAGCATCTAGCCAGTGAAACCGATTTGTTTGTTTGTAAATTTATTGGTAATTGCCTTTTTTAACACAAATGCAGGCTATGCGCAACTTCCTTTCCCACCCAAACAAAGGAATATAGATAGTATGCGTAACGTTCCTGTACGCCTCGTACCACAGGATTTGTATAGCAACAATTTGTCTTTTTTCTGTAAAAAAGAACTACAGGTTGAGAAGCTAACCAAAATACCTTTCAGGGTGAGATTGGGCAGTCTTGATTATGTGAATTCACTGGAAGGAAAAGGGCAGAATTTATTCCCCAGGCTGAAGCCTGGGGCAAAGTAGATGAGCTTAAGCTTTCTGCATTTGCGCTTGCAACACCTTCTGAATAGCCGCTACCATCTTCTCCCCTTTTTCTTTGATCTGTTCATCGCTCCATACAAGACTGATAGCGGTAGAAATACACCGGCTCATGATGGCATCACTCGCAGCAAATTTTGTTTCATTCAGTTTCAGCAAAGCCTTTCTTTGATCGGCACTGATCGGGTGCAATGAATCTGCTTTTTTCAGGTGATCCCACTTGCTGATATAATGCCAGTTATTAACAAACCAGTAAAAATTTCCGGCGAGTATTCCCTGCGCTTTCAATTCAGCCACTACCCCCTGGGTAAGTGCTTCCGTAGGCAGGAACCAGCTGATAAAACTACAGCTATCTTCTCCTCCTTCCGGTATGGCACGGAAGCTGATTTCAGGAATGGTTTCGAGGTAAGCACGTAGTGCTGAATAATTTTTTTTCTGTAACGAAAGGAATGTATCCAGCTTCCTGATCTGCGCCAAACCAACAGCAGCATGCAGCTCACTGATCCTGTAATTATACCCGAGAAAAGGATGAAGGTCCGCGCCGCGATCAACACCCGCATGGTCATGACCGTGATCTGTATAGCCGTCTGACTTGGTATACACATCCTCATTGTTTGTCATCACAACACCCCCTTCTGCACAGGTAATCGTTTTTACAAAATCAAAAGAGAAGGTTCCGGCATCACCGATTGTTCCCAATGACTTTCCTTTATAAGTAGCGCCGATACTCTGGCAGGCATCTTCCAGTAAAATAAGTTTGTGCTCAGCACAGATCTTTTTCAATGCATCGAGATCCGCCATACTGCCGCACATATGTACCGGCATTACGCATTTTGTTTTGGGTGTAATAGCCGCACGAACGGCTTCCGGATCCAGTGTAAGGGTTTCATCAATATCTACGAGCACCGGTATCGCACCAACACTCATCACCGCTTCAAAAGAAGCCACAAAAGTAAAAGCCGGCATAATGATCTCATCGCCCGCACCAATACCCAAAGCTGCCATCGCCGTTGTTAAGGCTGATGTGCCGCTGGATGTGAGTTGCGCATATTTACAACCGAATACTTCGGTAATGGCAGTCTCCAGTTCTTTGGCTTTCCAGATGCCTTTACGCGGTCCGTCAAAACCATAGCGCATCAGGATGCCCGTTTCCAGTACATCATTCACTTCTTTTCTTTCTTCTTCACCGAATAATTCAAAACCAGGCATAAGGGCGGTTTAGGGTTTGTGGTCTAATGTCTAAAGTCGGTTGTAAAGGTAAGGAAGATTCATTTTATGCAACACCATACACCCTAGTCCATGGACCATGGTCTATGGACTATGATCACAAACTGAATTTGGTTTAACTTTGATGCTATGCAGCCTACTCTTTTTTATTGTTATGATGCCTATTGTGGCTGGTGCTATGGGTTTAGTCCCGTAATGAGCCGGCTCGCTAAGGAAAATCCTTCTCTTAGTATTGAAGTTCTTTCGGGAGGAATGATCGTTCCCGAAGAACCCGTTCATATCAGTGTTACCGCAGCTTTCCTAGAGAAAGCATATCCTACCGTAGAAGAACGGACAGGTATCAAATTCGGGCAGGATTTTTTGTGGCATATTAAAAATCCTGACCTGAGCGACTGGTACCTTAATTCAGAAAAATCAGCCATTGCTTTGTGTATTTTTAAAGAAATCTATCCGCAGCGCCAGGTTGAGTTTGCCTCAGATCTACAGTATGCTTTGAATTTCGAGGGGAGAGATCTTACAGACGATGAAGCTTACCGCCACCTGCTTGAAAAATACAGCATACAACCCGAGCTTTTTTATTCGCGCCTGAAAAGTGAAGAATACAAAGAACAGGCATACTATGAGTTCCAGTTATGCAAACAATTACAGGTAACCGGTTTCCCTTGTGTATTGCTTCAGAATGCAGCCACTAAATTCACCTTACTTTTAAGGGGTTATACAGACTATGAAACATTAGCTGCGCGTCTCAAAGACGCTTTACAAGCGGTATAAACCTTGTTTTTTTGTATCCCTAAAGCCTTTGTAGTTCAAAGCGCCTGAAACCTTTTGTGGAGTGAGTAACCGGGCATTTGTTCGACCTTTGTTCGAGTTTTGGTTGGGTTTTGTTCGACTCGAGTCGAACAAATACGACCAAAACTCGAACAAAAGTCGAACAAATGTCGAACAAACGCGCTTTTTTTACTGCTATCATGCTGTATATCAACAACTTATTTATTATTAAACATTTTCACCATACGAGTGTCTACAGCTAACACCTGACTATCATGAGAAAAACACTTACGCTTACCTGCACTTTATTAGTTGCGATCTCCTTTGCGCAAACTAAAAAAATGGATTTTGAAAAGTATGAACCTGCTTCTACACTCGTAGTTCCGGAACATAAGGTCACAAGGTCAAAGTTTCCATTTATAGATGTGCACAATCACCAGTTCAGTATGCCTTCGCAGAATATTGCTGAATTGCTGAAAGACATGGATCAATTGAATATGAAGATCATGGTTAACCTGAGCGGGCGCAGCTACAAATCTGTGAATGGTCAGTTTGGCTTGCAGGATACCCAATATTTAATAGATGCGATTAAGCATGTAAAAGCCACTACGCCGGACCGCGTGATCCAGTTCACCAATGTTTCTTTTATAGGCGTGGGCGAACCCGGCTGGGCAGCGAATGCGGTAAAAGAACTGGAAGCGGATGTAAAGGCTGGTGCCAATGGGTTAAAGGTTTACAAGAATCTTGGATTGGATTTTACAGATAATAAAGGAAAGCTATTGCGCATAGATGATCCGCGTATCGATCTTATCTGGAAAAAATGTGGTGAACTGGGAATACCTGTGCTGATACATACTGCCGACCCAAAATCGTTCTGGGACCCGATGGATGAAAAAAATGAAAGATGGCTGGAATTGGCAACACATCCCGACAGGAAAAGAAGCAATACCGATCCTGCTCCTTTCGAGGACCTGATAGAACAGCAGCATACCATCATCCGCAGAAATCCAAAGACCATTTTTATTGCCGCGCATTTTGGATGGTATGCCAATAACCTGGCAAAACTGGGAACCTTGCTCGATTCATTTCCAAACATGAATGTTGAATTCGGCGCCGTGATCGCCGAGCTGGGCAGGCAACCCCGTATGGCTAAAAAATTCTTCGAAAAGTACCAGGACCGTATCCTTTTTGGAAAAGACAGCTGGGTACCCTCAGAATATGCTACCTATTTCAGGGTACTGGAAACAGAGGATGAATATTTCCCTTACCACAAAAAATACCATGCTTTCTGGAAAATGTATGGAATGGGGTTGAGTGATGCTGTGCTGAAGAAGGTCTATTATAAAAATGCGCTGCGGCTGATCCCCAATCTGAATAAAAGTTTGTTTCCGGAGTAGATCACGGATTTCACGGATGATTTTAAGGATTGAAACTGGGCAAATGACCATTTTCCTATCCATCCGCGTTAAAATCCGTGAAATCAGCGATCACTTCCTGCAATTTCCCTTTACTTTGCACCTCTTAAAATAAGTAATATGGAGTATAGTAAATTGATATCTGTTACCGGGTTATCCGGTTTGTTTGAGCTGGTGGGCAGCAAAACAGATGGCGCCATCGTAAAGTCGCTCGAGGACCAGACTACCAAATTCGTGAGCAGCAGGGTACACAACTTTTCGCACCTCGAAAGCATCGAAGTGTACACCGTACGTGATAACGTGAACCTGGTAGATGTATTCACCGCCATGGGTAGCAGCAAAGAAGCTTTGCCATCCGACAAAGATGCAGCTGCTGTGAAAGCCTATTTTGAAAAAGTATATCCCGATATGGATTTCTCCCGTGTCTACAGCAGCGATATGAAAAAGATGATCAAATGGTTCAGCGTCATCAAAGAAAACAATATCGAGCCTAAGCTGAGTGAGCAGGAAGAAGAAGAAGAGCAAAAAGAAGCATAATATATTAAAAGCCGCAAAGATCTTGCGGCTTTTTTTGGCCACAGATTTCACAGATTACCACAGATTTTTTCTGTGACAATCTGTGAAATCTGTGGCTATTTTTTTCTTCTTAACTTGTGGCAACTCAATACGATTTATGAAAGCAAGATTTTCCCCCTTACTTATTTTATTGGTAGCAGCTCTATTAATAGCCGGTACTGCACATTCCCAGCAATTTTACGAAAACACAAAAGCCGCCCAAAAATGGGTGAATAAGAAATTCAAAAAGCTGAGCAAAGACGAACGCATTGCACAACTGATGATCATCCGTGCGCTCAGCAACCAGGGACCTGAACAGGTTGCACTGGTGGTTGAACAGATAAAAAAATACAATGTTGGCGGAATCTGTTTTTTTCAGGGTGGTCCCGTGAGACAGGCGATGCTCACAAATTATTATCAATCCATTGCCAAAACACCCATCATGATCTCTATTGATGGTGAGTGGGGTTTGGGTATGCGGCTCGACAGTGTGATCAACTTTCCCCGCCAGTTAATGATGGGCGCCACAGCAGATGCTAAACTGATCTATCAATTTGGTCGAGCAGTAGGTGAACAATGCAAGCGTCTGGGTATCCAGGTAAACTATGCACCCGATGTTGATGTAAATAACAATCCACTTAACCCGGTGATTAACGATAGGAGTTTTGGGGAAGATAAATATAAGGTTGCCCTGTATGGCGTAGAGTATATGAGAGGGATGCAGGATGTGGGGGTGATGGCTACTGCCAAACACTTTCCGGGTCACGGAGACGTATCTGTTGATTCACACAGAGACCTTCCTGTGATCAATAAGACCCGTGCAGAACTGGATAACCTGGAGTTGTTTCCTTTTAACGCTCTGATCAAAGCAGGCGTGGGCAGTATTATGACGGCACATTTATCCATCCCTTCCATTGATACCACCACTAATTTACCCAGTTCTTTATCCTACAAAAATGTAACCGGTGTTTTACGGAATGATCTTGGCTTTCAGGGTATTTCATTTACGGATGCATTGGAAATGCAGGGGGTCACAAAATATTTTCCCGAAGGAGATGCATCAGTTTTATCACTGATAGCCGGCAATGATATGTTGTGTTTACCGGGTAATATTCCCGGCAGCATTGCGAAAATAAAAGAAGCCATAAAAGAAGGGAAGCTTACATGGGATGATATCAATGCCAAAGTAAAAAAAGTGTTGCTCGCTAAATACCACCTTGGGCTCAATAAAATAGAACCTATCGCCACCGAAAATATTGTGGCGGACCTGAATGTACAAACCAACCGTATCAGAACATTGCTGAGCGAGAATGCACTTACTTTATTAAGCAAGCAGACTGCTAATATTTTTCCGCTGGTGCCCGGTAAGAAGATCGCATATATAAGTATCGGCGCGCCCGGTGAAAATGCAATTGCATCTTCTCTCCGCACCAATAACCAGGCAGATGTTTATCTCTTTGGCAGCAAAGCACTCGCGGACAAGCAATTAATGGATGACAGAAGTACTGCAATACCTGTTGAAAGAACAGACAGTGCTGCGGTAGATCAGTTATTAGCAACGCTCAGGCAAAAAAATTATGATGTGATCATTGTGGGTCTGCACAATTACAGCCGCCGACCTGCCAACAATTTTGGCCTCAGCAATCCAACGCTTTACCTGCTGAATGCATTGCAACAGCCGCAAACAATTACACTCGTCTTCGGCAACCCCTATGCAATCAAGTATATCAGCAATGCCCCTAATCTTATTGCGTGTTATGAAGATGATGATGTTACGCAACTGGCTACCGTTGATCTATTGCTTGGTAAAACACAGGCAAAAGGAAAGCTGCCTGTTACCGTTGCCGATAACATGAAGTTTGGTGATGGCATATTGTACCACACTTATTTTGCCCCTGCCGATGCAGCATCAGCGGGCCTGAACGCAGATTCATTGAAGAGGATAGATGCAATTGCCAATGATGCGGTTGCTAAAGGAGCTGCCCCCGGCATGGTAGTTCTCGTAGCCAAAGATGGTAAACTGGCTTATCACAAAGCATTTGGATATACCAACTTCGATAAAAAAGAGCCAGTTACAAAAGAGATGGTGTATGACCTGGCTTCCGTTACAAAGATCTCCGCTACCAATGTGTCGATCATGAAATTGTATGAAGAAGGAAAAATTGAACTTGATAAAACACTGGGCGATTATCTTCCATGGGTTCGCGGATCAGATAAAGCAGGTATTAAACTGAGCGACATTCTCTTGCACCAGGCCGGGCTCACTCCATTTATACCATTTTACCGCGAAGTGATCGATACCGTTACAGGTCTTCCGAAACCGCAATATTTCAGTACAACAAAAAATCCCGAGCACCAGTATCGCGTAGCCGAAGGGCTCTACCTGCGTAACGATTATGAAGACACGATATATGCACGCATATTAAAAAGTAAACTCACTGCCCCAAACAAATATGTGTATAGCGACAATGATTTTATTTTCCTCGGAAAAATTGTTGAAGCAGTCAGCGGCAAACCCCTCAATGAATATGCAAGGGAAACTTTTTATGCTCCGCTTCAAATGACAACTACGGGTTTCCACCCACTGGAGTCTATGCCGGTTAACCAGGTAGCTCCCACCGAAGAAGAAAAACATTTTCGCCAGCAGCTGCTTCGTGGCGATGTGCATGATGAAGGGGCCGCTATGTTTGGCGGAGTAGCCGGTCACGCGGGTCTCTTCAGTAACGCCTACGATCTTGCCCAACTTTACCAGTTGTTATTGAACGGTGGGGAACTGAACGGCGTGCGTTTATTAAAGAAGTCAACCATTGATAAATTTACCGCGTACAGCAGTTCTGTGAGCCGCAGGGGATTGGGTTTTGATAAACCTGAAAAGGACAATGCCACACGAAAAGATCCTTATCCATCACTAAGTGTGTCCCCTGAAACATTCGGACATACCGGCTTCACCGGTATTGGCGTATGGGTAGATCCAAAATATAACCTGGTATATATTTTTCTATCTAACCGGGTAACGCCCACCCGTAACAATAATAAACTGAGCCAGCTGAATGTGCGTTCAAACATTCAGGAAGCCATTTATCATTCATTGATCAAATAAACCCATTAAGCTGTAATAAGTCCGAAGCAATTTCTAACTTAGTGTCTCTAACCTTTAATCATACCCTATGAAAAAGTCAGTTTATTCCGGTCTCTTACTGTTACTGATAGCCACCAGTATGCTGTCGTGTAAGAATAATACTCCCCACGAAGCAAAATACATTCCCCGTGATGCGAGTTTTGTGCTGGTAGTGGATCCGCAGCAGATGCAGGATAAATTGCAAAAAGGGGGTATCAGTATCGATACGCTGATGCAAAAGGTATTCAAGAATGATTCGATGGATGCAAAGGATAAAGCCATGATCAAGGACTTTAGAGAGAATGCGGGTATTAAATGGAGTGAAAAGATCTTTTTGTTCATGGGACAAAAGACCAATGCAGATAATAGTCAATCCAACACCTTCAGCCTGATGGGCAGCCTGAAAGACGGTGCCCAGTTAGAGAGCTTTTTGAAGAAACAAAAGATGATGGAGGGTAAAGAGATCAAAAAGGAAAAGGATTACAGTTATGCGGTTCCACACGAAGGCGCAATGATCGCCTGGAACGGCGAGCAGGTGATCGCTACTTTTTACCAGCATACAATGAAACCCTATTATGATACGGTAGCGATGAGCTTTAAACAACCGGTTGACTCCAATAAAGCAGGAGAGTTGAAGAAAGAGGTGGACCGTTACTTCACACAAAAGACAACAGAATCACTGGCGGATGTTGAGATCTTCACAAGTATGTTTAAAGAAAAAGCAGATGGATACGCATTCACAAGCGGTAACAGCTCTGTTGCTACCCTCAATAAAATTCTTCCTTTCCAACCACCTAAGCTCGAAGAATTGTTGAAGGATAATTATATGGCGTCAACCCTCAGCTTCGAAGATGGAAAGATCGTTGCCAAATCAACAACTTATACAAATGAGATGCTGGCCAATGTGCTTAAGAAATATGCAGGCCCAACGGTAGATCTTTCCCTGATAGAGAACTATCCATCGCAAAATATCAATGCGATCATGCTGGCAGCATTTAATCCGGAAATTTTTGGTGGCATCCTGAAACAACTGGAAATAGAAGGTCTTGCCAATACTTTCCTTGAAAAATCGGGCTTTACCAGCCAGGATATTTATAAAGCATTGAAAGGTGATATCGCGGTAGTGGTATCAGACATTGATCTTTCAACCCCTGATCCGCTAACAAAAACGGATGAAAGAAGCATGATGCGTAAAAAGCCGCTTGGCAAAATGATCCTGTTTGCGCCAGTGGGTGACAAAGCTGGATTCGCAAAGATCATGGATAAAGCCGCCGGCATGGGATGGCTGGTAAAACAGGGAAATACCTATAAAGCAGGCGGACTGATTTCTTTCATGGGATTGTATATAGTGGCCGATGATAAAAACTTTGTTTTAGCCAGCGATTCGCTAACGTATACGCAATACATAAATAAAACAGGGAAAGCTACCATCAATAAAGAAGCCCTTGCACGCTTCAAAGGAAAGTCAACTGTTTTTTATGTGGATATAGCAGCAACACTTAACGGCTTTATCAAAGATCCGTCAGCCAACTATGATCATTCTTTGCGCACTGCCAAAGCCACTTTTAAAGACCTGATTGCTACTTCAGATAATTTTGACGGCAAGAAACTAAATGCAGGTTTTGAATTGCGTATGCAGAACGAAAAACAAAACAGCCTGGTAACACTTACCAGCCTGCTTACTGATATTGCAGTGGATATGCGCGTTCAGGCAAAAAGAGAAAAAGAAATGGAAGAAAAAATGTTCCCGGCAGGAGTACCGGCGATCATTCGCACGAATTAAATCAGATGTTAGATGTTAGCAGTACCCACTGTTTTCTTTTCTAACATCTATCATCTAACATCTTCTTATGAATATTACTTTCCGCCACCTCATTCCCATTCCCCTGAAAGAAAGGTTCCTCCAAAGAACCTCTGATATCTGGAACACGGATACGCGTTTTGAAACTGGGGAATATGTAAAGATCAAGGCACCCAGCGGCACAGGAAAAACCACACTCATTCATACGCTATACCGCCTTCGGGATGATCATGAAGGCAATATTCTGTTTGATGAAACACAGGCATCCTCACTGAATGAACAGGAGCTGGCATTGATCCGCCAGCAAAAGATCAGCATCATTTTCCAGGACCTTCGTCTGTTTCCCAATCTTACGGCAAGAGAGAACATTGAACTCAAACGGGTTTTACAAACACCATATCATCCTGCAGAAATGATCGATACGATGGCGGCAGCATTAGGCATCACCCATATTCTGGAACAGAAAGCAGGTGTATGCAGTTATGGAGAACAGCAGCGTGTGGCTATTATAAGAGCATTGATGCAGCCCTTTGAATGGCTGATCATGGATGAACCTTTTAGTCACCTCGACAATGCAAATATTGCAAAAGCAGCTGACCTGATACAACGGGAATGTAAAAGAAGAAATGCAGGGCTGGTAGTAACGGATCTTGAACATGATACCCATTTTAGCTATACAAAAGAACTGAGCCTCTAAGCCATAATCATCATGGATAGATTAAATCACTTATTAAAAAAATTGATCCGGACGGGTGCAGGGCGCAAGCGTTTTGTAATGGCTGCGGTGGGTTTATCGGTTGCGATGCTGCTGATACTGGCAGCCGTTCAGGTACAGGCCGACTACAATGCCTTGCTGTTAAGCAAGTCTAACCAGGATAGTATTGCGAATTTCCTGGTAGTTAATAAAGCACTCAATGATCAAACACTTGGAACCGCTACCATATCCGATAATGATATTGCGGAACTGCGGAAGCAATCTTTTGTACAATCGGTTGGTACATTAACACCCAGCCGCTTCAAAGCATCTATTCAGAGTGCAAGTGAACGCTTTCCGTTTTATACAGATATCGCTTTTGAGAGTGTACCGGACGATTTTATAGACGTGACTAATAAAGACTGGAAATGGAGCGAGGGTTCTGCTTTCATTCCCATTATTGCGCCTAATATGTTTCTTGATTTTTATAATTTTCAATTTTCTTTTTCCCAAAACCTGCCACAGCTTACGCATGAGGTAGTAAAGATGATTGTGTTCAAAGTAAACCTGTATGGCCCGGGTGGTCCTGTTACCTATAATGGGAAGATTGTAGGTTTCAGCGACAGGATCTCATCGTTATTAGTGCCCGAAGAATTTATGCGTTGGGGAAATGCACAGTTTGGAAAGAACCAGCAGGCAAAACCTTCGCGCGTAATCATCAAAACAAAAGATCCGGGAAACCCGGAACTGGTAAAATACCTGAATGCGAAGTTGCTGGTTACGGATCCTGAAAAAACACGTTTCAGCCGTTACCGCCAGGTGGTAGATATTGTGGTAAATATTTCCTGGGTATCGGGTGCAACCATGCTTTTATTTGCACTGCTTGTTTTCACTTTGTTTATCCAGCTCACGATTGCATCGTGTAAAGAAGAGATCACCCTGCTGATAACATTGGGTGCATCCCCTAAGCAATTAAGAAAATTTCTGATCCGCCAATTTTTCCCTGTGAATGTGATCATTATCCTTGTGGCGTTACTGGTGATTGCTTTTGCGCAATATGCAACCCATCAATTTTTACAGCAGCAGAACATATTCATACCACAAATCCCTTCTTTATATACCTTTTTAACGGCTGCCATGATCATACTGGTGATCTGGTGGGTGAACCGATCAACGATCAGGAACTATATAAATACGCAAAAAAGTTAAGGTTCTTCCGGGTGTTTTTCCCGTATTTTGTTTTGTGAAATTGCGTTTTGGTTGCAAAAAAATGTTAAACCTGCGGAAACCCGCACGGTGTTTTCACCGTAAATAGTGCGTTATAAACACCGTTTTTTTATTAATTATAATGTTCAAATTATTGATTTTCAATATATTATAAATATCGTAGTAGTCGTACTACAAATTGGTTAAACAATAAAATTACCCATGCAGTACCTTGCTGGCATAAAAAGTTCAGATAATTGAACCACACATTAAAAAAATATTTATGAAAAAAATTTCATTTTCGGTTAGTATGCTCTTTCTTGCTGCCACTGTAGCATTTCTATTTATAGCTTGTCAGAAAGAACAAGCTCCTGCTGCAGAAGAAAATACAGCTACTGAAAGCAATAACATTGTAGGGGTTAGCGGTGGAGCTATCCCAGGTCTCATTACAAATTCTTCAGCTGATGCATTACGTACAACATACCTGAAACAAGCTGCAAAAGGAGAAACTGAATATATCCAGTTCGAGATCAAAGACCTTCTTGACTATATAAAAGCAATGAAAACTAAATACAATTCTGACGAGATTTATGTTAATTTCGGTGTTTATGATGCGAATACTGTTCCTAATGGTAACAAAAGCTATATTGGCCGCAAAACAGTTTTCTTTTCAGTAAATAATAAAAAGAAATCGGGGGGTAATATCGTTGTCAATGATATCGGCGATCCTGAAGGACCCAACGAGCTGAACCACGGAACAATTTTCCCTTAGTATGCAGATATTTTTCGACTTTTTTTTCGAATTAACAAGCCTTCTAGCATCCATATTTTTTTACATCCAGAAAAGGAATAAAATACCATTGTATTTTATTCCTTTTCTATTTACTACCGTTACAGTAGAGCTGATTGGAGGTTGGTACCGTGCAAAGGGAGTCTCCAACTACGCCATGTTCAACGTTTTTACCACGCTTGAATTTGTATTTTATTCATTCTTGTTTTTCAGGCATTTTAAACAAAAGGTATTCAAACAGGTGATCCTTTTCTTTGTTCCACTATTTATTATTTCGGTAATACTGAATATACTTTTCATACAGGGCTTTAATAAAACCTTCAATTCCTATACTTTTTTATTGGGCTCCTTCTTTATCGTTATCTTTTGCTGTTGTTACTTTTACGAATCCGTTTTGCCCGAAAACATAGATCTCCAATTAGCTAAACAGCCTTTTTTCTGGATCACCAGTGGGTTGTTGATCTTCTACCTCGGATCTGTTATCATCAATGCCCTTTTTGAATATTTACGCAGCAATGATCTGCAGGCAGAAGGAATAAGGATTTACGGCATCATCAATCATAGTTTAAACGTAATTTTATACAGCTCGTTCTGCGTCGCCTTCTATCTATGCCAAAACAACAGGAAGACATCCTCATCACCATCGTAATTGCCTCTGTCTTTTTTATATTGATGGGGAGTTTTGTATTACTCATCGTTTTTGTTTTTCTCCGCAGGCAAAGGAAAAATAAGGAAGAGAAAGAAGAGATGCGCAACCGCTTTAAACAGACCCTTCTTCAAACCCAGCTTGAGATCCAGGAACAGGCATTCGCCTATATCAGCCAGGAGATCCATGATAATATCGGGCAGATACTCAGCCTTGTAAGGCTTAACCTGAACACAATTGGCCAGGTAGGTGATGAACCCAAGCTAAACAGAACAGATGAGCTGTTAGGCAAAGCCATTAAGGATCTGCGCGACCTCAGCCATAATCTACAGAACAACCGGATCCATGATATCGGCATCATCGAATCAACCCGCCAGCTGCTGTTATCACTTGAAAAAACAGGCCGCTATAAAACATCTTTCAAAACCCCTGACGACTTTCATATCCTCGATCAGAATACAGATATTATCCTGTTCCGTATGATACAGGAGATCGTGAACAATATCCTCAAACACGCATCTGCGGACCAGATAGATATTACAATCGCGAGCGAACCGGAGCTGACCGTTTTCACGATCCGCGATAATGGGATAGGATTTGACCCTGGATCGCTTACCAAAGACAGGCCGGGTATCGGTCTCCAGAATATCAGCAACCGGGCAAAACTCATTGATGCCACCGTGGATGTAAAAAGTATATTAGGTGCCGGAACAACCATAACTTTGTATATTAAACCCCAATTAAGCAAATTATGACCTTCGTAGCGTTGATTGACGATCATGAATTATTAAGGACCGGTTTAGCGGCTATCATTAATTCTTTTGAAGGTTACAAGGTGATCCTGGAAGCCAACAATGGCAAACAATTCATCGATAAGGTTAACCAAAAAAACAATCCCGATATCGTATTGCTAGATATTACCATGCCGGTTATGGATGGCTATGAAACCTCCGGCTGGATCAAAGCCAATCTTGCTTCTACCAAAGTACTGGTACTGAGCATGCTTGAAAACGACACCGCTATTATACGTATGCTGAAAAATGGCGCGCGGGGGTACATACTCAAAGATAGTAAACCTAAAGTTTTCAAAGATGCACTTGACAGCGTAAGAGATACCGGTTATTTCATCAATGAACTGGTAAGCAATAAACTCATGCATTATATCAATCACGAAGAAGTGTTTGATACCGATTCTGTTACCCTCAGTAACCTTACCGAGAATGAAACCACTTTCTTAAAATGGATCTGCACAGAAAAGACCTATAAAGAAATTGCCGATGAAATGTACCTAAGCCCACGCACCATTGATACCTACCGCGATAACCTGTTTAAAAAACTGGATGTAAAAACACGGGTTGGGCTCGCGATATTTGCGATCAAGAATGGCATCGTTAAAATATAATCGCCAGTTCTGTGTCTGCACAGAACCACGCAATTCTCTTGTGAAGACACAAGATTTGCACGCAGTTTTACTTTTATTTTCCCTTCTCCTTTCTTTCTGCTTATCCGCTCAAAACAATATACCCCCTATCGGACAATGGAGAGAGCACCTCAACTACCAACATACCATACAGGTACTCAAAGGCGATAAGATCTATTGCGCTACTGCTACTAATCTTTTTTCTGTGAATGCCAAGGGTGAAACAGAAAGATATAGCAAAGTAACCGGTCTGAATGATCTTGGTGTACAGTGTATTGGATGGGATGCTACCACAGCACAGGTAGTGGTGGGCTACAATAACAGCAATCTTGATATACTCCGGAAAGAAGGTGATGTGAAAAATATCGGTGATATCAGGCGTAGTATAATAGCAGGTAATAAAACGATCAACCATATTTTTTGCAGGAACGGCTTTGCCTATATTAGCAGCGGCCTGGGCATAATTGTAGCGGATCTTTCAAAATATGAGATCAAAGACACCTGGCTGATTGGTAATAACGGATCACAGGTAAGCATTGCCGCTTTCTCTTCGGATGATACTTTTTTTTATGCGGCTACCGGCGATGGACTAAAAAGAATCTCCCTCTCAAATACCAATCCTTCTGATTTTTCTAACTGGCAGAACATGAGTGGTACCAATGGATTACCGGCAGGGGCTGCCCGGAATGTTATTGTAGCCAACAACAAACCTGTTGCGCAAACAAATGATTCGCTATTCATATTCGATGGCAGCCAGTGGAAACTTTTATATACCGATATCACATGGCCGGTTACTAATATAACGGCTTCCGAAAACAAAATTCTTGTATGCCAACGCACAGCAGCAGGCAATGCGCGCGTATTGCTATTGAATACAAACGGTACTATTGAAAAAATTACTACGCAGAATGGAGTGATCTCCTTACCCCGCTCGGCCATAACAGACAACGGTATACTTTGGGTAGCGGATCAATTTGGCGGGCTTTCCTCCTATCAACCAACAGTAGAAAGAATCATACCCAATGGCCCACCCGGAAATGCAGACGGAGAGATGATTGCCGGCAATGACATCTTATATGCAGCTGCCGGAAGCGTAAACAGCTCATGGAACTACCAGTATAATAGGGATGGTATATACCGGTATACTGGTGACACCTGGAATTATACCGGTTATTATAATACACCCGTTCTTGATTCTGTACTCGATTTTATTTCGCTGGCTATCGACCCTGCAAACGGAAGCCTTTGGGCGGGAAGCTATGGTGGCGGGCTGGCGCACTTTACAGAAGGAGCTACACCGCGCATCTATAAAAAAAATAACAGCACATTGCAGCCTGCGATCGGTGATGCTGCCAGCTACCGGGTTAGTGGTCTTGCTTTTGATCAAAATAATAATCTATGGATCAGCAACTATGGCGCGGCACAAAACCTGCATGTAAGAAAAGCAGACAGCAGCTGGAAATCATTTACCATTCCTTTTACCCATCTTGAGAATGCAGTAGCACAAATACTGGTGGATGATAATAACCAATTGTGGATCATCAGCCCGAAAGACAATGGCCTGTTCTGTTTTAATTATGGTCAGAATATTGATCTGCTTGCTGATGATAAATGGAAATACTATCGCCAGGGAACAGGTAATGGAAATCTGCCGGGTAACAATGTACTTTCCATTGCAAAAGATAAAAATGGGTTTATCTGGGTAGGCACAGACAGGGGCATCGGTATCATCCGTTGCAGTGGGGATGTATTCAGTGCACAAGGTTGTGAAGCGATATTACCGGTGGTGCAGCAGGATAGGTTTGCCGGACTTCTTTTTAAAGATGAAATTGTACAATGCATTGCAGTGGACGGGGCCAACAGGAAATGGATCGGAACAAAGAATGGGGTATGGCTTATTTCGCCTGATGGAGATAAGATCATTTACCGCTTCACGGCAGAAAACAGCGCACTGCTGGGGAATGATGTGAACCATATTTCAATTGATCCGGCAAGCGGTGAAGTATTCATCTCAACGATTAACGGTATCTGTAGTTTTCGCAGCACGGCTACTGAAGCACAAACGCCCAACAACCCTGTATTAGTGTTCCCTAACCCCGTACCACCCGGCTACAACGGAACAATTGCCATACGCGGGCTTACCAAAGATGCATTGGTGAAGATCACGGAACTCAGTGGCCGGCTTGTTTATCAAACACGCGCACTGGGGGGACAGGCAGTCTGGAATGGATATAACTATAAAGGAGAAAAAGCTGCGAGTGGCGTTTATCTTGTCATCATTCGTGACGATGATAATGCCGAAAAGGTGGTTACTAAAATAGTTATTGTGTCAGGCAGGTAACCATTCATTCTTCTGCTTAGTCATCATCATCTTTCTTGATCGGCTTGAAGAATGCTGCTCTTTTAGGTCCGGGAAAAGGAATATTATCTCCTTTGATACCATGCCATAACACAATATTAAATTCAAGATCGGGAACTGCATCTTCTTTGGCCAGATTGAATTTTTCTGATCGCCGCTGCCATTCATTCATCGCAGTATTTTTATCTCGCAGGTCAACACGGGCTGGTTTTGTTACGTAAGGGCTAAAGTCGGTTTTAGCTGTAAACGAGCGCCACATAGGCGTTGCAGCAGCATCGTACTGGCTCATAGGTGGGATCCCCAATATGAGTTCGATTGTACGCAACATAGAAGAAGTTGAGTAGACGGTATGATCAATAAAATTTCTTTTTACAAAACCACCTGCAAGATAAGCGGGGCTGCGATGTGCATCTACATGGTCCGCACCATTTTGTGCATCATCTTCAATAATAAAAATAGCTGTCTCTTTCCAGATAGGACTTTTGCTCAGGTATTCTACAAACATACCCACCGCCAGATCATTATCGGCTACATGCGCAAAAGGAGTAGGTCTTCCTTTCTTCAGGCCCTCTGTATGATCATTACCAAAGCGCACACTGTTGAAACGCGGCACCTGGCCAATCGTTACTAATGAATCGAATTCCTGTTTCCACTGTTGAAAGCGTGTAGTGTCTGCTACTTTTCCATCAAAGCCTGTGAAATAGGGACATAGATGTCCTTTCAATACAGGGATATTAGGTTTGCCATTATCGGCAAACTCACCATAGGTTCGAAAACTTACACCGGCTTTTTTACAATGATCCCATAAGAAGCCGCCTTTGTTGTTGGCCACTTCGCGGTTACCTTCACCATCATAGGTTCCTCCTCTGCCGCCGTAACTGCTTACCCAGTTCTTTTCAAGATAATCCGTTGCATAAGCACCCATCGTCCAGCTATGCCCATCTGCACTTACTTCGCCATCCACATAAAAATTATCTAACAGGACAAATTCTTTTGTCAATGCATGTTGATTAGGCGTTACGTTCTCGCCAAATAAAACCAACCGGGGATCGCCGTTTCCTTCTTTTACATCACCCAACACCTGGTCGTACGTGCGGTTCTCTTTCACAACATAAAATACATATTTGATCGGACTTGCCTCTCCAACCTTTGAAGGGATCGGGTTACCCACTTCTCCCTGTACCAGCAATTCTTTCACTTTTGTGTAAGGTGTGTTACGGTAAACAACTTTTGAATAGATGGCCAACTGCGCCGCAGAAGGTGCATCAATCACACTCATGGTGCCTTTGAAAAGTCCGGCTATGTATTGTACTCCTTTCGGTTTTGAAGGGTCGCCTTGCTGGTAAACAACCGTTTGCTTATTGCCAAATGGATTAGGACCATACGGGTTGGCCATTGAATTAAATCCCTTCCCATTGGCTACGAATATTTTTTTACCGATCACTTTTACATTGGTCGGGTACCATCCCACGGGGATGAAACCCTTGCTGATACTCTTTCCTGGCTTTGCCACATCAAAAACAGTGAGGCAATTATTATCCGCATTGGCAATGTATAATGTCTTTTCGTCTGTACTTAACGCCAGCCCATTGGTAGTTGATCCATTGGGTGCATCAGGGTAAAGCGCTGCATTTAATATCTCAATCACTTTCCTTTCAAAAACATTGATCAGCGATACCGAATTATCATTTGAATTGGCTACAAAAAGATATTTGCCATTCTGTGTAAGACATAACTCATTCGGGTTATCTCCCACCGGTATCTCACTTACTATTTTTTCTCCTTCGGTATCAAAGACGTATACCTTATCGCAACCCCAGCAACTGATGTATAATTCTTTTTTATCCGGTGAAAGCAAACAGGCATATGCTTCTCCACCCAGCTGCGCCTGTTGTTTTATTTTTTTTGTAGAGAGATCAACAATATATAGTGTCTTATCATCTTTGGTCACTACATACAGTAACTGTTTTTCATCATCCAGTGCTATCCCTGTCGGACTTATTTTATTCGGCCATTTTTTACCTAGGATGATGCTATCGGTAAGCACGAGTTTTTTATTGTCAATTTTGTATTCCAGTATCCAGTTATCATTTCCGCCTGATGCATACAATTTCTTTTCGTCTTTACTAAACGTTAGGCCATACCAGCTTTTAGGCACAATGATACTATCCAGTATGGTTTCCGCTACAGGATCAATCAACTGAATGCTTTGCACGCCCTGCCCGTTATTGGTAACTGCCATTAATTTTTTGGAGTGGCTAATGGCAATATTCAAAGGAAGATCGCCTAATGAAAAACTTCTGCCGATCGGTGTGAGTCCCCATCCATTGGGCAACACCACTTTTTTTGATTCAACTTCTGCCATTGTTTGGGAGAAGCAACTGAGAGAGAACAGTAATGGGAATAAAAGGGTGATTAACTTATTCATCGGATAGTTTGAAAATGTATTACTGCTTCGCGTAATCGTAAGTCCGCATTACTTTAAATTTTAACTCTCCTCTTTCACCATTGATAATGCGGTATTGGATCTGGCGCACCATTCCTGTTGGAACAATGTTGGCGGTATCGGTAGTATATATCGGAAAGCGGCGCATCAGCATTCCTTCCATCAGCGAGTACTGATCATAGCCCTGGTATCCTACGCGTAATTTCTGATCGTCATACACATCCGGAAAATAGATGGGCTGGAAGCCCGAGTTCTTGTCAGAGCTTATGCCAAATACTGTTGACCTACCTTTTGACCCGGGATTAATTACATACATAACAAGATCAGGAAACCCATCATTATTCAGATCATCCACCTCGGCTTTGTTTACTCTTCCTTTCACCTGTATAGTTACTTCCCGTGCTTCTTTTTCAAAACCAATGGGGCTGATGGTGATGCTATTCAGTTCTTCGCTTCTATTATTTGTATTCACCCTATATCCAACACGACCTATTTTCATTGTGGTATCGAAACGTCTTGCCTGGGCGTTGACGTTATTGATCAAAAAAATAGCAACTAAAAATACAAAGGCTCTTCTTATATACATTGTTATCAAATTTTGAATTCTTTTCGCTACTAATTTACATGTTCCGCCGGTATTGACCGCCAACTTCATATAATGCATGGGTGATCTGACCCAGGGAGCAGTATTTTACCGACTCCATCAGTTCTACAAAGAGGTTCCCATTTTCGATAGCCATTGCCTTTAAACGCTGGAGAGAAGCGCTGGCTTTTGCTTCGTTCCTTTTTTGAAAAGCAAGAAGGTTCTGGATCTGCTGCTCCTTTTCCTCGGTGGTACTCCGGATTACTTCGCCGGGTAATATGGTCGGGCTGCCCTTCTTGTTCAGAAAGGTATTTACTCCTATCAAAGGAAGTTCTCCCGTATGCTTCATTGTTTCGTAATACAAGCTTTCTTCCTGGATCTTGTTACGCTGGTACATTCTTTCCATAGCACCCAATACACCACCACGATCGGTTATCCTGTCAAACTCTGCCAACACAGCTTCTTCAACCAGTTCAGTCAACTCTTCCAGGGCATAGCTTCCCTGCATAAAATTTTCTGTAACCGCTGTACCCAACTCCCGGTTAATAATCAATTGAATAGCCATGGCACGCCGTACACTTTCTTCCGTAGGTGTTGTAATGGCTTCATCATATGCGTTTGTATGCAGGCTGTTACAATTATCATATATCGCGTAAAGAGCCTGCAGGGTTGTACGGATATCATTAAAATCAATTTCCTGGGCATGCAAACTCCGCCCACTGGTTTGAATATGGTATTTTAATTTCTGTGAGCGCTCATTCCCTTTGTACTTGTATTTGATCGCCTTCGCCCAGATACGTCTTGCCACACGCCCGATCACACTATACTCAGGATCCATTCCATTGCTGAAAAAGAAAGAAAGATTGGGCGCAAAATCATCGATATGCATACCGCGGCTCAAATAATATTCTACATAGGTAAACCCATTTGATAATGTGAAGGCCAATTGTGTAACCGGGTTGGCACCGGCTTCGGCAATATGATAACCACTGATACTCACACTATAAAAATTCCTGATCTTCTGATCGATAAAATAAGATTGGACATCTCCCATGAGTTTCAAGGCAAACTCAGTTGAGAAGATGCAGGTATTTTGTGCCTGGTCCTCTTTCAATATATCGGCCTGCACAGTTCCACGCACCTGCGCAAGTGCTTCGGCTTTTATTTTTGCATATACATCTGCCGGTAAAACCTCATCGCCACTAACGCCTAACAGCTGTAAACCCAATCCACTGTTACCTTCCGGCAAACGCTCAGGTGATGAAGGGTTATAATAAACAGGGCAAGGCAACCTTTCAAATTTCTTAGCGATGAATGCTTTCACCCTTGGCCAATCATTATTTTCGGTGATCCATTTTTCACATAACTGATCGATTGCCGCATTCATAAAAAAAGCCAGCAGTATCGGGGCGGGACCATTAATGGTCATGCTTACCGATGTTTTGGGATCGCAAAGATCAAAACCACTGTATAACTTTTTTGCATCATCAACCGTTGCAATACTCACGCCACTGTTACCCACTTTGCCATAGATATCTGGTCGCGGGGCAGGGTCCTCACCATATAATGTAACACTATCGAAAGCCGTTGATAAACGGATAGCCGGTTGCCCGAGTGAAACATAGTGAAACCTTTTATTGGTTCTTTCGGGACTACCTTCTCCTGCAAACATCCTGGTAGGATCCTCACCCTGCCGTTTCAATTCAAACACACCGGCAGTAAATGGAAACTCGCCAGGCAGGTTTTCCTGTAATTGCCAACGGAGAATATCGCCCCAGTCTGCATATTTAGGAAGAACAACTTTGGGGATGCGGCTACCGCTGAGTGATTGAACACTTAAGGGTTGTTTGATTAATTTATCACGCACCTGGTACTCAAAAAAATCGGCTTTATATTTGGCAACAACCTGCGGCCATTTATCAAGCAAAACTTTACAGCCTGTATCCAGTTGATCTTCCAGATGTTTTTGCATGGCTTCAAGAGCCTTAGTGTCATTGTGTTTCAGCGCAGGTGTGTTACGCATGGCTGCAATTGCCCCGTTAACTTTATATAGTTGCGAAGCCATTTCACATTGAGCGGTAACCCATTCATCATACACTTTGTTACTCTCTACTATTTCAGACAAATACCTTACCCGCTTAGGTGGAATGATCTGTGAACGCGTGGTAGTGGACCCGGTTGTATGGCTTTCAATAATCGATACATGGCTGAACAGGATGCCGGTCTTCTTCTCAATCGATTGAAATAATTTTTCAAATAATTCATTGATGCCCGCATCATTGAATTGTGCGGCAATCGTTCCTACAACAGGCAGCTCCTCATCTTTTGCCGACCATAAACCATGGTTCCGTTTAAACTGTTTGCGTACATCATGCAATGCATCCAACGCACCCGCCTTATCAAATTTGTTGATACAGATCACATCTGCATAGTCGAGCATATTGATCTTCTCTAACTGCGATGCCGCCCCATATTCGGGTGTCATCACATATAAACTCACATCACAAAAATCAAGGATAGACGCATCGCTTTGCCCCACACCTGCCGATTCTAAAATGATAAAATCGAAACCTGCTTCTTTACAGATATCGATCGCTTCCTGTACATGTGCGCTCAAGGCTGTATTGTCATCACGCGTGGCAAGGCTTCGCATATAGGCCCGGCCATTGGATATGGCATTCATGCGGATCCTGTCGCCAAGTAATGCACCGCCTGTTTTTTTCTTGGAGGGGTCCACCGATATTACCGCAATTGTTTTTTCGGTAAATCCATGGAGGTATCTTCTGACCAATTCATCGGTAACTGAACTTTTACCGGCACCACCTGTTCCGGTAATACCCAACACAGGAATGGTTCTTTCCTTTGTATGCGCAACAGTAATTTTCGCATTGTCATTCTCCGCATTGGTGATCAACCTGGCTACTTTGCGCACGTCTTTTATTTCCCCCAGGGTCATTGGCTTTTTATATTCGCCATTCCCGTTCAGGTTAAAATCACATTGTTTGATCACGTCTTCGATCATTCCTTCCAGCCCCATCTGTCTTCCATCATCGGGACTATAAATACGTGTGATGCCGTATGCATGGAGTTCTCTTGCTTCTTCCGGCAAAATAGTACCGCCGCCGCCGCCGAATATTTTAATGTGCCCGCAACCGTTCTGGTCAAGCAGGTCTTTCATGTATTTAAAAAACTCAACATGACCACCCTGGTAACTGGTGATGGCAATACCCTGTACATCTTCTTCTATAGCACATTCTACAATTTCAAGTACACTCCGGTTATGCCCAAGATGTATTACTTCGGCACCGTGGGCCTGCAGGATACGGCGCATGATATTAATAGCGGCATCATGACCATCAAATAAACTGGCCGCCGTTACTATCCTTACTTTATTAGTGAGCGTATATGGCATAGGAACGTAAAATTAAAGCATTAATGTGAACGGGTGTTAGTTTTGGGGTGGAATGATAGATGACAAATGACCGATAACAGGAAAAAGGGCTATTTTAGGTTTAAATATTCGCGTGTATGTCTTTTGAAATTTTGATTGATACATCTGCCATACATCCAGTGATCAGATTAAAAGATAATGTTTCCGGGGGCGAAGCTGAGATCTATACATTCGGAGGATTACTGAATGCCTTTACTGTGCCAATAAACGGAGAACTGATCAATGTAGTGGGTGGATTTGAAAGTGTGGATGATGCAGTACAAAATATCACCAGCGGTTTTAAAAGTGCAAAACTGAGTCCTTTTGTTTGCAGGATGAACAAAGGAGCCTATGCTTTTCATCATCACCCGTACCAGGTTCAAAAGCATTTCTTATTGGGTCATGCAATACATGGATTGATATATGATGCGGTTTATGAAATAACCGGTCATACAGCGGATGATTCAGGTGCAGCCGTAACGCTCTCACACCAATATAAAGGAATGGATCCCGGTTATCCTTTTGCCTATCATATTAGTATCACCTGGGAACTGAAAAGAGGTAACCGCTTACAGGTAAGTACTACAATGGACCATGATCATGCAACGGCTATCCCGATGGCAGATGGATGGCACCCGTATTTCAGTATTGGCGGAAAGGTAGACGAATGGATACTCCAGTTTTCTGCCAGTAAGCAACTTGAATATGATAGCGAACTGCTTCCGACAGGGAACAAATTAATGGATGAACGTTTTTTGAACGGAGCTTCTTTGCGGGATATCGTTCTTGATAATGGATTTGAGTTCGATGAAGTGGGTAACACCAATCATTGTATACTCAGAAATGACCGGATAAAACTCACGATAGAACCGGATAACAGTTATCCTGTTCTCCAGGTGTATACACCCTCACATCGTGAAAGTATAGCCATAGAAAACCTGAGCGGTGCTCCCGATAATTTTAATAATGGCATGGGGTTGGTGCTCCTGGCACCGGGAGAGAAAAAGGTATTTCGTACATGTTATACTGTGGAGGAAGTCCATAGTTAATAGACCATGGTCGATGAACTATCGCCTATTAACTGCTTTACAGATCCACTACCGCAGTAATACTTATCTCCACATTTACGCCTCTTGGAAGTCCTTTAACAGCAACTGTTTCGCGCGCAGGCTCATCGCCCGTGCCGGCAAAATAAGATCCGTATACTTCGTTCACTTTAGCAAACAGGCTCATATCACTCAGGAAAATGGTGGTTTTTACGATATGCCCGAAAGTAACATGCGCCTCATCAAGCAGGGCTTTGATGTTCTTCATTACCTGGTGGGTTTCCGCTTCAATACTGCTGATTTCCAGTTCACCGGTAGCGGGAATCAATGCCACCTGGCCGCTGAAAAATATAAAGCCATTGGCTTTTACGGCCTGGTTGTAAGGACCGATAGGAGCCGGTGCTTTGTCTGTTTTGAAGATCTGTTTTGACATATCACTAGTTTAGGATCAGCAATTTGCTGTTTTTCTATCAACCTGCCAACCTAAATTTGCGCTCTAATGATATGGCCATGAAAATAGCGGTCTGCTCAACACCCGAGCAATACGATCAATTACTATCGAGGGGCGTTCCTGTGGGTATTACTATCGTTATACAATCGTGCGATGATTCGGTTACTGCGGAGGCGGATATGTATATCGATCTCCTTTTTGATGAGCACAATGATGTTTTCAGCAGCATTAGGCAGAAACCTGTTTTTGTAAATGAAGTAATACAAACGAATGCAACACTCCCTAAAAATTATATCCGGATCAATGGCTGGAAAACTTTTCTGGAAAGAAATATACTTGAACTGGCTGTTAACGATACAAGGTTCTTTGCATCAGGCATTAGCTCGCTGGAAGCACTGGGGTGGAAATATCAACTGGCACCCGATGTTCCGGGAATGATCTCGGTACGTATTGTTGCAATGATCATTAATGAAGCCTATTTCGCACTGGGAGAGGATCTCAGCAGTAAAAAGGAAATCGATATTGCCATGAGAACCGGCACCAATTACCCATACGGTCCGTTTGAGTGGGCCGAAAAGATCGGGTTGAAAAATGTGTATGCGTTGCTGAAGAAATTAAGTGAGCATAATAACAGGTATCTCCCCGCACCAAATCTTGCACAGGAAATATTGATGTAATTTGCAACAATAAATATGCTTATTCTCAACATAGATACCGCCACCGAACACGCAAGTGTGTGCCTCTCGAAAAATGATGAGGTATTGGAACTTTTAGAAAGTACCGAGCAGAAGAACCATGCAGCATTTGTGCAACCGGCCATTGCCGGGTTGATGGAAAAAAGCGGTTATTCTTTGTCGGATCTGAATGCTGTAGCTGTAACGATCGGTCCCGGCAGTTATACGGGGTTACGGGTAGGACTGGCTTCTGCCAAGGGAATCTGTTTTGCATTGGATAAGCCTTTGATTACTATTAATACCCTGCAGGTAATGGCACAGGCGACCATTACGGATTATAAAACAAATGCCTTTCCCATTGACCCCAAAACCCTGTTTTGCCCCTTGATAGATGCAAGGAGAATGGAGGTTTTTACAGCATTGTACAACCTGGATCTGCAGGAATTGCAGCCGCCACACGCATTGATCATAGAAACTGACTCTTTCATGACAATTTATGACCATACTCCGGTAGTATTCAGCGGGAGTGGGCACCAAAAATTAAAAGAAATTTTAACAGGTCATAATATCGCCTATAACAGCATCCAGCATAATGCTTCACACCTGATTACTTTAGCCGGAAAGGCGTATGCAGCGGGCATCTTCGCCGATCTTGCTTATAGCGCTCCCTTGTATGTAAAAGAATTTTTTGATCCAGCTAAGGCGAATAGCTGAAGCACTATTAAATATTTATAAAATTTATACTATGAATACCCGAAGAATTATTTAACTTTATAGGGTAGTAAATGTTTTTAACCCCCCCAATTTAACTTCATTGTCATGAGCCAATCATTACAAGCCGTTGTTCTTTTAAATGGCAAAACGCAGATCAAAGTCGATTTTATTCATACAAAAAAGGCTTCCCTTATTCTGCGCTCTATCAATCACAAACTCAGGCAGCAAATCATCAAATTGCTGGATGAGTTTCAAAAAATGACTGTTACCGAAATCTACGTTAAGCTCAGGCTGGAGCAATCCGTTGCATCACAACACCTTGCCATCCTCCGCAGAGCCGGTATTGTAAGCACTTCGCGTGATGGAAAATTTATATACTATTCAGTAAATTATAATAGACTGGCAGAAGTTGTGCAGTTTGTGGAAACGCTGGTAGGGTAATTTTTTACTGTTTATTGGTTTATTTGTTTAGTGGTTTATTGGTCACAAACTAATAAACCACTAAACAAATAAACCAATAAACAATTAAGTATGTTTATTCAACAGTTATATACAGGCTGTCTTAGTGAAGCCGCTTACTATATTGAAAGCGATGGCATTGCCGCGATTATAGACCCCCTTCGTGATATTGAAGAATACCTGGCACTTGCACAGCAACGCAATGCAAAGATCCAATACATTTTTGAAACACATTTTCATGCTGATTTTGTAAGTGGTCATCTTGACCTTGCCGCTGCAACAGGTGCTACCATTGTATATGGACCGCAGACTGTTACAAAATACCCTGTACATGTAGCCAAAGACGGTGAGACTTTTGCCATTGGCAAACTGCATATCCAGGTATTGCATACACCCGGGCACACACTCGAAAGTAGTTGCTACCTGCTGAAAGATGAAACCGGAAAGAACTATGCGGTATTTACAGGCGACACGCTTTTTGTTGGAGATGTTGGGCGGCCGGATCTCGCACAGAAAGAAAATGAAATCACTATCGATGACCTCGCAGGTATGATGTATGAAAGCCTGCAGTCAAAAATAATTCCGCTGGAAGATGAGGTAATTGTATATCCTGCACATGGTGCCGGCAGCAGTTGTGGAAAAAATCTGGGCAGTGAAACTTTCAGCACTATCGGTGAGCAAAAGAAAACTAACTACGCTTTACAATCACCCGATAAAGAAACGTTTATCAAGTCGGTTACAGAAGGTTTAACTGCGCCGCCACAGTATTTTCCCATCAATGCACAGATTAACAAAGAAGGATACGAAAGCCTGGATGCAATATTGGAAAAAGGTATGCAGGCATTATCGGTTGCTGATTTTAAAATAAAGGCGGCGGAAGATGATGTGATTATTTTAGATACAAGACCATCTGCTGTTTTCACGGAAGGGTTTGTACCCACATCTATCAGCATTGGCCTGGATGGCCGTTTTGCCGAATGGGCAGGCAGCCTTCTGCCTTTTACCAAACCATTGATACTGGTAACGGACCCCGGTAAAGAAAGAGAAACGATTGTACGTTTAGCAAGAGTGGGCTTTGATAAAATAGAAGGATATCTGGAAGGCAGTTATGCTGCATGGCTCGCCGCAGGTGAAACGATCGACCTGATCATTGATGTGGAAGCAGATGAACTGGCGATGGACATCCCGTTTGATGATAAGATTTATGTAGTGGATGTAAGAAAACAACCCGAACATGCAAATGGTCACCTGAAAGACTCCGTTAATATACCATTGGATACACTCACCGATCCGGGCAGTATGGCCGGCTTTGATGAAACACAAAATATTTATATCCATTGCGCAGGCGGTTATCGCAGCGTGATCGCCTCTTCAATTATCAAACGCGAAGGGTTTCATAATATCCGCAATGTAGTAGGTGGGTGGGGGAAGATGAAAGAGTTGGGTGATAAGTTTGAGATTGAGAAAGATGTAGAGGTTTTGAACTGATGATTTTTTTGCCACAGAAACACAGAAGCACTGAATTTTTTCTGTGTTTCTGTGGCATTTTTATTTCACTACCAGGTTCCCGTATTTCTCCCCGTCAAACTCCCACTTCCATCTCCGGTGGCTCCAGAGATAGTTAGCAGGTCGTTGCCTGATCGTTCTTTCTACGTAAGACGCAAATATTTTTGTTAACTGCCCATCTTCAAATTCACGGGGACTATCTGTGATCACCTCAAACTGCATACGGTAATAGCCACGTTTTACTCTATAGAAATCAGCAAATATGATCGGTATATTATTTGCTTTTGCCCCTTTCTCGGGCCCTGTTACAAAAGGTGTTAAGCGGTTAAAAAAGGGAACCCAGTATGCATTGGCAGGCTTGCCGGGGTTTTGGTCAGCAGCAAGTCCCAAAGCATAACGCCCTGTTACAATTTCCTGGAATTTTGTTTTAAAATTTACAGCCGGCACCAGTATTGTTCCATAACGGCTGCGTATATCACCCATAATCTTGCCGAACACCTTATTAGACACGGGCATATAAACACCTACAAAAGGAAATTTACTGAAACGCGAGAACCCGAGGTTGATAAACTCCCAGCTAAAGAAATGCCCGCAATGTAATTGAACATTCACGCCCTTATCATAGAATGCATCTACTACTTCAAGGTTTGCACTAAACCTTTTGGTCAGTTGTTTTTCGCTGATGGAAATTAATTTGATTACTTCGATAAACGTATCGACCAGGCGGTGATAAAAGTCTTTGGCTATCCGCGTACGTTCTGCTTCTGTTTTTTCAGGGAAAGCGATGAGCAGGTTTTTCATTACCACTTTTTTACGGTAACCGATCATATAATACAACAGGCCGTAAATGGCATCACTGAGAAAATACATCACTCTCCATGGAAGCAGTGACAAAAGATAAAACAGCGGGTATATGATGTAGTACATTGTCTGAATTATAATATAATGTTTTGCAGCAGCGGACTCTTTTCTTTATGATCAGTATTGTAATGTAATCCGCGACTTTCTTTTCTGAACTGCGCGCCTTTTACAATCAGGTATCCTACTGATATAACGTTCCTTAATTCACATAATTGCGGGGATAGTTTTGTTGACCGGTACAATGCCTCTGTTTCATCATGTAAAAGATCGAGACGTTTCATAGCCCTGTCGAGACGCATATCTGTACGTACAATACCCACATAATCACTCATGATCTGCTGCAGTTCTTTTTTACTTTGTGTGATAAGGATCATTTCACTCGGCTCTGATGTACCCGTTGCATTCCAGTCGGGAATGCTATCTTCAAAATCAATCGTGTTGATAACATCAATACTATCGAGATAGCAACGGTGACCAAACACCATGGCCTCAAGCAGGCTGTTACTGGCTAAGCGGTTGGCGCCATGCAAACCTGTGCTGGCACACTCACCACATGCATAGAGGTGACGGATAGAAGTTCTTCCCCATTCATCTGTTTTAATACCGCCGCAGCTATAATGTGCCGCAGGCGCTACCGGTATCATGTGTTGCATCACATCGATACCCATGCTCAAACACTTCTCGTAAATATTTGGGAAATGGTGAATGAATTTTTCTTTGTCCATGTGCCTGCAATCGAGATACACATGTTCCGTACCGCTACGTTTCATTTCATTATCAATAGCGCGGGCAACTATATCCCGCGGGGCAAGATCCTTGCGTGGGTCATATTTTTCCATGAAGGCTTCTCCGTTTTTATTGCGAAGAATACCACCATCGCCCCTAACGGCTTCAGTGATCAGGAATGATGGAGAAATACCCGGCTCAAATAATGCTGTTGGATGGAACTGGATGAATTCCATATTCTCGATCTTGCCTTTACCCCGGTACACCATCGCAATACCATCACCCGTGGCAATACGTGGATTGGTGGTAGTACGATATGCCTGCCCACATCCTCCTGTTGCCAGCAGTGTAACTTTTGCCAGTATCTTTTCAATATGATTATTGTGCAGGTTCAGCACATACACGCCATAGCAGGTAATGTCCAGTGTTGATTTGGTAACTAAAAAACCAAGGTGGTGCTGCGTAATAATATCCACCACAAAACAATGATTGATCAGTTCAATATTTTCTGCGGCGACCAACTGATCAAGTAATGCCCTTTCCATTTCTTTGCCGGTTACATCTTTGTGATGCAGGATCCTGTTCTCGCTGTGGCCGCCTTCTTTTCCAAGACTATATTCTCCTTTTTCATCCTTATCAAATTCGGCCCCGTAGGCAATGATCTCTTTAATCCTCTCGGGACCTTCTTTCACAACAATCTCTACGATGTGTTCATTACACAAACCATCACCCGCTATTAAAGTGTCTTCAATGTGCTTATGATAACTATCCTTTTCTTCATCCCACACACCGGCAATACCACCCTGTGCGTATTTCGTATTGGTTTCATCAGCCTGCGTTTTGGTGATTACCGTAACTTTTTTATCGGGGAATTGTTTCGCGGTCTTTAATGCATATGTTAATCCTGCAATACCGGAACCTATGACGAGGAAATCTGTTTTCACTGGTTATTTTTTTAGATGACCGCGGGCTCTACCCACGCTTCGCTTTCCTTCAACAGGTTGATCAGCTCTGTTACAGCGATCTCACTATCGATATTACGTTTCATTACGTCTTTGCCTTTGTACAATGTGATTTTCCCAACACCACTGCCCACATACCCAAAATCTGCATCGGCCATTTCACCGGGACCATTCACAATACATCCCATGATCGCAATCTTTACGCCTTTCAAATGATGTGTTACACTCCTGATCTTTGCCGTGGTTTCCTGCAGATCAAACAATGTTCGCCCGCAACTCGGGCAACTGATGTATTCTGTTTTTGAGATCCTTGTACGCGTTGCCTGCAGGATGCCAAATGCCGTTGAATTAATGAACTGTTCTATTGTTGTATTACTGCTATAATTTCTGCCGCTTGTATCCTGCGTGGTATCCCCGAATTGAAGCGCATAACTCTTACTACCCATGCCTAAACAGATACCATCGCCAAAACCATCCAGGAATAAGGCGCCGCATTCTGTTGCATAATGTATGAGGTGTTCGTCGGTTGTTTGCCAGTTACTATCCGTGATCAATATAACCGGGTTGAGAATATTACGATTCTTTAGTTCCATGAACATTCTTCGAACAGATGGCATGGCGTGTTTATTGGTGCTGCTAAAACACAGTACAGCCGTTGTATCTTTTTCTATTTCATCAAGCCCTGTAAAATCATTAATACTGGTGTCATCATTAAAACAATCCATCATTACAAAATTCAGTAATGCACTTTTCGTTTTCGTTTCTCCATAACCAGCCGCATCAAAAATGGGAAAGTATTTTTCTTTATCCCCTGCTAACGCCCATGCGGCAGGGTATACGATCACTTTTAATGTGCCGGGTAATGCAAAACTTAACAGCAGGTGCCCAGTAAACACATAATCAGCTGCAGTATCATTGATGTTCCATTTATCGGTCTGTTCATCATACGTATATCC
The DNA here is from genome assembly GCA_965229255.1 of Sediminibacterium sp. Lineage (GTDB taxonomy): Bacteria > Bacteroidota > Bacteroidia > Chitinophagales > Chitinophagaceae > Sediminibacterium. The sequence continues at coordinate 426,578 of CBDDIX010000003.1, forward strand.
AACGCTTTGCAGATCCTTTGGTGTAATTACATCCAACTTACTCAGATCGGCGATCACCACGGGCACATGCTTTGCCCCGATATTATCAACCGCAAAACTCTCCCTTCGTTTATAAGTAAAAGGACTATAAGGAACTTTCTCAATTAAAGGAATATTCCCAATACTTACCCCTGCCTTTTCATACCTCTTAACAATATCCTTACAAACCGGAATCTCAAATTCCGGATCTTCAGTCAAACTCACACGCACTGTATCGCCAATTCCGTCTTCCAGTAAAGTGCCGATACCGGCTGCACTTTTTATACGGCCATCTTCTCCGTCACCCGCTTCCGTTACACCCAGGTGCAAAGGATATAATTCACCAAACTCGGTATCCATCTGCTGCACCAGCAACCTGTAAGCCTGCACCATTACCTGCGGATTACTGGCTTTCATGCTGAGTATAATGTTGTGATAACTTTCGCTACGTGCAATACGCAAAAACTCCATGGCACTTTCTACCATACCGATAGGTGTATCGCCGTAACGGCTCATGATTCTGTCGCTCAAAGAACCGTGGTTGGTTCCGATACGCATAGCCGTTCCGTGTTCTTTACAGATAGTAACCAGGGGCGTAAATCTTTCGCGGATGCGGTCGATCTCTTCCAGGTACTCAGCATCTGTATAATCTATCTGTTCAAATTTTTTCTTGTCAACATAATTACCGGGGTTCACCCTTACTTTTTCAACGATCCGTGCGGCGATCTCTGCGGCATTGGGCGTAAAATGAATATCCGCAATCAGGGGTGTTGTATATCCCCGCCTGCGCAGTTCGTTCTTAATATTCAACAGGTTCTCCGCCTCCTTTTTACTGGGAGCCGTAATTCGAACCAGCTCAGCCCCTGCTTCAATACAACGGATACTCTGTTCAACTGTAGCCATTGTATCCATCGTATCGGTGGTGGTCATTGTCTGCAGACGGATGGGATGAAAATTACCGAGTAACAAATCCCCGATCCTGACTTCGCGCGTTTTTAAACGGCTATATGTGGTGAGTGAATTACAGTACAATTGCATAAGCTGCTGATCTGCTGCAAAATTAGCAGTTATAGGGGAGAATGATCGCAAAATTGCCTATTTTGGCTCACCCTTCCCCCCGGATAATTGTAAAACCAATTGTATGAAAATGTCAATCCGGCTTTTCTTCCCCAGCTTATTTTTGGGGAGCCTGCTGTCATGCCAATGCGCTTTGTCGCAAACCAGCCTTGTAACCTGCACTACCGAGCGGAATTCCGACAACTCTATCACCTTGTATGCCGATAGCAGGATCTTTGGCGACTATACTTTAAAGCTGACTTTCCCCACCCTGATCGGTTATAAGGCTTCGGGGATAAGCGTTTTGAATGATCAGGCCGTTACTACCATTACAAAGGGCAAGAGAGAAGTAGCTAAATTAACGCCCGACAAGATGGCCGCCAGCTTTTCATTCAGTTACCGCTACCTCTATATTCCTGGTATGGCACTAAAAAGACCACCGGCAGACACCAGTTTTCCATACCTGCTGCCGGGAAGTGCCGGAAATACATTACGCGTTTTAAAAGTGGTTAATATTTCTGAAACCATTGGCGTAAAACCCCAGTCCGATTATTTTGCTACCGGTTTCGACTACCATCTCGGTGATACGATATGTGCTGCGCGCGCGGGTATTGTTTATGTTTGTAATGATGATGTAAAAGATGGTGAAAAAGGAAGCGAAGTATTTAAAAGCGAGCGCAACCGGATCGGCATCCAGCAAAAAGACGGAACGCTTGCCCATTATGCAATGCGTGCGCCTATTCAATTGCTGATAACACCGGGTGATGAAGTGATAGCCGGACAACCAATCGCCATCTTTACAAAAGCAAGTGAACATTATACCGTCATGTTTTCGGTAAGCTACCTTGATGAAAAATTGCTTTTAAATGACAGGAACAACGATCCGTCTATTGGTAAAGGATATACAAAATACCTTCAACCGGTATTCTGCAACAGCTATGATGGCGGACCCAGCCCGGCATTAATGACCAATACCAATTTTATTGTTACCCACCCCAAACAAGTGATCAGTGCCGAAATGAGTAAGAGGGAGAAAAAGAAATATGGATTTTTGTAAATCCAGTTAAATAATTCATTGTAACCTTTTTTTCAAACCCGCGTTTCCCAAACAAACCGGGTGTATGAACAGGATTATTTTTACGTGTTGTCTGATTGCGCTTACTTCTTTCAATGTTGTAAAGTCACAACAAACCATCTCGGGCCAGGTATTGGGTACCGGGAAGAAGCCAGTGGCGGCTGCTACAATATCACTGTTGAGAACAAAAGACTCTCTTATTATTAAGAGCGTTGTTTCGAACGAAACCGGCAATTTTGTTTTTATGCAGCCTGTACAGGATAGTAATATATTATTAGTATCTGCTTCGGGATATAAGAAGTATTACTTAGCTCTTTACAGGGAAACAAGTGTATTACCACCCATTTTACTTATCGCTGCAGATGCCACCGAGCTCAGCTCGGTTACTGTAACAGCTGCCAGACCATTCACAGAACAAAAGATCGATAGAACCGTTGTAAATGTAGACGCGCTTATTTCAAATACCGGCTCCAATGCTTTGGAAGTGCTGGAGAAAACACCAGGTGTAATGGTTGATGAGAATGGCGGCATTACATTGAAAGGAAAAACAGGTGTGCTGATCATGATCGATGATAAGCCAACTTATTTGTCTGCAGCTGACCTGGCAACCTATCTCAGATCACTACCCGCTTCCGCACTTGACAAGATAGAGCTGATGGATAATCCTCCGGCCAAATACGATGCCGCGGGTAGTGGTGGCGTGATCAACATCAGAACAAAAAAATCAAAGGTGAAAGGCTTTAACGGATCCGCTTCAGCCAGTTATGGACAGTCTGTATATGGGCGTACAAATGAAAGCGCAAACTTTAATTACTATACGGGTAAAGTGAATATGTTTCTAAATGCAGGTTACGGCGTACAGAAGAATTTCCGTGAACTGGAGATAGACCGCGCCTATTATGATGCGACCGGACATCTCGCCAGTGATTTCAGGCAAACAAATTATTTCACTCCGGTTAATACATATGCAAACATAAAAATCGGTTTTGACCATTACCTGTCTTCTAAAACCACCTGGGGTCTGGTATATACAGGTTCGCTTTCAAACAGAGATGAATACCGGCCTACCTATAGTTATGTTTATAATGCCGCAGCATTACTCGACTCTTCGATTGCAGCAAATAATAACAGTAGCAGTTTCTTCAATAAGAACGGGGTTAACTTTAACTACACCCACAAATATGACAGTTCGGGAAAAGTGTTGAGTTTTGACATGGATTATCTGCACTATTCCTCCGGTGCCGATCAATCATTCCTGAACAGCACTTATTCAGCTGTTGGAATTGTAAAGAGCACTCAACAGATCGCAGCGCAATTGCCATCCAATATTGGTATATACGCTGCCAAGATTGATTTTGCACAACCCTTTCCCGGAAAAGTAAAAATGGAAGCGGGCTTGAAATCAAGCTATGTGACTTCGGATAATGAAGCACACTATTTTAATATAGTAAGTGGGGTGCAGAGTATCGACTATAACAATACCAACCATTTTATTTACAAAGAAAATATTAATGCAGCCTACCTGAATTTCAATAAAGAATTAAAGCGCTTCTCTATCCAGGCAGGGTTACGGGCGGAAAATACCAGTGGTAGTGGGCATCAGTTGGGAAATGCATACAAACCGGACTCGGCTTTCACCAAAAACTATCTCAGCCTTTTTCCCACAGCGTATGTTTCCTATAAACTGGATTCGGCGGGAAATGATTTGCTGAACCTGTCGTATGGTCGCCGTATCGACAGACCTAATTACCAGGACCTAAATCCCTTTGTTTTTATCCTGGATAAGTTCACCGCTTTTGCAGGTAACCCCTTTTTGCGGCCACAGCTCTCTAACGATTTTAAATTAGCCTACACACATAAAAACAAGTTCACTGTCAGTGCCCAATATATCCATACTTCAGATATTCAGATTGAAACGATTGAACAGAACGGCAGTGTTTTTATCAGTCGCAACGGCAATATAGGCAAATGGGATTACCTCGTAGTCAGTCTCAACTTTACACTCCGCCCTGCCAGCTGGTGGACCATGAATGGATATGCCGACCTGTTTAACTACCAGGTTTACACCGGTCAGTTGTATAGTGGATATATTCAAACCAAGAGCGCGTACTTTTTTGGGCAGCTCAACAATCAATTCACGCTGGGCAAAGGATGGAGTGCAGAAACTGGTGGTTTCTATTGCTCACCACGTCAACAGGCGCAGTTTGATAAAATAGCATTCGGCCAATTGAACCTGGGTCTGCAAAAAAAGTGCTGGAACAATCAGGGAACGATTAAACTCGCTGCCCGCGATATCTTTAATACAAACACATCAACCGGCTTTATTACCAATGTGCCTAATGTAGTGGCGCATTATGGCAATAAGTTTCATAACCAAAGTCTTATTTTATCATTCACGTATAGTTTTGGTAAGCAGGTAGCTGACCAACAAAAAAGAAAAACGGGAAGTGCAGATAATGAGGCAGGTAGAGCAGGCAACTGATAAAATGTCTATCTTGTTATCATTATAAGTTGCTAATCAATAATAGGATGTATAGCTTCAACTACCAAAACAGAAGGGCTTGGGTTAAAAAAATTGCCTTAGAAATATTACCCGGTAAAAAAGTATTGGATGTGGGTGCAGGCTCGGGGCAATACCGTGATTTTTTCTCTCATTGTATTTATATGACCCAGGATTTTGGCCAGGAGCCCGCCACCATCGGAAAATATACACCACTCGATTTTGTTTCAGATATTATAGCGATCCCGGCAGAAAGTGAAAGCTTTGATGTGATATTATGTACAGAAGTCATTGAGCATGTTCCCGATCCCATCTTAGCTGTAAAAGAAATGGCAAGGCTTTTAAAACCGGGCGGAAAGATTTATTTGACAGCCCCGCTAGGGTCATCCCTTCACCAGGAACCTTTTCATTTTTATGGGGGATATACGCCCTATTGGTATCAGAAATTCTTGCCCGCATCAGGAATAGAGATTATTTCCATTGAAAAAAACATGGGGTTCTTTTCTTTTCTTTCACAGGAAAGCCAACGATCATCTGCACTGATGGCACCCTGGCGTTTGAAAGGGAAAACGAATTTACTTTCCGGCTCAGTTGTTACGCTCCTATGGTTAGTGATGCTGCCATTTACCCGTTTACTTCTTCCTTTATTTGCAAAATTTCTTGATGATCTCCGGCTAGAAAATGAAACAACTGTTGGGTATCATGTGATTGGGCAAAAGAAATGACAGGCATAAATGTGTACGTTTAATACGCACCAAAAATGCGTATTGTTGATTGTGAACCCTGCTAATCCGGATTACTCCATACATAGAATTTGATACTACCGCTTTCCTTCAAAAAAGTCCTGCTTCTTCAAGATCGCTTTCAGCATATCTAATCTAAGTGGTGTAAGCTTTGCATTATGCTCTCCTTCCACATTCAACACAAAAAAGTATGCATGGTGGTTCTCTTCGATCCAACCAATCATCCAACCTATCGCTTTTCCGTTTTCCCGGAAACCCCAGCCGCTTTTATAGCTTAACTTATAATTTGCATTGTCTTCCTGTAACATCATCTTCTTCACTATATCCTGGGACCGCTTTTGAAAAGGCAATAGTCCGAAATATAATTTCTTTACCAGTCCCATCTGTTCATCCGGCGTGATCTTCAGCGAATTATCCAGCCAGAACGAATCGATCTTTGTTTTGATCTTACGGGTACCATACTTCAGGCTATCCAACCAATGCTGCATCGTATCCTTACCGATACGTCTTGCCACTTCCTGAAAATAGGGAACAGCAGATACTTTGAATGCTTCTTCAGCGGTAAGATCTTTGTTCCATTCTGTGGCCGTATCACCCGATGGATAATAACGGATAATCCTATCCCATGGGATCGGCATTTTTTCATTAACAATTATACCCGTCTCCAAACCCACCAATGTATTTACAATTTTAAAAGTGGATGCAGGCAGGTACGATGAATCTTTAAAACGACTCAGGTCTGAAATCGTGAATTGCCCGGTACCATTATCATACAAGCCGAATGTACCTTTGATATGGTTGCTGTCGAAATATTTTTGGAGACTGGTATCAATAGTTACGTTATTGGGCGTGCAGGAGATAATTAGTAATGCGCAATTAATAAATAGCAATAAAATTCCTCTTTTTAATGTCGATGTATTTTTCAATTGTCAGTGATTAATTGTTAATGACTAGTTTTTCAATACGCCCAATTCCTTCCCAACTTTTGTAAAAGCTGCGATCGCTTTGTCAAGGTGTTCCTGCCGGTGCGCTGCACTTAACTGTACGCGGATCCTTGCCTGTCCTTTGGCAACAACCGGGAAAAAGAATCCAATTACATAGATATCCTCGTTCAAAAGATTGGCTGCGAAGTTTTGTGCGATCACAGCATCGTATAACATGATTGGAACGATCGGATGATCACCTGGTTTGATATCAAAGCCCGCTTCCGTCATTTTGGAACGGAAATATTTTGTGTTATACTCGAGTTGATCGCGAAGCTCTGTAGTTTCAGTGAGCATATCGAGTACAGCTATGGATGCGCCTACAATGCTTGGTGCCACAGTGTTGGAGAAAAGATAGGGCCGGCTCCGCTGGCGCAGCATTTCAATCACTGGTTTTTTACCGGAAGTAAAGCCGCCGCTCGCACCACCGAGTGCTTTTCCCAAAGTGCCTGTAATAATGTCTATCCTTCCCATCACATTCCTGTACTCATGGGTGCCACGCCCGGTTTTTCCGAGGAAGCCTGATGAGTGGCATTCATCGATCATTACGATCGCATCATATTTATCTGCGAGATCGCAAATCGTATCCAGTTGCGCGATTGTTCCATCCATGCTGAATGAGCCATCGGTTACAATGATACGGCTGCGGCAGGCGGCACTTTCTTTCAATTTAGCTTCCAGGTCCTCCATGTTATTATGCTCATAACGGAACCTTTGTGCCTTGCACAAACGAACGCCATCGATGATAGAAGCATGGTTCAATGCATCGCTGATGATCGCATCTTCTTCATTAAAAAGCGGTTCAAATACACCTCCATTTGCATCAAATGCAGCTGCATAAAGAATCGTATCTTCTGTTCCTAAAAATTGTGCAATCTTTTGTTCCAGTTCTTTATGGATATCCTGGGTTCCGCAGATAAAACGCACACTGCTCATGCCATATCCATGTGTGTCGATGGCTTTGTGTGCAGCTTCAATAACTTTTGGATGAGAGGAAAGGCCAAGGTAATTATTGGCGCAGAAGTTTAATACCTTTTTACCGTTAACCGTTATCTCAGGACCCTGTTCACTGGTAATGATGCGTTCTTTTTTGAACAGACCGGCAGTTTCGATGGCTGTTACTTCTCCGGCGATACGTGCCGCAAATTTTTCATTCATACAGGCGCTTTTTTCGAAAAGCGAAGGTAGCGCAACTTGGTGGTACTACAGCACAAAACGGTACCCGATTCCCTTGATCGTAATGATCTCAAGTGAAGGGTCCTCTTTGAGGTACCCGCGGATCTTGGTGATATAAACATCCAGGTTACGGCTGTTAAAAAATGAGTCGTTACCCCATATATGATTGAGAAGATCACGGCGGTCGATGACATTTTGCCGGTGCTGGTAAAAATATTTAATGAGTTCGGTTTCGCGGTAGGATAATTTCTTTTCTTCTTTGCCCACCTGCAATACCTGCTTATTCAGGTGAAACTGGTATTTGCCCAACTGGATCAGGTCACCGGAAACGGTAAAACTATCTTCCTTCCGCACCCGCAAAGCATTCTCTATACGAACGATGAGTTCTTCCATGCTGAAAGGCTTACGGATATAATCATTTCCACCCGCCTTAAAACCTTGCACAACATCATCTGTTTGTGTTTTAGCGGTAAGAAAGATAACCGGTACATCATCATTCAACTTGCGGATTTCTTCGGCAATTTCGAAACCGCTTTTATTGGGTAGCATTACATCCAGTATACAGATATCCGGTTGCTCATCTTCAAAAGTGCGAACCACATCTGCCCCATCGGTTTCCATGATAACTTCAAAACCCCGTGTTTCAAGCGTTTCCTTTACGATCTTACCAAGGAACAGTTCATCTTCTACATACAAAACTTTGATCGCCATGTTTTCCGGTTAACTGTTTTCTTTGAATATTTTTCTACCCTTATCAAAATGTATCATTGCTTTCTCTGCAAAAGGGATCTTTACAATAAAAGTACTTCCAGTTCCCACTGTTGATTCTACTTCTATAAAACCGTGATGCTGCTTTACGATATGATTGATATAACTAAGCCCGAGCCCATACCCTTTTACATTGTGCCGGTTACCTGTAGGAACCCTGAAGAACTGGTCAAACACCTTACGTTGATAAGCGGTGGGGATACCTATTCCATTATCATGCACACGTAGTTCAAAATATTCTTCGTGACGGATCAATTTAACATGTATCTGCGGATCTGATTTACTGTACTTCAGGGCATTGTCGAGCAGGTTATAGATCACACTCGTTATATGCACCCTGTCTGCATCGATCAAAAAGTTATCGCCGGATGAGTCCAGTGAAGTAACTGCGTGTTGATTTTCGAACTGCAGTTTCATGGATGCCATAACTTCGGCAATCAATTCAAACAAATCAAACGATTCTTTCTGTAGCGCAATCTCATCTTTTTCGAACATGGATAGTTTTAAAACCTTATCCACCAATAAACCCAGCCGCTGCAGTTCGCCTGCTGATATATCCAGATATTCTTTTGTTCGCTCCGGCTTTTGCAAGCCACCAAAATTGCGTAATGCTTCCACTGCCACGCTAACAGTTGCGATTGGTGTCTTTAACTCGTGCGTGATATTACTGATAAAATCATTTTTCATTTCCGAAAGCCTGCGCTGCTGGGCGAGATTGCGGTAAAGAAAAATGAAAACGATCGTTGTAAATAGCACGAGGAAAAGAGAGAAGAGTATCTGGGGTGATATTTTTTTTAATAGATAGGCTGCCGGATTATCAAAAGCCGCCTGGTACCAATACTGGCTGATGATACCCACTTTGGCAATATCAGTTCTGAAACGATCGGTGCTTACGGTATCTTTTTTATGGAGGGAATCATCTTTTCCTTTGATAATAATGAAGTTGACCGGGATGCCCACTTTAGTCAATTCCTTTTTATAAGCAGAGTCCAGTTTAGCTACGGCAATCGTATCATCCAGTGCCCTTCCACTTGTAACCATCCTGATAAATGATTTCTCGGCTGTTAACCTTCCGGTAGCACTGATCCTTGTTTTGGAACTGCTATCATGTGATAAAGTAATGCTCCTCACCTGGTCGGGTGTTATATTAAGCCGTACGCCATCTGACCGCCGCATGGGCAGAGTTGTATCCTTTGCCTGCCGGCCATAGCTAACAACAACATTCATCGCTCCTTGTGCCATTTTCCGTAACATAGCTGTATCGGGCATCGGCGGCATACCGGGAGTACCGGGTCGCTGAATATAAAAAATATGCTTCTGTGTATCTCCCCGCATACTCCGGGGCAATGAATCCAGTATCGGATGATTATTCTTTACAACCATCACAGAAGGTGGACGAACCTCAATGGTTGTATCAATTGTTGGTTTCCCGCTGTCTTTGTGAAATGAGGCTACTTTGTGTCGTATAGCATTTACTGCATTATAAACAAAGAGGTTATTATCCGTTTTCTGTTTTAAGAAAATCGTATCCGCCTTAAATCTTTCCACCTGGAGATTATAGACCACATCGCGAAAGATCCCGTTTGCTTCTTTCTGTAAGCCGGAACGCTCTTCCTGATAGATACGGTTGATCCAATAGCCCTGAAAGGCAGCTATCAGCAGGATAGCCGCTACCATTAAAGCGCGTGAAAATTGGAGTCTGCTCATTTACCTCGTTCTCGCACAAAGATAATTACAGCCAGTGGCTGCCAGCGCTTTTATTAACCTAAATTAACCTTTGAGCAAGAATGCTTAACACAGGGTGCGATTAGCTTTGGAACATAAAAAACAACTACATGAAAAAAGCATTTTTACTCTTTACCAGTCTGGCGACCCTCGCCATTGTGCAGGCTCAGCAAAAAGACGGGACCATTGTTTATGAACGCAAGATCAATATGCACAAGACCATCCAGGATGAGCAGATGAAAGCCATGATCCCGGAGTTCAGGATAAGTCAGCATATATTATTGTTCAGCGATAGTATCTCTGTATACCGACTGATTCCGGAAGATGAGGCCCCGGATCCGTTTGCAGGTGGCGGTAGTGGGAGGGTAATGGTACGCATAGGCGGAAGCGATGCCGGTGAAACCTACAAGAATTTTTCACAGTCAAAATCCGTTCAGAGTACCGAGGTAGGGGGGAAAAATTTCCTGATCGTTGATACGATCAAACAGCAGCCCTGGAAACTGAGTGATGAAACCAAACAGATCATGGGTTATACCTGTCACAAAGCTACGCGCAAAATATTGCAACAGGCAGGCGGTATGAGAAGAATGGTGATGAACAGTGGCAATGGCCCTGCTCCAACTACTGATACTACGGTAACTAAAACACCGCCAAAGGAAATAGAGGTGATTGCCTGGTATGCAGACAATATTATTACACCCGCGGGACCTGAAAATTATGGTCAGCTTCCCGGTGCTATTCTGCAGCTGGATATAGATAATGCAACCACCGTATATACAGCAAAAGAAATTAAAAAAACAGTTGATCAGAAAGAGCTGAAAGAACCTAAAAAAGGAAAATCATTAACGCGTGCAGAGTATATGAAAATGATGATGGATATGATGCCTACAGGTGGTGGAAGTATTCGTTTCGGTAACTGATCGCTGATTGGAGTATAATTTTAAATGCCTTGTATCATATTGATACAAGGCATTTTTTTTGGCTGCGTATATTAAAAAGAATCAGAAGGTTCTTGTCACAATCGTTACGCCGTTTGCTGAACTACCAGCCTTATTAAGCCTGAACGTAAAGCTCAACAGGAAATAGCGCTGCAACACATTGTACCGTGTATCCTCTACATAGTTTGCACTTGCACTCCGGTTACCAAGCCCCACATTCTTATCAAGCAGGTCAAATACACTCAGCTTAACCTCTCCCCGTTTATTCTTTAAGAAACCTTTGGCAACAGATACGTTCCAGAAAGGCACTTTTACATTGAAGCCATCTGCACGACCCGTGTTGGCAGTATAAGTAAAGTTATTATTGATGATCACTCCCCATGGAAGATAGTTGACCATTTCAAACCCATACACCTGCTGCAGGTAGTTACTATTCAGTTGTGACTGAAGAGAGTAAGTCATTTTACTGATATTAAGTCTTCCGGATGCGGTAATATCGATCTTACTATCGATTGAAAAATTGTATGTCAGGTTAGGACCAATACTTGTGTTGTTAATCTCATTCTTTGCACCATTCACAAAGCTCACATTATGCATGATATTAGAACCGATACCCAGATCCACTCTTGATTTAAGTTTCTTCAACGGGAATCCGGCATTCACATTTGCGAAGACCATATAATTGCCATTGGCATTTACCGGCATACTTACACGTGATCCATTCGATTGAATAATATCTGCATTCACGATCGCATTATCTGTTTTCGTGGCAGAGATAAAAGCAAAGAAATTACGCTGCGAGTAAACATTGGTAGCAAAATAATTGAGGTTTACCGATTGCGCATAACTTCTTTTAAGATTAGGATTTCCTGTATACGTATTTAAAGGATCACTCACATCTGAAACAGGCTGTAACTGTGTGGTTGTAGGCTGTGTGGTAGATGTTGAATAGTTCAGGCTGATGCTTCTTGAGCTGTTGGCCCTGTATTGAAGACTTGCGTTGGGCAATGCATCTGTAAAGGTCTGACTGATCACATTGCCGGTTGTATTATTAGTACTGATAAGGGTAGCAGACTGCAATGAACTTCCTACCGTGTAATTGAATTTCTTTTGGTTGGAGCGGAAATTGATACTTCCACCAGCGTAAGTATAATCACTTCTAAAATCATTGCTTTGCAGGTCATTGAGCTTATCATATTTCGCTGAAGAAATACTGTAGTCATATGTTATACGCTTGCTGTCGCCGATACTTGTATTATAGAAACCACCGAATTCAAATAAAGATCTCTTGCCGACAGGTTCTGTATAAATAAGATTGCCGCCAAAACTCCTGGTTACTGCTTCACGCGTATTCTTCTGGTTGGTTAAAGAATCTTTAAGACCTATGCCGCCGGCATAAAATGTATTGCGTGTATACAAATCACCGTTTTGTTTACTTTCGTTATAGACAAGACTGACAGTAGATGAAATGGTTCTGCCTTTTTTCGCAAAACGTTTACGGAATAATGCATTCCCGCCAAAATTAAATGCGTCTGCGTGTGTTTTGCTATCTGTTGTTCCATCATTCAATCTAACCCCTTTTGTATCTTGTGAAACATAATTTGTGATGGCACGTGTATCGGTTTGCTGAGTGGTTAGCTGTGGCGTAAACTTGATGGAATTGAACGTATCGATCTTTGTGTCAATACTCATATTAAACCGCTGCTGCCGGCTGCTACGCGTATTGTTGCTGTTGGATGTATAATTAAATTCATTACCGGGCAAGAGGTTCTGACGATTGGTTGTTCTATCTGTCTGAAGATTGATATTGCTTCCCATTCCGCTCATGTTAACATCTGTTTTCCTGTTCCACTTATCGTTATAGTTAAGCCCTCCCGCAAATGTATTGGCCACCCCTTGTTGATTCTGCCCCACACCGGTTACCGGCAACCCATTATTATCATCACCACCTGTACGGATAGTGATGCCGCCGCCATTGCGCATTCCTCTTGATAATTCACCTGTAAAGTTTAATACATCCGTCAATGAGAATCCCTGGCGGTTAACGTTGTTTCCCATGCCTATGAGTGACATCTGTTGCTCTCCTTTAAATTTATTGATATTGGTTTGCCCATCGTACCGTTTATCGGTTCCGCCTCCTGCAGTAACCCGTCCGAAGATTGCATTATCCCTGTCTTTTTTGAGCTTGAGGTTAATGGCTTTTTCATTTTGCCCGTCATCCACGCCTGTAAAAGCGGCCCTGTCGCTCTTTTTATCAAACACCTGTACTTTATCAATTGCATCGGCATCAAGGTTTTTGGTGGCCATTTTCGGATCGCCGGTAAAGAATTCTTTTCCATTCACCAGCACCCGGTTGATCTTCTGGCCGTTTACACGTACCGTGCCATCATTGTCAACCGTCACACCCGGTAACTTCTTTAGAAGGTCCTCTGCTACTGCGTTTGGGGGTGTTTTAAAATTCTCTGTATTGAATTCAACGGTATCACCATTAATGGTAACAGGTGCTCTTCGCGCAGTTACTGTAATATTTCCCGCACTGACCAGATCGGTCATTTCTATATTACCCATTACCAGTTCCTGTCCCTCTTTTACTTCAATATTCTTCCATACGGCAACAAATCCTACATAGGATGCAGATAAGAGGTATTTTCCTTTAACGAGATTTTTCAGGTTGAAATGACCGGATGAATCGGCGCGTGCAAAACTGATCAGTGTTGAATCTTTTGCATTTACGATCGAAATAGTTGCATAAGCCAATCCTTTTTTTGAACTGGTATCATACACAACTCCTTTAATGGATCCGGGCGCTTTTTGCGATGCTGCTATAAAAGGTAAGAAAGAAATAAAGAGAAGGGATAGGAATAAGCGGTACATAAATTTTGGTTTTTGAAGTAGAACCAAAAATAGACCGACACAACTGCAAAGCGGGTTAATGAACTTTGGTGAAAGGTTAATGAACGTTAAGATAGTGAAAAGTGAATAGTCAGTAGTGGGTAAAAATAAAACTCACTACTGACTATTCACTTCTCACTGACTAATTTTCTATCCCCAGTAATTCCATCTCAAATATCAACATGGCTCCCGGAGCCGGGCCACCTGCATCACCATACCCCAATTGGGAAGGAACCCATAATTTCCATTTGCTGCCTACTGTCATCATCTGTAGTGCCTCCTGCCATCCGGCGATAAAGCCATTTACCGGATAAGTGATCGGCGCACCTTTATCTACAGAACTATCGAAAACAGTGCCGTTGAGCAATGTTCCATGGTAATGAACTTTTACTTTGCTGGTTAGTGCCGGCTTTACATCGCTTGTCCCAGCTTTTAATACCTGATATTGTAAACCATCGGGCAATGTTATCACGCCCGGCTTTTTACTGTTCAGCGCCATAAAATCCTGGCTTTCTTTTTTTACTCCTGCATTTTTTAATGCACTTGCTTTTTGTTGGTATTCCCCAATAACTCCGTTAATCGCTTCATCGGCCACCAATAATTTTTTGCTGGTAAGTGCATCCGTCATGGCTTTATTAAGAACTGCGAAATTGATATTTTCAAACCCTTGCGACTTCAGGCTTTGCGCCATACGAACGCCGATTGAATAACTTACGCTGTCGATATTATTCTTCAACGCTGCTGTAGGTACTGCAGCAGTGGGTTTTACCGGTACTTTCGTAGTAGTTACAGGTTTCTTTGCCTGTGCAAAGCTGGCCACCACACTTGTGCTTAATAGAATTACTAGGATTGATCTTTTCATATTTGTTTACATTAACTTTAATTGGAAAGTAAGTTTTTTATTGCGGTATGTACTTTTTCAAAATCAAATTCTTTCAGCACCGCATCCATCATTCCAGCAATATTGCTATTGCATAAATTACCAATGCTGCCTTCGTGAACGTGGGTGATATCGGTGGACCAGGTAAATTTCCCTTCTTCGATCAGCATGCCTACCTGTTTATAAGCATCCCGAAAAGGCACCCCTTTTACCACTAACTTATTTACCTCTTCCACGCTGAAAAGATATTTATATTTTTCATCCGACAGGATATTCGCTTTGATGGTAATATTCGACAGCATCAGCTCTGCCATCTGTAAACAATCTTTGATTGTCTGGAATGCCGGGAACAAATGTTCTTTTAATAATTGAAGATCGCGATGATACCCAGAAGGAAGATTGGTGGTCATCATCATGATCTCATTCGGTAATGCTTTGATCCGGTTGCTGTGCGAGCGTATGAGTTCAAAAACATCCGGGTTCTTTTTATGTGGCATGATACTCGATCCTGTTGTAAGCTCCGGCGGGAAACTTACAAAATCAAAATTCTGGTTCAGGTAAAGACAGGCATCCATGCTTAAGCGGGCCAATGTATCGGCAATATTAGCTAATGCTGACGCCGTAATCCGCTCTGCTTTGCCGCGCCCCATCTGCGCGTATACTACATTATAATTGAGATCAGCAAAGCCTAATAATTGCGTGGTCAGTGTTCTGTTGATAGGAAAAGATGATCCATAGCCGGCTGCTGAACCCAGCGGATTCTTATTGACCACTTTGAACGCTGCCTGTAATGTGATCATGTCATCCACCAGGCTCTCTGCATAAGCACCAAACCACAAACCAAACGATGAAGGCATAGCTAATTGCAGGTGCGTATATCCCGGGAAAAGATGCTGCTTATATTTTTCGCTCTGCTGCAGCAGTAATTTGAACAAGGGTTGCGCAGCAAGTACCAATTCTTCTATTTCGTTACGTAAAAAAAGTTTTACATCCACTAAAACCTGGTCGTTGCGGCTCCGGGCAGAATGAATTTTTTTACCGGTATCGCCCAGCTTTTCTGTCAGCAATAATTCTATCTGCGAATGGATGTCTTCCACATTATCTGCCAGCGTGAACTTTCCATCTTCCACCTGTTGGTAGATAACCAGCAATTCTTTCTTTAATACCGACAATTCATCTTTTGTCAAAAGACCAACACTTTCCAGCATGGTTGTATGTGCAATTGAGCCAAGAATATCAAAGGCAGATAGGTACAGGTCCATCTCCCTATCCTTACCTACGGTAAATTTTTCAATCAACTGTGATGTGGCTGTATTCTCTTTGCTCCACAATTTCATATTACCTGCTTTAATAATTGAATGTACAACTTGATCCCTTCTTTGATCTCGTTAGCATAAATATACTCATCAGCGGTGTGACTTCTCGCAGAATCACCGGGCCCCATCTTCAATGTTTTAAATGGCATTAAAGCCTTATCCGAAGTGGTAGGCGATCCATAACTTGACCTGTTAAGCTGCACCCCAGCTTTTACCAGCGGGTGTTCTGCAGGTATGGAAGTAGAGCGCATCCGCAGGCTCCTGGCCGCAACCTGGCTGCTGACTGAGTTTTTGATGGTTTCCAATACCTCTTCAAAAGTATACAGTTCATTCACCCGCACATCCACTACAAAATGACATTGGGAAGGAACCACATTATGTGCTTTGTTTTCTGTATCGATCACAGTGACGGTCATTTTTACGGGACCGAGTAAAGAAGATACTTTTTCAAACGTATGTGTCCTGAACCATTCGATGTCTTTCAGTGCTTTGTATAAAGCGTTCTCTCCTTCTTCCCGGGCCGCATGTCCTGCAACACCGGTAGCAGTAACATCGAGAACCAATAATCCTCTTTCTGCAACAGCCATCTGCATCTGTGTAGGTTCGCCAACAATACCGCAATCTATTTTTGGCATTTCAGGAACCAATACCTCTATTCCATTTTTTCCGGAGATCTCCTCTTCTGCTGTTGCCGCAAATACAAGGTTATACTTTAGTTCTTTTTGCTGATGAAAATGAAGAAATACAGCGATAAGAGAAACCAGCGAACCTCCGGCATCATTACTTCCCAGGCCAAATATTTTTCCATCTTTTTCAACCGGTTCAAAAGGATCGAGCGTGTATGCTTTATTGGGTTTTACGGTATCGTGGTGTGAGTTGAGTAAAAGCGTTGGTTTTGCTTCATCAAAATGTAAGTTCTTTGTCCAAACATTATTCATAAAGCGATTAACCGTAACTCCTTTGGACCGGAGATATTCTTCGATCACATCCGCTGTTTTATCTTCTTCTTTACTAAAAGAAGGGATAGCCACTAATTTTTTCAGCAGCGCAACAGCATCCATCCACTCAATATCTAACATTTGCTCACTCATGTATAATTGTTGTGCCTGATGTTCCTTTTACCAATGCAGCAAGGTCTTCTGCATTGCCAATGATTACTTTATTTACCCCGCTTTGCAATGCAGCAAATGCATTGTCGAGCTTTGGCAACATTCCTGCAAAGATCAATTCTTTGCTTTTCAGTTCTGCATAAGAAGATGGATTGATCACCGGAATAACAGATGCATTATCATTTACATCCAGCAGTACTCCATTCTTTTCGAATGAATAGATCAATACTGTTTTATATAAACCACTCATGGCTTTTGCTATTTCCTGAGCAATCGTATCTGCGTTTGTATTCAACAATTGTCCTTTACCATCATCGGTAATCGGTGCTGCTATTACAGCGATCTGCTGTTCGATAAGGCTTTGCAGGAAACCTGCATCAACACTGTCTACATCGCCAACAAATCCGTAATCAATGGTTGCATGGTTCCGCTTATGTGCTTTGATCATTGCACCGTCTGCACCTGTTAAGCCAATGGATCTGCACCCCTGGGCCTGCAACCGGGCTACTATATTTTTGTTGATATAACCCGCGTATACCATCGTTACGATCTTCAATGTTTCAGTATCTGTGATTCTTCTGCCGTCTATCATTGTTTGTTCAATACCCAACTGCACGGCTAATTTTGTTGCAAGCTTACCGCCCCCATGAACCAGTATCTTTCTGCCTTCCAAATCAGCAAATGACTGCAGGAACGAAGAAAGTTTTGCTTCATCATCAATAATATTGCCGCCGATCTTTATGATGTGCAGTATGTCCACTTTTATTTTTTGCTTTTCAAAATTTCCGACAATACTGCCTGCGCGGCCCACACCCTATTACCTGCCTGTTGTGTTACCAGGCTGTGTGCGCTGTCTAATACTTCATCGCTCAATTCTACATTCCTTCTTACCGGCAAGCAGTGCATTACCTTGGCATTGTTGGTGGCTTTCAGTTTTTCTTCCGTCAACATCCATTCCGGATCGTTCTCATACACCTTCCCATAATCGTTATACGTACTCCAGTTCTTTACGTAAACAAAATCTGCATCCTTTAACGCAGCATCCTGATCATGGGTAATGGTGGCTCCTCTGGTAAACCGTTCTGCCAGTTCATAATCCTGCGGATGCGTTATCACAAAATCTGCTTCACCCCATGCAGTGATCCATTGCGCAAAACTGTTGGCTACGCATTGGGGAAGCGGTTTGATATGTGGTGCCCAGGTCAGAACTATCTTCGGTTTGTGGTTTGTGGTTTGCGGTTTGTTCTTGATGGTTTCCTGTATCGTTACAATATCTGTCAGCGACTGCAATGGATGAAGCGTTGCACTTTCAAGGCTCACAACCGGCACTCCTGCATATTTTATAAACTGGTTGATGAACATTTCACTGTAGTCGTCTTCCCTGTTCTTTAATGATGGAAATGTTCTGATGCAAAGAATATCAAAGTATTGCCCCAGTACCGGTGCCGCATCTTTTACATGCTCCACGGTATTCCCGCTCATAATGGCCCCTTCTTCAAACTCAAGCGCCCAGCCCTCTTTATCTACATTGAACACAACTGCTTCCATACCCAGGTTACGTGCAGCTACCTGTGTACTTAAGCGCGTACGCAGGCTTGGGTTTAAAAACAAAAGCCCGATACGTTTATTCTCTCCCAGTTTCCTGTCAACCAAAGGATCAGCCTTATACGCCAATGCTTTTTTAACCAGTGCGTTAATATCGGTTACATCGGAAACGGAAATAAATTGTTTCATGTGTGAATTAGTTTGGTGGTTCCTGTTATGCCTGAACTGCTTTTGCTCCTTCTTTGATCTCTTCTATCGCTTCTGTTAATGCCTCCAGAAAATCATCGATCTGCTTTCTTGTAACCGCCAGTGAAGGCAACAACCTGATCACATTCGGCTTGGCTTCCCCGGTGAATATTTTAAAATCGTTGAGCAATTTTTTCTTGAGTCCTTTTAGTTCTTCCGGTACATCAAATCCAATCATCAACCCTTTTCCACGAACATTTTGCAGATCGTTGATCTTGCTTAATTGCTCCATTAAATATTTTCCATTCAAGCCGGCCGCTGCAATAAGATTTTCTTCTTCCATTACTTCCAGCACGGCTAGTGCTGCTGCACATGCCAGCTGATTGCCACCGAATGTAGTACCCAGCATACCATGCTTTGCATGGAATTTTGGCGCGATCAAAATACCGGCAACCGGAAATCCATTGCCCATTCCTTTTGCCATGGTATAGATATCGGCATTCACACCTGCGTAGTCGTGTGAAAAGAATTTACCACTTCTTCCATAACCACATTGTACACTGTCTGCGATATATACTGCATTATACTGATCACATAACGACCTGATCAGCTGCAGAAATGTATCACTTGCATTATTAATTCCACCCACACCCTGTATTCCTTCAATGATAACAGAAGATATTTCATTTCCCTGTTCTTCAAAGCAGGCTTTCAATGCAGCTTCATCATTAAAGGGCAGGAAGATCACATTCTCGGTTTCGTTCACCGGCGCAACAATTGATTTATTATCAGTAGCTGCTACAGCCAATGAGGTTCTGCCATGGAACGATTTATGAAAAGCAATGATCTTCTTACGGTTATTATAAAAAGATGCCAGCTTGAAAGCATTTTCATTGGCTTCTGCGCCGCTGTTACAAAGAAAAAGATGGTAATCCTCTTTACCACTCAGTCTTCCTAATTTTTCGGCCAGCTCGCGCTGGATAGGAATGATGATAGAGTTGGAATAGAATGCGATCTTTTCCAATTGATCTTCTATTCTTTTTACCCAATGCGGATGTGTATGACCGATACTGATAACAGCGTGACCGCCATACATATCTAAATATTGAACGCCATCAGCATCCCATACATAGGAGCCTTTAGCTTTTGTGATAGCAATATTGTTAAGCGGGTATACATCGAAAAGAGTCATAAATTAAGTTTTGGAATGATAATTAAGAATTGTTGAATTGCCTGTTTCACGCCGCATCTCTAGTGAGATGAGGCGATACTTCGCCATTGTTGTATGCTAGTTTTGCAATTCATTTGTTCTTTCTTAAAATCCGGTTGCTTTTAATTTGAGTCCTGCAGTTTCTTCCAATCCAAACATGATGTTCATATTCTGAACCGCCTGTCCGCAAGCCCCTTTTAATAAATTATCAATCGCAGAATGCACTACGATCTTGCTTCCCTGCTTTTCTATGAATAGTAAACACTTGTTGGTATTCACTACCTGTTTCAAATCGATCATTGTTTCGCTTATATGCGTAAATGGATGACCACTATAAAATGATCTGTACAATGCCATCACTTCTTCTATCGGAAGACCACAATCAATGATCGAGCTGATATAGATACCTCGGGTAAAGTCACCCCTCCAGGGTACAAAGTTCACATACATCCCATCATTGCCCTGCAACTGCTGCAGGCTCTGGTGGATCTCATTAATATGTTGATGCTGCAATGTTTTGTATGCTGAGATATTATTGGCTCTCCAACTGAAATGAGACGTTGCACTAAGGCCCTGTCCCGCACCCGTAGATCCTGTAATACCTGTTGTATATACATCACCGAGTATGCCCGCTTTAGCTAATGGCAATAATCCAAGCTGGATGGCTGTGGCAAAACAACCGGGATTCGCAATATTTTTTGCAGAAATAATGTCTTCTTTATTTAACTCCGGCAAGCCGTAAATAAATTCTCGTTTCTCATTCACCGCATTCTTTGCTAACCTGAAGTCCTGTGACAGGTCGATCACTTTAATATGATCCGCAAGAGGGTTAGCGGTAAAGAATTTAACTGCATCGCCATGTCCCACACACAGGAACAATATATCAATATCATCATTCAATACGTCTGTAAAAACAAGCTCCGTATCGCCGGTCAGATCGGTATGTACTTTACTCACTTTATTACCTGCATTGCTGGTACTGTGAATAAAAGACACACTTACCTGGGGATGATTGATCAATAATCTGATCATTTCGCCTCCTGTGTAACCTGCTCCGCCTATAATACCCGCTTTGATCTTTTCCATTACTCTGCAGATGCTTTGATATTATGATAGATGGCCGTTTGGTTGCCGAATATTTTGGTAAAGCCTCTTACATCTTCACCACTCCAGCCTGTATTCATTTCACCATATTTACCAAATTTGCTGCTCATGAGATCATACTTTGATTCGATCCCAATCACCTGGAAACGGTACGGCTGTAACAATACAAACACTTCTCCGGTAACATGCCCCTGTGAACTTTCCAGATAGGCTTCTATGTCGCGCATAACAGGATCAAGGATCTGTCCTTCATGCAGCCAGTTACCATAGAACTGCGATAACTGATCTTTCCATCCTAACTGCCATTTGGTTAACACATGTTTTTCCAATGCATGGTGTGCTTTCAATATCACCATGGGTGCTGCTGCTTCAAACCCTACACGTCCTTTGATACCAATGATGGTATCGCCTACATGTATATCTCTTCCGATGCCAAACGGGCCTGCCAGCGTTTGCAGGTATTGTATTGCTTCTGTTGGATGCGCAAAGGTTTTTTCGTTAATGCTTTTCAGTTCTCCTTTTACAAAACCAAGCTTCACTTCTTCCGCTTCGGTTTTAGAAACCTGTGTTGGCCAGGCTTCTTCCGGAAGAATTCCTTTCGACTGTAGTGTTTCTTTACCACCTACACTGGTTCCCCATAATCCTTTGTTGATAGAGTAAGCAGCTTTTGCAAAATTCATTTCTACACCTTTTCCTTTCAGGTATGCGATCTCTTCTTCTCTGCTAAGTTTCATATCACGGATCGGGGTAATGATCTCAACACCCGGTATCATGATATTGAATATCATATCAAACCTTACCTGGTCGTTACCCGCTCCTGTACTTCCATGGACCACGGCTTTTGCATTCATCTTCTTTGCATGCTCTGCAATATGCAATGCCTGACTTAACCGCTCTGCGCTAACGCTGAGCGGATAGGTATTGTTCTTTAATATGTTTCCGTAAATAAGGTATTTGATGATGCTGTCGTAATAACTCTTCACGGCATCAATGGTAGTATGTGTTTTAACGCCCAGCGTGTATGCGTGCTTTTCTATCTGAGCCAATTCATCTGCAGTAAAACCACCCGTGTTAACGATCACACTATGCACTTCATATCCTTTTTCGTCTGTGAGATATTTTACACAGTAAGAGGTATCGAGACCGCCGCTGAAGCCTAATACCACAACATCACCAGCAACAACCTTTTCGCTATTTAATAAGTTAGTTTCCATTTATTATCTGTTTCTTTTATCTTTTATAAATTGGCAAAAAAATCTAACAACGCCTTAGGCTTAATAGCTGTTCCGCCACTGCTGCCATCTTTTCCACCATTCTTCTTTTTAAATAATTTCAACAACCTGCTTTGCTTCACTTTCATAAACCGCTCGTACAATTTTGAATTCTCATGAAAGTCTGTCGATGTTTCTATCGGTTCAAAATGATCTTTCGGATCATATAACATGGCTGTACACATGCAGTTCTTCCTGTCCTTGCTCATGAGAATATCATAATTCACACAGCTCTTACAACCTGCCCAGAATTCATTGTCATCTGTGAGTTCGCTATAGGTAACCGGTTCATAACCCAGGTCGCTATTGATTTTCATTACAGCAAGACCGGTTGTAAGACCAAAAATCTTTGCATCAGGATATTTTTCTCTCGAAAGATTAAAGATGGTTTGCTTGATCTTTTTAGCCACACCTGTTTTCCTGAATTCCGGCGAAACAACCAGGCCGCTGTTGGCAACAAATTGCTCATGTCCCCACACTTCTATATAACAGAATCCAACCCATGTTGCATCAGGTAACAAAGCAATCACTGCTTTACCTTCTTCCATTTTTTGGGCAACATATTCCGGACTTCTTTTGGCAATGCCGGTTCCTCTCGCTTTTGCAGAAGATTCCATTTCATCCGTAATGGTGGTTGCGTAATGCGTATCGCCACTATTCGCTACACGAACAATAATATTAGATTCCAACTTGTAAAAATTAATAGAGTGAAAAAGGAAAACACGCTCAGGTGCATTCGTTCAATTCCGGGAGAATTTCCACTGATAGGGGCAAGTGCCAGTTGCTCGTCCTATCAGCAACCACGTCGAGGTCGCGGGAGGCAGCTGGTAGCAGGAGCAGCTGTGATCATGGATACAGCTCTTACTGACAGAGAAAAGTTAATATGTAATATGCTCTTACTCACTTAATAAATAGATCAAATGTGATTGAGGTGTAAAAATATAACAGTTTGGGGTAATAGTCCTCATTTTTTTATGAAAGTTTGGTTAACAAACCATCCAGAATCAGGCATTAAAAAAGACCGCCCATAAATGGGCGGTCTGCATGATATCAGCTTTTAAGGATAAAACATCATTACTCATTACCACCTCTACGCTGTTGTCCGCCACCAAATCCGCCACCGAAGTTACCCCCACCTTGCGGGCGCATACCTTCCGGGAACATACCTCTTTGCTGACCTCTCTGCTGTTGCTGACCGGCAAAACTCCGGAGGTTATAAGTAAAGGTGAGCATGAAATAGCGGGTAAGGTTATTAGAACTGCTTGTAATGAACTGTCCGTTTGATGCCGAACTCGAGATAGCCACATTCTGTTTCAATACATCAAAACAGCTTAAGCGTATTTCACCTGCTTTGTTTTTCAGGAATTGCTTAGCTATCGATGGGGTGATCAGGAATACAGATGTATTGTAACCTGAAGGGCGGTTGCCATAGGTAGTCAGATCAAAATCACTCGCAATGATCCAGCCATTGTTTGAATAAACAGTAAAGTCGGCAGCCGTACTCCAGGTTGTATAGTCAGTATTCTGATTGGATGATAATGTACTGCGAACCGGGTTAAGGCTGTAAGATGTACTGAGGTTCATATCAAAGTTCTTTTTCAGGTTGGTTGTCCACTTAATGGTTTCCCCGATAACAGAACTCTTGGTATAATTACTAACCGGTGCTGCTGTAGGTGTTGCACTAAACAGCGACTGGCTCTGGTTATAGTTCAGGTTGGTTTGTAATGTCAGGTTAGATTTCGGCGACTTGATCGGGAAACCATAACTAAAATAACCGGATACATTATAAGTTCCGTTCAGGTTCACATACGTTGTGGTTCTGCCACCTGTTTTTGGATCCTGTACGATTGAACTCTGTATATCATTTTGTGTAGCAGTTGCATTGATAGTTGCAAAAATAATACGCTGTGTAAACGGATCAAAAGAGGTATACAATACACGAAGACTATTGGTGAACTGTGGGCTTAGGTTTGGATTACCCACCTGGAAATTGATCTTATCACTGGTAGTTACAACAGGTTGTAATTGCGATGCACTTGGCAAGCCCGATCTTCCATTGTAAAATAATCGTAAGCTTTTCGTACGTGTAAAATTATACGTGAAGTTTACACTCGGTGTAAAATTAACAAAATTACGTGCTACCAGAACGTTCTTCGTTGTGTTAAGGCTATTAATATCAAGGAACTGTACACCTGCTCCAACGCTCATGTTAAACTTGGTCTGCTGTATCCGCCAGCTCAGGTTGGCTGTGCTTGAATTAGATGTGTATTTATATGAATTGCTGAAAAGGCTATCGAAAGTGGCGAACTTCTGACTTATATTATCAAACTGGTAGGTTTTATTGATAGAAGTATTATCCTGGTACTGATAAGCATACCTTAATTCCAACATTTGGTTTCTACCGATAGGCTCGGTATAAGAAAGCGTTGGACTCAGTGTAAGCGATTTAGCTGAATCAATATAATGCTGGTTAAGCGTATCTGAAGGTTTGGATGAATACTTGTTCAAAGAATAAAGATTTCCATCACCATTGTTCTCGCTGGCAGAAAGACCCACTTCTAACGATATCGTTCTACCTTTTTTAGCAAACTTGTGCCGCAAACTTAGGTTTGATCCATTGATATTATAACCACTGTTATAACTTGAGCTTCTGCTGTCTACACTGTTTATCAATACGTTTCCCGGTGTTCTTGTTGTTGTACTGGTGCTTACATTATCCGGGTTACTGTTCTGAAAAGCAATGTTGGGACGAAATATAAGTGAGTTGTTTGAATCTAGCCTGTTCTCTATATTAAAGGTAAAACGGTGATTCTCATTTCTTGAATTGGATTTGGAGAAAGATTTGGCCATGTTGGTAGAGTCGCCCAATATTGTTTCGGTGATAGTTGACTGATCAACAAATACCTTGGGTCTGTTATAAAAATAACTACCATATGCATCGATGTTCTTACCCCATACATCACGGTAGTTAAAGCCGCCAGCTAGAACATCTGTGATGCCTGTACTTCCACCGGCAGCACCACCAAAGCCGCCACCGCCGCCGCCATTTCCTCCGCGACCGCCGCCAATGTTCTGCTGCTGAAAGTTTTGCTTATTGATATTATTTGCCTGCCCGATAAAGTTCCATTGCTTGTCGCCATTAACCACATTCAAGTTAAAGCTGTTATCAAGACGTATTTCATCATTTATTTTACTGCCTGCTCCCAATACCGCTTTACCAAAAGTGCCTTTGCGCATATCTTTCTTGGTAGTGATATTGATCGTTTTTACACGATTACCATCATCAAAACCGGTAAACTTGCTTTGGTCACTCTGGTCGTCAAACACCTGGATCTTATCGATCACATCTGGAGGAAGATTTTTGGTGGCCATTTTCGGATCATCTCCAAAGAACCTTTTTCCGTTCACCAATACGCGCTGTACTGTTTCACCTTGCGATTTGATAGTTCCGTCTTTTCCTACTTCCATTCCGGGAATTTTTCTCAATAGATCTTCTGCTACTGCATTGGGTTTGGTTTTAAAGCTGCTGGCACTTACCTCAATCGTATCGTTCTTCATTCGCATTACAGAAGCAGAAACTGTAACACCGGCCAGCTCATTTGCGGCCGTTTTGAGATAGATCGTACCCATATCAATAGTGGTACTGCCTGCGGCAAAAGTTACATTCTTATTAACAGGATCATATCCCTGGAATTTGATCTGAACGATAAATTTACCAAACGGTATATTGGTCAGGTTAAAACTACCATCCGCTTTTGAAAGGCCAAATACCTCCATGGTAGAGTCGCGGGCATCCAGTACCGTAACAGAAGCATCTTTTAATGATTGCTTATTGGTTGAATCGGCTAGTTTTCCTTTAATGGTACCTACAGATTGGGAGATCCCTGCTGCGGAGATCAGTAAAAAAGCGAAAAGGGTGAAAATCTTATTCATAAAAAGTTAAAATTCGGAACGCAAATATAGCCTGTTGCAAAAAGTAAGCCCTATGGTTACAATACAAACGGAAAACTACCATGATAGTTGGGTACCGCTTGCACATAATCGGTGAAAAACAGAAACAATAGGCTAAAGCGGTTTATTTACCGCTAAGAATGAATAGAATAGGACCGAAAAAGGCATGAATAGTGGGTTTGAGGGGATTCGGGTAAGCACATGAGAACATCCATTTCATCTCCTTTTTTCGAAAAAATAAGTTGATAACAGGCAGCTGAACTTTATGGTCAACCCATTCATCGGCACATAATGCCGATCCCCCGATTAATTCAAGATAAAGTACAGCATTACAGGGAGTTTCAGTCTCTCTCAACTACGCTGAAACTAAACCGTATCCCCCAAAAATGCGTGCTATCATATTATGTCTCATCTTACTCGTGTGCAGCACCGGTGTTTTTGCGCGGCATATCAAAGGGGGATTTATACAATATGAATACGTGAGCGCAGGCTCTGCAGCAAATACTTCTGTTTATAAAATCACCGTGTATGTATTTAAGAGCTGTACGGAAAACGGTCCCATGCCTACCTCTCTGGGGATCTACGATGCCGTTACCTATGCAAGTGTTCAATCTATTACAACTAACACCAGCTCTTACATTTTACAAGGCTCACCCACAAAAACTACTTTTGATCCCTGCCTCAGTAATCCACCTACTATTTGTTACCAAATCTATACTTATACGACCAACGTTACATTAGCTGATAATACCAACGGTTATATTATTGCAGCATCAGATGCAAACCGGGTTACGGGTATTGTTAATATAGTTAACTCCATCAGCACCGGGATCAGTTTTATTGGCAATATTCCCGGAACCATTAACAGCACTAATTACCGCATCAACAGCAGCCCCTTCTTTAACTTCAAGGATACTGCTGTTATCTGTTACAGCTCCAATTTCTTTTACCAGTTCAGCGCCACAGATGCAGATGCAGGCGATGTGCTGACCTATTCTTTTGGCAGCGGCACCAACGGAACACAGGCACTTTCTGCCCCACCTTATGCGGCATTAACCTATACAACCGGGTTTGCAGGTACAACACCTTTGGGGGGATTGGTAACCATTGATTCTTTAACCGGTCTTGTATCAGGCACCGCTCCCGCTACTACCGGCGAATATGTAATAGCCGTGTATGTTCATGAATGGCGAAACGGTGTTATGTTTAACTCAACAAAAAAAGAATTACAGATCACCGTAGCTAACTGCTCTTTATCCGCGGCCACGTTAAAACCTTCCTATCTCAATTGCGATAATTTCACATTCAGTTTCCAGAACGAGTCGTCAGCATCCAATGTTACTTCCTATCTGTGGGATTTTGGTGTAACCGGCAGTACAACTGATATCTCTGCTGCAAGCACTCCCAGCTATACCTATGCCGATACGGGTACCTATATCATCAAGCTCACCGTGAGTAATGCCGGGGGCTGCCAGGATTCTGCGAAAGCGCCGGTAAAAGTATACCCCGGCTTTACTCCTTCCTTTACCGTAAAAGGGAGTTGCTATCAATCACCTTTTCAATTCACAGATGCCAGTGTTACTAAATATGGATCCATCAATACATGGTTATGGGATCTTGGCGACAGTTCAACACTTACTGATACATCAACTCAGCAGAACCCTTCGTACCAGTATGGCGGCCCCGGAAAATCCATTGCATCACTAACTGTTACCAGTACATTCGGTTGCGCAGGTTCGTTTACCACAACAGTTATTGCCAATGATAAGCCTGTTATCATTCTGCCCTTTACAGACACTTTAATATGCAGTATCGACAGCTTATTATTAAAAGTTCAGAGCAGTGGTTCAGGTACTTATTCCTGGTCGCCCAATTATCAGATCTCTAACACGGCTGTTATTGACCCCATCGTTTTTCCAAAAGATACCACTACTTATACCATCACAGTTGCCGACCAAGGATGTATTGACAGCGCTAAATTAAAAGTGAATGTAGTACAGTTCATCACAGTAAAACTTCCGGCTGATACAGGCATTTGTCAAACAGATTATTTTTTACTGCGTCCCACGAGTGATGCAACCAGTTATCAATGGACCGAATCCGGCAGTGCGCAAAGTCTTAATAGTTATGGTGTTAAAAATCCACTTGCCACACCTTTGGTTACCACTACTTATGCTGTAACGGCCAACCTGGGTTATTGCCAGGATAAAACAAAGATGACCGTATACGTTTCTCCTTATCCAAAATCACAACTGGGTAATGATACAACCATCTGCTTCGGCAGCAGGATCCAGCTATCCGGAACAATCACCGGAACATCTTATTCCTGGTCACCTGCCAGCACACTTTCATCTATTACTACGCTTACACCGCTTGCGGCACCCGGAAAAACCACCAGTTATATATTGACCGTTAGCGATACTGCTTATTGCAAAAAATCTGTTAGCGATACACTTACTGTTAAAGTGGTTCCCGCTTTTAATGTGCAGGCAGGCAGAGATACGGCAGTGAGTGTGGGTCAACGCTTACAACTGATCGCTACCGGTGCAGACACCGCTTATCAATTCCAATGGTCGCCCAATATTTATCTTGACAATGCAGCGGTATATAACCCGGTATTGATGATCAGTAACACAACGCTTGATTCCATCATTTACACCGTAAGAGCTACCACGGCAGAAGGTTGTACAAGCTCCGATGATATACGGATCACTATTTATAAAAATGGACCGGATATATTGGTACCCACTGCATTTACACCCAATGATGATGGAAAGAACGATATCCTGCGGCCGATACTTGTTGGGATTGCCAAACTTGATTTTTTCAGCATCTATAACCGGTTTGGAGAAATGATTTATACTACTGCCGAAAGAGGCGCCGGCTGGAACGGCAGTTTCAAAGGCGTTAAACAGGGTAGCGGAACTTTTGTTTACATCACAAGGGGAACGGATATCCTGGGCAATATTATTTTCAGGAAAGGGACATCGGTTTTGATCAGGTGATGTTTTTTAGTCCATGGACCATGGACTATAGACTATGGACCGATTTTACTAATTTTGCCCCTTAAACGTTTATTATGAACAACAGAACATCAAAAATATTCGCCGGTCTTTTATTGATCGCTTGTATGTCTGCCTGTCAGCACATGGAGAAAGTAGCTGAAAAAGGATTGGGCGCAGATTCAACCATAAAAAAAACGGAAGAAGTAAAAAGTTATGATGTGGCGCTGGTAGATAACAGGAAAGACCCCACCTGCGGGATGCCTGTAACCGCCGGCATTAATGATACGGCACATTATAAAGCTAAAGTGATCGGTTTTTGTTCTGCGGAGTGTAAAGCTGAGTTTGTAAAGAACCCCGAGGCGGGGTTAGTGGCGGCGGAACTCAAGAAGTAATTTTTTGCCACAGAAGCACAGAAAAACTCTGTGCTTCTGTGGCAATTCTCTTAACTGAACAGATACTCCACATCTTCCTTCGTCAGGCTCTTCACAAATCCTTCATCATCTGTGATCAGGTCACGCGCGAGATTGCGTTTACGTTCCTGCAGTTTTAATATTTTATCTTCTACCGTATCTGTACAGATCATCCTGTAGGCAAAGATATTTTTGGTTTGTCCTATGCGGTGCGTTCTGTCGATCGCCTGCTGTTCTACCGCCGGGTTCCACCATGGATCAACGATATAAACATAATCTGCTGCGGTTAAGTTCAATCCCACACCTCCTGCTTTCAGCGAGATAAGGAACACACGGCAGTTCTCATCATTCTGAAAACGGTTGATCGCTTT
Source organism: Sediminibacterium sp. (assembly GCA_965229255.1). Taxonomy (GTDB): domain Bacteria; phylum Bacteroidota; class Bacteroidia; order Chitinophagales; family Chitinophagaceae; genus Sediminibacterium. The sequence goes on from CBDDIX010000003.1 coordinate 456,810, forward strand.
TTCTCTTTCATTCACCGTGCTGCTTCCATCAAAATATTCATAGTCAACACCCAGTTCTTTCAGCTTCTCTTTGATCAATGCCAACATCCCGAGAAACTGCGAGAACACGAGTGCTTTGTGATTACTGATGTTTTCTGTAATCTCTCTGCCGATTTCCTCCAGTTTAACAGACACATTCGGAAACCGTTCTTCTTCTTTTACAATCGCAGGGCTGTCGCAGATCTGCCGTAGTTTCATCAGGCCTTGTAAAATGGTGAGCTGTGATTTTTGAATCCCCTGGTCCTCTACTACGCCCAATATTTTATCCCTATAATCATTCCTGTAGGCTTCATAGATCTTACGTTGTTCATCACCCATTTCGCAGAACAATACCATCTCCTGCTTTTCAGGAAGATCTTTGGCCACCTGCTCTTTGGTTCTCCGCAGAATGAAGGGGTATAATAGTTTGCGCAGATGATCCTTTTGTTCTTTCTCACCAAACTTATCTATCGGCACAGAGAATTCCTGTTTAAAGAATTCAACGCTTCCCAACATTCCCGGGTTTAAAAAATTCATCTGGGCAAATATGTCGAAGGTATTATTCTGCAATGGCGTACCACTCAGGCACAACCGGTTCTTTGCTTTTAAAAGACCCGCTGCTTTGGTTACTTTACTTCCCGGGTTCTTGATCGCCTGGCTTTCATCAAGTACCACGTAATCGAATGATACATCTACAAACTGTTTGATATCGCTCCGCAGTGTACCATAAGTCGTAATGATCACATCAATATCGGGACTGCCGAGGTTTTCCCTTGAACGGCTGCCGCCATGGTGTATATAATAAGTAAGCGAAGGCGTAAATTTTTTGATCTCATTCTGCCAGTTGAACATCAGCGTGGTGGGACAAACTACCAATGCTTTCAAAGTCCCTTGTTCTTCTTTCAGGTGATGAAGAAAACTCAGTGCCTGGATGGTTTTACCCAACCCCATATCATCTGCCAGGATGCCGCCCCATTGTACTTCGCGCAGGTAATTAAGCCATTGAAAACCGCTTTCCTGGTAAGGCCGGAGTATGGCTTTCAGGTGGGCTGGTGCCGGTATTTCTTTGATGGAATGATTTCCTTTTAAACGCTCATATTTTTCTTCGAGCTTAAAGAACAATTCTTCTTCATCACGCTGGAGATATAATTCTTCTATGACACTGAAATGATATTTGCTCAGTTTCATATTGCCCTGCTTACCATCGCCAACACGGAACAGGAGCGAATATTTTTTGATCCATTCTTCGGGAAGGATGCCGAGTGTGCCATCTTCGAGTTGAACAAACTGTTGTTTATTGGCGAGCGCTTTCTTTACATCTTCCACGGTTACTTTCTGTTCGCCAAATTGTATCTCGATCTTTGCATCAAACCAGTCTGTATTACTGCTGATGAATATTTTGGTAGATGGCTTAGCGGTATTAAAACGAAAATTCTTTAATGCTTCAAATCCGAAAACAGGAATGTTCATTTCCTTTACAGCATCTACAAAAAGAAAGAACCAGTTATTACGTAACACATCTGCACCTTTGAGTGCCAGCACACTTCCCTCAACCGGTCTTATAAAACCCGAGTGAAGCGATTCGATCTTTTTTACAAAAGCATTTTCCATTTCCAGGTTGCGCTGAATAACCAGCAGCTTATCGGCAACCGGAAGAATGATTTTTTCTTTGTCTGTACTACGAACATCATATCCTCGGTAATTGAATACCGGCTGGAATAAGAGATAATCACCTTTTTCTTTCAGCAGTATTTTTATTTCCGGCTTGGCATCTTTGATCTCTTCTTTCTGCACATTGGTAAAATGTACGTTGTATTCTTTTGAAAGCGGGAGAATGAACTGCTGTAACTGCGTGGCCCAATCCTCGGCTGCAATACTGATCTTCCCGGAAGGAAGAAATTTTTCTGCCAGCATGATGTCTTCCGATCTTTTCCAGGTAAAGAACTGATCATTGTACTGGAACATCATGGTCGATTCAGTGCCGTTCTCCGAAATATTCAGATCTGCCATTGGCAACTTTACGCGGCAATCCACTTCATACTTCCCATTCGCATAATTGACCTCAAATTCGGGACTGATGAATTCTCCTGAAAGCTCAGCCTGAATAAGGTTCGAGGTCGTAAACGTTTTCCCTTCCGGCAGGTAAAAAATAAATGGACTGGATCCTAGCTCTGTAAAGAGCTTCTTGAATTTTGGATGCAGGTATTCGTTGATCAATTGCCTGGTTTCTTCCGGTAATTCATCATTATGCTGCTGGATAATGTTTTCCCAGATACCGCTGAAAGGCGAGTTCCTGTCGAGATACCTGCTTACTTCATTGGGCATCAGCTTGCGCAATTGCTGAAGCAGCATTTTGTCGTCTTCATTGAATATCTCTGTATTGACAAACCTGGCAAGATCAATTTTTGTTGTCTTGCTGATATATTTTGTTAGCTGTTCATCGGCTTCTGCCTGCACGGCTTCGAGCTGAACATAGGGATATTGTTGTTTATTGGATGTGATAACAACGCCTAGTTTTAAAAGTGTTTTCACCTGCTCCAGTTCTGCAACAGCTACTCCGGGCAACACTTCTTCTTCTATTGGGCGCGGTCTGTTATCGGCAGCGGGGTTAAGGGAAACCCGTTTGATGGATGTATCGAGCACGCGTAAAAAAGGCTTTCCATCGGTATAGGTAAATTCAAACTTGCCCTTCAGGTCATCGCTTAATGAATAACCATACAGTGCGAGTAGTTTGTTTTTTTCTTTATCCCAGTTGCGGATACTATCAAAATAGTTAGGCCCGTAATTATGCAATAACTGTAGTAATAGAATACTCTTGTGAATGCAGAGCGGGTGTTCTGTATCACTCTGGCAGGTGCAGCTTGTATCAAAATTCCTTTCTTCGTTTTTCTGGATCACCACTTTAAACATCTCGCCTTCATACTCCAGTTCTGCCTGTACCCTTTCATCTTTGGCTTCGAGGATATTGCTTCGCGAACTGCGTAAATAATTTTCAGCTGCTTCAAAATTCTCCTGTGCCGATAACATCCTGATCAGCTTCAGTTCCAACTGTTTCATTTTAACAACGGTATGCCGTTGGTCGTAGATGGTTTCTTTATCACCCAGGAGATTCTTATCCAGCAGATCCTGCAGGTGAAATAAGGCACCGGCTTTGTGGCGACAGATTTCTGAAAGGTTATAGGGACAACTGCAACGGAGAGAAAGCGTTTTAGGATCTTTAAACTGGTTGATATGCACTTTATAAAAAGTGGAATACCCATCATCCTTTACCCTGAAAACAACGGCTGCCATCAGGTCATCATATTCTACCAGTTCCACATACCCGAGAGCATGTATCTTTTTTCCGCGACGAATAACTTCTTCCGTTCCGCTGTTATAGATGTGTTTGATCAGGTAGGGTAATGCCATAATACTTTCCGGATTTCCAGTTGTCACTTTTTGCATCTCCGTTTACAAGTGTAAAAGGTAAGAATGCTGAAAAAAGGGCAATTTGCAAAAGTAACAAAAAGCTGGTCGCTTTCCGAAGATTTCTTGTCTTGCAGCCAGACAATTTCCAGGGAATTAATGAACTTTTAAGTTTGGAGAATTTAACCCGCCACCAAATCGCCATCCCTGTAAAGCGGAAGTACATTGGCAATATCTTCTGTAACACAGTATTCGAGATCTTTTTCGAGACCGTAGGAAGCCAGCCGGTGCCAGTGTGTGGTCTGGCGGATGAACTGGTGCATATTATTTTTATGGAGGGTATACATATCTTCTGCCATCAGGCTGCTGTCGCAGTGAATGGTGAAATTTTCTTTGATCCGGCTGATCACAGCACCGGCAAACAGTGCATCCTCGATATTGAACCTGTCCTTCCATGCGGAGCAGCCAAGGATAACAGGTTTTTCCTGTAACATGAGATGATCACACACAGCAGACAGGTTGGGAAAAGAACCGGTGATCACTTCCGATGCGCCGTTTTGCAATGCTTTATGTAACAGCTTTGTTCCATTGGTGGTGGTCAGTACCAATGTTTTGCCTTCGATGAAAGAGCGGGGATACTCAGCAGGGGAATTGCCGTATTCCAATCCTTCAATTACTTTTCCATCACGCTCACCGGCAGTAATACCCCCACAGTTTTGGCCCAGTTGAATACATTGATCCACTGAATCTACAGGGATCACCCTCGCCGCTCCATTAAACAATGCAGTAGCAATCGTTGATGTGGCGCGGAAAACATCGATCACCACTACTATGGCATCCGATACATCATACAGGTCAAGCAAGCGCGGCGATAAAACAGTATAAAGGGTAGGACGATGACTCATGCCGCAAAGATAAGTATCGTAGGGAAATTCATTTTCCTCCTTTCCTGGTCAGTATTAGTAATTCATTCGCATGCACCTCAGACACATAATGCTTTACACCTTGTTTGTCCGCATAACTGCGGTTTACCAGCTTACCCTCTACCACTACCTCTATACCTTTGACCAGGTACTTTTCAGCAATATCGGCCAGCCTGCCCCATGCCACTACATTATGCCATTGGGTTTCAGAAACTTTTTCCCCCTTGGCATTCCGGTAACTTTCATTGGTAGCCACACTGAGGTTAGCTACTTTTCTATCCGGTCCGATAGTTCTTACTTCCGGATCCTGACCCAGGTTGCCGATCAGTTGTACTTTGTTTTTTACTGCGTTCATAACGGTTTGTTTTGATTTTTTACAATGCCGCCAGTTTTCATTGAACGATATAGGCAAATATGATGAGGAAAGATGTAAGTAGATGATTCTAATCATTTATATCCGGATATAAGTATTTAGCGAATTTTCGGATTGCGGATTACCTGATTCATATATTGTTGACCGATCGTTCAATCCGCGAATTCGAAATCCGCAAATCCGCAAATAGTTTCCCTGAAAATCAGGTATTTCTACGCTATTTTATTTCCCCAGACAATCCTAGCTTAGCATTTGTTTGTACCCTGCCATCAACCCTTAATCATGATAGCAGTAACCAAAGCCTGTCTCAACTGTAGTAAACATATTCGTGGCAGAAGCGATAAAAAATTCTGTAATGATCATTGTCGTAATACGTACAATAACCGCCGCAACAGCGATAGTAATTCGTATATACGTAGTATTAACTTCTATCTCCGTAAGAACCGCCGGATCCTGGAGGGTTGTTTACTTTCCCGGCAGACAGCAAGAACAACCAAGAGTAAACTGAATGGGAAAGGATTCAGGTTTAAGTATTTTACACATACCTATACTAACAGCAAAGGAAAGCTCTTTCATTACTGTTATGAATATGGATACCTGGTACTGGAGAAAGAAAATGTGATGATTATCAGAAAGCAAAAGTCTGAAGAGGACGAGGAATAAGCGTTAGTAACTGATCTTGACTTTTACGACTCCTTTGCCTATCATGTCAATTTTTTTTGCTGCCGCCCTTGTGAGATCGATAATGCGTCCGCTTACAAACGGACCGCGATCGTTGATGCGGACCTTAACGGTTTTCCCGTTTGAAAGGTTGGTGACTTTTACTTTGGTGCCGAAAGAGAGTTTTTTATGGGCAGCGGTGAGGTCGGACGAATTGTAAATCTCGCCATTGGCGGTTTTCTTGCCATTATAGCTTTCCGCGTAATAGGAAGCCATCCCTGTTTCAGAGCCGCTTACTTCAGAAGAAGAACCACCTGTTTTACGGTGACAGGAAGTGGCTGCGAGAATAATCAATAAAAGAAAGGGGATGATCTTCATGATAGAACAAATCTATCGGGTGGCTGTGTGAAAGCGAAGCGATTATTTTCAACAAATGCGGATTTATGTTGATAAGCGCGTAGTAGAAATGCCACAGAAGCACTGAAGCACTGAAAAAACCTTCTGTGTTTCAGTGCTTCTGTGGCAAAAAAACTATTTAAAGGGTGTCTTAACGATTTTAGCTTTAACCAGTGTATTCCGGATGTCTATGAAGATCTCAGTATCAATGGAAGTGTGCGAAACAGCTACATATCCCAATCCCACTGCTTTGCCGAGGGATGGAGCCTGGGTACCGCTGGTTACCTTACCGATTGTATTGCCTGCTTCATCTTTGATCAGGTAGTCATGCCGCGGAATTCCCCGATCAATCATTTCAAAGCCTACCAGTTTGCGCGTTACGCCTTCTGCCTTTTGTTTTTCAAAAGTGGCTCGCGAGGTAAATTCTTTGGTGAATTTTGTGATCCATCCCAAGCCACCCTCCAACGGTGAAGTTGTATCGTCTATATCGTTCCCGTATAAGCAATAGCCCATTTCGAGGCGTAAAGTATCCCTTGCTCCCAACCCGATCGGCTTAATCCCCTGTGATGCTCCTGCTTCAAAAATGGCATTCCATATTTTATCAGCTGCGCCATCTTTATCTTCAAAATAGATCTCAACACCGCCAGATCCTGTATAACCCGTTGCACTTACGATCACATTTTCAACACCCGCAAATTTTCCCTTCGTAAATGTGTAATATTTAAGGTTCATGATATCCGTATCAACCAACGGCTGCAAGATCTTGGTTGCATTCGGACCCTGTATCGCCAACAAACAGGTTTTGTCACTGATATTATGCATCTCAACACCTTTGGTATTGAACCGGCTGATCCAGTTCCAGTCTTTTTCAATGTTGGAAGCATTCACCACCAGCATATATACCTTATCCTTTTCAATACAATACACGATCAGGTCATCAACAATACCACCCTCCTCATTTGGCAAACAACTATACTGTGCCTGGCCATCGCTTATTTTAGAAGCATCGTTGGTGGTAACCCTTTGTATAAGATCCAATGCATTCTCTCCTTTCAACATGAATTCGCCCATGTGACTTACATCAAACACACCCGCATTATTGCGCACAGCTGCATGTTCATCATTGATGCCACTGTAGCTGATGGGCATATTGTATCCGGCAAATTCTGCCATTTTAGCTCCCAGCGCCAGATGTTTTTCTGTAAAAGGTGTATTTTTCATTGATCGGTTGATTGATGGCTGCAAAAATAAGAACAAAAAAGTGAGTAGTGAGTAGTCAGTAGTGAGTATATATAAAACACTTACTACTGACTACTCACTACTCACAAAATGAGCAGCTAAAAGGCTATACTTTAGTAATTCCCGCCTTCCGTTAATTTCTCTTTGATCCCTTCACCCAATTCTTTGATGCGGTAATAAGCATCAGAATCATTCTTCGTCTTATCCATCCTGATCACCAGTAAACCGGGTCGGTTCTTTACATGCACCAACAGATTTCTGTCAAAGGTCATATCCGCATCTATCCTTGCATTTCTGAAAACATGGTTGGCATTCAGTTGGCGATCAACATAGTTCTGGATCTGGCGTGATCTGAACCTGCTATAGGATGCATAGATCTGGTAAGTATTTTCTGTCTCTTTTACACTCACTGAAATATTTTTATCTGCCTGCACATAAATCCGATGCATGATATAGATAAAAAAACAACCTACGAAAAGTGTACAGAGGATGAGGGCGAGGAATAGCTTTCGCATGGGAAAAGAGTTATGCGTTGAGAAAATTAATTTCGAATGAAAAGGGAAGAACCCCCTCCTGCGATCAGGACAGGGTTCTTTTGATTCCCAACTTCAACCGAGTTTATATCATTTGCATGATCATCAATAAAGATCCTTCTACAGGAAGTGTGTGTTCTTCTGAAGCTATCGCAGCAGGCTCTTCCTGTTTAGCGGGCTCAGCATAAGTAACTGCTTTTTTATAGTGGTACTTGGTGCTGTCAACAGGTTTTTCCAATTCTTTCTTCAGATCTTCTGCTTCTTTCTGTTTCTTGTCGTACTCTTTCTGCAGGTCCTCTTTACTCTTCTTATATTTTTCTACCGCGCGGTTATCCCGCACATTGTCTTCATCATCATTGTCATCAGCATTCTTGCTTTTTTTAACTCTTTCCAGTCCGGTAGTTGTCATTACATATTCAACATCCGAGCTCCAGTTCTCATATTTGTTATCCCAGTCATCTTCAAAATCCCAGTCGCCGTTTCTTGAATTGAAACTGAAATGGTTGAGCCTGCGGTTAACGCTTCCGGCGATCACGATCTTTTTACCCACCGGCACCTGGATAGTAACAGTAACACTTTGGTTACGGAATTTTGTACCACGTTGCAGTGAAAAACCCCTGTCAAGTGCGAGTGTACTGTCGTCCTGTGTAATTCCATAATGTATCTGTGCAACATTGCGAACCGCTGATGATTCATCAGAACCATGACTGTATTTGTAAGCGGTTACATGAAAAACAGAGTCGGTACTTTTTACAATATGCAGGCGTACATTATTCAGTACAAGGCTATCATCTGTCACACTTACGATACCATCCAGCTTCATCCAGCGTCCGTAAACTTTTACTTTGCTTTCAGGAACTTTCACGATCAGTTTTCCGGTAGAAGGTTGTGCGATGGTGTATTGTTGCAGGTCTTTTGCCCTTGCATCAAAGTTCTGTGCGATTGATCCGGCAAGAACACCAGCACATATCAGCCCTATCACCCACAACCCTGCAAAAGTAAACCCGATGTACCTGTTACCTGATTTCACACCCATGATCCGGCGGATGATCCATGTGATAAAAGCGATCACCGGCACACCCAGGAATAAAAGCAATGTTGCCCATGCGAGGAAGTTCTCTCTGAATCCTTCGAGGAAGAAATCTTTCAGTGGAAACACACCGATACCGGCTACCATGAAGGCGAGTAATGCAACAAGCAATGCAAACGCGATGATACCTGCTACAAAAAGAAAGAATGCTTTGAACATGATACCGATTGCACGTCCAATCCTGCTACCGCCGCTTTTGGCTACATAACTGGCTTCTCTTCCAAACTGCTGTCCTTTCTGGCTAACGGTTTGCCCGAACTCCTGGCCAAACTGCTGTGCTTTGTCTTTGAACTCACCACTCCATTTCTCGGCACGTGTTTTAAATCCTTCCAGGTCTTCCTGTATCGTATTCTTGATTGTATTCAGGTCTACTTTTTCTCCGCGCATTTCCAGCTTCTCTGAAGCACTTTTTGCTTCAGGTATCACGGCCCATAATACTGCATATACAACGAAGAGTGTACCACCGAACGAGCCAAACAGGATGCCCGGGAACATATCGCCATCAAACCAGAATGCACTTCTGAAAATGGAACTGACAATACCTGCTACCAATGGAAGCGAGAAGATCAATCTTGGTATCCAGATCGCTATATCAAAATAAGAAGCGATACCGCTGGCAACACCTGCTACTACTTTTTCTTCCGGGTTACGGTATAAACGTTTGGTAGAAGATGTGTTGTTCAATGGTCTTGAAGGAAGGATCACCCATAACAGTATATATAAAAGAATACCGGTTCCTGCACCAAAGCTGATAAGTGCAAAAATGAGTCGCACGATTGTTGGATCGATACGTAAGTAGCTGGCCAATCCACCACACACACCACCTAAGATCTTATCGTTCTCATCGCGGTACAAACGTCCGCGCGGAGTTTCGGGTATGGGTTCATAAGCATATCCACCTGTACTTTTGGTTTCTTCTCCACCCAGTTTTGAATGCACTTTTTCTTCTTCGCCTTCAAAGTCTTCGGGGCGGCCCATGCCGGCAATGATATGGTCCACTTCATCATCAGTAATGCAGGTGCTGCCTTTTTTAAGGCTCTCACCAAACAATTCTGCGATGCGTCCTTCAATATCATTAATGATCTCGTCACGACCCTCCTCGTTGGCAAAGAATTTGCGCAAACTTTCTACATACTGTTTCAGCATGTCGTAAGCAGACTCCTCGATGGGGATCACCCTGCCTTGAAAGTTTATATTAATTACCTTTTTCATTGTCTGTTCAGTTTAGGTGGTTATGGTTGGGTTGAAGTTTCTTCCGTTGATGTATCCGAAAGTGGTTTGGTGAGTTCGTGAACCGCATCTGCGAGTTCTTTCCAGGTTCTTTCCAGTTCTCCGTAGAACTCAAGACCCGTTTCGGTCATCACGAAATATTTGCGTGGCGGTCCGCTATTGCTTTCTACCCAGCGGTAGGTTAACAAGCCTGCATTTTTCAAGCGGGTAAGCAATGGGTAGAGCGTGCCTTCCAGGATGTGCAGGTTGGCATGTTTCATCCTGTCTACCAGGTCACTGGGATAAACTTCCCCCTGGCGGATGATCGACAGAATGCAAAACTCCAATACGCCCTTTCGCATCTGACTTTGTGTGTTCTGAATATCCATAACCGGCGTTTTTTGCGTCCCGACCTTAGTCGGGAATTGTGATAGAAAAATAATTCGGATCTTTTATAAAGCCAGGCTTTATGCGAGATGCCTCCTGATCTGTCTGCTTCTCCTGTTACGTTCCAGGTTCCACAGGTCCGCTGAACTGAATGCTTTTTCCTGGCGGATCACAGGAACATTAACGGCGATTGTTTCTTTTACTTCTTTTACTAAATTTTCCAACTGGGTTTTACCGAGTGTTTGGAGGAAAAAAGTGTTTTGCGTTTTCATGATCTTTATTTTAATGTGATTAAAGTTTTTTGTTGGTGGTCATGGGTTGTTTCCCTTTGACATAACAAAGATGGGGATTTATTTGGTACTATGCAACACACAGTACCATGTTTTTTTTAGTAATAGGTAGTGGGCGGTAACTGGTGTTCTATAAATGACTGATAATCAGCATTATATAGAAATCCGGGTTTTTTGGATTGTGGGGAGTGGTAATAATTTAGTGGGGAACGGTAATGAGCTGGAAGAATTAGCCCTAAGCAGTGCCTATTCAATAAAAAAGCGGATACTCCTCAGTTAAGTATCCGCTTTTACATTGGGCATCTTGTGTAATTTAAGATAGACCTGATTGATTTTTAAACATTTCATCATATTTAGTAACCACACCGATCTTTTGAATTTCTTCGGTAAGACTTTCAATTTTGTCGCCAACATTGCTAAACCCTTTACTTGTGTCACCGCCTAAATTTTCTATCTTAAAATTTAATTCATTTGCCTTTTTATCAAGTGTAGCAAGTTTTTGATCCAGTACAGAAAATTTCTGGTTTATTACAGAAAAGTTATTGTCCACCTTTGTAAAGCTTGCCACTATTAGCCCTTTCAATGACACTAACTCCTGGGATAAGTTAGACAAATTGTTCTCTAAGGATTTTATTTTTTCTTCCATATAAGATTGTTTTACTGCACCACAACCGAATCGATTACCCGTTCTTTAAACTCTTTCGGCATACAAAATTATATATTGCTATCGATCTTTCATACCGTTTAAACACCCACTTTCTCAACCTTCAAGTCTACTTTGGAGATCTGCGAGATTATCTTCTCCGCTTATCATCCGTTCCAATGATCGCTTCTATAATAGAAGAAACAAAACTCACCACCAGGCTGAATAATAAAGCCGCAAACCATCCATCCACAGAAAAACCGGGAACAATACCAGCCACCCATTTTACAATAATGATATTGATAACAAGAAGAAAGAGACCCAGTGTGAGGATAGTAATCGGAATCGTAAGTATTATAAGAATGGGTTTAATAAAACTATTCAGCAAGCCCAGCACCAATGCTACGATCAATGCAGTAACAGTGGTATCCACATGAACACCCTTCAATATATAAGCAGCGAATAATACGGCTACTGCAGTAGCAATTGTTTTTGCGAAGAATTTTCCCATGAGACTCTAATTTACATTTATTTTTTTGCCACAGAAGCACTGAAACACAGAAAAAAAGTAACTTTATCCAATCCAACAGGGGGGCAATCATTCTCACATCCCATCTCCGCCCCCGCAATTTACTTACCTGAACATTATAGAGACCTTATAGGGACCTTATAGAGACTTTATAGAGACCTTATAGTGAATCCTGTTCGTATCTAAGTCGTATATAGTTCGTATATAAGCCCATTGTAAAGCTATCCCGATGGCAGTTACAACCGTATAAGAACTTAGGCAGCTAGCTCAAATAGCGAACAAACAGCGAACAAACAGCGAATCAATAACGGCTGTGATACGATTCAATATCGGATAACATAAGGCAAACAGAGCAAAAAGATGGGAGCGGGGGCGAATACTAAGCGCACTGCAACGCTACTTAATACTTTTCCATAACCCCCAATCCAAACAAAGCAAAATCATACTTAACAGGATCCAGCGGATCCAATGTTCGCAGGTAACCGGTGAGCTCCACTGCTGCCAGCCAATCTATCGGCTTTCTATGCAGCAGATCAAACTTCTTTGCTACGCGTGCAACATGGAGATCAATGGGACAGATCAAATCTGCGGGACTGATCTTTTTCCAGATCCCGAAATCCACTCCCTGTTTATCTTTACGTACCATCCAACGCAGATACATATTCAACCGTTTACAGGTAGAGCCTTTGTAAGGAGTGGCTATATGTTTTTTGGTTCGTGCCGGAACATCTTCCAGCGAAAAAAAATAATGATGAAAGTGGATAAGTGAATACTCAATGCCCGTTTCATCTAAGGTTGAGTCATTTTTTAAAAAAGCAGCTTCAAGGCTTTTATGCGATGTATAATGATGCTGAAAGAATGCAACAAAATATAAAAGATCCGTTGCATTGAATGTGCGGTGTTTGAACCCCAGCAATTTTTTAAGATCTGCATCAGTATGGTGAAGGCAAAAATCGTGGGGGGCATTATCCATCAGCAACATCAACTCTTTTGACTTATTGATGATAGTTGTGCGGTTACCCCAGGCAAAGACTGCAGCAAAAAAGCCGGCTATTTCTATGTCCTGCTTCTTCGTGAACATATGCGGTATACAAACAGGATCTTCTTTGATAAAAGAAGGCCGGTTATACTGACTAACCTTCTCGTTCAAAAAATCTTTCAGCTTTCCTGTATCAATTTTCATTGATGCGAAACTACGGAGAAGATGAGTATATTTATTAGCCCGCTAAACCAAGCCATATGCGAAAACAATACCTCTTTGTTTGCTTCCTTGCCGTTTCCCAGATTCTCACTGCACAAAAGAAACCCGCAACTACGCCTGTTTATAAAGATCCCAGGGCATCTATCGAAACAAGGATCAACGATTTGCTGCAACGCATGACCATTGAAGAAAAAGCCGGCCAGCTAAATCAGCTGAATGGTGGTGTGTTTACAGGTCCCGCGGTAAATGATGCAGGGCAAATGGGGAAAGTACAGATGGTACGCGAAAGCAAGATCGGATCGTTTCTGAATGTGACCGGCGTGAAAGAAACCAAGAATATACAGCGCGTGGCTGTGGAAGAAACCCGCTTAGGGATTCCTATTTTATTTGCGTTTGATGTGATACATGGATACAAAACCATCTTCCCGATCCCGTTGGCAGAAGCCTGTAGCTGGGATCTTGCGCAGATCCAGATCAACGCAGGTGTGGCTGCCAAAGAAGCCGCTGCCGCCGGACTTCACTGGACCTTCGCGCCCATGTGTGATATCAGCAATGATCCACGCTGGGGCCGTGTAATGGAAGGCGCAGGTGAAGACACCTATTATGGATCACTGGTAGCAGCTGCACGTGTAAAAGGGTTGCAGGGAAACCTTAGTGATGTATCGCATATCTTATCTTCTGTAAAGCACTTTGCCGCTTATGGACTGGCCGAAGGAGGAAGGGAGTATAATAATGTAGATGTTTCGCGACCTGCTTTATGGAACAAATATTTCCCGCCATATAAAGCTGCCGTAGATGCGGGTGCTGCAACAGTGATGAATTCGTTTAACGTGGTAGATGGCGTGCCGGCCAGCGCCAGTCATTTTTTAGTGGAAGAAGTTTTAAAAAAGAAATGGGGTTTTAAAGGGCTTGTAGTGAGCGACTGGGGCTCCTTCGGTGAGATCATTTCGCATGGGTATGCGGTTGATAATAAGGACGCTGCTTTAAAAGCGATCAATGCCGGAAGCATGATGGATATGGAATCGAAAGTGATCATTGAATATTTACCACAATTGGTGAAAGAAGGAAAGCTCACCATGAAACAGGTGGATGCCGCCGTATCTCGTGTCCTGTATTTTAAATTCAAACTCGGGCTCTTTGAGGACCCTTATAGATTCTCTGATGAAGCAAGAGAAACTGCCACACTTTTCAGTGCAGCCAACCGCCAGGAAGCATTGAAGGCTGCCCGCAGTTCGATTGTTCTTTTAAAGAATGTGAACAATGCCCTGCCGCTAAAAAAATCGGTTGGCAAAATTGCATTGGTTGGTTTTTATGCAAATAGCAAAGAAGATATGTTTGACTTCTGGATAGCCAATGGAAATGCCAATGATGCCATTAGTGTTAAAGAAGGACTGGAATCAAAATTTGCAAAAGCTGCCGTTGCGTATACACCCGGTTATAATGCCGATGGTTCAACCACAGATAAATTAATGGAAGATGCTGTGACATCGGCCTCCAATGCAGACGCCATAGTTGTGGTAGCAGGTATCAGCGGAAAGCTGGCGGGAGAAGAAAGATCTTTATCCAACATCAATATTCCTGAAGGGCAGGTACAGTTATTAAAGGCATTAGAAAAAACCGGCAAGCCCGTTATTGTTTTGGTAAACAGCGGAAGACCCCTGGTACTTACTGCCATCCAAGGTCTTGCCAATGCCATTGTACAATGCTGGATACTCGGTACTGAAACAGGAACGGCTGTTGCTGATATTCTTGCCGGTGATTATAATCCTTCGGGCAAAACCGTTATGAGTTTTCCATACTCTGTTGGACAGATCCCTGTTTACTACAATCACTTCAACACCAACAGACCTGCGCCCGAAACAGGTGATGGTGCCTGGAAATCACGTTACCGCGATATTCCGAATGCTCCGCTGTATCCTTTTGGATATGGATTGAGTTATACTACGTTTGATTATTCGGGGCTGCAGCTTAGTTCGGCACAGATGGGTAAAGGGGATAAGATGACAGTAACGGTGTCTGTAAAAAATAGTGGCAATTATGATGGAGAAGAAGTTGTTCAGCTATACATCAGAGATATCACCGCTTCCATCGTAAGACCGGTTAAAGAGCTGAAAGGTTTTCAGAAAATATTTTTGAAAGCGGGGGAAAGCAGGTCAGTAAGTTTTGTGCTTACAGGAAAAGATCTTTCGTTCTTTGATGGGGAGGGAAATGTGAAACTTGAAGCCGGAAAATTTATAGTATTTGTAGGAGGTGATTCAAAAAATACTATTGAAAAAAACTTCGAATTAAAGTAACTCTTAGCGCCCTTTGCGAACCCGTTGCGTTCTTTGCGGTGCAGCTTTTCATTCGGAAATTAAAGCTGCACCGCAAAGAACGCAAAGATTTTATCCTATCGCCTTATTGATATCCTCTATCAGATCCTCAACATCCTCAATCCCCACACTCAGCCTGATCAAACTATCACTCAACCCATTCTTTATTCTTTCTTCACGCGGAATAGAAGCATGTGTCATAGATGCCGGGTGATTAATCAATGATTCAACACCACCAAGGCTTTCTGCCAATGCAAATACTTTAGTAGACGATAAAACTCTTTTTACATTCGCCGCACTATCATCCTTTAATTCAAAACTCATCATCCCACCAAAACCACGCATTTGCTTTTTCGCAATTGCATAATTCGGATGATCCTCAAAACCGCACCAGTAGACCCTTCCAACCTTCGGATGACTGCGTAAAAAGTGAGCGATCTTTTCTCCGTTCTCGCAATGACGCTGCATACGGATATGCAATGTTTTTATTCCGCGTAGTACAAGAAAGCAATCCATCGGACCCGGTACGGCACCACAGCTTTTCTGGATAAAATATAATTGCTCACGCAGATCGGCATCATTCATTACCAGGCAGCCCTGTATCACATCACTATGCCCACCCAGGTATTTTGTGGCAGAATGCATAACAATATCGGCACCGAGGTCAAGTGGGTTTTGCAGGTAGGGTGACGCGAACGTATTATCAACGCAGAGCCAGGCTTTTGCTTTTTTGGTGATAGCAGCCACTGCAGCAATATCTGTTATATTCATCAACGGGTTGGTTGGTGTTTCTATCCAGATAAGCTTTGTATTGGGCGTTAATGCTTTTTCTATATTGGTCGGATCGGTTGTATCAACATAGGTAAACTGTATACCGTACTTCGCAAATATTTTGGTGAACATCCGGTAGGTTCCTCCATACATATCATTGGCCGCAATCACCTGGTCGCCAGGTGATAACAATTTTATGACCGCATCCGTTGCCGCTACACCGCTGGAAAATGCAAGCCCGAATTTTCCATTCTCGATCTGCGCATAGGCTTCTTCTAGTGCTTTGCGTGTTGGGTTCTGGCTCCGCGCATACTCAAATCCTTTGTTTACACCGGGTGCTTCCTGCACATAGGTAGAGGTTTGATAGATGGGTGTCATGATAGCACCTGTTGATGGATCGGGTTCGGTACCGGCATGAATATATTTCGTGGCAAGTTTCATGGTGTGTGTTTAGCTTACAAAGATGGGGTATTTCTACTACTTCTTTTT
This sequence comes from Sediminibacterium sp., assembly GCA_965229255.1. Taxonomy (GTDB): domain Bacteria; phylum Bacteroidota; class Bacteroidia; order Chitinophagales; family Chitinophagaceae; genus Sediminibacterium. Next base: position 473,278 of record CBDDIX010000003.1, read on the forward strand.
AGGGGCCGGATCATCAGGCGCAATCACTATCGGCAGCGTTGCCTTTGCATCATCCCAAAGGATCACCATATTGGCGCCTGATTTTGTATCATCGAAGTAGATCGTAAATGCTTCTACGTTTTCTGCATTCTTATCCACCTCTGCATCTGTACGCAGCGCATCTTTTTTGGGATCGTAGGTAAAGCTTCCCCACACATAATTGTCTTTACTGAAGATCAACGACCATTTATTTTCGTTAGGGATACAATATAGAGTGTAACGCCCTTTGGCAAGCGGTTTACCGCCAATCTTTACATTGGTGAAAAACTCTACCTCGGTTGCCTCATTGGCACCCAGCCGCCAGAGCTCATCATACTTTACAATGCCACCAAAAATAGTGCGCCCGCTTTTCATGGGTCTTCCATAAATGATGCGGGCCACGGGTTGGTCCTTTGCTTTACCGCTCATTTTTAATAAAGGGTAATTCGCCGGCCAGTAACTCATATCCATGGGCGATTTGTCCAGTTCAGTGGGCTTTTGCTGGGCTTGTATAACAAGCACTGCGAATAAAAAAACAAAGCTGAGGATCGACTTCATAGAAAATCTTTTGGCAAAGATAAAGCGGCTATCCCTTTAAGCGTTCAGCCATCCACAACTCTGCCATTTTTTTAACATCCGGGAAAAATGCTGTGTAACTTTTCCGCAGTTCCTCATAATGCTTTTCAAAAAGCAGGAAGACAGGGTGAGAATCGGCGATGTATTTTGCCCGCCGGGCAACGCCGCCAAAACTTTTCTCAATTCCTGCGGTGAAGCGGTAATTATATAACCAGTCCTGGGTAGACATATAGGGCAACATAAAAGCAAACTTCTCCGGGAGCACTGATATTGAGTCGGCTAATTGTGCATATACTTCTTTTGAAAAATCTTTCCATTGCGGCGGCGAAAGTTCCTGTTCATCCAGTGCAAGGAAATGATCATACACAACATCCATGAATGCGCCTGCATAAGCTCCTGCTGCAGGTTTGAGGTATTGCTTTGCTTCTTTGGTAGCCGGATGAAGATCTGTAAATGTATCTATCTCCCTGTGCAGCCTGATCCCGTGCTGGATCTCTAAAGGATACTCATACTGTTTCTTTCCTTTCACAAAGTCGCTGATCATATTGCCCACGAGAATGCCTGGCTTGTGAAAAGAGAGGTAGGCATGGGCCAGATAGTTCATGCTGAAAGATACGCTACTTCACCTGCGCGTTGATCCAGTTACTTATCAAGGTTAGTGTTGCCGGATCAAATGTTTCTTCCAGTTCCATATATTCCTTTACACTTCCACAAGCAGTGCAGTGCTGAAACAAATGATTCACCCCAGGAACCTCGTATACTTTAAAGTGAGTGTTCTTATTTTTTGTCAGTATGCTTTTTATTAAAACAAGGTTTGCTTTTGGATCTACCTGTTCATCTTTTTCTCCATTTAATGCAAGAACAGGGATCTTCAACTTTTGTATATCCTTTGTAAGATCATACGTCAGCAAGAAGGACCACCATGGTCTTATTAGATCATTTGCTGCGCTGGTAAATCCTGTAATAAAATCTTCGTCTGAAACCCGGATCAGGTTTTTAACAGTAGAATCCGGTTGTTGCTTTTTCCATTCAAAATAAGCAGACCGGATATAGGCGGGTATTTGTTTTTGAGCATCAGCATTCAATGCAACTCCAAATACAATTTTCTTATACAATTCCCCATACGCTGCCCTGTCGTGCGCACTCACTTGAGCGAACCCTTTTTCAACGGCCTGGTAATACATCGTTTGCTGTCCGCCTGATGCGGGTCCCGCCAGCATTACAATAAACGCAATATCTTTTCTTCGCGCCGCTACATATGGGGCAATAAAGCCACCTTCGCTATGGCCCATCAAGCCTATGTGTGTGGTATCAATATCATTTCTTGTCTTGAGGTAATCGATCCCTGCCATTACATCGGTGGCAAAATCTGCCGAAGTTGCCGCTAAAAAATTACCTGTACTTTTCCCGAATCCCCTGTCATCTACCCGCAATACAGCGATACCATGTTTTGTAAGATAATCTGCGAGCACAAGAAAAGGTTTGTGCTTTCCAATCGTTTCATCCCTGTCCTGCGCACCGCTTCCTGTAATCAGGATCACTACGGGAAATTTTCCACCTGTTTTTGGTTTGGTGAATGTTCCTGCCAGTGTGATATTTTGTAATGAGTTATGATAGGTTACATCCTCTGCCATATAATCAAACGGGGGAGTTGGCGTTTGCGGTTTGGGACCCATAGACGCAGGCTTCAGCGCAGAAACAGCAGCTATCCTTTCGATTACCATTGGCACATGCATCGGTCCCTGAGAGAAGGTTCCATCCATATGGGTACTGTCTATCCTTCTTCCTTTAAATCCGCCTTTCAGGAGATTGAGATCGATAGAAAGGCTGTCGCTGACAAAAATTACCTGGTCACATACAAGGCCAAATGCATTCTGGGCAGGGCTATCCATCGTAGCGGCATATCCTGCAGCCATCCTGCTGATATTAAAAACCAGGGGGATCTTTTGTCCGCCTGCGGCTATATATCCCTGCCATTTCCCTGAAATATCCTGACCTATACATGCGATACACGCAAACATTGTTGAAACGGTAATGAGTAAATATTTCATGGGGAGCTATTTATGCTGTTCTTTTTTAAAATAGGTATACGAGTAAATACAGGGGATGGCAGTGATTACTGTTATAATAATAAGGAATGCCGGCAATGAGTATTGAATGGAAAATATACAACCAATGATCGCGGCGATCAGTCCACCGGCAAACCATAATTTGCCTGCCAGCCGATGTGTTTTTCTCCAGTTGTCTTCATTTTCCAGTGTCCATGGCAACCGGATGCCTACAAAGTAATTGGGCTTAACATTCAACATCAGGTTGCCCATCAGGCAAAAAAAGATTCCCATAGCAGGAACCATCATTCTCTCCATGCTCAACAAATAACCCTGCATGGCATTAATAATGATGATTTGCAGCACGGTTAAAAACACAACGACCAGCACCGATATTTTAGAAACAAGGGTATCGGAAGAGGTTTTTGTTCTTTTAGGATCTATCGATGGAAGGTTTTTAAGAAATATATATGTCCCGATAGAGGTTACGGTCATGATCAGGATAAATAGCCAGCTTTCATCCTTACTTCCATATCTATCAGGTCCATGAAAATTAAAATGAACAGGTATCGTGGCCGGCATAGATGCATAGTTAAGTTCAAGATACACCAGCGGGATGATCGCTACCAGGTATATAAGGAGGTCACGTGCAGTGGGTTTGAATTTCATGATCGTTTCTTTTTATTTGAGAATTGCATGGCCCATTTGAGCATTTCATCCATGACGGTTGTGTTGATAGAATAGGTAACAAACTGTCCTGCTTTCACAGACACTACCAGGTCGGCCTGTTTCAGCAGATCAAGATGATGCGATATACTCGGCTTGGATATACTGAACCTGTCCGCGATCTCGCCGGCGGTGAGATCGCCCTCTTTCAACATTTCCAGGATCTCCCGGCGGGTTGGATCATTCAATGCTTTAAATAATGTATTGAGCAAGTGTTTATATATTTAGACAAATGTCTAAATAATGTATCAAACTGTCAACTTTTTCTTTTGGTTCCGCTAAAAAAGCCATCCATCCGCCGTAACTAAAAATTAACCCATCCATAACGCCTTTTAAGATTTTATTATGAAATCGCATGAAACCCTTTACAGCAAAGCATTTCAGGGAAAGATTGACATTCGGCAACATTTACCCGATTACCGTTCATAACAGCGCATTTGTTTTTCCCTTTGTTTCATCACAATCACTATAAAATGGTATGTGTATGTTTTTACATTTGGTTTATCAACATTAAAATTGATACCAAACGAAAAATAATCAATCCTAAAAAAAGAAAAACCATGAAAAAATTAATGATCGCAGCCTTACTGGTTGCAACAATCGGAACCAGCGCTTTTGCGATGGATGTTAAAAACCTGAACTACAAAGTGAGAAACAACTTTGAAACCAATTTCATTGGCGCAAAAAATGTTAGTTGGTCAGAATCATCCGAGTATATCAAAGCTAGCTTTGAGCTGAATGGGGAAATGGTAGAAGCCTTTTACGGAAATGATGGTGAGTCTATTGGTACCAGCCGCAAAGTTGAATTTAAAACCCTTCCGTTAAGTGCCATTTCTAAAATCAAAGCAAAATATAGCACTTACACGGTAAATGAAGTAATTGAGTTTGACCGAAATAGTGAAAAGAATTTTTATGTTTCTCTCGTTGATGGAGATAAAAAGCAGATCCTTGAAGTTTCTTTTTTCGGGAGCGTAAGCGTCTTCACACCTACAAAGTAATTTAGCAAGCAATGCACCGGAAGAGCTCTGTTTACGCAGGGCTTTTCTGTTGTATATACTCCTGCATCGACATAAAATCCCCTTCTTTTTCCAGGTCTTTTGTCAATTTTAACAGCCGTTCCAGCAAAACTTCACCATGGTGCCTGATGGTATAGGCCGGCAACCCAAAGTTGGCGATATCAGTGAACTCCCAGGGATGAAAATAGAGACTGAGGTATCCATCCTTTTTAAGTGTTTGCAGCGCGAGGCTTTTGAATACGGCGTATGGAAGATTTTTAAAACTCAGCCAGAATAAGGGTATCCTTATCAAAGGTGAAACCGAAGCCGGGATCCGCAACATTCCTTCCTGCCGGTAGGTTGTTCGGGGAAGATGAAAATTATTGTACCGCCCGGGCAGCCAGGTAGGATTGATAGAAGAATCATACTGGTATCCTGCTTTCTTTACCTCTTCCATGGAAACCTTGCGCATACGTGGCATCCGTAATCCGGTTACAAGCGTTCCGCTGATCTCTTCCAGTGTATTCTTTGACAGCAGCAGGTGCTCATCTGCAAAATCAGAATGGTAAAAAGTATGGGAAGCTATCTCATGTTTGTCAGCCAGTGCTTTGATATCAGCAGGATAATGCATGGCAAAATTGGCCGTTGTAAACAAGGTTGTCTTTTTGCTTTCCAGTACCGGGCGTATGGCATCCAAGCCATCCTTGCCTACCTGCATCTGTTTTCCGGGAGCGATCGTAAAGCCGTATTCCAGGGGCATATCAAATTCCTCTACATCAAAACTGAGGAGTATGGGACGGTTCATCCTGTTACGTTTGATTCTTTCACAATATAATGCGGCCTTTGCTTGCTCTGCATGAACAGTTTACCAAGATACATTCCGAGAATACCCAGGATCATGAGTTGCAAGCCGCCAAAGAACGCGATGGTGGCAACAATAGATGCCCAACCGGAAATGGCATGACCAAAATAATAACTATAGATGATGTATGGGATATACAATAAAGAAAGAAAGGAAAATAAAAAACCCAGGTAAGTTGCAATATATAAGGGTCTTGTACTGAAAGAGGTGATTCCCTGCAAAGCAAATCGCAGCATTTTTTTAAGCGTATACTTTGATTTTCCATGCGTCCGTAAAGCAGGCTCATACTCAATGCCTATCTGCTTAAACCCCATCCACTTTACAAGACCCCGCATAAAAAGATCTATCTCTTTAAATGTTCTGAAAACCTCTACCACCCGCCTGTCCATTAACCTGAAATCAGCTGTACCGGGCTCCAGTTCTATATCTGACAGGTTATTGATGAGATTATAAAACATATCTGACGTTTTCCGCTTCATGAGTGGAATCTCCTGGTGATCTTTCCGGATGGTATAAACGATATCATAACCCGCTTCCCATTTGTCCAGCATCTCCGGTATCAGGTCGGGCGGATGTTGCATGTCCCCATCCATCATGATCGTACAATCGCTGTTGCACATATCCAGTCCTGCTTTCAGCGCATTCTGATGCCCAAAATTTCTTGCGAGGGATATAAAAAAAACCTGATCAGGAAACTGAGCTGCCAACGTTTTTAACTGATCCATCGTACCATCATCGCTTCCATCATCAACAAAAATAACTGACCAGTTATAGGTAAGTGTAACAAAGATTCTCTGCAGCGCTTCCACCATGGTAGATACGTTGCCTTCTTCATTACACACAGGGATTACTACAGAAACACTTTTCTTCATTTGGCTCACCTTTTCTGATATCTATACAAATTACGTGAATTTTTTAAACAACAATTGCCACGCGATCACACACCATAACACAAAACAGGGAAGTGCTTTTAAAGAATAAGGACGGATATAATGTTCCCGCAAATAAGGCGGAAAAAGATCAGTGGCCGACAGGCTTGTGAGCAGTATCACAAAGCCCAGTAATGCATAGTTCCATTTCTTATGTACAGTATCCTGCAAAACAAACCAGATACCTGCGCCCGTAACAGCGATCACAAAAGTGGGCGATTCTGCTGATGAACTGAATATTACCACACCAATTAGTGCAAGGCTTAGATAACTCATCCTGAATGCGGCTGCTTTATACTGTTTTATACGGAGAAAAGGCAGTGCATACACAATAGCAGCGGGTATGGCAAATAAAAGGGTGCTGAGATCATCTATACGAAATATGCGGCTGACCATTCCCATTACAGAAATGTCCTGCATGAGATTGGGTTGTTTGAATTCAATATTCTGTGCATTCTTTTCTACTAATGATGCATACCAGTCCTTATACGATTGAATAATAAATGCCGGCGAAGAAATGATCATTGGAAGACAGAACAGTACAAGCAACCAAAAAATAAAAGAGAGTACAAATTTCAGTTTGTGTTTAGAGAACCAGAAAAAAGCGACCCCAACAATACCATATAATTTTGTCATCAGACCCAACACTATAAACAGTGTGGCCCATATATCTTTTTCTTTTTCCACCATCACATAACTCAATACGATAAATCCGGTAAGCATAGGATTGTACTGCACATTATGGATAGCGGTAAGCATTTCAACCAACCCGATCAGTAAAATAATGTTCTGTTGTTCGCGTGTAACCTGTAATTGCCGAACGGCATAAAACAATACCCAGGCATTTGCCACGCACCAGGCAAAACAACCCAGCTGATCCGGTAATAAAGTAAAGGGGGCGATTACGAGGCTGAAGAGAGGTCCATAATGATTTGTATCAAAATATTCGGATGGATAAGCAGCATAGAGGTTGATCTTTGCTGTTGTATGATGAAACACTGCTACGAATATTTCGTAATTATTGATGGATGACAGGCCGCGGCTGATCTCTGCAATAGCAGCCAGCATCGCCAACAAGAACCAGAGCAATACAGGAACGGGGATACTATATTTACCAATCGTAATGTTTCTCAGCAAAAATCGCATGTGGGGGGAGTTCTTCACCATAAATATCGCAACCTTCTCCGGAAAACCGTGTAAAAAATTTACTTTTGCCCCTCAAAAACCAAGATCATGAGTAAAGGACCTATTTCGCAGTTCATTCAGCACCAATACCGCCACTTTAATGCCGCAGCACTGGTTGATGCCGCCAAAGGATATGAAACACACCTGTTAGAAGGAGGTAAAATGCTGGTGAGTATTGCAGGTGCCATGAGTACCGCCGAATTAGGGATCAGCCTGGCTGAAATGATCCGCCAGGATAAGATCGCCATCATCAGTTGCACCGGCGCCAATCTTGAAGAAGATATCATGAATCTTGTTGCGCATAGTCATTACAAACGGGTGCCTAATTACCGTGAACTTACCCCACAGGATGAATGGGACCTGCTTGAGAATCATTATAACCGCGTAACAGATACCTGCATACCGGAAGAAGAGGCTTTCAGAAGACTGCAGAAACATATTCATAAACTTTGGGCCGATGCAGAAGCTGCCGGCGAGCGTTATTTTCCGCACGAGTATATGTACCAGATGTTATTAAGTGGTGTTCTTGAACAATACTATGAGATCGACCCGAAAGACAGCTGGATGCTGGCCGCTGCTAAAAAGAATATCCCGATCGTGGTACCGGGATGGGAAGACAGCACAATGGGGAACATCTTTGCCTCTTATATCATCAAAGGAGAATTAAAAGCCTCTACCATGAAAAGCGGTATTGAATATATGGTGTGGCTGGCCGATTGGTACCGTAACAACAGCAGCGGTAAAGGGGTTGGCTTTTTCCAGATAGGTGGCGGTATTGCCGGCGATTTTCCCATTTGCGTAGTGCCGATGATGTACCAGGATCTTGAATGGCACGATGTTCCATTCTGGGGCTATTTCTGCCAGGTGAGTGATTCAACCACCTCTTATGGTTCTTACTCAGGTGCTGTTCCGAATGAAAAGATCACCTGGGGTAAGCTGGATATACATACCCCTAAATTTATTGTGGAGAGTGATGCTACGATTGTGGTGCCTTTGATATTTGCTTATATACTTGGGCATTAAACCCACCCTTGGAGGGGATAAATAAAGAAGCCGCTTCGATGATGAAGCGGCTTCTTTATTTATCGTATTTAATCCTTAAAAATCTTTGTCATCCTTGATCTTAGCGCGTTCCCATATTCAACGGCGTATCTCTCTTCAACATATTATCCCTGTTGGCAATAACCCATCCTGTATGGAATACAAGTTGTGCTCGTTTTGACATTACATCAAACTGAATTTTGTCTACTGTATCTGTTGGTTTGTGATAATCCGCACCTAACATACCATCATAAAAGAACAGGATAGGAACTCCTTTCTTTGCGAAGTTGTAATGATCGCTACGGAAATAGATCCTGTTCTGATCGTTTGGATCATCATACTTATAATCGAGCCCAAGGTTGATTCCATAAGTTTTATTTACACCCTCATTGATAGGTGCTAACTCAGAACTTAACTTATCATGTCCGATCACATATATATAGTTTAAGGTATCGCCTTTACGTGAGCTGTCTCCTCTTCCGATCATATCTGTATTCAGATCAGCAGATGCTTTTGAAAGATCAACGGTTGGATGTTCTGAATAATATTCAGAACCCAGTAATCCTTTTTCTTCTCCGCTCACAGTCATGAAGATCATGGTTCTTCTTGGCTGGATACCCTTTTTGGCTGCTGCGGCAAATGCCTCTGCCATTTGAATAACGCCTACACTTCCCGAACCATCATCATCTGCACCATAATAGATCACTCCTTTATCGGTTTTACCCAGGTGATCATAATGACCCGTAAGGAAAACATATTCGTCCTTCTTATCTGTACCCGGTAATACACCGATCACATTGCTGCTTTCTCTTACTTCAGGGTTTTTTGTAGCGCCGATCTGCAACTCAGAAATATAGTTTCCTTTTGCTACACTTTTCCAGTCTGCAAAAGCCACTTTACCAGTACGACCGATCAGTGCAGAGGCTACTTCATCAGAGATATTAGCAATAAATAAAGTTGGATCAGTTATCTGCAGAGCCATTCTTGGACTTTTTACAGGAGTAGCTGTAGTACGCGGAAATGCAGAAGAAATTACCAATAAGCCAACAGCACCATTCTTCTGTGCAGCAGCTATTTTTCCCGCAAGCGGATTTTGAAACCCACGTCTCCCACCTGCAGGTGGAGTTGCGGGTGCAGGTGTGCCGCCATCCAGTACGATTACCACTTTGCCTTTTACATCCAGACCAGCATAGTCATCCGTTTTTGATGCCTCATCCACAACACCGTATCCGGCAAATACAACATTATTAAACGTTTTCGTGCCTTTAAAAATACTTTGCAGGTTAAAATTATAATCCTTATCCCAGCCAAATGTTTTTCCATTCACTCTCAGCAACTGATCACTCATTGCATCAAAGTAAACAGGATATACCTGCTGGTAGCTATCGCCATTCCCTGGCTGTAGTCCGAATTTTTTGAACAGACCCTCGATCCATGCGGCTGCTTTTTTCTGTCCGGGACTTGCCGTCTCACGTCCTTCCATATCTGCACCGGCAAGAATGGTCAATTTTTCTTTTAAAGCTTTTGGTGTGATAAGTGCAGCATATTTGGCCGCGTTATCATCTTTCTGTGCCATTGCTACAGTTGCAGCAAAGGGGAGGCATAGCAGTAGTAACTTTTTCATCATGTGGTTTTGTTTGAATTGATTAGCAGGCCATTTTATTAACGCGTGTTGCATGACGGCCACCTTCAAAAGGTGTTGTCATAAATATATCCAGCATCTGCTGGGCAAGGGCAAGGGCAACAAAACGTGCCGGGATGCAGAGTACATTGGCATCGTTGTGGGTGCGAACCAATACTGCCACATCATTCTGCCAGCAAAGACCCGCCCTGATTTTTTGGTGCTTATTAGCTGTAATAGCAACCCCATTAGCACTTCCGCATAAAAGAATACCAAAAGCGGCTTCTCCTGTTTCAACACTGGTAGCGGTAGGATGCGCGAAATCGGGGTAATCAACAGAATCAAGGGAATGGGTTCCGAAGTCTTTTACCTGGTACCCTTTATCAGTCAGGTATTTGATCAAAGCGGTCTTATACTCAAAACCGGCATGATCAGAACCGATGGCAATAGGTTTGGAACTGTCAAATACATAACTCATGGGATCATAAATTGGACGGCTAAGGTAATAGATTGCACCCAGAGGATTTCAAAATAATCCACGAATGGATGAGCGTAAAAAATAAGGACATCAAAAAATTGATGTCCTTATTTTTATGTCTTACCGCTAATTATTGATTAACTCCATTCCTCCGCTTCTTTCTCTTCCTGATCCCTTTTCACTCTTCCGGAAACAACCACACTTAACTCATACAGTGCCCAAAGTGGAATGAAAACGATCATCTGGCTCATCCAGTCGGGACTTGGCGTGATAAAAGCAGCCACGATCAGGATGACTATAATGGCATATTTTCGGCTCTTCTTTAAAAAAGCAGGGGTGATCAGACCAATTTTGGTAAGAACAAAGGCCAGAACCGGCAATTCAAAGGCCAGTCCGCAACCCAATATGATATTGGTAAGATTATCTATATAATCAGCAAAAGTAGGCAAGGTAACGATCGTACCCCTGGTACCTAACTGGAAGCTGGCAAGAAAATTAAAAGTGAATGGCCCCAGTAAAAAGAACCCGAAAGCGGCACCGCAAAAGAAGAAAAATGATACCCAGAAGATGATGGTACCTGTATTTCTGAGTTCTTTTTCTTTCAGCGCCGGTTTTACAAAACGCCAGAATTCCCAGAAAATATACGGGAAGGCCAGGATAATTCCACCCACCAGTGCCATAGAAATACTGCCGAGGAACTGCCCCCCAAAGGTATTGCTCTGCATATTCACCTTTACCGGCGGCATACACATGGCATCGCCCATATGCGCCCAGTGACTGAATTTGCAGAGCGCACGGTAGCTGATAAAGTCAGGATTGATGGGCCCTGTAACGATAAAATCGAAGATCCAGTTTCTGTAAACGAAGATCACGATCGCCATGATAAGGATCGCCAGAACAGATCGAATGATATGTACCCTGAGCTCTTCCAGGTGATCGATAAAAGTCATTTCTGCCTTTTCTGCCCCCCTGTTTCTATTGAATAGTGCCATTGCTGTTGTTAAAATTATAAGGTATCAAAGTTACGTTGAAGGAGCCACAAAAGATTGCGGGTTTTACCGCAGGATCTTCATTTTAACCGATTCTATGCGTGTATCGCTCACATTGAGGATATCAAACCGGTAATCGTCAATGATAATGGTCTCTTTTTGCTTGGGAATGGTTTCGTGCTTATTAATGATATAACCGCTAAGTGTTTCAGACTCGCTGAGCGGGAATTTCATGTCATATTTCTCATTCAGGTAATCCAGCTCCATTCTCCCGCTTAAGATATATTCATCATCTGCGAGCTGTTTTTCGTCCAGCTCTTCCACATCATATTCATCCTGGATCTCACCAAAGATCTCTTCGAGTACATCTTCCATGGTAACGATACCGGCAGTACCGCCAAATTCGTCTACCACCCAGGCAATGCTTTTCCGCTCTTTTGTGAACTTATTGATCAGATCGGTAGCGCTCATGCTTTCCGGTACCGCCATGATAGGGTGTAATACCGATCTTACTGTAGCAGGTTTCTTAAACAGATCCAGCTGGTGTACATAGCCTACTATATTATCAATATTATCATCAAAAATCAACAGCTTACTAAGGTTGGTATTGATGAAAAGCTCTTTCAGTTCCTCAACAGGCGTATTCAGATCCACGGCTTCTATTTCAGTTCTCGGAACCAGGCACTGCCTGATCTTGACCATTGGCAGGCTGAGTGCATTCTCAAACAATTCTGTGTTAAGCTCCTGGTTATCCTCGTCCTGCTCTTTGGTTTGTTGAAAAAAATGTTCCAGGTCCACCTTGGTGAATGCCTCATTCTTTTCATTGACCCTTACATTAAATACATATTTCAGGAGCCATTGCGAGAGGTTAACAAAGAAATTGGTAACCGGCTGAAACAGCGTGTGAAAGAATTTTGCGATAGGCGAAAAGAAAACAAGCAGCTGGTCGTTCTTTGCCCGGAAGATGGCTTTTGGCAGGAACTCCCCGAACACAAGCACTACGATAGCAGATAAAAAAGTATCGAAGATGAGTTTGAGGACTTCGATCTTGAAATGAAAGGGGTTCCACAGGGTTCTTTTGAGCAGCTCATCAAACAGCAATCCATAGATAACAAGAAAAACATTCAGCCCCACCAAACAGGTTCCGATGAACTTGGCAGGATGCTCCATGAAATTGGATAAAGTGATGCCGCTTTGTTTACCCTGCTTTTTTTTAAGCTCGATGCTTAAGCGGTTGGCTGTAATAAATGCAATCTCATATCCCGCAAAAAAGCCGATGAATATAAGCGTTACAGCTATCCAGATTATCGTATAGAGCTCTGTCATATTATAGAAGAACAGCACAAAAACTGTGTAACAAATATAACGGGAAATTCCGGCACAACCCTAAACCACCAACTATAGACCTTAGACTAATGAGCAGTGCCCCGTAGAAACGGGGCACGTCACCGAAATAACAACATGAGAAATCGGCATTGTGAGATTGTATAACACGAATTATTTAAAATCCACCGTACAGTTCTGGCATTTGATCTCCAGCTTTAGACCTTTGCCATCACCTACAGTAGCGGTAAATTTTGAAGGGTTATTGCTGTCTGTTATTCTAATGCTTGAGATCCTTGAGGTGTTTATTTCATTATCATAAACGCGTGTAGTTCCTGTAGTGGTAGACGCTTTATCGTCCGTAACCGGTTTCTTTTCAAAATTGCCATATACAGAACTATAGCTTCCGGCAAAATCAACTGTATAGTTTTTGGTATCGCGTAGCGGAATTCTTACGTCTGCATACCTGTCATCGATCTTCACCAGGCTGAGTGCAGCACCTACTTTCCTCACTTTTACATCTGCATTGCTGCCATCGAGTTCCAGTGAATTATTAAGTTTTGTGATACGAAGGTTACCATAATTCTTTCTTCCGCGTACTTCACCCGCATCTTCCAGTTCATATTCATCATTCGTACTGCGCAAAGTGATCTTTTTTACTGATGCCATTTCAACAGTTGAATATTTACTGTCTATATCAAGATCCTCGATCGCTTTGGCACTAAAACGGCCATTGGTCATTTCTACTTCTGCATTTTTTACATCTCCGATATTAATATTGGAATATTTTGAACGAAGTATCAGCTTACCAATGCTTCCACCTTCAATATTGCCATTGCTGATATCTACGTTTACATCAGCAGACGCATCAGGAAGCGTTACATCGGAATATTTACTTTCAACATCCAGTTTACTGCCCACCGGTACGTATACCGTAACCGTTCTTTTCATACTGGATTTGGTACCTATATTCTGACCGTTTCCGTTAAAGATGGCCACACCGCTGCTTGCGCCATTGATAGAGCTGCCGGAATAAAAGGTTGAAGAACCACCGATAGAGCCCGATTTTACTTTAACTGAAGTGCCGAGTGTTTTGAGCGAAAGATTCACTTTTTCGAGCCACTCGTCATCACTGAGTTTTCCGTCACCTTCATAATAAACTGTGGTAGTGACTTTTACTTTTTGCTGGTCCCAGGTTTTGATGATGATGTTGCGTGAAGTATTCTCAATGTAGATGTCACCGTTCTTAGGTGCAGCAATTTCTTTGCTGATCTCTTTTGATTTTAAATCTTCTTCGCGGATGGTTCTGCCATTATCGGAAGAAAAAGAAAAATATTGTTGTCCGTAGCCTGAAACGGTAGCCTGTAAGGCTGCAGGGGGCGTTGGTGCTGTGGGGGCTGTTGCAATAGCATACTGCTGCGCAGTAACCAATGAGCCTGTTGAAAGCAGTATCAGCCCGGTAAATAAAGTGTTTCGCATATTCGTTTTCATTGTAAAGAATGTGTTTAGATGTTCAGGAAATAAGTTCTGGCTGAATCAACAGGACCCCGGTTCTGTTTGAACTTGTTGTTGGTCTTGTTCATTTCAATCTGTAACTGTTTTAAGGTGTTGAGTTTTTGTTGATACAGGTTGATCAGCTGATCCAGTAACTCATCATTCATGCCGCGCTTTGCAATGTCTGACTTGATCACTTTCTCATCTTTCTCTATCTGTTTGATCTGTATTCTAAAATCATTAAAGTATTCAGGTGTTTCAGCGAACATTGGCGTATTACTTACCCTTGCACGTTGCAGGTTGATGACCTGTGTAAAGCTGTTTTCAATATTGGTAAGTGCCGCGATATCGGCAGCTGTATTGGTTGGTTTTTGGTTTATTGGTTTATTGGGCTTTTGTTTATTGGGATGACGATTTTCTGTTTTTGCGGTTACCGGTTCTTCAATCGCTTCCTTTATTGCGGGCGTTACTGTCTCTTTTTGTGCTGGTGTTAGCTGCGGCTTTACAGTTTGTGCCACCTGTGTTGATGGGGTTGGTTGCTGATCTGCGATCACGTGCCAGGTGCCGATGCCGGCTAACACAAGTATACAGGCAGCAGCGGCCCAACGCGTGAACGCGATGATGGTGGCCGGTTTTTTAGGAGTAGCAGTTGCCCGCTCAATATTCTCCCATACCTGCGGCCGTGGTGTATCCACATCCATTTCGGCGGCATTCTGTTGTAAATATTTTTTTAACTCATCCATGTATCTGTAATTGCTTGGTTATTCTTTCTTTTAATAGTTGTCTTGCCCGGTGATACTGACTTTTACTGGTTGATTCCGTTATTCCCAGGTTTTCAGCAATGGCTTTGTGACTATAGTCTTCCAGCACATATAAGTTGAACACCTGCCGGCAGCCTTCCGGCAACCCTCTTATTTCTTTGTGAATGATCTCGAAGTTGACCGTCTTCCACCATTCTGTTTCCTCGTCTGCGATATGCTGGTTCTTATCCTCCTCCCAATCGTTCCAGCGAACATTCTTCTTGCTGAACCGGATACATTCATTTACAACGATCCTCTTTAACCAACCTCCAAACTGCACCGGATCTTTCAGTTGATGCAGGCTCTTGAATGCTATAATAAATGCATCCTGCAGAAGATCTTCTGCATCGTTGCGGTTACCTGTCATGCGCATGCAGATGTTAAACATGGCCTTGCTATACTGTTGATATAGCCAGGTTTTCGCTTCTCCATCGCCCAGACAGGCTTTTCTCACAATAGCCGTTTGTATGGTAGGTGCCTGTTCCAAATAGGGTTGTACGATAATAAGAGGGGGTGAGGGGAAAAAGGTTGGAAAGTGTGGGGGGAAATATCGAATGTTGAACACTGAATGTCGAATGTCGAAGTAGGTTAAGCTAACTTATCTTCTTCATTATTAACTACTTACTTCGACATTCGGTGTTCGACATCCGATATTCGATATTTTTTACGCCAGGTCCATCACCGGCTTATTCTGGAGTATATTTTCAATTTTTTCCATCACGGCATCTGTCAGCAGCGGTAAAACATCCAATGCTTTGAAGTTTTCCAATAGCTGCTCCTTTTTGGTTGCACCCAGTATCGTGGTGGTTACATGCGGGTTTTTGATGGTCCAGGCTATCGATAAAGAGGCGAGGGATACATTCATCTCACCGGCCAGAACAGCCAGCTTTTTCACTTTTTCCAGCTTTGCATCCTGGATCCAGCGGTTTTTGAGCCATTCAAAACCTTCAATTGCCAGACGGCTGTCTTCGGGAATACCATTATTATATTTTCCGGTCAGGAAGCCGGCCGCCAAAGGGCTCCAGATTGTGGTTCCCAGTCCAACATTTTTATATACCGGC
This sequence comes from Sediminibacterium sp., assembly GCA_965229255.1. GTDB lineage: Bacteria > Bacteroidota > Bacteroidia > Chitinophagales > Chitinophagaceae > Sediminibacterium. The sequence continues at coordinate 489,424 of CBDDIX010000003.1, forward strand.
AAATAATCCTGCTCTACTTTAAAACGCTCGAACATATTATACTGTGGTTGTTCTACCGTTGGCCCGATAAGATTGTGCTGGCTGGCCACCCTGTGCGCCTCCATGATCTCGGCACCACTCCACTGGCTGGTACCCCAATAAAGCACCTTGCCCTGCTGGATAAGGTTATGCATGGTCCATACCACTTCTTCAATAGGCACACCCGTATCAGGGCGGTGACAGAAATACAGATCCAGGTAATCTGTCTGCAGTCTTTGCAGTGCCTCGGTACAGGCTTCCATTAAATGCTTGCGGCTCAGCCCCGTCTGATTGGGTTTGGCTTCTTTTCCTTTCCAGCCAAAATAGGCTTTCGAAGAAAGTGTATAGGAGGTTCTTTCCCAGTTTTTTGTTTTCAATACCCGGCCCATCATCAATTCACTCTCACCATTGGCATAGGTTTCTGCATTATCAAAAAAATTAACCCCTTTCTCATAAGCGATGCTCATCAGTTCATCGGCCTTGCTGTCGTCTATCTGTTTGTGAAAAGTTACCCAGCTTCCGTAACTAAGCACACTGAGTTGTAGCCCGGTTTTACCCATTCTTCTATATTCCATCGTGATGTTTTTTAGAAATGCAAGTTATTAATTTTAGTCCACGGTAAACCCTTGTTTACTTAGGAACAGATGGTTTCGGAACGGGGGCCACAGGGACCGGCTTATCTGATGTAGTACTGTCGGGTATAGTGGTGTAGCTACCTGTATTCTTTACCGAATACAGGAGAAGATTATTCAGGTTCTGATCGCAGGTCATTCCGTCCAGCCCGATAAAAAGTGAGCTTCGGAAATGCTGGCTGATGGTTACTTTTTTATTGGTGTAAAATTTCTCTGTATTCTTATCCCACCAAAGCTCCTCTGTAAAAAGTGTATCCCCTTTTGTGTTAAAGGCAACAACATTATCGCGCAGATAAACTTTGTTTTCATTCTCTTTGTATTCGCCATACTTCGCGCTAACCTGGCTTTCAATTTTTATACTGTCATTATAAAAATCAACATGCAATGAATTCGGAAATTCAGATCTTCGCGCACTATCTCCCTGGTAACGGACTAACACGGGTGCAGTAAGATGACCGCGCAACTTTCCTTCCATACTAAAATAAATATCAATCTTTTTCCCTTCTTCGATACTGGGTTTTTTTTTGCCCAGGTCACGCACTTCATTCACATCATTCTCACAGGCCTGGATAAAAAAAATAATCAGCAATAAGCCGGTAAGTAATTTTTTTATATTGAATGAAATTAATTGCATAAATAAGTTTGCTTTCCGCTGGGTCCTCTGCGAGAGACCCCGCGGAGAATTTATTGACAGATAATATTAAACATTATTTGCTTCGCTGATGGCATACAACCCTTTATATAAAAGATGATGATCCGCAAATACTTTATTTTGTAAATGTGGTGTGAAGAAAGACATATCGCCTCCCGTTAACAAAACATTCAATTCATTATACTTTTGTGCATACGCATGAATGATACCATCTATTTCACTAGCCATGCCGAGTATCACACCGCTTAAAAGATTCGTTTTCGTATCATAGCCCACCAATGGAAAATCATGCTCAGCTTTAATCAGCGGCAGTAAAGCAGTTTGCTCATTCATCGCCCTGAAACGCATGTGCATACCGGGTGAAATACTTCCGCCCAGGAACTCATGCGCCGCATTGATATAATTATACGTTATACAGGTGCCAAGTGCAATCGCAAGATTATGTTTTTTTGGAAACAGGTCAACGGCTGCGGCCACTATCGCCAAACGGTCGGCGCCAATTGTTTCGGGTTTTCCTACGGGTGTGGTTAATGGCAACTTGCTCGTATAGCTCAGCTTATGAAAACGTGTGTTTACCGACAACAACGCTTCTATTTCCGGTGAATGTTTAATAACGGAAGAAAGAATGGATTTATCCGGTTGTAACTCGTCTACCAGTTTTTTTACTTCACTAACCTCGCCCGTTTCTAAAACATATTCCTGCACAAAATTCCTGTCGTGAAACAGGGCACATTTTAAACGTGTATTACCAAAATCAAAACATACAGTAGTTTGCATAGGGAGGGGCTAGCGATCTAAATTAAATCCTTTTAATTCTTTAAAATGTCCATTCAGTAATATCTTTTCTTTTAGGTTTTCCATACCCGTCATCACAGGCAAAACTTTTTGCAGGTGACGTTTCAAATACTCCAACCGTTGAAGCTCATAAAAAAGTCCCAGCAACGCATACTCTTCCTCTATAGAAAGCCCTGCATGGTGTGCAAGATCGTAACTGGTGAGTTCTTCATCTTTCTTTTTAAAGTCTTTTGTCACATTCAGCAGCTTGTGTAACTGCCGTATAGACACCAGTACTTTTGCTGTTAATATTCTATTGCTTTGATGATCGTTTACCGGGTAGTTAACGATTGCGCCGCTATACTTTTTTTCGGGAACTGATTTTACCACTTCGAGAATCCGGAAAACTTCCTGTCCTTCTGTACGGATATCGATCTTGCCGTTTGCATACACTTCCACGATCTCTGTGATCTTTACAAGTGTGCCCAGCTCTGCCATTCCATTGGCGAGCACTGTTGGGATCCCAAATGGTTTTCCTTCCGCAAAACAATCGTTGACCAGCTCTTTATATCTTTCTTCAAAGATGTGAAGATTCAATAATTCTCCCGGGTAGGCCACAATGTTCAGCGGAAATATCGGGATAAAATTAGTCATGCAGCAAAAGTAGCAAGAAAGAGTGACAGATAACTGATGACTGATGACAGGAAAAATATTTTACAATCAATTGGCTTTTCTGTTCAACTCATCCAGGCGCGCATACTTGAGCCATGTATAAAATGCATTCATATGCGCCACGGTAAATCCTGCCTTTCCATCCAGAAATCCGAAGCGGAAAAAATAATTTTTGATGAAAGAAAATGGAGCCGCGAGATATCGTTTTGCCCATCCTGCTTTCTTTCCCTGCCCGTGATATTTGGCTGCGTTAAGTGACGCATAATTGACCATTTTTAATGCAAATTCATGGATGTCGCCGGAAGTGTAATGATGCAGGTATCCTTTAAGGGTGATCACTTTTGTATTAGCAGGCATTAAAAGGTTTTCATGAACGGCTGCTTCGTTCCAGTGCGTGTAGGTTCGGTTATACAAACGGATATGTGCATCGTTCGACCATTCACCGTAACGGATCATGTCAGATCCTAAGAAAACACGGAAGCGGATATTGTACATGACATCTGCATTGGTGAATGCTATCTCTTGCAATTGATGAATAAGTGCATCGTCCGCAACTTCGTCTGCATCTACCGATAAGATCCAATCATGCTTTGCAACCGCTACGCCTTTGTTTTTATTTTTTCCATATCCCTCCCATCCTGTTTCAACCAGGCGCGCGCCTGCGTTTGTAACAAGGGTCTGTGTTCCATCCGTACTGCCGCTATCAACCACTACCACATCATCTGAGAATCGCAGCGCAGCAGCAATGGTTTTGCCAATGATATGCGCTTCGTTCCTGCAAATGATCACTACGCTAACCTGGTTACTCATACGGCGGATTCGTTTTTAGAAAATTTCTGTTGCCCAAAGAAAGCAATAAAAGCCAAGAGTATCACACCGTATTGTCCCTCCAGCGAATCATCGGTCAAAAACGGGATGCACGTAACGGCCGATAAAATAACAGATAATGGCTCCCGTGCGGTAGTATAATAAAACAATATGGCCATACCCATCGTAAACACCAGCATTCCGGGCCATCCGCTTCCGGCACCATACACCAGCCATTGGTTGGTAGGGGAAAATCGCTCATAGGCAAAACTTGCCGGATGGTGGATCGTATGCCAATGGTTAACTGCTGTATGTATATCCCCAAAACCAACGCCACTGAGTGGTTGCTCTTTCATAATAGCATATCCCGCCTTTAGCGATAACCAACGTGCCGCATCATTATAACCCGGCATAAAATTCCCCTTTGAGTAATTACTGAAATCGTATACTACATACTGCACCCGGTTACGGAGTGTTGGAAACACTGCATAAGAAAGTAAGGCAACCGTTATGATCACAGCAAGAGAAGCCAATGCGTGTTTCCATTTTTTTTGCATCCCGGCTATCATCAGCAGGTAAATAAAACCGCCTGCATACAAACAAAGCAATCCTGTTTTGGCGGCAAGTATATGCAGGTAGATAATAAGAAATAAGACCATCGCTGCGCTGATACGCTTCAGCCACTTTACCGGTTGCAGTAAAATATATTTGATACCCAGGAAGACTGCGGTTACCACCATCCAGCTGAAACGTACATAGTCATTATCAGCCGGGGTTGATATCACCTTAGCCTGTAAGTAAGATAATTGTACTGCATCATAATTCAACCAATAGTAGTAAAGGCTGTAACAACAGCCCGCTGTGACCGCCAGCAGGTAAACAAGTATCACGCGCTGCCAGGTTATTCTTGTAATCGTTGTGGTACAAGTCCCCAGCAACATGGTCAGTAAGGGGATCTTTACAGATACACTATTCATCCATAGATCTTTATCATCACTCCAGTAACCCGAGATCGCCACGGGAAAAAAGATCAGGGCAACTGCCAGCGATAAGGGAACGCTAAGCTCCGATCGTTTGGAAGAAATGATGAATAAAACACCTAAGCCAACCGATGAGATAGAAAGCAATGCCCGGCTGAAAAGAAGTCCGGCTATCAACATCACCATTAAAATAATGAGGAGTTGCTCCGGCAGCTTATTTTTCAACACTCTTTGCATCATGCGTCTAAATTCGTTCATCCGGGTTACTTTGCAACCATGTGGGAGGAATTATTAAAAGATATTCTACAGGGCAATGTACGTTCACTCGCAAGGGCCATCTCATTAGTTGAAAATGAAGTGGAGGGTTATGCATATTTATTAGAGAACCTACCGCCCACTACGGCAAAGATTATTGGTATCACGGGGCCCCCCGGTGCCGGCAAAAGCACGTTGGTAGATGCTTTGATCGGTGAACTGGTGGCAAATAACAGGAAAGTGGGCGTGCTTTGCGTAGATCCGTCTTCTCCGTTTAACCTGGGTGCATTACTGGGCGACCGCATCCGTATGAGTGAATGGTATAATCACCCCAATGTTTTTATCCGCTCCCTGGCAACCCGTGGAAGTCTTGGCGGATTACATCCCAAGATCATAGAGATCGCCGATATAATGAAGGCAGGTGGATTTGATGAAGTGATCATTGAAACGGTAGGCGTTGGGCAGAGTGAAATTGAGATCGCAGGACTCGCAGACACCACGGTGGTAGTAATGGTGCCTGAAGGCGGCGATGAAGTGCAGACAATGAAAGCAGGACTGATGGAGATCGCAGATATATTTGTGGTGAACAAAGCCGACAGACCGGGCGCAGACACTTTTATAAAAAATCTACACCAGATGCTGGCGCCAGCATTTCATCGATCAGCGTTGGAGATCCCTATTATTAAAACAACAGCTTCACAAAAAACAGGCATTGCAGAATTATTAGAAAAGATAATCGAACACCAGCAACTGACGGAAAATACAGATAGAAAATATTGGTTGCTGGCAGAAAAAGCTTACCAGTTAATTCAGCAATACCGGATGCGGGATGTAAAGAAAGATGAGATCAGGAAAGAACTGGAATCTTCGCGAGAAATGAATTTGTACCGGTTTATTAATCAATACGTGCATAGTCCATGGACCATGGACTAAGAAACATTTGTATCGTTCATTGCCTTCTCATTCTTCCACCATCTATATCCAATATACCCCATAATCATAAACGGCGCTGCTGCGAGATAGATGATCGCTGAATTCAATGCCTGTGCAGGACCCTCTCCGAGTTGTGATGCAGTCTTGGTACAGATGGAACATTGGGCCTGTAATAATTCCGTTACAAGACAAATCCCTATCGCCAGTAATATCCCTTTCCTCCTCATATTGCAAAGGTAAAACTTTCTTATCTTTCTGCTCTAATAAACCCATATGCCCCAACGCAGACAATTTTTAAAACAGGCTGGCCTGCTGGCAGGTGCTTTTTCGGCCAATAGCCTCTTTCAGCAACTGCATGCTGCTTCACTTGAGCAGGCTTCGGCCAGGATCAGCGGGTTGTCGCCCCAGGCTGCTGCCACTGATGAAGATTACTGGAGCGTGATACAGCAGGGTTATACGGTAAACTCAAACCTGATCATTTTGAACAATGGAGGTGTTAGCCCTTCCCCGAGAATTGTGCAGGAAGCGGTTGAACGATATAATAAACTATCCAATGAGGGTCCTTCTTATTATATGTGGCGCATTCTTGACCAGGGAAGGGAGCCTTTGCGCCAGAAACTGGCATTGCTTGCCGGATGTTCACCGGAAGAAATAGCCATTAACAGGAATGCCACAGAGGCACTGAATACGGTGATCTATGGGCTTGACCTGAAAGCGGGCGATGAAGTGATCGGCACCAAACAGGATTACCCCAATATGATCCAGGCTTACCGCCAGCGCGCCTTACGCGAAGGGATCGTTTATACGCAGTTGAGTTTTGAATTTCCGATAGAGAATGATGAAGAGATCGTATCTGCGTTTGAAAAAGCGATCACCCCTAAAACAAAGATCATACACGTTACGCATATCATTAACTGGATAGGGCAGATACTACCCGTAAGGAAGATTGCCCGCATGGCGCACAAACACGGAATTGAAGTGGTGGTGGATGGTGCACATTCGTTTGGCTTGCTCGATTATAAGATCCCCGATCTGGAATGTGATTATTTCGGCACAAGCTTACATAAATTTTTAAGCGCCCCTGTTGGTAGCGGAATGTTATGGATCAAAAAAGAAAAGATAGAAAAGATCTGGCCGCTAACTTGTAACGATAAACCACGCAGTGCAGATATCCGAAAGTTTGAAACCCTTGGTACGCGTAGCTTTCCGATAGAACAGGGTATCGGAGAAGCCGTTAATTTTCAGAATGCCATTGGAAGTAAACGCAAAGAGGAACGCATCAGGTACCTGAAAAATTACTGGGCATCAAGGGTAAAGGATATTCCGAAAGTAAAGATCCATACCTCTTTCAAACCCGAATATGCCTGCGCTATCTGTGGCGTAAGTATTGATGGTATGACACCGGGTGAGGTGGATAGCGCGTTATTCACTACTTACAAGATACATACAGTGGGTATTGTTTGGGAAAACATTTCCTGTGTACGCATCACTCCCCATGTATATACTAAAATACAGGATCTCGATAAACTGGTGTTAGCGATTGAAGAGATTGCGGGGAGGAAGAAATAGAGTGACAGATGACGGATGACAGTTGACAGAAGGAAATTGTTTTCCTGTCATCGGTCATCTGTCAACTGTCATCTGAATTTATGCTTCAGCCGGAGCAGCTGCTTTTATAACCGGAAGTCTCGATTTGGTTGCTTTTGCAGGTCTGCTTTTACCAAATGAACCTTTGAATCTTTTGCCTTTTGCGGTTTTTTTATCACCTCTGCCCATAAATAGTTTTTTAATAATTAAAAATGCTTTCCCCGCAAAAATAGAAAAACCCCGCGAATTGCGGGGTTTTTCTATTTTCAAGCTGTTTTGGCAATTAGAGCTTAGCGCTTAATTCTTTACCGGCTTTGAATTTTGCAACTTTCTTAGCCTTAATCTTGATGGCAGCACCTGTTTGCGGGTTACGGCCTGTACGGGCAGCACGCTTAGACACAGAAAAAGTGCCAAAACCTACTAAAGTTACTTTGTCACCTTTTTTCAGTGTTTTGGTAACGGCACCCACAAAAGAATCCAGTGCAGCATTAGCCTGGGTTTTTGTTACGCCAGCATCTTCAGCGATCTGGGCAATTAATTCAGCTTTGTTCATAGATGTGTTTTTAATGTTTTTAAAAGAGAGACAAATTTATTCGCTTTTATCAATCGGCAAAATATTTTATTATTTTAAATTATTCGTTCCTTCGCTTAAAAGCCCTATGAATAAAGGATTACAGCCGATTTTGAAAAATAAAAAATGTATGTTAATGTATTCAATACTGGCTGAAACGCAGTGACAGCAATGATTTCACAAGAACACGCCTGTAATTCAATGTGCTCGCGGGTTTCAGAGGAATATAACGAAGATTTGGTATTGACAAAATGAATTAGTTAAACTATCCACACTCAATTCACAAGTTGCATTAACGACCGGAAACTAATAATCTGATCGCCCCATTTGCCAACTGCGTCATTACGTAGTTGGGTAGCAAACATCTCTATATAACGTTCATAATCCTCTCTTTTAGCTGAGGAGAACTGTGTAGCATACGTTGGCCCCTCTGCTTCATCGGTTTCAAGCAACTTTACAAACCGGTGCTCAACAAAACAACCGGTGCCCATAATGCCCGGGATATGCTTCTCTTTCATCCATGCAACCCATTCATCGTTAATGGTCCAGGAGATCTTTGTGGTTATGTTGTAGATGAACATACAGAAGCTATTTTATTTTCGGATTAGCGAATTACGGATTAACGGATTTTCAATTCGCGAATCCGTAATTCGCCAATCCGCTAATATATATTAAACACTCAACTCTGCATAAATGGGGCAATGATCGCTATGCTTAACATCGGGAAATATTTTTGCCCCGGTCAATGCCGGTTTGAGATTGGCCGAAACGCAGATATAATCGATGCGCCATCCCTTGTTCTGCAGTCTTACACTCGGAAAACGCTGGCTCCACCATGAGTAAGCTCCCGTTGCTTCCGGGTTCAATTCGCGGAAACTGTCTACCCATTCATTGTCAAGAAATTTATCCATCCACGCTCTTTCTTCCGGCAGGAACCCCGAAGAATTCTTGTTGCCTTTGGGATCATGGATGTCAAGCGCCTTGTGGGCTATATTATAATCTCCCGTTACAACCAACTTCGGTCTCGTTTTCCGGAGATCCTGCAGGTACGCAAAAAATTCATCCAACCATTGGTATTTGTATGTCTGTCTTTCATCACCGCTGGTACCGGAAGGGTAATAGGCATTCACTAAAGTTATATCACCAAAATCAAGTCTTATCACCCTTCCCTCAAAATCACTTTGCTCTATTTTAGAGCCATACTGAATATTATCAGGTTTCAGCTTTGTAAAAACAGCTACCCCACTGTAGCCTTTCTTTTGTGCAGAGAACCAATAGGTTTCATACCCGAGCGCTTCGATCTTCGTAACATCTACATTCTCTTTCATGGCTTTTGTTTCCTGCAGGCAAATAATATCTGCAGGGTCCGTTTCCAGCCAGTCTGTAAATCCTTTATTAATGGCAGAGCGTATGCCGTTGACATTGTATGAAATGATACGCATGTAGTGTGTTTAGAGTACGAATGTATTAAAAATAGAGTGATAGATGACTCTCTATTCAGTGAAAGCATTGAACCCAATAAGAAATAACTGGTTCAATAATTCGGGAGCCACAGTTGTATCAAAAACAACAAATTTATTAAGACTCGTTGCCCCTTCTGCAATGCAAACCATTTTCCCATCGAGATAAAACTCTTTAAGGCTGTTATCACTTCCGGTAAATGTGATCCGGAAGCTTTTACGGCCAATGGTGCCGGTGATCACATAATTATATTTTACCGTCCACTCCGATCCAATATCGAGACGTAATATCGAGTTCAGGTCAACACCATTTGAAACCTGGTTGAGGTATAATTTTTTTCCCTCCTCGTTCAACACATTCTTGCGGATAAAAAAAGTAGCCACTGTATCCTTCTCGCTTAACAGGTAGTGAATGGGCTCCTGGATAAAATTTGTGAGCATTCCTTTAGGCCCGGATACCCTGAAATCAGGATCGATCTGTACCATTATTTTAATCAGGTAATTTTTATCCCTGGCTACGTCCCTGCCATCCTGCCTTAGAAAAACAAAACTCGATGTTTCAAAATTACTCGATCGCCTGATGGCCGCCATTACAGAGGCCGGGTACACCTGTGCTTTTTTTCCTGAGAAGATAATGTCTTCAAATAAAGGATCGCCTAAACGTATTATTTCTACCTTCCCTGCATACGTATACCTGCTTACCCCTTTCTGTGTGGTTACCAATGTCCGTGGCTGGTCAACAGCTCTTCCGAGAATAAAGTTATCGGCTATGTATGCCGGGGCAACTTTCATTTCAACCAGTTGGATCTCATTATCCGGATCCAGCAGGATGTCTATTCCCTTACCAAGTAGCCCCGAAAACCCTTTGACCGAGGCAGGTAGCTTTCCATAAGCATTAAAACTATTGTATGGAAGACCGATACCGGTAGATTCGCCGCGCGTTACTGAAACATACAACTCTTCTTCAAATACATTTTTTTTCTGCCCGTTCAGCATGGTGGCCTTCAGAACAAAAACACTCACCGCCCTTTTCTGCAGATTGGTATCTGTATAAACTTTTCTTGCCAAGGAGAAAAAGTTCATATCCAATTCATAGACATCAAAATATAAATGTAACAGTCCTGCTGCTGTATCTGTAAACTCAGGTGCCGCAGAACCTATAGCACTGGCGTTTGTGAGGAACTCAACACGAACCTGCGATGTATCCGGCAGTACTATGCCCTGGTGGCGCATCAGTGATGATGCGAGGTCTGTAAGGAATGCTTTTTTTACCTCTTCGCTGCGCCAATAGTTCATGACCGGACCCGTGGTTGAAAAGCAACGCACTTTTTCAAGAGTTACTTTTTTTTGCGAAAAAACAGGCTCCGCAAAAACAACAAGCAGTAGCAAAAAGACAATTATTTGATTCTTCATGAGCGGCTAAGATAATGCTATGCACGGTATCAAATTTTATGCTAATTTGATGCCGTATGGAAGATAAAGAGAATATAGATACATCTGAAAGGATCATCCCGGCAAAAGAATCTGTTTATTTAGATGGACCCAGACCAAGGGTGAACGAGTTCCTGTTTGCCTGGAATGTTTTTATCCAGTTTATCAGGGGTTTCAGGACTTTGCATTTTGTGGGTCCCTGCATTACTGTTTTCGGCTCGGCAAGGTTTACAGAAGAACACGAATACTACAAGGCTGCCAGAGAGTTTGGCAAACGCATTGCCAAACTGGGTTTTACCACCATGACGGGCGGCGGACCCGGCATTATGGAAGCCGCTAACCGCGGGGCCTTTGAAAATGGGGGTACCTCGGTAGGCTGCAACATTAAACTTCCGTTTGAGCAAAAACCCAACCCCTATATGCACAAATGGATCACATTCGATTACTTTTTTTTGCGAAAAGTATTGCTTGTGAAATACTCCTATGGCTTTGTGATCATGCCCGGGGGCTTTGGAACAATGGATGAATTGTTTGAAACCATCACGCTTGCGCAAACCGGTATGATCTACGATTTTCCAATCGTTCTTTTCGGAAAGGATTATTTTAAACCATTGCTGGATACCATCGATATTATGGTAGAAAAAGGAACGATCAGTGCAACCGATAAAAAGTTACTCCTTGTTACGGATGATATTAATGAGGGAATGCAATATATACAGGCCTATATAGCCGAGCATTTTAAAGTTAAGAAGAGAAAAAGACTGTGGTGGCTATTTGAAAAGCGTTAAAATGTACAGCCAATACTCAATATCAATTCATAAGTTCCAAACGCCTGCCGTGCCGTTCCCTGATAAACTTTCAAATTTGAATAGCGCGCGTAATCCACCTTATTGGTAAACTCAAGAAACGCATGTTTAAAAAAAGTTGCGCGCACGCCGGCTTCCACCCCCATGTTCCATCCGCCTAACTGGAAACCGGGATCGTTTGCCTGACCAAAGAAACTATTCTGCACATGCGGGATCAACGGTCCAATACCTGCTTTGGCCAAAGCATCTACTTTTACGCTTCCGCTCCTGTTTTCATGCCAGTTCCAACGTTTTACAATATTGAACAGCAAAAAATTTGCCCCGTTGTTCAGATAATAATAAAAGCCGTTACCTTCTGAGAAGTTGATGCTGCTATCCACCTGGCGACCATTAAGTGTACCGGTAATACGTACTGCTTGCCCATCCTTAATAATATGCTTGGTGTGATCAAAGTTGATCTCAAAGGCAAGTCCTTTTTCCCTGTTAAAGAAATAACCGAGCCTGTAATTGTATTGCGGAATACTGATCGGGATACTGAAAAGGCCTTCGTCCCAACCCGGATGATCATGGGAGTGAACATTATTGAGTTGATACTTATTATTGAGGCCTGGCTGATCCACTTTAACAGTAGAATGTGTATACCATTCTTTATTATATCCCCATGAGAAATAGAGTTCTCCTTTGCGTTCATTTTTTTGCTGTGCCTGTGCTAAAGCCGGAACCAACAATATCAACAGCAGATAATTTTTCATCAATTCCTAATTATTAATTCCTGATTATATTTACTCCAACACAGGACTGAGCCACCTTTCTGCCAACTCCAGTGTCATACTTTTTCTTTTCGCATAGTCTTCCAGTTGATCGCGCTGGATCTTTCCCACACCAAAGTACTGGCTTTTCGGATTTGAAAAATACCAGCCACAAACAGATGATGCCGGGTACATAGCAAGACTTTCCGTAAGCTGTATACCTACGGTTTCTGTAGCATTCAGCAAATCGAATAGTTTGTATTTTTCAGTATGGTCAGGGCAGGCAGGATATCCCGGCGCAGGTCTGATACCATTATATTTTTCTTTGATCAGGTCCTCATTCGATAATTGTTCATCCTTATCATATCCCCAGAATTCTTTTCGGGTTTGCAGGTGAAGCGCTTCGGCAAAAGCTTCGGCAAACCTGTCTGCCAATGCCTGCAACATGATCTTGTTATAATCATCATACGCCGCTTCAAACTTTTTGATATGCTCTTCGATGCCGTGCAGCGTTACTGCAAAAGCCCCGATAAAATCTTTTTTTCCACTTGCTTTTGGCGCAATAAAATCTGATAAGGAAAGGTTGGGCTGACCGGGTGCTTTCCTGATCTGCTGACGCAGGTGCGAAAGTTTTACGATGCCATTATCCGTTCTTACTTCGAGATCATCATCCTCGCTGGATGCTTCCCAGAAGCCGATCGTGCCTTTTGCTGTGAGCCATTTTTCTGCAATGATCTTATCCAGCAATGCATTGGCATCATTGTATAATTTTGTTGCCTCTTTGCCTACCACTTCATCGGTAAGGATCGCAGGAAAATTTCCATGCATTTCCCAGGTAATGAAGAATGGCTTCCAATCGATAAAAGGTCTTAGTTCTGCGAGATCAAAGTCATCAAATACTTTTGTTCCGGTAAAAGTGGGTGTAACCGTTTCGTGATTATCCCAATCCACCTTTACTCTATTCTTTAGTGAGTCTGCATAACTCAGGTAGGACTTAACTGGCTTTTTATTATCGAAGTTTGTTTTCAGTGTTACATACTCTTCTTTTACGCCGCTTAAAAAATCTTTTTTCTGGTCCTTGCTAAGCAATGATCCAGCCACGGTTACACTTCGCGAAGCATCGAGCACGTGTACCACACCCAGGTCATATTCAGGTGCTATTTTAACAGCTGTGTGTATGCGTGAGGTGGTTGCACCGCCAATCAACAGGGGCTGCGTCATGCCGCGGCGTTTCATTTCTTTGGCAATGTGTACCATCTCATCCAATGACGGGGTGATCAACCCGCTTAACCCGATGATATCTGCGTTTTCTCTTTGCGCGGTCTCTAATATTTTATCAGAAGGAACCATCACGCCCATATCCACAATATCATAACCGTTGCAACCCAGTACAACACCTACAATATTTTTTCCGATATCATGCACATCTCCTTTTACGGTTGCCAGCAATATTTTTGCAGCGCCGGCAGCCTCACTGTTTGTAGTGCCCGCCGCGAGGTGCGCCTGTTTGCGTTGTTCTTTTTCGGCTTCAATGTAAGGAGTAAGCACGGCCACGCTTTTTTTCATTACCCGTGCACTTTTTACTACCTGCGGAAGAAACATTTTACCGGCACCAAAAAGATCACCCACAATACCCATTCCATCCATCAGCGGTCCTTCGATCACTTCCAGTGGTGTTGGATATTTTTGCCGGGCCTCTTCTGTATCGGCTTCTATATAATCTGTAATTCCGTTAACGAGTGAGTGTGATAATCTTTTTTCAACCGTTTCATTTCTCCAGGCTTCATCCCTCACTTCTACTTTGCCTTTCGCTTTTACCGTTTCTGCGTGAACAATCAGCTTTTCTGTTGCCTCGTTATTATCATTGTTACGGTTGAGGATCACATCTTCGCACAGTTGCTTTAAAACGGGCTCAATCTCATCATATACCACCAGCTGCCCCGCATTTACAATACCCATATCCATCCCCGCATTGATTGCATGATAGAGGAATACTGCATGAATGGCTTCGCGCACGTGATCATTACCCCTGAATGAAAAAGATACGTTGGATACACCACCGCTTACTTTTGTCAACGGCATCAACCGTTTTATTTCGCGTGTTGCTTCGATAAAATCAACTGCATAGTTGTTGTGTTCCTCTATCCCCGTGGCAATCGCAAAGATGTTAGGATCGAAGATAATATCCTGCGGGTCAAAGCCTACCTGCTCTGTTAATATTTTATACGCGCGTTGGCAGATTTCAATTTTACGCTGCTTTGTATCTGCCTGTCCCACTTCATCAAATGCCATTACGATAATAGCCGCTCCAAAATCTTTGCAGATAAAAGCCTGCTCGATAAATTTTTCTTCTCCCTCTTTCATGGAGATAGAATTCACGATGCACCTGCCCTGTACACACTTTAACCCTGCCTGTATGATCTCGAATTTTGAACTGTCGATCATAATAGGGATCCGCGCAATATCCGGTTCACTTTGGATCAGGTTCATAAAGGTTCTCATAGCGGAAATACCGTCCAGCATTGCGTCATCCATGTTCACATCCAGCACCTGTGCACCACTTTCTACCTGTTGACGCGCAACAGATAGTGCTTCTTCATATTGATTATCCCTGATGAGCCGCGCGAATTTTTTAGAACCGGTTACATTGGTTCTTTCGCCTACGTTCACAAAATTTGTTTCGGGTCTTACCACTAATGGCTCAAGACCGGAGAGACGTAAAAAGGGTTTGATGCTGATATTGCTCATAATAATTTTACAATGCTTCTTCTAAAACAGGTAATGGTCTGGGTTGAATTACACGAACGTTATCTGCTATATGCTTGATATGATCGGGTGTTGTTCCGCAACATCCGCCAACAATATTTACAAAGCCTTCTTTGGCCCACTCTTCAATAAAATGAGCAGTCTCGTGCGGTTGTTCATCGTATTCGCCCATTGCATTGGGTAAGCCTGCATTCGGATAAGCAGATGTGTAACAAGCGGCGATTTGTGCAAGCTCTTCGATATGGCTTCTCATTTCTGCTGCACCTAACGCGCAGTTTAATCCCACACTTAAAGGTTTGGCGTGCATAACAGAGGTGTAAAATGCTTCCAGTGTTTGCCCGCTCAGTGTTCTGCCGGAAGCATCGGTAATGGTTCCGCTGATCATGATAGGCAGTTCCGTTTTTTTGGTGTCGCGGAAATACTTTTTCGTAGCAAAAATGGCTCCTTTTGCATTGAGGGTATCAAAAATAGTTTCTATCAATATGATATCCACGCCCCCATCTACCAGTCCGCTGATCTGTTCGTAATAAGCATCCACCACTTCATCAAAAGTAACGGCACGGAAACCCGGGTTATTTACATCGGGAGATAAGCTTAGTGTTTTATTTAATGGACCGATCGCACCTGCCACAAACTTGGGTGGTGTTCCGGGGTTTTCAGCCATATATTCTGTGATCGCATTACGTGCGCACTTGGCTGCGGCTACATTGAGTTCATATGCCAGCGACTGCATATCATAATCCGCCATAGCAATTACGGTACTGCTGAATGTATTTGTTTCGATGATATCTGCACCGGCCTCCAGGTATAATTTGTGTATCCCTTTGATAATATCGGGCTGGGTAATACAGAGAAGATCATTATTGCCTTTCACATCTGAGTGCCAGTCTTTGAAACGCTCCCCCCGATAATCTTCTTCCTCCAGCTTGTGGCGCTGGATCATTGTTCCCATGGCACCATCGATCACCAATATCCTTTTTTCTAATTCTTTCCTGATATCCATATCTACTCATTTTATAACCGGGCACACAAAGGCACCGCGGTTGTCAATAATATGAACTGTAAACGCTTTAGAGAGTGTATGCGAGGGCACTTCAAAACGTTTATTAGTTCGATTTGTCCCGGGTAAGCCGGGATAACAGGCCGAACAATAAACAAATCCGCCTGAAAGAAGTGCAAAGATAAAGGGCTGCCGACTTATAACAAAATATAAGCCGCAGCCCCCCGGGAGAGATTGGATATTAAAAAGCCGATGTTTTAGCGTGTTTTACGGCCTATATTAAAGATCCGCGACACATTAAAGCCCCATCTGATAGCACCATTGCCCCACGAACCTGTTGTTTCATGAATAAACGTATGCTCATTCATCCCCGTTGAATTGGTAAAATGCAGCTGGAAAACGTGTCCGCCGGTGTTGATATCCACGCCGATCGAAAGCGGATCATACGTGCCATTAAAACGGGTAGCCTGGTAAAAATATTCGACATTAATACTAACCCGCCTGCTGATTTTCTGACGCGCTAAAAAACCGAGGGAAAAAAGATCGGTTCCGCCTCCTGTATAGCCAAGTATCCTGTTATAATGTGTGTAAGTAGGCGATAGCTGGACGGAAGTGTAATCATTGAGTTTCCGCGCTATCAATAGCTGCCCCGTAAAATAAGTGCGGTCCCCGCCTGTTACTTTTAAAGCAGGATCCATATCCAGTGTTTTGTACGAAAGTGACGCCAGCAGGGCGATCGACAAAGGTGCACTGTTTGATCCGGCCGACTGGTGCATCAAACGGTATTTGATAAACCCATCGAGTTCTTTATTAAAAGTGGTTCTGCCAACACCTATCATCAGGTCTTTTGCAATGCCAAAATCGAACCCGAGACGCATAGAAGCGTTATCCAGTCCGAACATATTGTACAGCCCCGTATTCACTGGCGCAAAACGATGATTGATCCTGAAATCCATACTCCCTTTTCCAAGGATCTCCACCGTCTGGCTATTTACCAGGCGGGTAGAATAAAAAGTATTCACCACTTTTTCCGCCAATGGGTTCTTTGTTTCCAGGCTATCCTGCATTTTAAAGAGATCCTTTTCCTGGGAAAAAGCTTCCATAACAGTGAGTGACAGGCATAGAATGGCCAGTAATCTTGTTGTAAAGATCATATGCGATTTATTTTAATATAAAGGAATGGTTATTGGTACTGGCAGCTGATCTCAAGACTCACTTTATCGCCTACACCCGAGGTGCTCACATTAAAATCTTTCAGTGCTATTGAAAACTTCGCATTTGCAACAGGTTTACCACCTTTTATATCCACAGTTCCGTTCACAGTAGTATTCCTGGTAACTCCGTGCAATGTAAGATCACCTTTTACGGTTACTTTATAACTTCCGTCCTTGCCAAAGTTCACGTCTTTCAGGTTCACGATATTCCCTTTAAAATCAGCCCTTGGGAATTTGCTGCTTTCCAGGTACTGGTCGTTAAAGTGATCCTGCATTTCTGCCAGTTTGAACTTAAACCCTTTGATCAGCAGGCTGAAAGTAAGCTGCCCATTATCAGCAATACGGCTGGTTACTTCATTGTTCACCGCTTTCACATCATCATCAGCAGGTGCTTCAAAAGCCACTTTCCCGTTGCGGGTGGCAAATATTTTTTGTGCATCAAGGTTGCTTACAAAAAGAACAGCTATCAGTATAGTAAAGAACAGTTTCATTTTTTTCGTTTTATTATTTAACAAGTACTCCTTCATTGATCACAACGTTTGCATCGGGGATATAGCCTGTGCAGATCCCTTTGAAAGTAATGGTTTCCCCGGTTTTCAATGGGCCCGGTGATGTTTTAAATGTACAGTTGATCACCACCAGTGGATCATTTGTTTTAAAATCAACCACCGTTTTCCCATCCTGGTTGGTTTTTACTTCTCCCACCTCACCGGTTAATTCAATGGCTTTGTCGAGGTACAATTTATTAGCCTCGGTCTCATTGATGCGGAAAGCATCATACAGTTTCTGCGCCGTTAATTGTACTCCCTGTTCCTGGCTCACATCCCTGTGGGGCTTGGTATAAATGCGATAAACCACGATACCGCCGGTTATCACACAAACCACCCCGATTATCAATACGATCTTCATCCATTTTTTCATGTCGGTTCAAGTTTGATGTTTAAACTGCAAATTATTCAAACTTGTCCATATCATCACATACGGGTAAATAAAAGATGGGTTGCTTTTGGGGGAATTATTTTACATACTGCTGCACCGGCAAACGGTTGGCTATGCTGCGTGCGAGGGTCATTTCATCTGCATACTCGAGCTCGCCGCCAAAGGCGATACCCCTGGCGATAGTGGTTATGCGGCAGTTGAGATGCGCTATTTTTTTCTGGATATAGTAAATAGTGGTGTCACCCTGGATGTTGGGGCTCAACGCAAAGACCAGTTCTTCGGTTTCTTCTTTTTTGATGCGGGTAACCAGTGATTCGATAGAAAGCTGGTCGGGACCAACCCCATCGAGCGGTGAGATGATGCCCCCGAGCACATGGTAGGTACCGCTGAGTTGCTGGGTACTTTCGATAGCGATCACATCCCGGATATTTTCTACTACGCAGATCATCCGCTGATTGCGCATAGAGTTGGCGCAGATCGAACAGATATCGCCATCGCTCACATTATTACAACGCTGGCAGAATTTAATATCCCTTCGCATCCGCGCGATCGTTTCTCCAAACTGCTCCACATCATTCACCTCCTGTTTCAACAGGTGCAGTACAAGTCGCAAAGCTGTTTTCTTCCCGATTCCGGGCAGTTTGGCAAATTCGGCTACTGCATTTTCTAAGAGTGAAGAAGGGAGGGGCATCGGAGGTTACTTTGATGGTACAAAGGTACGCTAAAGCAGAATATTCACTTCATTATCCCAGTTAGGTCTTATCGTAATCGGTTTAGCTATCAGGTAAACAATTTCGGGCTGCCGCTTTTCTGCAAAATTTCCCGGATCCCATTTACCATTCCCGTTAATATCGTATAGTATGCGGAGATCGTAAGAACCCGCATAGAATAACTTTCTTCTGAATTCCGTTTCGGTCAGGGGTACAGACTCAACGATCTTTTCGCCGGTTACGATCTGTAGTACCGGGTTCTTTGAAAGATCGAGGTTTGCGAAACGCAGTCTCACACTGCCATAGTCAACTTCTTTTTTGGTAAAGAACCTAAGTGTATCCGCTTTTGCCAACGTGATTCCAGCGGTATCGGCCACCGCATCTTTCTGGATCACCAACCGGAGCGGTGTATTTTCTTTCCACAGGTAATGGATGGTGAGCAAAGTTTTACCCGTATCTAAAGAAACTGAATAGCCGGTAAGTTTATGATAATTGGTATCGTACAAATTAACCTTGGTGCTATCAAAAGAAGCCAGCTTCCTGTTGAATGTAAAGACTGCATTTTTTAGAAGATCCTGTTGCCCGTTATCAAAATTTGCAGCATACCGCAGCCGCTTATCCTCTTTATTGCTTCCCGGTAATTTAACAATGGCCGCCGGTGCAACGGGGATCACTTTTTTTAAAGGGGCGTAAGCATACAAAGTGTCTGTCTGTTTGTCTTTCCCGGTAATCAACGGTGTGGTCTTAAAAGAAAAGTACGTGCTACTGTCTACATAGTTCTGCTGAAAACTGGGCATGATCGCATACACATGAAAAGTACCTGCGGGAAGGTGCTTGAAAGAAAACTCTCCTTTCCCGTTAAGACGTGTGTAATATCGCGGTCTTTCTTTATAAATGGCGGTATCAGAAAGATTTCTGTGAAGTACCACAATAATCGTTGAATCGATCTTACCTGTTTCTGCAAGAATTACTTTTCCGCTGTAAGTATGATTATCGAGCGTTTTTCCGGTTGAGAATGCATAAGTAAAACCCTTTGCGATATTTCCTTCATTCACATCTCTTATCGCATCACCAAAATCAAAGGAATAGGTTGTATTGGCTTCCAGTGAATCCATGATCCGTATGGTAACATTTCTGAGCTTACTATCTACCTGCGGTGATCTTTTCATGTTAGGGGAAACGATCAACGTTTGCAGCACGCCCTGGATTGTTACATACTCATCAAATGTCAGGGTGATATTCTTAGCCGTTGTATTCAATGCAGAGTCTTTGGGCATCGCCATTACCAGCTTCGGGGGCAGGCTGTCTCTCGGCCCTCCACCCGGTGGTATAATATTGGCGCATGATGAAAACATGATCACCGTTAAAAGCGAAAGTGCGGGCGGAATATAATTTACCAGTGAGCGTTTCATATGAAGAGCAAATATAGTTGGATTAACGGATTGCGAATTGGCGGATTAACGAATTAACAACCTTTAAAATCCGCAAATGCGTTAATCCGTAATCCGCTAATTGATCTCTTCTTCCGTTTCCCCGAGTGCGTGTAAAGCTACCGCCATATTGTTCGTCTTCACAAAATTACACCATTCACATTCCGGCTTTGCACAACCAATATTAAACTCCCTGTTTTGTATTTTTTGCCAAACCGTTGTTATCTGATGGGTTACGGTTGCAATATCTTCGGGCGTTACCACTACCTTTTCCGTTTTATACTCGTCATTAACAGGTTCCACAAATTCAAACTCTGTACTCACCGTTTGCCAATCTGTACTCTTATCATTATCAGTCAGTATCTTATAAAAAACAGCCTGCCGCCAGTAATCGCCGCCATTGGGTTCTTTATCACCGGGACTAACCAGCTTCTTTTTTGCATTTGCATAATTGCCCGTTTTATAATCAACAACATTCACAATTTTGCCAGTGAACTCAAGCTTATCCAGCTTACCATTTAACGGAACCTCTTTCACATATACATTGCGGATATTTCTTTCAATGCTTACCATTGTATTCCAACTGTTGATCCGTGCATCGTAAAATGCGGGAAGGATCTTTTCGCCATACTGCATCTTCAGCATATATGCTTCCGGCGTAAAGGAATCCCTGTTTCTTTCCATGAACCATATAAAATCGTCTAACAATACCGTCTTGGGTGGGAAAGAGTTATTATTATCTTTCATCTTTTCAAACAACCGCTGTAATGCAAAATGCACGGCGCTCCCAAATACCATATTTTCATTTTTTGCAGCCGGCACCCTGATCAGGTTCTGGTAATAAAACTTGAGGGGGCAATCGAGGTAATTATTAAGATGTGTTACACTCAGTGAATATTTTTTTAAGATCTGGTCAATATAGCTGGCTTCTACCAGCTCTATTTCCGGTCTGGCCGTTTCCTTGAATTGTATACTGAGATAATCGATCAACTGTTCATCCGGCACACTTCTGCTAACCGGCTTCCAGTCCATTCCCTCCAGCACTTCTGTTACAAAAGTGGATTTGGTCAAAGGCTTGTCGTTCTTATCTTTCAACGAATAAGAAATCTGCAGGTTTGTTTTGGCACGCGTGATGGATACATAAAATAAACGCCTGCTTTCTTCCTGGTCACTGGCTGTATGATGGTTGCCCGAAAGATTATCAGGATAAGTATAATTGCGGTTACTGCCTTTACTATCCCCATCCCATATTTTATCTGTACAGCCTATCACAAACACGTGTGCGTATTCGCTTCCTTTTGAACTATGTGCCGTCAGCAAATTGATCCCGTTATCCACAGCCACTACTTTGTAGAGAGGAATCGCGATCCTGTTCTTCCCCATGATGCTGATATTATACAACAGGTCGTGAAGGGTCAGATCATGGTCGCGCTTGCTGCTGTCTTTTACATAATTAAAAAATGAGTTTAACACCTGCATCAGCCAGGGCTTTTCAGGACTCGTCATCACATACTGTAAAACACCTGCCTTTTGTATCACCAATTCTACCAGTTGTTGTATCGGTAGATTATGACTTTCCTTCAACAAAAATTCAAGGGTATTGCTTACCTGTTTTAAACTATTATCCGGTTGAGTAAAGAGATCACCGTTACTGCTCAGCATCTCATTCAATTCTCTTCGCATGGAATAACGGTCCTCTTTTCTTCCTACATTCTTTGCGTTTACAGTCATGCTTAACTTCGCAATATCCCCCGGTTTTGCCGCAAAAAAATCGAAATGCAATATTTTAAATAACAAGTCATCTGCACTGAACGAGATATGATTTTCTTTATCGATCCATGAAAGAATGGAAACAATGTGCTGGATAAATGGCAGTTGTAAAACATCTACTTTCTTTCGCGTATTAACGGGTATGCTTTTGCTTTCTAAAATAACCGCAATCTGTTCTACCTGCGCATGGTTCCGGTAAATAACGGCTATTTCTTTACCGCTGGTTCCGCTGTTCAACAGCTCTTCAATCTGCAAAGCGATGTCCATCGCTTCATGTGTTGTATTAGGATACTCAACTACTACCGGTAATGTGCGTATGGCATGCAAGGCTGCCTTGGATGCAACCAATTGCTTATCGTTCTCAATGCTAACAGTACGCACGCTGTTATTCACGATCAGTTTGTGTGCAAGATCCAGGATCGATTGGGTGGAGCGGTAATTATTTACCAGGTCGATCTTGGTAATATTATCCGCATACTTTTTTTCGAATTCTATTATATTTTCAACGTTCGCGTCCTGAAAAGAAAAAATACTTTGGTCGGCATCTCCTACAACAAATATGTTAGGGATATCCCAATAACTGATCAGCCCCTGCAGTAAAAGGTTTTGCGAACGGCTGGTATCCTGGAACTCATCTACTAAAAAATACAGGAAGCGTTCCTGGTAATCCAGCAGCAGATTCTTATTGTCTGCAAATGCCGCCAGCACCCACAGGATCATATCATCAAAATTATAACGGCTCCAGTCGGCCATCATACTATTATAACGCGGATAGAGATGTACTGCCGCGCGAAGCATCTCCATCTTTTCTTTTTCCGGTTCGATCTTGTTAGGATTAGGATCACCTGCATTAAACTCTTTATACTTTCGTTTGTATAAAAAATCGTCATTGGTTGACAGGCTCTCTATATAAGCGTTTATCCTTTCATCCAGGTGCGCTACTGTCCACGCCTCTTTTTTCATCAGGCTGAAAAGCGATTTCAGTCGTGGCACTTCATAATATACATCTCCCCGAAAGCGCTTTAACGGATTGTCCTTTTCAATGGAATCGATCAGTTTATTGTACAGGTCGATCTCTTCAAGATCACTCAATAACTCAAGGCTTAACTTACCAAAATAGCTCAGGTTATCCTGGATCACCTGGTTACAAAAAGAATGGAAAGTATGGATCTGTATATTGTATGCAGGGGCCCCTACAATTTCTAAAAGCCGGTTTCGCATTTCTACGGCACCATTATCGGTATAGGTTAAACACAGGATGTTATTGGGGTTAGTATCTGTTTCCAATAAGATCCTGGCTATGCGCATAGCGAGAATCTGTGTCTTTCCTGTTCCGGGACCTGCATTTACAATTACCGGTCCTTCTATGGTATCCACCGCAAGCTTTTGCTGCTCATTCAGCTCGTTATATTTCCTCTCAAACTGTTCCAGCTGTTGTTCCCTCGTTGCCATGGCACTAATGTAATATCTAAATTTTGTATCCCCAAGTGTGAGTGAGTAGTGGGTATTAATTTTCACTCACTACTGACTATTCACTACTCACTGAACTTTTGGTCACCCCGCCCGTTATTATGATATGTCCAGAACTTACTCGCTTAAAACCATTCAGAAAATCCCGGTTTCGTTGAATCAGGCATGGGATTTTTTTAGCAGTCCTGCCAACCTTGCTGCTATCACGCCCGCTAACCTGGGTTTTCAGATCCGTTCAAAACACCATGGGCCGGAAATGTATGCGGGACAGATCATTGAATACACGGTGAAGCCTATCCTCGGCATTCCGCTCTACTGGATGACGGAGATTACACACGTTGCCGATAAAAAATATTTTATTGATGAACAACGTTTTGGTCCATACTCACTCTGGCACCACCAGCATCATTTTAAAGAAATACCCGGTGGTGTTGAAATGACAGATATTGTACATTATAAAATGCCTTTCTGGGTTTTGGGTGATGTGGCAAATACGCTGTTTGTAAAAAGCCAGTTGAAGGGAATATTTGACTATCGGTTTACAGCTGTTGAGAAAAAGTTTGGCCGATGGGGTGGTTAAAATTATTTTAACTCGATCATCGGGCTCACGTTATTATTTGCATCCACGGTAACCGCAAATATTTTCTTTCCTGCAGCGCCGGTTATTTTTGAAAGATCAATAATCGCCATCTTTTCTGCTACGATCATGTAAACCAATTGTGTGTTAACGAACTTTACTTCTGCATCGGCAGGTAATAACAGGATCCCGAATCCTTTAATTTTTTCATCTCCTTTGTAAACAAGTTTCACCTGGGTGTTCTCCAATTTTTCAAGTAAAGGTTGTGCAGGTACTGAATTATCTATCCAAGGCATGGCCGGAACAAGCGCGGGATAATGATAGTAATGATTTTGCAGGCTATCATTCCATCCATTGGGATTTTTAAGAAATGAAGCGCTGCTGAAATAAGCGCTGCCCTGTGTTGTGCTGTATTTTCTCAACTCACGGATCTCGCCCGGGATCTCGTTAGGATCTTTCCATGCTGCGTTTGAACCTGCGCGGTAAATGCCGTGGCCTATGTAAAGGTTTTTTCCATAGCTGTGCTCGTTCCACCATTTCAGTATCACATTATAATCTACCAGCTTGTCAAAACGTTCGCGGTATAATTGCGGCACCACATAATCTATCCAGCCTTTTTGTAACCACAACAGGATATCTGCATAAAGATTATCATAATTGGTTAAGCCTGCCTTTGTATCACTTCCCATCGGATCCTGGCTTTTGTTTCGCCATACACAAAAGGGACTGATGCCAAACTTTACATTCGGCTTCACACTTCTTATCACATTATGGATCTGGAAAATAACGCTGTCGCAATTGCTTCTCCGCCAATCATCTTTCTTCATTCCGTTACCATACTTGCGGTAATCTTTTTCATCAGGAAACTCTTTGCCGGTAATAGGATAAGGGTAAAAGTAATCATCCATATGTATCCCATCTATATCATACCGGGTAACAAGATCTTTCACAACCTTCACGGTATGCTCCCTTACTTCCGGGCGACCCGGGTTAAAGAATTTTGTGTTGCCATAAACAAGGAACCATTCAGGATGTGTTTTGCTTAAATGATTGGGTGAAACAGAAGAACGTAACACATTAAAAACTGCACGGTAAGGGTTTAACCATGCGTGAAATTCCATTCCGCGTTTATGTGTTTCGGCAATCATGAATTCAAGCGGGTCATATGCCGGGGTTGGTGGCAACCCCTGCTTGCCGGTAAGATATTCGCTCCACGGCTCATACGGCGAATTATACAAAGCATCGCCTGCGGGACGGATCTGAACGATCATAACGTTCATTCCATTCTTCTGGTGCAGATCAAGGAGTTTAATATATTCTGCTTTCTGCGCAGCAACAGACAGGTTACGGTTACTGGGCCAGTCGATATTATCAACAGTGGCGATCCAGACACCCCTGAATTCGTAATTAGGCGAAGAGAATTGTGCGGTTGCTGCGCTGCCAATACAGAAAAAAATAAGTGCAAGTATGTATGATCTGAACATCGTCATACAGCAAAGATAAAGTTTAAACGTTCTCGCGCATTTTATCCAGCAGCCGGTTCAACTGCATGGCTTCTTCTGTGCTCAACTTATTCACGAGATCGTCTATCTGTGTATTCTTCTTATCCAATTTTTCAAGTATCGCCAATCCTTTTTTAGAGATCACTACATCCACAAGGCGTTTATCTGCGGGACAAACTTTTTTCTCAACCAATCCTTTCCTTACCATCCGCTCAACAATACGACTGGTATCGCTCATCTTATCCAGCATCCTTTCGCGAATCTGTAATGTACTGAGGGGATCTTTATTACCTTTTAAAATGCGGAGGATATTGTATTGCTGCTGGGTAATGTCTTCTGTATCAAGAAAATTCTTGATCCTTTCGTTCAACCAGTTAGCAGAAAAAATAATATTAACAGAGGCTTTCTGGTATTCGTTCCGGAATGTTTGCTGCTGAATATCTTTTTCAATACCCATCGAACTGCGGTTTAAAGTCTAAGGTTTGTAGTCTATCGTTGTTTGCGGTTTGAAGATATTGTTTTATCCCGAACTACAAACAACCTTAGACTTTAGACTACAAACCTTAAAACGCAGTTCAGTCTTCCCATACAGTCAGCCCTTCACTGCAATTGGCGCAGATATCGATGTTTTTCCGGCTGCTCATTAGCTCACGGCGGAACTGTTTGTAATTATCATTTTGCCAGGTTTCTTTAAAGCTCTGGGTTTTGAGATTGCCCAGTTGATGGGTGGCGTCTTTATCAAAACAGCAAGGCACTACCAATCCGTCCCAGGTAATTACATTGGCGTGCCAAAGTTTCCAGCAGTGATTGCCAAGACCGCTTTTAGATTGCATTTTACCGTTTGCATCTTTTTTATATCGGCTGTATTTATTATTCAGCGGGATCAGTTGATGCGGATCATTTTCATAATCATATACCTGAGCCGTTTTAAAACGCACCTGGTCAACCCCGATCTCTTTTCCTAATTTTTTTATGTCTTCTATCTGGTGTTCATTGGGTTTTACAACCAGGAACTGAAAAAAGATAAAAGGTGTTTTGCTATTCAGTTCTTTTTTCCACTTCACAATATTGCGTGCACCCTGTAATACTTTATCAAGCTTTCCGCCCACACGGTATTGCTGGTAAACATCCTGCGTGGTTCCATCAATAGAAATGATCAAGCGGTCAAGCCCGCTTTCAATAGTCTGTTTGGCTTTTTCATCGGTGAGATAATGGGCATTGGTAGAGGTTGCCGTATAGATGCCTTTATCGTGCGCATACTTTACCATCTTCAAAAAATCAGGATTCAAAAACGGCTCTCCCTGAAAATAGAAGATGAGGTAAAGAAGATCTTTATGAATATCATCGATCGTTTGTTTAAAGAAACTATCCTCCAACATACCCGTGGGTCTTGTAAAAGCACGCAAACCACTCGGGCATTCCGGGCAACGCAGGTTACAGGATGTGGTAGGTTCAAATGAAATAGAAATGGGATAACCCCATTGCACAGGCTTACCGGTAAGTTTAGTAACCTGGTAGCTGCTGTAAACTTTGGCTGCATTCCACAAACGCCGCGGTCTGAGCTTGGTTAAAAAATTGATGCTATCGTTCCAGTTAAAATATGCCATAATCAGGTTGTAAAAATAGGTGTATTCCTCTTTTAGCAACAGATTGATTATCAGCCGGAAAAAAATAGGTCAATCGGTTTAACGTTTCGTTTGTAAACATTCAGCTCCTTTTTGCATCTTATATATAGTGAAAGGGAACCGGAAATTGATGAACTACGTATTTAGAAAGGATTAACAGAGTAGATAAAACCCGTGGCATATATTTTGTGTTATAGAGAGTAGAAAGATATTAAAAAAGAACTATTAAGATTTTCTCATAAGCAGTTAGTTTTGGTTGCGGTCCCGATTTCCATCGGGACCAATTTTTTTATACCCTCCCACAAATTTTCTCCTGCTATAAAGATATCCCAGCACACATCCGGCTGAATCTGCCACAATATCCAATATCTCGAATGAACGGTTAGGAATCCAGTATTTCTGTACAAATTCCATGATGATACCATACGCGATTCCCATCACCATAATGAAAAGAAAGCGTTTCTGCACCGCCCTGCAAAACAGGAAACAAAGAATAGAAAATAGAAAGATATGGATCCATTTATCGGCATGGATCAGCGCCAGGAAAGGATATTTGGGAATGGTGGACCCCGGCAAACAAAGCAGGATCAAACTCACTATAAACCAAGCAATTGCAGGTATTAAACGTGTAGTCAAAATAGTTATTATGCGGGTTTACCAGCTACATACATCTGGTCCAGCGTAGGGGCAGGACTTCCTCCTTTTTTCTCCAGTGTAATAGCAAAAAGAGATGCTTTTGGAATATTCTTCATCTTGCACAACCCGGCACACGAACCTATCACCCCGGCATCCACAGGCTTACCATCTACAATGGCCCAAAGCTGGTATTGTTTATCGGGAGATGCCTCAGGAAGCTTATTCATCAGTAGGTAAACATCTTTTGATTTGGTATCCCAGAACACGGTAACCAGGCTGTTTTCGTGACCCTTGATACCCGGCATAGAAACCTTGGCAACAGTTGGGTCACTCATCATCTGCATACTTTGATACATATCCAGCAGCTTAGTCTGTGTGTTCTGATTTTCAGCCAAAAGTCCATTTTTTTCCACAAAAAGTGCCTGATAAGCGGTTGAGGTCGACTTGAACTGGGTATAAAAATACACATTCAGTGTAGCGCTTCCCAGAAGCAGTATAACAGAGGCTGCCGCAACATATTTCATGAAAGAAAAATTCTTCTTGATAGGAACTACGATAGCCGCTTCTTTGACAAACTCATTTTCCAGCAAAGCCAACAACTTACGCTTCGCGTTTTCCGGTGGAGGCATAGCATTGGCCAAAGCGGTTTTTTCCAGTGCCGTCTCAAACGCATCAATCGCTTTCCTGATCTCAGGATATTGATGGCTGAGCTGCTCCAGCTGGGCCGCTTCCTGTGCCTCGGCCATGCCTAAAACATAGCTTTCGATCACACCACTGTCTATGTATGCCTGTATATCCAACGTTATGGTTTAATAATTTCTCTTAATTGAACCAATGCGGTCCGTAATCTTGTTTTTACCGTTCCCAGCGGTATGTTCAGGGTCTTCGAGATCTCATCCTGGGTGTAGCCCTGGAAATACGACAGATCCACCAAAACCCTGTATTCTTCTTTCAACTGATAAACGATCTTTTTTAATCCTATCGTATCCGTATTCATCTCACTCGTTCCGGCCGACCTTTGTGTTTCATCTGTGAGCTCGCCTGTCTGCCTGTTATTCCGAAACCCTTTACTCCGCACAATATCGATAGATGCGTTTCGGGCAATATTGAGCATCCAGGTAAATAACCTTCCTTTTGCTGTATCATAAGTATCCATCTGCTTCCAGATCTTTACAAATACTTCCTGCAATACATCATTGGCCAATTCCTCTTCATTCACAATATTGAAGATAACTGAACGTAATGCTCCCGCATAGTTGTCGTACAGGTAAGTGTACGCAGCCTTATTGCGCTGCTGTAATAACAGCACTAATTCGGGTTCGTTGTATTTGCTAACTACTTCCAAATGGAGGATTGCTTAATAGGTTGTATGAAGAATATACGGTAACGGAAAAGTTCTGGATTTATCCAACCAGCGCTGTATACGCTTCTGCGGTCATCAATCCTTCAACGGAAGCAGGATCTGAAACGGTTACCTTCACCATCCAGCCTTCACCATATGGGTCTGTATTCACCAGTTCAGGTTGTTTTTCCAATACAGGGTTTACTTCATTTACGGTGCCTGCAACGGGTAAGAACAGGTCACTCACCGTTTTTACGGCTTCAACAGTACCAAAGATCTCTTCGGCAGCCAATGTTTTCCCTATCGTATTAATATCAACATATACAATATCTCCCAGCTCATGCTGCGCAAAATCGGTTACCCCGATCGTGGCAATATTGCCTTCTAAACGGATCCATTCGTGGTCTTTTGTGTAACGGAGCTCTGCCGGAAAATTCATATGATGTTTTTTAGTATTACAAATATATTGTTTATTGGTTTATTTGTTTACTGGTTTATTGGGTGAATGTTATAACCTTCAATAAAACAGTAAACAAATAAACCAATAAACTAAAACCCCTGTTGCTCAAAGTACAGCAATACATGATCCTTGATAAAATTCTCCTGTATCGGTAAAACCATTACGGGCAATTCTTTTACCTGTTTATAATGCGGCCATCCGTCTGCATCATTGCCTTCGAGGATATAATACCCGCTCTGG
Organism: Sediminibacterium sp.; assembly: GCA_965229255.1. GTDB lineage: Bacteria > Bacteroidota > Bacteroidia > Chitinophagales > Chitinophagaceae > Sediminibacterium. Next base: position 519,432 of record CBDDIX010000003.1, read on the forward strand.
CTAAGCACTTTGCAAACTGCCACATGCATGAGGTCCTGTTTTTGTTCTTTGGAGATCTTTTCTACCATAAATCCCGTTTCCTGCATTCCTATCAGGAATAAAACGCCTTCCAGGTCGGGCTTTTTTCCAAACCTTTCCATCAATTTGGCCTCTAGTGCCCACCATCTTTGTTGCAGATCATCAGTTACCAGCATAATACTGCAAAGGTAAACGGTGATTCATCACCCGGCAAAAGTTATCTTTGCCGCAAAACAGATATTCTTATGCTACAGGTGAGCGTATTGCGGAACAATACAGAAGAAGTTAAAAAGAGACTGGCGGTTAAAAATTTTAAACAGCCCGAACTGGTGGATACAATCGTATCGCTGGACGATCAACGTAAAAAATTACAGGCTGATTTTGATACTACTCAGGCAAAGGTAAATTCCGCATCAAAGGATATCGGTAAGCTCATGGGGCAGGGCAAGAAAGAGGAGGCAGAGGCATTGAAAACAGATGTAGGCACCTGGAAAGCAACGCTTGAGCCTTTGAAAGAAGAAATGGCCGCCATTGAAAAACAGTTACATGATACTTTGGTCATCTTACCTAATCTTCCTGCTGCCGAAGTTCCGGAGGGAAGTTCACCGGAAGAAAATGTTACGGTAAAAGAAGGCGGTGTTAAAAAAACACTGCCTGAAGGATCTGTTCCGCATTGGGACCTCATCACTAAATATAAACTGGTTGATTTTGAAACCGGTGCAAAAATAACCGGAAGAGGTTTTCCTTTATATACCGGGCAGGGGGCGCGCCTACAAAGAGCACTCGTTCAGTACTTTCTTGATTACAATACTGCGGCCGGATACACAGAATACCTTCCGCCATTCATGGTAAATGAAGCCAGTGCATTTGCAACAGGACAGCTGCCGGATAAAGAAGGGCAGATGTACCATGCTACTGCTGATAATTTTTACCTGATCCCGACAGCGGAAGTACCGGTTACTAATATTTACCGCGACACCATTGTTAAGCTCGAAGAGCTACCCATTAAAATGACCGCCTACTCTCCCTGTTTCCGCAGAGAGGCCGGAAGCTTTGGAAAAGATGTGCGCGGATTAAACCGTGTTCACCAATTTGAAAAAGTAGAGATCATACAAATAGTAGAGCCGGAAAAAAGTTATGCAATTTTGGAAGAGATGGTGGCACACGTTGAAAAACTTTTGCAGCAACTGGAACTTCCTTACCGCATCCTCCGCTTATGCGGTGGCGATATGGGTTTCACCAGCGCACTTACTTATGACTTTGAAGTATTCAGCGCCGCACAGGAGCGCTGGCTCGAAGTAAGCAGTGTAAGTAATTTTGAAAACTACCAGACCAACAGGATGAAGTGCCGCTATAAAGATGCAGATGGTAAAATGCAACTCACCCATTCATTAAACGGAAGTTCTTTGGCGTTGCCGAGAATTGTAGCGTGCTTATTAGAGAACAATCAAACAGCTGATGGCATTGAGTTGCCGGAAGTGTTGCACAGTTATTTTGGTAAAACAGTGATCAAATAGATGTTAGATGTTAGATGTTAGATGTTAGAAATAAACAAGCCGCAGCTTTAAAAGGTTGCGGCTTGTTTATTATACAATTTCGACATTCGAAATTCCGTGTTCGATATTCGATATTATTTTCTTAGTGCCTGATATCTATCGTAGTTCCCACTGGTAACATTGAAAACAATTCCTGCACATACTGGTTCTTGGTGCTGATGCATCCTTCTGTCCAGTTCTGGTATTGGTCAATCGCAAAATCTTCATGTGGCCATGTGCCATGTATCCCTATCTCGCCGCCGATCTTCGCATCTGCGGGTATCAATCCCTGTGCTTTGCGTTGATTGAATTTATCGTAACTCTCTTTTGTTGGATAATCTATTCCCATAAAACTATCCCATTTCGGATGTTTTCTTTTTGCCTGGATATGAAAGATGCCCTCTGGCGTTCGCCTATCTCCCTGCATCAGTTTATCGCCCATGTCTTTGTTTCCAAAAACTACCGGGTAGGTAACGAGCCACTCTCCGGTTGAATCAAACAACTGCATCTCGTACTTGCTCTTCGTTATCACAACCATGTAAGTATTCCTGGTTGGTGTACCCACGTGCCCCGTTTTTTTAAACGCGGTCTGGGTCAGGCACACAACTGTTCCCAGGATGATGAAGGAGAATCGGGCTCTCATTGTAAGAAAATTGATTTGAGTGTAATCTAAAGTATTGGTATTATTCTAAACGGTTAATTCACAAAATATTTAGAATTTATTTTAAGAGTAGCGTTGCAACCTGGTCGCAGCTTTAAAACGAAAAGATTTCTGGGGAATTGCGTGGACAGGAAATTTATTTTATAAAATATGTGTTGCTTTTATTCTACATAATCGTTGCCTCCCGAAAAAAATATCATCACCCATCAAAAAATATTAATGTATGCCATAAAAAAAACACCCCTTAAAAAAGGGGCGTTTTGCATATACTTTGATATACAACATGAGAAAAATGTAAGGCCTACCAATTACTAAATCTGATACCCACCGCATAAGGATATTGTTCGATCCTTGTGACTTCTTTCTGTAAACGGTTAAGGCTATATGACCCGAAGAGACGCACCGGTCCTAAACCAATTTCCGCAATAGCTGCCAAACGGAACGGTTCAAAATTAAAATCACCACTGATCTTTTGTTTGCCGCGTTCGCTGCTGATCTGTTTGTTCCGGCTGTCGATTCGGTAGCCTGCGCTTACACCTGCGCTGAAACTCAATCCTCTGCGGCTATCGGGCGTTGTGTTAATATTAAGCATCAATGGAACGGTCAAATAAGCAACATATAGTTTGTTCTTTGAAAAACTGATCGAGTCGTTGAATGCGTATGCTACCGGGTCTTTTCTGAAACTGATACGGCTATCGTAACGGAAATTATACATCTCCAGTCCCAGCCCATACTTCAGGTTCACCACATGCTTAACCACATTCAGCTTCTGCATAAATAACCAGATGTTTACATTACTTGATTTGCCTGTGTTAAGCGTAGTGCTGTTCTGATCAACCGCGCCATCTGCCGGACGTAGTGTTTTTAAATAACCACCAGCCTGTGCAGAAGTATAATTGGTTTGATCCCTGTAGTTCGCAAATCCAAGATCAAAGATGAACCAGTTGGTACTCACGTTACTTCTTCTGCGCGAGCGGCGTTCCACTTTATATTCAAAGGACTTTTCGTTATTCTTTGAACTGTATTCAACAGGCGTAGTGCTGTTCTTATTTTTCTTGATGATGATGAAGTTGCCCACCTTCACCGTATCGGAACTTTTTGCAGTACTGTCTGTCTGCGCAAAACTTACTCCTGCAATCAACATGATTGCCATTACACATACTAAGCGTTTCATATAATTTTTTTAATTTTTACTTTAATGTTCTGGTATCCTCTTCTTGTTTTGCCTTGCCGCGGAAAATGCTGCCGGCCTTACGGAAGAAGCCACGTAGTTTGTCTTTATTGATCTCTAACGAACCGAGGTATAAGCTTTTCTTTTCGTCTTCGGTATCCAGTTCTTTATATACTGCATTATGAGCCATTATTTTTTGCATTCCTTCATCGTCCGGATGTTCTAATGAATTTTTTATATCGGTCCCTGATGAAGAAGGATTGCTGACAAACGATTTATCTGCCGGTGTTGGTGTTTCGTTTGCGGTATTCCCTGTAACGATTATTGTTCCTTTGTTTTCAACAGGCGGCGTAACAGCAGTATTATATGCGATCACGTTATCCTGCGTTGGTTGTGTAGCAGGGTTGGAAACATCCTGTTGTACACCAGAAACGTTTACATTCTTACTAACCTTATTTACAGCAACTGTATTCGCATTTTTTTCAATAACAGGTGTGCCTTCATTTGCGGGCGAGTTGTTAACCGGACCGTTTTGTTCAGTTGCGGTGGCGTTACTGTTAACATTCAGCTTTGCCAGCCCTTGTTGGGAAGTTCGATCTGTCGGCACCAGCACCCATGTAAGTACGGCCAACCCGATTAAAGCCGCTGCAGCAGCCATTCTTCCCCAACGCATGAAGGCAACCGGTGTTCTTTCTTCTTTCCTGTACAGAGACGACTTATCAGCAAAGACAACTGTTTCAACCGGGAGCTTTGTTTGCTTTAAAAGGGTAAAAGTTTCCTGGTAAGCGGGGTTCTGTAAAACAAACATCTCGACCTTTTCTTTGGATGCTTCATCCAATTCATTGTCTACATATAAGAGAAACTGTTCTTCATGGTTAACGGCAGTAATATCTCCCGCTTCAAACCTGTACAAAGAGCTTTTGCCGGTAAAAGAAAGATCATCAGCAGGAAGCTGTACCTGATGGTAGAGCGCCAGTTCCTTAGCGAGATCAGGATTCTCCACTACAAACCGGTCAACGGCCTGCCTGTCTGCAGGGGAGAGCTCTCCGTCTGCATACATCATGAAAAATTCGTCGTAATTATCTCTGGTGATCATCTTTTCTTGTTTTTACCGCACATTTTCGGGGCTCACTAAATACGTTCTTAAAGTCTGCCTTGCCCTGTGGAGATACACTTTTACCTGGCTCTCGCTGAGGTTCATGATTTCTCCTATCTCTTCGTAACTATATCCTTCATAATCCTTCAGCATTACCAGGCTCTTTTGCGTTTCATTCAGCCTGTTCACTGCTTCCATCAGGATTTTTTTCATGTTACTGCTTCCCTGGTGCTGCGATCTGCCGTCCTCTTCAAATTCTTCTTTTAACTGGATCCTTTTCACTTTCCGGATATGATCGATCATCTGGTTATAGGCAACGGTAAAAAGGTATGATTTTGATTTTGCAGATTCTACCTGCTCCCTGTTGCGCCATAATTTCTCGAATGCTGTCTGCACAATATCCCTTGCATCTTCTTCGTGACGCAGGTTTTTAACGATAAAGCGGTACACATTATCGGCATATTGGTTAACACATTCGTTGTATTCTTTCTCAGTCATAACAGTAAGCGATGCTTCAATTGGTTGCCTTCTACCCTTATTATACGATGTGGGCGGCGTAATGTTACACTAAAGGCAAAAAACTTGCTGCCGCCAATTAATAATTGATTTAATAGTCAATCACCTGCTCCTGTATACTTGCCGGGATCTCTCTCCAGTCGTATTGCTGATTTCTTAATTGCGGCTCAAATCCGGCTTCGCGGATGGCTTCCTGCATAGTGCGGTAAGTAAAACGGTGAGGGGCCCCTGCGGCGCTAACCACATTCTCCTCAATCATGATACTCCCAAAATCATTGGCGCCGGAATGCAGGCAGATCTGTGCGGTTTGCTTGCCCACAGTGAGCCAGCTGGCCTGTATATTCTTAACATTCGGCAGCATGATTCGGCTGATCGCGATCATCCGGATATATTCATCGGGGGTGGTTAGATTATGCACACCGCGGATACGGGTAAGCAGTGTGTCTACATCCTGAAAAGTCCATGGAATAAACGCAAGAAATCCTTTCGCACTTTCCGGCTTGCGGCTCTGCACTTCGCGGATACGTACCAGGTGAATAAAACGTTCTTCCAGTGTTTCTACGTGACCAAACATCATGGTCGCACTGGTGGTAATATTTAATTTATGTGCCTCGTGCATAATGGCCAGCCATTCATCTGCACCGCATTTTCCTTTTGATATTAAACGGCGAACCCTGTCAACCAGTATCTCTGCCCCCGCACCCGGCAATGAGTCAAGACCCGCTTCCTGTAAGGCTTTCAGCACATCGTGGTGACTCATTTTCTCAAGCTTGCAGATATGCGCAACTTCAGGGGGCCCGAGAGAATGTAGTTTGATACCAGGGTACTCCTGCTTGATTTCGCGGAAAGTTTTTGTATAAAAATCGAGTCCCAGCCCCGGATGATGACCACCTTGCAGCAGCAACTGGTCGCCACCAAATTTCAATGTCTCCTCTATTTTTTTACGATAGGTAGACATATCTGTAATGTACGCATCTGCATGACCTGGGATCCTGTAAAAATTGCAGAATTTACAATTGGCAATACATACATTGGTAGTATTTACATTCCGATCGATCTGCCACGTAACCTTATTATGTGGCACCTGCTTTTTACGCATCTCATCTGCTACATGCATTAACTCAGTTAAAGGAGCCTGTTCAAACAGAAACATCCCTTCTTCTATGCTTAAAAAAGAAAAATCCAGTGCTTTTTGGTAAAGATCTGCTAATTGCATGGTGGCTGCTTTTGGATAAGATTGCAAAGGTATGAATTAAGTGAGTAGTGAGTAGTCAGTAGTGAGTGACAGGCCGTTCAATACTCACTACTGACTACTCACTACTCACTTATTTAATTCTATAAGCCGCCATTAGCCCGCTTTATTTGTCTACCAATCATATAATTCCATCTATATACTCCCCAATTGTACAGATATAGCCAACGAATTATAATTAATTTGTATATTTAGTGCGATGAAGCCATTACTAACTGCGATTGGATTGCTTTGCGTTTGCCTTACAGGTATATCGCAGGAAGAATTTGTTCTTCCCCCCGCGCGGCTGCTCACAAAGATTCGTTTTACACACCTCAACGGGGGGATCGTGATCATCAAAGCACAGATCGATAATTTTCCCGATTCACTCAATTTTGTTTTTGACACCGGCAGCGGGGGCATTTCCCTGGATTCGGCTACCGCCGATTACCTGGGACTGAAAAAAATTGCCACCGACAGAACCATTCGCGGTATCGCCGGGATGAAAACCGTTGAGTTTACCAATAACCATACATTGAAGTTTCCGGGTCTGACCACCGACCACCTTGATTTTCATATTAATGATTACGATCTGCTGACCAGTGTTTACGGAATTAAGATCGATGGGGTAATGGGATACAGCTTTCTCCGCCGTTATATCGCCAGGCTGGATTATGACAACCAGGTGATCGAGATCTATTCTCCCGGTTCTTTCCGCTATCCCCGCGGTGGCATTTTGCTGAAACCCAATTTTTCTACACTTCCCATGCAAACAGCTTTGATAAAAGATGAGCGCTCCATTGTAAGCCGCTTCATTTTTGATACGGGTGCCGGTTTGAGTTTCCTTTTGTCAAAGGACTTTGTAGACGATAGCGTGGTCTTCCGGAAAAAGCGTAAAATATATCCGACACAGGCAGAAGGTTTGGGGGGGAAAAGGCAGATGAGCCTAACGGTTGCCAAAGAAATAAAGATCGGACCCTACAAGTTCAAGAAAGTACCGATCCATATTTTCGAAGACGATTACAATGTAACCTCTTACCCTTTATTGGGTGGGCTCATCGGCAATGATATCCTGCGCAGGTTCAATGTTATCCTGAATTATCCTGAACAAAGTATTCACCTCAAGCCTAACGCCCATTTTTCGGAACCTTTTGATTATTCCTATACCGGGCTGGGCATTTACCTGCTCGATGGCGAGATCAGGATTGTGGATATTATGCCCAATTCCCCGGGTGATAAAGCCGGCTTTAAGACCGGTGATATCATCTTCTCCGTAGAAGCCAATACTTCTAAAAACATCCAGGCTTACAAAAACCTCTTCCAGAACAGTCTCGGCAAAGTAAAGGTTGTCATCTTCCGCGATCAGCGCCCGATGATTCTGACGCTAGATGTGAAAGATATCCGGAAGTAGGCTAATTTGCACCTTCTTTTAAAACGCACCTGGTATTGATATGATCGAATACAATCGTTTTGTTTTAGACAATGGTTTACGCGTAATAGTGCACGAAGATGCTTCTACCCCCATGGCTGTGGTAAATATTATGTATGATGTTGGTGCAAGAGATGAGAACCCGGCGAAAACCGGTTTTGCGCATTTATTCGAACACCTGATGTTTGGCGGTAGTGTACATATCCCCGATTTTGATGAGCCCCTGCAACGCGCCGGTGGTGAGAATAATGCCTATACCACCAATGATCTTACCAATTATTATTGCCAGGTGCCCGCAGAAAATATTGAGACCGCTTTCTGGCTGGAAAGCGACAGAATGTTAAGCCTGGCATTTGGTGAGAAAAGTTTGTCGACACAACGCAAAGTGGTATCCGAAGAATTCAAAGAACACTATCTCAATAAACCTTACGGAGATGTATGGCATAAAATGCGTGAGCTTGCGTATAAAGTGCATCCCTATCGCTGGATGACCATCGGTAAAGAATTGAGTCACGTAGAAAATGCAAACATTGACGATGTAAAAGCTTTCTTTTTTAAACATTACCGCCCCGTAAACGCAATACTGGTAGTGGCCGGCAATGTAAAAACAGAAGACATCAAACGTCTTGCAGAAAAGTGGTTCGGCAATATTCCCATGGGTGAAAAATATCACCGCAACCTTCCTGTTGAACCTGTGCAGACAGAAGCCAGAAGATCAGAGGTATATGCGAATGTTCCGGTTGATGCGTTCATAAAAACATGGCATATGGAATCGCGTTTGCACAAAGGATATTATATCACCGACCTCATCACAGAGATCCTTGGCGGCGGCGGCTCATCGCGTTTATACCAGGCACTTGTTAAAGAAAGACAATTATTCTCTGGTCTTGATGTGCACCATTTTGGAAGTACCGATAAGGGCCTTGTGGCTATTGAAGGAAGAATGGTTAATGGGGTTAAACTCGAAGACGCCGAGAAAGCCGTGAATGAGGAACTGGAAAAGATCAAGTCAACACTGGTGAAAGAACCCGAACTGCAGAAAGTAAAAAATAAAACAGAAAGCATGATCGCTTTCGAAGACATGAGTGTAATGAACCGCGCCATCAGTCTCGCTACCTACGAGCTGCTGGGCGATGCGCAACTGATGAACACAGAGCTTCAGCGTTACCGCGATGTGAGTGTGGAAGACATTCAGCATTACAGCAACGAGATCTTCCGCGAGGAGAATAGCAATACTTTATTTTATCACAGTAAGTAATTAAGGAGATAGATGTTAAACAGGAACAGTGCCCCGGAGATCATTGATGCAGTGGATATGCAGCTGCAGTTACAACCTTACACTTCATTCACATTAGATAACGGCGTTCCTGTGTATGCAGTAGATGGCGGTGCGCAGGATGTATTAATGATAGAGTTGGTTTTTTTTGCAGGTAATTGGTATGAAGAAAAAAATATAGTTGCGGCAACAACTAATTTCATGCTGAAAAACGGCACATCACAAAAGAATGCATTCGCCATTAATGAGCACTTTGATTTTTACGGTGCCTATTTAAACCGCAGCTGTTATAATGAAACAGCGGTTCTTACGCTGCATTGCTTAAATAAACATGTGAGTGAATTATTACCGGTTGTAGCAGAAGTGATCACCGATAGTATTTTTCCCGAAGAAGAAATTGCTATCTATAAACAGACACAGAAACAAAGGCTCGATATCAACCTGAAAAAATGTGATTTTATTGCCAACAGGCTGATCGATGAATATATCTACGGTTTTCATCACCCTTATGGAAGGTACACGTCCACGCTGGATTTTGACCAGGTGCAACGGAATGATCTACTTGATTTTTATAGAAGGATGTACACCGAGGGTAAATGCCTGGTTTTTGTTGCGGGCAAATTACCTGCCGATCTTGCAACAGATTTGAATAAGGCATTCGGCTCATTACCATTAAATAAAAAAGAGGTTCCATCGGTTCAGTTTAATACGGATCCCGCGGTTACCAAAAAATATAACATTATTAATGATCCCGAAGGTGTGCAGGGTGCCATCCGGATTGCCCGCCCGTTTTTTAACCGGCACCATCCTGATTTTTCTAAAGTGCAGTTCCTTAATAATATTTTCGGCGGATTCTTTGGCTCGCGGCTGATGAGCAATATCCGGGAGGACAAAGGATACACATACGGCATACATAGCCATGTTCAAAATCATATCCATACCAGCGCATTGGTGGTAAGCACAGAAGCCGGACGGGATGTATGCGAAGCAACCATCGATGAGATCTATAAAGAAATGGCCATCCTGTGCAATGAGCCGGTGGATGAGGAAGAAATGGACCTGGTACGTAATTACATGATAGGCTCTTTACTCGGCGACCTCGATGGTCCTTTCCAGATCATTTCGCGTTGGAAAAATTATATTTTGAACGGGCTTACAGAAAAGTATTTTTATGATAGTATTGAAACGGTGAAGACGGTTACTGCGGAGGAGTTGCAGGTGTTAGCGAAGAAATACCTGGATAGAGAGGCCTTTTATGAATTGCTGGTCATTTAACCTTCTAAGCGTATTATCACCGCAGAGCCGCAGAGTACGGGGAGTTAGCGCAAAGATTCCTCTGCGTAAACTCTGCGCTCTCCGCGACTCTGCGGTGAAGAAAATGACTTAACTTTTAGTCATTATATATTTATAAGTACGCCAGGAATATTTAGATACACAAAAACGGTCGGGCCACGGCTTCAACATACCCTGTTTCACATGATTTGTTTACAGACTTCTTTAAAGAGAACATTGTAAAAAAGAACAGCATGGTAGCTGCGAGTAAAAAGGATAAGAGTATTGTCTGTTTCCGCATAAAATTGAGATTAATCGTTCCTGTCACACATAAAAGAGTCGGCTGTCTGGCAAAGGTTGGAACGCTTCAAAAAGTTTATTTTTATCTTTGAAAGATGGAACCGGATGATCAAATATTGACGATAGAACAACTATCCGCCGTTCAAATGGCTGATTTTATCAACGATCTGATCGACCGCGATTTTTCGCGCCTCGTGCAGATACTTTACCGGCTGGATGTAAGCGAGGATAAATTGAAAATGGTTTTAATAGAGAACCCCACCGGAGATGCCGGCACAATGATCGCACAGATCATCCTTGATCGAATCGCACAAAGAGAAAAAACAAAAGACATGTTTAAGCATGATGGAGAAATACCTGATTCCGAAAAATGGTAGGCACCCCTCTGTGCTTCAGTGCCTCAGTGGCAAAAAAATCACTTTAAAAGTTCATCCACTTTCCTAAACGTGTACCCTTTACGCTTCAGATACACTATCAATTCATCCAGCTTATCATAGAGCTTATCCTTCCTCCTCGGATCAGTTCCGGCATGAATCAACAAAACAACCCCATTGAATCCATTAGGCCGTTCCCCGAACTTTTTGATCGCCTGCATGATCGTATCGCTTGATCTATATGATTTCCCTAACTCGGGATACGTATAATCAGCATTACTCGTTGTTCCGGGTGTAAATGAAAAGAGTTTTACTCCCGCAGTATCCATCCAGTTTCCAACCTTTGTATTCCACCATTCATAAGGAGGTATAAAAAAATTTGAGATGTCCTCATCTTTGATGCCTGCTTCCACCATGGCATCCTGGCTTCGGTAGAAATCTTTGAACAACGAATCTTTTGTTACCAGCATGCTATCCCGTTTTGTCCAGTCGTTATACAAAAGGTGCTGGTCTGAATGTGAGCCCATCAGGTTTTTTTGTTCATACAGCTTTGTAATAAACGGCTGAAATGCCTTGTTTCGATAGAATCTCCCTGTAAAGAAAAAGGATCCTTTCACTTTTTGCTTCTCCAGGGTATTGGCAATAGTAGAAAGCCCATCACCAAATTCATCGCCGGTAAATACAAGTGCCACCTCTTTTTTAGTTACATCTCCACGGATGATCGCTTTTTGAGAGAACTGATGAGTAAAAGATAAGGGCATAGCTGTCCATTTTCCATTTTTCCATTTTACTGATGCATCGTTTGCAGCTGCTAATAAATAGATCAATGATGCGGTACCATCCATGGTTGGCTCGTTCGAGCTATAGTCTCCATAATCGTCATGATACACAGCCAGATCACTTTGAAATTCGGCATATTCGTCAGCATCTTTTAATGTAATACCGATAAGCCCTTTATAGATGGATGTGTACACAGGTCCATCCACCAGACCACCATCAATAGGATAATTTTTTAAGTGCGTAAATGCAGAATGCGGATCCACGGGTGTATCTCCCCATGCAGGTAATCCATACACCATACTGGTTCCCCATGGATTACATCCAAATAACCAATCGATATTTGCCTGTTCAAGTTTGTTATAGGTAGTATCCTTTGATAGTTTCTGATACCAGTAACATTGAATAGCAAAAGAAGTTGTCAGATTGTTACTGCACCAGATAAAAGGAATACCGCGGTAAAAAGCATTCCCCTTTGCTTTGTTCCACACTTTTTCAATTCCCTGCCGGTAATAATTGATAACGGTGTCTGCATTTATATCTAAATTATTAGATGGCGCAACTCCTTTCCCGGATGTATTTATCAGGCGCCTGGCTAGTAAACCTTTTGCAAGTTCATAATGCCCCAGGTTGATAAAAGGGTACCATTGATAATGCTTGGCTGTATCCTCCCCCAGCCATGGTGTTACGGGTTCCTTTTTAGCATATCCGCCTGCTATTGTAAGCTTGGCTGTATCCATCCAGTTATCAGCCATATCATAGAGGCTTACGGCAGCGAGTTCCATATCGTCTACCCAGTTATCTTCTGCATATATGTAGGGAGATAACACCGATGCTGTTTGCATAACCCCCGGTTTTGAAAGAGCAAAGTTCCAGGCACTGTTTGCCTTATTTTTTAATAAGAGGGAATAAGCTGGGTCCTGCTCTTCAAATAGCTTTGATCCTAATGCAAAAGCACTCGTGAATTTTGCGGCTGTTGAAGATGTACCTGTACTTGCATTCATAAATTTTCCACGTTGTTGCAATGTGCCGGAATTAAAATACACCGGTCGCTCAAACCCTCTGCCGTAGTATGTATCCTCTTTCGGTATACGCATCCCCCTGTGATCGCGGTCATCTCCCAACTGGTTGAACATCCATTCATCTTTCGGATGCATTTTCACTAGCCAATCCAATCCCCATTTTGCTTCATCAAGAATATCAGGAACTCCATTCTTGCCATCAAGTCCGTTCCACTGCTTCCGGTCTGTGAACGTGAAAGGAAAATCACGATACGCCGCTAATAAGTGATAGGTGGCATTGGCAGAAGTGGTACTGTATTGCAGATAATCGCTTGCATCGTGCCAGCCGCCTGTTACATCTATATGCGTACTGTCCGGCATCGGTCCATACAATGTATATCCATCATGTGTATGGCAACTATCTTTCAAATAGGGATTAAAGCCACTCCGCTGTTGCCGCATATACCGCAAACAAAAATCAGCTGTGCCTTTATACACCGTATCGTTGATAACAAAAACAGGTGACTGTGTTTTACCGGTTCTTAAAAAATATTTGCCCGGCTTTGTGAAAGAGGAAAAGTCGAGGCGATAGGTTTCTATGAACGGTCCGTAAGCCCCGAAAGCTTTCCCCGCTTTATTTGTAAAAACGATCTTATCAGATGTGGCATCCACCACCTCAAAGGATACCAGTTGTTGCTTTTGTTTACTGCACCATACAGCCGTTTTATTATTATGCGTAGGATAGCCTAATTGGTTGATCCTGATCCAGGTTGTTTCCTGTGCAGTTGATTGTAAGACACATAAAACGAGCACGACTAAAATGCATGGGCGCATGATTGCTTTCATAACAGCTATTTATTGCTTTAAAGATAAGTGCTATTTTCGCCACCTAACCTGCCCCAATATGAAACTTGTTTCTTATCTCAAAGAAGGACACGATCAACTAGCCTTTCTTCACGAAGGCCTTTTATTTGATTGCGACCTGCTGCATCCTGAACTACCCAACAGCATGAGTATGTTCTTACACTATTGGGAGGATATGTTCCCCGTTGCACAAAAAGTGCATACTGCTATTGTATCCGGTCGAATCAGCACCGACCAGGGCATTGCGATGGATGATCTTGCCTTACTTGCACCCGTTCCCTTTCCTTCATCTTGTCGCGATGGATATGCGTTCCGTCAACACGTGGCGGCGGCGAGAAGAAACCGCAAGGTGGATATGATCCCCGAATTTGACCAGTACCCGATATTTTATTTCACCAACCATTTAAGTGTACAGGGACCCGGCGATATTAAATGTATGCCCGATCATTTAGAGAAACTCGATTTCGAACTGGAAGCCGCGATCGTCATTTGTAAAGGCGGAAGAAACATTCCTGCCGAAGAAGCTGATCAATACATTGGCGGACTGATGATCATGAACGATATGAGCGCCCGCCGTTTACAGGCAGAAGAAATGCTATTGAACCTCGGACCCGCCAAAGGAAAAGATTTCTGTACAGTATTAGGTCCCTGCCTTGTTACGCTTGATGAACTGGAACAATTTGAGGTGCCGGCTCCCGATGGTCATACCGGTAAAACATGGAAGCTTGAAATGAAGTGCTCCGTGAACGGCACCCAAGTAAGTCTTGGAAACCTTGCCGATATGGATTGGACCTTTGCGGAGATCATTGAACGCTGTGCTTATGGTGTTGATCTGCATCCGGGAGATGTGATAGGCAGTGGGACTGTTGGAACGGGTTGTTTTTTGGAGTTGAATGGAACGGGGAAGCTTGCTGATCCTGGTTATGTTGAACAATGGTTACAGGTGGGAGATGTTGTTGAGATGTCGATTGAGGGGTTGGGGGTTTTGAAGAATTCGATTGTTGCGGAGGGGAGTTCGTTTTCTATTTTGGGGAGGAAGAAATAGGGTATTAGTACTCTTTTCTTAAAGGGTCTCTTGTAATATCTTGGTTGCTGTTAACTCACGTCTTTTTTTCACCGCAGAGTCGCGGAGGACGGGGAGGTAACGCAGAGATTTATGGAGAAGGGGGAGCTAAATAGGTTAGGGGGAATTATCCTTGATTCTTCTATTATGGTTCATAGAGAGTTGGGGCCGGGATTACTTGAATCTGCATATGCGCATGCTTTGGCGAGAGAGTTGCAGCTTCGACAGATAAATTTTAGAATACAGGTTCCCTTTGATTTCCAGTATAAAGGCTGCTCATTGGGAAAAGTGTATGTCCTTGACTTTCTGGTAGAAGAAGAAATTATTGTAGAGATTAAATCAGTAGATACAATTAATCCAATTTTTGAAGCACAGCTACTAACCTATTTAAGATTATGCGACAAAAGATTAGGCTACCTAATCAACTTCAATGTGCTATTACTCAAAGATGGCTTTAAACGGCTCGTAAACCATTTCTAACTCTGCGCCTTCTCTCCGTACTCCGCGGCTCTGCGGTGAAGAAAAGTTTCAAATAATCAGACATTTTCTACCTTTAGGAAACGCTAACAGAAAATATGAGCATTGATATTACAACGCTACCTCCCGGCATCAAAAAAATCTTCTCCGAAGAAAATCTAACCCTATTGGCTTCAGTGAACCAGCTTCCATCAGTAGATCCGTCATTTCATGATGACCGTTTGAAGAATATTGTTCAGTATTATTCGATCAGCCCTTCTGAGATGGAAAAAGAGTTGCATATATATGCTGCAGAGTTATTAAAAGCCGGGAACATACATGCGGCCTGGCAAGTATTGCTATCTGCAGATAATTTTTAAAACACCGCCAACACATCCTCTTCCGAAAGAAAGATATCGCTAAAAGATCTGCTACGCTTCAAAGCCCGCCCTTTCTCAATCGCCATCTGCACGATCTGGTGCGTATTATGTGATAATGGCAATGCCTGTGTTGAGCCACCGTTCAGCCACTGCTCAACCTGCTGATCAAAATTATTTCCGATAGCATCCACTACCACAACACCAAATTCCTTCATGGCCGCTGCATTACACAATTGCTCGTACTGACCTTTGATTGGCAGCACCAGTACTTTCTTGCCGAGGTATAAAGCCTCCGCGGGTGTTTCAAAACCCGCACCGGTGATCACACCGTGAGAACGGATCAGGCTATTCGTAAACCCTTCGTTGCTGATCGGGAACAATGTTACATTGCCC
Source organism: Sediminibacterium sp. (assembly GCA_965229255.1). Taxonomy (GTDB): domain Bacteria; phylum Bacteroidota; class Bacteroidia; order Chitinophagales; family Chitinophagaceae; genus Sediminibacterium. The sequence goes on from CBDDIX010000003.1 coordinate 535,245, forward strand.
TGTATAGTAGGTTGCTGAACTTTTTTTGAGAAAACCTCAAAGCGGATACCTTTTACTTTCTGCAATGCATTTACAACAACCTTATCGCTGTAGTGCGATAAGTAAACAGTGATATGTTCTTCATCAGTAGGTATTGCATCAACAATCTCCTGCTTGATCACCGGGGAAAAAATAAAATCATCATACTGCTTAAAGTGCAGACCTACATAATCGGTAGCCGTTGCATATTGCTTCAATATCAGCTCGCCGGTAATCTCTTTTTTATCTGCACGCGGTGTAAGATCACTTCTGAAACTGGCCTGGTGACCAAAACCAATACTCGGCACTTTCTTTAAACGACAGGCAAGCGATGTGATACTTTCAAAATCGTTCAGCACAATATCATATTTCTCAACGGGTAAATTCTTTGCTTCGTTCCAAACCCTTTTCAGGCTCAGCTCTTTCCACATCTTCCAGTAATCAAGTCCGCCGGTGTTTCCATAGAACAGACTAAGACCCTGGCTCCTGTAAGTAACCGGAAGATTGGGTTGCAGGTGACTATTGCTGCCGCTTAAAAAAACATCTACCTGCCCGTATTGCAGCAAATGCGGCATCAGTTCCATGGCACGGCTGATGTGGCCGTTACCTGTTGCCTGTATGGAATATAATATTTTCATGAGGGCATAGCTAAAGAGTGAAGAAATAGGGCGATCTGGTTGGTTTCAACATTCAATTCCGGTAATTTCTTTTCCATGGTTACAACAGGAGTTGTTACCGCAGCAAAGTTTTTTTCATCATATTGATAAATGTTCCACTCATTGTTACTGTACTCGAGTGAAGTAAGGTTCTCTATCCAGTCGCCACTGTTCAGGTACATAACACTGCCATTTTTCGTAACCACTTCTCTTTTTTGTGGCTGGTGAATATGTCCGCAGATCACGTAATCATACTTTTTTTCGATGGCCAGTTCAGCGGCTGTCTGTTCAAAATCACCTATCCATGCCACTGCTTTTTTTACACCGTTCTTTACTTTTTTACTAAAGCTCATCTTTTCCTTACCCATTATCTTCAGGCACCAGTTGATAAAACAGTTGATATGAATGAGAAGATCATAGCCATGCCCACCTAATTTGGCCAGCATTTTTGCAGCACCTTTTGTGGTGGCATCAAACACATCTCCATGAAAGATCCAGGTCATCTTGCCGTTGATCTCCATCACTACTTTATCGGTCAGTTGAAAATTGCCCATCTCAATATCGCTGTAGCGGCGAAGGGCCTCATCGTGATTGCCGGTGATATAAATAACACGCGTGCCTTTGCTCAGCAAACTCATGATCTCTTTGAACACCTGCATATGTGCCACCGGGAAATAACGTTTGTTGAACTGCCAGATATCGATCACATCGCCGTTAAGGACAAGGATCTGTGGCTGTATGCTTTTCAGGTAGTTAACGATCTCCTTTGCATGACAACCATAAGTGCCCAAATGAAGGTCACTCATCACTACAACATCAACGGGACGTCTTTCCATACTCTTTGGGGTTTAGCAAAACTCTCCAATGCGTATTACTTAAACGTTACGGGGGTATTATATTAGTATGAAGGGAATATGAACAAATTGTTATGGCTTCGCCAGGTGTAAGTGGTAAGTGATAAGTGATAAGTCATTTTTTTGCTACAAATCACCCAATTGAGGGCGCATGATGATATCTTCTACAACAGCCATGGGGGATAGGTTTGCGGCGGCGAAGATCATTTTGGAGATATCCTCTGCTTCCATGATGCGGTCAGGTTTGATGTCTGCACCTTCCCAACTGGCGGTCATTGTAGCACCGGGGCAAACGGCTGTAACCTTGATGCCATGTGGCTTCAATTCATCGCGAAGGTTCCTGGTAAATCCAAGCAGCGCGTATTTGCTGATACTGTAACTGCCGCCGTTGGGGTATGCCTGTAGTGAAGCAATGGAACAGATATTGAAGATGTGTCCTTTTTTAGCACTGATCATGGCAGGAAGGAGTGTGCGGGTTAAATGATACGCACTGTAAAGATTTACTCCGATCATTTTTTCAAGAATACCATCCTCTTCATCATGAACATTTCCCTGGATAAAACTACCGGCATTGTTTACAATAATATCCGGAACGCCAAATCCCAATACCCATTCGCCAAACGACTGTGCGTCTTTTTTTACTCCCATATCCGCAGGTCTTGCTTTAATGGTCACATCGGGATATTTTGTTTGCAGAAACGCAACGGTATCATACAAATGCTTTTCACTCCGGCTGCAGATGTAAAGTGCGTGTCCTGCTGCGGCAAACTGTTCGGCGATCGCTTTTCCAATTCCTTTGGAGGCACCGGTAATTATTACATTCATACGGCAAATTAGCAATTAAGAATTAATTTGCCCCATGAAGTATCAACACCTGTTTTTCGACCTCGACCACACATTATGGGATTTTGAGACCAATGCAAAGCAGACACTCGCTGATATATATGCACTGAATGCCTTACAGGATCGGGGAGTGGGAGATTTTGATCTTTTTGTTGAGCGCTACAGTTATCATAATGAAAGGCTGTGGGACCGCTACACAAAGGGGTTCATCAAACAGGAGGAACTGCGCTGGAAAAGGATGTGGCTGGCACTGCTTGACTTTAAACTGGCCGATGAGCCGTTATCAAAGCAGCTGTCTGCACAATTCCTCGAACATCTTCCCGGTAAAAAAGAATTGTTTCCCTATACTGTTGAGATCCTTACTTACCTGAAAGAAAAAAATTACCGGATGCATCTAATCACCAACGGTTTTGAAAAGATCCAGTATAGTAAGATCCAGTCGTCAAACCTGCATCACTTTTTTGAAGAGATGATCACATCGGAAGGAAGCAACAGTCTTAAACCCAACAAAGAAATTTTTGACTATGCATTAAGTCGTACCGGTGCAAAGGTGGAAGAGAGTATTATGATCGGCGATAATCTTGATGCCGATATCCAGGGAGGTATTAATGCGGGGATGGATACTATTTTTGTAAATCATATCAATGTTGAGCCGCGTATTAAGGCAACTTATATGATCACACATTTGAAACAGTTGGAAAACATCTTATAAAATAAAAAAGCCGCAGATCAGCAATTGATATGCGGCTTTAATTAATATGCTTACAGCTATGCTTTCTTTGCAGCTGACTTACCAGCCGCCTTTACTTCTTTACCTGTTTCTTTCACCGCTGCTTTTGTTGCTTTCTTATCGTCTTTTTTACAGCAGGCTTTGGTACATCCTTTTTCATCTTTACCACAGCTTTTGCCATTACCACCACTATGTGCAAATGCTGCACCGGTGAAAAGAAAAGCTGCTGTTGCGAGTGTGAAGATCTTTTTCATACGTATGTGTTTTTAGTATTTTGAATCGTTAGCTATAAAAATAATCATTTCCCGCACTTATCAGCCATTGCCACTGTTAAATCTGGCTACCAGGTGGCCAGAACGGTTACACCGCCTTTAACTACCTGGTTAATAGCTACTTCTATTTTTGCATCCAAAGGAAGTAATACATCTACACGGCTGCCAAACTTGATAAATCCGTACTCATCTCCCTGATTCACCTGTTGTCCAACCTTTGTATAGTTGCAGATTCTTTTGGCCAGCGCGCCGGCAATCTGTTTGTATAAGATCTCTCCTTTCGGGTTGCGGGTTACTACGCTCCATCGCTCATTCTCAGTAGAAGATTTAGGATGCCATGCCACCAGGTATTTTCCTTTGTGATAAGTATTGTAAACAATCTCGCCACTGATCGGGTTGCGGTTCACGTGCACATTAGCCGGGCTCATAAAGATGCTTACCTGTATGCGTTTGTCTTTAAAATATTCTACTTCCGTTACTTCTTCGATCACCACTACTTTGCCGTCTGCGGGACAAATGATCTGGTTCTCGTGCAGGGTTAATGTTCTGGCAGGTATGCGGAAAAAAGAAATAAGAAAAAGGAATACAAATAATGTTGCAGCAAATATTACGATGGCGAGCATCGGGTAGTTGTCGCTTAAAAATGAAAAAGAGGCGAGGTTAAGTAAGCCAAATATCAAAGCGCCAATAGCGATCGTTTTGTATCCTTCCCGGTGTATAGTCATAGCGAAATATTGAGTGGCAAATGTAAAACGGATTGTTGAGAAACTCATGAATAAAACAAGCGGAACACGATCCATGTAATGGTAACTGCAACAAGCAATGAATCGAAGCGATCGAGGAAACCGCCGTGCCCGGGCATGATCTGACCACTGTCTTTTACACCGGCAAGACGTTTCAGTTTACTTTCCAGCAGATCGCCCAATGTACCCGCGATGGCTGCTGTTATGCTGATCATTAATAAAGGCTTCGCATCAAAATGGAATGCATACACACCCACAAGGGTGATCACAAGCACTGCCAGTATCGCTCCGCCGATAGTTCCTTCCCATGTTTTTTTAGGAGAGATGGGTGAGAAAGGAGTTTTACCGATGAAGGATCCCACGATATATGCCATCGTATCATTGATCCAGATAGAGGCGATAAGGATGACGGGCATGGTCCAGTCGGGCGATCCGGTAAACACCTTCTGATCCATATTGCCCCATAATTTCATCAGCAAAGCAAAACTCAGAGAGATATAGACAAAGCCAAAGAGTGAATGTGCCGTTAATTGATACAGGATCTTTTTATTAATAAAATATTCGTTGATGATGAACACGATTAAACTCACGGTCAATATCATCCAGCCAATGCCTGATACAAACAAGTTGCCGATCCTGTAATCGTCATTCGTCATCCATAACATAAAGCCCCATCCCACAAACACGATACTGTAGGTATGAACGGTACTCACTTCTTTATAATCCGGATCGATAAGTTTGATCAGCCGCTGGTATTCTACCCAGCATCCAAAATGGATAACAGAAAACAGGATCAGAAAACTCCATTGGTTCCATAACAACCCCACCAGCATCACTACCACAAAAACAATAGCTGTGAGTGCGCGGGTTTTGAAAGCCTGGAGATTGAAGGGCATTCTGTTCGTTTAGTTTACGAAGTTAGTTAAGCAGGTTCTTATCAACAAGCCCCTTCGCTGTTTCCATCAAATGTCCCGGCACATACAATTCTATTTCACCTATCAGGTAGCTGCTATCCTGCTTGTTCATGCTTTGTACAGGTATCTGGTTCTCTTCCAGCATACCCTGGATGATACTGGCTTCGGCATGATTGCGGGTAACATATACTTTTATCCAGGGATCCATCAGGAGAGTGGGTTTTGGGGAGATGAGTTAATTCTTTCAGATTCTTCTCTGAACGGGCGCATAAAAACAACCAGCAATACGATAGCGATCGCGCCCCACCACATCGGCATACTTTCATCCATTGTTTTGGCAATGGACTTGCCCTGCCTGCTGATAATATATAACTGTGTTACTACGAAAGCATTATTCAGAAAATGTAAAAAGATATTGAGCCAGATATTTTTACTGTAATAAAAAACAAGACCCAACACAATTCCTAACACAGCTCTCGGTAAAAAACCGAAATAAGAAAAATGTATCGCGCTGAAAAAAATACTGGTGAGGATAATGCCTGCCCATTTGTTTTTTGTCCATCCAATAAACAGCTGTTGAAATCCACCACGGAATAATACTTCTTCGAATATGGCTGGACATGCGCCCAGCACGAGCAGTCCCAGCAAATATTGCCCGAACGATTTCATTTGTGCCATCGACATCATCGCGGCTTTATAGGTTTCTTCCATGGCTTTGGCTTTCGCAAACCAGGCAGCCGGGATCGGGATCTTTTCGTTCAGCTCACCCAATGCACCGCTCAGCACCATGCTCGCAAAGGTGATCAGTATGACCAATGCGATCTGCTTGAGGCTGACGTTTGTATTAAAACCCAATGCTGTAAAGGGTCTGCGGCTCAATACTCTTGCCAGTATAAAGGCGGGTAGTAAAAAAGCGATCAGGGATGCCAGCGTATTTAAGAACCGGGAAATATTGGCATTCTCGGGCCGGTTAATGGCTTCGCTTACCTTTGCCGCCGGAACATGCATCATTTGGGGACCCACCACCAATACAAGTACCCCGCTTAAAATTATGCATACACCCATTAAGCCAAGCAGAATGGCAAATTGTGAGGGATAACTTAACCTGTTTTCGTTCATGCGGATGAAAAATAAGATCGTAAATTTGCAGCTTCGTGACGCAATATGGTTAAAATAGATCAAATAGAACTACCTGATTTTCCGCTTTTACTCGCCCCCATGGAAGATGTGAGCGATCCGCCCTTCCGTGCCGTGTGCAAAGACAATGGCGCGGACCTGATGTATACTGAATTTATCAGCAGCGAGGGATTGATCCGTGATGCGATAAAAAGCCGTCAGAAACTGGACATATTTGATTACGAGCGCCCCATTGGTATCCAGATCTTTGGCGGTGACGAAGATGCAATGGCCATGAGCGCCAGGATAGTGGAAGCCGTGAACCCCGACCTGGTAGACATCAATTTTGGTTGTCCCGTTAAGAAAGTGGTGAGTAAAGGAGCCGGCGCCGGTGTGTTGAAAGATGTGGACCTGATGGTTCGTTTGACAGAATCGGTGGTAAAAAGCACCCGCTTACCCGTAACCGTTAAAACGCGGCTCGGTTGGGATGACAATACAAAGAACATTGAAGAAGTAGCCGAACGCCTGCAGGATGCAGGTATTAAAGCCTTGGCCATACATGGACGTACGCGTTCGCAGATGTACAAAGGCGAAGCTGACTGGAGCCTGATTGCCAAAGTAAAAAACAACCCGAGGATAAAGATTCCCATTTTCGGTAACGGAGATATTGACAGTGCGCACAAAGCGCTTGAATATAAAAATCGTTTTGGCGTAGATGGTATCATGATCGGTCGCGCAGCGATCGGTTACCCGTGGATCTTTCGTGAGATCAAACATTATCTCGCTACCGGCGAACAACATACACCGCCTACTTTGGAAGAAAGGGTAGAAGTCTGCCGCAAACACCTCCGCGGATCGCTGGCATGGAAAGGACCTATTGCCGGCATCAATGAAATGAGAAGGCACTATGCTAACTATTTAAAAGGACTGCCTAATATCAAAGACTACCGCAACCGGTTAGTGACTTTGAAAACGATGGAAGAGGTAGAAGAAGTGCTGGATGAGGTAAAGGCAACCTATGGCGGGTTTACGATTGAGCGTACGCCGATTGAGTTGATCAATTATCATGAGAAGTGCCCGATCTAACGATGAAAATTATTTCAACACCGAAGTGATCTTCTCATCCAACGGCGAAATATTCTGCGAATAAAATCCTACTAAAACTCCTTCTTCATTTACGAGATACTTACTAAAGTTCCACAGAGGTTGCTGATCACACCAGCCATTAAGCTTTGCGTTGGATAGCCATTCGAATACAGGGTTTTGTAATGCGCCTTTCACAACATGGCTTTTCTCCATCAGCCGAAAAGTAACCCCGTAGTTAATTTTGCAGAACTCCGCGATCGCATGATCATCTTTTTTCTCCTGCTCTTTAAAATCGTTTGCCGGAAAACCCAGTATCACAAGATCTTTATATTGCTGGTGTAGTTTTTCCAATTCTTCGTACTGACCGGTATATCCACAATCGCTGGCGGTATTCACAATAAGCACTTTCTTCCCTTTATAAGCACTAAGATCAATCATACTTCCGTTGTTAGCGGTTGGGTGTAAAGTATAGAATGAGACAGCCGGAACAGCTTTCGCCGTATTGGTTTGAACATCTGTTTTACCGGGAAATAATTTTCCCTTTAACATGATCAGCGGGTAAATGGTTTTCAGGATAGATTGGCGCCAGGTCATGTCTTTTCGTTTGATAAGGAATAAAACTAAGATGATGATAATGATGAGAAGCAGGAGTCGTTTCATTGTGTCAATTTGCGGATTTGCGGATTGCGGATTTGCGGATTATTTATTGTTCAAATTCGCCAATCCGTCATCCGCAAATCCGTTAATTATTTTATTAGCCATTTAAATAACTTAAGCCTCCCATTCAACGGCGGATACTTGATCCAGGGATCAAACCAGGTAGGCGTTTTCATGACCGCTTTTTTGTGACTGAATGTTTCAAACGAATACTTTCCGTGATAAGCCCCGGTACCACTGAATCCGCGGCCGCCGAAAGGGAGGTTGGGATTGGTGAGATGCCAGCTGGCATTGTTTACGCAGGCTCCACCCGCGGGTACTGCATCAATCCATTCTTTCTCTGTACTATTGTCATCTGTAAAAATATAAAACGCCAACGGATTTGGGTTTTGCGCAATGATCGCCAGTGCTTCTTCTCTGGTTGTAAATGAAATGATGGGCAATACCGGTCCGAAGATCTCTTCTTTCATTACAGGGGTATTGGTATCCGTAATGTCTAATAAAGTGGGTTCTATAAAAAGAGTTTCTCTATTATGTCTTCCGCCATGAATAATTTTGCCGTTCGATAAATAATTAACAACCCGATCAAATTGTTTTTCATTGATCAGCTTGCCGTAGTTATCACTCTCTTCTGGGTTAGTACCAAAAAACTGGTTGATCTTTTGTGTAAGTGCTGTGACCAGCTCTTGCTTTTGCGAAGCTTCTACTAATATATAATCCGGCGCAACACACATCTGACCCGCGTTGGAAAATTTGGTCATGGCTATACGCCTGGCAGCAATATGGATATTCGCATCCCATTCTACTACGCAGGGACTTTTGCCTCCTAACTCAAGTGTAACAGGAACCAGTCTTTCCGCAGCCATCTTATAAATGAGCTTGCCAACAGCCGTGCTACCGGTATAGAATACATGATCAAAGCTGAATTGATTCATCATCTCCGGTATCACAGTTGAACCATCACCGGCAACATACAGGATGTATTCTTCAGGGAAAGTCTTTTCAATGATCTTCTGCATCACCGCAGCGGTTGCGGGTGCAAACTCACTGGGCTTCAGTACGGCACAGTTACCCGCGGCAATAGCACCTAATAGAGGAGTCAGTAATAATTGAAATGGATAATTCCAGGGACCGATTACGAGTACAACACCCAACGGCTCACGCAATACGCGGCTGCTGGAGGGCATATTGAGCAGATTGGTAGCCACGCTTTCCGGCTCCATCCACCGTTCCAGGTTTTTCAATACATCATTCAGCTCTGCCAATAAAAATCCATTTTCTGTAACCCAGCTTTCTTCTTTGCTTTTTTTAAGATCAGAATAAAGGGCCGCGTATATTTCTTCTTCATGGGCAACAACGGCTTTCTTTAAAGCGAGTAGTTGTTGCTTTCGGAATGTGTAGGGTTTGGTGGCGCCTGTTTCAAAGTAGCGGCGCATGGCATTTAGCTGAGTGATCATATGGAAGCGTTGATGCTTATGTAAGATACTTAATTGAGAAGCTTAAAAAATTTTAATTGTTAAAACATTTTATCCATGGAGCTTTGCCTGATACTATCCTTATCTTAACACAAACCAATCAGCTGCAATGCGGGGCATCCTTTTTTTATTCTTGTTGACTTCCTTTCCTTTTCTTTCATTTACCCAAACGATCAATGTCAGCGGTACCGTTATCGATTCTGTAACAAAGCAACCGGTAACCTTTGTAAGTATTACCATTAAAGAAACCAAACGCGGCGGACTTACCGATATTGATGGACATTTTAACCTGAAAAATGTTCCCGCAAATGGAACGATCATCGTTAACTACATAGGATACCAGGTGAAACAAATACCTGTATCTAAAGTCAGCGATGAACCATTGATCATTTCAATCGTAAGAAAAAATGAAGCATTGGAAGATGTGGTGGTAAAATCAGATCTCAATCCCGCCCATCGAATCATACGATTGATGCAGCAACATAAAAAAGAAAACGACCCGCTTAACTTGCCTTCATTTGCTTACAACGCATATACAATAGCCGCTTTAGGTGCAGGACCGGCTTTATATACAATGGCAAAGACCAGAACCCGCACACCCCGCCCTCCTCCAAAAACAAAAAAGGATTCCACCGAACTCAAAATGATGCGTGGACTCGCGAGACGGCTCAGGAACAATTATATTTTTGTGACTGAAGCCTATACAGAACGCATTTATAAATATCCAAAGCTCTCTAAAGAAACGGTGCTCGCTACCAAAGTGTCTGGCATGAAGGAGCCTATGTTTGCCATTACCAGCGCTAATTTCCAGCCGTTTGGTTTTTACCTGGATTTTTTAAGGATGTCGGGAAAGGCATATACAAGTCCCGTGATTAATGGCAGCATCAATCTTTATAAATTTAATTTGCGCCAGGTATTACCGCATGAAAAAGACACCACGTATGTGATCAGTTTTGAGCCACTGAAAGGGAAGAATTTTGAAGGGCTGCAGGGTACCATTTATATCAATTCAGATGGATGGGCGATAGAATCGGTGAGTGCCGCACCGGCAAATGAAAAAGGCTTGATCTACAGTTTTCGTTTACAACAAAAGTATGAGCAGCTGGATGGTCACTGGTTTCCTGTGCAACTGAACAGCTATGTGTCGCAAAACGATGTATCGAAAGATTCGGTGCTCCTGTATTGGGATACACGGAGTTATTTTAAAAACATAGCCGTAAACAAACCTTTTGAGAGGTCGGCTTTTTCAGATGTGGCTTTTGAACTTGCCTCGGATGCCAATACAAAAACGGAGGCAGACTGGAAAGGATTGCGCGTTGATACGCTTAAACCAAAAGAAAAAGCCACGTATACTGCTTACGATTCTTTTCCAACGCGTCTACAACGGCAATTCGATAACATTAATAAGTTTACGGAGGCAGCGGCTTTACAGGCGATCCCGTGGGGCAAAGTGGATCTTCCTTTTAAATACCTGCTTTCAGGAATTAACCGTTACGAGAAAGTACGGCTGGGCGCAGGTTTCCAGACCAATACAAAATTCAGTAACTGGTTTTCTGTAGGTGGTTATGCCGGTTATGGTATTGGTGATGAAGCATGGAAGTATGGTGGTAATCTCGAACTCACCTTTAACCGGAGAACCGCATCCGTACTTCGCCTGTCGTTTAGCCAGGATCTTAAAGAACCCGGCATCATCGAGTATTTCAAAGACAACGGATCTATTTTCTCCAATCAATCCTTACGAAATCTATATACGGCAAGACTGGACAGTGTTCGTGAATGGAAAATAAATTTCACCACCAAACCCTATACATGGTTACAAACAGATGCGTGGCTATCAACGCAGGAGCGCAATCCCGCTGGCTTTGCCTATTTATTTGATATTGGCAATAATGGGAAGTACGCATACAGTTATCATAACACGGAAGCGGGTATTGGCATCCGTTATACCCGGGGAGAAACCTATGCACGTATTGGTCGCGCAAAGGTCATTAACACCCCGCCAAGAACACAGATCATGCTTCAGGCTTCCAAGGGATTAAGTGGTGTATTGGATGGACAATTGGATTATACCAAATTAGCCCTGCAGGTAAATCATTCGTTCAGAACGCGCCAGTTCGGAAGAACTTCTTTCCAGGTAGAACTGGGGCAGGTATGGGGTACCGTTCCATATGCATACCTGTTCAACACCAAAGGCAGCGTGAGTGAATCAGGAAGAAAAAATTCGGGTCTCTTTATTAATAATAGTTTTCAAACCGCAGGTATCTACGAGTTTACTTCAGACAGAACTGCTTCTTTTTTCTTCCAGCAAAATTTTGGAAGTCTTCTTTTCAAACCCGAAACAGAAAAGTCGCGCCCGAAATTTATTCTGGTACAGGCTATCGCTTATGGGAGTATCAATCATTTAACAGCGCACCAGGGTATTGTGTTACAGGCACCTGAAAAAGGGTTGTATGAAACGGGGTTGCTGGTAACGGATATTTTGCGTGCGAATCTGAAATTCTTTTACCTGGGATTGGGGGCAGGTGTGTTTCATAGATACGGTTACTACACCCTACCTGATAATAAAAACAACTGGGCTTTGAAGTTTGGACTAACGATCTCTTTTTAAAAAACCATCACTCCCTTCACCGGTTGTAATTTCTTATAGGGTTCATCGAGAAATAATTGAAAATAGTCCACTCCCTGTTGTTTTAAATTAGGCGTATGTGTCTGGTTATGTATCACTAACCGCTGACTATAGGGCATATGCCTGCTGATAACTTCATTATAGAAAGGTCTGCACCAGGGGTCTGCATCACCCGCTGCCAGCAGAACAGGGATGGCAGAATAAACAGGATCCTTGGCTTCTTTAGGTTCTGTACGTACTTTCCATGCAGCACAGATGGCATGGTTAACATTGTTGAACGGGTAACCCGAAAGCCATGGCAACACAAGATCCTGTTTCTTAACAAGGCTTTCCTGCGAATACATCACCTGCTCGGTACAGTAAACCGAATAACGCATTCCCCTGTTCAGTCTTTTGTTACCTGCAAATTTTCCATCGATCACATCGTTAATGTAGGGTTGATGTTTGCCGCTGATGAGTTGCGTAATGATGTAAGGAATCTCTTTTATCGCATCGTGACTTCCCAGCTTATCATTGATCACATCCAGTAATTCATTCTTTGTGTAGGCTATCGGGTAAACTTTGGCGGATGCTGTTTCTTTATAGTCCGTATAAAATGTTTTGCCATTGATGGCTGTAAAATATTGTCTGAATCTTTCTTTAAGACCTCCATACAACGCCCGGTTGGTTGAATCGGCTTCGCAATTATTGAACACCTGGTCGAGCGCTTCATTAAAATTGAACAAGCCATCCTCTTCATAATTTACAAACCCAGGCAAGGGAGAGTTTAACACCATGGATCGAACACCCGATGGAAAATTACGTGCAACCGTGAGCATTAACCCACCACTATACGAGATGCCGAAAAGATCGAGTGAATCTATTTTCAATGACAGTCGCAGGTCTTCTATATCAGCAGCACTTTCCATCGTATTATACGCCGAGAGGTCTATACCCTGTGCAACAAGCCGCTTTTGACAAATGGCAACAGCCACTCCAACGAGGCTGTCTTTATTGAGTTGATATTGATATGAACGCTTAATGGCGGTGTCAACTTCTGAACAGTTAAGACAAGGGATTGCATTGGTAGTGCCCCGTTGATCCATCACAATAAAATCTCTTTGCTTTAAAAAAGCTACCCGCGGGGTAATATCCTGTACTATGGTGCTGTAACCCGGACCACCGGTTGTAAATAATACAACGTCTTTCTTTTTATCGGGGTTAGGGCTTAATGTATAAATGAAAGGGATCTTGACTATTCTTCCGGCGGGCTTAGCGCGGTTTTCAGGAACAACGAGGTACCCGCAGCGGGCTTTCAGGCTGCTGTCTACTTTTACAAGGCAGGGACAGTCTTCTATTTTAGGTATGTATCCTTTCTGTGTTTGTGCTGGCAAAACTTGTGATAACAAAAACAGTGCTGTCAAAAAAATCATCCGGAAGTTCATCATCAAACATTTCAGCAAAGCTATGCTGATAAGCGGGTATGGATCATTGTAAAAAAAGGACAATCTCAATTATCCCGGTGGGCGGGAGTGAAGCCGGTAAAGGCCAGGATGTGTTTATGAAAATGACTCATATCATAATATCCATGTAGCGCAGGATCAAAGTTTTTCCTGTTGGCAACATAATTTGTCAATGCCGTTCGGGCTCTTATGATTGAAAAGTATTGTTTTGGGGAAGTTCCTATCACAGCATTAAAATAGCGGTGAATGGTTTTTGAGCTTGTGAACATTCTTTCAGCCAGCTCATTATTATTGAGCCTCATGTCCGTAGCTGAGTACATATTGATCGTGTCTTTTACAAAGTACAAATAGTGGTCTTTTGTTTTCTGGTTATGCAGCCGTGAAATAAAGTATTGCTCTAACAAATGGATACGATCTTCAAAACGAGGCAGCGATTTAACCTGCGCTATCAACTTTTGGGGAAGTATATCGGATAAGTTAATCACTTTTCCGGCAAACTGTGTTTGATCAATTCCAAGGATAGATTCGAGTCCCCCGGGATAGAATTTAACGGTTAGCACGTGATCTGCAGGATGTTTATGCAGGTGAACTATGCTATCGCGTAGGATGAGAATATCTACTTTTGGTTTAACTGAATAATTATTGCCACTTGTTACAACCTGGTAAGGAGCACCGAGGTTAATATAAAATGTAGGTGTAAAACTGGGGAACATGGTAACGGTAAACTCTTCCTTTCCGCTGAATTGATCTCTTTCTTCGGGGGATGTTTCGGAGAAGAACTCGATGAACGGGTTTAATGGAGGACAAGCTTCTGCGAACCTGTATATTTTGCGGATGTTATCGAAGATTTCGATCATGATGGATTGCTTGTCTTATTAGACGTTATAAGCCAGATGAAGTTACACCTCTCTGCAGTCAGCCCTTCATTTGTTTGGAGTTATCGTTAGTACCTGTCTCTTTTTAATTGGTTCTCCGTCCGCTCAAATAAATCTTTTACTAAAATAGACATGGCTTCCATCTTAGCTAAGTGCTCATTTGCTTCCGCTAATTTTTCAGGAAACAAGGTTTCGCCAGGCTTACCAATCGTTACCGTTACTAACACACCCTCGGGCGTAGTAAATTTTCTTGGTTTATCTTTTTTTGACTTTTTAAATAGTAGCATAGATTTTATTTGATTCGTTTAAAAAAGAACCTCTCCTGCTCAATGTCCATTGATGGATCAAATAATTCATATCCATTATTTATACTAACCACAATTATCGTGAAGTCTGCCGTGAAGAATTCATGATACATTCTCATTATCCGGTTATACATTTTTGTACGCTGTAAACTACTCCCTTTAAATTCGATGATGCGATCTGGAAAAAGATGGGTGAAGTTTTTACAGATACTTATTACCGTTGCCAACACTTTAATGATGTCGCCATTGTTAGAAACAACCTTATCATCTATCAGATTATTCATCTCCTGGTCGCCAAATGCAAGATTAAAGACATCTTTTTGCCGCGTAGGAGTAAACTCAACAATTTTAATGATCTCTTTTCTCCGCGGCTAACAAACCGGTATATATTTGGACCTTGCCGCTCAAAAGCATATGTTTCCTGCCGCATACAACAATAATTACTGCATTTAGAAATACAGTTCAATCATTGAGCAAACAGGAATACAAAATTACAAACAGTAAAGGATATTTTAGTTAGGTGTTAATACGCAGTTTTTAATCTGCCTGTTTCAGGCTATTGTTGATGTTGGAGTGGGAACTGGGCAGGGAAAATGGAGGAGGAGCATCTCTTATCGTGATCAAACATAAGCCATTGTTGCAAAATCTTCTAATAAAAAAATCCTTTATATGTTTGAGGACTTAATGTACAAAAGCTACTATAAATACCATTTCTATAAAAAAATTGTGCCTTTGGACCAAAATTAAAAACTCTATATAAAAAGAAGTCATCCCCTTTTAATTCAGCAAATCGCAATTCATTAACTGTTAAGTAGATCGGCGTTTCTTTGGACAGCTTTGTTGTTTTAACTTCAATGAATTTATCTTTTCCATTTATATCTTTAGACAATATATCAAATCCAGTTCCGTCACCATGGACCTTAGACACCCATTCAACTTTGTTGGCTAATTTCTCTTTTCCTGCTTGTATCAAAGTCCATTTTTCATACTCAACAATCAAGCTTTCTCCTCTTTGTCCTAAGTCTCTGTTATTTTGCTCTTTTTCTAGATAATTTATCTTTCTCGGCTTGAAGGAAGGTGGGGGTTCATTAGAATTTGAGATCACAGGCTCGTCACTTAAGAAGTGTTGAAACTCAAATTTGTCATCAATATTTATTGCTCCCGTTTGGCGAGCAAATTGTTCGAATTCGAATTCTATAGTAGATTGGTTATTTTCAAAATAATTGGTAATTCCCTCGATCAACAATTGTTGATAGTTGGCAAGGCGCTTATATCCTTTTATAAAAGGTTGCCCCATTTCCATTAAAATGGCTGTAATATTCCGATGCTTAAATTCAATAGAACTTTCGTTTCGATTATTCAACAGGGGCAGGATTTTCTTTCGATGCTCCGTTTTATTATACGGCTGATCAGCAAGCTCTTTTTTAAGCATTGCAAAATAATCTTCCACAATTAGCTTTACTTCATTCTCTGACCAATCCATTAATAGTCTTGTTGTTTAAAGAATTTTCTATTCCTTTACAATATAACTAAATGAATTATGATATTATAACAAAAAGTAGCAGGTTCTTAGCTTGCTAAGCACTAGCTAGCTTTCTTTCCTCTCGCGACAAACAAATCATACCAAGCCTGTACCCTCATCCAATACTCAGCATCAATTCGCAACAACTTCTCAAACTTCAGAGCAGTAATAGCAATTACGTTTTGCTTACCCATTAATAAGTGACTCAAATCTTCCGCTGTCACAGGATTTTCCTCGAAGACCTAGTTTGAGTAAATGCGATAAGTGTGACTTTAAGCAAGTTTGCTCGAAAAATATGAAGATTTTAAAACTTCAGCAATTCCCCCAGCAATATATTTTTCCCAACAATATTGCCTATCACACCCCTCATTCCTTTATGGTTAATAGATACCATGTTATTCTATTTTACACTATTAATATACATATCACAGACAGTTGACCCACAAATTTGTGGGTGAAATGTGGGTGAACTGTGGGTGAACTGTGGGTAAAGTATGGTTTTAAAGCGATCTAAGTCACTCTTTATAGAGTGGCTTTATTGTCAGTTATGAGCCCAGCTACAGTATTTCTGATTATAAAATTGGATTGCGTATGCAGGGCGCAATACTATACATGAAAAATGAAGGATCGTTTTTGCTTACTGTTGACAGGTACTTAACGCATAACTATTACTTCCGCCCTTTCCTTGGCGGCGGGATCGGCTCTTTCAATGTAACGGAAAGCGGGGGTTGCTCAGGAGGATCTACCGCAACAAAAAGCGTACACAGCACAGCCCCTTTTGGAGGTATGGTACGCACCGGACTGGAGTCGGGTCATATGCGGCTGAGCTTTGAATATAACCTCGTGGCAGATACACATGTAACCGATTATGAAGCTTCCGGAAAATCGCTCGCTACCAAATCGTATAGCAGTGCCTATTTTGGAATAACCTTGGGAATAAATATTGGTGGTGGTCTGAAGAAATAGATATTATGCGCTACCGCTCAAACCTATACGTTCCACATCCCTCAAAGCAAATCGACATCCCATCCGGCGGCCGGATATAAAAGAACAATGCCTTTTGCACAGTATCTACCTTGTAATCAAAAAGATAAAACCCCGCGCTTTGCGATGGCGCAATGAGCTTAACGGTATTTGAATCCACAAGCTGGTAGCCCGTTACATCTGTAAATGTATTGCCGCTGATCTGTCCGTTTTCGGCAAGCGTCATCGTCAAACCGGCTGGGGCATTCGTCCATTCACCGGGAGGACCATAGCCGGGTGCCTGTTGGGCAACGAAACGCCAGGTGCCGAGGTAGGTATTGGAGAAAGAGGTCTTCTCCTCTGTTGACTTAGTACATGCAGTGATCAATAGAGCCAGGAGTATAATTAGCGTTAACTGTTTCATAGCGTATTTTCATGCTTGACACAGGATTTAGGATAATCGTTGCGCTAAAATTGGCGGATTGAGGATTAGCGGATTGGCGGATTTTTTTTAATGATAGAAATCAGCAAATCCGGAATTCGCAAATCCGCCAATTGCTAAACCGCCAATTGCTATACCGTGACCTCCTTGGTTTCTGTCTGCTGCTTATCCTTATTATAATGAAACTGCAATGCGCCCGATGGGCATAACGCTACCTGCTCCCTTATCCTCTCCGCTGAAGCTCCATCTATATTGATCCATTTCCTTTGTCTGGGATCAAATACCTGCAGCAACTGTGTCCAGCAGCGAGTGCTGTGTTGGCAGAGTTCGGGTTTCCAGTCAACCGTTATTTCATCGTTTGTATAGTGAACTGTTTTGGCTTCCGGGTTATCCTTGTACACATAGGTCCGGATCTTCACATCGCCTTCCAATAGTTTCGATACCGGGCAAAACGTTGCTATCTCCTGTAGTTTTACTTTCTGTTCATCCGTTACCGGGCTCAGGAAGATCAGGTCGCGGTCGATGATATTGGTTGTTTTTCCATCTTTTACCTCCTGGTACATATTGGCATTCACGGCTATCCCGCTTAGATCCCATCCCTTCCTGTCAATATACATTCGCAGGGTTACCAGCGTACAGGTAGTGAGCGATGAAAGCAATAAGGTAAACGGATCGGGACCCTCATCCTTACCACCATTGCTTTCCGGCTCATCTGCAATGAACTGTCCATTCCGCCACTCGATACGGCATTGGTATTTGGCTGTGGAGATAGTACCGTGGATGAATTTTTCAAACTTGTATTTCATTTGATTATCGGATTGGCGGATGACGGATTAGCGGATTGATTGTGTTCTAAAATTAAATAAAATAATCCGCCAATCCGCAATCCGCTAATTCGCGAATTATCGCTAAATTCATTGCTCAAATTTCCCCTAACCTTCCAACGAAACGATTGCATGAAAAAGAAACCAGAAGAAACCCCTTCAAAATCAAGGCGTGGCTTTATCCGCAATGCGGCTCTGGCTGCTGCCGGTTTTTACATTGTTCCCCGTCACGTACTGGGTCGCGGTTTTACTGCTCCCAGTGATAAATTAGTGATTGCCGGTGTGGGTGCCGGTGGTAAAGGCGAAAGCGATCTCTGGAATTTTTACCAGAGTGGCAAAGCCGAGATCGCTTTTCTCTGCGATGTTGATCCGCGCCAGACCAAAAAAAGTGTTGAACGCTATCCAAAAGCCAAGATCTATAAAGATTACCGCGAAATGATGGATAAAGAACACAAGAACTTTGATGCCTGTTCGGTTTCCACACCCGATCACATGCACGCCGTTATCGGTATGGCTGCCATGCAACTCAACAAACACGTTTACATTCAGAAACCCCTTACTCACGATATTTACGAAGCCCGTATGCTTACCAAAGCTGCGCACCAATACAAAGTGGTTACGCAAATGGGTAACCAGGGCGCATCAGGCGATGGCGTTCGTCAATTGCAGGATTGGTACAACGCCGGAACAATCGGTGATGTGCATACCATCTATTGCTATACCGACAGGCCCGTTTGGCCACAAGGCATTCCATGGTCGGCCAACAAACCACCGGTTCCTGCTGAACTTGACTGGAACCTCTGGTTAGGTACGGCCCCTTACCGCGACTACGTAGAAAAACTAATTCCTTTCAACTGGCGCGGCTGGTGGGATTACGGTACCGGCGCATTGGGCGATATGGCCTGCCATATCATGGCTCCTGCATTTGCCGTATTGAATTTAGGATACCCTATCGCCGCCGAGTGCAGCGTAGCTACTCCCTACATAGAGAACTGGACTCGTGGTAACTACCCTGATTCCGGTCCTGTATCTTCTTACATCATCCTTACTTTCAAAGGACAGAACGGTAAGCCTGATGTGAAATTACATTGGATGGATGGCGGTATCAAACCTCCACGTCCCGATGAATTAGGTCCTAATGAAATGATGGGTGATGCGGATGGTAGTAATGGCGCGGTCTTCATCGGCACAAAAGGCAAGATGATGTGCGGCACGTACGGAAAACTCCCTACGCTTTTACCTACGTCAAGAACAGCTGAAACAAAAGTTCCGCAAACTATTGAGCGTGTTCCAAACGGAGATAACGGTCACTACGCAGCATGGGTAGAAGGTGCTATTGCCGGATACGGTAGTGCGAAAGCCAAGAACCTCAGTTCTAATTTCGATATCGCGGGTCCGCTTACAGAAAGCGTTCTGATGGGTAACCTCGCTATCCGCAGCTACCATATTTCTAAAATAGATGGCAAAGATAAAAACGGTAAAGATAAAACCGTGTACCCGGGTCGTCAGATCAAGTTACTATGGGATGGTCCGAATATGAGGATCACGAACTTTGATGATGCCAATCAGTTTGTGAAAAGGACTTATCGTGAAGGTTGGTCTTTGGGAGTTTAAAAAAAGTCTTATAAATAAGAAACGCCTCATAGATCTCTATGGGGCGTTTTAATTTTATCTCTGCGAAACCTCCCCGTTCTCCGCGCCTCTGCGGTAAAGGAACTGCCCGCACTAAATCGACTCCACTGTTTCTCGTAGCTTTTCTTCACCGCAGAGGCGCGGAGGATACGCAGAGGAAACCGCAGAGAGTTGACTAAATTGTAAAGTCGCTCATATACTTCGCATCAGCAGCAGCGCTTTCTAAAGGATTGGTTCCTGTAAATGCTTCCTGCTCTACAATAAAATATTTCAGTCCGTCTTTCTTGCCTGCTTTCAAAATAGAATGGAAATCGATGGTTCCTTTTCCTATCTGTACGGATTCATGACCACCTGCTGTTTTGGCAAGATCCTTAACGTGACAGAGTTTGAAACGGTTCGGATATTTTTTAAACCAGGCTTTCGGATCTTCGCCCGCAGCAACTACCCAGTAGATATCCATTTCAAAATCAACCAGCTCTTTATCTGTATTATCCATCATCACAACCTGTGGTACCTGGTTATCGATAGCCTTGAAAGAATAATCATGATTATGATAAGCAAAACGGATCCCGTTCTTTTTACAGATGGCGCCGGCTTTGTTAAACTCATCAGCAAACTTTTTAAAATCTTCAATCGATTTCTGCGGCCCCTTGTAAGGACAGATCAGGTACTTCATTCCGATCTCAGCAGCTTCGGCAGCCTTCCGCTCAAAATCAACTGTGTTATTACAGTGCGATGAAATGATCGTCATTCCCAGATCATCCATATACTGTTTAAACCCTTTGTTACCCATGCCCCAGAACATCCCATCTTTCCCTTCAAAGCTTTCAATCTGTTTATAACCGTAAGAAGCAATTTTAGCCAATGTATCTTTTGGATTCGCCCCGAGGTCTTCTTTCACTGTCCACAACTGCAGACCGAAAGAGGATAACTTTTTAAACCGGAATTCTTCACTCATGAGTGATGAGTACCCCTTAATGGATGCTGTTAACCCAAGCGCAGCAAATGCACTATTGCGCAGGAAGGCTCTTCTATCTGTTGACATGGCAGGCGTTTAAAAAAATGAAAACAAACTTACTTCGACATTCCCTGTTCGATATTTCCTAGGTTGCCCAGGCTTTATCTCCTTTCTTATAAGGGATACATCCTTCATACTTACCGGGAACCGCTACATACCGTAATGCCTGTGTTGCGCCCGGTTCTGATGTGAAGAACCCCCAAAGGGTTAACTCTTTTATCATGCGGAAATAATGATTCGGATCTTCTTTCTTTTTGCTCTTCTGGTAATCACTTGCTTCTTTATCAAGTGCCACCAATAAAGTATGCCGCTGCTCCGGCGTGCTTTCCATAAAGCCTTTGCTGTTTAGTTTTTTGCTGGCTTTCTCCAGTTCTTTCATTCCGTCCATGAAGACCTTCTGATCTTTTGGCTCATAACAATCGGTTACGATCACCGTCATGAACTGACCAACTTTGGCGTCTTTAGCACCTGGTGTTGATGTCTTTGGCAAAATAGTTTCCGCCACTTCATCGAGGTATGCAATATCTGTTGGAGAAAAACTTACGCCTTCTCCTGTTGATGTTTTACAACCCGTTAAAAAGGCTTGCGATCCAATGATGGTTCCTCCTAATAATAAGGCTACACTGGATATGGCTTCTCTTCTATTCATACAATCAGTTTTATAATTTTATAAATTCTGTTTTTTAAGTTCACTCACCGCATGGTCCACTGCTCTCGCAGTAAAGGCCATATAACTTAATGATGGATTCACACAGGCTGCTGATGTCATGAACGATCCGTCTGTTACGTATACATTCGGCGCATCCCATACCTGGTTGAATTTGTTCACAACAGATGTTTTTGGATCAGCTCCCATTCTTGCCGTACCCATCTCATGGATTCCGCGGCCCTGTATTCCATCCCTATCGTGTCCTTTTACATCTTTCAATCCTGCAGCAGTCAACATTTCAACCGCATCTGCCTGCATGTCTTTGCGCATCTTCAGTTCATTCTCTTTCAGCTCTGCATCAAACGCCAATACATTCAGACCCCATTTGTCTTTCTTCGTTTTATCAAGTGTTATTTTATTGGCATGGTCAGGAATGATCTCTCCAAATCCACCGATATTCATTGTCCATCCACCCGGTTCTGATAATGCATCTTTGTATTCACCACCTATCGCTAATTCTGCAACCTGGTGATTATATCCTTCCCTGCTCGCACCTCCCTGGTAACCAAAGCCACGCAGGTAATCGCGCTTGTCGCCAAACAGGTTACGGTAGCGTGGTATATAAATTCCGTTTGCACGTCGACCAAAATAGTATTTGTCTTCATAGCCCTCAACCCTTCCTCTTGCACCAACACCAAGGTGGTGATCCATGATATTATGACCCAGCTCTCCGCTGCTGCTGCCCAATCCATCGGGCCATACATCGGTTGCTGAATTCATCATGATCCATGCTGAGTTGAAGGTAGAGGCGTTCAGGAAAACGATCTTTGCATTAAATACATAGGTCTTGTTGGTTTCCGCATCCAATACCTCAACGCCAGTTGCTCTTTTCTTATCCTTATCGTAAAGGATCTTTGTGGCGATGGACCATGGACGCAGTGTTAAATTACCGGTTTTCATGGCAGCAGGTAAAGTACTGGATTGTGTACTGAAGTAGGCACCAAACGGACAACCTAACCAGCACTTGTTACGGAACTGACAAGCTGTTCTTCCTTCGTGTGCAACAGTAATATTTGCGGTACGCCCAATGATCACGGCACGCGCTTTCTTATAGTAATCTTCTAATCTCGCCTTCACATCTTTCTCCACACAGTTCATATCCATCGGAGGAAGAAAATGCCCGTCAGGCAATTGTTCCAGGCCATCGCGGTTACCGCTGATGCCGGCAAATTTTTCAACGTAATCGTACCAGGGTTCTATTTCTTTATAACGTACGGGCCAGTCTACAGCAATGCCGTCTTTGGCATTGGCTTCAAAATCATGATCACTCCAGCGGTAACTCTGGCGACCCCACATGAGTGAACGTCCGCCAACATGGTATCCGCGGAACCAGTCGTACCGTTTTACTTCTGTGTAAGGACTTTCTTTTTCATCCACCCAATAATCAAGATTGGTTTCATTGAGCGGATAATCCCTGTTCAATACGGGATAGTCCTTGATCATTGCCTGTGTTTTACGACCACGGTGCGGGTAATCCCATGCCTCTTTGTTCGCATTCACATAATCTTTGATGTGCTCGATATTGCGTCCCCGCTCAAGCATTAAAACCTTGAGTCCTTTCTCGGCCAGTTCCTTGGCGGCCCAGCCACCACTGATCCCGGAGCCAATAACAATTGCGTCGTACGTTTGGTCAGCCATCGTTCCTGTTTTTTTGAGTTAACTAGTTTCTATTTTATTTGCTGATTAACGGATTACGGATTAGCGAATTATAAATCCGCTAATCCGTAATTCGCCAATCCGTTAATTATATATCACAAATAAGAACCGCCGTCTTCAACGATCCTAACTTATCCTTAGAAGCAGGTATAAACTCCTGCGC
Organism: Sediminibacterium sp.; assembly: GCA_965229255.1. Taxonomy (GTDB): domain Bacteria; phylum Bacteroidota; class Bacteroidia; order Chitinophagales; family Chitinophagaceae; genus Sediminibacterium. The sequence continues at coordinate 558,786 of CBDDIX010000003.1, forward strand.
GGTGTATCCCTTAAATCCTGTTGCTACTATCGCTTTCATGATCGCCGGATAAAACAATTCCTGGGTCTCATCAATTTCATGTCTTCCCGGTACGCCGGCTGTATGATAGTGACCGAGGTACTGGTGATTGTCGCGGATGGTTCTGATCACATCTCCTTCATCTATCTGCATGTGATAGATATCGTAGAGCAGTTTAAAATTTTCTGAACCCAAACGTTTGCAGAGTTGTACGCCCCATGAGGTTCTGTCGCACATATAATCTTTGTGATCCACTTTACTGTTGAGCAGTTCCATCTGGAGGGTGACGCCATTTTTTTCTGCGATGCCTATCACCTGTTTTAATCCATCCACACAATTCTTTAACCCGGTTTCGTCATCCATGCCATTGCGGCTGCCGCTGAAACAGATCAGGTTTTTATACCCGGCTTTGGCAACGAGTTCAATATGTTCGGTGTAATTTTTTACCAGTGTGGGATGATACTGCGGATCGGCGAAACCTTTTGTGAGACTGATCTCTGCGCCATTACACATAGTAGAGATAAGGTTGTACTTTTTAAGCATGTCCCAGTCTTTCGGACCCACCAGGTCAATACCCACCAGGCCTATTTCATTTGCGGTGGTACACAATTTTTCTAACGGGACATCACTAAAGCACCAGCGGCAAACGGAGTGATTGATGTTTCCTTTGAGCATAGCGCTTTGTTTTTTACCCGAAGCGAATGCAGGAAGCACCACACTACCGGCAGCAATTGCGGCAGAACCGGCAAGGATATTTTTGATAGCAGACCTTCTGTTGGAATTATTCATTGTTGGCACGTTAAATATACTGCATCCTGATTATTAAGCCATTAGTGTATGAACTTTTGCGTTTCTTTTATTTCGCATATAAAAGAAGAGAAATATAAAAGCAATGGTCAATATGACCGGAATGATTAATGTGGCGTTCAGCACTTCGGGACCCGCGAGTTTTTTTGCTTCGTTCATCGCTTCATCGGATGTTGCACCGGCAGGTAAATGTGCCGCTACCAGTTTATCGTAGTACCCGCCCATAAAAACCGTATAAACAGATACGGCAAACATTCCGGCACCACCCATCAGGTTCATGCCTACCGCACCTGTTCTTGGCAGGTTCTCCGATACAAAACCCAGCATGGTTGGCCAGAAGTAGCAAACGCCCATTCCAAAAACAATGGCACCTACAAATAACATATTACCGGTGCTGTGTCCTAATAAATACAGCCCCGCCGTTGCGAGAATAGCAGAGATCAGCAAAACACCGGTTGGTGATACACGATGAACAATAGATCCCGCAAACCCGCGACCGATCACCATGATACCTGTTTCGAGCGTAAGCAATAAGATAGCATTATCAGAAACATTCTTTAAAAGAACATCGATCCACTGACCGGTAAATAACTCTGTGATGGCCGTGCCAAACATCAGGATGATCATGAATATGAACAATGGATTTAAAAGGGCCATCAGCATATTGCTGTAAGATGCCCCGCTGGCAACCCTTTCAGTAACCGGGAACTTGAGTTTGCTGAAAAGAAACCCGTATAATAAAGTAGGGATGATCATCAAAGCAACCTGTATTTGCCACCCGATGCCTGCCTTGCTTAAAAAATAAACGATCAAGGTTCCGATAACGATACCGCCCGGGAACCAGAGATGAAAGTGATTGAGCTTTGTTGTTTTATTATCCGAATAAATGGTAGCTACCAATGGATTACAGGCCGCTTCCACCGTTCCGTTGGCAAGCCCTATCAATAGTGTTGAGATAAAGAGTGTCCAGTAACCGTTGGCAAAAATTGTCAGTACTATGCCCGCAAGGTGAAGCACAAATGCCGCCACCAGCAGGCGTTTCATGCCTATCACATCAACAATGAACCCTCCCACGATCACAGCTAACGGGAAACCCCAGAAAGCAGTGGCGGCAATGCTGCCCAGTTCTGTTGCGTTAAGACTGAACTGTTTTCCCAGATCGCCCAATATACCGGCGCGGATTCCAAAAGATAAAGAGGTAACAAGTAGCGCTAAACAGCTGGCTACAAATAATTGGCTACGTTGGGGAGTAGTCGCATTCATGGCAATAGTGTTAGGTTAAATAGCAATCCGGGATAAATGTAATTTTTTATTTTTAAACCATGATGTAAAAAATACACGTGCCAATCGGTTTATTTAACAGCTTTACCGATATTTATACCCTTCTAACGAAAAAATGTTTCCTATGAATCGCAAACTCAGAATGGGTATGGTGGGCGGGGGTAAAGATGCCTTTATCGGTGCCATACACCGCCTCGCTGCAAATATGGATGGGCTGATAGAACTGGCCTGCGGCGCACTCAGCATCAATCCCGAAATTGCCAAAGCTTCCGGCGAAATGTTATTCCTTCCCGCAGATCGTACCTATCTCACGTATGAGGAGATGATTGAAAAAGAAAGCAAGTTGCCTGCGGATGTGCGGATGGATTTTGTTACCATCGTTACACCCAACTTCGCACACTTTGCTCCGGCTATGCTGGCACTGGATCATGGTTTTCATGTAGTGATTGAAAAGCCAATGACCTTCACACTGGATGAAGCAAAACAACTCAAACAAAAAGTAGAAGAGACGGGATTGATCCTTTGTCTAACACATACTTATTCGGGCTACCCAATGGTTAAACAGGCGAAAGCCATGGTTAGCGATGGTGTACTTGGAAAGATCCGTAAAGTATGGGTTGAATATCCGCAGGGATGGCTCAGCAAACTCAGCGAGCGCGAAGGCAATGCACAGGCAGCCTGGAGAACCGATCCGAAAAAATCGGGCAAGAGCGGCTGTATGGGCGATATCGGTACTCATGCCGCGCACCTGGCTGAATATATTACCGGTGCAAAAATCACACACCTCTGTGCCGACCTGAACATCATGGTGGATGGACGTGCACTGGATGATGACGGAAATGTATTATTGAAATTCGACAACGGCGCAGCCGGTGTTCTTATGGCATCGCAGGTGGCAGCCGGTGAAGAGAATGCATTAAAGATCCGCATATACGGCGAGAAGGGCGGACTCGAATGGGCGCAACATGAGCCCAACACACTACTCGCTAAATGGCTCGATCAACCTACTCAAATATTACGCGCCGGTGCGGGCAATCCACACCTGTCGAGCTTTGCTACCAGCAACTGCCGCACACCGGGCGGTCACCCCGAAGGTTATCTCGAAGCGTTCGGAAATATTTATAAAAACTTTGCGCTCACGGTAGGTGCAAGAATAGACGGGACCGCACCCACCAAAGAAAACCTCGACTTCCCAACCTTTGTAGACGGCATCAGGGGCATGGCATTTATCGACAATGTGGTTACATCTGCTAAGTCGGATGTTAAATGGACTAAATACGAAGTATAAAAAATTAAAGATGACTACACTAAAAGGCCCCGGCATCTTCCTCGCTCAATTCATGGGTGATGCCGCACCATTCAACTCGCTGGCTGATATCTGTAAATGGTCCGCATCATTAGGTTTTACCGGCGTTCAGATCCCTACCTGGGATAGCCGCTGTATTGATCTGCAGAAAGCTGCGGAGAGTAAAACATATGCAGATGAGATAAAAGGTATTGTAAATGCCGCCGGTATGGAGATTACAGAACTGTCTACCCATTTGCAGGGACAGCTGGTGGCAGTTAACCCGGCTTATGATACTTTGTTTGATGGATTTGCACCGGAGAATATTCGCAACAATCCCAAGGCACGAACTGAATGGGCGGTGCAGCAATTAAAATATGCAGCCAAAGCTTCACAGAATTTAGGATTGAATGCACATGCTACTTTTAGCGGTGCTTTATTATGGCACACCGTTTATCCATGGCCGCAAAGACCTGCGGGTTTGGTGGAAACCGGTTTTACCGAATTAGCCAAACGTTGGTTACCGATATTAAATGTGTTTGATGAGAATGGCGTTGATCTTTGTTATGAGATACACCCGGGAGAAGATCTGCACGATGGAGTTACGTATGAAATGTTCCTTGAAAAAGTAAACAACCATGCAAGGGCCTGTCTTTTATATGACCCATCGCATTTTGTATTACAATGCATGGATTATCTATCCTATATCGATCACTATCATGAGCGTATAAAAATGTTTCATGTAAAAGATGCAGAGTTCAATCCAACCGGTAAGCAAGGTGTGTACGGTGGTTACCAGAACTGGATAGACCGGGCAGGGCGTTTCCGTTCTTTGGGTGATGGACAGGTTGATTTCAAATCGGTCTTCAGCAAACTGGCCGCTTATGATTACAAAGGATGGGCCGTGATGGAATGGGAATGTGCCATCAAACACCCGGAAGTAGGTGCAGCAGAAGGCGCGCCGTTTATTAAGGAGCATATCATTAAAGTAACAGAGAAAGCATTTGATGATTTTGCCGGAACAGGTTCGGATGAAAATTTTAATCGCACCATTTTAGGAATTCAGTAATACCTTTAAGTTTCTAACTACTAAAAATAAATTGTCTTGAAAAAGTATTTTGTAACGATCGCTTTGCTGAGCATCCTCGTTGCCTGTGGCAGCAACAGCACCGATAAGAAAGAACCAGCAGGCGCTGCCGCAACCCCGGCAACCGTAGCAACCGACCACAGTGCAAACCCAGATTACCAGAAAGGATTGGAATTGGTAGCAAAATCCGACTGTCTCACCTGCCACAAAATAAGTGATAAACTTACGGGGCCAGCTTACAAAGATGTAGCTGCCAAATACGAAGCGACTGATGATAATATCGCCATGCTTGCCGGTAAAATAATCAAAGGCGGCTCCGGCAACTGGGGCGCAATACCCATGACACCACACGCTGCACTCAGCGAAGACGATGCCAAACAAATGGTCAAGTATATTCTCTTACTCAAGAAATAATCAATTATGCAATCATTCATTACAGGTACCCTGCTTGCTGCTGTACTGGTAACAGGCGGAATTTCAACACCCAAAGAAAAGACACTCACTCCTGTTGTAACAAAGCAAAAGGGATGGGTCGCTTTATTTGATGGCAAGACTACCAAAGGCTGGCACACTTACGGATTCAAAACGAATAATGGCTTGTGGAAAGTGGTAGATGGCGTTTTGACCTATGACCTGGCTTATCAAAAGACAGATGCACAAAAAAGAGCCTCAGGTGATCTGGTGAGCGATAAAGAATTTGAGAATTTTCATCTTAAATATGATTGGAAGATCTCGAAGAACGGCAATAGCGGAGTGATATTCTGGGTGCAGGAAGACACGACCTTGTACAAACAGACCTATCATACCGGTCCGGAGATGCAGGTGCTGGATAATGATGGACACAAAGACGGCAAGATCAATAAACACAGGGCAGGTAATCTTTACGACCTTGTTGAGGGTAAAGAAGGTGCCACCAAACCTGTAGGCGAATGGAACACAGCAGAGATCATCAGTAACAAAGGAAGCCTTGAATTCATCCTCAATGGCGTTTCTGTGTTAACCACACGGTATGATGATGAGAACTGGAAGACCATGGTTGCCGGAAGTAAATTCAAAGCCATGCCGGGTTTTGCCAAATCAGCAAAAGGACATATTGCTTTGCAGGATCATGGGAATGAAGTTTGGTTTAAGAATATTGTGATCAAGCAATTGTAAGAATCTCAGATATTTTCATGAGCCGTTCCGGATTTCGGGGCGGCTTTTTTGTGCACCGGATTTTGCCACTGAAACACAGAAAAAATAATTCAGCGCTTCTGTGTTTCAGTGGCAAATAGAACGGCGTACTTTGCATCATGATCGAATTTGATGATGAATACTTTATGCAACAAGCCCTCAAAGAAGCCGTAATCGCTTATGAGCGGGACGAGGTTCCTGTTGGGGCCGTGATCGTGATCAATAACAAGATTATTGCCCGGGGCCACAACCAGGTAGAACTGCTCAACGATTCTACTGCACACGCCGAGATCCTCGCACTTACCTCGGCTTATAGCTCTTTAGGCTCAAAATATCTTCCCGATGCTACCTTATATGTAACTGTTGAACCCTGCCTCATGTGCTGCGGCGCCATGTACTGGGGCAAACTCGCACGCATCGTTTTTGGAACACCGGACGAGAAGAATGGCTATAAACACATCACCCAGGAAAACTGGCCCTTCCACCCAAAGACCGAATTAACGGGGGGAGTGATGAAAGATGAATGCGCTCAATTGATGCGTTCTTTTTTTAGAAGCAAGCGATAGAAAGCAGTAAATTTGTACTCAACCTTAAATCCATATTTTATGTCTTTTACATTAGCACCCTTACCCTACGCTTACGAAGCCCTGGAACCGCATATCGATACAACTACTATGCAGATCCACCATGATAAACATCACCAGGCTTATGTGGACAACCTGAACAAAGCCGTTGCCGGTACACCTAATGAAGGAAAGTCACTGGAAGAGCTGGTAAAAGTTGCCGGCACCATCAGTCCCGCTGTTCGCAACAACGGAGGTGGTCACTGGAACCATACTTTTTTCTGGGAGAGTCTTGCAGCCAACGCAGGCGGAACACCCACCGGCGCAGTTGCTGATGCAATCACTGCAGCTTTCGGATCGTTCGATGCATTCAAAGAAAAATTTGCAGCAGCAGGTATGACCCGTTTCGGAAGCGGATGGGCATGGCTCATTGTGAAAGATGGCAAGCTGGAAGTTTCTTCAACGCCTAACCAGGACAATCCTTTAATGGATGTTGCTGAAGTGAAAGGCACGCCGGTATTAGGCTGTGATGTTTGGGAACATGCTTACTACCTGAAATATCAGAACAAACGTGCTGATTATTTAGCTGCGTTCTGGAATGTGGTTAACTGGAGCAAGGTTGCTGAGCGATTGGCGGCAGCAAAATAATTTTTTTGCCACTGAAACACAGAAGCACTGAAAAAATCTTCAGTGCTTCTGTGTTTCAGTGGCAATTTTTTTAAACTTACATTATGAGAAAGCTATTATTCTTTTCAGTCATTGCCTTCGGATTTGCTTCCTGTTCAGGTGGTGACAAACGCATCGTTGTAATGAGTAAAGGTCCCGCAGAGATCAACACCGATGCAAAGACCATCAAAGCAAAAGACGGCAGTGGCCACGAAGAAAAAGATGCGATCATGAATGGCAGTAAGATCTCGTTCGCTTTATCTTCTCCATTGGGTGATGCCAATGTTGAGCTGATAGATAATGGTCTTTATGTGATCAATGTAAAAAACGACACGATCATCGGCAGCTACCAGCAATACGGCGACCCTAAGCTGTCACAGAATATGGTCATGCAGGAAAAAGTGCTGCGCGATCTTGACTCATTACGTTTGTTAGTAGAAGGAAAAAATATTTCCGCAGCTAACCGCAACTTTTATATCCTCCCCAACCACGCAGTAAAAATTTCTGATAATATTACGGCTGATGTTATAGGGCCATACCACCGTATGCGTTCCGCCGAAAAGGTTGATGGAAAAGATCCTGAGATCTACCGGTTCTATAGCATCAAAGAGATTCGTGAAATGATTGTGAAGTATGAAGTACTGACGGCTCCTACACTTAAGTAGTTCTAAAAAAATTGCCACTGAAGCACAGAAGCACTGAAGGGATCTTTTCAGTGCTTCAGTGGCAAAAAATGTTCCCTAAGGCACTGGATCATACCCATGTCCGCCGCCCGGTCTGCAACTAACGATTCGCTTAATAGACAACCATCCGCCTTTAAATAAGCCGTGCTTCTTCAATGCCTCTACTGTATAATGCGAGCAGGTTGGTGTGTAGCGGCACTTAGGCCCAATAATAGGCGAGATCCCGTATTGATAGATCCTGATCAGCAGTATAAATGGATAACTGATCATGATCAGCAACCATTTAATAAAACTTCGTTGTGGTTTTTGTATGGGTTCTGTTTCAGGCAATGTTGGAAGCCAGTTTTGTTAAAGCCAATTTTATCTTCTCATCAAGCAATGCATATTCCGGCAACTCTTTGCCGAGGTATAAAATAAATACAGCCACCGGCTTCTTTTTCTCATTCACCGCATCATGCAGCAATGCTTTATTTAACCGGTAACACTCACGTAATAAGCGCTTGATGCGGTTACGGTCCGCCGCCTTGCGAAAATTTCGCGCGCTTACACCTACGCCTACCTGTATGCTTTTGTTTACTGCCTCATCCAATGGCATATAAAAAATCTTTACCGGGAAAACAGAGAACGACTTTGCCGTTGCAAATAGTTGTTGCAACAACTTCCTGCTTTTCAGTTTTTCGTTTTTGTTATATGTAAAGTTTCCTGCCATCTCTCTGCTAAACTAAAAAAGCCTCATCAAAAAAGATGAGGCTATAAATATTTGTTTTCCAGACGCTGTGTGCCTTCGCTAAAGCTATGGCGCAGAACCGGGGTACTATTTTAATCCTTTCTCGCTCGAAACACTCAGTTTCTTGCGGCCTTTCGCTCTACGGCTGGCTAATACTTTGCGGCCGTTGGCAGTTTCCATACGTTTGCGAAAACCGTGAACGGTTTTTCTGCGACGTTTGTGTGGTTGGAATGTCCGTTTCATTTTATCGTTTTTTTACTAACCCGGTAATATTGTTACGTTCCTCATGCTGCAGTCACCATACTGCTTGCTTGTGAAAGGACGGCAAAGGTAAGGGAATACAAGTAAAGGCACAAGTTATAAACATCGTTTTTTTGAATAAAACCCGCGTTCTTCCTGCTTTTACTGTCATTTCGCCTGCAAATTCAGGTGAACCGATGAAACCGGCCGCCCAAAGAATATACTCGCATGGTTATCGAAATGGGTGGTTGAATCAGTTGTATAGAAGCTGATCCGGCCGTTTTTTGAGCATTTTTCGTCCATTTCCGGGTGGTCTTCCAGGTAATTCACCAGGCTCTCTGCCACTATTTCTCCCTGTGTTACCACCGTGATCCCTTCGGGAAGGAACTGCCTGATCTTACTTAATAACAAGGGGTAATGCGTGCAGGCGAGTAATATCGTATCAATATCCGCCTGTTGCTCCAACAGTTGTTGCAGGTGCTTTTCTACAAAATAATCTGCACCGGGTTTATTATACTCATTGTTCTCAACCAGGGGTACCCACATGGGGCAGGCTTCCTGGTACACGTTACAATCGGGGAAAAATTTTGCGATCTCTATCAGGTAGCTTTCACTCCTCACGGTTCCCGTTGTTCCCAGTACGCCGATCTCCCTTGTTTTAGAGAAATTGCCGATCACTTCAGTTGTCGGCCTGATCACCCCCAGCACTCTTTTGCCGGGGTCCATTTTGGGCAGGTCATGCTGCTGGATGGTTCGCAATGCTTTTGCAGAGGCCGTATTGCAGGCAAGGATCACCAGTTTGCAGCCTTGTGTAAAGAACCAGTTCACACATTCCAGTGTATAATGATAGACCGTATCAAAAGAGCGGGGGCCATAAGGTGCGCGCGCATTATCGCCCATATAGATGTAATCATGATCCGGCAATTGCTTAACGATCTCTTTCAGTATCGTTAAGCCACCATAGCCACTATCAAAAACACCGATCGGGGATCTTTCCTGCATACCCCAAAAATACAGAACCCCGTCCAAGGACGGGGTTCTGCGTATAATAATATAGGTATTATCTAAATAATTATGGTTTTTTAACCGGAGGTTTCGCTGCCGGTGCTGTTGATGCCGCACCAAGACCGGTACCGCCAGCTGCTCTCCAGGCATCTTCTACTTCTTTAGGAAGTGCCAGTTTCAGTTTAATGATCACCCTGATAGCGATATTATCCAGCAAAGGTGGGTTTCCCATATAAGGAGAAAGTGCATCTGGTTTTAATACCAGTGTATATTTCTGCTCTGCAACTACTGCATTAAATGCTTCGAAAATTTTCTGTCTGAATGGGTTTAACAGGGCTTCCTGTTTTGCCTCAAGCAATTGCTGAGAATACTGCTGCCAGTAAATTATTTTTTCTCTTAATTTACGAAGATCTGCCTGTGCCAACTCTCTTGCTTTTGGAGCAAGACCCGCAGAATCTCTTTTCCAGAGACTGTCCTGGCGCTGGTAATCCTTTAAAGTATATTCATACTCTACCTGTAAAGAATCTCGCTGAAAAGACTCGATCAGTGGGGTTATTTTTTCAATTCCCGGCATTAAGCCTAACACCTGCTGGTCATCGAAATAACCAATTTTGGTCTGTGCCCCTGCGTTATTTGAGAAACAAAGCGCCATTGAAGCAAGGCACACAAATAATAATTTCTTCATCGTTGTGAGTTTATAGATTGTTTTTGGTTGTACTAAATTTTGATCCCCAATTCCTTTAATATTTCGTTACTCTTGTCCAGTTTGGGGTCGGCAAATATAACGGTAATTCCTTCACTTTTGTCGAGTATAAAATCGTATTCTTTGGCTATCGCAATTTTCTGGATGGCATTATATACTTTGTCCTGTATGGGTTTCACCAACCGCTGACGTTCTTTAAAAAGATCGCCCTCGTAGCCAAAACGCCTTTTTTGCAGGTCGCGGATCTCTTTCTCTTTCACAAATAATTCATCTTCCCTTTTCTTTTTCAGCTCTTCGGTCAGCATGAATTGCTCTGCTTCATAATTCTTGTACATCTTGTCGAGGATCGCCTGCCTGTCATCGATATCTTTCTGCCATTGTTCCCCTATCAGCTGTAGCTTTTTATCCGCGTCTTTATATTCCGGTATCTTCCCCAAAATATACTTTGTATCAATGATCGCATATCGTTGCGCGTTACCTGCCAAGGCAAATCCTGAAACCGCAATCAGAAGCAATAGTATCTTTTTCATATCACATTATTTCTCTCTAAACTACCAATAATCCTATTCCGGTTCAAATCCAAGCATGAAGGTAAACCTTGCCGCATCTTTCAATGCACCTCCGTTTGTGATCCTGTCGAGACCTATCCCGTAATCAAATCCAAGTAATCCAAACATCGGCAGGAAGAAACGCATACCAATACCCACCGAACGTCTTAATTTGAATGGATTATACTCTTTCATGGAATACCATCCGTTGGCCGCCTCATAGAATCCCAATGCATAAATGGTACTGCTTGGGTTCAGACTAAGCGGGTAACGTAATTCCGCCGTGTATTTATTGAATATGGTAAAATACTGGGTAGCATATTGCCTGTCCGGATTCACAGTCGGGTCAGAATTATCATATACCGGGTATCCTCTGTGTGCAATGATATCATACCCTAATAATGCAAACTGGTTACTCAAACCTGCATCTCCCACCTGGAACCTTTCGAAAGGTGAGATCTTAAGTTTACTGTTGAAGCGGCCTACAAAACCATACTTAGCCGCCAGTTTCAACACGAACTGTTTGTTCCTGTCCTCGCCGCGCGCTTTGCCAAATGGTATGTACCACTCGCCATTAAACCTCCATTTATGATACTCCAGCAATTTGTATGGATTGGCTTCTTTGGTAATGCCTTCATCAATAAGTGAATACGGTGGAGTGATCTGCAAACTGGCTAAGAATGTTGAACCGGTACGCGGAAACAATGGCTGATCTACAGAAGATCTTTGCAGGGCCACTTTTACATTGATATTGTTTACGATACCGTTATCAAACCCTGGCAGGTTGGTTGGATCGATCGCATAATTACTCAGCTTATAACGGGTATAGTTAAGACCCACTGATAAAGAGAAATAATCATCCGGCCATTTCAATTGTTTTGAAAGACTCACCGTTGCCCCTGTTGTAGAAATATATCTTGAATCGGCAACGCTTGTATTGTATAACCCTGTGAGCGGATCAATGGTTTGTCCGTACTTGGTATTATAAATACTGAAGGTTAATGCATTTCTTTTTTTACCGCCGAGCCATGGTTCTGTGAAAGAGAAGTTGTACGACCGGAAGGCCTTACCATTACTCTGTACACGAAGACTTAATTTCTGTCCGTCTCCCATCGGCAATGGATCCCAGGCCTGTTTCTTCCAGATATTACGGATAGAAAAGTTATTGAATGTTACACCCAATGTTCCTGTTAAACCGATCGCTCCTCCCCATCCTGCACTCAATTCAAGCTGATCGCTTGATTTTTCTTCCACGCCATAATTGATATCAACGGTACCATCATCCGGGTTTGGAACAGGTTCTATTTTGATCTTTTCCTGGTTAAAATAATTCAGCTGCGCGATCTCACGTTGTGAACGTACAAGATCTGTACGGCGGAATTTCTCACCGGGTATGGTTCTCAGTTCACGGCGGATCACATACTCTTTGGTACGGTCGTTACCGGTAATGCGCACATTCTTGATCGTTGCCTGCGGACCCTCAACGATACGGATCTCAAAATCAATCGTGTCATTATACACCGCCGTTTCAACGGGGTCGGTACGGAAGAACAGGTATCCATCATCCTGGTACAACCCGCTTACATCTCCACCTTCAGGACCGCCGCCTTTTCCTAATTTCTTATTGAGGATCTCCAGATTATAAATATCCCCTTTCTTGATCTCGAGTATGGCCGAAAGTATGGAATCTGAATACTTCGTATTGCCTCTCCAGGATATGTTACCGAAATAGTATTTACGTCCTTCACTTACCTTGATATCGATGTTCAGGTCACCCCGGCGTGTGTGGTAAACGGTATCTTTTTCAATCACCGCATCCCTGTAACCGAGTGAGTTATAATAGCTGAGAATATTATCCTTATCGTCTGCAAATTTGGTCTGGTCGAATTTGGCACCGGATAGCTTTAAACGTACGTATGGATCCAGCACTTTCTTTGTTTTGCTGTAAGTGAGATATCCATTGTCTTTCACATACTGATCGAATGTGTAGCGCTTTGCCGTTACGATGCGACCTGAATCATATTGCGGAAAAAGCGTGAACCTCGACTTCTCTTTTGTATCCTTGAATTGTTTTTTCAGCTTGCCATCTTCGATCGTGTTTCCGCCAAAATTGATATTGTTGATCTTTACTTTCGGGCCTTTGTCAATGTAAAAATCCAGCGCCAGTGTATTATCCAGTGCAGAATCTCTGCGTTCAACGATCTTCACCTTTGAATCGCGGAAACCTTTCTCTTCGTAAAATTTCTTAATCGCTTCTACTGCCGAGATCTTCATGTTCTCGGTAACCACACGGTTGGGAACAAGACCTGTTTTTCCGGAAAGATCATCGGCCTCACCTTTACGGATGCCTTTAAAAAAGAATTTGGATAAACGTGGCCTTTCCGTTACAGTAATTTCTACATCAATATTCTTTCCTACCAGCCTGGTGATATAGACTTCTACGTTGCTGAAATAATTCTGACCCCATAATTTGGTGATCGCCTTTGAAAAGTTATCGCCACCCGGTATAGAAATCTCATCGCCCACGTTGATATTGGCAATGGAAATAAGCAGGTTTTCATCAAAAAACCGGTTACCCAATACCTTAACAGAAGCAACCCGGTATTTTTTGGGCGTTTTTTGGTTAAATATATTCAGGAGATCAGCATCTATACTGGTGATCGTTGTATCTGAACCTGTTGTTTGTTGCGAGAAAGCCGGGACACTCACGAGCGATGTTACAAAAGCCAACAATAAAATTTTATACACTTTCAGCATCCGTTTTCAGTTTGTTGTGTGTCTGTCCGACCGTGCAGTACACATATCTTTCAGCAATTGGTTCAGGGTTTTAGGCGGGGCAAATTAACGGGAATAATGAAAAGTGTTTGTTAAATCCCCCCTGATATACAGTGGATTGGGGTAAATAGCTAAACCAATTGGGTTTCCTCCTGTATTTGTTGACCGGTTTTACCAAATCTGCGCTCCCTGCCCTGAAAATCAATAATGGCCTCATAGAGGTTGTCTTTACGGAAATCGGGCCAGCGTGTATTGGTGAAATATAACTCGGCATACGCCAGCTGGTACAGCAGAAAATTGCTGATCCTGTATTCCCCGCTTGTGCGGATCATTAACTCAGGGTCGGGAAATTGACTGGTTGTCAGGTATTTTTCGAGTGTTTCGTGATTGATGGTAGCTGGATCGATCTTGCCGGCTTTTACATCGAGCCCAATGTTCTTTACTGCATTTACCAACTCCCAGCGACTGCTGTAACTCAATGCCATAATAAGGTTAAGCCCTGTATTGGTACTCGTCAATTCCAGCGCTTCCTGCAGTTCATTATGCGCAAATTCAGGCAGCATATGCATGTCGCCAATTACATGCAGCCTGATATTATTCTTGTTAAGTGTAGGCACTTCTTTGCGGATCGTATCTACCAGCAATGACATCAACCCCTCCACCTCCTGTTGCGGGCGATCCCAATTCTCGGTGCTGAAAGCATATAAGGTCAGGTAATGAATGCCCAGTTCTGCACAGCCCTCCACGATATTGCGTACGCTCTCAACACCATGAAAATGCCCGTATAAACGATCCTGACCCTTTTCTTCGGCCCAGCGCCCGTTTCCGTCCATGATAATGGCAATGTGTTGCGGCAATCTTTCTTTGTCAATACCCGCCACCAATGCTTCCGTCATATTCTTTTCTTCAGTTAAGGGGCAAATTTAGCAAAATCAATGGTTCCGGCGGAAAATTGTTGGTGAAAAAAGGGCAGATGTTAGGTTGACATCTTAATATTTCCCCGGGGGCGGAGGACATTTGTACGATTGGAGGTTGAACGAGAGGCCTACTTTGAACGTTGCGAAAGCATCTTTTTGCAGGCTGTTTCCGCGTTGACGTCCTTTTACACCTACGGAAGCTCCGTTTTCGTAACTCCTGTCCTGCAGAAGGAACCCCGGAGAGGGTGATCCATCGGGCAGCGTAGGGAAAGCATCCGGTGCGTATAACCCGCTTACATCATCCAGGTAATCGGTGGTGGTAAAGCGGTAAGTGAACTCGGCAAAGATGTTCATGTTCGGCGTTAGTGCCCTTTTAGCTCCGATCGTAAATGGAACAGATATCGCTATGGGACTGTACGGAAGCCTGTCTGGATAAAGAGAACTGCCCTGACCCTCAGTTCCAAGTGTTCTTAAATAATATTTTTCACCGCCGAGATAGGCGAAGGGATCATAAGAAAAAACGCCAATGCCCAAACCGAGATAAGGCGTGAATTCATAGCCTTCAAAACCGGGCTGGAACCTGAAAAAATTAAAATCCCCGGCAAGGCTCAGTTCCCACACATTGGTATTGAAACTCAGGTTTCGGTTAACCTGCACAGGATTGCTGCTATAAACATCCGAATATCCCAGCATCGCATAATCGCCGGATAGTCTTACCCCCACATAATTCGAAATCTGTTTCCGGAAGAAGATACCGGCCGCCATTTTAGGGCGGTTAATGGCTGAATTAGGGTTCAGATCCCCAAAATAATGACCAACGCCTAAAGAAATGCCCAACTCGCCCTGGTGAACATAGCTGTCCAGCAATTGGGCATCGGCTTTTTGCAAACCAATGACCACGAACGCAGTGATAAGGATTTTTTTAAGCATATTGGATATAGGGAAACGCTCTGATTTGTAAAATAGCATCAAAAATCAATACCATAAAAGTTAATTTCTTTTATCAAGACCCCATGTAAGCTTCGTTCGCAGCGTAGAAAGGAAACTATTTTCGTTTAGCCGGATCAGGCTTACCCTGAATTTTTCTTTCTGAACTGCCAGCTGAACACTTTTATTTACGATCTCCCTTCTTGCATCCAGTGCGCAGATAAATTCTTCGGCCCTGCTTTCTACTTCAAAAGAGATCACGTTGGTATCGGGTACAACGATCGAGCGGACATTGAGGTTATGTGGGGCCACAGGTGTAATTACAAAACTGGATGATTCCGGGAAAAGAATAGGTCCGTTGCAGCTCATATTATAACCGGTTGAACCGGTGGCTGTTGATACAATCAACCCATCTGCCCAGTAACTGTTCAGGAACTCTCCGTTGATATAGGTATGCACTTTGATCATCGGAGAGGTATCCCTTTTATGGATCGCAAACTCGTTTAATCCAAAAGGTGTTTCCCCAAAAAGCGATTGATTGGAATCGAGGTGAATGAGTGTGCGTTTATCTACCAGATATGTATGGTTGATCAACGAATCAACAGCGCTGCTCAATTCTTCTTTGCTGATACTGGCCAAAAAGCCAAGGCGCCCGAAATTGATACCCAGTATCGGGATATTCTTGTCTTTTACCAGCGTAACGGCATCCAGCATGGTGCCATCACCGCCAAGGCTGATCATACAATCCACATTTTCGCCAAGATCGTCTGAGTTGCCGAATGCTGCGAGGTTTTGATAGATATTACTGATCTGCGGAAACTGCCCAAGCAGTGCATGAAAAATAAGTATCGAAATATCATGACGCGTCAACTCTTCCAGCAATGCCAGTAAAGGATTCTCCTGTTCAAAATCAAGCCCGCGGCTGTAGATAGCTACTTTCATAATTAAAAGTCGTTTCTCGTCTGTAAATATAAGCCATCCCTTCCCAGTTGGTTAAAGCTGTATTCAATTTTAAATACAAAATCATATACAGAAACGATATCGAAGCCCAATCCCCAGGTTCGCAATACGGTATTATTGAGGGTATTGCTGGCAATTTTGTTTTGCATATAAGCATACCCGATGTCGCTATACGCTTTAAAGTATATCCGGATCGGAAACTTATCATGCGTTTTACTTTTGATCGGGTTCTTGAGCACGAAGGAGAGTACTTTCTGATGGAAAGTTGTTTTCAAAGCGCCCCCCATAGAACCGTCCACCACATTATATTCCAACCCTCTCAACTGAAAATATCCATAGCCAAACAACCGTTGGTTAAAATAAGAACTGCTCGTTGGTGCCCGTACAGAGCCAATGGCTTCCAGATGAAGAAATGAATTACGACTCTGCGTAAACGGTATCACATACACCGCCCTTGCGCCCGCCTGCCAGGTATTGGATACTTTTTCAAGGCCACGTTTATAGAGGTTTCCTTCAAACAAAAAACCCGTTGTCGGGTACGATATATAATCTACGTTGTAAAATTTATACTGGTAAGAAAAGTCAACAAATTTCATCTGTGTACGCTGCTCGGGAAAATAATTTGGGTTGATCTTTAATATGGTATCCGCTACTTCTTCATTGTTATAGGATACCCTGAAATAATGCCGTTGCTTTACATCGGGCCGGTATGAGTAAGTGGCATCAAACCTAAGCGCCTTGCGGGTTACAGCCTCCTGCTTAAAGAACAATTGTTTATTATCGCCGGTGCCGTAATTCAACTCTTTCTGTGTCGCATATATGAAACCGATATTAATACCGCTTTTCAGTTTTCTATCGAAGAAAGGAAGATTGTACCGTAGTGTTACCTGCTGGGTATAGCCGTTGATCAGCCAGATATCAACGTCATCATTGCGACCGGTAAAATTATTCTGTATGAATTTGAGTCCATAATTCACACGTTCAAGACTTCGGTGTTGCTCTACCCACCATTGATTAAAATTTCTATCGATCAGTTTAAAATATGGCGTTGGAAAAAGATACCATCTTTCTTTCAGATCAATATTAATCACCCGGGTATTAGCAGTTCCGGCTTTTACGCTTGTACTGATATACACGGCTACATCTACAAACAACGATGTGTTCATTAATTGTTGTCGTGCCAGCTGCAGTTCCCTGTCTAACTCTGCCTCGGTAAACTGATCCCCTTTGCGAAAAGGTACTTCCCGCATTACAATAAAGATCTTGGTCTTTTTATTTCCCGATACAACTACATCGGCAATCGTGATAGTAGAAGAGGGGTGCTTTTTAGCCACCATGTCTGTAAGTGGGAGGGTTGTATCATTTGATAAAACGCTTTGCGCAGAAGCCAAAGAAGGAAGTAGAAAAAATAAACTGACAATTACACACAATAGCCTCATTTCCGGTTCAATTGGGCGTAAAAATAAGGGATTGTGGCTTGCCCATGGTCTATGGACCATAGCCCATGGGCAAAAATTACATATTCAAATAGGAGATTAAATGGTTGTAATTCTCTTTGAGTTCGTTGGCGTAATCTTCTTCCCCAAAATAATACCGGACAATGTATTCGTAGCGTTGGAATGTGGCGATGATGTCTGAGATCTCGATCTTGTTTATTTTAAGCGTGATAATAACAAGCCCGGTATCTGCTTCGGTATGGGAGTTGAGCTGTGTGATATATGCGTCATTCGTTTCCACCAAACGGCTGATCTCTCCGAATGAAAAATTACGTTTATCAGTTTCCAGTACAATTACACCGCCCCGGTCCTCATTACCCACAAAACGCGAAAGTGTACGGAGAATATCTTTGGATAGTATCACACCTGATAATTCTGATTGTTCATTTACAACCGGTATCAGCGATAATTCGTGTTGCGATATCAATTTCAGTGCGATCAGGAAATGCTCCTCGCCTTTTACGGAAACCGGTAGTAAAGATGATTGAAGCGTAGACAGCAAATTACTTTCATCAATATCCAACAGATCATCTTTCGAAACAACACCGGCAAATTTTTCGCCATTGGCTACGGGCAGGTGCTGCACATCATATTCGTCCATCAGCTGTAGTGCTAATGAAGCCTTATCAAACAGACTGATAAGCGGAAAACCGGAATTAATTAATTGCGATGCGAGCATGTGCTTCTTTTCTCAGGTACTGGTAAACTAAGCCTGAACAGCTGCTGGTTGTTTCTGCTTATTTAGAAACCCTTCCAGAATTTTATTGAACTCCTCAGGTACTTCCATCATGGGTGCGTGACCGCAGTTGTCAACAAATTCTAATTCGCTACCCGGGATCAGGCGGTTGAATTCGTGCGCCACAAGTGGCGGTGTAATAATGTCATTTTTGCCCCAGATCAACATGGTGGGTTGTTTTATCTGGTTAAGTTCTTCACCAAGATTATTACGGATAGCACTTTTGGCCAGTGCAATGATCTTGATCACTTTTATACGGTTATTGGTGATCTCAAAAACCTCATCAACCAATTCCTTTGTTGCCATCGCAGGATCAAAGAAAGTAAGCTGTGTTCTTTTTTTGATATACTCGTAATCACCCCTTTTCGGATAGCTGTCGCCCATACCATTTTCAAACAGACCACTGCTCCCGGTAAGTGTCAGCGATTTTATCTTTTCGGGGTGCTTTAAAATATGAACCAGGGCAACATGTCCGCCCAATGAATTTCCTAACAGGTGAATCTGATTATATCCCCGTGCCTCGATAAATTTTTGTACAAATTTTTCAAGCCCCCCTACAGTTGTATGAAAAATATCCAGGTCAAACAACGGCAGCAGCGGAACTACAACCTTGTATTGCTTCCGGAAATGCTCAACCAATGGAGCAAAATTGCTAAGCGCTCCAAATAAGCCATGTAATAAAAGCAGTGTTTCTCCTTCTCCTTCCTCAATAAATTTAAACTTATCCTGGTGTTTGATCTCGTAATTCATGGGTTATCTCTTAACAGGCAATATTGGGTAAGTACAAATAAAAGATGCAATGCTTACAAAAATACTGATTTTTTGCTGCAAAAAGGGGGTAGGAACGATGTTGGTGCAGCAACCGCTATCAGGCCCTTGCAGGAAAACGATCAAAAAATGCCGAAAGCTCTGCAAACATTCCTTTAAATACCGGTATGATATTACCAAACCATTCAATAGCCCTTGGTCCCCATGACTGTATGAATGGATAACTATGCGAGGCAGCAAATGTTTCCGGTTTGATCAGGTGGATCTTTTCTGCATAGAACAGGAATACGCTGAATACAGTGAGATATAGTAAGGCATATAGTAACATGCCCGTAAGTTTATTTACCCAACCCAGCAAAACCAGTTCCAGCGCGGATTGTATCATTTTTGCGCCCAGCCTTACCAATACAATCACGCAGATCATCACCAAAGCAAAAGAAACAAACGGGAGCCATGCACCTGTTAATGAAGTACTGTCTTTGAGCCAGCCAGCCACCAGTGCAGAAAATTTCACTGCGGCAATTAACCCAATGATAACACCCAGGAAAGAGAACACCGCAACAACAAACCCGCTTCGATAGCCTTTAAAAACAGCTATGCCCAATAGTATCATGAGGAAGATATCGAGGGTCATGAGAGGTTTTCGATTTTAGGAATATATTACTTAAGTAACTCCTTCACAACTGCCGATATCGTCTTCCCATCTGCTTTTCCTGCTAATTGTTTGCTGGCTGCACCCATTACTTTGCCCATGTCCTGCGGACCGGCGGCACCGGTTTCAGTGATGATGGCGCTGATGGCTTCTTTCAGCTCAGCCTCAGTCATTTGTGCGGGAAGAAACTTTTCGATCACTGCGATCTCTTCCGACTCTTTTTGAGCGAGGTCGGGACGGTTCTGCTTCTGGTAAATATCGAGTGAGTCTTTCCGCGACTTCACCAGTTTCTGTAATAACTTCATTTCAGTATCGGCAGATATCTCTCCGTTAGCACCGGGTTCTGTTTTGGCTTTAATGATCTCTGCTTTAATAGCTCTCAAACCGCGCAAAAGCGCTTCATCCTTGGCTTTCATGGCATCTTTCATTTGCCCCATTACGTCTTGTTCTAAACTCATAGCTAGGTATTTATTTGTTTTCTTTTAGTTGGGTCTCTTTGAATTTCCTGTAAAACTCCTTGGCAAATTTCTTCATATCATCTACCAGCTCCTGTTGCTGTGTTGCACGCATATATGTGTCGGCCATGCCCATCATATTCTGGTAATAAAAATCGGCCATCTCGTCTACCATCAGATCCTTGGTCCACAAATCAATGCGCAAGGCACTTTTCTCTGCTCCATCCCAGAATGCGATCATCATGGATTTTGCCAGCTGCGCCATATCTGCCGTGCTGTCTGAAGCGGTCCAGCTGATCTCCTGCGGTACTTTGTTCTCGTCTAATGCGATATTGATGGAAATAGTTGATTGAAACATATGTTTTTGTTTGATTCGGGGGGTAAAAGTAAGAAAAGAGATGTTAGTTGTTAGATGTTAGTTGTTAGAGAGCCTTTCTATGCATTCCCAGAACTTCTCTGCCGCTGTATCCCAATTGAATTTGGCCGACTGTACTGCCCCTTCTTTTATCAGGTTGCTTCTTAATGTTTCATCGCGGTACAAAAGCAACATCTGTTTCGCAATCGCATCCGGGTCCGCGGGGTCTGCATATAATGCTGCGGTGCCCCCGGTTTCGGGTAATGCAGCTGTATTGCCCGTGATCACGGGCACCCCACATTGCATCGCTTCCACCACCGGCAGGCCAAAGCCTTCAAAAAAAGAGGGGTATACCAATGCATATGCCGATGCTGTGATTTTTGCCAATTGCTCCTCCGGTAAATAGCCCAGCATCACCACATCATCGCGGTACTTATAGGTTTTTAGCTTTTCTACCAATTCTTCATATTGCCAGGCAAGCCGACCCGCCACCAGCAGTTTCATATTGCTATGCTGCCATTTCTTAAAAAGCGAAAAAGCTTTCAGGAGGTTCATCAGGTTCTTTCGAGGATGGATACCGCCAATGAATAAAAAGTACTCCCGCCCGTCTGCAAAACCATCCTTTGCCTGTTCTTTTTCCTGCCAGCTAACCGGTTGAAAAATGTTTCTTGCAGCTCCTGGTATCACCGTTATTTTTTGGGCACTTACCGCAGGATAGTATGTTGTGATATCTGTTTTTGTATAGTCCGACACAGTTACAACACCCGCTGCTTTCGCCAAAAACTTAGGTGTATAACGTTTGTAAAACCAACGGTGGTGCCACGGAATAAATTCCGGGTGATGCAGAAAGGCAAGATCATGCACCATTAAAAGCTGGGGTATCGAAGAGCTAAGGCTACAGAATCCAAAAGGCTGTATCCATATATCCGGTTTCAGCGAACGGAGGGCAAGCGGTGCTTTTACATCATACCAGTACCTGAAGGATATCGCATGCCGCGGTGAAGGGGTGATGATAACCGGTATAACATTTGCGCCTTCAATAAACTTATCGGCGAAAGGGCGGTCAAACATAAAAATGAACGTGTGTTCAGGATATTGCTTCACCAGCCTGCTGAATATTTCGTTCACATAATGACCAAAGCCTTCCAGTGGGTTGTTCTGTAGAAATATAGCGTTTACGGCGATGCGCATAGTAAGCAAAAGTAGTATGCCCTTGTAAAAGACTTTTTTATTTTTTAATTGAACCGGACCGCTTATGCAATTGCGTTTGTTTATTGTCTTTTTACTACTTACAGCTACACGTGTACAGGCAGCCGACTCACTTAAAATTACCCTTTCCGCTTCCTCTTTTGTAAAAGGGGATACGCTTGAGATGAATTGTTTGCTACCTTATTTTAAGGAAAGCAAACTTGGCAGCGCCACACTTAATGTATGGATAGAGGATCTTGAAAAGACCAACCGCTGGAAATTCCGTTACCCGATCATCAATGGAGAGGTGAACGCCGGTCTTGCCATCAGCGAAAAGATCCCTGATGGAAAATATGCCGTGACTTTTCTTGTTCAGCGTGGATTCTTTCGCATGACGGGAAAGATAAAAGACCATAATAAAAAAGATACATCCATCATGTTCATGATGGTCCCAAAGAATAACCGTCAGAATACTTTCTTTGATATCACGCATGTAGAACCCGATGGGCAGTTCCGCTTAAAGAGTACACTTTTTGCTGATTCTGCTTTTTTCATTTTTACGTCGGCCAAAAAAACAAGATCCAACGATCTCGCTATTTCGATAGAAACCTCTTTGGATTCCGTTTTTACACCTGTCTTCTCGGAAACAAGGTTTATAACAATTGGTGATCCAACAATCCTGGTAAAAAGGAAAACAGATACTACGCAATATGCATTTGCTATGCAGGAACCGGGTGTTACCCTGCTACCCGGTGTTACCGTAACAGCAAAATATAAAACAAAGCTCGGGCAGTATGATGAGGAGTATTCATCCGGAATGTTTAAGAATGGTGATGCCAAGGTTTTTGATGGTCTTGATAATAACGACATCGCCAATTCTTCCAATGTGTTATTATTTTTACAGGGCCGCATTGCCGGTCTTACCATTCAGCGAAATGGAGAGGGGCAGGAAGTTGCCAAATGGCGCAATGAGACGGCAGAAATTTATATTGATGAGTTCAGGGTTGACCCAACCGAATATAATTTTATTCCCACTTCAGAGATCGCCATGATCAAGGTTTACAGACCTCCGGCAAATCTATCCGCTTCTACCGGGGGCGCGGGGGCAATCGCCATCTATACTAAAAAGGGTAACTTTACCAGCAACAGCGCGATACGGCACAACTTTATCGTAAAAGGATACACACCTGTTGATGCTGTATGGCAATAGCTATTTTTTGCTCCACGCATCTAACTTCTTTTCCAATACATCTAATGGTAAATTTCCATCGAGCAATACTGCATCATGGAAAGACGAGATATTGAATTTGGTTCCCTGAGCATTTTCATATTTTGTTCTCAGCTCGCGGATCTTTAGGGCTCCCAGCTTGTAACCCAATGCCTGTGCAGGTATTACCATGTAGCGCTCTATTTCTGCAGTTGCCCCTTCTTCACTGATCTGTTCGTTGTCTGTCATGTATTTGATGGCTTCTTCGCGTGTCATTCCTTTTACGTGCATACCTACATCCACTACCAATCGTATGGCGCGGTGTATCTCGTCTCCTAACGCACCGATGTATTGATAAGGGTCCGTATAGAGTCCTAGCTCTTTTCCGAGGCTCTCGCAATACAATGCCCATCCTTCCGCATATGCGCTATTACCACCAAAGCGGCGGAAATTAGGCAGTTTATTATTTTCCTGCTGAAGGCTTATCTGGTAGTGGTGGCCGGGTATGGCTTCATGGAGAAATAAGCTTTCCATTCCACTGGTGATATTGAAATGTGTTGCATCTGCAATAGGTATGTAAAAAATACCGGGTCTTGTACCATCAGCGCTTCCCTGGTTATACTCGGCACTGGCGCTCGCTTCACGGAAGGCTTCTGTCTGCCGGATTTCGAAAGGTGTTTTAGGTGTGTGCCCAAACATCCTTTGAAGATTCGGTTTCATCTTTTGATGGATTGCTTCAAAAGCATCCAGCACTTCTTTCGGTGTTTTATAAGGGGTAAATTTTTTATCGGTTTTCAGGTAAGTAAAAAAGGCAGTAAGATCGCCGGTAAACCCTGTTTCTGTTTTGATCCTTTCCATTTCTGAACGGATACGCTTTACTTCAGAGAGACCTGTATTATATATTTCATCGGGTGTTTTGTTGGTGGTTGTGAGTAAGCGTATCAGGTATTGATAATATTTACCGCCATCCTTCAAACTCCCGATACCCGTTGTGGTTCTTGCTTTTGCGAGGTACTCGTTCTGGAGAAAATCGCCCAGCTTTTTATAACCCGGTATTATCTGTTCGTTGATTGCTTTAAGATAAGCAGTTGTTAAGCGTTTCTTATCGGCATCACTGAATGATGCAGGCAGGTTTGCGACAGGTCCATAGAACAAACTTTTTGTTGCATCGGCTACAACCATGGACTCCATCTGTGGAATCATTTTGATAACAACAGCCTTTGGTAAAACAAAATCGGCTTCTATTCCCTTTTTAAAATACGCAATCGCACTATCAGCATACGCCGGAAAAACAGCCACGCGTTTCAGCCAGTCGTCATAATCTTTTACCGTTTTAAATGGCTGTATCACACTACCGCTGCCGAATTGCGCAAACATGAGGTGTGGGCTTGAAAACTGATTCAGTGGTAGATAATTATCGTGATAGGTAAGTCCTTCGAGGCTGATATCCATTTCCCTTGAGAAGGCATCAAAACTTAATTTATCGTTGTCGTTCAGCGCATCCCTATCAAATTTTGCAATGTAAACGCGGTAACGGTTATAGAACTCTTTGAGCTTCTGGCGATAGCTGTCTGTAAAATCGATGTACAGCTTATCATTATATCGGGCATCCCCGTTGACCGTGGCTTCTACCGGAAAGATCTGCAGCCTTTCTTCATAGTATTTATCAAGCAATACCGACAACTCTTTGTTGTCTGCCATTGTCTGGTTGGTATTGCTGAGTTTGCAGCTGGCGATGGCGAGTACGAAAAAAAGATAGAGAAGCTTTTTCATGATATGGGTGATTGAGGTAAGAAAGTTAATTATTGTTGATTGCTTAACAATGCAAATATCCTTTTCAGTCGATCATTTTTTCTTTACCGCAGAGCCGCGGAGTACGGGGAGGTTGCGCAGAGAGAGCTTTCTCTGCGTAAACTCTGCGCTCTCCGCGGCTCTGCGGTGAGGAAGAGAACTCCCTATTCAGTAATTATAAAATCCATTTCCGGTTTTCCGCCCCAGGTCTCCTTTCGCAACTTTCTCCCCCTGAACCGATGAAGGTCTTAACCGCTCCGGCTTACCCAATGCCTCCCACACGATATTACTCACGCTATAGTTGATATCCAGCCCTATCAGATCCATCAGCTTAAAAGGACCCATCTTAAACCCCGAAGACTCCATTACAGCATCAACGGTCTCAATAGTAGCATACCCATCCTCAATCAATTTCATTGCCTCCAGGTAATAAGGTCTGGCAACACGGTTCACGATAAAGCCAGGTGCGTCTTTACAAACCACCGGTATCTTCCCCATGCCCACAGATAACGCAGTAATGGCTGTAACAACTTCATCTCCTGTGTGAATACCTTTTACCACTTCCACCAGTTTCATAACGGGAGCGGGGTTAAAAAAATGCATCCCAATCACACGGGAAGGGCCTGGAACATCATTGGCAATATCATTGATGGAGATAGATGAAGTATTGGTGGCAAAGATGGTTTCCGGTGAATTAATGGCGGCCAGTTGTGTAAATAAACCGGTCTTTGCTTCTTTTTTTTCGATGATCGCCTCGATGATCAGATCGGCTATACAGTCGTTGATCTCGGATGTAAACAGAATACGACCCAGTATCGCTTCTTTTTGAGTGGCATCGATCTTTCCTTTCTGTAATAAGAAATTCAGCCCCTGCTCAATAGCAATTCTGCTTTTCTCCAGCATTTCAGGATTCACATCAAACTGTATGGTTTTTTTGCCGCTCATGGCGGAAACCTGAGCAATACCGCTACCCATGGTGCCTGCGCCGCAAACGCAAATTGTGTTGATAGAATACATATTCACAAATGTAGGAAAGCTAACCGCTACTTTTCCACTTAACGGATCATTGACAATTTGCAGTCTCTACTTGTAGTACTTTTAAGTATGGAACAGTTGGATCTTTTTGGATTCCCCGTGGAATCACCCAAGCCGCCTAAAAAAAAGGAGCCTGCGGCAAAAACCACACCTGTGGTGCCGGCACAGATTTATGCTAACCCAGAACCTGTACAAACGATCGAAGTGGTTCCCGAAGCTGTTCCTGCTGAAGCTGAAATAGCTTTAACGGTTGAAGAAGTATTTGTTGAGACCGTTACTCTCCCCGAAGTGGCAGAAATAGAAGTAGCTCTGATTGAACCTGTGGTAATTGCAGCAGCAACCATTCCGGTATCGAAGCCAAGAACGCTAACCGCGGCAAAAACAGCCAGCAAACGGGGAAGAAAATCTTTCCGTGAAATGGACTCCGAAGCCGACCTGGTAGATGTTCCGGAAGAAAATATCTTACAGCAGAAATTATATTATTCCATCAGCGAAGTTGCCGGATGGTTCAAAGTTAATACCTCACTGCTACGCTTCTGGGAGAATGAATTCGATATCCTGCAACCCCGTAAAACAAGAAAGGGCGACAGGCTCTTTCGTGTAGAGGATATTAAAAATCTGCAACTGATTTATTTTCTTTTACGGCAGCGTAAGTTTTCCATTGACGGGGCAAAAAAATTCCTGAAAGAGAATAAAAAGGAAGCGGATACGCAGGCACAGTTAGTTCAGTCGCTTACAAAATTCAGGTCGTTTCTTTTGGAATTGAAAACGAATATGGCTTCTTGATTTTTTTGCCGGGGAAGTACTAGTTCTTTTGCTGCACGATTACGTCTGTATTTGCAGCAGCTAATTCTATTTTCATTGTTTCGAGTAAGGCAATGATATCGATATTTACCTCTTCCCGAAGTGCATTGAACGCCTCAATGGTTTGATCAATGGTTGTAAAGTATTCCACTATCGTTATGTGTGCGTTCTTTCCTGTTTCCGCCAGGTATACATATGTTTTTTCGATACCCGGCTTTTGAAGTATAGCTGTGATAGCGGGCGTTAATTCTTTTAGTTGCTGCGATGTAGCACTCAATCCTATTTCCAACCTTAACTCCGCTTTGCGTTGTGTGCGTAATGATATATTGTCAACGATGGTATCTACCATCTGTTTATTGGGAACGGAGATATATGTTTTTTCTGCTGTCCTGATCCGAGTGCTGCGAAGTCCTATCTTTTCAATGGTTCCTGTAAAATTGTTCACCTTCACGTTATCGCCGGTAATGAATGGTTTGTCAAAGAAGATGATAAAAGAAGCGATCAGGTTCTCCATACTCTCGCGGGTTGCCAAGGCAATAGCCGCTCCCACAAGGCTTAAACCTGTCAGCAGGTTTCCGATCTCTTTGTTGAATGAAAATCGAAGCAGCAACAATATCCCAATGATCACCAGGATCACTTTAAAAAAGTCTTTGAAAAAAATGATCAGCTGATTGTCTGTCTGATCCTTGGTGAGATTGGCTTTCTCCTCCAGTATCAATGCTATAAATTCTACTACCCGTATACAAAGCCAGATAAAAACAATCACTAATGCTCCTGATGTTAACGAATCCATTAACTGTCGAAGCGTAATATGATAGATCCTAAACGCCAGCGCATCAGGAAAGTTTAGTTTATCAAATGCTATGATGGATATAAATAAAACAAGAAACATTTCCAGCGGTTGCAGCACCAGGTCGAGGAACGATTGCCGCGCAATTTTCTTTGAAGAAACCAGCTTATATAAAAGCTTGGCAAGGTATTTTGAAATAAGCCGCTTGATGATGAGCGCTACCAATATCGTTCCTATCACATACAGGTAACTCTCAATCGTATTGCTCAATATTTCCTTTTGCAGGATCTTATCCATAGCACAAATTTAAGCAACCGCTCAGTTTTCCCATTTATGCAGTTGCACATCATTGCCGTCAAAAACAGCATAAGAAAAATTAGTTATCCAGTCGCCGAGATTAATATACCGGCTGTTAGCGTTCAGTTTTATATCCAGCGGCAGGTGACGGTGCCCGAAAATAAAATAATCGTACGGCTTCTTTTTCAGGATCTCTCTGCAATAGATCACCAGCCACTCATTGTCTTCCCCTAAAAAATGCTGATCACTGTTGCCCGTTTTCTCGCGACTCTTGCGGCTGAAAAAATCAGCGAGACCAATACCCCAGTTAGGATGCATCTGACCAAACAACCATTTACAAAATGGATTGCGGAATACTTTTTTTAGAAATTTATAGCCGCTATCACCAGGGCCTAATCCATCCCCATGTCCTATCAAAAACTGTTTGCCGTTCCAATCAAACTCTTTGGGATCGTAGTATACGGGGATGTTTAATTCAGTTTCAAAATATCCGCTCATCCACATATCATGATTGCCTACGAAAACATGCACAGGAATTCCGCTATCTGTGAGCTCTGCCAGTTTGCCAAGGAGACGCACATATCCTTTGGGAACTGCTTTTTTGTATTCGTACCAGAAATCAAAAATGTCTCCTACAATAAATATTTCAGCAGCATCATGCCGGATGCTTTCAAGAAAAGCAACTACTTTTTTTTCACGCACAAGGCTTTTTGCCTGGTCAGGTGCACCGAGGTGAAAGTCTGAAAGAAAGTATACTTTTTTTCCGGGAGCGATCATCATCAGCTATTCTTTTTTTGCTTGATGTACGCAAGTATATCACCACTATCAATGGCTGGGCGATCATTTATTGGACCGGCAAACCAATATGCCCATGCAGTGGTGGTTGTATCATCCATATAGACGGTTGTTTCCTTCCGGGTGTATAAGGGGGGGGCGTTTTCCGTGTTTACACCTTCATAGTCATCCAGCTGGGCAAGTGCCCATGGCATTTCATCAGGATGATTGACCCTGTATAATTCGCCAATAATAAAATGCTCTTCCGTTACAGGAATAGCCGCGGGATATTCTCCCATATCATATAACCTTCCTTTTACTTTTGCCTCACTTACCAGTGTAAAATACCGGCTGATATAAGCATATGCGGGACTTTGAAAACCGCTTCGAAGTGTTCCGTAGACAAACAATTGTCCGTTGGTTTGTTCATTCATAGCAGTTGATTTTACGATTGCCTGTCGATCAGGAAACAAAATACCTCTTTAGGACCATGCACACCTACCACCAATGTTTTTTCAATATCGGCCGTTCGGCTAGGACCCGTTGCAAGCGTTACCAGGGAAGGAAAGTTTTTTCCATAATCCATTCTTAATTGCTGTAGTCCTGCGCCAATATCATATACCAGCTGGTCTGTATAAGCAATACAGATATGAACAGGAGCGTATACACTTACTGTTCTCCCGCTTTGTTGCGCACTGCTCATGATCATGCTCCCTGTTCTGGCTACCAGGTGCTCACAGCCGGTTATAGCTGCGTCACAGCCAGCAACATCATCTGTATAAACCGTTGTAAATCCTGCATTAAAAAGTTCTGTGCTTAATTCCGTTTCGCGGCAATAAATGTTTTTCCAGTTCCTTTGTGCGATCAGCGTATTCAACTGGTTCACCAACTCTTTTTCGTCCACGCAAAAAGAAAACCGCCCGAGAAGACCGGTAAATTTTTCCGCGAATTCAATTTCCAGCTCCTTTTGTGAAGGCTGAAATACAGTGTCATTTCCTTCACTTGCGGGAAAGGGAACAGGCACTGGTTTTGCCAGTGCCTGTTTTATTTTTTGTAAGATATTTTCTCTTGCTGTGTTTGCCATTATCCAATAATAGAATCTTCTTCGGGTGTTGATCCGGGTCCGCCAAAAGTTTTTTCACCAACAACATGATCGTTGGTTTGTTCAGGCTCTATTTCTACCAGCTTCTTTTCTTCAAAAGGCCTTTTACCGATCAATGTTTCCACATCACTTTTATGCAATACTTCTTTGTCGAGAAGCTCTTTTGCCAATACCTCTACCTGTTCTTTCTTCTCTGTCAGTAACTTAATTGTGCGTTGATACGCATCTTCAATAATTCCCCTTACCTCTTCATCAATGATCTTTCCTGTTTCTTCGCTGAATGGTTTGGTGAAAGTATTTTCCTGCGTAGGATCGTAAAAACTAACGTTACCTACTTTGCTGTTCATACCATACGCGGTTACCATACTGTATGCGATCTTGGTGATCTGTTGCAGATCGTTGGCAGCTCCGGTAGATATTTTTCCAAAGAAGATCTGTTCTGCTGCGCGACCGCCCAATGTCATACAGATCTGGTCCATTAACTGGTCCGTATTGTATAAGTATTGCTCTGTTGGCGTGTACTGTGCATATCCCAATGCGGCTGTTCCGCGGGGCACAATCGTTACTTTTAATAATGGATATGCGTGCTCAAGGAACCAGCCACATACTGCGTGACCCGCTTCGTGATAAGCGATAATTGATTTTTCGTGCGGTGCAATGATCTTGTTTTTCTTTTCCAATCCACCAATCACCCTGTCGATCGCATCCTGGAAGTCGATCATTTCTACAGATTCTTTTCCTTTTCGTGCTGCAATCAATGCCGCTTCATTACAAACATTGGCAATATCCGCCCCGGCAAATCCTGGTGTTTGTTCTGCCAGTTTATGAAGGTCGAGGTTCTCTGATATTTTAATAGGGATGAGGTGCACTTTGAAAATTGTCTCGCGTCCTTTCACATCCGGCTTGTCGATAGAGATCTGGCGGTCAAAACGTCCCGGGCGAAGCAATGCCGTATCCAATACATCCGGGCGGTTGGTTGCTGCGAGGATAATGATACCGGTATCTCCACCAAATCCATCCATCTCAACCAGTAACTGGTTCAGTGTGTTCTCTCTTTCATCATTGCTCATGATGGCATTACGTCCGCGTGCGCGGCCAATTGCATCGATCTCATCAATAAAGATGATACAAGGTGCTTTTTCACGTGCCTGTTTGAAGAGGTCACGAACACGGCTCGCACCCACACCCACAAACATTTCAACAAAGTCACTTCCGCTTAAGCTGAAGAAAGGCACTTGCGCTTCTCCTGCCATGGCTTTTGCCAGCAATGTTTTACCGGTACCCGGAGGCCCGATCAGTAGCGCTCCTTTCGGGATCTTACCACCTAACGCTGTATATTTTTTGGGGTTCTTTAAAAAGTCAACGATCTCCATCACTTCCACTTTCGCTTCATCGAGACCGGCAACATCTGCAAATGTGATATTCACTTTTGCGCCTTTATCAAACAGTGTTGCTTTTGATTTACCAATGCTGAAGATGCCACCCGGACCGCCTGCGCCACCCTGGCCACCCATTTTGCGCATCAGCAGTACCCATACGCCTATGATCAGCAGAACAGATATCACTGCATTCAGTACCGGACCAAACCATTCGCCTTCTTCAACAGGGTTTTCCGGCACTTCCACCATATGGTTATCTTCATATACTTTGTGGATACCATCCTTAAAGCTTTTCCAGTCGGTTACAGCAAACTCAAAAAGAGGGGCTCCTTTTGTTTTATCCTTAGTAAGGACCGATTTGAATTTTTTAACATAAAAATCTTTTCCGAGACTATCGGCTTTAATATAAACCCTTACGCGATCCTTGTTCTTGATAAGATCGAGCTTCTCAACATCTCCCTTGGCCAGCATTTCCTGTTTGAACTCCTGCTCACTGGTCCTGGTAAGATCGGGCGCAAATTTCATGAACTGTGCAGAAAGCAGCACCACTGCGATAATCGCATAGATCCAGTAAATGCTGAATTTAGGCCCCTTTCGCTGACCATCTCCTTTCTCTCCTAACTTGATATTCTTATTTTCCTGTGACATATGATAATACCTCTGTAATAAATACGGTTTCTATTAATAACGTTTGACTATGCGTGATATTTTAAAACAACTATAAGTCGTGCATTTGCGAAACTGCATCGCTCCACATTTCTTCCAGCTTGTAAAAGTTCCTTGCTTCGGGATGCATTACATGTACCACTACATTCACATAATCGATCAGCACCCATTGTAATGCGGTACGTCCTTCGTGTTTATAAGGATTCTCGCCGCAATCTTTGCGCACCTGGTCCTCTATTCCATCACAAATAGCCCTTACCTGCGTAGTACTGGAAGCCTGGCAAACAATAAAATAGTCTGCAGACGCTTCTAATATCTTGCGCAGGTCGAGACTGATAATGTTTTCACCCTTCTTGTCCTGTATGGCCTTGATGATCGATTTAAAAATCTTTGAGTTGCGGTTAAGCCGCGTGATCGTGCTTTTTTCACGGGTCTTTAAAAGAGAAAGAGGTTCCAATATATAGATGAGATTTTAATGATAAATTCCACTTGTGCTAACTTCGTCAAAAATAGTAATTCTTTGCCACCCTTTTTTGCTAAAAGTACCATCGGTCAGCCGTTCATCGAATTAACTGAGGTTGAAAGTACCAACATCTATGCCATGGAACAGGTTCAGGCTAATATGGCTGCCCATGGAACCTCTTTTTTTGCCTTATCACAAACTGCAGGAAAAGGACAGCATGGTAAAAGCTGGATAGCAGAACCGGGGGCCAACATCACCCTTTCGGTTGTTTTTGACTGTAGTTCCCAGTCTATAACGCAACTTTTCGAACTTAGTTTACTGGTTGCCCTCGCCTGTCATGATCTTTTTTCTGCCTACGCAGGAGAAGAAACCTCAATAAAATGGCCAAACGATATTTACTGGCGTGACAGAAAGGCAGGGGGCATACTCATTGAGAACGTCATTCGCGGTGATAAATGGCCATGGGCAATAGTGGGCATTGGCCTCAATGTCAACCAGGTAGTATTTCCTGAAATGTTAAAAAATCCGGTTTCGCTGAAACAGATCACCGGTAAAAACCTGGATACCCGGTCGCTTGCCCGGGAACTTTGTGAGCGTCTTGAGCTCCGCTATAAAGACTGGATGGAGAAAGGTGCAGCATTTTTACTTGACCAATATAATAACCGGCTCTATAAAAGAGGGCAATCCGTTTCTTTAAAAAAGGGGAATATCGTTTTTATTTCCACCATTAAAGGAGTAAGTATGGGTGGGGAATTATTAACTGAGGGGGGAATGCAGGATTCGTTTCGTTTTGGAGAAATAGAATGGGTGCTTACTTAATGATCTTTTCCAGCAACTGGTTCTTTTTATCCTGTGCCAGATAAACCTCTGCATCATTGTGCATGATCAAGACAAATTCTTTTTTGTCTACCTTTTTAATAAAATTCAGGTTCACAATATAGCTGCGGTGGGTTCTGAAAAAAGGACCCGCATTTTCCAAATATTCGAAGTCGATGAGCTTTTTGGTGATAGTAAGTACACCATGTGTTGTTGTGTAAAACCTTGTGTAGCTGCCATCCGCCTGCAGGTAGATGATATCATCCATCTTCACAACAAAGATGGTTTCTGCTGTTTGTAATACGATCTTTTTATCGAGATGATTGCTGAAGTTCTCTTTCAGCACTTTGTACTGGATATTATCTGATGGGCTATCGATCTTGATCTTTTTTAATGCCCGTTCAATATGTTCTGCCCTCACCGGTTTCAATATATAATCCACCGCAGATATTTCGAAAGCGCGTAATGAATAGTCACTGTAAGCGGTCACAAAAATGATCTTGAAGTTCATGCTTTGCTGATCAAAGAAATCAAGCAGTTCAAATCCATTATACCCGGGCATTTCAATGTCGAGAAAAACAAGGTCGGGTTTTAATTTGTGTATGGTTTTTACGGCTTCTGGCACATCCTTGCATTCTGCCAAAACTTCCACCTGTGTGAAGCTCTCTTCCAGTACGCCACGCAGCGCACGCCTGGCATTGGGTTCATCATCAACAATAATTGCACGGATCTGTTGCATCGTTTCGAAGTTACTCTTACGCAAGGGATTGAATATGAATAATTTTTAGAAAATAGCGCTTTTCCTATAGCCGCCCGGTTTTCTCTCATAAAGACCTGCGGTCATTACTATAATCGGGGATCAGCAGGAGTATTTTGGTTCCTGTTGGACTATGGCGCTCATCCACCTTATCAATGATTTCGTAGGTGATCTTTCGCTTGTAAAGACTGTTAAAAAGATCCATTCTTTCATTGAGCGCAACGGTTACAAAACTGGAGGGCTTACTCTTGGTCCGCTGGTTGATCTCCATAGATTGCTGGCGACCAATACCGTTATCCTCAATGGTAACAACCAGGGAGTCTCCCTTTTTTTCAAACTTGATATCTACCCGCTTAGACCCGCGTTTATGCATCAGTCCGTGTTTCACTGAATTTTCTATAAAAGGCTGGATCAGTAAAGAAGGAATATAGATTTCAGACAGGTCATCAATATTCATCACGCCAACATGGAACTCAAACCCTTCATCAAATCTTGCTTTTTCAAGTTCGAGGTAAAGACGGATATTTTCTATCTCATCTTTCAGAGGCAATAACTGTTTATCGCTTGAGTGCAATATTTTCCGCATCAGGTCGCTGAAATTCCCAAGCAACGCACCCGCTTCTGCTTTCCTGTTGCCGTATACAAGACCCTGAACCGTATTCAATACATTATACAGGAAGTGCGGATTCATCTGGGCACGTAACGCAACCAGTTGACTTTTTAATAACTGCTCTTTCACTGTCTGTTTTTTCAAAAGATTTTTCTTCCAGATACGTAAGATCAGCCATGTAATCAGAGAGATGAAAAGAAATACAACAACAATAAATGCATTCTGCTGCCAATAAGATTTTGGTACAATAAAAGAGAAACTGCGTATGCTGCTTTTATAAAGCAATCCGGCCTTTGCCTGTATCTCAAACTCATACCGCCCTGGCGATAGCTGGCTAAAGATCAACTGGTTGTTGAATGTGCTGATCTGCCTCCATATATTATCAATTCCTTTTAAACGGTATTGGTAAGTAACAGATGATGGTGAGATATAATGTAGCGCTTCAAAATAAAAACTGATATCATGCCCGCCGCCTGGTAAAACAGACCCTTCGGGCACTTCTATGCCGTTACTGCTGGCTTTCAGCGTAGGGAACCTGATCTCGAAATTGGAATAACGGATCACATTATAGCGTAACAGGATACCTGTTGGTGTTGCAAAAAGTAACTTATCATCTTGTACAATAAAATCATTGATGATGATATTGCTTAACCCATACTCATCCAGATAATTGGTGATCACCCCGCTCTCCTGGTTGATCCGGTCAAGACCCGCATCCGTTAACACCCATATATAGTTCTGGTGCCTGATGATCTTACGGACATTATTGCTGCTGAGCCCGTTTTTCTCTGTATAAGACTTTACTATTTTCCCGTTTTTAAATACCATCACCCCCTTTGTGGAAGTGCCGGTCACAAGGCTACCGTCTTCTAATTGTACAAGCGATTTACCACTTACACCCATTCCTTCTTCATCTTTTAATACTTTGATCTTCCCATTGTAATAATATTCATACAAGCCATCTTCATAGGCAACCCAGAACCCTTCTTTATTCAGGAAAGACAAGGCTGCAATACTCCTTTTGGTTCTCAGTGATAATGCATAGTGAAATCCATAGTTAATATCATGAGTTGTGTCTACTGTATACAACGGGCAATTAATAATTGGGCGCCTGTCCATCTGACCAAAATGGTCGTTCATGATGAAAGTGCCGTTAAAGAACGAAATGATCAGGTTGCCGAATTTGTCTCTTTCAACTCCTTTACTATAATCCATTAACTCAACCGGTTTTTTATCGTCCTGCTTAAAAACACCGCGGTTGCTGAAGATTAATCGGGCGGTTGTGTCATAACTGATGAATTCTGTTTCCCGCATTTTTACAAGGTCATAATGAAATACCTGGCGGTCACTAAGGTTAAGCTTCGACATCAATCCCTGGCTATTCCCCGCCAATACTTCACCATTGGGGAGTGATTGCAATTTGGTGAAGTTGTCAAGCAAAGGATTTTCATAAATCCTGATCAGCGTATTGGCGAGTGAAGAGCAAACAAAAACACCATTATCCAGTGTGCTGATCCAGTAGTTTCCCTGGTAATCTTTTACTACATCCGAAACGCGCTCATTGGGTAGGTAGGATTTGGTTTCACCCGTTTCAATATTCCATTGATAAGCCCCGTTCTGGGTGCACAGCCAATAATCATTGTTTCTAACAAGCACCCCCTGAAATATATAAACATCGGGAGAAAGATCAAGCTGGTTGAGCAATATCCGCTTCTCATTCTTTATCTGGAAAGAGGTCGTCCTCTCCAGTCCTGTAGCCAGCCCAACCACACCCTCTTTCCCGCTGATGAATTTCATTTCTGTATACTTCTGCTCAATGCTGTCCCACCCTGTTTTCCGCGTTGTAGATGAGAACAGGTATCCGGCATTTGAATACGCATAAAAAAAATCATTGCTGTTATCCACCGCCGAAGCAATGATGCGTGCGTACCTGCCCGGAGCATTAAAATTTCTCAGCATTTTATGACTGGCCTTATCAAACTCATAAATGGTGGTAAAAGAATGCAGCCAGAGTTTTGCTGAGCCCACTACAGCATTGTTAAACGTTGACGCACGTTTTACAATTTCCCCGTCAATCTCATATTGTATGAGTGAGTCTTTCTTAATAGAGAAAAGCTGGTTATAAAAATTCATGCACCATACCACACCATCCTTATCTTCCTGCAGGAAACTCACGGCTTTTGAAGATGTGCGGTTAAAAGGAATCGACACAAAGGCACGTCCGTTAAACCGATACAACCCCTTATCCGTTCCCAGCCATATATACCCTTTCGAATCTGTAAGCATATCATACACAACCTGTGTGGGCAACTGCTCCGGGTAGTTTAGCTTCTTAACATAAGGATACTGGCCATCACTATTGCCATAACATACAACTAATAATATACAAAACAGGATCCGCATGAATAGGTCTCTAAATTAAACAGTTTTAAAGTTATCTGCCTCCTTCGTGAAATAAATGGGGTGTTTGGTAGAAAAGGTCCGAACGGTCTCTCTTTCTACCGGAAATTACATTCATTACTAAACAAGTAATAATTGGGGGTAAGAGAGCTGCAATAAAATGCAGCTCTCTTCGTTTATCTAAGGTTTCCCCATCTGCTTCAGCCGACACGCAATACACAATCCGTTCATAGCCTGTCATTTCCACCGCCTGGTAGCATTTCTTCCATTTACCTCCTCATTTTTTAGTGACTCTATAAAAGGTGACTTTGATCGCTTTAAAACCGTGTTTTATGCGTACTTCACCCACAGTTCACCCACACTTCACCCACATTTCACCCACAAATTTGTGGGTAAACTGTCTATGAAATGTATGTTTATAGTGTAAAATATAATAACATGGTACCTATTAACCAAGAAGGAATGAGGGGTGTGATAGGCAATATTGTTGATGGTGCGTTACTCCCTATTGCATCGGATAAGGCAAGTATTTTATTGGGTAAACTTTCGCTTCATTAATAGGCGTTAGGCGAGCTTGCTGATCTTTTCTGCCAGCTGGTGGTCCTTCTCTGTAACCGTATCTCCCGCATCATGTGTATTCAGCCAGATCTCTACTGTGTTCCATACATTGGTCCACCTGGGATGGTGGTCCATCTTTTCTGCCGCTAATGCCACACGGGTCATAAATGCAAAGGCTTCGGAAAAATCTTTGAATGTAAATTGCTGATAAAGGGTGTTTTTATCAAGCTTCCAGCCGTGTGGTAAGGATGTATTGTTTTCCATCATTTCTTTTTATCCGATTAAAATACCATATTCCCTTTATTCTTTATCTGCTCATTCGTTAACTCCGCTACCAACTGCACCCCATTCACACTTTTTACGGCCCGTTTTACCCAGTTGCACTTCTCCTCATCAACCAGGTCGCCTTTCATCAGCCATAAAAAATCCATATGCTTGAATTCGGGTAAGAGGTACTCGCCGTCAAACTGGTTATGATACAAATAGTGAACCAGGAAACTATTGGGCTCGTTGGATTGATAAACAGAAAAATAATAACTGCGGTCTTTCTTGCGCAGATGGATCTCTATATCGGGGTTGAGCCGGAAATTATAACCGAGATGATTGTTCAACTGTAGACAGAACTGGTAATTCTTCAAAGGAGCCGTTATTCCCAATAAACGGGTGTCTTCGAAGAAGTCATCGTTCAGGTCGTCTACGTTTAGTTTGAAGTGTTTCATCAGAATACAATATCGAAAACCTTTTCGTCTTTTCCTCTTTTTATACGCAGTTGTGTTTTATCGCCTTTCTTGAATTTGCCGAGCGACTGCATATAACTCATCACATCTACAAATTTATATTCCCCCAGTTGTAATAATATATCGCCTGTTTGTAAGCCTATGCGTTCTGCCAGCTTGCCCGGGCTCACACCATCTATCCGCATACCCGTTCCTGTAAAACCATAATCAGGTATTACCCCCAGCGTTACGGTTAAATTCCTCACCGTGCCCATTTGTGGTTCTGTAGTTTTTGTAAAGGGAAGTTTTCCCTTACTGTCGGCATTCTCAATTACATGGTATACCCAATTCACAATATCTTTTTCTCCTTCATAGTTGATCTTGTTCCAGTCGTCTGTTGCTTTGTGATAATCAGGATGGCTGCCTGTAAACAGGAAGAGAACCGGCATATCTTTCCGGTAAAAAGTGGCATGATCGCTTGGACCGCTTCCTGTGCTGTCGAACTTCATCATCAATGTATTGGGTGTTGCAGCAATGATGCCGCTCCACATTGGCGAGGTTCCATAACCGCCTACGGTAAGCTTATGCGAAGTGTCGTATCGCCCTACCATATCCAGGTTGATCATGTAGTTAGGGGTAACGCTCACCGAAGGATGCTCTACCCAATACTTGCTTCCCAGCAAACCCAGTTCTTCGCCTGAAAAATTAATGATAAGATAGTTATTGTTTTTAGGCGCTGTTTTTTTGAGCATCCGTGCCAGTTCAATTAATGCAGCTGTTCCGCTGGCATTATCGTCTGCGCCGTTGTGAATTAGTTTTCCAGTATCAAGCGCGTTCCTGTCTTCATTATAACCCAGGTGATCGTAGTGTGCCCCCAGTATTACGGTTGTGGGTGCCATGTTATTTACGTAGCCGATAATGTTTTTTCCTTTCCTGCTCTTTTCAGAAAAATGAACAGCCCCTTCAATCTCGAGTGTAGCTGAATTGTCTGCAAAATAGGTACGCATTCCGTCTTTGGTAAGATAGAAGACGGGGATCTTTGTGGCTTCGCTCTTATCATTTTTATTGAACTGTATATTATCGGTAACTGCCGAGCTGTTATAAATGAACAAGGCGGTTGCTCCTTTGGCTGCAACTACCCGTGCCATTTTTTTTATTTCTTCCTCAATATCAAAATGCGGGTTTGCTTTATTCTCTTCCACAACCTCTTTCAGGTCTTTGAACCATGGCTGACCGGTTTCGCTCAATGCCATAGCCGGAGATCCTTTTACATTTTTTGTGGCACTAAAAGCCAGAGGAAAGTATTCTTTCTGCAGGATGAGTGTTTTGCCCTCTACTTTCAGGAAAGCGTTATCATCAATCTGTTTCCCTTCATTGATCTCAAATTCCTGAACATAGCCGTTGGTACCCCGCGGCTCGAGACCCATTTCGCGATATTTATCTGTGATATATACCATAGCCAGCTCTTCGCCTTTGGTACCGGTTCTTCTTCCTTCCAGTTTATCATCTGCGAGGTATTGTATATGCGCAGTAAGTCTTGTTACGAGTTCAGCATTGGCTTTTTCTTCGGCCAGGCGTTTCTTTTTTTTGCTTTGCGAATAAGAAAGGGTGGGAATCAATAACAATACCAGCAGGTATTTCTTCATACAAGGTCTTTTATCCGGCAAAAGTAAGGTGGAGTTGCTCTTATTACCAAACTCGTAATAAACCCCCGTTCTTTCCCATTACTTTTGTAATTACATCTTGGCGAAATCTGAATTACATATTGCTTTAGTAGGCAACCCTAACAGCGGCAAAAGTTCGATCTTTAATGCGCTCACCGGGTTGAACCAGAAAGTGGGCAATTTTCCGGGCGTTACCGTTGATAAGAAAACCGGACGGGTGCTGCTTGAAAATAACCTGCCCGCAGAACTCATTGATCTTCCCGGAACTTATAGCTTATATCCCCGCAGGGCAGACGAATGGGTGGCTTACCAGGTACTGATGGGCACCGATCCTGAGATACATGCAGATGTTATTTTATTGGTGGCAGATGCCAGTAACCTTAAACGGAACCTTTTATTCTGCAGCCAGATCATTGATCTGAAGGTTCCTGTGGTAATGGCACTTACCATGAATGATATTGCCGCTAAGAAAGATATACAGATAG
This sequence comes from Sediminibacterium sp., assembly GCA_965229255.1. Taxonomy (GTDB): domain Bacteria; phylum Bacteroidota; class Bacteroidia; order Chitinophagales; family Chitinophagaceae; genus Sediminibacterium. Next base: position 599,115 of record CBDDIX010000003.1, read on the forward strand.
ATATTAATGGGCTTGAAACAGAGCTCGGGATCCCGATTGTTGCGGTAAATCCGAGAAAGAACAAAGGACTGAACGAGCTGAAGAAGATCCTGGTGCAGGTTGCCAAAAAAAATCATAACCCCCCTCCGCGGGAGTTCCTCAATACAAAAAAACTGGTGGGTGCCGGCCCGGTCGAAAGTGTTCAGCAATTGTTTCCACGTCTCAGTGATTATGGTGCAGTACATTATCTCATCAACCACGAAAGCTTCCCTCTACATACGGATGCACACGCTGCATTGAAACAGATTGAGATCGCACAGGGCTTTAACCCCACCAAAACACAGGCAGAAGAAGTTGTTCAGCGGTACAGCCGGATCCGCCAGATCCTGAAAGAGCATGTGATCGAACGGGGACCACTGGAAAAAAAATTATTTACAGACAGGCTCGATAATCTTTTACTCCATCCTACCTGGGGGTATGTTATCCTGCTGACCGTCTTGTTCCTGTTGTTTCAGAGTATTTTCTGGCTGGCACAGTTTCCCATGGATTGGATCGAAGCCGGGTTTAAACAAACAGGCTCCTGGCTCACCTACTCGTTACCCCAAGCCTGGTGGAGCGATCTGCTGATTAACGGGCTGCTGGCGGGTTTAAGCGGCATCCTGGTTTTTGTGCCCCAGATCATGATCCTTTTCGGACTAATCACCATGCTGGAAGACACGGGCTATATGGCGCGTATCAGTTTTCTGAGCGACAGGCTGATGCGCAAAGCCGGGTTGAATGGGAAAAGTGTAATGCCTATGATCAGCGGGTTTGCATGTGCCGTACCCGCTATTATGAGTGCCCGTAATATTGAAAACCGGAAAGAGCGCCTGCTTACCATACTTGTTACGCCACTCATGAGTTGCAGTGCAAGGTTACCTGTATATACCATCCTCATATCACTGGTTATTGAACATAAATATTATCTCGGCTTTTTAAGTCTCCAAGGGTTGGTGATGATGGCGCTTTATTTTTTAGGAACATTTATGGCACTCGTCATGAGTTATGTTCTCAAATTTTTTATCAATATAAAAGAAAAGAGTTTTTTCATTCTTGAGTTGCCGATCTACCGTGCCCCGCGCTGGAAGAATGTGGGTACTACCATGATCAGTAAGGCCAAGATTTTTGTGACTGATGCAGGAAAAGTGATCATTGTGATCAGCCTGCTTCTTTGGTTTTTAAGTTCATACGGTCCCGGCAACAGGATGCAGTTGGTTACAGAAAAATATACCGCGCGCATTCAGCAAAACCCGGAACAAAAAAGCCTGCTCGAAAAACAGCTGTCGTCTGAGCGGCTGCAAAACTCATATGCGGGCATCCTCGGGAAGTCGATCGAACCCGCGATTGAGCCACTGGGTTACGACTGGAAGATCGGCATTGCCTTGATCACCTCTTTTGCTGCAAGGGAGGTATTTGTAGGCACTATGGCAACGCTGTATAGTGTAGAGGAAACAGACGATGCATCACTACGCGATAAGATGCAGGCAGCTACGCATAGCGATGGCAGAAAAGTTTACACATTGCCCGCAGCACTTTCTTTAATGGTCTTTTATGCATTAGCCATGCAGTGCATGAGTACCTTAGCTGTGGTGAAACGTGAAACCCAATCATGGAAATGGCCCGTGTTTCAATTATTTTATATGACTGGTCTTGCCTACCTTATGAGCTTTCTGGTGTTCCGTATTTTTTCCTGAGCTTTTTGATAATTATAAAAAAGGGTATTTCTCCCATATAAAAACGGGATAAATACGCTTGTTCATGTAATAAATAAGTAGCAAATTGTTATTCCAAAACCAAACTAAACCTGTTTTATGAAAAAACTCTCCCCCCTTTTCTACCTTGGATTTCTATTGTTATGTTTTACCGCCTGCCAACAGCATACAGGCGATGCTCCTAAAAAAAAGGGTGCTGACACTGTAAAAACGACTCCTATTCCTTTTGCGCTTGCCTGCTCGGAAGAATACAATAGAATATATAATCCGGAATCGTTGAATAATATCCAGATCCGCGAGGCGTATACGGCAACCATCAGCTTTTACGGACCCACCGTTTTAGCTTTTCTCAATAGTATTGATTCGCTGAGCCAAAAAGATATTGGCGTAGTGCTCGGGGTATATGTAGATCCTGTAAAATATAATAAAACAGTGGAGCCGAAAGACACCGTGAACCCCAAAGATTATATAGGCAAAGTTGGTCGTTTGACTGCTTTCTTATGGCCGCGCAAAAGACCTGGCCATGGCTGGGGTGATTGTCCTGGATGTAATCCCCCGCTTAACCTTGGAGAATTACAACCTTAAAAGAAAAAAATGAAGCTCGGCTTACATCATTATACTGAATTTGTCGCGTTAATAATTGCGCTATTCTCTTATCAAAAATTCAAAGGCACATATATGGTCTGGTTTATTCCATTCCTTGCCCTTACATTTTTGACGGAGTTTATAAATAATATCCTTTTTACTAGTTATGGTATTCATACTGCCTGGTCATATAATTTTTCTGGTATCATACAAGTTTCGTTTTATACTTACATTTTTATTAACCTGGCGGAAACAAAAAAGCACAAGCAACTTCTTCTCGTGAGTCATCTTATGTATACGGGTTTCTTCTGTATATATTTAACCGTTACCCAACATTGGCGAGCGTTTAGCCAAGACGCTGCTTTGTTCGGATTTATTGAAATGGTTCTTTTTTCCTGCGGCTTTTTTTACCAATGTCTCAGGGAAGACTATGATATCGCCAACCAGAAATATAAGACCGGCCTCTGGATCACAGCAGGGGTGCTTATTTTTTACAGCGGTGTAAGTATTTGCTTTTCTTTATACGATTACATCGTAAAGTATGACCTAAGACTCAATGGGCGGCGTTTATACGGGATCATTCCGCAGTATTTATGTATTATCTTGTATGGCTGCCTTTCAATTTCTTTTATTCTATGGAAAAAACCAGTGAAGAAATAATTAAAACAATTATCATCATTACGATCATTGTTATCATTTTTGCTGTTTTCATTTTTTTATTTTTTCTTCTTTTTATCAAGAAAAAAAATTCTTTAAAAAAAGAAAACCTATTGCTGAAACAAGCTTTTGAGCAGGAACTTCTTAAAACACAACTGGAAACAAGGGAAGAAACATTGAATACCGTAAGCAAAGAGTTGCATGATAATATTGGTCAATTACTCAACAGCACAAAATTATTGATAGGCGTTACCCAGCGCAGTATTCCGAATCCTCCGGAAACGCTGGATACTGCCAATGAAACACTTGTGAGGGCGATACAGGAATTGCGCGCGCTTTCAAAATCGCTCGACAAAGACTGGCTCGGGCAGTTCAACTTTATTGAGAACCTCGAAGCAGAGATAAAAAGGCTTAATGCCGCAAAGAGTTTCCAGATCAAGATCAACCGGCACGATTCGTTGCTTTTAAAAGCGGATCAGCAGATCATCCTTTTCAGGATCGTACAGGAAATATTACAGAATGCTGTTAAGCATTCGCTGGCAGCGGATATTACTATCTGGATAGATGAGGATCCGAAAATGTTAACCATCATTATTACAGACGATGGTGTGGGTTTTATAGAAAAGACAATCGTAAAAGGATCCGGAATTTTAAATATACAATACCGCACAAAATTACTGGGAGGAGAGGTCAAGTGGCAATCAGCAAAGGGGGCCGGCACAATCGTTACTATTCATATTCCTGCTAATTCATCACCCATATTATGAAAATTGCAATCGGTATTATTGATGATCACCAGCTTTTTCTAAAATCGCTCGGCCTGATGCTGAGAAGTTTTAACGACTATGAAGTGGTACTCGAAGCACTTAATGGAAAAGACCTGCAAGATAAAATGATGCGCGGAAACCACGTTCCCTCCATTATGCTGATCGATGTAAATATGCCCCTGATGAACGGGGTTGAAACAGCGAAATGGTTAACCACACATTACCCCGAGATAAAATTGGTTGCGCTCTCAATGAATGATGCCGACTCTTTTATTATCGACATGATCAAAGCGGGCTGTTGTGCATACCTCCTGAAAGAAACCCATCCTGATGAATTTGAAAAAGCCCTGCGTGAAATTAACAGCAAAGGATTTTATAATGCAGGCGCAAGTAATCTCAATTTAAAATTGCTTGCCTCTACAAAAGAGACGGTCACTATCACAGAAAAAGAAAAGATTTTTCTCCAGCACGCATGCTCTGATTTAACCTACCGTCAGATTGCTGCATTAATGTTCCTCAGTGAACGCACCATCGATGGCTACCGGGAATCACTTTTTGGAAAATTTAAAGTAAACAGCCGGGTAGGACTGGCGATGGAAGCGATACGCAGGGGGCTGATCACGGTTTAATTATAATATTCCCAAAGAAGCTTGCTGATCCTACGTGTAAGTACCCACGCCTCATTCCCCACATTCCACGATGTATCCTGGTTATTCTTTGTACAGATACAGAAAATGTAACTGCATTTCTTTCCATTCACAAACAGCAATTCACTCCGGCTCGCATCTACGGCCCCGCTTTTGCTGGCGATAAAAACACCGGCGGGAATTTGGGAGATCGCTTCTTCATCCCAATAGTTTCTCGACAACAGCTTCAGCATCTTTTCATCGGTATCCCCATTTATCACCTGCTTATTTACGATCTTTTCCATGAGCGTGGCCATCTCTTTGGGTGTTGTTTGTCCCCAGCCATATTGTTTACGGTTAGCCTCCCTGCCCGGCGTGCGGCTGTTTACGCGGGTTGATACCAGACCAAGACTATCCATGATTGTATTGATCTGTGTTCCGGTTCCGGCAAGGCTCTGCAACCAGAGGCTTGCAGTGTTATCGCTCATGGTAAGCATCAACATCATCACTTTTCCCAATTCTATCTTTTCATTGTTCTTAAAGGAACCAATGATATCCGATCCTTCGTACAATAGCGAGTCTTTATAAACAAGGGGCTGGTGATAGTTCAACTCGCCCCGTTGGATCTTTTGCATGATCCCTGTAAGTATGGGCACTTTTACCATACTGGCCGTAGGAAAAATAGTATCCGCATTAATGGATACCGTTTTATTTTTTCTCAGGTCGTGCACATATACGCCTATTTCACCTTTAAACCCGCTAATCAGCTCTGCCACATGCTGTTGCAACCGCTTATCTGTTTTCTGACCAAAAGATGTAAAGCAAAATAAAAAACAGGCAATGAATAAAACATAGCGTTTCATAGATAGTAACTTTACGTGTAAGGTAATTTTTTTATACGTGCGAACAAATGCTTTTCGCTAAATTGCTATCGTGTTTAACGCGTGAAGATGAATATGCAAAATTCAATTGATAGCAATACTAGATTGACGCGGCCTAACGGAACTGCTTACTACCGATATTTTCTTTTTACGATCCTCTTTTTTGCGGTTTCATTTACCACCTATGCTTTTGAGCCGGGAGAAAAACCTGTAGCCAAACAAGGTGTGATAGATCTTACAACGGTAGATCTTTCTAAAGATCCCGTAGCACTTACAGGCGAATGGGGTATCTACTGGAAACAATTAATTACAAAAAAAGAACAGGCAGGAGCTCCTACCTATATAGACTTTCCCCAACTATGGCGGGATACAAAGATCAATGGACAGGTATTACCTTCTTTGGGGTATGCAAGCTATTCATTGAGGATCCTATTGCCGGCACAACATGGCAAACTTGCGCTTGAAGTTGCCGATACCTATTCTTCTTACCGCCTCTTTATCAATGGCAAAGAATTCTCAGCATCCGGCAAACCGGGCACTACCAAAGAAACTTCGGAACCTAAGTGGATATTGAAAACGCTTGAGTTAACTGATCCGGGCGATACGCTCGACCTGGTTTTACAGGTAGCCAATTACTGGCACACTAAAGGCGGACCGTATAAAAAGATATTGATCGGCGACAGGGATACCCTTTTTAAAAAAAGTGATAATGCGAAAGCGTTTGATCTCTTGCTCACGGGTTGTTTGCTGATGGCAGGATTTTTCTTTTTCGGATTGTTCCTGTTTGGAAAGGATAAGGTGCTACTGTATTTTTCGCTATTCTGTTTAACGTATAGCTATCGTATTATTGGTTCCGGTACCTATGTACTGCATACACTGTTTCCTGATATCCCCTGGATCGTTACGATACACTTTGAATATCTCTCGCTTTTTGTGAGTGTTATTTTCTTTAGTATTTATACTAAAAAATTATATCCTGCAGACACCAACAAAACTTTTGTGCTATCCGGCATATGGGTATGTGTGGTTCTTTCGCTGATCGTTCTGATTTTCCCGCCGGCTATTTTTACGCAGCTAATCACACCTTTCCTTTTTTATATGTTCGGTTTTATTGCTTACGCATTTTATGTGTATGTGAAAGCGGTACGGAATAAACGGGTTGGGGCCTGGTACGCACTCCTGAGTACAGCGGTGATCTTTGTAATCTTTTTTCTTATCAACCTGCAGTATTTTCGTTTGCTGGCCCCACAGAAAGCGTTTTTGTTTGCCGGCTATTTTGGTTTCTTCTTTCTCCAGTCGCTTGTACTTTCTTATCGCTTTTCATATACGCTTAATCTTGCGAGAAAGCAGGCAGAAGAAGGGTTGCAGGCAAAGAATGAATTTCTTTCAACCATGTCGCACGAGATCCGTACACCCCTCAATTCGGTACTGGGGCTCACGCATCTTATCCTTCGCAACAATCCAAGACCCGAGCAAAAAGAGCAGCTGGATGTACTTCTTTTTTCTGCCAATAACCTCCTGGCGATTGTCAATGATATTCTTGATTATAATAAAATAGAAGCGGGCAAGGTTCATTTTGAACTGATAGAAATGGATCTTACCGCACTGGCGCGGAACATCACATCCGGGTTGCGGAGTATGGCCGAGGATAAAGGAGTTAAACTCGATCTCCATATTGATCCTGCTTTGCGTTCCAGGATCCTGGGCGATCCTACACGCGTGGGTCAGGTAATTACCAACCTCGTTAATAATGCCATTAAGTTCACGCCGGCAGGATATGTGCTGCTCGATATCATCGTGGTCAATCAAACAGCTGTTAACATCACACTAACGGTCAGGGTAGAAGATACAGGTATCGGTATTGCGCCAGAAAATCAACGCCTGATTTTTGAAGAGTTTACACAGGCCGACAGGTCCACTTCGCGCAATTTTGGTGGTACCGGTTTGGGGCTGGCTATTTGTAAAAAGATATTAGGATTGCAGGGTTCTATATTACAGGTGAAGAGTGAACCGGGAAAAGGGTCGGTCTTTTATTTTACCCAAACCTTTACCAAGATCGGCAGCAGCGCCGAAGTAGTGGTTATATCTACAGAAAAACTACCATCGGAAGACAGTAAGCCTTTATCAGGCGTTTCGGTTTTGTTGGTAGAGGATAATGAGATCAATATACTCGTTGCAAAAACATTTCTGGAAAGATGGGGTGCCGATATTGATGTGGCAATGAATGGACAGGAGGCATTGGATATGGTAGATATCCATAAACACAAACTGATCTTAATGGATCTTCACATGCCGGTGATGGATGGCTATGAGGCTACCAAACGTTTACGCGAGAACAATATACAATTGCCGATCGTGGCGCTTACCGCGAGCCTTCCAAAAGAAGTGGAAAGGAAAGTAAAAGGAACCGGTTTTGATGATATTGTGGTAAAGCCCTTTGTACCCGATGATCTTTTCAGGATCGTGCTGCATTATACAAATGTGCACAGGTCTGAGTCTTTGGCTTAAGCTGCAAACTGTATCATCTTCGATTTAGCTATATAATTTTTATCAGGACTGTAAATAAAAAGGCAGCTGCCATTCTTGATCGTGTTGATGATGCTTTTTGAAACAGCTTCGGGAACAGCCGGGCACCCCTGGCTGCGGCCCACAAAACCCTGGCGTGCAGCAACATCTTCATTAACATACGCTGCGCTATGCATAACAATTCCTCTGCTTAATGCATTGCTGTTGAAACCTTCTTCTTCCCCTTCTAAACGCAAAGAGCAACCATGCTTACCTGTATAAGTATCACGGGTCACGTAAAATCCGAGACTGCTTTTGTTGCTGTTCTCCTGGTTAGAAAAATTGGTGGGTATCACTTTACCGGAATTTTTTCCATGCGATGAGTAGGTATTGTATAAAAGCTCTCCGTTTTCAAGGTCGATCACAAAAAGTCGTTTCTTATTAGATGGAAGACTAAAATCGAGGATCGAGAGAATATTATCTTTCTGGAGCTTGCCTGCATTGATCAGGTTAGCAAACCCGCTGAGTGCATAGGTAAATGCTTCGCGCGAAAGACCCATTGCCTGTAAACCCAGTTTTTCATACAGGGCCACTTTTTCAGCACTCACTCCTTTAACAGCACCTGCCACGGTATTACCCACAACAACAGGAAGAGCGGCCGCCGGATAGGTGCGCTTTTTTGTAAAGCCAAGACTCATACATACCAATATGGCTGCAGAGATTACAGCACGGGATGCCCAACGTTTTTGCAGGTTTTTAATCATTTTTTTCTGTTTAATCAGCGTTGTAAAAAAGAGTTACCCAGTAAGCCAGTTTGGAAATGGTTGATAAGAAAGGATAACAAATATAAGCATTAAAGCACTCAGGATCGAATAGAAGCGGGCATTCCATCGCTTTTAACACATTATAGAGGGTGGTTTTAACATTCCACAAAAAAGGGGCTGGTATAAAAATACCGCCCCGTTACGATTGCTTGCCATATGAAAATTTTAACAAAAAGTTGAAGCCATGGACGGATTCGAACCGCCGTAAAAGGTTTTGCAGACCTATACCTCACCACTCGGCCACATGGCCCTGAATCGCAGATTACACAGATTACTGTATGATTTTCGCGGAAAAGGGTATTATGCCCAACAACATCGATGAGGTTTTGTGATATAGGGATAGGTAGTGATGACCATGGGGCAAATATAGGGGGATTTTTATTTAGTCTACTAAAATAATGGACTTCTTTTTATTTGCGGATTTGCTTATTATGGATTTGCGGATTTTCTATGGCTTATTTTCCTAAACAAATTCGCTAATCCGGAATCCGCCAATCCGCTAATTAAATTACCTTGCACCCTATGCAGGAATACCTTGAGGGATTGAACGAACCGCAGCGTGAAGCGGTAACACATATGAATGGCCCGCTGATGATCATTGCGGGTGCCGGAAGTGGTAAAACAAAAGTATTAACTACGCGCATTGCACACCTGATGGCCAATGGTGTTGACTCGTTCCACATACTCGCACTCACGTTTACCAATAAGGCCGCTGCCGAAATGAAAGAGCGGATCGAAAAGATTTTGGGCAACAGTGAGGCCCGTAATCTTTATATCGGCACTTTCCACAGCGTATTTGCGCGCATATTGCGTGCAGAAGCACACAGGTTGGGCTACCCCAGTAATTTTACGATCTACGACACAGATGATAGTCGCGCTGTGATCAAAACAGTGATCAATGAGTTGAATCTGGATGATAAACATTATAAACCCAGCGTGGTTGGCAGCAGGATCTCATCTGCCAAAAATGCTTTGGTAAGCCCCGCCGAATACGCTGTTGACTATTACATACAGGAAGAAGATAAGCGATCCAACCGGCCAGCCATTGCACAGGTCTACGCTGCCTATGCTGCGCGGTGTTTTAAGAATGGCGCAATGGATTTTGACGACCTGCTGTTGAAGATGTTCGAACTGCTGAACACGTTTCCCGAGGCACTTCATAAATACCAGCACAAATTTAAATATGTACTGATAGATGAGTACCAGGATACCAACGCTGTTCAATACCAGATCACCAAACTACTGGCGGCTGTTCATGAGAACATTTGTGTTGTAGGCGATGATGCGCAAAGCATTTATAGTTTTCGCGGCGCTACGATCGAGAACATTTTACAGTTTCAAAAAGATTATGATGATGTAAAAGTGGTGAAACTGGAGCAGAATTACAGAAGCACTCACAATATACTCAGCGTTGCCAATGCGGTGATCGCTAACAACCAGGGACAGATCCAGAAAAATCTGTGGACCGAAAAAGAGGCCGGCGAGAAGATCAGTCTTGTACGAACAATGACAGACAATGATGAAGGAAAGTTTGTAGCAGATTCAATACAGGAACAAAAATTACGCAACCACTATTTTAACCGCGACTTCGCGATTCTCTATCGTACAAATGCACAGAGCCGCTCTTTTGAGGAAAGCCTGAGGAGAATGGGGATTGCTTACCGGATTTACGGAGGCACAAGTTTCTATCAACGCAAAGAAGTAAAAGACCTGATCGCCTATTTACGCGTGATCACCAATCCGCAGGATGAAGTAGCGCTTAACCGCATTATTAATTATCCTGCCCGGGGTATCGGGAAAACGACACTTGAAAAGTGCGTGACCTATGCCAACGAACAGAAGATCCCTATGTTTGAAGTGGTATCGCGTGCTGCAGAATTTGGTTTCAAAGCTGGTACATTAGAAGTGCTGCAGAACTTCGTTACCATGATCCGCTATTTTCAAAGTATGCTCACAGATAAGAATGCATACGATGTAGCGGTGCAGGTAGGCAAGCATACCAATATTGTAAAAGAACTGTTTACCGATAAAACCGCCGAGGGTCTTGCCCGTTACGAGAACGTACAGGAATTACTCAACTCGATTAAAGAATGGACAGAGAGCCCGGATAACGAAGATGGTGAACAGATTGATAAGTCGCTTGGCAGTTATTTACAACAGATCACACTGTTAACAGATGCTGATGATGATAAAGAAAACAGCGATGTTGTAAAACTGATGACGATTCACGCCGCTAAAGGACTTGAGTTCGGTTGTGTTTTTGTTGGCGGTATTGAAGAAACGCTTTTTCCGAGTGCGATGAGCATTAATACAAGAGAGGAGCTGGAAGAAGAGCGCCGTTTGTTTTACGTGGCGGTAACCCGCGCCAAACACAGGTTATGGCTAACGTATGCAAATTCACGTTACCGTTTTGGTCAGCTGGTGCAGAACGAGCCGAGTCGCTTTATAGAAGAAATGCCCGATCAATATGTAGATAAAAGTTACGCAGGCAGTGCCGCACGTAACAATGCCAACTCTTCGGGATTCGGAAGTGCTTTTGATCGTATGCAAAAAGGTTTTGGTTTTGGCAGCCAGGCTTCAGACGCAGAAAAAAGATACGGGCCACCGCCAACAAAAAAACCGGCCAACAGCAAACCAGAATACCTGCCCATAGTGCCACCATCGTCAAAAGTGGTTGAACATAAACCCAGTGCCGACTTTGTTGCGAGCAATTCAGCGGACCTGCAGGAAGGGCAGCAGGTAGAGCACCAGAAGTTTGGTTTTGGTTCAGTTACAAAGATCGAAGGGTCGGCACATAATCCGGTTGCCACAATCCTGTTTAAACTCAATGGTGAAAAGAAGATTATGCTGAATTATGCGAAGCTGCGTATTGTTTCATAAAATGCTGACCTAACATCTCAAAAAAAATCAGGATATTAGTTCACTCAATTGCTGCCATGAACTATTCTTTCAAGAAGTATTTGCTTTTACTATTCGCCATCTGCGCATTTTCTTCCGCGTTCTCACAGAAAACGGATTCCGATAAACGTCACTTGCTTTTACGCGATGAAGGGCTTTCGCAATTATCGTATATAGATCTTGGCAACCCTTCCGCCAATTGGTATTTACAGGTTCCCCCGGGCCGCGATATGCAATTAGTGGGTCGTGGCCGCGTACTCATAGGTACCGGCACAGGATATGAAGAACGCGAGATCGCTACCGGTAATAAAGTATATGAGCTCGCGGCATTCCCCGGAACGGTTACTGCACATAGGTTGCGAAACGGTCACACTTTATTATCAGGTCTTAACTGGCAAGGTAAACGCGGTATTGTTTTACTGGAAGTAGACGACAATGGAACGGTGTTTAAAACACTCGCCTTTCCGGGCGGCTATCCAAGATTGGTGCGCGAAACTTCTTCGGGTACTTTTATGATAACATCGGATGACAGTGTTTTTGAAGGAACAAAAACAGGAGAAGTGATCTGGCGCGCAGGTGTTGCCAGTAAAGTGAAGCCGCATGCATGGCAGGCTTTGCGCTTAGCGAATGGAAAAACAGTTGTGAGTGGGGGCTATTCCGCTAACCTGCAGTTCTTCTCGCCGGACGGAAAGTTGATAGATTCGATCTCTGGACCCGCATCTGTAAACCCGCATTTCTTTTCGGGATTGCAGATACTGCCCAATGGAAATTATGTTGTAGCCAACTGGCAGGGTCATGGACCCAAGTTCGGTGCAAGTGGTGTACAGATATTAGAATATACGCCTGATGGAAAACTGGCCTGGTCCTGGAAACAGGATGCTGAAAAATTTTCTTCTCTACAAGGCGTGATCGTTCTTGATGGACTCGATACAAAGTACCTGCATATCGAAAATGAAAAAGGCATACTAGCTCCTGTTAAATGAGTAAGCAATCACCCCTTTATCGTTTGAAATATCACGCTCCACTTCCCGTTACGCAACACCCATACACGTAAGTAATTTTCTTTTCTTGATCCGGAGATCACAGATCCGTAAAACCACGCCAGATCTTTTGATTCTGACATAGCGCCTTTAATAGGTATCAATACGGCCTGCCTGCCAAAATCGCCTAATCCACATACAACAGCATTTGTGCCTGAAACCGGTGCGTAGTTATCCCTGTTCAGGCGGCTGTCTTCGGGAAAGAATGTTGCCAGCGCAACCGTATTCTTTTTATGAATAATACTGTTGAGTGCCTGGTCCATTGCCAGCAGTTCTTCGTAAGTACCTCCCTCAGATTGTGCTAAGGGCAACACAACCTGGCGTATCTCCTTTATATCCTGCGGTATTGCCTGGTAAGATGTACCCAGGTCCACCATATTCTTCCAAATACCATCTTTGTTGATCTGCCAAACAGATGAAAAATTTCCATGGGATGGAGCACTGTCAACGGGTGTTGTTCTGAATTCGTAAGGACCGGTAGTGATTCCCATATCTCCAGCAGCGCTGATCACCGCAAACTCAGGTGCCCAATTGAGGATGCCTGCACCTGCTTTCTGTTTCCGGTATACATCGATGGCATTAACAGGGTTTGCATGCTGAAATACAACCCCCGATGTATCCATAAACTTCAGAAATCCTTCCCTGATCGTATGTGAAGCGGTAAAGCCTGCAAATTCTTTTTCTGCATTTACCAGTCCCGCAATACTTCTTTGTGCAGGCACCGTTAAAGACAACAATAAAAGTGTAGCTGAAAATAATAGGTTTCTCATAGGATGTGACCGATTGATACTGTTTCGCTGTTCTCTTCTCCTGATATTAACAACAGGATCGTAAAGAAATGATCCATCGCATTAACCATTTTCTTTTCGATTCTGCCCGGCTTGGTGGGTGCTAAGACCATGGGGTGCGAAACCTGCACAAACTGTGCGTTTTTGTATTGGGTATTCATGGGTGTTCTTTTCAGTTCTGGTAATCGTTAACAGAACAAAAATGAAGCAATATGATCATACAGGCAATCACATATTCATGCGAAAGCCTTATTTGGAAAGGTTTTCGGCGCTATCCTTTTGGAAAGCCGTTCATCGCCGGAAGCTTCCGTTTATCAATAGCCGCTCTTTCAGAAAAAAGTATGATCGGTTCCTGAAGTGACATTTTTTGCAGGTTTTTGCAGGTTTGATGGCGCAACATCATTTCGATATCCGAAATATCTGTCCTGTAATTCCCCTCACTTTCCCTTTTTGACCCACCTTGTGAAAGCTTTTGTTTAAATTTGTATTTGTGGATAGCATTTCTGCAAGCTTAAAAACAGCATTATGATCAAAACAGGCAACCCGGTTATCAGCATTTACACTGAAATGACACCGAACCCGGAGACAATGAAATTCGTGGCGAACAAATTATTATATCCAGGCAAAAGCATTGACTTTGCTGATGAGACCCTTTCCGGTCCTTCACCATTGGCGAAAGAGCTTTTTGGATTTCCTTTTATTAAAAGTGTATTCATCGCGAGCAATTTTGTTACGCTCACAAAAACCACGGATACAGAAGACTGGCAGGATGTGATCCCTGCGATCAAAGAATTTCTGAAAGACTACCTTGAAAACGGGGGTATGGTTGTAAACGATGAAGAAGTTGCGAAAACAAAGCAGGAGGCCAGCAATACCGTTAGTGCAGATGATGATGATATTGTAAAAAGAGTAAAGGAGTTACTGGAGAACTATGTGAAACCGGCTGTTGAAATGGACGGGGGTGCCATACAGTTCAAAAGCTATAATGATGGTATCGTTAACCTGATGTTACAGGGAAGCTGTAGTGGTTGCCCGTCATCTATGATCACGCTGAAAGCGGGTATTGAAGGAATGATGAAGCGAATGATCCCCGAAGTAAAAGAAGTTGTAGCCGAGGCTGAATAAATATTTGTGTGTTGAATTTTTAAAAATGTTCCGGAGTTCCGGAACATTTTTGTTTTAGCAGACGCCGGGCTTGTATATCATTGCCTTTTCGATATTTTGCATTTATTATGAGGGTTGCCGTTGCCATTTTTTTTGAGAAACACTGGGATGCGCTATTGGCCATGATTTCGGCCAATATATTTATCTACCTGTTTACAAGGCACAGCGGTATCGGCATCTCTCCTGACTCTGTAAGCTATTACACCGCTGCTGAAAATATCCGCAACCATTTTTCCTTTACAGATTTTACGGGGCTGCCGCTGATTGATTTTCCACTAGGCTATCCTTTTTTCCTGGCGGCGTGTTCTTTTGTAACAACAATATCTCCGCTTGCCATCGCACCGGTTGTGAATGCAATTCTGTTTTGTGGGGTGATGCTTTTTACCAGCATCATATTGAACGGATACAAAAAAAATTCTCGCTTTTATAAAGTCCTTTTGCTGTCAATACTCGCTTGTAGTCCGTTTCTACTGGAAGTATATTCCATGCTATGGTCCGAAACCCTGTTCATTTTTTTATCATTGCTTTTCTGCATTTGTGTCCGTTACTACTTTCTTTCTCATTCCTATACAAGGCTTGCTTTGCTGTCCATGGTAACCGCACTGGCTTTCAACACCCGTTACGCAGGTATCAGCCTGGTTCTTGCCGGCGGAATGCTGATTTTTTTTGATGGTGGTTTACCTATTGGCAGGAAAATCAAACACCTTTTGTATTTTGGCAACATTGCCTGCTCCCTGGTCTTCTTCAATCTTATCCATAATCATTATGTATCTGCAAGTCTCACCGGCGTAAGAGAAAAAGCTTTGCGCTCGGTTGCTGATAACATCGTGCAGGTAAGTAATGTTATTGCTGAGTGGCTGCCTTTTTTAAAAGGATACACCACAGTTGCGGTGATTATTTTCCTAGTCATTTTTACAGTAGCCATAATTGTTGTTATTTTTCGCGTGATGCAACAACAATACTATTGCTCCTATGAAACGATCATAGCCTCTTTTTTCATCACCTACACTTTGTTTATTATCAGCGTTGCCTCTATCTCCCGTTTTGAAGATCTTAGCAACCGCCTACTGTCGCCTGTATATATTCCGTTACTGTTGATTGCCACAAGTTGGGTGCCGATGGTAATGCAAAGAAGCGTTCGCATAAAAAAAAATCTCATGTTGGTGATCGCGTTATTCCTGTATGGAGGCATACAGTATCATCAATACCAATTAAACGCTGAAGCATGGGAAGGGATTAAAGATGCGGGTATACCCGGCTATTCGGAAGATTCATGGCAAACCTCGCCCACCATACACTTTGTAAGGCAACACAAAAAAGAACTGGCACCGGTAGTTTATTCAGACGCCTATGATGCTGTTTATTTTCTTACGCGATTACACGCGTATGCGTTGCCACATAAAGAGATACAAAAAGAGATTGATCTACTTCTGCAACAACCGGATTTTTCTGTGATCTGGCTGAATGATGGATTTAATGCAGACCTGATCGATATTGATTTTATCAAACAACATAAAAAGCTGGTCTCGGTGAAAGCGCTTGATGACGGCGCCATCTATCGTTTTGCAGACAGCGTTCCCAGGTAAGGTTGTATAAAATCAACGCGATTGGGTATCTTCAATAAAATATTGAGTATGCCGCGGATCTTTTTCCTGCTTATCGCTTCCTTTGGCGTCACCCTTCTTTCTGCGCAGCCTAAACAACTCTTTACCATCAGTAAGGATAGTACGCATTTTGCTTTAACGGTAGAAGGTGCATCGCATCTTGCCTCACTTCCTTTAAAATGTTTACAGCAGGAATACCCGAATAAAACAAGTCATACTTCTGCCGGTGACAGCGATCATTTAAAAACACCTAAACAACAGCACCCGGCTTTCTATGGTTGTTTCGACTGGCATAGCTGCGTTCATGGACACTGGATGCTGGTGAAACTATTAAAAGATTTTCCTTCGTTACCCGAAGCGGCAAAGATCCGCAATGCGATCTCGATAAATATTACGGCCGTGAATATCGCCCAGGAAATAAAATATTTTGAACCAAAACTTTCCCAGAGCTATGAGCGTACCTATGGCTGGGCATGGCTGCTAAAGCTGCAACAGGAGTTGCTTACCTGGAATGATCCTGATGCTATCAAGTGGCGCAATACGTTACAACCATTATGCGATTCGGTCATTACTTTCTGGATGAAGTACCTGCCCAAACAAACTTATCCAAACCGCACGGGTGTTCATCCCAATACCGCATTCGGTCTTGTTTTTGCGCTTGATTATGCACGCAGTGCAAAGAATACAGTTTTTGAATCCGCCATTGTAAAAGCTGCCCGCCAATTATACCTTGCCGATAAAAATGCACCCACCACCTGGGAGCCGGATGGAACTGATTTTCTTTCCCCATCACTCGAAGAGGCCGATCTCATGCGCAATGTATTACCCAAAGAACAATTCAATACCTGGTTCAATAACTGGATCAACAAAACATCGTTACTGCACCTTACAAAACTGCCGGTTGTTTCGGACAGGACCGATATGCAGATCGTTCATCTCGATGGTTTATGTTTTAGCAGAAGCTGGTGCATGAAAGGAATTGCCAAACAGTTGCCTGCAAATGACCCGAGAAAAAAATTGCTGATGAACGCAGCCGTAAAACATTTGAATGCAAGCCTGCCTAATATTGCCAGCGGTAATTATGGAGGCGAGCATTGGCTGGCGAGCTTCGCCGTTTATGCCTTAAGCAACGAATAGGAAATATTTCTCTATGGACATCTATCATCAATTTATCAAAGGGATACAACAAACCGGCGTTATCGAGTTTGTTGCCGTATTTGCAGGCATAGCAAGTGTTTGGTTCAGCCGCAAAGAAAACATTCTGGTATACCCGGTTGGATTGATCAACACCCTCTTTTACATCTATATAAGCATCAAAGGAAATTTGCTCGGCGAAGCGAGTGTGAATATATATTACAGCATCATGAGTGTGTATGGATGGATACTCTGGGCAAAAAAAGACAAGCAGAAACAGGAGGCTGTCTTACACATAACTTACAGCACTTCTAAAGAGTGGATGCAACAACTGGGCTTCTTTGCAGTATTTTATATTTTACTATTTGCTTCTCTCTCCTGGGCCAAGCAATCGTTCGCTCCCGAAGCTATTCCTTGGGCCGATGCCTTTTCTTCAGCATCTGCTTATACCGGGATGTGGCTGATGGCAAAGAAAAAAGTGGAGAGCTGGATCTGGTGGCTGGCAACCAATATCGCTTCTATACCACTTTACTTTATTAAAGGATATGTGTTTACAAGTGTTCAGTTCTTGATCTTATTTATTCTTGCTGTTGCGGGATTGATCGAATGGCGGAAAAGAGCGAGGAAAATATCCGGCACGTAAAAATTTATTTCGACATTCGATATTCCTTGTTCGATATTCGATATTTTCATTGATGCTTAAGAAGATAGTTATCCTCGGTCCCGAATCAACCGGCAAAAGCACACTCTGCGAACAACTGGCGCAGCATTACCGTACTGAATGGTGCCCCGAGTTTGCAAGAGAGTTTCTGATGACCAATGGAACCGATTATACTTTTGATGATCTGCTCACCATCGCTAAAGGGCAACTCGCGATGGAGGAAGAATATTCGGCAACCATTCAAAGCAAGTGGTCGCTCGTGAAAGAGAATACCTGGGTGAACCCGCATTCACTGGATACAACTGATCATTCCCCGCTTTTATTTATTGATACAGATATGTATGTGATGAAGGTCTGGTGCGAATATGTATTTGGGAAGTGCCATCAGTTCATTCTCGATCAGATAGTAGCTCGCGAATATGATCTGTACCTTTTATGTGGCACCGATCTGCCTTGGGTGAAAGATGAGTTACGCGAGTATCCGGATGAGAAGAACCGGAATGAATTATACCATATTTATAAAGACCTGCTGATTAATCAAAAAGTTCCGTGGGTGGAGATTACGGGTAATTACGAAGATCGGTTGCTGTTGGCGATAGATGCTGTAGAAGAATTTCTTCACTAATTTTTTATAATCGCCATCACATCCGGATCATCCGATATATTATTCATCTGCTGCATTATCTGCGGATAGCGCCATCCAACTCTTCCACTCATGGGCTTTACAGTAAACCTTTTAGGATTTGGCAAACACGAAATGATCATGGCAGCTTCTGCACGCGTTAAGTTCTTTGCGCTTTTATTAAAATATTTTTGGGCAGCCGCTTCTACGCCAAAAATACCAGGACCCATCTCAATTACATTCAGATACACTTCCAGTATCCGTTTCTTCCCCCAGCACCATTCAATCATCTTGGTATAATACATCTCCGGCACTTTGCGTATGTAACGTGTAAAGCTTCCTCCGTTCCATAAAAAAACATTCTTGGCTACCTGTTGCGTAATGGTACTGGCACCCCCACCAAGTGGGATCTTTGTTTTCTTGCCTTTCTTTTTTGGCTTCAGGCTATGCTCGATCGCTTCCCAGTCAAAACCACCATGGTCGGGGAACGCCTGGTCCTCGCTGGCGATCGCGGCCAGTTTAATATTCGGCGAGATCTCCTCCCACGATACATAATCCCTCTTAAATCCATAGCCGATCGCATTCGTGATCTGCATCAATGTAATAGGGGGCATCAGAAATGCGCATATTGCGATATAGAGGAAAGAAGATGCGAACATAAAGAACAGGATCGTTTTTGTCCAGTTCCCTATCCGCTTAAAAGAAATTTTGTTCCTTGCCTTCATGAACAGGCAATATACTATAAACCTTTATTACCCGTAGCAGGTGCTCCGGCGTAAGGCGTTCCGTTACCCATATGAATGGTTTCCATTGTATACTTTTTACCCAATACAACATAGTCGCTGTGCCCCGACTGCAGCAGCACGCCCACAAGAAAAACACCCGCAGCAGTTCCCAGCCTTACTGAGTTCTGCGAATCAAACAAAGCATCCTTGTGAATAAGGGTATTAAATATATTGACGAAAATATAGGCCGCGCTTCCCAGCATAAACAATGCGCCATTTGTAAAGATGCTTCCACCGGAGCTTCTTTTGGGCATCCCATAGATCTCTTTAACGTGTAGTTTCATCAATCCCAGTTTTGCCGTGTCGATCGAAAGGAAGCCGAATTGATTGGCAACACGCTCCAATGTAATCTGCTCTATCAATATAGAATCGTTCCGGATAGCTTTGATGATCCCCTGTATCCATTGTTTACTGCTGTATTGAAAAGTGATAACGCTGCCGGGAACCCAGGATTGGATAGATTGGTTTCGCTGTTTTAACACCAGCAGGTCGTTTTGAGAGAATGCCGCTCCTGTGGTAAGGATCAGGAACAGAAGTATAAGCAGTGACTTCATCAACTGTAAGATAAAGTATGAAAACGTGTTTTATAATAACAGAACGTTAAACCTACTGGATCTTGTCGCCATAGCTAAGTATACCCCAGCAAAGCGCAATGCCAAAACCTATCAGTATCAGCCCTGAAATCTTATTAATGTTCCGAAGGATCTTTGGGGTAAGTTTCGATCGAAGCCCTGATGCCAATGCAACTTTGGCAATATCTGTGGCCAGCACAAAAAGCAAACAGGTGGCAAATACAATGATCCGGTATTCAAGCGGATGGGGAGCCGAGGCGGAATCGGCCAGTATGGCTGCCGTCCATGCGAACCAGAAAAGGAATACGCCGGGATTCAGGATATTGATAAAGAACCCTGATAAAAAGATCCCTATATAGTGATGTGTTTTAAATTTTTTTTCCAGGATATTATTCCCTCCCTCATCCGTGGTTACCTTCTTAAAAAATAAAGTATAGATCCCGAGCCCTACCAGGAAGATGCTTCCGGCTACGGCAATAAATGTTTTATGATTCAGGGCGGAAGAGAAAAGAGAAGTGAAAACATTGCATACCAATACCAATCCAATATCACTGATAGAGATCCCCGCTACAAAGATGTAACCGGCCTTGTGCCCATTATTGATGCTTTGCTTAAGGATGGCAAAAATCACAGGACCCACAGAAATGGCGAGAAAAATACCTAATACTAATCCTTTAAGAATGGCTGCTATCATCTACGTTAGATATATAAGTTCCGAAAGTAAGGGGTTATCGTTAAAATAATGGATTATGGAACAAAGGTTGCCGATAGTATTTTATCAAGACCCGGATAATTCTTTTCCAGGTAAAGATTACCATATTTATAAACCGAATCCTGTATCAGCAGCGTTGACCTTCCATACTTCCCATAAAAATTTTGGACCACCTCCATTCCTTTGATCACTCTGGCAATAGGTGTGTACCCTTTTAGCCCGGCTCTTACAACCGTATCCAGTAGTGGATTGTTCACGTTATTAATAAAAATCTGCGTGGCTCTGTCATTGGGGCCGCCCCTGGCATAGGAGATCACCCCCTTTTGATTTTTAGCGAGTATGGGCTCATCGGGCAGTTTTCGCCGGTCCCAGAAACGGTTGATCTCACGCGCATTTGAGATCCCAAACTGGGTAACAAAATGGGGTTCTACCCGATAGAGTGAGGTATTGTTATAAAATCCTGTTTTTACCAATTGATACAAACGGTCCACTCCCAGCGGCGACCAACGCCTGTAAGCTTCAATGGTAAAATTGCCTTTGCTTGTTTTGAATAACACCCTGAAAGTTTCCGGTGCCTTTACTGTCAGTATCGAAATATCAGGAATCTGGGCCACGATGCCTTTCATAAAAAGAAAAGCTGTAATAAAAAAAAGGGAGATCTTTTTCACAGTTAGCTTTTTACATACTGTTGCCACTCTTCCAGCAACTTGCCTTTCAATACACGTGGAAATTTATGCTGACCACCCACTTTGCCTTTAGCATTCATAAAGCCGAGGAATTGTTTTTCGCTGAGCACCTCCAGTCTTACCTCTTTTAAAGCACTTCTCCGTTCCACCGCATAATCATCATTCAGCTCTTTCAGTTTTTCATCGATCAGCTCACCCAGCACCTTTGCATCCACTTTATCATCACAGGCAACATACCATTGGTGTGCAAAGAAGTTACCATGCGGAATGCCGGCCACTGTAAACTCAGGTATACTTACATTCAGCTCTTCGCCGGCAAGCTGTATGGCCCTGTTCATATTTTCTACGCTCAAATGTTCACCTACAAGACTTAAAAAATGTTTCGTTCTTCCTGTGATCACAATCTCAGAACGTTCTTTATCAACAAAACGGATGGTGTCGCCGATCAGGTATCGCCAGGTTCCTGCAGTGGTACTGATGAGTAGTGCATAATCCTTCCCTTCTTCCACTTCATGTATCATCAGTGCTTCGGGGTTTTCGATCATCTCTCCCTCTGCATCAAAGTTCACATCATCGAATGGCACAAACTCCATAAATATATGTTCGCCGGTCACCAGCTTCATGCCTGGCGCATTCTGCCTTTCCTGGTAGGCGATAAAGCCTTCGCTGGCCAGATAGGTTTCAATATAGGTGATGGGTTTACCCAGTAATTTTTCAAATCCCTTTTTATACGGCTCAAAGCTTACTCCCCCGTGTACAAAAAAGGCGAAGTTGGGCCACATTTCATGAATATTGTTCAGTTTATACTTCTCAATGATCATTTCCATGCACATCTGGCACCAGGCAGGCACGCCCACGAGGAACCCGATATCCCATTCAGGGGCCTTTTCAACGATCTCTTCCAGTTTTTTGTTCCAGTCGGTCTGTCTTGCGATCTTTTTCCCTGGTTTATAAAAAGGCTGAAACCAGAATGGCGCTTTTTTTACTGTGATCCCGCTCAGATCCCCTGCATAATATCCGGCCCCTTTTTGCAGTTGTGTACTACCACTTAACGTGAGCCAGCCTTTGCTGATAGAACTATAGGGGATGTCTTCGTAAGTGCGTAAGCTGATCAGTTGTTTGATCATCACAATTTTATTGCCGCGCAAAAGATCATTGGTAATAGGCAGGTATTTACTCGCAGACTCACTGGTACCGCTGCTAAGCGCATAATACCGGATCTTTCCCGGCCAGCACACGTCCGGCTTTCCTTCCAGTGTTTTGTGCCACCATTCTTTGTAGATCTTATTATAATTAAAGGTGGGAACCAGTTCCTGGAATTTTTTTCCGGGATGCTTGCTCAGCAGGATCTCATCAAAACGGTATTGCTGACCAAATTCTGTAAACCTTGCTTTTCTCAGCAGCTTCTTTAATACTTTCAGCTGCTGGCTGCGTACGGTATTCTGCGGTAGCCTTAACGCTTTTAAAATAGTATTAGGAAGCTTAAAATCAAGAATAGCCATTCGTTAGATGCTGAGGGTTTGGTCTGCGAAACTACGCAATTGCTGTAAAATAAGCAGGGATGGGGACAATACATTAATTAACCGCAATATGTTCACTGCCCGCCAGATGAAAAATGAATTTTGTTTTTTTATCCTCTATCAATTGTACCTGGGTGAGTATATCGGAAAGCAGTAGGGTGCCGGTACAAAAAATAATGGCCTTGATTCCGTTCGTTTTTATAAAAGCCTCGAGGGTATTCAGGTCGCAGGATGCCCTTTTGGGTAGTTTTCCCTCGTTAAAAAGACCTTTAAGCGCTGGTAATATTTCCTCATATTCTTGGGCAGAACACACTACAATGGTTGTTATTGCCGAAAGTGGTTTTTCTTTTCTTTTAAAAAAGACCTCGCTGCAATAGCGGTTCACCAGGGCAACGCTTGCTCTCAACACGATTGCAGGTTGTATCAGAAAGCTGCCGGCTCTATAATGTTTCCGCACAAAGATCCGCATGGAGCCATAGAAATTTTTTATGTGGCCAATGCTTTGTCCCCGCGAACTTGCACCCTTAAAATGAAGGATCTCCGCATCCGCAAAATAGTGGTTTGCAAAGCCCAGTTCTTGTATCCGGTAGCTGAGGTCAATATCTTCTCCATACATAAAATAGCTTTCATCAAACCCATTCAGTTTCTTCATCACTTCCTGCCTTACAAGCATACAGGCCCCCGCCAACACATCCACCGCCTGGTTTTTGCGTGAGTCTGTGTTGCCAAGCGCATATTGATTAAATAGTGCGGAGTTGGGAAATAAAGATGCCAGCCCGGACAGCTTAAAAAAGGAGACCCGTGGTGATGGGAAAGAGCGTTTACTTTCCGGAAGAAATTTTCCCGAGCCATCGATCATTCGGAATCCCAGCGCTCCAACAGTTGGATGGCTATCCAGGTAAACGAGGCTGTTAACAAACGCATTTTCAGTAACTAATGTATCCGGGTTAAGTAATAAAATATGGTTGCCCTTACTCAGCGCGATTGCAATATTATTTGCTTTGGCAAACCCGAGATTCTCTGCATTGCTGATGAAGCGGACTGCCGGAAAACGCGGTGCAAGCCATTCAACTGTGCCATCAGATGAATGATTGTCGATCACGATGATCTCGCCGTCAATTCCCGAAATAGCTTTTTGCACAGAACACAGGCACTGTTCTAAAAAGTACCTGACGTTATAGCTCACTATTATTACCGAAAGCTGCATATAGATCGTTGGTTGTGTTTGATTTGTAAAGTAACGCAATCTCCGCCCATGAAATAATTTCGGAAGGCCTGCCGGGTTTAGTACTTTTGCGCCATGTTTAAACAAACTTTACTAAAAGCAACCGAAGCCGGTGCGAAAGAAATGGTCCGTTTTTTTAACGGACAGTTCACCATTAGTAACAAAGAAGGCATGAACAACCTGGTAACCGAAGCTGACCATGCAGCAGAAAAAGCCATTATAGATGTGATCAGGCAGGATTATCCCGATCATTTTATTTTGAGTGAAGAGGCAGGCGAGATCGTACAGGATTCGACCTACAAATGGATCATTGATCCGATCGATGGTACGGTAAATTTTGCCAATGGCATTCCCCTGTGTTGCGTAAGCATTGCTGTAGAGCAGGATGGAGAGATGATACTGGGTGCGGTTTACAACCCGTTTATCAACGAACTTTTCTTTGCACAAAAAGGTTTTGGTGCTACGCTGAATGATAAAAAGATTCAGGTAAGCGAGAAAGCAGATGTTTTCAGCAGCTGCCTCGTAACCGGTTTCCCTTACACATATCTCGATGCGCCTAACGGTCCCTTGCAGATCTTTGAAAAACTGATCCGTAAAGGCGTTCCCGTGAGAAGACTAGGAAGTGCGGCCATTGATCTTTGCTGGGTGGCCGCCGGAAGGTTTGATGGTTTTTACGAACACAAATTACAGGCCTGGGATAGCGCGGCGGGTTTCCTTATTGTAGAAGAAGCCGGCGGAAAAGTGACTGATTTTTCGGGCAATCATTATTCCCCTTACCAACCGCATATTATTGCCACCAACGGAAAGATACACGATGAGTTGCAGGCAATCGTTGCAGGAGGAGAGGTACAATTTTAATTCACGAATTAGCGGATTACGGATTAGCGGATTTTTTATAAGTATAATCCGCTAATCCGTAATCCGTTAATCCGCAAATTCAAAAAACATGGAAAGCAGAACTGAGATAGCAAGCTTAGGTGAGTTCGGACTGATAGATCACCTGACAAAAAATTTTGAAACGCACAACGCTTCTACCATTTTAAGTGTGGGAGACGATGCGGCGGTGATCGATCATTTTGGGAAGCAGACGGTGATCAGTACCGACCTGTTGCTGGAAGGCATCCATTTTGATCTGATGTACACACCGCTGAAACATTTAGGATATAAGGCCGTGATGGTGAACCTGAGTGATATCTATGCGATGAACGCAACCCCAACGCAGATCACCATGAGTATCGGTATCAGCAACCGTTTCAGCCTCGAGGCATTGAATGAATTTTATGAAGGCGTTTATATTGCCTGCGAAAAACATAAAGTAGATCTTGTTGGCGGCGACACATCTACTTCAAACAAAGGTTTTATTATTTCTGTAACAGCGATCGGTGAAGTAGCACCAGATCGATTTGTGAAACGCAGCACAGCCAAATTAGGCGACCTGATCTGTGTTAGCGGGGACCTTGGCGGAGCATTTCTTGGATTGACTTTAATGGAAAGAGAAAAAAATATTTATCTCGAAAATCCGCAGATACAGCCCGATCTTGAAAATGAAAGTTATATCGTAGGCAGGTTGCTAAAACCTGAAGCGAGAAAAGACATCATTGAATTCTTTGAAAAAGAGAAGATCGTTCCCACAGCTATGATGGATGTTAGTGATGGCATCAGCAGTGAAGTGCTGCACCTCTGCAGGCAGAGTGAGTTGGGGTGTATGCTATATGAAGAAAAGCTGCCACTCTCAGAAGAGAGCAGGCAGGCGGCTTATAAATTCGGTCTTGATCCAACGGTCTGTGCTTTGAATGGCGGGGAAGATTACGAACTGATCTTTACTTTGAAACAGGAAGATCATAATAAGATTGTACTCAATGAAGACATCAGTGTGATTGGTTATATGACAGATCTTGAAGAAGGATGTAAGCTGACCACCAAGGGTGGCAATACACACCCGGTAACTGCACAGGGATGGAACGCTTTTATCAAATGAAAGGATTCGTAAAGCTTTTGTTTTGTTTTGTTTTATGTTTTCAAACGACCCCGGTACTGTTTGCACAAAAGCCTGCGCCGGTTCTTGTAAAAACAGCACCCGAACTTTTACGCGAAGACATTGCGTTATTGAAAAAAATTCTCGAAGCCAATCATCCTTCTTTATACTGGTATACGCCTAAAGACAGCATTGATCTTTATTTTCAAAATGCCATCAACAGTATTACTGATTCGCTTGATGAAGTGCAGTTTAAAAATAAAATAGCAGAAGTTATCAGCATTATCCGTTGCGGTCATACATCCGTAAGGTTTTCGAAAGCTTATGCTAAAAAAGCAACACAGTTTCGCTATCCTCAATTTCCTTTGTCGATAAAAGCCTGGAAGGATAGTTTAGTGGTACTTGGCAGCGCATTACCGAATGACACTGTTTTCAAACGCGGTACCATCATTACCGGAATCAACGGAAGAACCAACCGTCAATTGCTCGACACGCTGTTCAGGTTTATCAGCAGCGATGGGTATGCAGATAATTATAAGAACCAGGTAGTCAGTGGAAATTTTGCTGCGTGGTATAAGACCATTATTGGTGTCGACAGTATTTACAACATCACCTATATCGATGCTGCAGGAAAAGAATCACTGGCGCAGATCAAAAACTTTGAGCCCCGGATAGATTCGGTAAAAAAGCAGGTTCGTGATTCTGCGCCTGCATTTAAAAAGCCAACCCGCAGGGAGATCCGGAAAGCCAGGCTATTGGCTCAGCGTTCTTTTGTGATTGATACGGCAACGCAAACTGCTTTTATGGCCCTGTCTACTTTCAGCGGCCGGTGGATGCGCCCTTTTTTCAGACGGTCATTCCGCACACTGCAGGAACAACATATCAAAAACCTGGTGCTTGAACTTCGTAACAATGGCGGTGGCCGGGTAAATAACAGTATCCTGTTAACCAGGTACCTGTCGGACCACCCTTTTAAAGTTGGTGACAGCGTAATGGCGATCAGCAGAAAATTTACATATGGGCGATATATCCATCCCTCACTCATCTACTGGTTTGCCATGAATTTTGGCTCCCGCAAAATGGAAGACGGGTTGATACATTACCGGTATTATGAGAAGAAGGTCTTTGAACCGAAAGAAATGGATCATTTTTCGGGGAATGTTTTTTTATTGCAGGGAGGATATAGTTTTTCCGCAACCACTATGTTTATTTCACAACTCAAGGGGCAGCAAAATGTAACGATTGTAGGGGAGGAAACCGGCGGCGGGTTCTACGGAAATTCTGCCATGCATATACCTACGATCAGGCTCCCGAATACCGGTCTGCAGATAACGCTTCCTATGTACAGGCTGGTAATGGATGCTAAAAGACCTAAGGGTCATGGTATTATTCCGGATGTGCTGGTTTACCCATCTTCCGGGGCCATTAAAAAAGGAGTCGATCCCAAGATCATAAAAACAAAGGAACTGATACAGCAAAAGCTTCGCTAACAGGCTCTTTTGGTACCAGAAAAGCTGCTTTTCACCGGTTTTCCTTTTATTCAGCATTCTTTAATCAGCAAATGGGCCCGATTGATTTATTTTTACCGGCTATCTTATGAATATTTCACAGAGAACTCCTTTACGGGCATTCATTATTTTTTTTACCGCGGCGCTTCTTTTGTGCGCCCAGTGGGTCTCTGCACAGGATGTTGATATTGATACTGTTTCTGCACCATTGCGCCTTTTACCCGATTCATTACACAAGAAAAAAAGACTTGTGCTGAGACCGGCGGGTGATTTTGACCAACGTTTTTCATTTATTGAGAAGGAGGGCGTAAGCATCTGGGGATACCGGATTGGCGTTTCAGTAAATGACGTGTACAAAGTTGGGATCGGCGGCTATTTTTTGAAACAGGAGCTTGCAGGTATTAAGCTTGATGCCACTGGTGTTCCCATCAACCAGCTTACCAAAAGCCTTTATTACGGTACTATTTATTATGAACCTTATTTGTTCCGCAGAAAAAGATGGGAGATGAGTATGGTTTTCGAATTGGGTTATGGAAAGGCTGTTCTTGACTCAACCAATAAGATCCGCGGAAGGTTTCTTACCAAAACAGAAAAGCAGGATTTTGTTCCCGCAGGAATGGGTTACTCTGTGAATTTTATCATGCCCGATATCAGGGGTCTTCACTTTCTCACTTACATCGGTCTCAATGGAATGATCGGTTTGCGCAAAGCTATTTTCGAAAGTGATCTTAAATATAATTTTGACGGCTGGTACTGGAGCATAGGCACCGCCATTTTTATTGATAAGATCTTTAATGATATTGGCGGGAAAAATAAAAAGAAACCCGCGGATAAGTGATCAACCTGCTGTGACCGTTTGTAACACATTCAGTTCCTTATCTAAAAAAACAAGATCCGCAGATCTTCCATTTTCAATACATCCGATCCTGCGGGATAGCTTCATCACTTCTGCCGGATACTGGCTCACCATTCGAAGTGCTTCTTCCACATCAACACCAACCTGGTTAACCAGGTTCCTCAGGCATTTACCCATGTCAAGTGCAGAGCCGCTGAGTATCCCGTTCGATTCATATTTATCACCGGCCAGTGTATGTGGATAGGGGCCATCCTGCGTTGTTGTTACCGCATCGGTGATAGCGAACAATCTTTTTCCCAATAGTTTTTTGGCAATTCTGATGGCCGCAAAATCTACATGATAACCATCCGGTACAATACTCGACCGCACATTTGCGTGATCAAATATCGCTCCCGTCATTCCCGGTGCACGATGCTGGAACGGGCTCATGGCATTGTAAAGATGCGTGGCTGCTTCTATCCCTCCGTTAAACGCATCAATCGCTTCTTCATAGGTTGCGTTGGTATGTCCCGCAGAAATGATCACACCATAAGACCTTATCAGTTTGATTACTTCTTCACTGCATACCTCGGGCGCAATCGTTATCATGGTGATCACATCTTTTCCATAGTCTAACAGTTTACGCGCTTCATCAACAGATGGTGAATGAATAAATGATTCGAGATGTGCTCCCTTTTTCTTCGGGTTGATCCAGGGCCCCTCAATGTGTAGTCCTATACATCCTTTACCTCCTTCATTCCAGTAGGCTTTTACAGCATCGATACAACCATAAAAAACATCGTATGAATTTGTTGCAACAGTGGGTTGAAAATGGGATGCACCTCCTTTTTTGCAGTAGTCATATAATTTATGCAATGCATCTGTGTCGGGATAAACGGAAAGTAGTTTACCGTGTGCGCCATAAATCTGTATATCGATAAATGCCGGTGCAATGATGGGTTGCTGCGGTTGCATCTTACTCTGCACATTGTGAATAGGTAAGATGTCGGCAATGGCTCCATCCGTTACAACAACAGCAGATTGCATGAGCCACTCACTCCCCGTAAATATTTTTTCAGCAGGATATATCTGTGTATCAGGCATGGGGTTAATTTATTATTGTAAACTCGTCTGCATCTTTCCAGAAAGGAAATTTGCTTCTGACACTCTCTACCGTTTCTTTTTCAAGGGTGATTGTATGAATATCTTCATCACCCGTTTTCTGATACAAAACAACGCCCAATGGATCAATGACCATGCTGTCGCCGCTATGGTAGATGCCATTACCATCATCTCCCACCCGGTTCAGTCCAACAACAAAAGATTGGTTTTCGATCGCCCTTGCAGTGAGCAATGTTTTCCAGGCATGTATCCTTCGCTCGGGCCAGTTGGCTACATATAAGAGTATATCATACTCGGGCTCTTCGCTGGTATGTTGTCTTGCCCAAACAGGAAAACGTAGGTCATAACACACCTGCAGGTTGATCCTCCATCCTTTTACGCGGGCAATCAGGCGTTTATTCCCGGCAGTATATTCATTATCCTCTCCTGCAAACGCAAAGCGATGCCGTTTATCATAGTAACCCAAACTGCCATCTGGTAAAACCCATAACAGGCGGTTAAAATATCGATCGTTCTCTGTAATAATAAGACTCCCGGTAAGAATTATTTTTTTTGCCCTGGCTATTTGTTTCATCCACGCAACCGTTGGTCCTTCCATTGTCTCCGCCAGTTTATTTGGTTGCATACTGAACCCGGTGCTGAACATTTCCGGTAATACCACCAGCTCCGTTTTTTCACTGATGCCCGTGATCTTTTTTTCAAGCATGGCAAGGTTGGCTGGTTTGTCTTCCCAGTAGAGCTTTGTTTGAATGAGGGTGATGGTTAATGATGACATATCTGTAAAGTTAACGAATCCTGTATCCTACCTGTATCGATCCATATCGTTGCGGATTTTTTTGTGCAACCGCCTCGCGTGTCTGGTAAACGATGGCAACGCGTGTTGTCCACCTCCCTTTTGCAAAATAGGCGCCGAAAGATTGCTGGAACATCCGGCGTTTTGTGGTGCCCAATACAGCAGCCGTATCTCCCTTATCAAATAGTCCGCCCTCCACAGTTGCATTATAGCCCTGTACAATTACCTGCGGGTACCAGTAAACAAAAAGTTCGGTTTTGTTGATCTGGGTTTCTCCTTTTTGCTGAACCCGCGCGTTCCAGCCAACGCTATGGGCATTATCAGCAAACCTGCCAATACATGTCATGATACCTATCGTGGCATTGGTAAAATTGCTGCCCAGTCTTGCTTCACCCACCGGTACCAGTTTTATCCAGGAGCTATCCTGCACCAATGTGCGCGCATAGCTGATATGAAGATCAACGCCAACCGCATCCTGCACCTGGTAACCCCAGCCCCTGAAGCGGCCATAGCCCAGCATAGTATGGTACCAATCCTGTACATCTCTTCCAAAAGACGATGGCCCAACAATACCCAGCGTTGCCCCGTATTGTAAAACACCGCTGTTCTTTGCAAAAGATGACCGGTTATACTTTGCAAACAGGTAACCAGCATAAGGTCTGTCGATATCGGCAGGCTTAGTGGTGAGCCGGATCAATGGCGTATAGATCGCTTGTCCCACTTCAAAAGCATAGATGAGTTTTTTCCCTTTGCGCTCAGCAGCCTGCGTATACTGTAAAAAAAATCCATTGGTATAATACGCATCTCCTTTGCCCAGCAGGAACGCATCATTCTCGGTGGTAAATGAGAGTTCTTTATCATACGTAGCCATTGGCTTTATCTGCGCCTTCAATAAGCCGGGCAGTAGAATGCAAATGGTTAGCAGTATCTTAATCCTTTTCTTAACGGGCATTCCTCAGACTTTGTTTTTTTCTTCCCTGATACTGTTGATTACTTCGCGTATCATGGGTGCTTCGTATCCTTTTTGCAATAAATAGGCAGTTGTTTTTGCCTGCCGGTTGACATACTGTTCCTTTTTCAGGAGGTTCCATTTTGCCAGCGCTGTTTTCCGTAAGGTGACCATATAATCGGCATCTTCGATTTCGCGGAGTGCCTTTTTAATATTGGGTTCGCTTACCCGTTTCTGCCGCAGGGCGTAGATAATTTTAACCCGACCCCATTTTTTTAACCGGAAATGACTTCCGGCGAACTGGATGCAGAACCGCTCTTCGTTTACAATATCCTCGCTTATCAACCGTGAGAGCATTTCATCTACATCACTTTTCGACAATCCCATGCTGAACAGTTTTTCCCTCACCTCGAACTGGCACCGCTCGCTGTAGCTGCAGTAGTGTTTTATTTTAGGATACGCCAATAATGGTGTGAGGTTCGTTTTCACTTCGTTGCTGTTAACAACATCAAAGTAACGTAAACAGAATGACAGTTGACCGATGACAGTTGACAGAAAAAAACTGTTTAATTCCTATAGAAAAGAGTCGAAAAACGACAACCCCTCTATCATCTGACATCTAACATCTAACATCTCCTAATGTGGCTAAAATGGTTTTTGAATATTAACTATTTGCGTTAGGTTTGTTGCAAACCTAAATTCTGCAGAATGAAATTTATAGTTTCTTCCTCTTCCCTGTTAAAACACCTGCAGCAGATCAGCGGTGTGATCAATGCCAATACGGTTCTGCCGATCCTGGAAGACTTCTTATTTGAGATTGAGGACAAAAAACTGAATGTTGTAGCAACCGATCTTGAAACCGTTATGCGTGTACAGATGGATGTGGAAAGCAAGACCAATGGAAAAGTGTGTATCCCGGCTAAAATTCTCCTGGATTCTTTAAAAAACATTGCAGATCAACCACTTACGTTCAATATTGACAAGAGTTTTGCCGTTGAGATCACCAGCGATAATGGTAAATACAAGGTAATGGGCGAGAACCCGGATAATTTTCCGAAAGAGCCAACAGCCGATGATACCACCAGCTTTACCATGAGCAGCAGTGCTTTATTAACAGGCATCAACAAGACCTTATTTGCGGTGAGCAGCGACGATCTCCGCCCGGCCATGACAGGTGTATTTTTTGAGTTGACAAAGGACAGTGTTCAATTTGTTGCCACTGATGCACACCGCCTGGTACGTTATAAAAGGGTAGATACAAAAGCAACCAAAACAGACTCATTCATCGTGCCTAAAAAACCTTTGAACCTGTTAAAAAATGCATTGCCTGATAATGATGATGAGCTGACCATTTCTTATAACAATAATCATCTTTTTGTGAACCATGGCTCAACGCAGATGATCTGCCGTTTGATTGATGCCAGGTTCCCGGATTATAAAGTCGTGATCCCCGCAGATAATCCATACAAGCTGATCGTGAACAAAGCCGATTTTCAGAATGCATTGCGCCGCGTAAATGTTTTCAGTAATAAAAGCACCAACCAGGTAGCCTTGAGTATTACCGGTAGTGAATTGCAGATGGCCGCACAGGATGTTGATTTCAGCTTTGAAGGTAATGAGCGCATGAACTGCCAGTATGATGGTGAGGACCTGCAGATCGCCTTCAATGCAAAATTCCTGATCGAAATGCTCAATGCAGCAGATACTGATGATGTTAAGATGGAATTGTCAACCCCTACCAAAGCAGGATTGATCAAACCAACCGAACAGGCCGAAGGTGAGGACCTGCTGATGCTGGTGATGCCATTGATGCTGAACAATTAAGATCGACCCTTTACATAAGAAAAGTGCTCCTTGTATGAGGGGCATTTTTTGTAACTTAGGGAGGCGTATAAACGAACTTGCCATGCTAGATCCGCTTATCCATTATTTCGAACACATCCCCAGCCTCCACCGCGCATTGATATTAGCGGGCGGTATCACCTTTTTCTGGGTGATCGAAGGGATCGTGCCTTTGTTTGGGTTCACCTACCACAAATGGAAACACGCATCGATCAATATTTTCTTTACTGCTACCACCATTATTATCAATTTTGCATTTGCATTACTGATTGTGAAAACGAGCGACTGGGCCATTGCCCATCATTTTGGAATACTGCAATGGATACCAATGCCAACCTGGTTATTTATTATTGCAGGACTTTTACTGCTTGATCTTACCGGTGCGTGGCTGATCCATTTTATCGAACACAAAATAAAATGGATGTGGAAATTTCATATGGTGCACCATGCAGATACACATGTTGACACCACTACTGCTAACCGCCACCATCCGGGCGAAAGTGTTTTACGTGCCGTGTTTACGATGTTTGGTGTTTTTATTTGCGGTGCCCCTATATGGTTATTGATGATGTACCAAAGCCTGAGTGTGGTGGCCACGCAATTCAATCATGCCAATATCCGTTTGCCATTATGGATTGATAAGGCTTTAAGCTGGTTCCTGGTTTCGCCGAATATGCATAAAGTTCATCACCATTATATGCGTCCGCAGACAGACAGCAATTACGGCAATATTTTTTCTGTCTGGGACCGCCTTTTCGGCACCTATAACGATACCCCGGTTGAGCAAATTCAGTATGGTCTTGATGTGCTGGATAACAGCAAGGATGAAAGTCTGGTTTTCCAGCTGCGTATTCCTTTTAATAAAAAAATAAAGACGGATTATTGATGAAGATAATTGCGATGATACCTGCACGTTATGCAGCCAGCCGTTTTCCAGCCAAACTGATGCAGTTGCTGGGCGATAAGACCGTGATCAGGCATACCTATGATAATACGGTAAAGACCGGTTTGTTTGATGAGGTATATGTAGTAACCGATAGCGAGATCATTTTTAACGAGATCATTTCCCATGGCGGCAATGCGGTAATGAGCAAGCGTTCGCACGAAAGCGGAAGCGACAGGATTGCAGAAGCCGTTGCCAGCATGGATGTTGAGATTGTTGTAAATGTTCAGGGCGATGAACCATTTGTAAAACGTGCGCCACTTGAAAAATTATTACAGGTTTTTGAAGGCGCCAAAGGAGAGGCGATACAGGTTGCCTCGCTCATGCAGGTAATGACGGAATCTGCTTTTATTGAAGATCCCAATTATGTAAAAGTGGTCGTTGATAAAAATATGTTCTCATTACTTTTCTCCCGCAGCGTGATACCTTATGCGCGTAATAAAGATATCAGCATTCCTTACTACGAACATATCGGCGTGTATGCTTTCAGAAAAAGTGCATTGATCACTTTTACCAACTGGGAAATGACACCGCTCGAATCTGCCGAAAAGATCGAATGCCTGCGTTATCTCGAAAACGGGGTCCCATTAAAAATGGTGGTGACTGATTATATGGGTGTAGAGATAGACACCCCGGAAGATCTGGAAAGAGCTTCAAAACTTTTATAATAATTGAAACCCGCCGCTCAACAAAAAGGCTATCCCTAAGCCCTTTGTTTGAATTAAATTGCCGGATGAGAAGGATAGCACTACTTTTTACGGGTATTTTCCTGTTATCAATATCTGCCAATCACGCCCAGGCACCCGCTACTGCGTCCGCTTTCACGGTTACCGTTACCAACGACCAGAAAGAACTGATGGAAGGCGCCGTGATCGAAATCACTCACCCTGAAACAAAAAAACTGGTGAAATCTGCGCTCACCAATAAAAACGGTGTGTCGGTTTTTTACATGACGCTTTCTGAAGGTTATCTCATCAGCGCCGCTTTCACAGGCTATGCTACAC
Source organism: Sediminibacterium sp. (assembly GCA_965229255.1). GTDB lineage: Bacteria > Bacteroidota > Bacteroidia > Chitinophagales > Chitinophagaceae > Sediminibacterium. The sequence goes on from CBDDIX010000003.1 coordinate 634,072, forward strand.
AAAAGATTGTTGTTACTAAATCAGTTCTGGGCGATAGAAAAATAAACATCGTTTTGGGAGCACCTGGCAAAACGCTGGAAAATGTGAGCGTAACCACTACCCGAAAACCCTTTATACAACAGGCACAAGGCAAAGTAATTGTAAATGTTGATGCATCTGTAACCAATACCGGCACCACCATTCTTGAGGTGCTTGAAAAATCGCCCGGTGTAATGGTTGATAAAAATGGCGGCATCAGCTTACAGGGAAAAGCAGGCGTTTTAGTTTTGATAGATGATAAACAAACCTATCTCTCCGGCGCTGATCTTAATAACCTGCTCAGCGGCATGAGTTCTTCGCAGGTAGAAACGATCGAGCTGATCACGAGTCCTTCAGCAAAATACGATGCCAGCGGTAATGCCGGTATTATCAACATCAAAACAAAAAAGAATAAACAGGTAGGCTTTAATGGTGTACTTACGCTTGCTTTTGGCCAGGGTAAATATGCTAAAAGCAATAACAGCCTGGTGCTGAATTACCGCAACGGAAAGTTCAACACATTTCTTACTTACAGCAGCAACCTGAACAAAGGCTTCTATAGCATCTATGCATTGAGAAAATATTATACCACCTCCGGTGCATTAATCTCTACGCTTGACCAGTTCTCGATGTTCATCAATAAAAACTTTACCAATACACTAAAGACGGGCGTTGATTTTTATGCTACTCCAAAAACAACGATTGGTTTTGTTTTTACCGGAACATCAGTTGACAGGAAAAATAATAATGATGCACAGGCCGACTGGCAGAATAAAAGCGGCGCTACCGATTCCAGTATAAGAACCATTGGAACCAGCACCAATGTGTTTCAGAATGGGGGCATTAATTTTAATGCAAAACATACCATCAGCAAGATGCAGGATATTTCTGCGGATATTGATGTTTTGAAATATAAACTACACAATACACAGGCTTTTGGCAATTCACTCATCGCTGCCGGAGGCTACACAGAAAGCACACGGGGCGACCTTCCCGCTTCGATCGATATCTTTTCTGCCAAAGCAGATCATCATTTACAAATTGGTAAAGATGGAAAACTGGAATCCGGTTATAAGATCTCGAGTATTCATACCGATAACACTGCCGCCTACGAAATATTTGATGGTACGATGTGGAAAGAAGATCTTGGCAAGAGTAACCACTTTTTATACAAAGAAGAGATCCAGGCGCTGTACACCAGCTTTGAACAGAAATTCGATCGCATTAGTTTCCAGGCCGGCGTTCGTTATGAGAATACACATTATAACGGTCATCAACTCGGCAACAGCGCACGGGGTGATTCTGCTTTCTCAAAAAACTATTCGGGATTATTTCCATCAGGTTATATCAGCTATCGCGCCGATTCTTCAAATACACTAACATTTACCGCAGGCAGGCGTATCGACAGACCGCCTTTTCAAAAGCTGAATCCTTTTGTGGTTATCATTAATAAATACACTTACGAACGCGGTAACCCTTTCTTTCAGCCGCAGTATAGCTGGAACATGGAGTTAAGTCACCAGTTCAAACAATTGCTGACCACCACCGTTGCTTACAGTATCATTAAAGATTATTTCTCCCAGATCTTTCTTTCTGAAGGAACTGATATTCTTGTGTATACAAACGGAAACGTGGGCAAAATGTATAATCTCGCTGTTTCCATGGCTGTGCAGGCCCAGCCGTTTACATGGTGGTCTCTTTCGGGGCAGGCTATTTTTAACCATAAAGAATTAAAAGGCTATCAGAACATCAATTATACTTCGGAGGTTTCGCAGATGAACTTCAGCATGAATAACCAGTTTCGTCTCGGTGCTGTTTATACAGGAGAGATCTCTGGTGTTTATACCACCAAAGCCCGTAATGATCTGCAGGAGTTGCTTCGTCCTACCGGTCAGCTATCACTCGGTATTTCGAGACCGGTGTTTAAGAAGAAGGCAACGTTTAAAATGAATGTTCGTGATATTTTCTTTACGCAGGTAATGGAAGGGGATACAGATTTTCCGGGGGCAACAGAATACTTTTTATTGAGAAGAGATTCCCGTGTGTTTAATATTGCGTTGACATGGCGTTTTGGGAAACCGTTGAAAACGGTTAAACGCTCTTCGGGTGGAGCGGGGGATGAGATGCAGCGGGTTGGATCCGGAAGCTGAGAAAAAAATATCGAATGTCGAACACTGAATGTCGAATATCGAAGTTTTGGTTATGAATCTATTTAAGTAATTTATTTTTTTCGGAGGTTGTGATACTTTTCCGGAATATTGCTATTAGCTCATTACACTCCTTTATATGCGTTGAAAGAAAGCCCGATTGAAACCAGCCGAGCCTATCAACAATTCTTAAGGACACGTGAGTTTCACGAAGTTCTTTTAGTGATATTTTCATTTTGTGAATAAAATCATTCCTCGATTCTGCTGCCTGAGCTTCTCCATAATTTAAAGCAGGAGCAGTACCGCTTCTCGATAACTGATTTGCCAATCCAATTAGCGTATTTATACGCGACTTTTCCTTCGTATTACTTCGATATTCGACATTCAGTGTTCGACATTCGATATTCCCTTTATTCCGTAATTTTGTCCTCTAAAGTTTTATACCATGAGTTTTCGGAATTTCAAAATGGTTAGCTACGTTGTTTATGGGCGCGGAAGTTTTAACCAACTCGATGAGATCCTTGCCCCGCAAAGAAAAGGCGATGCCCCAATGATCTTTTTAGTAGATCATTTTTTTGAAGGTAAGCCACTCGCGAGCCGTGTTCCGCTGCGGGGAGATGATAAGATTATTTTTGTGGATGTTACGTATGAGCCAAAGACCAAACAGGTGGATGCACTGGCTGCAGAATTAAAAGATGCATTTGGAACCATCAGCGGCGTGATAGGCATTGGTGGCGGTTCTGCGATGGATCTTGCGAAAGCTGTTTCATTAATGATGAATAATCCCGGCTCATCAGCAGACTACCAGGGCTGGGATCTTGTAAAAAATCCTGGCGTTTATAAAGCCGGAATCCCCACACTTAGCGGAACCGGTGCTGAAGTTAGCCGCACCACCGTTTTAACGGGACCCACCCGCAAACTTGGCATGAACAGTGACTTCACGCCTTTCGACCAGATTGTTCTCGACCCCGATCTTACGAAAAACGCTCCTGTTAACCAGCGCTTCTACACGGCTATGGATTGCTATATACATTGTATTGAAAGCCTGGAAGGAACCTATATCAACGAGTTCAGTAAAAGCTACGGAGAAAAAGCATTGCAGCTGTGCCAGGATATCTTTGTGAAGAAAAGCGGTTGGGATGAAGAATGCGATGATAAATTAATGATGGCGTCTTACGCCGGTGGAATGAGTATCGCTTACTCACAGGTTGGTGTGGCACATGCGGTAAGTTATGGTTTGAGTTATCTACTGGGGACTAAACACGGTATCGGCAACTGCATTGTAATGAATCATATCGAAGAATATTATCCGGCAGGTGTAAAAGAATTTAAATACATGGTTGAAAAAAATAAGATTGAGATTCCATCCGGAATATGCAAAGGGTTGACCGATGAACAGTTTGATACCATGATCAATGTTTCACTCGGAATGAAACCCCTTTGGGAAAATGCGCTCGGAAAAGATTGGGAAAAGATCATGACAAGAGAAAAGCTCCGCGCTTTGTACGAAAAACTATAATGATCTCCATGAAATATTTTTTTTACTTCCTGCCTTTTGTCATTGGTATAGCACTTACAACACAGGCCGGCATCAACAGCCAGCTGAAAGTCGCTATCAACAATCCATGGCTGGCAGCTTTTATTTCTTTTGTGGTCGGTACTGTTTTCCTGGGTATCATTATTGTCGCAACAAGGCAAGCCATTCCTTCCGCAACAGAACTGGGAAATATTCCTTTGTATAAATATACCGGTGGTGTACTGGGAGCGTTCATTGTAACGGGTGTGATCTTTTCGGTACAGAAGATTGGATCTGCTAACTCGTTTGTACTGCTTATCGGCGGACAAATGCTGGTAGCACTTATCTATGATCACTTTGCCTTATTCGGATTACCGCAGAGCTCTTTTAATATAACTAAATTGTTGGGCGTGCTCTTACTCGTTATCGGCTCATACCTTATTATCAGGAAATAAATCCTTACTATGATTGAAACAGTCCGCCTGCAAATTGTGCCGCTAACACATCAGCAGCTGGCTAAATATATCAAGGGCGACCCATCGCTGGAAACAGAGTTAAACCTGTTACCCACCAACCGGAAGATCTCGCCCGAATTGGCTGAAGCATTGGAACAATCTATTCTTCTGCGGGTGGCCAACACCAAAACAGATTTTCGCTATGTTACTTTATGGACCATCTTCCTGAAAAACGAAAGGGTTGCTGTTGGTGATCTTTGTTTTAAAGGAGAACCCGATGAAAAAGGTGAGATCGAAATTGGCTATGGTTCCTATGATGCGTATCGTAAAAAAGGCTACATGACAGAAGCTGTTGGCGGAATGGTTCATTGGGCGCGGGGAGAGAATGGTGTCAGGGCTATGATTGCCGAAACAGAAGTCACAAATGCCGGTTCAATGAAAATATTGCAGAACAATGGTTTTATTGTTTATAAAGAGAAAGACAATGCTGTTTGGTTAAGGGCCCCCTGTCGAAAAGCTTAAATCTTTTTAATCCATTGGCAAAAGCTATTAGCGTAGAATATTAAATTGTATATTGATTCTGGTCTCTGGAGGAAATTACAAAACCAACGCTAATGAGTACACACTCTTCTGTTTTTCCGTCAGCGACTGACGAGAGAAATTTTGCTCTTGATGTTTTACGCGGCATCGCCCTATTTGGAATCCTTTTTATCAGTATCCGCGATTTTGGCGGATTCACGCCGAACGAACAGATCCGCTATATCACCAGCCCTTCGCATGGTGGTAATTACAAATTACTTACCCTTGTTTCCCTGCTTTTCGAAGGAAAAATGACGGGGCTGCTGGCAATGATCATTGCCGCGGGTTTGGTTCTCTTTCTGCAAAAGAAAGAACATCCTGTTGCAATAGATAATGCAGATGCTTTAATAAGACAGCAGATATGGTTGATGATTTTTGGTCTTATCACTGCATTTATTATTCTATGGCCCAATGAGGTATTGTTTCCTTTTGGCGTTGTTGCTATTATGCTGTTTGCTTTCTGGAAACTGCCTGCAAAAAGCCTGTTCATCGCTTCGCTTATCTGTACGCTTGTGTTTTGCGGAAAGAATTACTGGGCCTATGCAGAAGATAAAGATGATTATCAGAAATATGTTGCCGTTACTGTTATTGAAAAGAAATTCAAAGCTGATAGTTCAGTAAGAGCGCAGGACAGTATTAAGATCACAAAAGATACCACTAACCTGAAAGCCAAGCTGGTAAAGCTCAAACTCACAGATTCGCTGGCAAAAAAGAAAGATACGTTAACTGCCAGGCAGGCAGAAGAAAAGGGTAAATGGGAAGGAGTATTAAAGAGTCAGAAGTACGATTCTATGAAAACGGTTAAGCAGAATAAAACTATGCGGGGCGGTTACAGCAAGGTATGGTTCGCATTAAAAGGAAAAGCACAACACAATGAATCCACCTGGCTATACAGTATCGGTCTCTGGGAAATCAGTGCGATGATGTTCCTGGGTATGGCGCTGCTGGGGATCGGTTTTTTCCACCGCCGTTTTTCTACAGCCAATTATCTTCTCGCAGCATTATTATTGATAGCCGCAGGCGGCGCTCTCGGTCTCTACCGCTTACACAATAATGATCTGCATTGGCTGGATTATTCGAAATTCATCAGCTCGCATTCTGTTCCACACGATCTCTTCCTGCCATTTGAACAACTACTGATGGCAGCAGGATATGCCTCCCTGGTAATGGCGCTAATACGTGTTAAAATATTACAATGGCTCTGGAAAGGCATGGCAGCTGTTGGGCATATGACGCTCTCCAATTATATTCTGCAAACATTTGCCTGTGCCTTTGTTTTTTACGGATATGGATTGGGTTATTACGGCCGCTACGAGCAATGGGAATTATATTTTCTTGTTGCCGAGATCATTTTGATCCAGGTTGTTTTTTCTGTTTTCTGGATGCGCACCTATACAACGGGGCCGCTGGAGTGGGCATTGAAATGTCTTGTTTACTGGAAAAAAATGCCGCTTGAAAAAAGACCGGTTGAAGCTGTTACACCCATTCTTGATTAATTTTTATACTTATAAACCATTCACATGGATCAATATATCGCACCCGAAGTAACCCGCCCTGTTTCTGCTGCCGAAAGAATTAAAAGCATCGATTCTATCAGGGGCTTTGCACTGCTGGGGATCTTACTGATGAATATTCCTGGCTTTGGTATGAATATCGATTATTGGTACACGATTCTTTCTGCACCAACTGTGGGTTATGACTATCTCACGTTTGCAACCGTTGAAGTGTTTTTTGAAGGCACCATGCGCGGACTGTTCTCAATGTTATTTGGTGCGGGTATGGTCTTGTTCATGACCAATAAAAAAGAGGTTCCGGGCAAGCCCACTGTTTCTGAATACTATTACAGGCGTTTGCTCTGGTTAGTTTTTTTCGGTATCATCAATGCATTTGTGATTTTATGGCACGGAGATATCTTATTTTATTATGGCCTCTTTGGTATGCTCCTTTTTGCTGTGCGGAAAGCTGCGCCAAAGTGGTTGTTAGTGCTGGGTCTTGCCTGCATCTCTTTTGGAATGATCACTTCTCAATGGAGATTTAACGAAACAAGAGAAAAACGGGCTACCTACCTCGAAGCCAAAAAAGCAAAACAGGAAAAGAAAAAACTTACTCCTGAGCAACAGGAAGCAATCGGATGGTGGGAAGCAAGGATGGCCAACAGCAAGCCCGATACCGCCGCAATAAATACGAATATGCGAAAAATGCATAGCGGCTACGGAACAATTTTTACTTATTATATTTCAAGAAATGCCGAAAATGAAGCAGGTGGTACTTATTATGGTATCTGGGATATGTTATCGATGATGTTGATAGGGATGGCGCTACTAAAATGGGGATTTTTTAGTAACCAACTCAGGACCTCCACCTATTCTATGTGGCTGCTGATCGGCTATGGCGTTGGTATACCGATCGGGCTGCTATTGTGTAAAATTGATTTTGCCACTTTTAATAAACAAGGCGAATTCATTGACAGGTGGATCAGCCATCCATGGGTGTGGGCCGAGTCAAGACGCCTGCTCATAACAGTTGGTCATGCTAGTCTTTTAATGTTGCTTTATCGCAGCCAGCTGGTTCCCTGGCTCATGAAAGCGCTAGCCGCTGTTGGACAAATGGCTTTTACCAATTACTTAATGCAAAGCATTATCTGTACCATCTTCTTTTATGGCTATGGGTTCGGATATTATGGAAACCTGCATCTGCACCAGATCTACTACGTAGTGGGTGCTGTATGGATCTTCCAGATTATTTTCTCTGTGATCTGGCTGAAGTATTTCAGGTTCGGGCCTTTTGAATGGTTGTGGAGATCTTTAACTTATTGGAAGGCGCAACCGATGAAGTTATAATCAGATGTTAGTTGATAGAGGTTAGATGTTAGAGATATAACTAACGTCTAACCTCTTTTTAAATATGGGCATATCCCAATCTTTCTATATCGCTGATCTCTTTTGTCAGGTTCGTTTTTCCATTAACAAGCACATATAGGTGATCACTGATCTCCGTAATATGGCGGTACATATGATCTGAGATTAAAAACCCTTTGTTTTCTTTTTCTTCCATCAGTAACTCTTTTATTCTTTCTACCTGTATTGGACTGATATGTGTAAATGGTTCATCCAGCATGGCAAATTTTGAGGGTGACTTTACAATGATATATAACTCCACCAAACGCGCCTGTCCTCCTGAAAGGTTGCCTACCCGGGTTTTGTAGGCTGTTGCAAATTCCGGAAACCGGTTTTCGAATACGCTATAATCAAGAGAAAAATCTTTGAATATTTTTTCCAGGCTAAACCGCTTTGGTATAAAATTAAATTGTGGAAGATACAAGAGCAGGTCGTTTCGCTTAAATGCTTCGCGCTGGGAAACTTTGTCAATCCGAACTGATTTTTCGCAGGCCATGGTTCCATAAATGATTTTCATCAAACAGGATTTTCCGCCGCCGTTCCTTCCCAATAAACCGGTGATCTTGCCTGTTTCGCATTTAATATAGATATCCTGCAGGATCTTTCTTCCATTAAACTCCAGTTGTATACTATCTGCTTCAAGGGTGTAGATCATTTAAAATAGGAAAGGGTTACAACGAGAAATATAAAAATTGCGAGATCAAATAAAATGGTGGCTGACCAAAGTAATGTTTTAGATATTCCGAGATTCTGGTAATAGTAATATTCTTTACTTCTAAACTCGTTGATAAAAAACCAGATTAGTGCGAGCGTTGCCAGCTTGAGCCAGAGCGTATTTCCGAAAATCCGGAAATCATATTTCCAGATAAGCTGTAAACAAAAGCCTGTTACCAGGAGGGATACAAAAAGAAAGCTTTTATAAAAAGTCCAGAGTAATTGTATTGTTTTCAAAAATCGCGTCATTTCATCCCCTCCAATTCTTTCTGCAACCTGAACATCTCATCCCGTAACCTCGCGGCTTCAATAAAATCAAGATCCCGTGCGGCTTTCTCCATTTCCTTTTTGGTTTTTCCGATCGCTCTTTCCATTTGCGGAATGGTTTGATAACTTTCCTGCTCTTCTGCCGCTTTTGTTACTATCTGCCCTTCCCGCTGCAATGCATATGGATTGGATGGGTCATATCCTTTGATATCCAGCACAGAACCCTGTGCCATGATCTGCTGTATACTTTTTACAACCGTGCGCGGTGTGATGCCATGTTCTGTGTTATAGATCACCTGCTTTTCACGGCGCCTGCCGGTTTCATCAATCGTCCGTTGCATACTTTCTGTCATCCGGTCCGCATAAAAGATCACAAGACCATCAACGTTTCGCGCAGCGCGACCTGCTGTTTGTGTAAGCGCTCTTTCATTACGCAAGAATCCTTCCTTATCTGCATCCAGTATGGCTACCAATGAAACTTCGGGAAGATCAAGCCCTTCCCTTAATAAGTTCACTCCCACCAGCACATCAATTTCGCCAAGGCGCAACTGACGTAATATTTCAACCCGCTCCAGTGTATCTACATCACTATGAATGTATTTGGATTTGATATTGATGCGCCCAAGATACTTATCCATCTCTTCTGCCATCCTTTTTGTAAGCGTTGTTACTAAGATCCGGTCGCCTTTTTTTACCGTCTTATCTATCTGTTCAAGCAGATCATCTATCTGGTTAACACTTGGCCTGACTTCTATAGGCGGGTCGAGTAATCCTGTTGGACGAACGATCTGCTCCACTACCACACCACCCGTTTTTTCCAATTCATAATCGCCGGGTGTAGCACTCACAAAAATGGTTTGACCAATCAATCCTTCAAACTCATGAAAGTTCAGCGGCCTGTTGTCCATGGCACTTGGCAAACGGAAACCATAATCCACCAGCACCAGTTTGCGGCTCCTGTCGCCACCATACATACCTGCCACCTGTGGAATAGTTTGGTGACTCTCATCTATCACACACAAAAAATCTTTCGGAAAATAATCCAGCAGGCAGAAGGGTCTTGTTCCGGGTTTACGCCTGTCGAAAAACCTGGAGTAATTCTCAATACCATTACAATACCCCAATTCGCGTATCATTTCAATATCATACTCTACCCTTTCTTTCAGCCGTTGTGCCTCTATGTATTTTCCGGTACTTTTAAAATATTCCACCTGCGCCATCATCTCATCCTGGATCTCATGCATTACACTAACGATCATGTCTTTGGGAGCCAGGTATAATGTTGCCGGAAATATTGCCGCAGTATCCATCAAACCTATCCGCTTACTGGTAGATGTTTCTATGCTTTCGATCTCTTCTATCTCATCACCAAAAAAAGTTACACGATAGCCAAAGTCAACATACGGCAGGTTGATATCGATCGTATCACCTTTTACCCTGAAGGTTCCCCGAGTAAAGTCGCCCTGTGATCTGTTGTATAATGAATTCACCAGGCTATGCAGAAACCCTTGTCTTGATAAGACCTGTCCCTTTTCAATTCTGATGATCCCGTTCTCATACTCTGTCGGGTTTCCCATACCGTAAATACAACTCACACTCGCAACCACAATGATATCACGTCTTCCACTTAAAAGTTGTGAGGTTGCCTGTAGCCGCAGCTTATCCAGCTCTTCATTAATGCTCAGGTCTTTTTCAATGTACACATCGCTAACCGGCATATATGCTTCGGGCTGATAATAATCATAATAGCTTACAAAGTATCCCACCGCATTATCCGGAAAGAATTGTTTAAATTCTCCGTATAACTGCGCCACCAGCGTTTTATTATGGGTCAGAACTAACGTTGGCCGTTGTGTATTCTGAATCAGATTGGCAATCGTAAATGTTTTACCACTACCGGTAACTCCCAGCAGGGTTTGGTATTGCTCGCCATTTTCAACCGCTTCGGTTAATTGGGCAATGGCACCTGGCTGGTCTCCTGCGGGTGCGAACGGTGATTGTAGATTGAAAGGCATATGGTATAAAGTTAAAAAGGGTTTTTTATGTTACCCGTTTTGTTTTTGCAAAAAAAGACCGTCCCGATAAATCGGGACGGTCGGGATATTGGATCTTAATTATTCAGTTCATTCTTTATTGGCCTCATTCAGTTTCTTTACGATCGCTTTTACATTATCATCAATCTCCTTGTCTGTGAGGCGTCTTCCGTTAACTTCAGAAGTGGTCCAGCCCTGCCATATCGTTTTGTCGGTACGGGCATCTGTTACTGAAAGGGTCAATGTTCCGGTATTAACCGTTTCCGTCCTGTTATCATACCCTAACAATTGTGTAGGATAATAAACCGGTACATACCTCCGGCCATAATAGCTATAATACCAACGTGTCATCGGCTGGCTGTATACCGGATCGCTTACGTTTACCCTTTCTCTTTGTACATCAACATCATATACAAGGTTAACATCTGCGTTTCGGCGAACCTCTCTCCATCCGCTCGCAGACAGGTTTGCGTTGATGCTCTTTTTAATCTTTGTATCTACCAGGCTGTTTGTGCGGGTTCTTCCCAAACTATCTTTCTGGGCAGGCACCCACGAATAAGTCCTGATCTTACTAAAATCTACGTTGCTGTCTTTTTGAACGTATACCTGTTTACCGCAAGCAGCCAGTATCAACAGGCTAATCATCACACCTAAAACCAACTGCATCTTTTTCATGATCTTCCTTTTCACATATTATATTCAATTTGTATGCCAGCAAGGGGCGGGAGGATGAAAAGCGGTGTTAAAACAATTCACTACTCACTTTTAGAGTCGTACAATATTATAAATCGCCACTGGGGGATCAAAATTCTGGTCCTCATCATTCTGCCGGTAGATCTTTCGTACGATGTCCATTCCATTGATCACCCTTCCAAAAGCTGCGTATCCCTGTTTGTCGGCAATGTTTTCGCCGCCATAATCAAGACCGGGTTGTTTGCCCACACAAATAAAGAATTCTGTTGTAGCGGTTCCGGGTTCGAGCCTTGCCATAGACAATGTTCCATCGAGGTGAGTGATGCCGGTTTGTTGGGTTGTCTCGTGTGGTATGCCGGCTTTAGTAGTGGCTGTTTTATTATTTGTTTTCCATATGCCGCCCTGAATCAGCTCGGTCTTGGCTGCATTGCTGGGCTGGTTTTCATTATTCAGCACACGATAAAAATTGCTGTTGTTATATAGACCCGAATCAACATAAGCAAGAAATGCGGCTACGGTCTTTGGCGCCTGCTTTTCGTACAGCTCGATTTCTATTTCGCCATACTGGGTTTGTATCTCAATATGCGGTTGCCCGGTTCTTTGCATCTTACAGGCGGACAGGCTTATAAAAAACAGTAATACATAAAAGGCCTTTTGCATCGGGAACTATTTTTTTTCAGGCATTACTTCAAACAAGAAGAACTGTGTTTTTTCAATGAGTGCGAAATTATTATCCGCAACGAGCAGGAGAGTCCTGTGGCCATTGGGAAGATCGGGACCGAAAGTCACTCCTTCAATATTGTCGATATACATTCCCAACTCATCCATATTCAGTAATAATTTTTTTGTTGCCGGCTTTATAGCCGGCTGTTCTTTTAATGATGTGGTTGCAGAAATATCGGTTGCATCATTCAGGTCCGATAAAAATATTTTTATCGTGCAGGGTAATCTCCCCGTTGAAAAAGATCTTTCCAATACGATGAACTGCTTGTTACCTATCGAAAGAAGATCCGGGATACCGTTTAATTTAAATGCGTTTGACGGAGTTGCCGGAAAAGCAACCGGTTCCAGTTTATACGCATACTGGGCGGTATTCTTTTTTGATGCCACATCAAATTGATAGATCCTTACGAAAGCTTTGTTCCCGAAGGTGTCTGCACGTGGACCATCTTCATAAAGTGGTTCTTCAAGACTTACATACAAGGTCCTGAACTTATCAGCAAAACTTAATCCTTCTAACACACCATTCTGCCGCGGTCCTTTTTCGCCAGTGGTCATGACAAGATTTTTGGGTAAGGGAAATGTATCAACATACTTTCCGCTGGGGCTTATTATAGTAATAGCCGGGTTCTCCAGAACGGTTTCATTTGCTTTTACGATTCTTTCCCCTTCGCTCGTCCAGATCATTTCATTGGTTAGCGGATTATATCGCAATGCTTCAGGATCGGGTGTATGCCCCGGGTCCTGCCTGGTGTTGGGATAAGCGTTCCCTTCTTTATTAAGGAGCGTGGTAACATTTACAAACGTTACGCTATCAATCTTCGTTTTATCGAAAAATATTTTAGCAGTATAGTAGCGTGCCGGATTGATAGCAGAACGATCATCGGAGATCATGTAGTATTGATCGCGATCTGCATCGTAATCGATTCCGGACAATCCTCCTACAGTGGTTCCTTTATAAATAAAGTTATGGGGTATATCATGTACCCCTATAAACCGCAGGCTCCCGATTGAAACAGGCTTCTGTGCAATAGCGGACGTTACAGAAAGAAAGACAATAATAAATAACGATACAATGGTTTTCACGCGAATTTATTTGATAACAAATTAGCGAACATTTTTAACCGCAACCCTTTACCAGAAGGTAATATTGTTTTTCTTTTTAGCAGCAAAAATCCAGGGTAATAATTTTGGCTCTGCAAATGCTGAGTCCCAGCTGTTATGCCCCGCCATTGGATATTCTGTATACAACACATTTTTTGCTCCCCTGGTCATTAAAGCTGTATAAAGGTCCCGGTCAAATTTTGGCGGAACCGATTTATCCAGCGTTCCATGAAAGACCCACAGTGGCAATGGCGCTGCACGAGCCAGGAATGCGGGTATGCTTGTGGCACCACAAATAGGAAACGCAGCTGCAAAATAATGGGGATTGCGGATAAGCAGATCGTAGGTTCCCATACCGCCTAACGATAGTCCGCCTATGTATATTTTTTTACTGTTTACTTTTCCTTCTTCGAGTAGCACATCGATCAATTGTTTTACCAATCGTTGGGGTACCGGTGGTTCACCATCTGTTACAAATGCCCATTCATCAGCATTCGAAAGCCGCCTGAACCGCGACCAGACGCTGTCTGCAGGGCATTGCGGAAAAATAACGATCGATTGAAAATGTTTTCTTACTTCCGGTCGGATAAATAATTTACCGCCATGTGTCAGCTGCGCTTCATTATCCCTTCCACGTTCTCCCGATCCATGAAGGAATACAACAAGTGGGTATGCCCTTCTTTTTTTATAATTTTCAGGGTATAGGATCCTGTATCGAAGCGTATCCTTTCCGTTGATGAGCACTTTCTTTTCATACAAAGAAAAATCCTGTGCACGCAACATCGTGAAGGAACTACATAGAAGCAAGAGGCAAAGCAATCTTTTCATCGTTGGGTATTGACAGTATAATATACGCTAGTTTTTTTAAAACTAAAAATGCCACTGAAGCACAGAAGCACTGAAATTTCTTTTCAGTGCTTCTGTGCTTCAGTGGCAAAAGAATTTGATTAGTTCTTAAACATCGCCGGGTGCATTTCATCCCAAGGAGTTGCCTCCTGGTAGGCTTTTGCTGCCAGGAGTATCGTTGCCTCGTCAAATAGCTTTCCGATGAGGGTGATGCTTGTTGGCATATTAAATCTTTTATCAAAGCCCGTAGGCACGCACACAACCGGGTGACCGGTAAGATTTGTGATCGCACCCTGGTTACCGCTGCCGCGGGTTGGGCAGATCAGCACATCAATCGAGCTCATCATTTCATTTACTTTCTGCATCAATAAATAACGATGACGGTTGGCATTGATATATTCCACCGCCGACATGAATCGGGATATACGAAATGTATTGGGCCAGTCAAATTTTCCCTGGCGCGTCATTTCATCATCAATGTTGTTTCGCGTAAAATCATCAAACGCTGCGGCTCCTTCTGCGCTGATCACAATATCCATGATATTGAAATTATATACTCCGCTATCCGGAAAGTCAACCGGAATCAATTGGACACCCATTTTTTTATAGGTTTCCAATACTTTCCATTCATTGCGACTGGTATCTGTAATCTTATCGAAATAATTTTTTGCGTACGCAACTTTTAGTTTTCTGATGTCTGTATTCGGTTTATAATTAAACGGCTTGTTTACTGCACTCATATCATATCCGTCTGTTCCGTGTATATAATTGAACACAACTGCCGCATCTGCCGCACTTCTGCAGATGGGACCAGCTTTATCAAGGCTCCAGCTGAGCGTCATGGCGCCGCTACGGCTGATGCTCCCGAATGTAGGTCTGAGTCCTGTTGCCCCGCAGGTGGATGATGGTGAAACAATTGAACCCCATGTTTCTGTTCCGATAGCAAAAGGTACCAGTCCCGCAACGGTTGCAGAAGTGGAACCTGCTGATGATCCCGAAGATCCGGTTGCGAGGTTCCATGGATTTTTGGTGCGGCCGCCATACCAATAGTCGCCCATGGCTAATGCTCCTAATGTAAACTTCGCAACCAGTACCGCGCCGGCTTCGTGTAAACGGGTATATACATACGCATCTTCTTCTATCTGCTGTGTTTTATACGGAGCAGCTCCCCAGGTGGTTTTAGTTCCTTTTACCGAGAAGAGATCTTTTAATCCATAAGGAATGCCGTGCAGCAGACCGCGATATTTTCCGGCGGCCATTTCCGCATCCGCTTCTTTTGCCTGTTGCATGGCAATGTCTTCTGTTATGGAGATGACACATTGTAAGGTGTCGCCGAATTTCTTAATTCTATCTATGTAGAATTGTGTCAACGCTAGCGAACTTATTTTTTTGTTTTTGATCAATGATGCTAACTGGAGCAGGCTATAAAAGGCGAGATCGTTTTTATTGGCCGGCAGCTCAACATTCGAAGGAACATTCCAGTTGATTTTATCCTGTTTTTCATTGAATACCATTCCGGGAAGGATGGCACTGTGCGACAAGGTTGGTGGCACACTGTTCTTCAGTGATTGTTTGTGCATGAGTTGGTATCCCTGTAGGTTCTCTTTGATACCGTCATACATCGTATCAATTTCTTTTTGCGTAAAGTGCAGATCGAGCAATCTGGCTGCTGCGGGAATATCTGTTTTAGAAAGCGTATCCTGTGCAATAATGCTGCAGGTGTACATCATGATGGCGAAAAAAAAGACAGTTCTTTTCATTTTATTCTTCTTCGTTTATGTTCCTGTTTAAGTAATCTGTATAATCCGGCAGCGTGGCTTCATATTCTTCGTGCATGAAACGGGATGTCATTAGAAAGTCGGCTGTTGCGCGGTCGCAGGCCATGGGTAGGTTCCAGGCAATGCATAAACGTAGAAGGGCTTTTACATCGCTGTCGTGCGGTTGTGCATGCATGGGGTCCCAGAAAAAGAACATCATATCAATTTCTCCGCCAGCGATCATTGCGCCGATCTGCTGGTCACCACCAAGTGGGCCGCTTAATAGTTTTTTTACAGGTCTGTCGAGCGCCTCTTCCAGTAATTTCCCGGTTGTGCCGGTAGCCACTAATTCGTGCTTGGCTAAAGATGCTTTATTGTGTATCGCCCATTCCATCAGGTCGGCCTTTTTATGGTCGTGCGCTACAAGTGCGATTTTTTTGCGCGCGCCTAATATTTTGACTGATGCCATTTTTTTGAATTGATATTGCTTATGAAGATAAGATAAGCTTCCGGTTTTTATCCGCGTCTTTGCTGAACAGCCGCCCGTGCAGTTAGGGGGTGGATTAACAGTATCAACACGGATATAAGGAATGGTGTATTCAAAAGAAAAAGGATAACTGCCAGTAGCAGCAGGTAAACCGGGTATAGTAATAGCAAAGCACCAAAAAGCACTGAATCATAAAAAACAGTTCCTTCTGTTTTTTTAGCAATGCTCTTACTGAGAAAATTGTACATGGGCCAATGCAGCAGGAGACCCACCAGGCCTGGTAACCAAAGTAAAATGTTTGTATTACGTTTTTTATTGTGTTGCGGAACGTTTATGCGATGGGCAATATCGTTGTATAATACATCATTCATGTGGCGCATGTTTTTTGTTTCTTCTTCGTAAGGCAGCAAACTGTTAACCGCTATAGGGTCACCGAAGTCAAGGGAGATGTTTTTGCCGAAATGTGTGAAAGAGTCATATGCCAGACCCATCGGCATTACTTTCATTCCGGGTATGTCTTTACAATCCGTAGCTATTCGAGCCGCACCTTTTTTAAAGGGCTGCAATTCGTGTTTATGAAGGCAGATGCCCTCGATAAAAATGAGCAATACGCCACCGGTGCTCAAAACTTCTTTACTCTTTCTGAAAGCCTGGTCGTTCAGCACAAGATTCTCTTTTCCCTCACTCAGGCGGTAAACCGGTATCATTTGCAAGAGTCCGAGCAGTTTGGCATGCCAGGGCTTATTAAACGCATCTCCCCTGGCCAAAAAGTGGATGGGGTGTTTATACAGTGCGCCGATGATAATAGCGTCTAAAAAAGAGTTGGGGTGGTTGGCGGTTATGAGGACGGGACCTTCGGTTTCGAGAGACCTGGGGTTACTGATAACCACGTTACGTAAAAAGATTTTGAGGGCCAAACGGGCCCAAATCCTGATCAGGGGATAGAACAAAGGAGCAGTTAGTTTTGCCTAAATATAAGGAGTTTTCGTTTGTGTCCGCTCGCGTTGTTTTTGGAGTAAGTGGGGATATAATTTTGTTTTATTAGATTTTTTCGTTGTTGATTTAGATAATATCTATTTTGTTTTGTATTTATTTTGTAAATAGTCCAATTTTTACCTTTTGCAATTATTAAATTTTTGACATTAAAGTTTACATCCGCCTTGGCTAATCGCGTCCAATATAGTCTTTAGCTCAGTCCGAAGCTTCTGCGGACGATGCAAAAAAAGCCACCCCTTCCCCGGGGTGGCATTACTAACTAAACCATCCATCAAAACTCTTTATGCTTCAGCTGCTGCTTTTGTGTCTGTAACCACGGTTACCTTTGCGCGAATCTTGGCTTCGATTTCGTTGGCCAGTTCGGGGTTATCGCGCAGGAGCGTTTTAACCGAGTCACGACCCTGACCAAGCTTGTTGCTTTCGTAACTGAACCATGACCCGCTTTTCTGCACAATTCCGAGTTCTACTCCAATATCAATGATCTCCCCGAGCTTGCTGATGCCTTCCCCGAAAATGATATCGAATTCTGCGGCCCGGAATGGCGGCGCCACTTTATTTTTGACAACCTTTACTTTTACATGATTACCCACGGCTGCATCACCGTCTTTGATCTGCGTCATCCGGCGGATATCCAACCTTACTGATGCATAAAACTTCAATGCATTACCACCCGTTGTTGTTTCAGGGTTTCCAAACATCACACCGATCTTCTCGCGAAGCTGGTTGATAAAGATGCACACTGTATTGGTCTTGTTGATAGTTGCCGTAAGCTTACGTAAAGCCTGGCTCATCAAACGTGCATGCAGCCCCATTTTACTGTCACCCATTTCTCCTTCCAGCTCGCTCTTGGGAACCAGTGCAGCAACTGAATCGATCACTACTACATCTAATGCACCAGATAAGATAAGACGGTCGGCGATTTCCAGTGCCTGCTCCCCATAATCCGGTTGAGAAATTAAAAGGTTGTCTACATCAACGCCCAGGCGCTGTGCATACGAACTGTCAAACGCGTGCTCCGCATCAATAAAGGCACACATTCCGCCTTTTTTCTGCGCTTCTGCGATCACGTGTATCGCTATGGTTGTTTTACCTGAAGACTCAGGCCCGTATATTTCAATGATTCTTCCTTTTGGCAATCCACCCACACCCAATGCGGTATCCAGACCTATCGAACCGGTGGAGATCACCTCCATCGCTTCGTGACCTTTTTCATTCATCATCATCACACTTCCCTTGCCGTAATCCTTGTCGATCTTGTCTATCGTCAGCTTAAGCGCCTTCAGTTTTTCTGCGTTACTCATTGTTTAGAATTTTAATGGATCAAAATTAATGGAGACGTAAAAGTAAGGACTTTTAATTATACACACTAATTTTTTTAGTATTTTTTTGACTAATTGTTTTAGTTTATTGTTTACAGGACAAATGTAGGTGGCAGTTAAATGGTGGACAAGCGTATTAATACTTGATTGGGAAGGTTTTTTAACGGTATTCGCCTGCTTACTTCTATTGTTCGCCCTTTGTTCTTACCGGCGCCTTATCACAGCCTTATCAGCTTCGCCTTTCCTCCTTATTTCCTGTGCTCACAGGCGAACATCCTTCGCTCACAGACGAACGTTGTTCGGTCACAGACGAAGGATGTTCGCTCATGAGCGAAGGTTGTTCGTCTGTGAGCGAAGCTGATAAGGCTGTGATAAGGAGGAATAACGACCATGAACCGAACAATGGACGGCAAAGAGCCTAAACGTAAGAAAAAGTGGAGCCTCCCGCATCTTAAATCGATAAACAATTCCTTTAGGGGGCTAAATTTCTTCCCCTATCGTGCTTTTTGCTGTCCAGTGCCAAATAAAAATTTGTGGCGGCTAAAACGCTTTTAAGTGGCCTTGGTGCTGGGGTATGATTTTTTAGGATAAACTATTTTTAAAGACCGGGGTTTCTTTTCGCTTAATCCTATTTTAATCCGCGAAATCCACGATCCCTTATTTTTGACATAATTATGATACGCATCTTTATCCTTTTTGCTTTTTGTTTTACACTGCTGTCCGGGCATTCTCAACTCAACTGGAAGCTGAAGTCGTCTAAAGACAGTATGCATATTTATACAGCCGAGGTACCGGGGTCAAAGCTGAACGCTATACGTATCGTTACAAACGTTTCCTGTACCATGAGCGCCCTCGCAGCTGTGATGTTAGACATCGATGCCACCGGTGAATGGGTCTATGCAACCAAATCCATTAAAGTTTTGAAACAGGTAGCGCCTAATGATGTTTACTATTATTCCGAGCTTTCTTTTCCCTGGCCCACTTCCAACCGCGACTTTGTTGCGCATATTATATTAACGCAGGACCCTGCCTCCAAAGTAATGACGCTTGAGGCGACCAATGTTTCTGAAATGGTTCCGGTAAAGCCTGGTATTGTGCGGGTTTCAAAGTCTATTGCCAAATGGACCTTTACACCCTTATCAAAAACACTGATCCGCGTAGAATATATGCTGGAGTGCGATCCCGGCGGGTCCTTACCCGCGTGGCTCATTAACCTGTTTGCAACAAAGGGACCATTTGAGTCGTTCAAAAAACTGCGCTCCCAATTGCAGAAGCCGGTTTACAGAATGGCACGGTATCCGTTTATTAAAGACTGATCCTATTCGCTTAAAGTTCCGTAGAAAATATAAAAAAGCCGCGATATATAAATATCGCGGCTTTTTTAAAAAATCAAATGTATCAAACCAAAACCAAAGTATTTTAAGAGGCCAGCTGGAAAGACTGTGGCTGCGCTTGTGTATAGTTTTCTTTTGCAAAAGTGATAGATCTGTTGTGATTGTAGAGATGTTGTTTCCATTCTGATGGATCAAAGATTCTCTTTTTCTGACCAATGATAGTTAAAGCAGTTCCTGGCAGCAGGAATGCAAAAGCCATCCACTGGATTGAGTTCCTGTTCAACTCTTTTGAAAGGTTGGCTACCCAGATAGTAGCGATAACACGAAGAACCGCTGCACCAACAACCAAAATCGTAATGAAAGTATCATAGCCTTCATACTTTACAAAGTTCATTACACAAAAAAACATAAACATAATAGGTACCACAAAGAAGAACACGCCTGCGATAGTTGCTTCGTACTCCCTGCAGTATTTTTCATCATACTTAGGATGTTCGCGGAATGCGGGTCTTACGGCTTCTCTTTTAGGTAAAGAAGAAACACCTGCGGCAGTAGTTGTTTTCAGATTTTCGTTGTAAAGGCTTTTCATAGGATTTGATTTTTTTCTGGTTTTTGGTAACGGTGGTTTTCCGCTTTTGACAATGTAAAGGTGCCGCAAAGATTTATTTTGAGAATTAGTACATCGTTAGAATTTCTTGTAACGGCGCGGTATGCGACATCCGTAGCACCCAGTAAACGGGTTTGTAGTGCTCTTTCTACACAATTGTTTTTTATGGATGACAAATGCGTGCAGGGCTGCGTAATTACGCAGTGAAAAGGATCGTTTTGGGGCAGTAAATGCCCTCCTACAGGTGTAAACGGTTTTGAGGACAGGTTTTCGGGGAAGGATATTTAAGAAAAACGCTCCGAAACAGCCGCATGAAAATAGGCGTTGCTTTTTTGGCGCTTCTCATTATACAGATGCTTTTTCCATTCGTCAGCATCATATAATTTTTTACTGAGCCCAATGGCGATCATTGAAAGTGCCGGTATAAAAAGTGCGGAGACTCCCCATTTGTTTGCATCCCTGTTCTGGTGTTTGGCTACACGCATTACCCAGGTTGTGGCAATGATGCGTATTACTATTGCACCAACAATGGAAATCCCTTTGAGGTAAGCAAAATACTCGCTGTGATAAAAGGCGCGTTTATAAAAAATGATAAAGAGGAGTGGGGTAAGCATTAAAAAAATTCCCGTGGTCGTTACCTCCGTTTCTTTCCGGTAACGCTCATCATACAAAGGCGTATCAGGATGTGATTTCTTTTTTACAGTATCCTGTTTTACCGGGATTGCGATAGATTGTTTTAATTTCTTTGCCGGAAGCGGCGGCGGACCGGCAGCAAAATAGGACTTCAGTTCTTCTACTTCTTCGGCTGGCGTCCAGTTATCAAATCCATGGCGCCATACAAGTGTATCAGTCAGTAACTTCTTTTCTTTTAATCCACTCAGGCTGAGTGGACCAACTACTTTTCCCTGATTCTCGATATAGTAGTGTATCATAATTCCGGCGGCAGTTATACTTTTCCTATAACGGCTTTTGTTCCGGATTATTGTTTCCGGTGAAAATCCAGATCATGAAAATCATAACTGAAATCTGTGAGTGGTGATATGGCACGCATCTTTATTCCGGAAGCTTTTCCCTGTTCATCCAAAGTAAAGTTTACAAATGCATCTGCATCCATACTCCTGTCGCGCCACTTTACAACAAATGTGTTGCCTTTATACCCAAACATTTCGCCGGTAAGTTTTGGCGACCGTTTTGAATCGAACCAGGCTTTACCATTCTTTACTGAGATCGTTATATCACCAAACCATGGGTCTGTATAGGTTCCGGTGAACAGGTTGATATCTGTTTTTGTGCTTTTCTGCGCCACATCTATCTCATTCCAGATCGAGTCCATTAAATGTTTTGCCCCATCCAGGTTCTGTGCTCTTCTTTTCGACAGATCCGCCACCCAATCCGTTCCTTTCTTTCCAAAATAACCATCCTTGATCTGGTTGGTGATCGATATGAATGCACTTCCTTCCTGTTGATTGGTCAGCACAATAATACCCAGCTCCAGTTCAGGTATCATTGTGATCTGTGTAACCATTCCTTCGAGACCTCCGGTGTGTGATACCTGTTTATATCCGCTTACATCACTCAGTCCAAATCCAAATCCATAAGAAGAGAAGTGTGTATTATAATAACCCGGGTTGTATACAGGTATGATAGTTTGTGGTGTCCATAATTCCCTGAACACATTTTCTGAGAAGAGTTTCTTCGTATTTCCTTCCCCATATTTACCATGCGCAAGCAAAGCGATCACCCACTTTGAAAGATCAGCTATACTTGCGTTAATGCCTCCCGCTGAATGACCCACTTTTAAAGTGCTTCTCGCTATCACCTGTACTTTACCATCAACCGGTGCATGCGCATCTATTACATTCGCGGTACTCTTCAACCTGTCGAAAGATGCAGCGGTATTACTCATACCCAATGGCCTGATAATTCTTTCCTCAACAAATTCGTCCCAGCTTTTTCCCGTTACCCTTGCCACCACTTCGCCCGCAACTATATAAAGATTGTTATCATAATCATACTTGGTTCTAAATCCTGAAACGGGTTTTAAGAAACGAAGGTTATATAAAATATCTTTTAAAGTAAAGTCGCTCGAATCCGGAAAGAACATAAGGTCGCCTGCGCCGAGACCCATACCGCTCCTATGTGTCAGCAGATCCCGGATGGTAAATTCTTCTGTTACATAAGGGTTATATAATTTGAATTCAGGAATATAATCCCGCACTTTATCATCCCATTTTATCTTTCCTTCATCCACCAGAATCCCCAGTGTTGCTGCTGTAAAACCTTTACTGTTGGAAGCAATACCGAATAAAGTATTTTCATCTGTTTTCTGTTGTGTGTTTAAAGAGCGCACGCCATATCCTTTTGAGTGGATCACTTTTCCATCTTTTATAATAGCCACAGCAATACCCGGAACATTGAATGCCTTCATGGATCTTTCTACGAGGCTGTCGATTGATTTACTGCTGAGTGGTTGAGCAGTGGAAAAAAGTATGCTACCCGATAAAATAATCGTGAGAAGAATTTTCGACATAAAAATTGTTTTGTCTTACCAAGATAGATAAAACAATCATGAGTTTACAACAGCCCCTTCGGGGCAGAACGTTTGTAGAAAAAAAGGATTCAAATAAATTATGAACCCCGTTAGGGGTGACACACGGCGTATTCGAATTATTAAAATTTTCGGAACGTCTGTGTGTCACCCCTAACGGGGTTCTTGTATTTTTCAAATCCTAGGGGCTACAAACCTGCCGCCCCGAAGGGGCTTTTATCCGATGAGGCCGGCTGCGCGGCTGATTTCCATCATGCGGTCCATTGGTTTTTTGGCGGCTAAACGCAACTGTTCATCCATGATGATCTCCGGGAGCTCGTACTTCATGCATAAATACAGTTTCTCGAGCGTATTCAGCTTCATGTAGGGACAATCGTTACACGCACAGTTATTCATGGGCGGAGCAGGTATAAAGCTCTTGTTGGGGCTGTTAATCTGCATCTGGTGCAGTATGCCGGTTTCTGTGGCCACAATATATTGGGTGGCACTATCTGTTTCTGAATATTTTAAGATCTGCGTAGTACTGCCGATAAAATCGGCCACCGCCAATACGGGCTCTTCGCATTCAGGATGTGCGAGCACTTTGGCTTTCGGGTGACGGATCTTTAGTTTAACTATTTTCTCAAGGCTGAATATTTCATGTACCATACAGGCTCCGTTCCAAAGCAACATATTTCGACCCGTTTTTTTATTGAGATAACCACCCAGGTTCTTATCGGGAGCGAAAATAATGGGCTGATTCTCAGGTACACTTTCGATGATCTTTTCAGCATTGCTACTGGTACAAATGATATCGCTGAGTGCTTTTATATCGGCTGTACAGTTGATATAAGAGATCACAATATGATCGGGGTGTTTATCTCTGAATGCCTTGAATAAGGGAGCAGGTGCGCTGTCGGCCAGCGAACAGCCGGCTTTCAGGTCGGGTAATAAAACCTTTTTAGAAGGATTTAAGATCTTGGCGGTTTCTGCCATGAAGTGGACGCCGGCAAAAACAATAATGTCGGCTTCAGCCTGTTGTGCCTTTTGAGCCAACCCGAGGCTATCCCCGATATAATCGGCCACATCCTGGATATCAGGTTCCTGGTAGAAGTGGGCGAGGAGTATGGCATTCTTTTCTTTTTTTAGATGCTCAATCTCGGCAAATAAATCGAGACGCGGATCAATTTCAATATCTAAAAAACCTTTTGCCGAAATCGTTTCAAATGCATTGTTCATAACTCTGGTAATAATATTAAATAACTCTTTTTATAAAATCTAACTACTACTATTACGGCTGTGGATATCGGGATAACTTACTTATTCACAGCCGCCAAAGGTAACAAGAACCCGTTTATCCCGGTATTATTAACAACACTATACAGTAAAAGTTAGCATCCTGTGTTAGGTTTATCGGGTTTCTTAACACCTGTGGATTACCCTGTTCACATAACATAATTTTATCTGTCCACCTTTCCCCCACTCTTAATTAACAGGGATAAAAGTGAAGTGGTCCGGACCCAAACACCCTTTTTGATACCCTGGTCAGGAGATTGTTCCACTTCTTTCCACTTTTACACCGTAAAAAAGCGGGGTTCTCCACCTTAAAACGACCTTTTCAACAAGCCAGTGTGGATTTCTTCTTCGGCCACCGAAGCTTTAGCGAATGCGGATACTTTCCCTGATCTTGACCTTTTCCCGGAAATCCCCGGTTTTAAAGGCGAAAACAGGGTTTTCCACAATTTGTTCTAATGTTTTATTCCCCTATTTTTGCCTCCCGTTAAAAAAGGGACCAAAACATTTCAATCTAACTTAATTCATTATGTCTGTAATTCAACGTATTCGTGACAAAGGTGCCTGGATCATCTTCGCTATCATCGCAATCGCATTGATCGCTTTTATTCTGCAGGATGGTGTGGGACGTGGAAGGAATAGCTTTTCTAATACTACTACGATAGGTGTGGTTAATGGTGAGAAGATAGAAAGAACTGATTTCGAGCAAAAGCTGGCTATCGAGGAAAGAATGTATGCCGGTCAGGGCGCACAACGCGAACAACTCATCGGTTCTCTATGGAACCAGGAAGTTGAGCGTGTAATTCTTGAACAGGAATATGAAAAACTGGGATTGAAAGTTCCACCAAAAGAAATGAGCGATATCCTGTTCGGACCAAACTCTCCTTTCAAACAGGAGTTTACCAATCCTACTACCGGTGAGTTCATGGTAAATGACGCGAAACAACAGATCGCCGCTTTAAAGAAAAGCAGGAACGCAGAACAAATCAGAACGATCAACACAGTATATATTAACCCGGCCATCGAAAAGGGGTTACGTAATAAATACCAGGCACTGTTGATACAGGCTGCCTATATACCCAAATGGTTGCTTGAAAAACAGCAGGCAGATAATAATGCCATTGCTTCATTTTCATATGTATATGTGCCTTACCAGGCCGTAAGCGATACACTTGTAAAAGTAAGCGATGATGATATTGCTGCTTATGTAAGCAAACACAAAAAAGAGTTTGCAAAAAAAGAAGAAACACGCAATATATCTTATGTGGCTTTTAATGCAGCCCCTTCTTCAGCAGACTCATTGAATACCCTTAACCAGGTAATATCGTACAAAAATGATTTTGCTGCAACAACAGATCCTGAAACATTCCTCGCAAAAACCGGAACTGAAGCACCTTACTATAACAGCTACTTCAGTAAATCAAGAATGCAGCAGGCAAATAAAGATACACTTACGAAGATCCCTGTTGGCGGTGTTTATGGTCCATACCTGGATGGCGGTACTTACGTGATCGCTAAAATGGTGGGTACTAAAATGTGGCCGGATAGCGCAAAGGTTCGTCATATATTGATTGGAACAATCGATCCAAGAACCAATCAACCAATACGTGTTGACAGTGTTGCCAAAAAGCTTGCCGACAGTATACAGACAGCCATTCTTACCGGTGCCAATTTTGATGCATTGGCGAGCCGTTATTCTGATGATGGTAATAAGGA
Organism: Sediminibacterium sp.; assembly: GCA_965229255.1. Classification (GTDB taxonomy): domain Bacteria; phylum Bacteroidota; class Bacteroidia; order Chitinophagales; family Chitinophagaceae; genus Sediminibacterium. The sequence continues at coordinate 660,097 of CBDDIX010000003.1, forward strand.
CCAGGGTGGTGTATATGATTATTTCCCACAAGGAAAGATGGTAGTTCCTTTTAATGATTTTGCTTTTGACAAACCGGTTGGAAGTAAAGGAATTGTAAAGACTGAATTCGGTTATCACTATATAGAAGTACTGGGACAAAAAAATCCATCACTATCTTATAAAATAGCTTACCTCTCAAAAGCGATCATCGCTAGTAATGAAACTGTTAGTGCAGCCAATACAGCAGCATCTCAGTTTGCTGTTAGCAGCAAGAATGCAAAACAGTTTAACGAGAATGCTTTGAAAGAGAAAAAGCAGGTTAATACGATCGGAGAGATTAAACAGAATGATTATACCATAAATGGATTAGGACAAAGCCGCTCACTGGTTCGCTGGATCTATGAGAATGGCGCTGGTGACGTTTCTGAGCCAACCGAAATAGGCGACCAATTTGTTGTAGCAATGATAGCTGCCGTAAATAAAGTGGGTACCATGTCGGTATCTGAAGCAAGACCGATTGTTGAGAGTATTGTACGTAACCAGAAGAAGGCAACGATTATCAAGGAAACCAAATTCAAAGGCAATACACTGGAATCTTTTTCTGCCAGCAGCGGAGCGCCCATATCACGTGCCGACAGTCTGAGTTTTGCCGCCCCATTCATTACAGGATTAGGAAGCGAACCAAAAATAATAGGACTGGCATTTAACAAGGCAGTTACCGGAAAAGCAACAGAGCCAATTGATGGCTTAACAGGTGTTTTTGCTGTTAAGGTGGAGAATACCAGTGCAAGACCATCGGGTCAGGACGCTGAATCATTCAAACAAAGCCTGATGCAGATTGTAAGAACCGGAGCGTTCCGTAGCCAGGAAGCCCTGAAAAAAGCTGCAGTAATCAAGGATAGCCGATCTAAGTTTTATTAGTAGTTCAACTTCTCTATAAACAGGAACCCGGTGCCAAAAGTGCCGGGTTTTTCTTTTACGCATAGCGAAACAAATAAACCAGCCGGAATCGTAAATTTGTACGGTAAAGAATGATCATGGAGGAAGTATTTGTTAATAAGGTGGCGGAAAGCGGGTTGATCACATTCGACCTGGAAGAATATTATCCCAAGGGCACGATCAAAGTATTTGATCTGAAGGGATACCTTTTTATGGAACTGATCCTGAAAGAAAAAGATTTCAGGGCCGCACTGCTAACAACCGATTGGGCGTCCTATACCGATGCGTATGTTGCGGTTACCTGTTCAGCAGATGCCATCATCCCCATGTGGGCGTATATGCTGGTGGCCAGTTACCTGCAGCCCGTGGCAAAAGATGTAGTGTTTGGCAATGAGGCCAAGTTGATCAGCACAATTCTCTTAAAAAATCTCGATGCTGTAAAGGGAGAAGAATATACAGATAAACGCGTAGTGGTAAAAGGTTGCGGAGAAGTGTCTGTTCCGGAAGCTGCTTATGTAGAGATCACCAATAAGTTACGCCCGTTTGTAAAGAGTATCATGTATGGTGAACCCTGTAGTACGGTTCCTATTTATAAAAAACCGGCGGCGCCTAAAGTTTAGTAGCTATGCTTCTGCTAAATGTGGTGTTGAGGTTGACTCTTCCTGCACAATAACCGGCACCCTTGATTTAACCTCTTCAAACTTTGCATCATAATCTTCGCGGATAGTTCCGAAGAGTCGGTCCCACCAGAGAAAGTATAAACCATAGTTACCCTTAAAATATTGGTGATGCTGGTTGTGGTTAACAGAGGTGTTGATCCATTTGCCTATCATGCTTTTATTGAAACCCTTCGGATATAGTTCATAACCCAGGTGCCCATACACATTGTAAACGATCATGATGAGAAAAAATATGATCAGGTGACTCTTATGAACGGGTAATGTAAAAAGAAAGACTGCGATAATACCCGCTTCCACAATGGCTTCCAGCGGATGAAAGGCATATGCGGCCCAGGGAGATGGATTGGTTGACTGGTGATGTACCAGGTGGAACCACCTGAATAATCTTTTGTGATGCATGAGGCGGTGCGTTACATAAAAGTAAGCATCGTGTATAACGAAGAGTAAAGGAAATACAAGAAAGTAATACGCCCATCCGTATTGCGCAATGTCTGAATATTTTTTTGTGTGGGGAGTGATCAACGGGTTTCCCAGCAGTTGCCATGCAACAAAACCAAAGATGGCGATGGTAAAGAAAGAGTATCCCATTTCGCGGAAGTAATCGTTGTTCTTTGGAAAGCGTTGCTGGATCTTTTTGTAGAATATTTTGTTGCGGAGGAGGATGTAGAAAAGGAGAAAAGCTATCCCCGCTATGAGGAAATAGCGGCCACCGATGAGCCAGATAGTTTTTATGTAGAACTCCCATTTCATAAAGTAAAAATAGGTATTCTTTTGCTGTGGCAATTCATTACTCCTCCATGAATTTTTGTAGTCCCACCTTCGCCTGCAACTGTATTTTCTTGTGCATAAAAGAGGTCCAGCCAAACAGCAAGCCACTAAAGCCAAGTGCCTGGCGGCACCAGCGGTAAATATCAAACGCGTCTGTGTGTTCAATAATCAGCCCATCTCTGAATCGCATATGAGCGGTGATCTTATTAATGATACGCCTTCCTGTTTTGGTGAAGAGATAGGTGGCTACCCAATCGCAGGTAGTGTACTCTTCATCCAGCAGCTTGATATTTCCATAGCTCAGCGAAAAATCTTTTGCGCGTTTACAGAGCATTTCCCACATCGCCTTTGTTTCCGCCGAATCTAATAAACCAAACACCGGATCATTAAATACAGCGCCATCAGGGTGGTAGCACGACTGCATCGTTGCATAATCCAGCTTTGCAAAAGCCGTGTAGAATCGGTTGATCGTTTCTTCATTCGTTGGCATAGGGTATAAGTTTAATGCGCTACTAACCAATTCTCACCCGTTCCTAATTCGGCTTCTACGGGAACGCCGCCCGGCAATGGCAGCGCGGCTTTCATGCTATCCAGGATCAATGGTTTCAGTACATCGAGCTCTTCCGGAAACGCATCAAACACAAGTTCATCATGTACCTGTAAGATCATCTTTGATTTCAGTCCTGCCTCTTTTATTTTTTGATGGATGGAGATCATCGCGAGCTTGATCATGTCTGCAGCGGTTCCCTGTATCGGCGAGTTAACAGCATTTCGTTCTGCATAACCGCGAACAGTAAAGTTGGATGAGTTGATATCTTTGAGCCAGCGTTTACGGCCAAGCAGGGTTTCAACATATCCGTTTGTTTGTGCAAACCGTATGGTATTCTCCATGTATGCTGTAATGCCAACAAATTCTTTTTTATAATTATCGATGATCTCTTTGGCTTCTGAGCGCGGTATGCCGAGGTTATCTGCAAGACCAAAGGCACCCTGTCCATAAATGATCCCGAAATTCACACTCTTCGCTTTGTAACGCATTTCTTTGGTTACATCCGCTTCGGGAATGTTGTAAACCTTTGCTGCGGTGGCGGTGTGAATGTCTTTTCCCTGTTTGAATGCTTCACACATATTAGGGTCGCCACTGATAGCGGCCACGATACGCAACTCGATCTGGGAGTAATCTGCGCTTACTAAAACCCTTCCCGGTTCTCTTGGTATAAAGGCTTTACGGATCTCACGGCCCTTCTCGCTGCGTATCGGAATATTCTGGAGGTTGGGATTATTACTGCTCAGTCTTCCTGTTACGGCAACAGCCTGCGCATATGATGTATGCACGCGCCCTGTTTTGCTGTTAATGATCTGTGGAAGCGCATCAACATAAGTGCTCTTCAGCTTTGTTAACTCACGGAATCCCAGTATATCTGCAACGATCGGGTTATTGTTCGCCAGCTTTTGTAAAACATCCTCCCCAGTAGCGTATTGACCTGTTTTTGTTTTCTTTGCTTTTGGATCGATCTTTAATAATTCAAATAATACTTCCCCAAGTTGTTTGGGTGAGGCGAGATTGAAACGTACCCCGGCCTGGGAGTATACACTTTCCTCAAACTTTTTCGCATCTGCCTCCAGCTCTTTGCTGTAAGCATTTAAAAAGCCAATATCAATCTTCACACCTTCAAACTCCATATCTGTGAGAACGCGTACCAATGGATTTTCTACCTCATCAAAAACGCGTTGAACTTCTTTTGCTTTCAACATCGGAACAAAAACCTCTTTTAATTGCAAGGTGATATCTGCATCTTCTGCTGCGTATTCTTTAACTTTTTCTATTTCAACATCGCGCATGGTTCCCTGCCCCTTGCCTTTCTTGCCAATGAGTTCATCGATATGTACGGGTTCGTATCCTAAATACTGCGCACTTAAAAGATCCATACTGCGCCTGCCCTCCGGCTCAATCAGGTAGTGAGCAAGCATCGTATCAAACATCAATCCTCTTAACTCTACATCATACCATTTCATGATCAGCAGATCGTATTTAAGGTTCTGCCCGATCCACGTAACATCTTCCCGTTTAAACAGTGGGGCCAACTGATCAAGTATTGCCAGTGTGGCTGCTTTGTCAGCAGGACAAGGGATATAATAACCCTCCGTTTTTCTGATCGAAAAACTTAACCCAACCAGCTCCGCTTCGTTCGCATCAATATTTGTTGTTTCTGTATCGAAGCAGATCTCCGGTTCTTTCATCAAAGTATCGAGCAGCTGCTGTATCTCTTCTTTTGTTTGAAGGAGGTGGTAGTTATGTTCTGTATTGTTGATGTTTTTTTCTGCGAGGAGCCCTGAACTTTCTTCCCCGCTTATAACGGTTGCGGCGGTTTCTTTTTTATTGCTTTTGGTTTCTGTCTGCCGAACCGTGTTGCCAAACAGATCGGTCTGTACCGCCTGTGGCGCAGCATGAAAAGCATTGAACTCGTCTCCCAGTATTCTTTTGCCGAGCGTTTTGAATTCAAGCTCTGTAAACACTTCCACCAGTTTATCTTTCTGCCATTCTTTCAACCGGTAATCCTCTTCATGAAACTGTACCGGTACATTGGTAATAATGGTAGCAAGCTTTTTACTCATCACTGCGAGATCTTTCCCGTTGCGGATCTTTTCACCCAGCGCACCTTTTATATTATCAGCATTGGCCAGTATGTTTTCAATGTTGTCGTACTCTTTCAGCAACTTCGCTGCTGTTTTTTCTCCCACACCCGGAATACCCGGAATGTTGTCAACCGAATCTCCCATCAGACCCAGCATATCAATCACCTGCTCAACACGTTGTATATCCCACTTCGCACAGATCTTTTCTGCCGTAAGTATTTCTTCGGGGTTGCCATATGCAGGGGGCTTGTAAATAAATACATTGGGGTGTATCAACAGCTGTCCGTAATCTTTATCAGGGGTTACCATATAAACCTCGTAACCAAGATCGGCGGCTTGCCAGGCTACTGTGCCTATGACATCATCTGCCTCGAAACCATCGAGTTCAACCACCGGTATATTAAAACCCGCCAGTATTCTTTTGATATCGGGTAAGGCTGCGAGCAGGTCCTCTGGTGCTTCTTCGCGGTTGGCTTTGTAATCAACAAAATCAGTATGTCTTTCTGTTGGTGCATGTGTATCAAAACAAACGGCAAGGTGTGTTGGTTTTTCTTTATTGATCAGGTCGAACAATGTATTTGTAAAACCGAACTGTGCGTTTGTGTTTCTTCCTTTTGATGTAATGCGTGGGGTACGGATCAGGGCATAATAAGCCCGGTAGATCAAAGCAAGCGCATCCAGCAAAAACAGTTTTTTACCCATGGGGCTAAGGTAGGTAATTTGAAAATTAGAAAGCCACAGAAGCACTGAAGCACTGAAAAGATCCCCTTCAGTGCTTCTGTGGAAAAAATTACTTTTTCTTTAAGGAGAGGTAGTCAAGGAAATAGATCACCCTTACAGATAAGCTATTGAGCTGCGGTGCACTGAGTGTATTCCCAAGGTTCTTAAAATAGGGATCATTAATACGCAGGTCCTGCGAGCCGATCGAATTTTTCCAGACAATATTGATAAAGCTTCCCAGCGCAAACTGCCAGGTATACACCATATCTATATTAAAGTAGTTAACATTATAATTTGCACGACTGCTATAATCATTCGCATTCGCGATCATCGTTCCATCATTCGCAAGACTGAAGAATCGCTTGTTATCCACCTTACTCCAGTAATGTCTTGCCCGGAAACTCAAACCCATCTTATTGTTGAAGTTATATTTTACGGTAAATATGTTTTCAACCGTTGTTCTTTTCCGCAAAGCAAAAATGCTGCTGTCGTTCACTATGGTTGCGTAACCGAGATTATTGTTTAGGAACGTAAGATTTGTGTTGGTACTTACTGTCAGCTTTTTATTAAAACGGTATTGGTTACTGAAACCCACATCGTATCCTTCAGAACTGTATTCGGGGGAAGAGGTGCGGTATATTTGTCCCGTTGCCGAATATTTTTTAGCATTATTCGATTCGAACCACATACCATAATAGGTATAAGCAGGTCGTTTAAATACTTTACCCAAAACCCTCGGCTCATAAAAGTCATTTGCTCTTGCGTTATAATTAAAACCGCCCCCTACCCACCAAAGACTCTTTAACTGTGTGTTTGCATTCGTATTCAGCCAGAGTGTTTGAAAATCCCAGGGTTTATAACGCCTTGAAAGCGTTCCGTTCAAATTTACCTGCACCTTATTGTACCAGTTTTTTGGTTTCAGCCATTTGTAGGCCAGCCAGAAACCATTATCCATGTAGTTATTATTGGTAAAATAACCCATGTCGTTACTGTTGAATTTATTATCGGCGAGGTCCTGCCAAACCTGCATATTAAAACGCCCGCCCGTTTTGTTTAGGGAGATATAATTATTAACACCGGTTCTGTTTGTTTTGTCCGCATTGTAACCGATCTGCTGGCTCACTGCAAATTTTCCGTTGATGTTCCAGTCATTTTTCTTATCATAAAAATCGTAGAGGCCCGCCGTAACATTTGCATCATAGTCAGTACCATTGCGGGTTACATTCGTATTGATCAGCGAAACGCTTGAGTTGCGTTTAAGCGATTGGTCAAACACGATTATGTTATAGTTGGTAAGCGGATCTGTTTCAATCTTTCGTACTTCTTTGCCACCGCTTTCTACCGTTGCATATTGAGGTTTGGTAACAGCATTAAAGAAACCAATGCCGAGGCCTGTAGCCGTTCGTCCACTCAGTTTTGTTGCATTGATCAATCTTGTTTCCTGTGGATTGCGTGTAATGCTTTCGCCTGGCAGCAGGTTATCGCCAGCCTCATAATAGTGCAGCGGTGTGCCACCTATCCGGCGGCTATAGAATAAATTTCCTTTACTGAAGAGGTCCGTTCCTTCCGTAAAGAATGTTCTGTTCTCATTATATTTTACTTCAAAGGGCGTAAGATTAAGCACCTGGTTATCACTCTGAACCTGGCCAAAATCAGGGATCAGTGTCATGTCGAGGGTGAAGGCCTGGCTTACGCCATACTTTACATCCATTCCACCATTGATGGCCGTGGCTGTATTTTTAACAGCCGGGTCATTATAGGGGTAATGTGTAACGTATGTTGACAGATATGGTGAGAACGATAAACGCACAGGTGGTTTGATATCTTCAATACCGGTCCACAGCCCAAACTGCGCAAGAAAGTTTCCGCCCACGGTTGGGTCTGTCGGGTTCCACATGAATTGTTTACCACTCTTGCTCCTGCGCCGCGTAATATTAATGCCCCAATCCTGTTTTTTTGTATTGCTGAAACGAATGGCAGAATAAGGGATCTTCATTTCGAACACCCACCCGCCTGTTACAATCCTGGCTTTTGATTCATAAACGCTACTCCAGCTTCCATCCTCTCCATTCGATGAATATTTGGCATCGAACTGTTCGCCGAGTGGCGTAACATAATAGCCAAAGCCGTTGATCTTGTCGTTGTACGTATCGAAGATCACTCCTATAAAGTCGTTTACACCCACTACATCGCGACCCACGAGTTCTGTAGAAATACTATCGTTGCTGGCCTCATGGCAAAACCCGCTGATATAAATGGCAGCGTTATCATAGAGAATGCGGATCTCTGTCCGATTCTTATCATCTTCTATTTTTCCAAAAGCCGGGCGCCATTCAACCAGCTGGTTGATTAGTGGAGCTGTTTTCCAGGCTTCATCATTCAGGTCAGCATCAATCACAACTTTTTGCGTTGTCCGCACAGCGGGAACCTTTTTTATTACTTTTTCTTTTTGGGCAAAGGAGTTTAAGGCAAGTAATATAAAGACAAGCAGCAAAGAAGTTCTCATTCGGGTAATGGTTCAGGTGTTAGCAGTAGATACCAGAACGGGATAAAGGTAAAAAGGTTACAAGAGGAGGTACTTTAAAAACTATCAGCGGAAGAGTGGATATTCGAGCGGTATTTCTCCGCGGTTTCCTCTGTGTTCTCCGCGCCTCTGCGGTGAAGGAAATCTTCGCAACTCATTCTGACCGTTATTCGAAACTTTTCTTCACCGCAGAGGCGCGGAGAATACGCAGAGGAAACCGCAGAGATGACATAATAAAAAAGCCCTCACTTTTTGGTGAGGGCTCTCTTTATAAATGGGATCAATTACTTAATTCCGTACTTGTATTTGTATCGCTCATACAATTGATGTTGTTTGTTGTCGAGGCTAACCTTACGGCCTTGTATAAAAGCATCTGTTACCGTACTGCTTTTCATATCAAGGATATCACCGGTAGTGATAATGATATTGGCATCTTTACCCACTTCCAGCGATCCTGTTTTATCATCAATGCCGAGGATCTTTGCTGAGTTGAGTGTGATGGCGGTTAGTGCCTGTTCTTTTGTTAAGCCATATGTAGCCGATGTTCCCGCATTGTAAGACAGGTTACGGTAACGCGCTTCTTCATGTGTATCGTTCAACGCAAACAGCACACCTGCTTTTTGTAAGGCTGCGGGTGTTTTGTAAGGCTGGTCAATATCATCATCTTCTGTTGCCGGAAGCGCGTGTTCCTGTGCAAGGATAACCGCAATATTATTTGCTTTCAGCAGATCAGCAATCTGGTAGCTTTCGCTTCCACCAACAATTACTACATCAAAACCAAACTCTTTTACAAAGTCGATGGCTATCAGCATTTGCTTGATCTGGTCGCCATGCACAAATAATTTTTGTGTTTTATCGAACAGGCCTTTTACTGCTTCCAGTTTCAGGTTGGTACTTGTGTGGGTGGGTTCTGCCAGATATCCTTTCGCCTGGCGGAAGAATGATTTGATTTCTTCCACTTTCTCGAGTGCTGCTTTTGATGGATCAGCACCGCCTCCGCCGCCCAATCCTGGAAATCCACCCGGAAAGCCGCCTGGTGGGGGACCGCCACCGCCTCTGCGGCCAAAACGGTTAATAAAGCTTGGCATATTTACGTGTATACCACCATCCATTTTATAAGCCGCATCTTCCCAGTTCCATGCATCCAGCTGAACAACTGATGAAGAGCCGCTCACAACGCCACCTTCCGGGGCAACGCTTGCGAGCAAAATGCCATTGGATCGTAATACGCCAATTACGCGCGAATCCGTATTATAGGCAGTGATGGATCGGATGTTTGAATTGAAATCACCCAGCTCTGCAAAATCATTGCTTCCTCTTACACCAGCACCGATCTCTTTCAAACCAAGATCTGTTGAGGGAAGTATCAGTCCCGGGTAAACATGTTTACCCGCTGCATTCACTACTATATTATCGCCACCGGTAGATGCAGTGATACCCGCACCCACTCTTACGATCTTACCATTGCTTACTTCAATACCGGCGTTCTCAAGAACGGTTCCGTTACCTACGTGCACAGTAGCATTGGTGATAAAGATCTTCCCTTTGAATTCTTTCGCTGGGTACACAACTTCCTGCGCCTGTGTTGAACCGGCCAGCAGTACTAATGCGCTTATCGTACTAAATATTTTTTTCATGATCGGTCGGTTTATTTGTTAATGGTTTCGTTCTCCTGGATATCAAAAGTATAGAGCCCTTCATGATGATCGTGATCACCACAGCTCAAAACGATCTGCCAGCTTGGTTCTGCAGGTCGTACTGCGCCACCTGTTCTTTTTTCTCCAACCATTTTTTGTGTTAGGCGGAACCTTTCAGCAGCGATCTTTTTGCGTTGCTCTGCATCTTTCTCCCTGTCCCAGTAAACGATACCATCTACAATTGTCTTTTCAGACTTTGCATAAATGCTTAAAGGATTATCGCTCCAGATAACGATATCTGCATCTTTACCTGCTTTGATACTTCCTACTTTATCATCCACGTGTAATGCTTTGGCCGGGTTCAATGTTACCATCTTCAAAGCATCTTCTTCCGGAACACCTCCGTAACGAACGGTTTTACCGGCTTCCTGGTTCAAACGGCGCGCCATTTCAGCATCATCAGAATTGATACAAACATTCAAACCCGCTTTATACATAATGGCGGCATTGTAAGCGATCGCATCTGTTACCTCTACTTTATAATAATACCAGTCTGCAAAAGTTGATGCATTTGATCCATGGATCTTCATCTTATCTGCCACCTTATAACCTTCGAGGATGTGTGTAAACGTGTTGAATTTGAATCCGTATTTATCGCCTACACGCAAAGCAGCAGTGATCTCACTTTGTACATATGAGTGACAGGTAATAAATCGTTTCTTATTCAGAATTTCTGACAACGCATCCAGCTCAAGATCCCTTCTTGTTTTTGGATCTGCTTTCATCGCTTTATCATAATCCCTTGCGCGTGCAAATGCATCGTTCAACACTTCTTCCACACCCATACGCGTATCCGGGAAACGATTGTTATTGGTTGATGTGGTACGTTTTACGTTTTCACCCAAAGCAAACTTGATAAAAGGATCCCATCCTTTAAATTTCAGCTCATCATCATTTGCACCCCAGCGTAATTTAATCAGCTGTGTTTGTCCGCCAATTGTATTAGCAGATCCGTGCAGGATATGTGAAGAGGTAACTCCACCGCTTAACTGGCGATAGATATTGATGTCTTCAGGATTTAAGTTATCAGCGATCCTTACTTCTGAAGTAACCGATTGGCCTCCTTCATTAATAGAAGCGGCCGCAATGTGTGAGTGTTCATCAATGATACCGGCTGTTACGTGTTTGCCTGTACCATCAATCACTCTTGCACCAGCATCGCTCAAGTTCTTTCCAACTTTTGAAATCTTACCACCTTTTAATAATACATCTGTATTTTCCAGTTTGCCATCTTTTTCATTGGTCCAAACAGTTGCATTCTTAATCAGGATGTCTTCCTGCTTAGGCGCTTCTTCCCAACCATACCCATCGAAAGGGTAAGTAACTTTTGCCAGGCGTTGCGGACCCGCCGGACGTCTGCGCGGTGTAGTATCAGCAGCAGCCGGTGCAGCAGCAATAAAGCTTGCGGTCCAGGTAACTTTATTACCTGCCGTATCTTCTCCATTACCATTCCAGGTTGTTCCGTTTGAAACACCACTTAAGCGGTATTGTGCAGCGGCAGCGCCACCACCAAAACCTCCGCGTCCGCCTTGACCTCCGCCAAATCCACCCGCTGGTGGTCCACCTGCTGGTAATGCGCCTGCAGGTGCTCCCCCGCCTTGTGGTCTTCTTGGTGGTACAGTTGAGAAGCTGAGTTTTACAATTTTGCCATCATAGCTAAACTTACCTGTTAATGTATCTTTTCCGATCACATTAGCGGCAGCTGCGCTTTTTACATCCACCGTATAATTAGCTGTGCCGTTTGCAGAACTGATCGCTAACGCGTAAGTTCCTTTTACATCGTACCAGCCATCTTCTTTGATCGCATATTTGATACCCTGTACCCAGTTATTATAGAAAGTTGTTTTCTCTGCAAATACCGGACCTGATGTTATAATGAAGTTGGCAAACTTTCCTGCTTCAAGACTTCCCACTTTATCATATACGCCTAATAAGGTAGCAGGAACTTTTGTTAATGCTTCTAACGCTTTTGTTTCAGTCAATCCCATCTCAATAGCCTTGCGGAGATTGGTGAAGAATTGGCGGGCATCTCTCAGGTCTGCAGATGTAAGACAAAAATTAATGTTTGCTTTTTCAAGTGCAGAGGGGTTGGTTGGTGCCAGTTCCCAATGCTTCATATCGGTCAGTGATACAGCCCTAGCATCATTTGGATCTTCAACATCCTGTGCAACAGGGAAGTTCAGCGAAAGGATGAACGATGCTTTTGTTGCTGCGATCTCTTTGATTCGCTGATATTCATTACCACCACCTTTGATGATATACTGAACACCAAACTCTTTACCGATCCTGTCGGCACGAAGGTCGTTCCATTTATCATCCGCTTCAAAGATCTGCGGAAGCGCCTGGTTATCGTTCCATGCCTGTAGTGAAAAGTTCACACCTTCTTTTGCCGGTTTGGTTTTATACCATTGTGCATCGAGGTAGGTCTGGCGTAACAAAGCAATTGTTCCCATCATACTGCTTGGGTAGCTTTGCGTAGATGTTCCCCTGCTCAGCGAATAATGGGCCGATGCTTTTTCTTTTACAAAAACCAGGTTCTCGTTAGAACTGGCCAAAGTAACCACAGCGCCGGTTCCGCGTGCGATACCATCTTTCTGATGGGTAAGCACGGTTCCAAAACCGATCTCGCGAAGTGTTTTTGCTTTTGCGTCATCAGCAGAAAATATTTTAGATGCATCTACTTCCGGTTTGATAGCCTGATTCCATCCATAGGCTCCTTTTGTATTGGATGTCATCTGTGCGGGACCGCCAAATCCACCGCCGCCGCCACGTCCACCAGCTGCGCCTTCGCGTGCCGGAGCGGCAACGCCATAGTCTGAATAGATATCGACAAAAGAAGGATAAATGAATTTGTCCTTACAATCGATCACTACCGCATCTTTTGGAATAGCAACACCCGATGCACCAAGGGCTACGATCTTTCCGTCACGGATAACGAGCGTTGCATTGGTGAGCGTTGTTTGTGCGTCTTTTACAATTGTGGCATTGGTAAAGGCATAGCAGCCTTCACGCTTGTCGGCCACCCCGTTTACCGGGAAGGTTTCCTGGGCCTGCAGCAATGAAGCAAACAGCAACCCGGAAAGCAGAAGCTTGATCTTTCTCATGTTCATAGTTGGTTTTGGAAGAGTGTTAAAACTAATGAAAACAGCGTATGGCTGCGGGCATTCAGTACTTTATCGGTCAAACCTGTTTTTTTTCGGTGAATGTTATTTTTTAAAAGCTCCGGTATTTACATCCTTAATAAAACTGATCAACCCCGGAAAGTAATGTGGCTGGTCATCCCACATCGAGCAATGGCTGCCATCAGGGCATATCAAGCTCCTTCCGTTCTGCACCTGGGTGGCCATCCATTTCATGTGTTCCGGATCCATCGTATCATGTTTCCCCCCGATGGTAAGCGTTGGAACTTTTATTTTCGGAAGATCTTTAGTTCTGTCCCAGGTAGCTAACCTGCCCGACACACCAAACTCAGATGGGCCCTGCATCATTACATATATCTCGTTGTTTATGTGCGGGAACGCTCTTTCAATAGCATCGGGTAATGGATTTATCCGGCAAAGGTGTTGTGCATAAAAATTAGGCACCAATAATTCCATGTACTTCGGATTATTGAAATCGCCCCTTGCTTCAATGGCCCTTATCGTATCCAGGACTTTTGGATCCATTTGTTTAGCGAGTACATCTTTTGCGTATTTACCATAAAGCGGGCCACTACTCATCATATTGCTGATAATAAGCCCCTTCAAATTATCCTGGTATTTTAAAGCATATTCCATTGCCAGGATCCCGCCCCAGCTATGCCCTAATAAATAGAAATTATCTTTATTGAGACCCAGCGCTTTTCTAACCTGTTCTACTTCTTCCACAAAACGCGCGGTGGTCCATAGGCTGCTGTCTTTTGGCTTGTCGCTGAAATAGGAACCCAGTTGGTCATACTCATAAAACTCAATGCCTTCCTGCGGGAGGAAGCTTTCAAAGGATTCAAAAAACTCATGTGTGCCGCCGGGACCGCCATGCAGGAGCAAAACCTTGATCTTCGGATTATTGCCAAACCGCTTGGTCCAAACCTTGAACTTTCCAACGGGTGTGCTGATCTGTATCATTTTAACGCCACCGGTCTGAACGCCGGAGTCTGTGATCTGGTGGTACTCTGCCAGTGTTGGCAATGCGCTTGGCGCTGTTTGACAGGCGGCAAATAACAGGATGGCAAGTATACCGGAGAGGAGTTTCATGCGGTTAGTTTTTGGTTACGGTCAAGACAATACTATATAGTATGCGATCGAAGAGAGTGGATTGACAATTTACGGAACGCAGAATTATAAAAAAAGAAAAACCGGTGAAGCCCGCTAAGTTTTCCGGAAACGCTTGAAAAGGTCGTATTTGATCTTGATGGTTCCGTCTTCGGCTGTTTTTGCCCTGAGGAAAACGCTCATGCCGCCGCGACTGTCGCCACCACTGTTTTCGGGTTTATAGTCCTTATCGCGTTTCTTCAGATTTTTGAGTGGTACCTGAATACTGATATCCGTAATGCCCCTTAGCGCATAAACGCCCTCTACATATAGTGATAACACAGTGGAATTGATCTCCATCCTGTCCATTTCTATCACTCCTTTATTAAAGCGGAGCTTATCTTTTATCTCCGCAAAACGGATGTCTGAGAAATCCCGGTTTTTAAAAGCAAACTCCTGAATCTTCATCACCGGGGCAAATTTGATCAGTGCCCCGTTTACAATTGAAAAGTCAGCATCTCCCGCCATCGAGCCCATATCAAAGTTTCCTGCTTTATCAAGGTTAACAGAAACGTTTGCGTTGGCAGTTAATACGCCCTCGATGTTTTTATAGCTGATGTCTTTTATGCCGAAGTTTTCAAAACTATAAAATGTCTTTTTTGCATCAACCTCTTTCATGTGCAGATCGGAGATCAGCTTAAAGCGATTGCCCTGCTCTTCCAACACTTTTGCTGAAAGAAGAAAACTTCCTTTTCCGTTGATGAGAGAAGCTTTTTTTAATGTCCACATATTTGCAGATACGGAAAGGTCTGCCTGTAGTTTGGTTCCCTCAAACCGATGGAATAAAATTTTATCAGCCCGCACGCTTACGGAAATGTTTCCGCTGGACAAGAGGTTATCTAATTGCTGCGCTGTTTTGGCAAGGCTGGTATTTTTGTTAGTTTTTGATTGTGTCTTATTGGGGAGCTTGCGAAGGAAAATACTGCTGATATTATTGATATTTAAAACAGGCGCATACAGGTTCCATGAAAGAGAAACCGGATCCTTTGAATCACCCACCAGTGAAAAAACATTTTTAGCCGTACCCCACATCCGGAAAGGATTATTGGTTAGTCTTCCAAACAAGCTATCTACAATAATATCCTGGTTAAGGAACCGGATATTTCCGCGGCATCTTGTGAGATCCGCATTGCCGGCTGTTGTGTGTATGGTACCTCCATCGATAAAAAGAGAGCCACTAAGTTTTGTGTTAAGCGGACTGATATGTTCGATGGGGCCCGTATAGTTTAAGAGAAGTAAACCCGTTCCGGAGGTAAGAGCGATAGCATCTGTTTGCAGAAGCGAATTAAGCTCGGTTAATGCAAAGGAAGATCTGATGTCGGCTTTTATGGTGGGTGTGGTAAGATCGGTAATGATAATATCTTTTGATGTCATCGTAAGCCCTTGCCAATTGCCGCTGAATTGGTGAACTTCTACTTTTGAATTCGGATCGGTCCGCTCTTTGCCTGGCGTTACCTCGTTTGTATATAAGCCAGTAAAAGAGCAATTGGTAAAATTCAGCAGCGGTGTTGTGATCGAATTATTCTTTGTTGCCCAGTTTACTTTCACCAGCGGATCTCCGCCGTTCAAGCTTCCTGTAATAGATGCGGAAACGTCCAATGGCTTCTCTACAGAAACCAGGCTGACTGCATGCGCAATGGGAGCGGTTAATATTTTTTTAGCCGCATCAACATACAAATTCTTTGAGGTAGCCAATATTGAAAATTCCTGAACGGTTCCAAAGATCATAGCGCCTGTAAAGCGAAAGGGCTGCTTGTTAATGGCCATTTCAATATCATTGAAAAGAAGCGATTTTTTTGTCGGCAAATATTGCAGTGTATAACTGCCTTCGAGGGTTTGATTGGCGAGATAGGTTCCCTTGTTTAATTTAAATGCAAGGCTCTTGACAAGAATAGATTCTTTGATATCAGACACAGAAGAAGTGTCTGTTGTCTTTGTTTTTGCTTCAAGATGATTTACCACAAAATCAAACAGTTTATCTTTTTGAAGATCCTCAATAGTTACCAAAAATTTGTTGACCTCAATTTTCTCAAGCAGGTTTTTTGTAGCGCCATCTGAAGAGGGTTTATTTTCTGTCTTCTTTCCGTTTAAGAGATAACCTGTTGAGTAACCCGAAGTGTCAGTGAATAAATATAGACTCCCATTCGTAATTTCTAATTTGTTCAACGAGACGCGTGCAATAAGGAGTGCAAACGGATTAACACGTACAAAAACCTTTTCAGCAGAAAAGAATTTGTGTTGATGTTTTTCGAATAGTGAATCGGTTACACTAATGTTTTGAAGTGCTATCGATAAGTAGGGAAAGTTCTTAAAGGGGGAAACAGAAATGTTTTCTAGCGAAACCTTTCCCCCGATCATTGTGCTGATCTGCGCGGTTGCCTTTTGAATCAGTTCTTTTTTATGGGTTGATACATAGATGCTTAATACAATAAAGCTCACGGCTAATATTGCAAGCAGAATACCAAGGGTGCGTAAAAAATATTGTAGAAATTTTTTCAGCGGCGGATATTGAGCATAAAAGATACCACAGAATATTCATATTTTATCTACCCATAAATACCATCAGGATCTGAACATCACTCGGGTTCACCCCGCTGATGCGGCTCGCCTGTCCCAAAGTTGCGGGGCGGATCTTTTTGAATTTTTGCAGCGCTTCGTTCGATAAAGCGGCAACCTTATCATAATCAAACGCAACCGGAATTGCGAGGTTCTCCAGCTGACTCATTTTGTCAACGATCTCCTGTTCCTTTTCTATATAGCGCTCATACTTAACCTGGATCTCTGCCTGCTCGAGTGAGTCAACAGATACATCTGCCAGTGCAGACTGTAACCCGGGAACGCGGGTCATCAACGAAGGAAGATCCACGTTTGGTCGCAGAAGGATCTTCGATAGTTTTTGTTTCTCCGAAATGTTTGCAGAAGCGATTTCAGTAAAATATGAGTTGATATCTTCCGGCTCGATGCTGAAATCTTTAAAGACCTTTTTGATTTTTTGTACATCGTCTCTTTTGGCGATTACTTTATCCATCCTGTCTTGTTTCGCAAGACCTATCTTATAGCTGAGCTCTGTTAAACGCAGGTCAGCATTATCCTGGCGGAGAAGTGTGCGGAATTCTGCGCGACTGGTGAACATTCTGTAAGGTTCATCCGTTCCTTTGCTGATCAGGTCATCTATCAACACACCGATATAGGCTTCACTTCTTTTGAGAATTACCGGGGCGAGTTCTTTTGCTTTTTGGTGCGCATTAATACCCGCCATTAAACCCTGGCAAGCCGCTTCTTCGTAACCGGTTGTTCCATTGATCTGACCGGCAAAAAATAAGTTGCTTAAAATTTTTGTCTCTAAAGAATATTGTAATTGTGTTGGAGGGAAGTAGTCATACTCTATCGCATAGCCCGGGCGAAATACACGAACATTTTCAAAACCCGGAATTCTACGAAGCGCTTCGTATTGAACTTCTTCTGGTAGGGATGTTGAAAATCCATTCACATAAATTTCAACTGTGTTCCAGCCTTCCGGCTCAACAAAGATCTGGTGACGATCGCGGTCGGCGAAGCGGTTGATCTTGTCTTCGATGCTCGGGCAGTACCTTGGCCCAACCCCATCGATCCTTCCCTGGAACATCGGGCTCCGGTCGAAACCTGTTTTTAAAATATCGTGAACTGTATCGTTTGTATATGTGATGTAGCAGCTTCGTTGATCTTCTGGCTTGATGCGTTTAACATCGGAGTAAGAAAAACCAACGATCGCATCATCGCCTTTCTGTTCTTCCATTTGGGAGTAGTCGAGGCTTCTTCCATCAACCCTTGGCGGTGTACCGGTTTTTAAACGATCTGCTTCAAAACCATATTCAACCAGTTGCTCTGTAATACCCGTTGCTGCTTTCTCTGCAACCCTGCCACCGCCGAATTGTTTTTCACCAATGTGGATGATTCCGTTTAAGAAAGTTCCACTGGTAACCACAACCGACTTTGATCTTACTTCGTGACCAAGACCTGTTACTACACCGCAGGCTTTATTATCTTTTATGATAATAGACTTTACCATGTCCTGGTAAAAATCAACGTTCAATGTTTGTTCAAGCATTTCTCTCCACGTGGCAGCGAACAACATTCTGTCGTTCTGTGTGCGCGGGCTCCACATGGCGGGACCTTTGCTTCTGTTCAGCATCCTGAATTGGATGGTGCTGATATCACTAACGATACCACTGTATCCGCCCATCGCATCTATCTCTCTTACGATTTGTCCTTTGGCAATTCCACCCATAGCCGGGTTACAACTCATCTGTGCAATGGTCTGCATGTTCATGGTGATGAGCAATACCTTACTGCCAAGGTTAGCCGCTGCTGCTGCTGCCTCACAACCGGCGTGACCGGCTCCTACTACTATGACGTCATATTCGGGGAACATAGGGTGCAAAGATAGTTAAGGGAGTTGGGCAAAGCTCTAAAAAGGCGGGTTCCACGGGAAACAAATGTTAAATGTTTCAGGGGGAAACATCCTATGTTCCCCGTGGAACATCACGATGTTTCCCCCTGAAACTGTTTCACAGGAACGGTCCACTATTGCTGGGTACAACTAAAATCCTCCACCATAAAGAACTGATCGCGACCATACTTAGAAATACCAACTCCCATTTCTAGGTAATCTTTGTTCAAAAGGGTCTTCCTGTGCCCAAGATCTGGCAGGTTGATGTCTAAGTATAAGAGAGCCACCGACAAAAGAACATCCTGGTTGCCCAATGACATATTCTCGCCCGCACATCTTTTAATACCCGCCTGCTTCATCCTCGAGCCAAAATCAACCCCATTAGTAGATGTATGACTGGGCTGGGCCTTCTTGCCGGCTATATCATTGGTATGTGCCTGGGCTGTTTTAGTCAAGGCGGGGCTTAATGTAAACATGGGTAATTGACCTGTTTTGTGCAGGTCTGACTTTAAACTCCTCGATTCTGAGGTTTTGAGCGTGGGAAAGGCATTTAAAAGCGGCACCATCACACTATCCCAGAACTCCTCGGGCTTATTACGGCAAAGGTTTGTCCAGTAGAAGATCTCCTTAGCGGGCCCGATAAGGTTATCGTAACCGGGTTGAGACTGGCACCATTTAAGGGTTTCCGCATCAACGGTAACCGGCTTGGGAACGGGCCTCACCAGCAATTCTACAGTAGAGGTTTGGGAAAAAGAGAAGAAGGGTAAGAGTAATAGACCAAGAACCAGGGTTCTGAACATGCGTTATCATTTTTTATATAAACGCAAATATTGATCCTCTTTGTCTCTCATCACAGCGATTTCACTTTTCTTTTTGTCTTTATAGCCGCATAAGTGCAGGGCTCCATGGAAAATCACCCGGCAAACCTCATCACTAAAAGAGATTCCAAGTGTTTTTGCATTGTCTTTCACCCGGTCAATACTGATATAGATCTCTGCTTCAACAGGTTCTCCTGTAGCAGAGAGCCCAAAAGTGATAATATCCGTATAGTAATCGTGTTGGAGGAAATCTTTATTCATCTGGAGAAGAAAAGCGTCTGAACAAAAGATATAAGTCAGGCTATCGAGCGGGTGTTTCTCCTTCTTAAATAAGGTAACAAGAAACGACTTTAAGCGGGTCTTCCCGGGTAATACTAATTGCCTGTCTGCTGATCTGAATTGAACGGATGCCATAAAATTGTTATTACTCCAAAATTCGTAACAAAAAGCTATGATACCGCTTTACCTTTAAACATTCTTAATTACAAGGTGATGAAACGATTGTCGGAGTTAGCCATAGGCCAGGACGCTGTGATACATTCTTTTGAGAATGATGATATTTTTATCAAACTCATGGAAATGGGTTGTGTGCCTGGCGAAAGTGTAAAAGTAGAACAGGTGGCTCCGCTGGGGGACCCCATCTCAATTTCTGTTGCCGGATATCACCTGAGCCTTCGTTTAAGCGAAGCAAGCAGTATCTTTGTAGAGATAGCCGCTTAATTAATTGACTATCAATCGATTAGATGAAAATAGGACTTTACTTTGGTTCCTTTAATCCCATTCATATTGGTCACCTTATCATTGCGAGTCATGTAGCCAACCACACAGATCTGCAACAGGTGTGGTTCATTGTTTCGCCGCAAAATCCTTTAAAGCCCTCTTCCGTTTTACTGAATGAATATAACCGGCTGCACCTTGTACAGTTATCTGTGGAAGAAGATGCGAGGTTGCGCGCAATGGATACGGAATTCAAATTACCACGGCCATCTTATACGATCGATACACTTACCTATCTCAAAGAAAAATATCCGCAACATTCATTTTCCATTATCATGGGAAGCGATAGTTTTCAAAACCTTCCTCGTTGGAAAAATTATGAATTGCTGGTAAAGGATCTCCCATTTATTATTTACAGGCGCCCGGGCTTTCCTGTAGAGGATACGTTGAATGCAGCTATTACAGTGTTAGATGCGCCTTTGCTGGAGATCTCTGCAACTGCTATCCGCGATAATATTAAAGAGGGAAGAACGATCCGGTATCTCGTGCCGGATAGGGTGAGAGAAGAGATTGAGAACAATCGGTACTATAAATAAATAATTCGGCGGGCAAGACCTTACATTCACCTATTCATCAGAAATAGTTTTCCTTTTCTCAATCTTGTAATAGATTTATGCAAACTAACTGCATAAGATGAAATACAATCTTCTCTTCTCTTTATTATTGATTACTACACTCAGCTTTTCACAATCGCTTACGGTAGAAAAGATCATGCGTGATCCGAAATGGATCGGGACCTCCCCTTCAGGTGTATCATGGTCGGCAGATAGCAAGACCATTTACTTTAGCTGGAACCCTGAGAATAAAACCTCCGATTCTGTTTATTCGTTTTCGCTTGGTGGATCAGCTCCACAGAAAGCCAACTATTTAGAAACACAAAAAGTGAACGCCATTAATAATTGTGTATATAATAATAGCTATACGCAAATGGTGTATACCTATCGCGGTGATCTTTATTGGGTGGATGTAAAGGGTGGAAAAACAACACGCATCACGCAAACAGAAGAGTCTGAATCTAACCCTCGTTTTATCGGGAAAGATGAATGGATCGTTTATTCGCGGAACCAGAATCTTTTTGGATGGAACACAAAAACAGGTGTTACTGTTCAGCTTACTAATATTACACGTAGTGCTGAAACAGCTGCTGCTCCTCCTGCTTTTGGCGGAGGCGGTGGTGGAAGAGGTGGTGGACAAGGTGGTGGTTTCGGAAGAGGTGCCGGCGGTGGAACCACAGCTGTAACAGGTTCCCAGGAGCAATGGCTGCAACAGGATCAACTTCGTTTGTTCTCTGTTTTAAAAGAGCGGAAGGATAAAAGAACACAGCGCGATGCTTTTATAAAAGCCAACCGCGATACAGATACTTTAAAAATAATCGGCATCGGAGATAAAACTTTGCAGGGTTTGCAGATCAGTCCCGATGGAAGATTTGTTACCTATAGTTTATACCAGGCACCTGCCTCTTCAAAAAATACGATCGTTCCCGACTATGTTACAGAGTCTGGTTTTACAACCGATATCCCGGGTCGTACAAAAGTGGGTGCGCCATTAGGAAAATATGATTTCTATGTTTTTGATAAAGTAAAAGATACCGTGTTATTGGTGTCTGTGGATTCTATTCCGGGTATTATGGACCAGCCGGATTATGTAAAAGACTATCCCAAAAAATTCGCTAACAGGAAGCCAACGGTAAGAAGTGTAAACATTATCGGACCGGTATGGAACGATGCGGCAACAGTTGCCATTGTGGAGGTTCGCTCACAGGATTATAAAGACAGGTGGATCATGCGCCTCGATGCGTTAACCGGAAAACTGAGCCTGGTTGATCGCCAGCGCGATGAAGCCTGGATTGCCGGTCCCGGTATCGGCGGCGGCTTTAGATCGGCGATCACATGGATCAGCGATAATGTTTTTTATTTCCAGAGCGAGGCAAGCGGATACTCACACCTTTATACGTATGATATCACCACAGGAACAAAAAAAGCAATAACCGAAGGAAAGTATGAAGTGCAGAATGTTACGTTAAGTAAAGACAAAAAGAATTTTTACCTGCTCACCAATGAAGAACACCCGGGGAAACAAAACTGGTACAGAGTAAAAATTGACGGATCAAAAAAAGAAAAGATCACAAACATGGATGGCGGTTATGAAGTAACCCTTTCTCCAGACGAAAAATGGATCGCTTACCGCTACTCGTATATTAATAAGCCATGGGAGCTTTTTATACAGGAAAATAACCCAGGTAAAAAGCCGGTACAGGTTACCGATAAAGCCATGACCGAAGAGTTCAAAGCGTATGCATGGAAGGAACCGAAAGTAACGAGCTTCACTGCACGCGATGGTGCACAGATTTATTACAGGGTTTATGAGCCGGCAGCCGGAAAGAAAAATAATGCGGCGGTAATGTTTGTCCATGGTGCAGGATACCTGCAGAATGTACACTATTGGTGGAGCTCTTATTTCAGAGAGTACATGTTCAATAATTTATTGGTAGATCAGGGCTATACCGTTATCGATATTGATTACCGCGCAAGCAGCGGTTACGGTCGTGATGTACGCACAGGCATCTATCGTTACATGGGAGGCAAGGACCTTGACGATCATGTGGATGCAGCCAAACTCTTGGTTGATAAATATGGTATCGATGCCGGCAAGATCGGGTTGTATGGTGGGAGTTATGGTGGCTTTATTACTTTAATGGCACTGTTCACAACTCCGGATGTTTTTAAAGCGGGTGCTGCATTAAGGCCTGTTACGGATTGGGCAAACTATAATCATGGGTATACTGCGAACATTCTGAACGAACCATTTAATGATAGCATTGCATATGCGCGTTCATCGCCGATAAATTTTGCGGCAGGCCTGAAAAATCATTTATTGATCTGTCATGGAATGGTGGATGTAAATGTGAATTTCCAGGATGCGGTAAAACTTCAACAAAAATTAATTGAGCTTGGAAAGGATAACTGGGAACTCGCGGCGTACCCGATGGAGGATCATGGTTTTGTTGAGCCGAGTAGTTGGACGGATGAGTATAAGCGGATACTTAAATTGTTTAATACCTGGTTGAAGTAATTAACGGATTACGGATTTGCGAATTGTATTTGTATTTTACAATTCGCAAATCCGTAATCCGCAAATCCGTTAATTAAAGAAGTTTCAAGCCGTGCGAAGTATTTTTTCCATCTTCCTGCCCTTAGCCAGTTCATCTACCAATTTATCCAGGTAACGAACCTGTTTTGTCGTGGGATTCTCAATTTCTTCGATGCGATAACCGCAGATCATTCCTGTAATGAGTTTTGCATTAGGGTGCAGCGAAGCCTGCTGGAAGAATGCGGCAAAGGTTACTTTGTCTTTTATCAACTGCTCCATTTTCTTTTTGTCAAAGCCAGTCAGCCACTCAATCACTTCATCAAGCTCTTCTTTGGTTCTTCCTTTTGCCTCTACTTTTTTTATATACATAGGGTATACGGATGCGAAGGTTAGCCTCGCTATCTTTTCATTGTGGGCATCGGTGGGTTTCATAGGATCTACTTGTTTCCTGAAACTAAATTTATAATTAAACGCAAATACTGTAAAATAAAAGAGACCCGATCAAATCGGGCCTCTTTCGTATACATATCTAAATCCTCCTTCGCTGAAGCTTCGGAGGACAAGTCCGCTATTATCGGTTCATCGACATTAAAAACTCTTCATTATCCTTCGTTCCCCTCATTCTCTTCAGCAACTCGTTCATCGATTCTTCGGTGTTCATGTCGTTGATAAAGAGACGCAGGATATTCATGCGTTGCAGCACTTCCCTGTCTAACAACAGGTCATCGCGGCGTGTTGAAGAACCGGAAAGATCGATGGCAGGGAATATACGTTTGTTGGCAAGGCGGCGATCGAGCAGGAGCTCCATGTTACCGGTACCTTTGAATTCTTCAAAGATCACCTCATCCATTTTACTTCCTGTTTCTATCAGCGCTGTTGCAAGGATGGTTAAAGATCCGCCGTGTTCAATTTTACGCGCAGCACCAAAGAATTGTTTTGGTTTCTGCATGGCGTTGGCTTCCACACCACCGGATAATACTTTACCGGATGCGGGGGCAACTGTATTGTGTGCCCTTGCGAGACGGGTGATAGAATCTAATAGTATCACAACATCGTGTCCGCACTCAACCAGGCGTTTTGCTTTTTGCAAGGCGATGGCCGAAACCTTCACGTGCTTTTCAGCTGGCTCATCAAACGTAGATGCAATTACTTCTGCGCGAACGCTGCGCTCCATATCGGTTACCTCTTCCGGGCGCTCATCAATCAACACAACCATCAGGTAACATTCCGGGTGATTGGCCGCGATGGCATTGGCTACTTCTTTCAGCAACATCGTTTTACCCACTTTTGGTTGGGCAACGATCAGTCCACGTTGGCCCTTACCTATCGGGGTAAAGATGTCCATGATACGTGTGCTGTAGTTATTGGAAGTAGTAAATAAGTTCAGTTTTTCAAAAGGGAACAAAGGGGTTAAGTAATCGAACGGAACACGGTCACGAACTTCATCGGGGCGTTTGCCATTGATATTATCCACTTTTAATAAAGCGAAATATTTCTCACCTTCTTTCGGAGGGCGAACGGCACCATGTACAGTATCGCCGGTTTTTAAACCAAATAATTTGATCTGTGAAGGAGAAACGTATACATCATCCGGGGATGATAAATAGTTATAATCGGAAGAGCGTAAGAAACCATATCCATCGGGCATCATTTCCAATACACCTTCTCCGAGGATCACGCCTTCGAATTCGATATTGAAAGTGGGTTCTTTGCGTTGGTTCTGGCGCGGGTAATTATGTTGTGGGGCTTCTGTTGCCTGTTCTGTTTCGCCGGCCTGGTGACCGTTATTATCGGGTGTGGCAACTTCTGCGTTGGCGTTCTGGTCCTGCGGCTCCATAGGTTGACCAGGCTCTTCAGACTGGGCAGCTTCTGGTTTTTCGTTGCGGGGCTTGCGAACCGGTCCTTTTTTAGGGGCTGCTTTTTCTGCAACGGGTGCGGGTTGTTGTTCCGGCGCTTCCTGCATGACTTCCGCTTCTTCGGTGCCGTTGGCTGTTTTTAGAACAACGGGTTTGCGTGGGCGGGCGTTTTTCTTTTTTGGATCTTCTTTGGAATCGCTGGCCTGTTCTGCCTGGCTGTCCACTATTTTGTATATCAATCCTTGTTTGTCAAGTTTTTTTGCGCCGGTGATATTCAATTGCTCGGCAATGTCCAGCAACTCAGGGAGGAGCATGTCATTTAATTGCGAAATGTCGTACATAAATAAAGAGGTCTTGTGTGGGGGGATGGTTGAGTTTGTCAAGGGTTAAAAATCCGGCCTAAGGGAAAATTTGTACTCAGAACGGTTATGGTATTGTATTGAGCGGAAGAGAGTAAACCGGTGTGTCGTGAGCTAAAGTGAGACCGAACCGGCTTGTTTCCATTGCAATGTTAAGCCAGTTTTTTGGAAAACAAGCATTTTTGACCGAAAAAAGCGATGAATAGGTGTTAAATATGGGTGCAGCGGGTAGTTTGGTTATCTTCGCCGACCAATAATTTGCGGATTCGCGGATTACGGATTTGCGAATTGAGAAAACAAAGAATTTATGTTTAACAAGCGAACAAAGATCAAAGCATTGCTGACAAGCGGCACAGCAGGAGAAAAAGTAACGGTAATGGGATGGGTGCGTACATTCCGGAATAACCAGTTTATAGCCCTGAATGATGGAAGCACGAATAATAACCTGCAGGTAGTAGCTACCCTGGGGTCACTTGAAGATGTTATACTGAAACGGATTACTACGGGTGCTTCTGTGAAGGTGGTGGGTGAAGTGGTTACTTCTTTGGGTAAGGGGCAGGCATTGGAAGTGAAGGCGGATACGATCGAGATATTGGGCGATAGTGATGCGGAGAAATATCCTTTGCAACCTAAAAAGCACAGCCTCGAATTTTTGCGTGAGAAAGCACACCTGCGGTTTCGTACCAATACGTTTGGGTCGGTGTTTCGTGTTCGCCACTCGCTGGCATTTGCAGTGCACCAGTTCTTTCATAACAAAGGATTTTTATACCTGCATACACCGGTGATCACGGCAAGTGATGCAGAGGGTGCGGGAGAAACTTTTCGCGTAACTACCCTTCCGTTTGATGCGCCGCCGAAGAATGAGGATGGCAGCATTAATTTTAAAGAAGACTTTTTTGGCAAGAGCACCAACCTCACTGTGAGCGGTCAGCTAGAAGGAGAATTGGGTGCGATGGCATTTAGTGATATCTATACATTCGGACCCACTTTCCGTGCCGAGAATTCCAATACAACCCGCCACCTGGCTGAGTTCTGGATGATCGAGCCCGAGGTTGCGTTCAACGACCTGGAAGATAATATGAATCTTGCCGAAGAGTTCATCAAGTATCTTATTCAGTATGTGATGGATAATAACCGCGAGGATCTCGAGTTTCTTGCACAACGTTTGGCCGAGGAAGAAAAATTGTTACCACAGGATAAACGTAGCGAGGTGGGATTGATTGAGAAATTGGAGTTTGTATTGAAGAACGAGTTTCAAAGACTTACTTATACAGAAGCGATCGAGATCTTAAAAGAGAGCAACCACAATAAAAAGAAGAAGTTCCAGTATACCGTTGAAGGATGGGGTGTTGACCTGCAGAGTGAGCATGAAAGATACCTGGTAGAAAAGCATTTCAAGAAACCGGTGATCCTTACCAACTACCCGAAAGAGATCAAGGCATTTTATATGCGCCAGAATGACGATGGCAAGACCGTTGCTGCCATGGACATCCTGGCTCCCGGTATCGGCGAGATCGTAGGAGGTTCACAGCGCGAAGAGCGTTTGGACAAACTGGAACAGCGAATGAAGGAAATGGATATTCCGGCAGAAGAGCTGAGCTGGTATCTCGATACCCGCCGTTTTGGAACCGTGCCGCATGCCGGCTTTGGGCTTGGGTTTGAAAGAATGGTGCTGTTTGTAACAGGAATGACGAATATCAGGGATGTTATCGCATTTGCGAGGACGCCGAAAAATTGTGAATTCTGATCTCGTTTCTTATATAGCGGAGAATAAAACAGGAAGATTTGATAGTATATTTATCAAAACTACCTGTGGTGGAAACAATACAACCTTTACCGAAACAAACCCGCACTTACTGGTTTTCGAAATTCACGGAATGTGTGCTGGCAATACTTGCAGCAGGTAGCCTGGTAGCAATGATATCGGAGATGCTTCCGGAAAAATGGCAGAGTGGAACAAGTCAGCAGGTCTTTTACTTTATCTACAAATGGACACCCGTTGTTGCTTTGATCGTTAGTCTTCTGTACTCGATCTACTGGCACCGGAAAGAAAAAAAAGGAACCATCCGGTCTGGTGTACGGCATGCGTGGTTGCAGGCATTGATACGTTACTGGCTTGCTTTAGAAATAGCCACCTACGGTTTTGCCAAGATATTAGGAACGCAGTTTGGTCAATCCTATCACCGTAACGATACACTTGTTGGGGATCTTAACGGCTTCAATCTTACCTGGAATTATTTTGCCTACAGTTACCCGATGACGGTGATCATTGCCTTTGTGCAGATCATTGGCGCTGCGCTCCTGCTTTTCAGGAGAACAACTTTGCTGGGAGTGACCATCCTTCTGCCGGTGATGTTAAATATTTTCCTGATCAATATTTTTTATTCGATAGCAGAAGGCGCGCTTATCAATTCTGTGATGTTTTCTTTAGGGTTGATATACCTTCTATCGAGATACTGGGCGCCATTGAAGAAAGTGTACCTCAATTCGATCTCATCATTACCGGCGATAAAAATGCGTTTCTGGAAGATCGTGTTGAAAGTGGTTTGCATTGCCGCAGCGTTCGGCATCATTTACTCTTACACATTACAGGATGAGCATTCGCCGCTGGAAGGGAAATGGAGAGTGGTTTCGCTACGGAAGAACGGCATAATGGTACAGGCAGGAGCATGGCAGACAGACTCAGCGGCATGGTCCAATCTATATTTTGAAGCTTATGGCCGCGCCGTGTTCTGTGCGAACCCTTATGTTTTTGAGAATGACCGCGCAACCTGGCTAAAGTATAAAGTTGATACGCTGAAAAAAACGATCACCTTTGACAGAAAGATCTCAGATAAACTGCGGGATACGGCCGTGGCGAAGATCCTTACCTGGTCGGCCAGGGAAGTTGAATGGCGGGCATATTTTGGGGCGGATACTTTTCTTGTAAAAATGCAACCGGCACCCAAAAGAAACCACAGTTGATACAAAATCACAAAAAAAACGTGGATAATGCGTGAATAATGCCCCGGCTTCCTATATTTGCAGCCCGTTTAGGACGTTTGTAACAACAAACCCCAAACAACAAACCGAAGTAAAATGGTGCGGTAGCTCAGTCGGTAGAGCAAAGGACTGAAAATCCTTGTGTCGCCGGTTCGATCCCGGCCCACACCACTTTCAAACAAGAAAACCCACGCTAGTCGTGGGTTTTCTTGTTTAGTGCACAGAACCGTGCGCGGTATTCTTCCTTTCTCAGGTTCTTATTACCGTGCTTTTTTCTTTGGATCCGCTTTCTTCTGTGCTGAGCTTTTCTTTTTAGTAGGCTTATTCTTCTTAGGTTCAGCTGTCTTTTTCGACATAGATTTAAATTTAAGGTTAGTGAATTATTTACTCATGGCTGCAGAGTGTTTCTTCGTTTTCTTACATGTTGTCCTTTCAGAAGCGGCAACCGTACAGCCAGACTGTAAGTAAACAAAGATATGCCTATGACCATTAATTCCGCTTTGTTTCATAGTGAAGTGCAATTACTCCGCAAGAAAAAGTTTTCGTTTCTATAAGGTTCAGTTTTGTGGTTTCAATTACACCTTTAAAAAACGGCATTCCTTGCCCAAGTAAAATTGGATTTACAAATAACCAAAACTCGTCAATTAAACCGTGATTTAGTAATGAAAGAGAAGCAGCGGGGCTGCCAAAGATTAGAATGTTTTTCCCTTCCTGTTTTTTTATTTTATTTATGTTGTCTGCAAGTTGATCGCTAATAACTGTGGTTTTGTCAAGTCCTTTTTCGCTGATTGTTTTTGATAAAACAATTTTTGAAACTTTGTTGTACCAGGCCGAATGCTCTTTGTCATGTTTTGATGCATTTGGTTGTTCACCAGCCGTTGGCCAATAGCTTTGCATCATTTCATAAGTTACGCGCCCATAAAGCGCAGCATCGGCCTTGTCCGTCATTGTGGCAACAAAGTCAAACATCTCATCGTCTACATTTATCCAGTCCATTTCTCCGTTAAGTCCTGCTACAAAACCGTCAAGAGAAGCGTGCATAAAAAAGATTAAATTTCTCATTTCATTTTCGTTTAAGTATCTATAGTATTTGGGTCTTTTTTTTGCTGGCGGAAGAGTTGAAGATTTTAGCAGTGCCTCAGGTTGAAAATTAAATTATTTTCCCTAGGCAGGCAATTCGATAACAGAAATTTTCACTTTCCTTCCATTATTCATCTCTTTGCCGCCCATTCTTCGCTTCATAGCCGATATTTCTCCTTATCACAGTCTTATCAGCCTCGCTTCTGGCCGAAGAACCTTCGCTCATGAGCGAAGAATGTTCGCCTGTGAGCGAAGAACGTTCGCTTATAAGCGAAGCGGCTTCGCTCAGGAGCGAAGGAAAGAAGGAGAAAAGGCGAAGCTGATAAGGCTGTGGTATGAAGCTGGTAAGAACAAAGAGCGAACAATAGCAGAAAAACAGGCGAATACGAAGTGGTGAAAGTCTATGAATAGAAAGGCAAAGTTTACAATTGCAAGAAAGTCGATAAAGAAATGCCTAAAATCACCCGAAAGCATGAACCGTGATTGCCCGCAAGCCATTAATTTTAAATAAAATCAACAACCTATGAAAAAAGTAACCGGTATCGGCGGTGTATTCTTTAAAAGCAATGACCCGCAAGCCATGAACGAATGGTATGCCAAAAACCTGGGGTTGCCCACCGGCGACTACGGAACAACATTCGAGTGGCGCCAGGAAGAAGATCCATCCAAAAAAGGATCTACCTCATGGTGTGCGTTCCCGGGCGACACAAAATATTTCAATCCCTCGGAAAAGCCATTTATGATCAATTACCGGGTTGACAACCTGGTTGCGCTGGTTGAAGAATTGAAAAAAGAAAATGTGACGATTGTTGATGAAATAGCGGACTATGATTATGGCAAATTCATACACATACTCGATCCGGAAGGAAATATTATTGAGTTGTGGGAGCCAAAAGATTAACTGGTCATACTACTTGAGCCCCGGCAGTTCTGCCGGGGCTTTTATCTACATATTTAATCTCTACAAACGATTAGTAGGTCTGAGACACCCTGTCGTAAAACCACTACCCCCAATTTTCTGAAAGCCGGAAAAAATGCCTAACAACATCGACAAAGGCCCAGGTTTTTTAGGACGAACTTTATATAGTAAGTAAGCGTCTTATCACATCTAAAGCCATTCAATATGTTAATCAAAGCCAAAGTTTTATTGTTCGGGGCGTTAGTAATGGGCGGTAGCCATTCTTTCGCACAGCAAAGCAACTCCCGCGATGGTCTTGTACAACAGGCTGTATACAGGGATGGTAGCACTACAGGCACTCTTGCAGCTAATAAAAACAGTTATGTAAAAGAAGTTTCCTATACTAAATCAACTACTACCCGTTCTGCAAACGATTCCTTTAAAACACCTTCCCCAAAAGAAACAACACTGGCTAATTCGGGGGTAAAAAACAGTAAAATACCAGGAGGGGAAATAGCACTACCTAAAAATGCAGCAGGAAGCAATGGAAACAATATGACCAAGGGGTTTGCTGCCCTAGCGAATAATACTACAGGCATCGACAATACCGCGCATGGCTATATGGCTATGCAGAATAATACAGCCGGCGTAGGTAACACCGCTACCGGCGTTTCGGCCCTGCAACACAATACTACGGGCTTATGGAACACCGCCAACGGCTCTTATGCGTTGGCCAGCAACACGATAGGCGAAAGAAATACGGCCTTTGGAACACTTGCCTTATCCAATAATGTTTCGGGTTCTGCGAATACCGCCGTTGGGTACCAGTCTTTGCTAACTATTTCAACAGGTGAGAATAATACTGCGGTAGGTCATAACGCAATGATCAATGCTTCTGCGGGCAATAACAATACTTCTATTGGAACATCCAGTTTGTTCAGTAACAACACCGGCAATAACAATACGGCGATGGGAACCAATACGCTGAATGATAACCTGCGCGGATCCAATAACGTGGGTACGGGTGTTAGGGCTTTGGAAAAAAATACAAGTGGCGATAACAATACCGCTATCGGTTACGCATCACTGATCAATAATGTTTCGGGAAGTTATAATACGGTGCTGGGTTATACAGCCGATGTTGCTGCCGATGGAATTTCAAACGCAACAGCCTTGGGAAGCGGCGCTAAAGTATCTGCCAGTAACACAATACAATTAGGAAACGCATTTGTGAAGAATGTAAACACATACGGAACCATGAATGCAGGTGGGCTGGTGCTTAACTCCGATCTGAGGTTACGCCAAAACATTATGCCTGTTGAAGGCGGCCTGTTAACCGTGCTTAAGCTGAACCCGGTTCGATATGAAAGAAAGAACAGTATTGATGCCGTTGCCTATTCAAAAACAGAAAATGGTTTTATTGCGCAGGAAATACAGAAAGTATTACCCTTTCTTGTTAGCGAAGGAACCGATAAAGATAAACTGCTTTCAGTAGATTATATATCCCTTATCCCTGTGCTTACGAAAGCTATTCAGGAACAACAGTCGCAGATTCAGCAACAGGCTGATGATATCAAAACGCTGAAAAAATTAGTAGCACAGTTGCTGGAGAAAAAATAATTTATCCTGTTACCAGTTCGTGTATATCCGCAATTTCTATAGTTGATGTGCGATATCCTTTTGTAACAGCATTGATCATCGCAGTTCCCAATTCTTCCAGTGAGCAGATTATTTTAGGCGCAAAAAATCCGATCAACCCCACAAGAACAGTGTATATCATTTTTGAATTTTTCTGACCCGGATAAGGCCTCATTCCGCCGGGGCGAAAATTATAAACGCCTTTGAACGGAATGGATGTTAATGCATTTTCCGTTCTGCCTTTCACGCGCGCCCACATGATCTTTCCCTGTTCAGTGCTATCGGTATGGCTACCGGATACATATATAAAAACCATATTATTATCAATGCCAGACAAGACCTTGGCAAAATGTACCGTTG
Source organism: Sediminibacterium sp. (assembly GCA_965229255.1). Lineage (GTDB taxonomy): Bacteria > Bacteroidota > Bacteroidia > Chitinophagales > Chitinophagaceae > Sediminibacterium. Next base: position 692,618 of record CBDDIX010000003.1, read on the forward strand.
TGTCGTAAGTGATGCGCGTATATTTTTCTTCTGCCATTCCTACTGAACTTATCCCTGCACAAAAGAAACAGGCATCATATCCCTTTAATTGATCAGCATATTTTTCTACCTGTAGAAAATCAGGAACAATCAGCTCTTTTAATTTACTGTGTTGTAAATCAAGATGCTTACGGTTCACGATGAGCACCTCTTTTATGCCGGGGTGTTCCAGGCAAGTTAAGAGTACACCTTCACCTACCATGCCAGTAGCACCCGTAATGATTACTTTGATTTCCATAATATTGAGACGTTTCAAAAGAAATAATATTTTATCCTTTCATTGATCAACCAGCTTGAGCCATTTCCTGATGATGCTTTGAAGTTTCTTTTCCTTCTCCATCACATCAGCAAGGTCGGCAAATACGATCATTCGCCTGCCATCTTTATAATCCCCTTCCAGTAAAACATCCTTCACTTTTGCGCCACTGGGGAATACCAGCATGATCCTGGCTTTGTATAAGTTCATCACAATCATATCTCTCTTGTATTCCTTTGGCTCGAATGGTTTCATTTCACCGGTATAGTAAAAACTGGGATTGTTCCATTTGATCTGTTCTGCGATCAGGGGATCTGTGTTGAGTATCAGCTGTCGCAAATACTCGATCGTTCTGCCAAATTTCCGGTCAAGCTTTTTGATGTGAAGAGACACCTGTTCTTTGTCGGAAAGCTTTGCTGCTTTTGCCATAGCGGTTTTCTTTTTTGAATGATGGAGGGGCATCTTCAAATTAGTGAATTATTAGTCTATACGACAACGATTTCGCCGATTTTCAATTCGAATCTGTAAAATTGGTGGTACCTTTTTTCCGCTAAAAATTGCCATATGAGCTCAAAACAAAAGAACCGCCGGGACTTTTTAAAAAACGCTGCGTTGCTATCTGCCGCAGCCGCATTTCCAACTATCTGGACAAAAGCATCATCAGGTCAGTGGATACAGGGAACCACTCCTTTGAGGGCCGGAGAAAAAGTTAATCTCGCCTGTATCGGAATCGGTAACCAGGGTGGATCGGATGTGATGTCGTTCGCCAAAACCGGGCTCGCCAACTTTGTTGCATTTTGTGATGTGGACATGGGCGCACCGCAAACACTGGAAGTACTGAAGAAATTTCCAGACGTTCCGCGCTTCCAGGACTGGAGGGTGATGTTTGATAAAATGGGCGACCAGATTGAAGCGGTTTGTGTGGGCGTACCCGACTTCTCCCACTTTCCTATTACCATGATGGCGATGAGCCTTGGCAAACATGTATATGTTGAAAAGCCAATGGCGCGGACCTTTAACGAGATAGAGCTGATGATGAAAGCAGCCAAGAAGCATGATAAGGTAGTAACACAAATGGGCAACCAAGGACATTCTGAAGCCAACTACTTTCAATTCAAAGCATGGAAAGATGCGGGCATCATTAAGGATGTTACAGCGATTACCGCACACATGAACTCATCGCGGCGCTGGCATGGATGGGATACAACGATAAAGAATTTTCCAGCTGCACAGCCGATACCATCTACGCTGGATTGGGATATATGGCAGGGTGTTACACAGCCGCATGATTACAATAAAGATTTTGTGAATGGTCAATGGCGCTGCTGGTATGATTACGGCTTAGGGGCATTGGGCGACTGGGGCGCACACTTGATTGATACCGCACATGAGTTCCTCGAACTCGGACTTCCCAATGAGATCAGTCTTGTAAACTCGGAAGGTCATAACTCTTTCTTCATGCCACAGGGGGCAACGCTTTTATTCAAGTTCCCTGCCCGTGGCGATATGCCGCCGGTTGATATTACCTGGTATGATGGTGTTAATAATCTTCCGCCACTTCCTGCAGGATATGGTGGTACAGCAGCACTGGATCCTAATATTCCACCGCCGAGCAATGGTAAGATCACACCGCAAAAGCTGAACCCGGGTAAGATCATTTATAGTAAAGAGCTTACGTTCAAAGGCGGATCGCATGGCAGCACTTTATCGATCATTCCTGAGGCAAAAGCAAAAGAGATGGCTTCGAGTTTACCGGTTGTTCCGGCGAGCCCGTCTAACCATTATGCGAATTTTTTGAAAGCGTGTAAGGGCGAAGAGAAAACGCGGTCGCCGTTTGCGATTGCGGGTCCGTTGAGCCAGGTGTTTACATTGGGCATTCTTGCGCAGAAATTAAATACAAAACTGGAGCTTGACAGGAAGACCAAGAAGATTACGAATAATAAAATGGCGAATGAAATGCTGGTGGGGTTGCCTCCGCGGAAAGGGTGGGAGCAGTATTATAGGGTTTAGTTTTTTTGCCACAGAAACACAGAAGCACTGAAGAGTTTTTTTCAGTGCTTCTGTGTTTCTGTGGCAAACTTATTTTACTTCCACCTCGATCTTTTCACTTTCGTTCCCCGTCCTATCCACCGCACTCACCATCACTTTTCCCAGTGGAACCAAAACTGTTTTTTCTGTTATTGAACGCGGAAGATCTAAAAATCTATCGTTCCGATTGAGTATCTGATACTTCCATGCTGTGCCGTACTGATAATATATCACCCAACGGAAAACATCTTTCTCATCTGCATGCTTTACAACTACATGAACCAACTCGCCCTGCGCAGTAGCCGTTGCGGAAGGAGATGCCGGCGCTTTATTATCTAACCATGGGCTTGCCGGAACCAGGGCATTTTTGAGGTAGGGTCCATCAATCAGCGCTTTTGATAAGGTTGTGTTTTTAATGAGTGATGTCATGTTCCAGTGAACGGCACCCATACTTTTGGGAAGCATACCGCGGGTGATCATTACCTGGCTTAATATCTCATTTACATTTTTTGCACTGGTATCTCTGCCCACACTCATGCCCGGCCACAGGTGACGCTGTTTTGTGTTTTCACTCTCCCACCAACCCAGTAATACAGGAAAGCTTACTGCCATTCGGTTGATGGGCCAGTATAATTGTGGAGTGAAATAATCCAGCCATCCTTTATTAAGCCACAGCTTAGCATCGGCATATAATTTATCATATTGGTCATATCCTTCAATAGAAGCGGGATAACCCGGGCGCCAGATGCCAAATGGACTAACACCAAACTTCACATATTTCTTTTCGGCTTTGATCTCTTTATAAATCCGTTCTATCAATGTGTTCACATTGGCGCGGCGCCAATCATTGCGACCGAGGGTTCCGCCTTTTGCCTGGTATGCGGCCCAGCTTTCATCATCCGGAAAATCTTCCATGTTGTTATAGTCCCAGTAGGGATAAAAATAATCGTCGAGGTGAACGCCATCGATATCATATCGTTTCACAAGATCCTTTACCACAGCGGCTGTGCGGTCCTGCGTTTCTTTTTTGGCAGGGTCCATCCAGTAATAACCCTGTTTTAATTTTACCACCAATTCAGGGTTTGTTTTAACGATCGATTGGTTGCTATATGTTTTACCGCTGGGATGAAATGCCCTGTATGGATTTAGCCAAACGTGTAATTCCAGTCCACGGTCATGTGCCGCCTCCACCCAGAAAGTAAGGGGATCATAATATGGGTCCGGGGCTTTGCCCTGTTCGCCTGTAATAAAAAAGGACCAGGGTTCAAGATCGCTTTTATATAATGCATCTGCCATGGGTCTTACCTGGAAGATGACCGCATTAAAATGATGATCTTTTAAATGATCAAGAATCACCAGCGCTTCCTGTTGTTGCTCTTTGGTAGATAAGCCTGGCTTACTTGGCCAATCAATATTTGCTACGGTTGCTACCCATGCGGCCCTGAACTCGCTGGATACCTGTGGAGGGCGGGGAGGTAAAGGTTGCGCAGATAGAAGATGGAAGAAGAAAAACAAAAGCAGGGTGCAAAAGGGTTTCTTATACATAATAAGGGTGTTATGATCTAAAAGAGGAATACTAAAGCTTGGATTTAATTGAAAGCAAAATAAGACTAAAATACAGGGAGTTCTAAGATAAGCATATGATTTTCAAGTGTTTGTAATAAAAATATTGGCATGTTTATTGAAATAGGGTATTATTACTTGTTACAAAAACTTGCAACTGTGGATAAACTGACTAATTTTGTAACATCAAATGTCTTATGGATAAAAATGAAAATGATATAATAATCGGCAGTAATATCCGGATTTTACGGGATAAAATGGGTCTTACGCAAGACGCATTAGCAACATTTCTGGGCATTACCAGGGAGCTGGTTGCCTACTACGAAATAGGACAGCGATCAATGCCTACAGTACAATTGAGTAAGCTGGCCAATCTTTTTTGTGTGGATGAGTATGATTTTTATGAAGACAATCCGCAGCAAAAGAAAATTAATATGGCATTTGCATTTCGTGCCGAAGAACTTACCTCCGAAGATCTTAATAGCATCGCCAGATTCAAAAAAATCGTACGCAATTATCTTTCCATGCAAAATATATTGAGCAATGAATGAGCTATTGCTTGAAAAAGCTGCAGCATCTTTCAGAAGCGAGAATGGATTAAATAATAGCGATCCGGTTCGTTTAAAGAGCTTTTTGCAGAAGTTGAATGTGATTACCGTTTTTGCGCCTCTCTCAGAAAGGTTTTCCGGTATGGCATTAAAAGCCAAGGAAGAAAACAGGTTTATTTTGATAAATACCGGGCAGTCTATCGGAAAACAGCATTTTACAATCTGTCATGAATTGTATCACTTATTTATACAAAGTGATTTTACAAGCCAGGTTTGCTTTACAGGCAGGTTTGATAAAAAAGCAGACAAGCAAGAGTATGCTGCTGACATTTTTGCAAGCTATTTACTGCTTCCAAAAGAAGGGATTTTAGATAATATTCCGAATGTAGAACTGGAAAAGAAAAGTATTACACTCAGAACGGTTTTATATGTTGAACAAATGTATTCCTGTAGCCGAAGAGCCCTTTTGTATCGGCTGAAAAACCTTGGTCTTATAGACACGCAGGGTTATACAGAATTCAGTTCAGGCATCAAGCGGGGGGCACTGGAGAATGGCTACACAACTGAATTATATGAACATGGTAATCATAACATTGTTATTGGTGATTATGGGAGTTCTGCTAAAACACTGTTTGATTCAGGAAAAATATCTGAAAGTCATTACTATTCTTTACTGACAGACCTCGGCATTGATATTTCAAAATTTGATGAGGTCGGCAATGACAGCGAATAAGAAAATAATATTAGTTGATGCCGATGTTGTTTCTCATTTTATTTCTGGAGGAGAAGCGGATCATATCCATGAAATTTTTGCGGGCACCCCGATGTTTATTTTAGATAAAGTTCACAGAGAGTTACAAAATTGGCCAATAGCAAGTGCAAAAGAAAAAGTTAGTGATATAATTAGCCGTGGAAATATTAAGCTAATGAATTTTCCGGAGGAAAATGATGAAATAAGAAAAGAATATTTTCTTATTAAAAAACTTCAATTTAAAGGAGACGGTGAAAGCGCAAGCCTTGCTGTTGCAAGGTTTCAAAAAAACATTTTAGCGAGCAGTAACCTCCGAGATATAAAATACTATTGCGAATTACACAAAATGGATTATTTAACAACAATGGACTTTTTGTGTGCGGCTCTTAAAAATAACTTTTTTGATCTGGCTCGATGTGATCAATTTATTAATAGAGTGTTGGCGGCAAATGGTAAGCTACCTGTTAAAAAAATGAGGGATCACATTTGCAGGGAAATTGATTTTTTTAGATAACCCCCTTTAGTATCGCCAGAAAAGCCCGTGGCACAGCTTTTTACATAGGTACTATAAGATGAACTTATTCAGAACATACAATATAAAGAGGCTGCTTTTCTTATTCATTGTAATTATTGGAATCTGGGTACTGATCAGCAAGACCACAGACAGGAGAGAGATGATCTCTACCGGGGATAGCAGTTCTCCAAAAAGTCTTATCATACAAACAACCATTCCGGTTAGAGATACCCCGCGGGTTGATCATACCCGGATAGAGGCTAAAGAAACAAAAATACAGGTGCTGTCCCCTAAAGACATCCCAATGGGAAAAACGGATCCCGCGGTATTGGTTGCGTTTGCGAAAACATTGTTGGGTGTGCCGTATGTGTACGCCTCAACAGATCCGAAAGTGGGATTCGATTGCTCTGGTTTTATAACTTATGTGTTTCATCACTTTAATATCCAGGTGCCAAGGTCCTCGATTGATTTTGCCAATGTTGGTAAAACAGTAGCGGTTGGTGAAGCAAAAACCGGAGATCTTATTTTATTTACAGGAACCAATGAACACGAGCGTTATATCGGTCATATGGGGATTGTTATTTCCAATGATAATGCGGGTATACTCCAATTCATACATGCCACATCTGGAAAAGCAATGGCTGTTGCGATATCCGTGCTGAATGAATCTTACCAGCGAAGATTTATCCGGGTGAGCAGGGTGTTTCCGCAGAATGGATAATATCTTCTGAACAAAGAAACCAAACGATTGGAAGCATCGTATGAGGGTATATACTTTTATATGACTGCTTTGTAAACTGTTTGTTTGAATCCCAGCCTTATTAATATTTTTTCAGCACTAACCAAAAGTGAAAAAAGAAAATTTCTTTTGATCACTTCCGGGAACGTATTGATCAGCGTGCTGGATATAGCTGCCATTGCTTCTCTTCTTTGGCTCATCAATTTGTATACCAAAGGCGTTGATTCCAACAAGCCGCTATGGTTGATAACAGGGTTTGTTATTCTCTTTTTGATCAAAAACGCAGGCGCTTATTTTTTGCACCAACTGCAGTATCGTTTTGTGTACAGTGTGGCATCACGTATATCGGAAATGAATTTATTGAAATACCTGGAAGGAGATCTTGCCGGGCATACAGAAGTAGACTCCGCTGTATGGATCAAGAAGATCAGCCAGCAACCGGTTGAATTCAGTCACTACCTATTAGCCGGTGTACAACAGGCGATCACAGAAACAGTGCTGATCATTCTTTCGATCACGGCCATTCTTCTTTTCAATGCGCGCGTTTTCCTCTTGCTTTTTTTAATATTGGTTCCGGCAATACTATTGATCACATTTTTTGTAAAACAGCGGCTACGGAATACCAGAAAAATGATCAAGGCCGGCGGAGAGCAGTCTCTCCGTCATTTGAAAGAAGCATTGAGCGGATATGTTGAAAGCAATCTTTATGCAAAGAATTCTTTTTTTCTGAAAAGGTATACTCATTTTCAGCAGGAAGTAAATACACATTTATCTGAGCTTCAGGCGATACAGGGAGCACCCGGCAGGTTAATGGAAGTGTTTGCAGTGACAGGTTTGTTTATACTTATACTGCTCCATACATTTTATAGCGGAACAAGTATTGATCTTATCACCATCGGTGCTTTTGTAGCGGCAGCCTATAAGATTATACCAGGCGTTGTAAAACTGGTTAACATTAGTTCGCAGATAAAGACCTACGCTTTTACACTAAGCGTAACAAAGCCATTTATTGAAAAAAGATCTGCCCCGGATACATCAAGTTATCTTCCGATTGATACAATCGCGTTTTCGGAAATAGATTTTGGTTATGCCGGAAAAACAGTTTTGTTGCAACAATCGTTTATAATACAGAAGGGCGACCTGGCAGGTATTTCAGGAGATTCGGGAAAGGGGAAAACAACACTTGTCAATATATTGCTGGGATTTCTACAGGAAGAAAAAGGAAGTATCTGCTTCAATGGATCGTCAATAGAAGCCGGAAAAAGAAAACAATATTGGGGCTCCATAGCCTATGTGAAACAGCAACCTTTTCTGTTGCATGATACGATCCTCACCAATATTATATTGGATGAGGATCGCTACGATGCTTCCCGCCTGGAAACTTCATTGCGTTATTCGGGGTTGGATACCACGCTGACTTCACTACCTGGCGGACTTCATAAACTGGTAACGGAAAATGGCCGCAATATCAGTGGTGGTCAAAGACAGCGCATCGCATTGGCACGTGCATTCTATAAAAATGCTGCGTTGCTGATACTGGATGAACCCTTCAATGAGTTGGATGAAGAATCTTCTATCCATATTCTTTTACATTTAAAAGAATTAGCCGCTACAGGAAAAATGATATTGCTTATCACGCATGATCCGAAAAGTCTCTCTTTCTGTAACAAAATAATCCCGGTGAATGAGCGAGCCTGAAAAAGTATTGGTGATACTTTCACCCGGATTTCCGGCAAACGAGGCAGACACTAGTTGCCTGCCTGCGCAGCAACAACTGGTTCGCGCGATCAATAAAAACTTTCCTGCTCTCAAGATCATCATTATGGCTTTTCAATATCCTTATATAAATGAAACCTATTCCTGGTATGGCAATACCGTGGTCTCATTCGGTGGAAAAAACAGGAAGCGGCTTAGCCGGGTGCTTACCTGGCTGCGCGTAACAAAAAAGCTCCGGGCACTTAAAAAGCAATATTCGATTAAGGGGGTCTTCTGTTGCTGGTATGGAGAATGTGCATTTGTTGGAAGGCAATTCGCACAGAAAAACGGAATCAAATATTTTACATGGTTATTGGGACAGGATGCCAAACCGGGTAACAAATATGTAAACCTAACCGGCGCAACAGCAGGAGAGCTGCTGGCCATATCTGATTTTATCGCCCATGAGTTTGAAAAAAATTATGGCATATTACCTGCACAGATACTCACCAATGCCGTTACACCGGACATATTTCCTGCGCCACCTTTATGGAGAGATATCGACCTGATCTGTGTGGGTTCACTTATTTCATTAAAGCGGGTGGATGTTTTTATTGATGTGGTAGAAGCGCTAAAAAAGAAATTCCCCGGCATCAAGGCTGTGATCTGCGGAGATGGTCCGGAAAAGGAAAAATTATGGGCCATAATCAACAAAAAAGCACTTACTGATAATGTTGAACTCACCGGCGAGTTATCTTATACCGAAGTTCTGCATATGATGCAACGTAGTAAGGTCTTGCTACATCCGTCTGAATATGAAGGATTCAGCGGCGTTTGTCTCGAGGCTTTATATGCCGGCGCGCATGTAATCAGTTTCTGTAACCCGAAGAACGACTGGATACGGCACTGGCATATCGTAAAAAACGGGAAAGAAATGGAAACTATTGCGCAAGAGATACTTACCAATGAAAAAACAGCGTACCGCTCTGTTCTGCCATATGACATGAAAGATGTTGCAAAACAATTGGTTGCACTGTTTGATTAAGCTATCTGCTCAGTAAAATATTACAGGCAGAAAAAAACTGCCGCGCGATCGCTTCGGGAGAATAATGGTTTCTGTAATGCGTTTCAACATCGTAAGAATAATTGCTGTAGGATAGTTCTGTTGTGCGGATAAACTCAAAAAGTAATTCATTACTATTGCCGGGAGTAAAAAATAACCCATACCTGCCATCGGCAATTACTTTCATGGAAGCGGGGATACTGCTTACGATTGGAATGCATCCGCAACACATGGCTTCGAGTATAGCGGAGCTGCCGCCTTCGGAATGACTGGCAGAAATATAGAAGTCGGCGGCACTGTACCAAAACGGTAAATCATTGTAATTAACATGACCCTGCAGGCGAACCGCATTTTGCAAATAATGGCTTTCAGAAATTTTAGTTTTTATCTCTTCCAGCAAATCAGCTGTTTGAAAAATGAGGTGTAAGGTTGCTCTGTGGCCGGTTTGTAAAAAATGGTCAAAAGCGGATATTACCGTAAGTGGGTCCTTGTTGCTGTTCAATCTACCCACCCATAAAAAGTTAATGCCTTCCGGCATACCGGTTTGTTTTCGACTGTATGCTTTATCCTGTTTGATAAACTGCGTTAAAGTAGCAGGGATCTCAATGATTTTTTTTACATCGCTGATAACTCCTTGTTTTACCCAGTCCACGGCATTGCCGGCTGCCGTAAAGCGGTAAGCTGCAATGCACTTGTCTGCTATTACCTGGAGGATTCTTTTGGGATTGCTAAACGGCTTGTCTGCATGATGTCTTGCGATTATTTTTACTGTATTACCGAGCAGCAGCCGCAAAAAAATAACCTGGATGGGAAAGATCAAACCACTCACTATGATAATGTCTGGTTTCCTCTTTTTAATAAAACGCATAGCTTCTAATGAAAAATACCCGAACTGGTTTTTTGCACGAAAAAAATGATACCCATTCCTGGGGTGTATGGTTATATCATTTGTATAATGCTTCACAACATCTACCGAGCCAAATTGCTTAAAAGCTTCTATATAGATCAATGAGGTTTGCTGAGCAGCGAGTAATGCAGAAGTATCCGTATATTCTGTGTTGGCATGAAACGTTATATCAATCAATCTAAGCATTGGCAGGAACTATGTTTATCGGTAAAACAACGTCCGGGCTATACTGGCGCGTTTCTTTTGCAAGTTGCTGAAGGTCCCCATAAACATATTTATATCGGTCCTTACATCTTACCCTGCTGAATGCCGAAGGATCCACACCTGCATCTTTTGCCTGTTTACACAGGGTTTCATCGAACAGTCTTACCAACCCGTTTTGAATGACCAGCAGGATATCTTCAGGTCCATTGAGTAAACGGTTTTCTTTTCCCGGTGGTTCAACAATGATAAGATCTGCTTTTTTATTTTCTTCAAATTTGCCTCTATCGTTTAATTCCCATACTGCTGCCGCGGTTACTGTAAGGGCATTTAATAATTCTTTTTGCGTAAGTGCTGTAGAGTCAGTACGAAAATGCTCCCAAATATTCCAGCCGGCAGTCAATGTAGAATCACTGCCGAAAAGAATAGGTGTGTGATGCTTTAGTTCTGCAATATTTGCGGTCTTGCCTAACAGAAAATGATTGGAAGCCGGGCACCAAACAAGTGCCCTGAATTTTTTTGCCTGTTCTGTATTCATGCCAACACCATGGATACCCACTAATTTTTTTTGTAAGAGGTTCGATCTTACCAGGCTGTTGATCTCTTCATGTGCAATAGTGTCTGTTCCTTCTCCTATATGAATAGCAACGGTTCTTTTTTTATTAAATGGGTCATTCAGTTTCCATCGCCAGTCTCTTTCAAAACCCGGCGAATGCAGCGAGTGTGCATCCTGGTGAACATTGATAAACGGATCTTCAATAACAAGTGCTTTTCCATGATTAACAACCGTTGTAAAACCATGTAAGAGGTTCTTATACATCCCCCACCGGGTTCTGATCGGCTCGGGTACCTGTAAAATTGCATGAATGGTATCGCGGTTATGAGCCTGTATATCTTTTCCCCATTCACGGTAATTTGCATACACACGATTACCAAGCGCGGGGAACAGGTTAAAATCAAGATGATCATGTGAGTTGATAAAACCAGGATAAGCAACGCCACCTTGTACACTCATTACCGGCGAGTCTTTCGGGAGTGAAGCGGGGTTGATAAAGCGTCCATGATGAATACCAACATGGATAGGTGTATTATCAGCATTGGCTGCTATTAATATATCAGTTAGCAGCATCCTTCTTTTTTAAATGAAACCCATAGATCACGGGCGTGCCCTTGAATTTTTCATAGACATGTAAAGCATTTTGTTTTTCATACCATCCACGCATACTTTCATCGATCTGCTTTTCTATCGTTTCCACTAATTCAAGTCCCAACGCCCTGGCGGTTTCCATCATAAAATGGAGCGGATGGATATGATTTTTTACGGCGACCGTTTTTCCTTTATACAAAAAAGTACGCTGACCACCTTTTTCAAGTGTAGCGGGATGATAATCTGTGATGATCAAACTTCCCCCGGGTTTTACAACACGCGCCCACTCTTTCATAGCTGCCTGTATATCCGGAATATGTGCCACCGTGAGGGTAGACACCAACAGATCAAAATGGTTGTCGGGTTGATCGAGCAAATGACTGGTTTGCCGATGTATTTCCTGCGCAGGAAATTTTGATTTTAGAATACTGAGCATTTCGCGGGATACATCATAACCAACCAGCCTGGCTGGCTGTTGTCTCAGCAGATCATACCAATGCCTGCCGGTTCCACAACCCACATCAACGATCGACTGCCTGTTCAAAGGAATATGCTGAAGAAGGGCTGTGAACACATCTTTATCCAACGCCAGCATCAGGTTAAGCGGCTGCCGGTCGTAGGCATCTGCCCAAAGATCATAGGCTGTTTCGGGTTCGGTCTCTTTTATACGCGAATTGAAATTCTGCCGTACCCATTTTTTTATTTTCCCCGCAATTGTCATCCATGTCCAGAACGGACGATTGACCCTCCCAGTTGCTTCAGGATCTATATTAAGCGGAAGGCAACCTGTGCAACTGTTTTTTCGTTCTGGCGGTATCAGTATTGTATGAATAAAGTATTATTATTTAATCCGCAAAGTGCGGTGGCTAAACACCGGGTGCCTAATTCTATCATGAATATTGCTGCATCTATTGAAGGGCAATACGAATGGGCAATTGTTGATGGCAACCGCGAAACGGATCCCTATTCAAAAATTGCCGCTTATCTGCAAACGGGCCTTTACCAATTTGTGGGAATTACGGTGATGCCGGGTCCGCAGTTGCGGCAGGCTGTTGCTTTTTCAAAAAAGATCAGGGAAGCTTTTCCGGGCGTACAGATCATCTGGGGTGGTTATTTTCCAACCAGCCATTACAAAGTGGTGCTGAATTCGGGGTATGTTGATTTTGTGATCAATGGTCCCGGTGACCACGCATTTCCTGCGTTGATACATGCGCTTGTAAAAAATGAACCGTATGAGTTTATCCGCAATCTTATATTTAAAACAGCCGAAGGAAATATTGTAAAGACAACAAAGCAAGAACTGATAGAACAGGATACTCTGCCGGAGCTTCCGTACGACAAACTGCATAAGATGTACCCGATGCAGCAATATCTTGGTAAGACCTATCTCGGAAATAAAACACTGGCCTATCATTCAAGTATCGGTTGTCCTTTCACCTGTTCTTTTTGTGCGGTTGTGCCTACCTATGAAGCAAGGTGGAAAGCAAAATCTGCAGAGACTGTTTATCGTGATATCAAGTATATCAAAGACAAGTGGGGAGCTGATGCGATAGAGTTTCATGATAATAATTTCTTTGTGTCTGAAAAAAGGGTGGTTGCTTTTGCCAATCTGATCAAACCCGAAAAAATGAAATGGTGGGGAATGGCACGGATCGATACCATGTCGAAGTTTTCAGATGAAACGCTGGCACTCATCAGCGAAGCGGGTTGCAGGATTATTTTTTTTGGAGCAGAAAGCGGCAATAACAAAGTATTGAAGCAACTGGATAAGGGCGGTACCCAAACGGGTAACCAGATCATCCATTTTGCAGAAAGATTAAAGAAGTTCAATATCATTCCTGAATATTCATTTGTACTCGGTGTTCCGGCACCAACACCCGAAGAGGTGCATGAACTGATCGATTTTGATATTGACTTTATCAAACAGATCAAACGGGTAAACGCTGCAACAGAGATCGTTTTGTATACATATAGTCCGGTACCCACTGAAGGATCTGAGTTATATGAAAGTGTATTGGCTTCTGGGTTTTCTTTTCCAAAAACACTGGAGGATTGGATCAGCCCGCAATGGGAAAAATTTGACTTACGCAAGAACCCGCTTACGCCCTGGCTCACTGCAGAGATGATCGATAAGATCAGGAATTTTGAAACTGTGCTGAATGGTTATTATCCAACCGTATCGGATATCAGGCTGAATGCATTGAAAAGGAAAATGGTGAAGCTGGTTTCCGGGGTGCGTTACAAAGCCAATTTTTATAAATATCCATACGAGATCAAATTATTACACAGGCTCTGGAAATACCGTCAACCAGAGATACAGGGATTTTAAAAAGGACCATGGTACTACAAGACTCAGCTATATTAAATAACCTCGATGTAAACGGAAGTCTCAGAACCGACAACCCGTTTGAAAAGCAATATATCCGCGCAAGGTCCAGGGAGAACAGGATGTATGATGATAAGGAAGTGAGCAGTCTGCCGGAAATGCTTCCATCGCACCAGCATTATACGGAATGGCAGATGCGGAAAAGATCAGCAGAAAGATTGATACGGTATCTCGAAGCAAAAAAGAAGCCGTTGAACATTCTTGAGATCGGTTGTGGAAATGGGTGGTTGAGCCACCGGTTATCAAAGATCAGAACGATAAACGTTACGGGACAGGATATAAATTTTACAGAATTGCAGCAGGCGGCACGCGTGTTCAATGGCGAGCACAAACTGCGGTTTATTTATGGCGATATATTTAATGGGGTATTAAAAGAAAAAAGGTTTGATGTGATCGTGTTTGCTGCATCCATACATTATTTCCCTTCGCTGAGCCGGGTGCTTGCTTTAGCGATTGATCATTTACATCCCAAAGGCGAGATACATGTTCTGGATACGCATTTTTATCAACCGGAACAAACCGCCGCTGCTGCAAAACGAACCTATACTTACTACAGTGCGCTTGGATTTCCTGAAATGGCGGATCATTATTTTCATCACTCCGTGAACGATCTGAAGCTTTTTAAACACAAAATATTATTTGACCCAACCTCCATCATCAATCGTTTATGCGGCAGAAAGGATCCGTTTCCGTGGGTGCGGATCAAAAAAAATTAAGATGCTATCGCAGTCATTATACCATACCTATAAAAGATACCGAACCCTGCAAACGCACCGGATCAGTGCCTTGCCGCTGGTGATACTGATGCCGCATAGTGCCTGTAACTGCCGTTGTGTAATGTGTGATATCTGGAAGGGCAACCGGAATCTAAAACAATTAAACCTGGATGATATTTCCGGATTGCTGAAAACATTGCGGGGCTTCGGCACACAACAGGTATTGATGTCTGGGGGAGAAGCGTTATTGAACCCTCAATTCTTCCAGTTTTGTGAACTGCTGAAAAAGCAGGGGATAAAGATCTCGTTGCTTTCAACAGGACTGAGTATGGAACAGCATGCACAAAAGCTGTCTGAATTAGTGGATGATATTGTTGTATCGATAGATGGTGATGAAGCACTGCATGACACCATCCGCAATATACCGGGCGCATTCAAAAAAATGAAACAGGGAATTGCCGCGTTGCGTTTGATTGACCCCACTTTTCCCATAACGGGAAGGTGTGTGATCCACAAACTGAATTTCAGGCAATGGCATAAAATCATTGATAGCGCTATTGAATTGGGATTGGACCAGATAAGTTTTTTGCCGGCAGATGTAAGCAGTAATGCATTTAACCGGGAAACAGCCTGGGATAGCGACAGGCAGGCGGATGTACAGATTGCAGAAAATGAGTTACCGGGTCTTGATTTGATGATCGAATATCTTGAAAAAGAATATGCCTCTCTTTTCGAGGACCGGTTTATTGCAGAATCACCTGAGAAAATAAAAAAGATAGCGGCTTATTATGGGGCACTGCATGGACAAGGTTCTTTTCCCTACAAAAAATGCAACGCACCCTGGGTATCTGTTGTGATAGAAGCAGATGGAAAAGTGCGGCCTTGTTTTTTTCACAAAGAGATCGGCAATATTCACAAAGATCCTTTAGATATTATTCTGAACGGGGAAGAAGCTATGCGTTTTAGAAAAGAACTGGATATGGACAAGAATGTTACCTGTAGCAAATGTGTGTGTTATTTAAACTTATCACCTTCATCCACCCTTTAGATGCGGATACTTTTTTCACACTCCTATTTCCTGCGCTTCGATCCGAAGCAATGGGGCACCGGACAACCTTATGCGCCGTTGGGAACTTTGTATGCGGCAGCGATGTTGCGTGAGAGCGGATTTGAAGTAGAGCTGTTTGATACAATGTTTGCCTATTCGCCCGATGAAGTGATAACATCTATCAGAGAATTCCGACCGGATATTTTTGTGATCTGTGATGATGGGTTTAATTATCTCACAAAAATGTGTCTCACCAATATGCGTGAAGCGGCTTTCAGCATGATACAACTGGCGAAGCGGGCTGGTTGCACTGTTATTGTGTCCAGTTCTGACTCAACAGATCATTTTGACAATTATTTACAACAGGGAGCAGATTATATTATTATCGGGGAGGTAGAACAAACATTGCGTGAACTGGTATTGTCATTGCAAAATGCACAAACAGACCTTACGCATATACAAGGGCTTGCTTATCAGCGGGGAGATGTGGTGATGAAAACCTTAAAGCGGGAAGTCACCAGAGATCTCGATGCGATTCCTTCTCCCGCCTGGGACCTCGTAGACATAGCACCTTACAGGGAAATGTGGATGCAGAGCAGTGGCTATTTTTCTATGAATGTAGTAACTACGCGGGGCTGCCCCTTCAAATGTAACTGGTGTGCGAAGCCTATTTATGGGAACAGGTATCATTCACATTCGGCAGTATGGGTGGTAAAAGAAATACAAATGCTGAAAGAAACTTTCGGCATTGATCATGTCTGGTTCTGCGATGATATTTTTGGTCTGAAACCCGGATGGGTAAAAGAGTTTGCCGGGTTGGTGAATAAACAAGGAATAGATTTCCGGTTTAAAATACAATCGCGGGCCGACCTGTTGGTGCAGGAAGACTATATCAGCAGCCTGGCTTTGGCGGGATGTGAGAATGTGTGGATGGGTGCAGAAAGCGGGTCGCAGAAAATACTGGATGCAATGGATAAGGGGATCATGACCTGGCAGATAGAAACAGCTACTAATCTTTTGAAACAATATCATATACTCCCCTCCTTTTTTCTCCAGTTCGGTTACCCGGGTGAGACTCGTACAGATATTCAAAGCACGATCCACATGGTGAACCGCCTGCTGCCGCATAGTATCGGAATTTCTGTTTCATATCCATTGCCCGGAACTGTTTTTTATGAAAAAGTAAAAGCAGAGTTAACGGAGAAGGCGAACTGGACAGATTCAAATGAGCTTGCGTTGATGTTCCGGAATACTTACCGGCCGGATTTCTACCGGCAGCTGCATCGGTATGTACACAGGAGCCACCGCCTGCATCTTTCATTATTTAACCTGAAAGAAATGGTCAGGCACCCATTGGCGGGTGGAATGAAAGTCTGCAGGAAAGCAGTATCCATGGTCTATTATTTTCCGGCCACCCTGATCGCGAAACAAAAATTAAATAAACTCGCAAGAACCTGATGATCCGCTCCGAAAACATATTGAACACTGAGCAACTTGCGGGCAAAGCCTTCTCGGCCCAGTCGATCATCTTTGATGACATATATGGCGCAGATGGGATGATTCAATATAAACGAAAACGGGTACGTGCGCATATGGAAGCCTTTCTGCATAAAGAAAGCCATATACTTGAACTAAATGCGGGTACCGGGGAAGATGCACTTTATTTTGCTGATCATGGGCATCGTGTTCATGCTACGGATATCTCAAAAGGAATGCTGGCACAACTTGCGATAAAATGTGCAGGGAAAGAGAGGATCCATTTTGAATTATGCTCTTATCATGCGCTGGAGCTGCTTAATGAGAAGGGCCCCTACGATCATATCTTTTCAAATTTTGCCGGGTTGAATTGTACAGGTGAGATAGATAAAGTATTGCGTTCATTTTCGCCATTATTAAAACCCGGCGGAATGGTAACACTGGTTTTGCTACCCCGTTTTTGTCTTTGGGAAACCTTGTTACTGTTTAAAGGGAAATTCAAAACAGCATTCAGGCGTTTTTTTGCAAAGCAAGGTGCTGATGCATTTGTAGAGGGACTTCCTTTTACCTGTTGGTATTACAATCCTTCTGATATCAAAAAATGTTTACAGAATTCTTTTGAAGTAATGCAGGTTGAAGGGCTGTGTACGATAGTGCCACCATCTTATATGGAAGGCTTTGATAAAAAGTATCCAAAATTTTTTAGCCTGCTTTGTGGTGGAGAGGAGTTACTAAAAGCAAAGTGGCTCTGGCGGAGTATTGGTGATTACTACATTATCACTTTAAAGAAAAAGCGCTGAGCTTAGCAGCATATGCATCCAATATTTTTTTCTGAAAATTCTCGGGCGCCGGTCTTGCTGTATGCCTGGAGGTTTTTAAGCCCATCGGTTCACCTTTATTATTCATCCGGTGATGTTCCTGTTTTCGTAGCCAGCGTTTAGTAGTGAGTTTCATCCACCGTTTGTCCAGCCGGTCTCCGAATCCTGCACTGAATATTTTTTCTGCTAAGCGTTTAATCAGGCTGTTTCTTTCAGAGAGTAAAAAAGTGCTATTCATAAATGGGTGAGCTGGATAAAAATTAGATGCCCAATTATTGGCCGTAAAAAATTTTTCGAAGATTTCATTACCACAAACAGGGATGAGGGTAACAACCTCTGTTGCTGTAAAAATATTTTTCTCTTCGATGACTAACGCTTCTTCGGATATATAATAGTTCATGCAGAACCAATGCTGCCGGCCGGAGAGGAAGCTTATTTTTTTTAATAGGTGCATAAATGTTCTGGCTATCCATAACCTGTTGGCAGCGGTAATGATAAAAAAGTCAATATCAGCATCTTCTCCCGCAAAATTCTTCGATAATGAACCGGAAATGCCCACACCTCTTACAAAGGGGAAGCGGTAAAGAAGGGCTCCAATTTTTTTTGCGGTCTTTAATAATGCTAGCGCTTTTTTATTGCCTTCTTTTCTGCGGGTGGCGAGAGAGGCGTTGTTGCGCAAAGAATAAAAAGGGCCTGTTTGAAAAATACTGCCCATGTTTACGAGTTTGCAGATTGCGGAGCTTACTTCATCCGCACCAGCTGTGTGATCAAGGAAAACGGTTATCTCTTCTGCCAGTAGAGGATATGCGAACATATCAAAATACGCCAGTGTCTTTAGTATGCTATGATGGAGAGGTTGCAACAGCTATTTTTTACTGTAACGGAAAATAAAACCGGTGGGTTGTTTGTAGTGAGAAAAATATAATCAACGGATGAAAAAGCTGGACCATAAGCAACCTTTTTAGTGTGCAAAACGAATAGGAATATACAGCTACCCTATCATGATAGACAATGTTAATATGCCCTCATCCGGAGTTTTTGTAACAAAACTCCATGTTGTAAAACGACCAGGAAGGCTTCGTGAAAACATAGACAGGAAAAGGGCCTACCTGTTGGTAAAAAGAAGTCTGGATATTTTTATTTCACTGTTTGTTATCCTTTGTGTTCTCAGCTGGCTCACACCTTTATTAGGGATACTCATCCGCATTGATTCGGCTGGTCCCCTATTCTTTATACAAAGACGAATTGGCCGTGGCGGCCGCTCATTTTTCTGTTATAAGTTCAGGACGATGGTTGTGAATGATGAGAAAGATGAAAAACCCGCAAGGGAGAATGACGAAAGAATAACCAGGCTGGGTAAGATCCTCCGTCAATCCAACCTGGATGAGTTCCCACAATTCCTGAATGTGTTTTTGGGTACCATGAGTATTGTGGGCCCGCGACCGCATATGTATGCAGACTGTACAAGGTTCTCGTTGTCATTACCCGGGTATAAATTCAGGAACATGGTAAAACCGGGGCTTACGGGTCTTGCGCAGGTAAAAGGATATCATGGACCTGCACTCACCCGCGAAAGTATTGCAGAACGATACCGTTGGGATGAGTACTATATAAAGAATCTTTCTTTCTGGCTGGATACAAAGATCCTTTTTGTTACGGCGCTCAAACGTGTGGCAGCATTATTTGCCTATCCTTTTAAACAAAATATAAAAGAGCAGGTTTACGAAATGTAAGAGATCTATGTCAGTTACTTACCCGCAAATATCCATACCCCGGCACGACCCTTTTTCATTTGCAGAAGCGATCAACAAGATGGTTGCGCGGAAGAAGCTGGCATTAAGGGCAAATAAGTATAAAAATAAAGAGGACCGCGGAGGTATTGCTTACCTGTGCAGCACTGTTAAACGCGGCAATATTGTTTTTGATATCGGCACTCATAAAGGGGCATACCTGTATTTTATGCGTCAGCATATCGGAATGAAGGGAAAGGTTTATGGATTTGAGCCGCAGCAATTGTTGTACAATTATCTTCAAACAACAAAGGCTCTCCTTGCGTGGCAAAATGTAGTGATTGAACCTTATGCAGTATCAGACGCAGAGGGTTTTGCCACTTTATATGTACCCCATAATCACGGAAGAGAAAGTTCTCCCGGCGCAACGATCGTTGATAATTTCCAGAGCGGTGCTATTCAGCGAACAGAAACAGTCAGCACAATCGCGCTGGATGTTTATTGTATCTCTCATGATCTGAAACCTTCTTTTTTAAAGATAGATGTAGAAGGGAACGAGCTGAATGTTTTTCGGGGTGCTCAAAAGCTTCTGCAATACCATAAACCAAAGATCCTGTTTGAGTGTGAGGCAAGACATGTTGGAAAAGAAAAACTTTTAGAAACACTTGCTTTTCTTAAGCAGTTTGGATATAACGGCTATTTTATAAACGGGGATCAACGATTGCCGATTTCTGAATTCAATACGGAAAAATTTCAAACGCGTGGGTCGGGCACTTACTGTAATAACTTCATTTTCGAATAGAAGAAAGAATAGAAGAATGCAAAAAAGAAGATCGTTTTGTTAACGGATAAAATGTTCTCCGAAAAACTCACCACTGTTACAATTACAAGAAAACTACAAAAGAACAAATCACGCTTTTTAATCGCCATCGCAAAACCCCTATACAATATCCAGAGAAAAACCATCAGGCCGATAAAGCCCGTTTCTATCCAGATACCCAGGTATTGATTGTGGGCATTTAACTCGTTGATGTAGGAATGATAGTATCCTTTGCTGAAATATAACTCCTTTAGTAATGGAATTTCACTGCCGCTGCCATGACCTATCACTGGGGAGGTTTTGATCAATTCGGAGGCGCATTGCCACCTTACCCATCTCGGCTCCACTATATTGATATTAATGATGGATTCAGAAAGATCGCCTTTCAGTTCAGTGATATAGCGACTTCTGAATGTATCGTTCCTGGTTATGAGCGTACCGGATAGCAGGGACAGGATTAATGAAACAAGGATGAACTTACTTCGCCACTTTTTATCCAGCCCAAAGAATGGGATCACAAAGCAAACGATGATGAGCACAGCTATTAAAACGGATCTAGAGGCCAGTTGAAATAGCCCCGAAAATAAGATCAGTATGCAAAGGCTGTATATCAGCCGCGGTACTTTTTTTTGAGTGCTTATCCATAAATGGATAAACAGGGGAATGCATACTGCGATATACATTGAAAAGTAGGTAGCGTGAAGATCGATCGGCTGAGAAAAATTATGATTGATAAAAGCGGGTGAAAAAATAACCGAAAATGGCAGATGATTATAGCTAATTGCAGCAATCGCATTGATATATAAATAGACGATTGTAATAACACAACTCAATCCAAAAAGGAAGAGGAGATTAACGGTATATTTTTTAAGGTCAAGCCTGGTGACCAAAAAGATAAATGGGAAAATTATTAACGCGAGCTGAATCTCCCATTCGAAAAAAGCACGCGAGGTGAATGAAGAATACATGGTTCCCATACATGTGATGAGATAAAGCAAAGCCGGAATACCAGCGTATGCGATATCGCGCCTGGTAATATTGCGAGGTTGCAGATGAATCAATGTATGTAAGAAAAGGCTGATCAGGGCAACTTCACTATAGATCCTGTCAAAAGGCAATGCGGCGAGGAAGAAAACAAAGTGATAAAATGTGATACGATTCTCTGCAGAATCCTTTATGATAAATAATTCTCTCATGGATTTTTCTGGTTATAACACGCTTTTATAAATTGATGATATTGGTTCGTGATCAATGACCAATTATACAGGCTGCGTATCTTTTCAATGTTGGCGTAGCCGATTTTTTCTTTTTGCGAAGGCAGGGTTACGTTGGCTAATATTTTTGATATATCCCCGGCGTTGGCGAAATAGACACCCTCTTCTTCAAGAATGGCGCGGTTATATACATTGTCGTGCGCGCAAACTATGGCCCCTGCTGCCATTGCTTCCAGTAACGAAGGATTTGTTCCACCAACACTATGGCCATGAAAGTAAAGCTGACAGTTGCGTTTTAATTCAGCAGTTTTAAATGGATCATATATCGCACCCACAAATTGGATCCTTTGTTCATGCTTATATTTGTTTCGTAAATATTTTCCAAATTTGTTATCTGTGTTTCCGACTACAACAAATCGATTATGGGAACTACTTGCCTGCATTCCATCAAGGATCATTTCAATATTATTTTCTTTTTCCATCCGGGCGATCAGGAGATAGAAAGGATCTGGTATCGTGTTATGATCTGCGGCAGGATCAGGAATGATTTCTGCACCATATGCTATATACTCACTTTCGATATGATACTTCTCGCTGATGTATGAGCGGATCGCTAAAGCGTCTGAAATAAAAAAACTGCTGAAACGGATAGCCAGCTTTTCGGCGTAAAGCAGAAAGAATTTTGTTAGGGCACCATATTTCTGGCGTTTCCACTCAAGCCCATCCATGTGGTTAATGCAGACTGTTTTTTTCGGGTACAGCCATCCCCAAACAGAACTGCTTGTATAACCGAGTATCAGCAGTACATCAAACTTTCTGCTGCGCGCATCGATTGTGCAGTTGAGGTCATAGATAAATTGTCCTGCAGTGCCTGCTATATATTCGGGATCATAACAGTGAATGATATTTACCCCTTTCCAGCTATTCTCCTGATATGGGTGGTTATGTGAATTATAAACAGACACCTCGCAGCCTTTTTCAACAAGACCCACAGAAAGGTATTGGGCAAGTTGTTCAAAACCACCGTAGTGATTAGGTATCCCCCGGGTTCCTATGATGCCTATTTTCAGCATAAAGCGGGAGAATTGATTGTATTATGATAGGCGGCTAATGTTTGGGTCGCGGCGTGCTGCCAGCTATACTGCGTAATTATTTTTTGCTGTAATTGTGTATTGGGCCGTGCCCCTGCTGCCAAGGCAATCGCATCATATATACTTTTCGGTGAAGCGGGATCGCAATAAAAAGCATCATCGCCAAAATAAGAACGTGTATCGCCTTTAGCTGTAATCACGAGATGGCAACCCATTGCTCCGGCTTCGAGCGAGCTTAACCCGGTGGTTTCAAACCAGCTGGGTAATACATGTACTTTGGCATGCTGGTAATAAGCGGGTAATTCTTCTTGCGGGATATGCGCGATGAACCGGATATTATCAGCAGCAAGATCCCTGCAGGTTTTATAATATTTTGCCTGGTTAGGTGCGGGTGCCCCAATAATGAGTAAGCGGTATTGGGTATTATTAAGTGCCTTGATAAGATTAATTTGATTCTTGATGCCTTCAACTCTTGCCACACAGATAACAAGATTAGGGTCCCGTTTTATAAATACACCCTCCTGAAAAATGTTGTTATCAATACCATTTACCACAACCGCATGATTACATCTAAGCGTGTATTGTTTTGATAAACGGCTATATTCTGATGCTGAATTAGGGAGGAGCATGCTGGTTTTGCGCAAAACCTTCTCAATACTTTTTCTTTGTCCCCTCCAGAGATAAGACAGGCTCATCAGCCGGTCCCTTCCCAATATCCATTTTCCTACGGCTTTGATGTATTCAATATTGTGGGAACTCAGAAAGCGAAAGAGGATACCCATTGCACCGGTTCTATGATATTTATCAAATTCACTGTAATCAACCAGTATGGGGGAAAGCACAAACGGTTTCCCCGATTTTTTTACATGATAAAGAATATCGGCCGGCCGGATGATATTGAAAAAATGGAGCAGGTCATACTTTTTGTAATCAATGGGCTGGTTTGTCAGTTTTATATCTACCGTTATTCCTAAAGCAACCAGGCATCGCGCTGTTTCGCAAATCTGTATGGTATCACCACCCTTGATGGTGTATAATGTTGAGCGTGCTATCATGGCTACTTTGATCATCTTTATAATTTATTCGGACTCCTCCTGTGCAGCCAGTTAATAAATGAGCGGGGGAAAAAGCTTACTGCATACAGCGCATAACTATCTAAACGCAATGGTTTTTTTTGAATGGACCACACAAAATGTTTCCTTGCGCGCCCAGGTTGATAATTATCCGTAAGAAATTTTTTACCACATAGAGCGTGATAAGCTCCTTCTTTAAGGGCAATTGTATCCTGGGTAGTAAGGATCTCTTTTATCGTGTTTCCTTCCGCTTCAGCAATAGAGCCTTTTAAAATGATATTTCTTTTGAGCCTGCGAAAAAGATCCCCACGCCATTTTTCATCAATGGTTACAGAGGATGGATTAAAACGCACCTTGATCAGCGCTTCCGGAATATTGTGAAGCTTGCTCATGGCAGCCAGCTGAACCCAAAGAAGATAATCCTCAAAATTGTGCGCCAGCAATGAATAGCCACCCGCTTTTATAACGGCGTCTTTCCGGTACATAACAGCAGAGTGTATAACAGGACAGAATACATAAAGGTCTTTGCGGATTGATGCATTTGTATGACCGGCACAGGTAAAATCAAAAAGGTGCTCACCGTCTTCCATGATATAAATGGCATCACTGCCGGTAAGTATATGATCATTATTCTTTTCGAGAAACTGGAATTGTGTAGCCAGCCTGTGTGGAAAGCAGATATCATCCGCATCGAACCTTGCTATATATCTACCACGGGCAAGGGCAAGACCTGTGTTCAGCGCTTTCGAAACACCACCATGTTTGATGTTGTGCAATACCACCCGGGGATCGGTATAAGAAAGGATGATGGCTTCTGTGCCATCAGTAGAACCATCATTAACGATCAGCAATTCAAAATTTACAAATGATTGACCGAGTACTGAGTCAATAGCTTCGCGAATATATTTACCGCCATTAAATACCGGCATCAATACTGTGATGTCTATTTTGTGTGTATTCATGCGGCGGTTTCCTTTTTTTCTTTCTGATGAAGAAAAACCAGTAATTCAAATAGCACAAGGATGGATAATTGTTCAAACCAGTAATCCGCAAAAAATACCGCGGTAACAATCAACAGTATAAGAATTACATAACTTTTTCTCTGGGCGTTTTTAGCAAAGAACCATCCGTAGAGAAAGAACAAAGCAAGCAAACCCGCAACACCGTATTCTGATAACAATTGCACATACACACTATTGGGGGTGTTCGTTATCGAATGGAAGCCTGAGTCTTTGCCAAAGTAATCAAGAAAGATTGCCAGCTGGTTATTCCTAAAATCATCGTTAATATAGATAAACCTTTCAGGATAGCCACCGGCTACCTGTAACCCCGTTGTGCGGAAGGCGAGCTTGGAGGAAAAATTACCCATACCGGTACCCAGTATGATCCTACTAGGGTGCGCTGCAAAGTAGTCAGCTGTTTGTTTTGCGGCGAGTAGTTTGCCCGGCAACTTTTGGGCGTTTACGAGTTGTGTAGAAGTATCTCTTCCAAACCGCATAGCAAAATGTATAACCTGTAATCTTGCTGCCGAGCTATCCTGTTTATGTTGATAGGGGGCAGTATGAATATTGGCAACGGGTAAAGAAGGTCTCGCTAACGTAAGGTTTTTATCTGCCCGCAGGTTGCTGGATTTCTCATCAATAGTTGCGGCCCAGTTATTCAACAATATTTTGGCCAATTTGTATTTTTTTTCATCTGCGGACAGGATACTGTCTGGACGAAGTTCAATAGGTATAAATACGGGGTTGAGCTTTTGGCTGACCCGACCTTTAAAAATTTTTTCAAAAGTTCGTATGGCATAGTCATCGTTCTGCGGAGAGATCTTTGCCATAAAAATTACCAGCATAGCTATACATACTACAATAATACTTTTTTGATCACGCGTGCCCTGGAACAACAGGCAGTAAATAAAAACGAGTATAACAGTAAGGTTTACAAAATTGCTGCAGGTAAGCAGGAGCGCCGCCATACAAAGAAGAGCTGCGAAGAATTTTTGCCGCGTTAGAAAATAGAACACCCCAAAAGCATTCAATACGGCATTGGTGGTTGAGGTATCCAATGTGATGCCTTTGATATAATCACCGGTTCCGATAAAGTATTTCTGGTACAGCCCCTGGTAAGTATACGGGTTCCACTCACCTGTTTCAATAATGATACGCATAAGATTAATGCCTGAAACAGTTACGTTCAGCAGCAGAAAAAGAATGATTGCCCTGTGTACCTGGGCAACCGTTGACCGCTCTGTAGCCAGCTTTACCTGCTGAATGGCCAGTATGCAGAACACCCAAAATGCAATACCGGTTAAAAAAGAAATGCTGTAATTAATATTCGTAAAACCAGCCAAAAGAAAATAATTCACCAGTCCGATAAGTAAAACAACCGGGTAGAAAAGCGGCAGTCTTGAGTTTTTAAAACGGAAACCAAATTGAAAAGAGGGTCTTACGATGTAAATGAAAATGAGCGCAAGTAGTTTAACAATGATCTTTACATTCAAAAAAAGCAACAGGAATATTAACAGCACCAGGTCTGTATCTTTCAGGTAATCCCTAATATAATTTCGAAATTTTATCATACCGTGCTTCCTTTAAATTTTAGCAAGACCTGATAATAAGGAAGGCTTGCCGGAGGCAAGTTTACCAGTGAGCATGAGTAATAAAATATATAAGCAGGAAGCGATAATGACCTTTATCCATAGATCCATGTAAAAAACGGATACAGTAAAATAGCTGACCATAGCTACTATTGAAGCGATAGCCAATTGCCGGAAAATGGCGTACGAACCTTTAAGAATTGTATGACTGCTGTATGCAACAGTTTGTATAACGATCGCTAAAACAAAACCAACAGCAGCACCGGTGCTCTGAAAAAAAGGAATGAGCGCGAGGTCCGCAACAATATTGATCGAGCAGGTGATCAAAAACACGCGCAGAATGGAGGTTAATCTTCCCTGCGCAAAATCAAGTGTCCAGAATATATTATTGATGTAAAGGAACGGGATAGATAAGGAGAGGATAAAAATGATTTGTGCGTTATGTGTTCCATACCTGCCATATGTAATACTGTCAATTACTGGCGACCAGCAGAGGTTAATCATCATTACAGAAAAAACAGCCAGTAACAGTTCTGTTTTCACAAAGTCAATAATGGTTGTATTATTTTCTGCGGATAACGCTTTCTTGTTCCCGAATATTCTTGATATCCTCGGAAGTAGCAGCGGACCGAGAACCAGCAAGGGTAAAGTAGCAAGCTCAAAGGCCCTGTAGGTGAAGCTGTAATCTGCAACAACTACCGAAGAAGTTAAGAGGCCGAGTAATACCCAATCCACTCTTGCGATAATAGTAGTTAAAAAAATAACGCCTAATTGAGGTGTGGCTTCTTTTATCAGCGACAGGTAATTTTTTTTATTCCACTGTACGCGGATGGGAAAACGCAGAAAACCGGTATAAAGGGAAATGCAAATGATCAGCTCTAATAAAGAAGAAAGTATATAGAGATACAGAATGGTTGTTACAGAAACAGTATTAAAAAAAATAAGGAACAATAACCCCAGTACCCGGGCGGCATTGGCAATAACAGACATTGCAAGTAAAGTGCGGAATTGTTCCAGTCCACTGGCTACCTGTTTAAAAGGAATAGAAACAAAGAGGAGGAGTTGGCTTACAGACAGCAAAAGAAATACCCGGAGCCCATGGCTGTTGAGTGGAAGAAACAACCATACGGCAACCATTATCAGCACAAATAAACCCCCTGTTATGATCATGTGTAACAGATAAGTTTTCAATAATGCCACCGGATCTGTGCCTTTAGCAATCTTCTTAACCACCAGCTGGTCAAGCCCAAAGCCAAGGATCGCATAGAGGATCATTAAAAGGGCCAGCGACCAGTTGATGATCCCGATATCCTGTTTACTGAGAAAATTTGAAAGAAGGAAGAAGATAACCGCGCCTGATAATTGTGTTACCAGCATTTGTACCGCGCTTGCAGAAATATCATAGATCAGTTTTTTTATAGGTGTCACGGTACAGGCTTTACTGATTACCCATACGTGCACAAGGGGTGGTTAGGTTGCTTTTAATCCTGAAAACGCTTAAACAATTCCCGGTATAAAAAATCGGCTGCAAACTGTCCCGCTTCCAGCCAACGGGTTTCTGTTGAAGTGTCGTGAAACAAAGGGTTAAAATGTTTCTGCAGTTCATGCGAATATCCTTCGAATATTTTCAGCTCATTCGGGATCTTTAATTTATCAGCCATCTCATGGATATCGGCACTTCCATAAAGAGAAGTATCCTTGTGACCGATGCGTATCAACCTGTCGTTACTTCCATGTACGCTTGCAATAGGAACACGGGTATTTGTAAGCCAGTTTATGTTGAATAGCCCGCCCCAGAAATTAACAACCGCCGCTATTTTAGCAGGATTGTAAACCGTTGATAAGCCTGTTTGGGTCATTTGCGCAGATGCTGCCAATTCAGCTTCATTGGTATAAGCCGCATGCAAAGCGATCATCCCGCCTGCAGAGTTGCCGGCTAAAATAATGCGGTTTGTATCTATCCTGAATTGCGCATGATTCTTTTTAAAAAATGCGATGGCTTCTTTTACATCCTGCACCCCATCATAGCAACTTCTTTTTAACTCGGTGAAGTTGAATAACGGATTGCTTTTGCTTAAGCGATAGTTCAATCCTACGGAAACATATCCGCGTTTAGCAAAGCTCCTGCTCCAGATACGGATCCCTTTCGCATGTTTTGATCCCAGTTTAAAACCTCCCCCATGCATCCAGATAATCAACGGACGGGTGAGAGAGCTGTCTTCTTTGGCTTCATAGAGGTCGAAAAGATGGTGTTTCTTTTTTACACCGGGTTGCTTGCCTTCTACATAAGAAATATTCTTTTGTATAGTAACGCCCTGAAACACTTCGTCTTTATATTTGATTGGATCCATCGTTTGTGCAATGCTAACTGCTGTAATGCAAAGAAACAATGAACAAAGGAGGTATTTATATTTCATCAATAAAATATACGCAATAATTCAGCCAAAGGTTGGGGGAGAAGATGCCAGATGTTAGATGATAGATGTTAGCGGGGAAATAAATGCATAGGAAACAAAAGGACGGTGATGAGAAAATGAAGCAGGGATACCAAGATCCTTTCCCTCATGGGTTATTATAGGATATTGTCCGTTTGAAATACTTACCCCTAAATCTTTTCCGGGAAAGTATGTGCTTAGTGCTTCTAAAACAAACGCACGTACCTGTTTTGATTGATCGGCACTATCCAAAGAATTTGTTTTTCGGATACCCCAGTTTATTTTATCAAAGTGTTCATCATCACTAACAATGGAAGCAATCCATTCATCTGTGATCTTTGTTTGAAAATGGAACAGATTTTTTTCAAAACGAAAGCTACCCTGATAACAAGCTTCCGATGGGTCTTGTATGTGTGCCGTATAAAAGTCCTGGACAATGATCTTTGTTGGAGAAAAAATAAGTTCCGGATCAGCTCTTTTGAAATATTTATACGCTGATTCTTTAACGGACCATGCGAGCCACACAAATTTCTCAAAAGATAAATGGCGAGCTACACGGGCGTGAAACAGCTCTTGTTCTGAGGTAGAAAGGATCTGTCTGTAAAAACGTTTATTATTTGTTCTTTCTTTATTGATGCTACATAATGCCACGATATCATTGCCGGCACTCTGCATATCAGGCCTGGATTTTTTCCTGGATCACATCAATGCAGTTACTTACGGTGAGCATTTTTTCTGCGGAGTCAAAATCTATCTCGATATTATATTGCGATTCGGCATCTATAATGATATCAACCAGGTTGGCAGAATTGATCTTAAGATCTTTCATGAGATCAGTCTGCTCGTTTATTCCATCAAGCAATTGTTTGTTCTCTGTATACGGGGCCAGCACTTTTTTAAGTCCATCTAAAATTGCTTGTCTATCCATCATGATTCGAATTTAGAAAATATTAAACAGGTATTCACATCACCAAAACCAAAATTTGCCTTAGCTACAGTGTTGATCTTTTTTTCTTCCATTTTTGTTGGCAGGTTCTTTGCTCCTGCCAGTGCTACTATCTCCGGATCTATATCCTCAATATTGATATTCGGATGAACAAACTGGTGCACGATCTGCAAAACCGCCGCTACTGATTCAATAGAACCGGCGGCACTTAAACAATGCCCGATCATCGACTTCACAGAATTGATAGATGGAAAATCATCTCCCTTTCTGTTTAGTGCTTCTGTCCAGTTCCTCACTTCCAGCTTATCGGCTGCCGTTGCCGTGAGGTGCCCGCTAACCAGATCCACCGAACTGCCTTCCAAACCTGCATCTGCCAGCGCCTCTTTTATACAGCGGATAATGCCATCAGAACCCGGGGCCGTCATACTTCCGCCGCAACGTTGTCCGCCAGAATTGGTGGCACCACCTGCTACTTCTGCATAAATGGTGGCATTCCGTGCCAGCGCAGAATCCAGGTCCTCGAGCAATAAAGCCCCCGCTCCCGAACCCGGCACAAAGCCATTAGCCGTTAAACTCATGGGTCTTGAGGCCCTTTCAGGATCCTGGTTAAATTTCCGGGCCAGTATCCGCATGGAGTCAAAAGTACCAAAAATGTAGGAATCAACGTGTTCGCTGCTGCCCACCAACATTCGGTTGGCGGTGCCGTTTTTAATGTATTCATACCCCAGCAAAACAGCCTGGGAGCCGGTTGCACAGGCGGCAGAGTTGGAAATAATGCGGTTGCCAAGACCTAATCTTCCGGAAATATAAGCGGTAATCCCACTGCTCATGATCTGTTCTACCACGCGGGATCCTAATTTTTTAGATTCTCTTGCGTCCACTCTTTCTATGGCGGTCTTGATCACATCGGTTGCGGCTACACTGCTTCCGAAAACACAACCGGCATCCCAAAGGGGCCGATCCGTTTCTACGGTAAAACCGGCATCGGTCCATGCATCAATTGCGGCTTTTACACCATAGCCGATGCCCACACTTCTCAACCCGTGAAACGTAACCTCGGGCATATATTTTCTGAGCTCTTCCCACTCAAATTGCGGTACGCCTGCCACCTGGCAATTGAATTTCAGATCCTCATATTGTGGTACAAACCGGATACCCGACCGCCCCTGCTGCAAAGCCTGTAAAAAATCAGGTATCCCCACCCCATTTGGAGAAATCACCCCTAAGCCGGTAACCACAACGCGTCTGCTCATAGCGTCTTTTTTTCAGCTTGTTTAATGATTCCGGAAAATATTCCCTTTGCTACTAATTCTTCTGCGGCATTATACATCTGTACCGAACATTTCAATTTCCCGAAACGAAAATATTCTTTGCGCGAAATAACGGTTACTTTTTCTCCCGGCAACACCATTTTATAAAAAGAAGTGTCTGCGGAAGTAAGCAACGGAAATGATGTTTGGTCAAAGTGCATTCCCGCTTGCGGGGTACCATGCACAATCAGGTTCAACCCCAACACCACCAACCCAATCTGCGCCATGATCTCAGTAATGATAACGCCCGGTGTGACCGGATTTCCGGGGAAATGGTCGGCATAAAAAAACGAATCAGCTTTTAATGTATACTCGCCCTTCACTTCCTCCTGGGTAAGTAACAGAATATCATCCACAAAACGAAAAGAGGATTTATAAGGAAGTAAATCCAGGATATCTTTATACATTCTTCAAAAAATTAGCGGCAATGTTCCCCCCCATCTACATGAATCAAGGATCCATTTATCCATTTTGCCTCCTCGGTACACAATAAGTAAATAACATTCGCCACATCCTCAGCCTTCGTCATTCTTCCCTGCGGATTTCTTTTTTCCGACATTTCTATCAATTCTGTACTGCCTGGTATCCGTTTCAACGAAGGTGTTTCTGTTACACCGGCCTGTATCACATTTGTTTTCAAACCAAAACTGCTTAACTCAACCGCCATATAAGTAGCCAGGCTTTCGAGAGATGCTTTGGCAATGGAAACTGCCGCGTAGCTATCCCAAAATTTATGCGCCCCTTCGCTGGTTAGACCAATGATGCGGGCATCTTCATAAAAAAAGTCTGCCTGTAAAAGATCCCTTGTCCAATCGAGCAGGCTTGTAGCCATTGCATACGTGGTCAGCTGTATATCTTCTACCGAAAGCAAGCCCGTTTTTTCATCACCCTTGTTCACCAGTGGTTTTAAATTACCGCGGGCGATGGAATGAAGTAATAACCGGACACAATGTTTACCCCCCGTTACCTTGCTGAACTGGCTGATGAAGCCGGTACGGGCGCTCTCATCCAACGCATTGATATTAAAAGGAGCAATGCTTACGCTATGCTGACCGGCAACTGACTTGAGTTTTTCTTTCAGCTCCTTTTCAGAAGCCGCCATTTCACGGTATAATACTGCAATATTCATTCCATGGGCAGCCAGCTTTTCAACGGCAGCCAGTCCAAACCCACTTGAACCACCCAGGATTACGGCCCAGCGCCCCAAAAATTGCGTATTGTTTTTATCCACAGATCTTCTTTAAAATTCCTTCTGTATCCCGGTCTAACAGCCGGATTTTCAATGTAAGTGAAGATAGTTAATTCTTTATATTTGGCATATTTATTGACCTTAGGGCAGCATGATAGATAAACTGGTTGTAGTATTTGTGTGCATGGTTTTTGGAATAGCCGGATCGGCCCGGACTGTTCAGCAGTCGTTTGACCGGGAAGCATTTTATTCGGTGATGGCATCGGGGAGCTTAGAAAAGGTGAATGAGGAGTTATTGGTGGTCAGATCTTCGTTAATTAAAGAAAAGGAGGCTTATGAAGGAGCTTTGCTGATGAAAAAGGCGGGTCTCTTAAAAATACCGGCGGAGAAACTCAAGGCATTCAAAGCAGGCCGGATCAAATTTGAACCTGCGATCGTGAATGATAACGATAATGCTGAGTATCATTTTTTACGGTTAACGATACAGGAGCATGCACCGAAAGTGGTGAAGTATCATAAAGAAATAGAAACAGATAAGGAATACATTCATAAGGGATATAAAAACCTATCCCCGGTTGTTCAGAAGGCGATCCTCGATTATAGCAAGACCTCGAAGGTATTGCACCAGGATGATCTTTAATTTGCGGATCCCATGAGTAAAAAAGTACTAGCCATTTATTATTCGCAATCGGGCCAGCTGGCGGAGATTATCAACAACATCACTGAACCACTGATTGAGGCGGGCATGTTGGTAGAAAAAGTAAGCGTGAAGCCCGTACACGATTTCGCTTTTCCGTGGACCCCCAAACGGTTTTATGATGTGATGCCTGATAGTGTGCTCGGTGTTACTGTGCCGCTTGAACCCTTTTCCTTGCAGGAAACAGCCTACGATCTTGTGATAATCGGTTATCAATCATGGTTTCTGTCGCCAAGCATCCCATCCACTTCATTATTACAGCACCCTGTTTTAAAAGCAGTGATAAAAAATACACCCGTGATAACGGTAACCGGCGCAAGAAATATGTGGCTGAATGCTTTTATCGGGATAAAAAAATTGCTTCGCGAAGCCGGTGCGGATCATGTTGGCAATATTGCATTGATAGATGAACACCTGAACCCCTTAAGCTATTTTACCATTTTTCACTGGTTATTAGGCGGAAAGAAAACAAGGATGTGGGGCATCTTTCCCTTACCTGGTGTTGCTGCTCAGGACATTGCGCGGTCAGGTGAATTTGGTAAAACGATGGTACCCTTTTTGCAGCAAGGGTCGTATGAAGGAATGCAGGAGAAGCTGGTTGCACAAAGAGCCGTTGCGTATAATTATAGTCTGATGGTATTAGAAGCAAAAGCAGGCCCACAGTACATTACATGGGCAAATAAAGTGAACGCCAGTAAAAAGCGTGCCGGGCTATTATCCGTTTTTAAATATTATCTTCATGTGGCACTGTTTGTAGGTGCACCAATTCTGCTGATTGTAGATGCAATATTCATCAAGCCGTTCTCATCGAAACGGGTAGAGAAACAAAAACAATATTACCTAAACCTGAAATAAACGAGCGGATATGCCCTTAAAGGAAGTCTATATTACAGATACCTCCATTTTTATGCCGAATGAGCCTGTGACAAGTGATGAAATGGAATCGTACCTGGGTTTTATTAATGATAAGCCTTCCAAATCAAGAAAGATCGTATTGCGTAATAATGGTATTCAAACGCGTTATTATGCATTAACGAAAGAAGGAAAAGCAACACACACCAATGCAGAAATGACTGCCTTAGCGGTAAAAGAATTGTTTAAAAATGATCCTGAAAAAATAAAAGAGATCGAGCTGCTCTCTTGCGGAACATCCTCTCCCGATCAATTATTGCCCTCACATGCATCCATGGTACATGGCTGGTTGCCGGAATCCAATTCTATCGAAGTGGTTTCTCCATCCGGGGTATGCTGTGCAGGAATGCATGCGTTAAAATATGCTTATCTCGCTATCAAGTCAGGAGAAGTGCAAGACGCAGTAGCAACCGGGTCAGAAAGATTTTCAGGCTCATTGGTTTCGAATGTGTTTGAAGAAGAAGCGCAGAAACTGGTTGAACTCAATGCCAATCCATTTATCGCATTCGATAAAGAATTTTTACGATGGATGTTATCCGATGGTGCTGCGGCATTTAAAATGTCGGACAAAAAAAATGAGAACGGTCTGAGTCTTCGTGTAGATTGGATAGAAGGCGTTTCTTATGCCAATGAAATGGAAGCGTGTATGTATGCGGGTAGCGAGAAGCAGGCTGACGGTACATTAAAAAGTTATCTCGACTTTACGCCGGAAGAGATCAAGAACAAATCGATCTTCAGTATCAAACAGGACATAAAATTATTGAGCGATAATATTGTTCGGCTCGGTGGCAAAAAGATCAAAGAGATCTTTGAGAAAAGAGGGATGGCAGATGCGGAGGTAGATTATTTTATGCCGCATATCTCCAGCGAATTTTTCAAGAGCAAGATCTTCGACTTGATGGAAGAATATGGAAGAGGTGTTCCCTATGAAAGATGGTTCCTGAATTTAAGCACTATGGGAAATGTAGGTGCAGCTTCTGCTTACCTGATGGTGAACGAACTGTTTAAAAGTGGTAAGCTGAAAAAAGGAGAAAGACTTTTGTTATTGGTTCCGGAAAGCGGAAGGTTTTCTTATATGTATGCGATGCTTACTGTTGTTTAATTTGCGGATTAACGGATTTCGGATTAGCGAATTAAAATGCTTTTATGAAGAAGGAAGATGTACCACAGGATCTGGGGGCGTTGGGGAAGATCACTAACGAGGTTTGTTATGCAACAGACGAATCGGGTAAGTATGTGAAAGAGTTGAGCAAAGGCTGGGAGGTTAAGATAGATGCGCTGGATACTGCATGGGATGATATTGCAGCGAGGAAAGAATTGGCCAAACAGAAAGTGATCAATGGAGAAGCGAGCGCGCTACTCTATTATATGGAACGGGCATTGATGGATATAACAATATTGGCCGGCTATACAGGCTTTTGGAAATGGCAGATCAGGCGGCATTTAAACCCTGCTGTTTTTCAACAGCTGCCTGATAAAAAATTACAACGTTACGCCGATGTTTTTAATGTGGGTATTGCAGATCTTAAAAGTATGAACCTGGATGAAGATCGACTTTGAACATGTACAGTCCGCACATTGTGAGAACGGCGTTACAACCAATTTATTAAGAAACTTAGGCGTATCTCAAATGACCGAGCCGCTTGCATTTGGAATTGGAGCCGGTTTATTCTTCGCCTATATTCCCTTGATCAAAATAAACAATGGTCCTGCTATTGCTTTCAGAACATTGCCCGGTCTTATTTTTAAAAGAACCTGCAACTCTCTCGGCATCGAGATTATCAGAAAAAAATTCAGTTCAAGAGAAGAAGCACAACGCGTGCTGGATGCAACACTGGCTTCGGGGCAGCCCGTTGGTTGCCAGGTGGGTGTTTATTATCTTCCTTATTTTCCGAAGGAATACCGTTTTCATTTTAACGCGCACAATATTGTTGTCTTCGGAAAAGAAGGGGATAATTATTTGGTGAGTGATCCTGTAATGGAAAATACCACCACGTTAACCAGTTATGAATTGGAGCGTGTTCGTTTTGCGAGAGGCGCATTGGCACCTAAAGGGCAAATGTATTATGCCAGGCTAAAGAAGCCTGTTACCGATGAAGAGGTTGCCAGCGCCATTGTAAAAGGGATTAAAAAAAATGTAAGTAATATGCTGGGCATTCCCGGTCCGATAGCAGGCGTTAGCGGGATAGCTTATGCGGGAAAGCGTATTAAAAAGTGGCGCGATAAACTGGGGATACAAAAAGCAGGTCTTTATCTTGCACAGCTGGTGCGTATGCAGGAAGAAATAGGAACAGGTGGCGGAGGGTTCCGTTATATTTATGGAGCTTTTTTGCAGGAAGCGTATGCGTACCATCAAAAAGAAGAACTGCTTGCAAGCTCTCAAATATTCACAGAAGCGGGCGATCTATGGCGCACAGCGGCCGTACAGGCCGCCGGTATTTATAAAGGAAGGATTGGTAGCCAGGAAGATTTTAATGTAATGGGCGATTATTTAATTGAAATAGCAGGCATAGAGAAAAAAGCATTTCAATCACTCTCAAAGATCAAATGGTGATCATGAAAGCTCCGGCAGTAACCATACAGGATCTTGATTTTATTTATCCCGGTCATACAACCAGGTTGTTCACGCATCTCAATCTTGAAATACCTGCAGGCAAAAGTTTCGGATTGTTTGGTCCCAACGGTGCAGGCAAGACAACCTTAATGAATTTAATGACGGGTCTTCTTTCCTTTAAAGAAGGAAGCATACGCATTGCAGGGAATGAAATAAAGAAAAAAAATATCGCCGTCAACAGGTTGTTTGGTTTTGTGCCGCAGGATTTTTCTTTTTATCCTGAATTAAGCCCGGTAGAAAATCTGCAATTCTTTGGCGCATGGTCGGGACTCAACCGCCACGAAATAAAACAACGGACAACAGCGCTACTCGAAATACTGGGTTTGTCAGATGTAAAGAATAAACCGGTTGAAAAGTTTTCCGGCGGAATGAAGCGCCGCGTAAACCTAGCGATCGGCGTGATACACGACCCGAAAATTTTATTTTTGGATGAACCGACTGTTGGCGTTGATATACAAACGCGGCACGCGATCATTCATTATTTAAAAGAGCTGAACAAGAATGGAACCACACTTATTTATACATCTCACCAATTGAGCGAAGCTGAAGAGCTGTGCGAAACGGTAGCCTTGATCGATAACGGAAGGATTGTTGCGCACGATGATCTGGCTGTATTGTTAGCGAAGCACGGTCAGCATGGGTTGGAAGGGCTGTTTCTTGAAATGACAGGTAAAGATTACCGTAACGCAGATGTATAAACTCGGTGCCACGATATTAAAAGATGTCCGTATCCTGTTAAGGGATAAGATTGGTCTTGTGCTGATGTTTGGGATGCCCATCCTGCTGGTATTTGTGATCACTAAAATTCAGAACAGCACATTTGAGCTGGTGAATAAAAATAAGGTGGTGCTTTTGGTGGCCAACCGCGACACAGGTAAAATCAGTATAGAAATGATCAGCGCTATTGAAAAGATCGGAATGTTCAAACTGGAGTTGGTAGCGCAGGGGAAATCAGATCAACAACTTACAGAAAGGATGCACGGGAAAGATGCGCTTCTCGCATTGATCATCCCCCCCGATTTTTCGGAAAGGATCCTGGGCAAAGCAAAAAAAGTTACGGCTAAAGCGTTGAACAGTTTTGGATTAGAAGGGGGCGATACGCTCAACAAAAAAACACCGGCCGATCCCATCACACTATATTATCATCCGGTCTTGCAGGAAGCGTTTCGCCGGTCGGTACAGGGAGCATTGCATAGTGCATTGCAGATGGTGGAAAGTAAACAGGTGCTGAAGCAGTTATATTTTTCGCTGAATGAAAAAGAACTGCCAGCGTCTATGGAGCATGAGATACTGAACAATCAATCGCAGATCAATGAGGTCCCGGTTTCGCGCGATGGCAGTACCGCTGTGCCCAATGCATCACAGCACAATGTTCCGGCATGGACCATTTTCGCTATGTTTTTTGTGGTTTTGTCATTGGGTAGCGGAATTGTAAAAGAAAAGACAAGCGGAAGCTTTACACGGTTAAAAACACTGCCTACTAATTATCTTGTTGCCTTACTGTCTAAACAAATTACCTACCTGTGTGTTACTATGATCCAGGCGGCGGTGATTTTTTCGATAGGTGTGTGGCTGTTTCCGTATATGAATTTGCCTGCATTGAATTTGCCGGCAGATCTTTCGGGGCTATTCATTGTTTCATTGCTTTGCGGATGGTGTGCAGTGAGTTATGCAATATGTGTAGGTGTATTTGCAGAAACACAGGAGCAGGCAAATGGTTTTGGAGCTGTATCGATTGTAATACTGGCAGCGTTGGGAGGGTTGATGGTACCGGCCTTTGCGATGCCCGATTCTTTTCAATGGGTGATCAGGCTTTCGCCGCTGCATTGGTGTTTGGAAGCCTATTACGGACTCTTTCTTGAAGGAGGAAAATTGGGAGATGTGCTGATGAATATTATACCTTTACTTGTTATCGCGATATTGATACAATTGATAACGCTCTGGGGGTTAAAAAATAAAAAACTGATTTGAACGCATTATAATGGAAACACAAGAATTAAAGCAGCAGCTGAAAAAACAGATCATCACTTTTCTTAACCTCACGTCATTAACGCCCGAGGACATTAAAGACGAGGATCCTTTGTTTGGTGATGGGCTAGGGTTGGATTCGATCGATTCGCTCGAACTGATCGTTTTGCTCAACAGGGAATATGGTATTACGATCAAGGACCCAAAAGAAGGGCGTAAAATCCTGGTTAATATCAATACAATGGTTGACTATATTGAACAAAACCGGACAAAGTAAATTCTTTCAGTGAGCAGGGTTTTCATTACAGGCATGGGGGTAATCAGTGCTATCGGCAACTCCGTAGCAGATAACCGCTTAGCACTTTCCCGGGGTGACTGCGGTATTACAAGAACAACCCGTCTTTCGTCGCGCTATGCAGGCGCCCTTCCTTTTGGAGAAATTTTGATAGCAGATCATCAATTAAAAAAAACGCTGGAAGTACATGATGAAGGTCTAACAAGAACAACGCTTCTTGCACTGCATGCTTTAAAAGAGGCCATCAATGATGCAGGCTTAACCGGTAAACAGGTGGCCTCTGCTGATACAGCATTGATCGGTGCCACTACTGTTGGCGGAATGTGCTTAATGGACCAGCTATATATTGATGCCAACAGCGTGAATGGTGTTTCCGCATTTGCTTCTGCTTACGATTGTTCTTCTGTAAATATGTATCTCCAAAAGCAGTACCGGATGACGGGTATTGTAAATACGATCAACACTGCCTGTTCTTCTTCTGCCAATGCGATTATGTATGGCGCAAGACTTATTAAAAACGGGCTGGCCAAAAGAGCCATTGTTGGAGGCGTTGACAGTCTTTCTAAGTTTACCATTAATGGGTTCAATGCACTGCACATACTTTCCAAAGAAAAATGTACGCCATTTGATGAAGACCGGCGTGGTTTGAATTTAGGCGAAGGCGCAGCTTTCCTGGTTCTTGAACGGGAAGAAGAGTGCATCGATAAAAAAGTATATGCAATGCTGACAGGATATTGTAACGCGAATGACGCGTTTCATCCATCTTCATTATCTGAAGAAGGCAACGGGCCCTTCCTTGCGATGCACGGCGCACTTAACCATGCACAACTATCACCGGCAGATATCAGCTTTATTAATGCACATGGTACCGGTACAGAAAATAACGATGAAGTGGAGAGCCGCGCAATGCTCCGTTTGTTTGAGATGCAACCCGCGTTTGCTTCTACCAAATCCAATACCGGTCATACACTGGGGGCCTCGGGAGCGATAGAAGCCGTATATAGTATTCTGAATATTGTTAATCAGGAAATTTATCCGGCACTGCATTTTAAAAATCCGATAGCAGATACCCGGTTGGTGCCTGTTGAAAATTATACAAAAACAAATTTACACCATGTCATGTCCAATTCATTTGGCTTTGGCGGCAATTGTACTTCTTTGATTTTTTCCAAAGTATTATAACCATGTTCTATATACATCAGGCTATCTGCATTTCACCACAGGACACTTTCTCCGGAAGTGTTCCGGAAGTGTTGCACGATACTGTGGAGAATAAACTTACAGTAATAGAGCCCACGTATGAAGGTGTAAGTCCCGGTATATTAAGAAGATTTGGTAAAGCCGCACGAATAGGCATTGGAGCAGCTATGCCGTTGATACAGGCGGGGCTAACCCCAGATGGCCTGATCATAGGAACGGCGAATGGTGGAATGGAAGAGAGCATTCGCTTTCTTAAGCAGATCGTTGAGTATAATGAAGATATGCTGGCGCCCGGAAGTTTTGTGCAGAGCACCGCCAATGCCACAGCTTCACAACTGGGAATGATTACAAAGAATAATGCATATAATATTACGCACGTTCACAAAGCGCATGCTTTTGAGAATGCCATGATAGATACAGCGATGCTACTGACAGAGAATCCACCCAACACGTATTTGCTCGGCGGCGTAGACGAAATAGGTACCTATAATTACAACATCGAATTTGGTGCGGGGTGGTATAAGAAAGAAAATATTTCCATAGCTGATCTGTATACCTCAAGCACCCCGGGCAGCATTGCGGGTGAAGGCGCTGCCATGTTTCTTGTGAGTGATGAAAAGAAAAATGCTATTGCAACAGTAAGGGAGATGTCGGTATTGCATAGCGATAATATTGATCAGGTAAGTGAACACTTGAAAACTTTTCTTGAAAGTAAAAGCGTTAAAGGAGAAGAGATAGACCTCTTTATTAGCGGGGAGAATGGGGATAGCCGTTATACCGGTTTCTTTTCTGCCTGCGAGAATTTATTGGATGAAGAGGTAACCGTGGCAAGGTATAAACATATGTGTGGCGAATACCCAACCACATCTGCGTTTGCTTTATGGCTGTCGTGTTACCTTTTATCACAAGACACAATACCCGCTCACATGATCAAAAAGAAAGGCTCTTCCAGAGAGATAAAAAATATTTTGATCTATAATTTCTACCAGGGCATACAACATAGCTTTATGCTGATCTCCCGGTGATCTCAACCCCTGCCTTACCAGGCATCACGAAGTCCGATAGTAAATATCCCATTAAACTTAAAACAGGTTGTACCATCATTAAATAATATTGCTGTAACTGCCAGCTCATTATTTTCAGTTGTAGTATGTTTTAGTTCCATCTGTAAAATGCCTGCTGTGTTGGGATCAATCAACGAAAGAAATTTTAGATGGTTCCCTTTTATTAACTGGAACTCTGCATTGAGTATGGTTTGCATGATCTCTTTTACTATCTGCAATTGACAGGCGCCGGGCAGAACCGGTCTTCCTGGAAAGTGGCCCTCAAAAATCGCATGCTTACTATTTATAGAGAGCACCACTTTCGCGGCATTCTCTTCTTTTTGGATTGACAGTATGGTAAATAGGTCTTGCTGTAGCATGGGAGCTGGTTATTCCACCGCTGAAAGTAATAGCAGCGAATGATGTGTGTTCTGGTAATGATTATAAATAAGGACACGCTTTATTTTTTTCTCTGCCGGTCCCGTATAATTCAAAGCTTGAGGAACACTGCCTGATTTAAGAATGTTGGCAGCCAGCCATAACGCAAAAGAGGATGATGTTGGATATTCCCCACATAGGTGTTTATAATTTACCATTGCATTATCCGGGAAAATATTTTGTTGTACATAATCATATACTTCATTTTCCGCAGCGTTCCCATTCCTGCCGGTAATCACAAGATCGATCTTCTCTGGTTTTAAAAGATTAGAAACTAAAAAACCAAAGATCTCCTCCTCTGTTTCTACATTACTCTTGGGTTTATAAAAGGTAGCAGCTCCTTCCACACGTGCATAAGTGCCTGGTCCGTTTTCATTGGCTAACAGGAAGAATGCAGAACCTTCGCCCGCAACTGTGCCCTTTGTATTTTCTTTATACAGATCAAGCGTTGAGGCAAGACCTTGCTTATATAGATCAAAGCGGTTTAAGATAGTAAAAAGACTGTCCGTTAATTCTTCAATACTTCCCACCAAAACAGTATTCGCTTCTTCCTCATGCAGTAATAACAAAGCATCCAGTAAAGCGTTTTCAAAAGAGAAGCCGCGGTGAACAAATGTATTATTATAATTGTGGCACTTGATCTGCAATGCAACCTGGGCACCCACTGTGTTGTGCGTGGATTGAATAAATGCTGTTGGCGTAAGGGCCTCTTCCTGCCGGTTAATCGCATCCGATAAAAATATTGTTGTGTCTTCAACACATCCGTAAGCAGTTCCTGTTACAATCGCACCGGGATTATCGGTAGCCGCTTCTTTTAAACAGGCCAAAGCTGTTGCAGAACCCATTTTCACGATACGGCTCATTCTGCGCAACGATTTGGGATCCAGCAGTTGCGTATAATCGGGTTCAATATTCCGTAGCCGGTTACCGGGGTAAGCCATTGCTCCTCCGGACGAAAAATCTCCCTGGAATGTTTCTTGGGGAGAAATAGCAGAAGCTGCGCGTATGTATATTTTCTTTATCACAGTTTTGAAAAGATCAGGGATGAACAATTTCCGCCGAATCCAAAAGAGTTTGACAACACATTTTTTAATGATGGTTCCTTGATAAAAGATGTTTGCGGAACAAGACCTAATTCTTCCATTGGCGTTTTAAAACGGAGATTCGGGTAGATGATGCCATGCTTAACAGCGAGCACAGAAAACGCAGCTTCAATGCCACCACATGCACCGAGCGTATGACCGGTAAAAGATTTTGTAGAACTCATTTTCGGATATGCTTCACCAAAAAGCCGCTTGATAGCGGTGCCTTCAGCCAGATCATTATTCTGTGTTCCGGTTCCATGAAGATTAATGTAGTCGATATCCGAAGTTGACAACCCGCTTCTTTTTAGGGCACCACTCATGGCCATATAAGAGCCGGTTCCATCGGGAGAAGAAGCCGTTTGGTGATAGGCATCATTTGAATTGTGATAGCCGCTGAGTCTTGCATAAGCTGCTTTCTTTAATGATGCAGCAACCCGTTCAGAAACCAAAACAAGGTACCCCGCACCTTCGCCAAGGTTCAAGCCTGTGCGGTCATTATCAAAGGGTCTGCAGTATTCACGGTCAAGTATCAGTAAAGTAT
The DNA here is from genome assembly GCA_965229255.1 of Sediminibacterium sp. Lineage (GTDB taxonomy): Bacteria > Bacteroidota > Bacteroidia > Chitinophagales > Chitinophagaceae > Sediminibacterium. Next base: position 735,704 of record CBDDIX010000003.1, read on the forward strand.
TAAAACCGTTCAGTGTGAATTTTGTTAATGCATCCGTACCGCCTGCTACCACAACATCCAGCATATCCTGTTTGATCAGTCTTGCACCAAACATGATTGCATTTGCAGAAGATGAACAGGCCGTACTGATCGTACTGATGTAATTGTTGATGCCTAATTGATCCGCAACAAGTTCAGTTACTGCACCACATTCGTGATCAATAACTTCTCTCAGCCCTCCGCTGTTTTGGTCAGTCAGAAAGCCTTCAAAAAAATGTTCAGTTTTATCCATGCCACCTACCGTATTCGCAGAAATAAAGCCGGTTCTTAAGGCAGAAAAATTCTCAATGCCAGCATCATCCAAGGCTTCTTTTGCCGCAATACTGCTGAGCAATGCTGTACGACTGGCCTGCGAAGCCAAACCAGAAAAAGCTGCCAGTTCTCCATTGTTTAACTTAACCTCCGCAACCGGAATCTTATTGCGGTGTGCAGTTTCGAGGTAGGTGATCGGGTTCATGCCGGGTTGTTCGTTGCTGAGCGCAGCAAGACATTCGGCAATATTATTGCCGATTGCCGTAATGGCCCCAATACCTGCAACAAAAACCCCTTTACTCATTCGAATATTTTGTTCATGTTCTCTTTTGTAAATTCCATTCCTTTTTCTTCTTTTTCTACCAGGTATAGTACACAGGAATAATTATCTCCCAGCAAATCAACCCATCCACAGATGCAGGACCGTAGAATGTTGTTATCAAGCAGGCCACTTACATATGTCTCTATAAACCCGGCATCAAATTGTTCCGACACAAAGAACGCGGTTTCCCCCTTAAAATGATTGCGGATGCAGATCTCGCCGGTCATTATATTGGGTAAAGTATACACAAATACCGAGGGGCTCGCCATCTCTTTTGTTGTTTCTATGTATTTAAGATCCGTATCAAGACTTGCATTTGCATTCGCCAGCACGATGCCCACTTCTTCAGCAGTATATTTTCCTTTTGAAAAATGATCCTTTAGTAATACTTCCGATGCCAGCCATCCGAGTTTACTTAAATTATCCATTTTATAGAAACGGGCATAATCAATGCCGAGCGACTTATATACGGAAACAAGAAAATCAGCAACTCCCGCGCCTGCACTCGCAAAAACAGTTTGGCCGTTCTTATCAACGATATTGTTTTTGATAACACAGCTGGCGGCGATATGATTTTTTATCATCAAAATTTTGTTCAGTTATGATGTTTGCTAAATACAATGGCGGCATTACACCCACCAAAGCCCGAAGCGGTTTTTAAACAGTTCTTCAATGGGGTATGTAATATAGTATGACAAATATTTAACGATGTACCAACCCCTGGTGTATCAAAGCCGCGCGTAGGCAGGACTATGTTTTCACTGAGCGATCTTGTAGAAATAATAGACTCTACCAAACCGGCTGCGCCTAAGGTATGACCATAATACCCTTTTAAGCTATTCACCGGAATAGTAGCAAGTTCTGCCAGCGATATGGCTTTTGTCTCCATCTCATCATTATAAAGCGTAGCCGTTCCGTGAGCTGAAATGAAATCAATCTGGTTGGGAGATAAATCAGAGTCAGCCAATACGCTTGTAATAATATGTGCCAGTTCAGCCCCAGTACGCGAAGGAGCAGAAATATGATTGGCATCATTACTTACAGCACCAGCCATTACCTGGATGCCTTTGGACAATTGTTTGCTGGAAGAAAGAATTACCGTTGCCGCAGCTTCTCCGAGGGTAATTCCACTCCTGTTTGCATCAAAGGGTTTGCAGGGTTCGGAGCTAACGGCCTGGAAAGCCTGGAAACCGGATAGAATAAATTTTGAAATAACGTCTGCGCCGGCAACAACGGCATTTTTATACTGCCCGGATTCGATCAAACGTTTGCCAATGGTGATCCCCAGTAAACCTGAGATGCAGGCGTTTGATGTTACAACCGGGTGATGAATAAATCCAAAATATTCGGCGATCTTTTTTACGGAACCGGGGAGCGCAACCCTGTTTGTAAGAGAGCCGTCAACAACCCCTGTTTCGAGCAGGCTGATGTTTCCTTTGGTAGAAGAAATGATGAGGATGGTTTCCGGGTCGTTGGCCTGAATACCACTATCTTTTAAAGCATCTGCAATCGATACAATGAGTAACTGTTCGAACTTTGTATATATATTTTTTTCATCCGCTATAAAAAAGTGGAGTTGATCAAACAAAGAAGCATAGAAAGGTTCTTCAGACATTCCCTTGTTATTGTGCAACTGAATACCGGAAACGTCATTTTTCAACTGCATAAAATTTTCAGCAGCCGTTGTACCAACAGGAGAATAAATATTATCTGAAATAATGAAAACCTCTGCCATACAATAAAATTATATCACGCCTGAAACACCTTCATTCCGCATTGCGCCATTAATTTGTTGTTGCACCACACCTTGCCTGATATAACCTGTACATCCAGCACACTCCCTTCAATTGTTATTTCTGTTACCAGTTCATCACCGATGATGGGAAGATTAAACACCTCAAAGTTTGTAACGGCACCAATGTAGCCCACTTCCACTGGTTTATTTTCTGCGCTGGCAATATACCCGGCGCGCATGGCAGCGGTTTGTGCAATGTTCTCCATCAATCCAGCCTCTGAAAATTGCCCGTTAATGGCAAATATATTTTCTTTGGTTATTGTAAATCCGCTGCGTGTAACCATTTCATCCGAATGAATGAATTCCCCGATCATAACAAAGGGAGCTTTTTGAGGAATATAATCGATCGCGGATTTCACGGATTTCTGGTATGATTTACGCGGACTGTATTCTTATGAATACAGTCCGCCATTGATTGATAATACTTCTGCAGTAATATAAGCCGCATCCGGAGACGCGAGGAAAGCTACAGCATGCGCCACTTCTTCCGGCGTTCCAAACCTGCGAACTGGTATTACTTTCTTCATCTCGTTCTCATCCATTCCTTCTGTCATATCTGTTTTGATAAGACCTGGTGCAACCGCGTTCACGGTAATGCCATGTCTTCCAACTTCCTGTGCCAATGCTTTTGTAGCGCCGATCACGCCTGCTTTTGCTGCTGAATAATTGGTTTGTCCCGGTAAACCTTTTTGCCCGGAAAGGGAAACAATGTTAATGATCCTTCCATGTTTTTTCAGCAACATACCATTCAATACAAGACGGGTAACAAAGAAAAAACTGTCGAGATTGTTTTTGATAACATTCTCCCATTGTTCATCCTGCATATACAACATCAATGCATCATCTTTAATACCTGCATTGTTGATCAGTACTTCAATATATTTTTCCGGATAAGTCTCTATCCATTTTCCCAACACAGATGCTATCTGTTCTTTATCAGCAACATCAAACGGTAGCAACTCGCCATCACCACCTTTTTCTTTTACAAGGGCCATTGTCTTTTGCGCTTCTGCCACATTACTTTTATAATTTACCAGTACATAATATCCCAAAGCAGACAGCTTAACAGCAATCGCTCTGCCAATGCCTCTTGAGCCACCGCTGATCAATGCACACTTCATGCCAATGTTGTTTTGAATGAAACGGAAGGGCCCTCAGTTTGGAGGTAAGCGCTGATAGTAGCCAGATCTTTATACTTTGGCGCATCTTCCACAAACTTTGGAAACAATGCTCTTACGGATGAGTAGACCTTCGCGGTAGCGGGCGATAATTTTTCCTGGCAGGCTGCATAATCTATTGCCTGTACCAGGGTCATCAACTGGATCGCAAGTACATCAAAAGAATTGCTGATGACTTTACCTGTCATCACAGCAGCATTACAGCCCATACTTACAATATCCTGGTTGTCATTATTATTAGGGATGCTATGCACATACATCGGAAAAGAAAGTGTCTGGTTTTCTGCAACAGTTGATGTGGCAGTAAACTGCATTCCCTGCATCCCAAAATTTAAACCGAGTACACCGAGATTCATAAACGGTGGGAACTTCTGGTTTAATTTTTCGTTCAGGAGATAATTTAATTGCCGCTCAGAAAGCATCGACAGCTTGGTGATCGCAATCTTTAATTTATCCATTTCAAGCGAAACATAATCGCCATGAAAATTTCCACCATGAAAAATATTTTCATTTACGTGATCAATAACAGGGTTATCATTCACAGAATTCAATTCGTCTACCAATACTTTTTCAGCCTGCATGATCGTATCATAGATCGGCCCCAGTACTTGTGATACGCAACGTAATGAATAATATTCCTGCACCTTATCTTCAAACACAACCTGATCAAGCTTTTGCGGGTCGTATAAGTGATCAGAACGTTTACGGATCAGTTTACTGTCTTTTAATGTCTCGCGAAGCATGGCTGCCACACGGTTCTGGCCAACATGATGTTTAACAATATTCAGCTCAAAAGAAAAGTGGTCATCATAGGCTTCCACTATTTCATTCGTTATTGCAGAAAGCATAACGGACCATTCCAGTAATTTCTGCGCCTGTATAAGGTTTACCAAACCGATACCCGTCATAGCAGAAGTGCCGTTCAATATGGCCAGCCCCTCGCGTATATGAACAGCGAGTGGTTTTATTCCTAAACGATTATAAATATCTATTGTCGGGTGTATATTATTTTCATACACCACCTCTCCTTCTCCAATCAACACCAATGCAAGGTGTGCCAGCTGCACAAGATCACCACTTGCACCCACACCACCATGCTCATAGATACATGGACTCACATTTTTATTGATCAGTGTAGTAAGTAATGCAACAATTTCTGTATGTACACCGGAGAAGCCTTGCATAAAACTATTGAGACGGGCAATCATCAATGCTTTGGTAAGCAATGGCGATAAAAGATTTCCGCTACCGGAGCTATGACTTCTGATAAGATTATACTGCAATTGTAACAGGTCCTTCTCATCGATCTTGTATTGTGCCATGGGGCCAAAACCGGTATTGATACCATAGATCAGTTTATCCGAAGAAAAATGTTGCAGGAATTGAAAGTTGGTGTCGATCTTTTGTAAAGCAGGTCCGTCCAGGACAATGTTCTCTTGTTTGAACACAATGCCCGAAAAGTCATCCAGGGAGAGCGCGTTTTGTCCCAAAGGTATCATAGGCAAAAAACTATTTATATTTATTTCATTCTAACAAAACAGGCAGCAAAAGTATCGAAAATAGTAGCAGGGAGCCGCTTATTTCCGCCTGTCGATGAATTTGACCTCTTTGCGGGCCGATTCGGGGAAATGCATTTTCTGCAGATTAGGGGCATCCGTATAAATAATAGCGGGGCTAACCCGTAAGCGTGCCTGTAAATTGGCACGTATCCTGTGGTCGCAGGCTTCGGAGCGGGAACTGGGTAAAAGATGGAGCAATACCTCATCGAGCCCGATCTCGTTGGAATACACTTCTACAATAAAATCAAGAATATCTTCCATTTCATTCAGCAGATCGAAAAGGGCCGGTGGGTATAATGTGGTTCCTTTGAATTTGATCATCTGCTTTTTCCGACCGATTACAGGCGAGAGTCGCGGAGTGTTTCTGCCGCATGCGCAAGGATCTTCAAAATACATCGCCATATCGCCGGTTTTATACCGGAGTAGCGGCATTCCTTCCACACCCAGGGTGGTGATGGTGACTTCTCCGGCAACACCGGCGGCAACCTGCTTATCGTTTTCATCCAGCACTTCCAGGATCAGCAGATCGGGTTGCAGGTGACCGCCTTTCCCTTCCCCGCATTCTGTAAATGCAGTCTGCATTTCGGTAGAAGCGTAGGTTGAATATAGCTGCAGGTTCCAGCTCTCTGTTATTTTTCTGCCGAGTATGTTCAATGAAAAATCTGCGTTGCGGATATTCTCACCGATGCAGATGGCTTTTTTTACTGGGGAAGCATTCAGATCAATGTGGTTATCCTTTGCAAATTGTATCAATTTCAGGATGAAGGAGGGAACCGCCACGATAGCGGTAGGTTTCAGCCGCTGGATGGTTTCCCATTGTAAAGAAGGAACACCGGGACCAAGGCGGATGATACCGGCCCCTAATTTTCGCAGGCCCGAATAATAAGCAATGCCGGCCATAAACTGCCTGTCGAGCGTAAGCATTAGCTGGTAGATATCATCTTCTGTTCCATCGGCGCAGCTAAAAGAATTGTATTCATTACATGCGAGGCGGTCAAGATCCTTGCTGGTGAGTGCAATGGTTACGGGTTTGCCGAGAGTACCGGATGTGGAGGCGTATTCGATCACTTTCGCTTTTGGTACGCATAAAAAATCATCGTTATGTTGCTGGAGATCTTCCTTAGTTGTTGTTGGCAAAAGCAGAAGGTCAGAAGTAGTTATATCAGTACCGGCTTTGACAAACAGCTCCTTATAAAAAGGAGAATGTGTATTTAAATACGTGAGTAACTCTTTTAGTTTCTGCTCTTGAAGCTCGTTCATAACGGGATAAAAATAATCCTTTTTCTCTGCGGTTTACTCCCCGTCCTCTGCGCCTCTGCGGTGAATTTCTGCTTCGATAGGGTTTTGCCTATAGTGCGGTCCTTTTTTTAACGCAGAGGCGCAGGCTGATCGGTGCTGAACATCTTATCTTGCACCCGATGTATCAAAAGAAACCCGGGATAGATATTATTGCCAAAGTACTCGATGCTGTTTACCAGCATAATACGGATGCTTTGTTTACGATGAGCCTTATGCATCAATATGAAGAGCGGGGAAGCCTTAGCAAAAAGCAACTCGAGGGGCTGTATCAAAAAGCACAGAAAGTAAAGGACCTGCCCCCCAACCTGTTGGGAACACTGGAGGCGATCATTTTAAAAATGCCAACCCGGCATAAATCTACCGTTGAGAATATCACACCTATTTATAGTAAAGACCCTGCGATTGCAAAACAGATCGCTGAAATACTGGAAAAGTATCCGCAACATAAAAGAGTATTGTTCCTGGGTGCTAAATACGAGAATAATGAATTGATGGGAGCGGAAGAGTTGGCTGAGTTAAAGAAGTTTCATAAGATCCTGATAGCCAAAAAGGCATAAAACAAATTCGCGTAATCCGCAGTTCCATTCAGCCACCGGAGGCAAACGACTATCCAACCCCCCGATTTGATAGTAATTCAACCCTCCGGCCCGGCTGTAGATGGTATATTTTGTAGAATTCGTTGAATCTGGTATTTTTATACTGATCCGGTGCAAATGTAAAAGAACCGGGAACATAGGACAACTGCGGGAATACGCAGGTTGGCATTTGATGAAATTTTTAATACCCTTCCAGGATGCACCCCGATGTTAATGCAGGTAACTATTCAAGATCGTTCATAACTGATCAGCCCGCCGATCTATCAAGCGAAGAAGCTTTATATTTTAAGCAAACCATTGTTAAGTTTCCGGAAGAAGGAGTATACATCTACTCTTTTCTGAAAGGAAGAATGATCTATGCCGATGGCTGGGAAGAAATAGTTGGATACAGAGATGATGAGATCAGCATGCTGAAGATCGTTAATATGACAGCCCGCGACTTTGCCCCTTTCGTAGACGAGGTGAATGATAAGGCACTCATGTTCATCCATACCAAAACAGAAGAGCTGGAGAAATACAGCTTCCTGATTGAAATGAAAAAGTTGCACAAGGACGGGCGGGAGATACCGATGGTAGGAAGAGTGGGTGTTTACGAAACAATGAACGGTAAAGCCATCTCGATTATCGGAAGGTTCCAGGTGAACCGCAGTCTTACGTTTGGTAAGGTGATGCGCTATTCAGCCTTCGGCCCCGAAAAAGATGAGTTTGAAGAAGAATTAAACAAAACCCTTTTCTATAAATACGCTATCTCAAACAAAGAACGCGAGGCCCTGGCGCTGGTAGCAAAGGGGTTTTCATTCAAAGAGATTGCGGTTCAGTTCAACGTATCCCAATCGGCTATTGAGAAAAGGATCCGGTCGATGTACAGGCGGTTTGAGGTGAAGAGCCTTACGCATTTGGTGAGCTTTGCGTATGAAAACCATATACTGCCTTAGAGATTGACCGAAGATATTTTATCACTCCCTACTCCCATTCCAACCAGCATATCTTCCCATTTTTTGTGCCGTGTTTTTTGTGCATCATCCTTTACGCCTAATACCCAAATGATCTTCTTTTCACGGATCGCCTTTTTATTGGCTTCGGCCAAACCATCCTGGTCAAGAAAGTACATAAATGAATCGGGTGTTACGATTTCGTCTTTTAAAGGAAAGCCGGGGTTCAGGTCATCAATCACCAAAACTGCGGCATCGCGCCAGCCCCAGAGTTCTTCCGTATTAGCGGGTTCAAAGAAAAGACTGAAGAGTTTCATCGCCGTTACATATTTACACGCGCAGTGCGCAATGGAACATTCATTGGCAATAGCAACACTTAAACTGGTCTTACCACTTTTGTAAGCACCCAATACAAAGAGATGTTTCCCACTTGAAGGGTCCCCCTTTATAAAATTCAGTACCGTTTCTTTATTCTCTTCAGTGCACGTGGATGCCCATTGACTCAGCCGGAACTGGAACGGATAGTTGGCTTCCTGCTGGTACATCTTGGTCCGGTACCAATCATACGATGGATATATCACAAGAACAGCAAGCGTTAGCAGACAGATCAACAGCAGTGGTGAATAATCGGATAAAACAGTGGCTGCAAAGGCGCCCATACCAAAGAAAGATAGGTCTGTAAGTACATCGTAAATAATATTGGACCAGGGCGCAGGAAATACAGCTGTTTTCAGGTGACTGAATAAAATGGGTTTTACACAATTATAGGTTTCGAATGCGATCCATATACCCCATATGATCAATGCTGCTTTTAAACCTGCATGGGCAGTATTGCGGTTGGCAAGGATCACATACGTAAAATAGGCAGGAATAAATCCCAACCCAAAATGACCGAACTGGTTAGCGAGCCAGCTGTAGGTTAAGGTTACTCCACGATACGAGTCTTTCCCGATCAGGTCGTACTTTAACTGGCGTAGAATATCTTTTCCTGTAATCTTTTTCATGTAAACAAAATAGAAAAATTTTGCCACAGAAACACTGAAACACAGAAATATTCAGTGCTTCTGTGTTTCTGTGGCAAATAAAACAGGCAGGACGGAAAAGGATGGTATTGCCTGATAGATTAATTAGATTTATGAATGCTTGCGACCACACCCGGTCGGCGATCATTTGCCGTACACGAAAAAACGAAAGCCTTGAAAAAGTTATCCTTCACACTGTTATTCTTCTTTTCCGTTCCTTTTATTTTGTTTGCGCAAAACGCAGCCGTAACAGATCAGCTGGCACCTGCACAATCGGCACGCATGGCGGGTTTTGCCGGCGATAAACTGGAAGCCTCTTACCGAAACCGCGTATTGGCGCAGGATGTAGAGCGGTTGGTGGAACCTTTCAAACATCGTACAGAAGCCAGTTGCTGGCAATCTGAATTCTGGGGAAAATGGTTTACCTCGGCTGTGCTTGCTTACCGTTACCAGCCAACACCGGAACTAAAGAAAGTGCTTGATACAGCAGTAGCGGAACTTTTGCAAACACAAACTCCAGATGGGTACATCGGTAATTATGCGGAAGATAAGCGACTGCAGCAATGGGATATATGGGGTAGGAAATATTGTATGCTTGGCTTGCTTGCGTATTATGACCTCACAGGTAATGCAAAGAGCCTTGAAGCTTCACGAAGGATAGCGGATCATTTAATAAATGAGCTGAAAGTAAAATCTGCCTTACTTGTTAAACAGGGTAACCACCGTGGAATGGCCGCCAGCTCTGTATTAGAACCCATTACTTTATTATATACACGCACAAAGGACAAACGCTATCTCGATTTTGCCATGGAGATCGTTCGCGAATGGGAAACCCCTGATGGTCCGCAACTGATCTCAAAAGCATCTGTTGACGTATCAAAACGATTTCCAAAACCGGCCGTATGGTTTGGTTGGGCACAGGGTCAGAAAGCATATGAAATGATGTCGTGTTATGAAGGACTGCTCGAACTATACCGAATTACCGGTAAGCCCGAATACAAAGAAGCAGTGGAAAAAACCTGGAGCAATATTTATGCAACAGAAATTAATATAGCCGGCTCAGGTTCCGCCGTAGAGTGTTGGTTTGGCGGAAAAGAATTACAGACGATGGCTATCCAGCATTACCAGGAAACCTGCGTAACGGCAACATGGATCAAGTTGAGCCAGCAATTACTGCGGCTCGCAGGCGAAGCAAAATATGCTGATGCGATCGAACAAAGCTGGTACAATGCCCTGCTCGGATCTATGCGACCCGATGGTTCAGATTGGGCAAAGTACACACCACTTAGCGGCATTCGATTGGTGGGTGGAGAACAATGTAGCATGGGACTTAACTGTTGCGTAGCCAGTGGACCAAGGGGTTTGTTTACACTACCGCTAACAGCTGTTATGAGCGAAAAAGAAGGGGTAAAAGTTAACTTCTTTTCGGAAGGATCGTATCATGTGAAAACACCTGGGGGACAAGAAGCCGATATCATTCAGCAAACCAATTATCCTGTTTCCGGTAAGATCAATTTAAAAATAGTCATATCCAAAGCAGAGAACATGGTGGTCAGTATTCGTGTGCCCGGCTGGAGTAAACAAACCATACTTTCTGTTAACGGCGAACCGGTTACGGACTTAATAACAGGGCAGTATACCGATATTAAAAGACAATGGAAAAGTGGTGATGTAGTTAGCCTTGAAGTGGATATGCGCGGGCGACTGGTTCAGCTTGGCGAATTTCCGCAGCATACGGCTATCGTGCGAGGCCCCATTGTGCTTTCGCGTGATGTAAGGTTAGGAGATATGGCAGATGTAGATCAACCGGCAACACCTGTTGTAAATAAAGAAGGGTACATAGATCTTGAACCAACAGGCACAACAACAAAAGGAATCTGGATGCAGTTCAAAGCACCATTCATATTGGAATCTCACAAAGAAGGAGCCAACAAAGCCACCTCTCTTTTGCTCTGCGATTATATCTCTGCAGGTAATACGATTGATAAAGACTCGCGCTTCCGTGTATGGATCCCGCAATTGTTTGATCCGGTGAAGGCGCATTAATTCTTTGCGCCCTTGCGCCCTTGAGTGAAAATTTGCTCGCAAAGGCGCAAAGTCGCAGTTATATTTGTGGTTAAAATTTGTGTATGGACCTGCAGCTCAAAGATCAATTGTTCATCGTAGGTGGCGCGAGTGCCGGGTTTGGAAATGCGATATCTCTTGCATTAATAAAAGAAGGGGCTAATGTAATTGCTGTTGCAAGAGGAAAGGAGAAGCTGGATATATTACAAGCATCTGCACCTTCACAGGTAACATTGGTGGTGGGCGATATTTCTGACTCTGCGGTTATAGAAGAGATCATTACTGCTGTAGGTGAAAAACAGTTGCATGGTATATTGGTTAACGCTGGCGGTCCGCCAGCCAAAACCGTTATGGAAACCACGCTGGATGACTGGGATGATGCATACAAAAAAATACTTCGCTGGAAGATTCAGCTAATACAGGCATTTGTGCCAAAGATGATGCCCTATCATTACGGCAGGATCGTGTTTATAGAAAGTTCTTCGGTGAAACAACCGCTCGAAAACCTGGTGCTGAGTAATTCATTGCGTGTTGCGGTGGTAGGAATGGTAAAAACACTTTCGCAGGAAATCGCTTCTTCGGGGATTACGCTAAATATTATGGGACCGGGCTCACACAATACAGCCGCCATCGACCGCATCTACCATAAAAAAAGTGAACAGACCGGTGTGCCGTTTGATGAAGTAAAAGAGAAGGCGATAAAAGCTATCCCTGTTGGTGCGCTTGGTGAAGCCTCAGATTTTGCCAGTCTTGCCGTATGGCTGTTAAGTCCTTTAAGCAGGTACACAACCGGACAGACCATTACTGTAGATGGTGGATCGGTAAAGGGAATCTTTTAAGTTGGGTTCTTAATCAGCTGCTTCAGCGCTCGCCTTATCTTCCGTTTCTTCTTTTGGCGTAACGTTTTTAAGACTTAACTGGAACTTGGTGTTTAAAGAAACCAGGTAATGACCCGGGATCAATAACGCTTTAACAGAAGCATCTTCCAGCATAACAAACGCCAGGTCAGAAGCAAGGGGAGAACCGCTGATAATGTTGGCAACGCGGCCCTTGGTAAATTCAATAACAAACTTATAACCTGCTTTACGACCGCTACCAGCTCTTTCAAAGTCAATACGGTTCAGATCTAATACCTGGTCCGCATTAACGGTCCGCTTCAATAAAATCTTGATAATAGGTAGGTATTTGCTCCAGATCTGTGTATACATGGCTTGTTTCGGGGTTCGGTTTTGTAAAAAAAGTCAACGGAAAACGTTGTAAAGGTGCATTATTTATAGGCGAAAAACGAATTTGGTTTAATTTTCACTGTTTTTTCGCTTTAAAAGGTCAAGAAGACCCCGCTTTTTTTCAGGTTCTTCGAGGCTGTCCAATTCTTTCTGAAAGTCGAACTGGAGGTCCTCGTGCAGCTTGTCAAGTGCTGTGCGTACCTTTTTCAGTTGTCCCTCATATATATTGTTCAGGGGAGGTTTTTTTTGAAAAGGGATCCCGGCATCTTTCATCTTCCTGCAGAAATACATGAGCAGTACCACCTCGGCCTGCTTTGAGCCTGCATACTTAATATACTTATTGGTAATGCGAAGGATTTTGCGGAGGCCTTTCTTGATGAGATAGAAATTGGATGCCGGCAATTCTTCAAAACCCTCATCCATCAATACCCTAACACTGCTGATGTATGCTTCTTCATCATGCGACTCAAATAACAGGTAGGTGAGTAATTCTTTATTGTCTTTCTTAAATTTTGCCAGGCGCAGACAAAGTTCCAGCAGCTTTGCGGGAGCAACGCTTTGGAGTTCCTGTTTTAATTCATGAATGGTGGCGGTCTTCATGTATGCAAGTTCTGCTAAAATTCTTATTTCTTATATTAGCCTTGTTTAATACGTAGCCATATGAACAATTCAAGAAGAAAATTTATCCAGAACACTGCTATGGTGATGGCAGGGTCCACCCTTTTCTCATCACGCCTGCTGGCGATGGCACCGAGGACATTGATCACGGGGATCCAGTTGTATTCAGTGAGGGATGACATGAAAAAAGACCCGCTGGGAACATTGAAGGCATTGGCAGAAATGGGTTACCAGTATGTTGAACATGCCAACTACATCAACCGTAAATTCTATGGATACGGGGCAAAGGAATTTAAAAAAATACTGGACGATAACGGTCTCAAAATGCGCAGCGGGCACACCGTTATGGGAAAAGAACATTGGGTAGATGCCAGGCGCGACTTTTCCGATTCATGGAAATATACCATCGAGGATGCTGCAATGATAGGACAGGAGTATGTGATCAGCCCATCGCTGGATGCGGGCGTGCGAAAGAATCTCGACTCATTGAAAAAGTATATGTTCCTGTTTAACAGCTGTGGTGAATTGTGCCGCAAGTCGGATATGCGTTTCGGGTATCACAACCATAACTTTGAGTTCACAGAAACGCTTAATAAGATCAGGTTGTATGATTATATCCTGGGTTTAACGGACCCCAACCTCGTGATACAGCAGATTGATGTAGGAAACCTGTATGGAACCGGCGCCAATGCTACTGAACTCTTTCAGCGTTACCCGGGCAGGTTCTTATCTATGCATGTAAAAGATGAGATCAAGACGGCAGGCAAAGGAGAAATGAGTGATGGATACGACAGTACCGTATTGGGTGCGGGTGTAACCAATCTCAAAAGCCTAGTGGATCTGGCCAAACAATCCGGAACGCTTCATTTTATTATAGAACAGGAATCTTATCAGGACAAAACACCACTTGAATGTGCTAAAGCAGATTTAAAAGTGATGAAAGAGTGGGGGTATTAATTTTTTTGCCACTGAAACACAGAAGCACTGAACTTTTATTTCAGTGCTTCTGTGTTTCAGTGGCATTTTTTTGGTCTAACGTTCCAGTTTAAAGCCTGCTTCAACAGCCGGTCTTTTCGCAGTATTCGCTACTTTCCACCCTGTTCTGTACATCCATTCTGTTACCCTGGTAAGTTTGCCAACATCGATCCTTTCGGGTTGGTCGAGAGGGGTGTGGTAATCGGGGTGCAATAAAGTTGTATAAAAAATAGCGGGTATTCCTGCACGTGCATAAGGAAGATGGTCGCTTCTGAAATACCATCCTTCGGGGTGTTGTACTTTATCCCATAAAGTATCCAGCTTGAATTTGGGTCCTTCATTGTTCGCTTCCATGGCCATGTTCACCAGCTCCTGCGAATTTCTGTGTGGAGATTGAACACCCAGCAATGCAGCGCTATCCGGGGTATTGCGGCCGATCATATCGCCATTCAATACAGCAACAATAGAACTTTTCGTAACCGTTGGGTGTTGTGCAAACCATTTTGATCCCAGCAATCCACGCTCCTCTGCTCCGTGCCACACAAAGAGAATAGAACGTTTTCCTTTTTGTTTTTCGAATGCACGCGCAACAGCCAGTAGTGCTACACTTACGCTGGCATTATCATCGGCACCGTTATAAATACTATCCGTATTTGCCGTGAGCCTCACACCATCATGATCCTGGTGGCCGCTGAACAAAACATATTCTTCTTTTAATGTTGGATCGCTGCCTTCAATCATTCCCACTATGTTTACTGACGGGTATTGAAAACGTTCAATATTGATCCTTGCATTGAGGGTAAGACCGGGTTGTTTTACCAGCTCCAGTGCTTTTGTATGGAGGATGATAACCGGTGCCCTGTCGCTCACCCGTTCATTGGCGCCACCTTCGATATCATAGGTACCGCGGTTAGAATAAGCGGTGTATAATTGCCAATTTGTTTCTATCACTTCATCCGCAATAAAGATGATAGCTACCGCACCTTTACTGAACAGGTCGGTTGAATATTTCCTGACCGTTTGTGCCAGGTAGCGGCGTGAAGAAATCAGCGTTGAGGCGGAACCATTATTTTCAGCACGGATCTCTATCGCTACAGCTTTTCCTTTCAATTCTTTTCCGGCCATGTCTTCTTTAGAACCGGTACCGATAAAAACAAGCGGGGCATTCACAGAAGCGCCAGCTGTCTGGCTCACAATGGCATCTTTCCAAACAAGCAATTGTTGGTCGCCAATACCGATCCTGCTGCTTTCGCTGATGCGGTTGCGCCACATAGAAAAGAACTGGAAATAAGTGCCATCATCACCTGCGGGTTTTAATCCTGCTGCCCTGGCGCGGTCTGCCAGCCACATAGAAACTTTCAACTCATCCAGTGTACCCGCTTCTCTTCCGCGGAAATGATCGCCCGACATATCAAACAGGTCCTGTTTGATATCTGCTTCACGAATGGCAGATAGCCCGGCGGGTTTTACAGCTTTTGTTTGCGCAGTAATATTTTGTGATGCGATAAAGAGGATGGCTAAAAACAATAATGATCGTTTCATATTGGGGGTTTGGAATCAGCTACAATATAAGAAGATGTTTTTTTCTAGCATCTAACATCTAACATCTATCATCTTTCTTATAAATTCCCCGCTCAATCGCATACGCAATCACACCTGCCACACTTTTGGCACCTATTTTATCCATAATGCGGGTGCGATGCCCTTCGATGGTGCGTTTGCTGAGGTTAAGGGTAAAGGCGATCGCTTTGCTGGTGTATTCATCACAGATCAGTTTGATGATCTCTTTTTCTCTTTCGCTGAAAATAACTTCAGGCTTGGGCGGAAATTTGAGGTGCCTGGAAACAATTTGTGTGAGCATTTGCGTAACGGGCTTACAGAAATAGGGTTTGTAAAGATCAACTGTACAGATCGCATCCCTGATCTCCTGGGGTTCTGCGTTTTTAAGGATATAACCCATGGCACCGGCTTCGAGCATTCGAAGTACTGTTTCCTCTTTTGCATCTACCGTTAACACAAGTACCCTGCAGTACGGGATCCTCTTACAGAGCTCCCTGGTTGCCTCAACGCCGGTCATTACTGGTAGTTCTACATCTGTAACGATCACATCGGGTCGTAACTCCATCCCCTTTTCATACATTTCTTTACCATTGGCGGCCTCGCCTACGATACTAATCTCAGGCATTCCTCCCAGCAGCGTTCGCAAACCTGTTCTGAATACACCATGGTCATCAACGATCAATACAGTAACTATTCTACTGTCCATAAGAAGCATTTTGGTTATCAATAAATAAGCGGAGGAGGGGATCCGTAAACAGTTAACAGGAATTGGATGAAGACAATTAAAAGTAGGAAATGGAATGAAAGCAGACAACCGTTAAAACACCCTTTTTTTTAAATCACGGATTATTCGCGCAATCCGCGATCCTGTGAACAATTAAGCTATAAATGTGGAGTATTATAAACGCCTAAATTCTATGAACTAAAAATTTTTATTGAAATTTAAATTAATTCTGACCCAACTCTCAAAACTTATGATCAAAGCCATTACTGCTGCGTATTCTATGCTTAGCAAACACGGGTTTGCAGATATCATGCAAAACCCGGGAACAGGCGAAAAATCTTTGCATGCCACAGCCTTTTTCGACAAAGAAGATGTTGTATGTGTTTTTGGGTCGGAACGAACGCAGGATACACCTACTTATCTTACTGTACAGGTAAGCGAGAACAAACACATCATATTACAACCTGAGTTTCTTCAGTATATTAATCATAGCTGTCACCCCAATGTATTCTTTGATACAGACAAGATGGAACTGGTTGCATTGAAAGAGATCCAGCCGGGTGATGAACTTTTATTTTTCTATCCTTCTGCGGAATGGGATATGGCGCAGCCTTTTGATTGTTACTGTGGCAGCAATAATTGTCTCCGCCGTATAAAAGGTGCGGCACATCTTACAGAAGCCCAAGTGTCACAATACCGTGTTACCGGTTTTATCCATGAACGGTTGGAAAACCGAAAGAAGAAATAATATGCAACTGAAAGTGTGGGTACTAGCTCCCAGTCTTGTTACCACGGACGCCAACATCGACTACTATTACGATTTCTCACAAAGCATTGCCGAGTACACAAAAATCTTTGCAGAAATGAAGATCGATTGGCAATGGCAGCCTGTAACGATCGCGGATTACGCGGATTTGATCAACCAGATTATTACTGAAAAAGAAGTGTTGGGCAACTTTCCCGTTGTACTGAATCTTTGCGATGGCGATGAAGTGAATGGAACACCCGGCATATCTGTTGTAAAAATGCTGGAAGAAAAAGGATTGGTATATACCGGTGCGGATGAATATTTCTATCGCATTACCACATCAAAAATTCCCATGAAGCGGGCTTTTGAAGAAGCAGGTGTAGCAACTCCGGCATGGGAAACAATCCATTCGAGAGAGAAGGATCTTGCCGGCATCTTCGACAGACTGGGCTCTCCGATTATTGTTAAACCGGCCGTGTCGGGAGGAAGCATGGGCGTTGGCGTAAAAAATGTTGTGCATACGCCCGAAGCACTTGAAGAGCAGGTTCAGCAGATGTTTGATGGATATCGCGGATGGAACCTCGCTGCGGACGGCATTATCGCAGAGGCTTTTATTAAAGGTCCAGAGTTTACGGTACTCATTACCGGCTCCGCTTCACACCCGGAAAGTTTGCAGGTATATGCACCGGTAGAAAGGTTATTTCACGAATCATTGCCGGATACAGAAAAATTTTTATCGTTCGACAGGTTATGGGAAATCTATGAAGAAGAAGAAGCCATGCCGGGGAATGCAGATTTTTATCAATACGGGTCACCCAAAATTTCATTGCATGACGCTATCAAAAAAATCAGCCTCGATGCGTATATAGCCACCGGCGGAACCGGTTATACAAGGGTGGATATACGGATGGACCAGGCTACCGGTAAAATGTATGTGCTGGAAGTAAATGCGCAATGCGGGTTAAGCGAAGATGAAAATTATACATCCATCGGTGCGATATTGCGCATCAGTGGCAATAGCTTTGCATCATTGATCCAATCAATCATTCATGATGCCATTACCAGGAAGCCGGAACTTATTCATCAACAGAAAGCGTTAATGGGAGAAAAATAATATAATGAAAGTATGTGTTCTGCAACCCGATTATGCAACAACTGCTGTTGATTACCAATACTACGACCCTCCGCGAAACCTGCAACACCTTTTGCCCGGTGATGAAGTTGATCATGTAACACTTAACAAACTCACTACCTATCAGCAGCTAAAAGCCTTACAACATAAGGGCTATCACATATTTGTAAACCTTTGTGAAGGATACCTGGAATGGGAAGTACCATCGATCGATGTGATCTATACGCTTGAGCTGCTCGGGTTGCCCTATACCGGTCCTTCTGCATTGTTGTACGACCCCCCTAAAGAACTGATGAAATATGTTGCTTACTGCGAAGGTGTAAAAACACCGGCGTATGTATTAATAGAAAACGAAGCGGATATTGAATCGGTGGGCGCAACTTTATCATTTCCCATTTTTATAAAGCCAGCCAAAGCCGGGGATAGCCTGGGGATAGATGCACATTCACTTGTTACAACAAAAGAACAACTGGTTGAAAAGGTCAGGACCCTTCTGGAAAGTTATGATGCCATACTTGCGGAAGAATATATTGCCGGAAGAGAGTTTACGGTTCTTGTTGCTGCGAATGCAGATGGAAAAACAGTGCGTAGTTTTCAGCCGGTGGAATTTATTTTCCCCGAAGGCTATTCTTTTAAGACCTATTCTTTGAAGACATCCGAATTACATCCGGATGCCAATATTCCATGCAATGATCCGTTGATTGAACAACAGCTTCGCGAAGCAGCGCAGCGGATCTTTACAGCTTTTAATGGTGTTGGATACGGCCGCCTTGATTTCAGGATGAATGAAAAAGGGGAACTGTTTTTTCTTGAAATAAACTTTACCTGTTCTGTTTTTTATACAGATGGGTATGAGGGATCGGCGGATTATATTCTCAAACAGGATGGGATCGGGCAGCAGGGCTTTCTTCATCATATCATAACCGAAGGCATTGCCCGGCATCAAAGAACACAAAAAAAATATACCATGAAAGGCAATGCCATTGCAGGATATGGCATTTATGCGAAACAGTTTTTGCACGCCGGGGATATTGTTTTTAAAGGAGAAGGAAGGTCACAAAGGCTGATCACTAAAAAAGAGGTTGAAAAAAACTGGAGTGAAGATGAAAAGGAGAATTTTCGTAGATACGCATATCCTGTGAGTAGTGAAGTATTCCTTCTTTGGGACGATAACCCATCAGTGTGGGCACCGCAGAACCATAGTTGTGAACCCAATACAGGGTATGATGGATTAAATGTGATTACACTACGTGAGGTAAAAGCCGGAGAAGAGTTGACTTTAGACTACGCCTCTTTTCTTGACGAACATATGCAGCCTTTTCATTGTAACTGCGGTTCTGTTGGTTGCCGGGGACTTATCACCGGAACGCTGGATAATTCTGTTACAACGCGGAGATGATTTTTTGCCACTGAAGCACAGAAGCACTGATTTTTTTCAGTGCTTCTGTGCTTCAGTAGCATTCTTTCAAATTATTTATCGTAATTTTTCAACTCATTTTCAGCCCCGATTGCCATGAAGAAGATCTTAATTGTATTAACCGCCACCTTACTCACCACCTCCCTTTCTGCGCAGAAAAAAAATCAGGACAGCCTTGCAAAAGAAGCTGCCAAAACTGAGCTATGGGAGCCCGTACCAAAATTAGTAACACCGGGTACAACTAATTCATCGGCTCCATCCGATGCGATCGTTTTGTTTGATGGAACGGGCGTGAAAGAGTGGGATAAGAAGGACGGAGGTGCACCGGGCTGGAAGATAGATGATGAAGGTGCATTAACGGTTGTAAAAGGCTCTGGTGATATTGCCACAAAGAAAAAGTTCAACAATTTTCAGTTGCATATAGAATGGCGCTCCCCTGCTTTGATTGCGGGTGCCAGTCAGACACGCGGCAACAGCGGAATTTTTTTAATGGGTAGTTATGAGCTACAGGTGCTGGACTCATACAATAACCCAACCTATGTGAACGGTCAGGCAGGAAGTATTTATAAACAACAGATCCCATTAGTAAATGCCTGTAAAAAGCCGGGAGAATGGCAAACATATGATGTGGTATTTACAGCACCTGTATTTGCAGAAGATGGAAAAGTTTTATCTCCTGCGCGTGTAACAGTCTTACAGAATGGGATACTTGTGCAGAACAACGCTGAGATCAAAGGAAATACAGAATGGATAGGTCTTCCTAAATATGTAAAGCTTAATCCCAAAGAACCACTGATACTTCAGGATCATGGGAAAGATGGCGGCAACCCGGTAAGCTACCGCAATATCTGGATCAGGGAATTATAGACTCTTTTTCTATTACGATTGCTACGCAATAAAAAATGCGTGTAAATACCTGTATTACAGATAGGCATTCCGGCGTTATCTTGCGCTTTGAGCAGCAGCAGTATGAGAACAATCAACACCCCTCAACAGGTTTTATCTTCGGTTTTTGGTTATGCAGAATTCAGGCATAATCAGGAAGAGATCATTACCCACTTATTAAGTGGTAATGATGCGGTAGTACTGATGCCCACCGGTGGAGGCAAGAGTCTTTGCTACCAGGTGCCCGCATTGTGTTTACCAGGTATTACGATTGTTGTGAGTCCTTTAATAGCCCTCATGAAAGACCAGGTGGATGCATTGGTGCTGAGCGGCGTACCGGCAGCTTTTTTAAACAGCACACAAAGCAGCGGCGAACAGTCGTTTATAATGCAGCAGTTGCGCAGTAACCAATTAAAGTTATTGTATGTAGCACCGGAAAGATTGGTAGGCGATCAGATGCAGTTTCTCCGTTTTTTACAGGAGATCAATGTTTCCTTATTCGCGATAGATGAAGCGCATTGTATCAGTCAATGGGGGCATGATTTCAGACCCGAGTACCGGGTGTTGAACCAGTTGAAAGATATTTTTCCGGCGATCCCGTTGATAGCATTAACCGCAACAGCAGATGAGCTTACGAAGACAGACATCATTGCACAATTACATCTTACTAAGTACCGTGTTTTTGAAAACAGCTTTAACCGCCCGAATATTTTTTACTATGTAAAACCTAAGCGCGGGTATTATGAAGAGCTTGTTAATTACCTCCATGCACACCGTGAGGATAGTGGGATTATATATTGTTTAAGCCGCGCCGCAACAGAAAAGTTGGCGGAAGATTTGCAGGAGGATGGATTTGAAGCAACGGCATACCATGCGGGACTAGAGAAAAAAATTCGCGATGACAGGCAGGATCAATTTTTAAAAGATGATGTCCGCATCATGGTGGCCACCATCGCGTTTGGTATGGGCATCAATAAAAGTAATGTGCGTTTTGTGGTGCATGCGGATCTCCCTAAGAATATTGAAGGGTATTACCAGGAAACCGGAAGGGCGGGACGTGATGGATTACATAGTGAAGCCTTATTGTTTTATGGAGCGGGAGATGTGATGAAACTGAAAGGGTTTGCAAACGTAGAAGGAAACCCTGAGCAGACAAAGATCCTGTTGAATAAGCTGGATAAGATGGTACAGTTCTGCGAAACAAAAAGTTGCCGCAGAAAATACCTGCTCAATTATTTTAATGAAAGCGCCCCTGATTATTGCGGCAGTTGCGATACCTGTCTCAACAAACCCGAACTGACCGACTGTACCATTATTGCACAGAAGATCCTGAGTGCTGTTTATCGTGTGAAGCCATCGTTTGGCGCAAGATATATCGCGGATATTTTAAGAGGAAGCAATAGTGAAAAAATAAAAGAAGCACATAAAGAGCTCTCTGTGTATGGCGTAGGAAAAGATAAGCCGAAAGAAGAGTGGCTGCATTATATTAAAGAGCTAACACAGTTCGGCTACCTGCAATTATCCACCGGCGAATATCCGGTGATAAAGTTGACGGAGAAGAGCGACCCGGTTCTTTTTAAAGGGGAGAAAGTATATCTCACAGCACCTATACAAACCACCATTGCCAAAGAACCAGTGATCTACCAGGAGCTTTCTTATGAGAAGGACCTGTTTGAGCAATTGAAAAAACTGCGCAACCAGGTGGCGCATGAAGAAAATGTTCCGGCTTACCTGATATTCAGTGATAGTACGCTTCTAGACCTGGCTACCTATCTTCCACTTTCGGCAGATGAACTTTCGGGCATTTCGGGGTTTGGTGCTTTTAAGATCGAAAGATATGGGCGACAATTTTTAGAGGTGGTGCAGGAATATTGTTTGGAACGTGGTCTTGGTTCGAGGGTTGATCAGAAGAAACCGAAGAAAGTAAGACGGGCTTCTTCAGTACCTAAGGAAAGGAGCTCGGATACGAAAAGAATGAGTTATGAATTGTATAGGGAGGGGCAGTCGATTGCAGAGATTGCTGCACAGCGGCAGCTGGCTGTTACAACTATCGAATCGCATCTGGCTTATTATATTACCTCTGGAGAGATGGAGGTGGAAATGTTTGTACCGGGTGATAAGCAGGAATTAATACAGAAGGCTGTAGAGCAGTATGGGCGCCTGAGTTTGAAATTATTAAAAGATAATCTGCCAGAGGAGATAACGTACGGTGAGATCCGGATGATGGTAGCGCACCTCTCGCGGTAACCCCTTTGCGAAGTATGCAAAGCAGGTCAAGCGTTCTTTACAAAGCTCAATGCTCTTAGCTCAGCCCAGGAGAATTCACTCCCTGGAAGCATAAACCCGCAATGCCCACCATTATCCGGTGTTTCTAAAAAAAGATTCGGATTATTTTCTGCCTCCTCATAACAGAAACATTCTTCCGAAAGAAAACTATCATTCAAAGCCTGCACAATCAAAGACGGAACCATAATACTTTTCAGAAAAGGCTTCACACTTGCACACGTATAAAAATCTACAGCATCCTCAAAACCATGTAAGGGTGCGGTATACCGGTTATCGAAAGTTTCAAAATGTTTGATATTCTCATATCCTTGCGCGCTGATCTGCCCCGGAAATAATTTTTCTTTTTCTTTTATTTTCACCCCGAGCTTTTTCAGGAACCGGTTATTGTAAAGTTTATTCTCTGGAAGGGATAACATTTTTACACTACTTAACAAATCGCAGGGAACCGAGAAGGCAATTGCTTTTTTAATGGCGGAAGGAACATTGGCAGGGTCTTCTCCCACCATCCGCAAAGTTAAGCTCCCTCCCATACTGAACCCAACCAGGATGATCTCTTCATACCGATATTGATTGGTTGCATGGTTGATCACTTCACGCAGGTCCGTTATATCTCCGTGGTGGTAAAAACGTAAGAGGCGGTTCATTTCTCCACTGCAACTCCTGCAGTTCCATCCCAATGCATCATACCCATTCTTTGAAAAAAGCTTGGCCATACCCAGTACATAATGTCGGTGTGAATCGCCTTCGAGACCGTGGGTAATGATCACGAGTTTTTTGTTATTGGGCGAAACATGGGTCCAGTCGAGGTCTACGAAATCACCATCCGATAACTCAAGTCTTTCGCGTTGCTGGTAGCGAAATTTTATTTTTCGGAAAAGGCTGGGGTAAATGGTTTGCACGTGCCGGTTACGTTGCCAGAAAGAGGTTTTGTAAATAGGCTTGGGAAGAACGGGCATGTATGATTGATAATTAACGTAAAGGTAAACAGAAACCGCTTTTGGTAAGTTATTAAAACAAGTTTTACCTTCAGGTAATGGCACAAAGTAATTACCTGGGAAAAATTTTAAACCCGCTGGGTGTTTTCAATACAAAGCGGACAAGGGATATTTTCCAGGTGAACCCAACGGTAACGCCAACCCGCGAAGAAGCGAGCGAGATCCACATACAGGTTTTTGATTTTTCGGCCGAGGGGATAAAAGAGGAGAAGCTTACGGCCATTGATACCTGCTTCCTTTTTAAGGACAATGGCCATGTTACCTGGATCAATATCGATGGTATCCGTAAAAAAGACATTGAAACCATCTGTAATCATTTCGGGATACATTTCCTGATTATTGAAGATATTCTGAGTGTGGGCCAGCGTCCGAAAATGGATGAGATGGACCCCATCTTATTCTGCCTGTTGAATATGTTATACTTTAATGAGAAGTCGGGAGCTGTTGAAACAGAGCAGATCAGCATTGTACTCGGAAAAGATTTTGTGATCTCTTTCCAGGAAGATTCAACAAGGGATGTGTTTAACCCGATACGCGAAAAATTACGTGCCAACAGTACCAAGCTGCGCCAAAGCGGAGCAGATTACCTGTGTTACGCGTTGATAGATATGATCGTTGATCATTATTATGTTGTGATGGAGAAACTGGGAGAGCGGATCGAGTTGATAGAAGAACGCGTGATCAGAACAAGCAATACCCGCGCACTTGCCGAGATAAATAATCTTCGGAAAGAACTGATCGTATTAAAACGGAATGTGAGTCCAGTGCGTGATCTTGTGAATGGCTTTATACGCAGTGATAGTGACCTGTTGGAAGAAAAAACAACCAAGTATTTTAAAGACATCTACGATCACATTCTCCAGGCGAATGAACTTGCGGAGAGCTACCGTGATATGATGATGAACCTGCAGGATGTTTATTTAAGCAATGTGAACCTGAAGATGAATGAGGTGATGAAGGTAATGGCAGTAGTAACCTGTTTACTGGCGCCCGCAACCGTAATCGGGGGCATCTTCGGAATGAACTTTGACCGGTTACCTTATATACATAACCCCTACGGCTTTTTTATTGCCGTAGGGCTTATGGTGATTGCGCCTATCTGGATGATCATCTTATTCAGGCGGCGGGGATGGTTTTAATAATTATACTTTCACAAGCTTCCATTTACCTTTCCTGAATAAGATCACACTGGTAATGGTGATACAGGTTTCAGTGGTTACCACCGCTATGAAAACTCCATTGGGTCCGAAATTCAATACTTTAGCCAATATGTAGGCAAACGGTATCTGGAAAGCCCAGAACCAAAACAGGTTGATCCAGGTTGGCGTTTTACTGTCACCGGCACCATTGAAGGCATTGATCATCACCATCCCTACACCGTAAAATATATACCCCAAACTGATAATTCTAAGTGCGCCGGATGCGATCTTCACTACTGCGGCATCATCATTGATCAGGCTTACAAAGAATCCGGCACAGGTAATAAAGAGTACGGAAACGAATGCCATGAAAATGGCATTGTATTTAGCCGTCATCCATACAGATTTCTCTGCGCGCTCCGGTTGACCAGCACCGAGGTTTTGTCCCACAAGCGTTGCAGCTGAATTACTCAATCCCCATGCGGGCATCAGGAAAAAGATCAACAATCGTATGGCAATCGTGTATCCGGCGATCGCATCGCTGCCAAATCCGGCAATGATCCTTGCCATAAATATCCAGCTGGCAGATGTAATGATGAACTGAAGTGTGCCGGTAGATGCAATGCTTGCAATAGATTTCAGAACCACCGGATCGGGAATGAAATGTTTCATTACGATCTTGATAACACCTTTGCCCTTGAACAGGCGGTACACCTGGTAACATACCCCAATACCGCGACCGATAGTGGTTGCCATAGCTGCACCCGGTAATCCATATTGATGAATCAGGATCGGACACAGGATGATATTGCAGATATTGGCCAGCCACAAACTGCGCATAGCAATGGCTGCATCACCCGCTCCGCGGAAAATACCGTTGATCAGAAACAATAGCATGATAACGATATTACCCGTCAGCATGATTTTGGTATACGATGTTCCCATGGCAATCACCTGTGCATCGGCACCCATGGCGCGAAGCACATCTTCCGCAAAGAATAAACCAATGATGCTCACTAAAACGGTAATCACAAACGAGATCAGCAAAGCCTGCGCACCCGCTTTTGCCGCCCCTTCGGGATTTTTTTCGCCAACACGTCTTGCTACCATAGCAGTAGCCGCCATGCTTAAGCCGATAGCCACAGAGTAAACCAGTGTTAAGAAAGATTCAGTCAAACCCACGGTAGCGGCGGCTCCCGGGCCAAGCTTGCCTACAAAAAAGATATCCACCACGGCAAATACAGATTCCATGCACATTTCCAGGATCATGGGAACGGCTAGTAGAAAGATGGCTTTGCGGATACTGCCGGTGGTAAAGTCCTGGTGCTCACTGTTGAGCGCTTCTTTGAAATAAGAAAATATATTTTTTCGCTTATCGCTTGTATAAGTAGTCATTACAATAAAATATTTATATAGGTATATGAATGGGTTGTGCCGGGCATATTGCCGGTAATGTCTAAGCCCTGCTTAGTTGTTCACAAAATGAAAACTCGTAAAGACCGGAACGAAAATATGGATTTTGAAGAAAGAAGGACACCTAAAACGATGAGCGGTAAAATAAATGCCAGAAACAATTACAGTGTTATAACACTGTTTGTATCTCCAAAAATATTTGGCACCTGTTCATCTGCTTCGGGTTCATTTACCCAGACCGTTTCATTTACCCGGTATTTGAATTCGTGGCGTGAATTCTTTGGTAATGATACATCAGCGCTAAAGCTACCGTCCTTCTTTTTTTTCATCGGAATACCCTTTTCCCAGTCTTCGTTGAGTCCGAGGATCTCAATGCCCTCCGCGTATTCATCAGCTGTGACCGAAAATTTCACCTTGCAGTGATCCTTTGTTTTGAAGTAGGTTTTCTGTATCATAATAAGAATGATTATTATCCCTTTATACTTTTTTAAACAAAAAGTAACCCGTTGTGGATTGTACAAAAAACTGTGCCGATGGTGAGAGTGACCGATGACTGATTGATCTAACTCCTTAGGTGATAGGCTTTTGGGTGTGTGAACGCGCGGAGACCGGCATGCGATAACGTACTGCCGAAACCGCTGTGTTTACGACCACTCCAGGGCAAAGCGGGACTCACCCTGTCGCAACAATTCCAGTACACCGTACCCGCATTTAGTTTTTCCTGGATAGCAGCGGCCCTTTCAGCGTTGCTGGAATATACCGATGCTGTAAGACCATATTCGGTATCATTCATTAATTGAATGGCCTCTTCATCGTTACTAACTTTCATGATACCGATCACCGGGCCGAACGATTCTTCTTTCATGATGTCCATCCCGTGTGATACATTGGTAAGTACGGTAGGTTCAAAATAATTACCATCACGCGTAATATGGCGGCCACCTAATAATATTGTGGCCCCTTTTGAAACAGCGTCATTTACCTGGTCGTTTAAAAATGATAATTGTTCTTTACGGGTGAGTGCGCCGATATAAACATTCTCTTCTGTAGGTAATCCCACTTTATACGTGCCCACTTCTTTTACAAACTCAGTAACGTATGCGTCATATACTTTTTCGTGTACATAAATCCTTTCAACGGAACAACAGCTTTGCCCGTTATTATAAAAAGCACCATCAGCGGTGCCTGCTGCAACGGATGACACATCTGCAATATCATCAGTAACATAGAGCGGATCTTTACCGCCCAACTCTAATCCGCAGGGAACCATTTTAGAACTGACCTTTTCATAAATGTATTTCCCCGTTTTATACGAGCCGGTAAAAAAATATCCATCCAGCCCGGCATTCAGAACGGCTTCACCGGTTTCGTGTGCACCGATCGCTGTTTGAAAAACATTTTCAGGCACACCGGCGGCGTATAAATATTCCTGGATCCCGAGTCCTGAAAGCGAAGCATACTCGGAGGGCTTATATAATACACTATTCCCGGAAAGCAGCGCTGGAATAAAAACGTTGGTGCCAACAAGATAGGGATAGTTCCAGGCAGAAATATTGGCTATTACACCCAATGGTTCATAAACGATCTTTTCTTTTGTGCCACCTTCTTCTACCATCCATTCTGGCGAAAGATATTTTTCTGCATTTGCTGTGAGCCAATCTATGCGGGCGCAGGCACCATTTATTTCATTGCGCGATTGTTGCAAAGGCTTACCCACTTCTGAGGTTAACACAGCTGCCAGCTTTTCAATATTCTTTTTTAAGAGTTCTGCAAACTGTTGCAGGATCTCTATTCTTTTACGTAGCGGTGTTGCATACCATTGTTTTTGTCCCTCACGTAACAGCGTCATTTTTTCGGTAATCGAACTGTGGTTATCTGTTTCCAATGTGGTGATGAGCTCCCCGGTAGCGGGATTGAGAATGTCCATACAATTATTTTTTTGCTGCTGTTAAGAACCAGTTGCGGATATTTTCTGAAAGCGGGTTATTTTTTTTATCGTTTATTCTTTCCGGGTGCCACTGAACACATAATAAAGGAGAGCCGTGTTCTTGCGGCGATTTCCATTCGGCTCCTTCGATAACACCATCTGCCGATAGGCAGTTGACGATCAGTTGATCACTTACCTGCTCAATAGCCTGGTGATGGGCGCTGTTCACATCTCCACCACTTATTTTTGTGACGTTGAAAAGAAGCGTGTCGGCCGTAATAGTTACAGGGTGTACTTTGTCGGCCTCATCTTTTCTTTTATGATCTTCTTTCCCCGTTTCTTCGAGATCGGGTACCAACGTGCCTCCCAGTGAAGCATTTACCAATTGCATTCCGCGACAGATAGCGAGGATTGGAAGATGGTTTTCCTGCGCCAGTTGAAATATTTTCATTTCAAAAAGATCGCGCTCCCTGTCCCAGCCTTTTTTGGGCATATTCGGATATCGCGTACGTTGACTATTATAAAAAGCAGGGGTCACATCTATTCCACCACTTAAAACAATTCCGTTACATCTTTTAACATCATCCGTATTCTGTCTTTCAGCCGAGAGTGTGATGAGCTCAATGCCTTCATCATTATCTTTTATCCAGGCCTGATAGTTTTCAAAACGGGCTTCGGGTTGCGTAATTCCTATGACAATCTTTTTATCCATTACAGTGCAGTCTCGTATAAAGTTTTAAAATCGTTCCGCCCAACAGGTTTTGGATTATTCGGGTGTGCAAAATCTGCAAAAGCGAGGTCGGCTAACGTGTCGATATGTTTTGATTCAACGCCCACAGCCGATAGCTTAACCGGAATATCGATCTGCGCATTCAGGTTGAATAAATATTTCACTACCGCATCACCACTCTCTTCTTTTAATTGTAATGCACGTGCAATACGTACAAACTTTTCTTCTGATCCTTCAATATTGAACTGCATTCCATAAGGCAGATTTACGGCATTGGCTAATCCATGATGTGTATCCAGTAAAGCAGACATCGGATGAGCGAGTGAGTGTACCACCCCCAATCCTTTCTGGAAAGCAATGGCTCCCATCATGGAAGCAAGCAGCATATCTGAACGCGATGCTATCGTTGGATTGTTTACTGCCTGTTCAATAGAGCCGGCAATCAGGCGGATTCCCTCCAAAGCAATCCCATCACAAATGGGGTGATAATTTTTTGCAAGAAATGCTTCCATATTATGGGTAAGTGCATCCATGCCGGTTGCTGCTGTTACAAAAGCAGGCAGGTCCATTGTGAGTAAAGGATCGGCGAAAACTATTTTAGCTAATAGCTTAGGCGAGAACAATATTTTTTTCTGGTGCGTTTCATCATCGGCAATAATAGCAGAGCGACCCACTTCGCTACCCGTTCCGGCAGTGGTAGGGATGGTGATAAAATGCGGAACATCATTGGTCACATAAACATCTCCGCCAATTAGGTCATCATATTTAAAAAGATCTTCGCGGTGGTTGATCCGTAATAATATGGCACGCGCTACATCGATGGCTGCACCGCCCCCAATACCAATAATACAATCGGCACCTGCGGCATTATATGCATCGGCACCTTTATAAACATCGCTCTTAACGGGGTTCTTGTGAATATCATAAAACACTTCCACGGCAAGGCCCGCAGCTTTTATATCTCCTATTATTTTTTTAAAAAAATCTAATCCTGCAATTACAGGGTCAGTTACTACTAAAGGCTTTTTTAGATTGTGCTTACTTAAATAGGCGGGGAGTTCTTCAACGGCGCCCGCTCCAAAACGGATAATGGTTGGGAAATTAAATTGCGCGATGCTCATAATATTGGTTTGATCGAATTGTTCAGTTGTCCTTTAATATATGTCGATAGCCCATGGACCATGGTCTATCGACTAAATAATCTCAAAATATCTTTTCAGTTCCCAATCGGTTACCACTTTTGCAAACTGTTTCACCTCCCATTCGCGTGTCTGTGTAAAATGCTGAACAAAAGCATCGCCAAATAATTCTTTGGCAACCGGAGATGTTTTCATCAGTTGTGTAGATTCGGCTAAACTTTTTGGAAAACTTCCATTGGAAAGATCTTTATAGCCACTACCCGCACTGGCCGGCTGTTGTAATTTCATTTTTTTACGGATCCCATATAATCCGGCAGCCAGACAGGCGGCCATGGCAAGATAGGGATTGGTATCACTTCCCACAACACGGGTTTCTAAACGGCAGGACTTTTTTCCTTCAGTTAGTGCTCTTAATGCAACAGTTCTGTTATCCATTCCCCAGGTTACTGTTGTGGGTGCCCATGCGCCTTCTACCAAACGTTTGTATGAATTGATGGTGGGTGCAACCATGGGTAAGATATGTGGCAGGCAGTACAATTGACCGGCGGTATAGCTTTTCATTAAAGGGCTCATCTGCTGTTTGTCGGCTGCATCGTAAAATAAATTCTTTGTCGCTTTTTTATCCCATAAAGATTGATGAACATGCCCACTGCAGCCCGGAAGGTGTTCATTGAACTTGGCCATAAAGGTTGCCATGATGCCGTGTTTACCAGCGATCTCTTTAACGGATGTTTTAAAAAGAACGGCGCGGTCGGCGGCGGTAAGAATATCGCTGTACGTAATCGCTGCTTCATATACGCCCGGACCGGTTTCGGTATGCAGTCCTTCCAGCGGGATGTCAAATTTTTTAAGCAATTCAAAAAGGGCGGAGAAGAAATCATTACGTTCAGTGCTTCTTAATATTGAATAGCCGAACATTCCCGGGGTAAGCGGCGTTAAGTTCTTTCCTTCTTTTTCAAAAAAAGATTGGGGTGTTTCTGCAAAATTGAACCATTCGAACTCCTGCGAGAATTTGGCGGAATAGCCTGCAGTAGCAGCCTCCCCGATTACTTTCTGTAGTAGCTGCCGGGGGCATATGTTTAAAGGATTGCCATCTGCGTTAATAAATTCGCCTAGAAAAAATGGCACATCGTTTTCCCAGGGGATCTTTCTGAAGGTAGACAGTTTAATTTTTACTTTTGCATCCGGGTAGCCGGTGTGCCAGCCTGTGTAGTTGGCATTATCGTAAGCGAGGTCGGTCATATCCCATCCAAAGATCACATCACAAAAACCAAGATCGTTTTCTGCAACCGAAGCAAATTTTTCTGCTGAAATATATTTACCACGCAGAACGCCATCGATATCTGTTACGGCTATCTTGACCCTTCCGCCCGGATGTTGTTTTACATAATTGAATATGGCTTGCGTGTTCATCTTTTGTAAAGTTTAAAGACAAGGAAAAACAGGAGAAGTATCCCAAAGTATAAAGATGCTAAAAATGCATTGTAATAACAGAGTGCCGCTAGTGAAATGATGGCTAAGATAAGAGCGGCAACGGGCGTGAATGGATAGAGCGGAACACGGAAAGGGCGTGGCATTCCGGGCTCTTTGCTGCGTAGCCTGATCACCGATAGCATAGAGATGATATATAGGGTTAGTGCACCAAATACAGATAGTATAATGATCTCGCCGGTTTTACCGGTGCAGACAATGATGATGCCGAGTACCGCATTAAAGAGTAAAGCATTGGCGGGTGTTTGAAAGCGCGGATGAATTACGCCGAGGATCTTTGGTGCGTTGCCTATCTTTCCGAATTCAAAACTAGCCCTCCCGCTGGCCAGTAGTAACCCGTGGAAAGATGCGATCAATCCAAAAAGACCAATGCCGATCAGTATCCTGTAAAAGAAATGATCGGACTCGAAGATCTTGCCGAGTGCTAAAGGTAAAGGGGAATCTGAACTGGCACCGGTGCTTGTATAAACAATGGCTTCCCATCCGCCAACACCAACGGCAGTTGTAAAAACAAAAATGCAAAGAACCACCAATGTGAGTATAGCCGAGCCAAATCCCTTTACAATATCTTTTTGCGGGTTGATACTTTCCTCTGCAACATTGGCCACGCCTTCAATTCCGAGGAAGAACCAGATAGCAAAGGGCAAAGCGGCAAAAGCACCCCCCCATCCATGCGGTAAGGAGTTCTTCACAAAATGTTCAACCGAAAAATGCGGAAGTGTAAGCGTGGAGAACAGGATCAGTTCACCAACCGCCAGTATGGTAACCGCAAGCTCAAACCCGGCAGCAGCCTTCACGCCATAAATATTCAATGCAGTAAATAACAAATACACAAGTATAGCACCAGCAACAACAGGCATTTGCGGGAAAGCCAGGTTCCAGTAAGTTCCAATCGCAATCGCAATGGCGGGAGGGGCAAAAACAAATTCAATGATCTGCGCAAGACCCGCAATAAACCCCAGGTCTTTTTTATAAGCACGCTCAGCATAATCATACACGCCACCTGCTTTTGGAATTGCACAGGCAAGTTCTGCATAAGAAAAGGTAAAACAGGTGTAGAGTATGATCACGAAAAATGTAGCCACTGCCATTCCATAGGTTCCTCCCTTTTCCAGGCCAAGATTCCAGCCAAAGTACATTCCGGAGATAACATATCCTACGCCAAGTCCCCAAAGTAAGAGCGGCGTAAGTGTTCGTTTTAGGGCAGTTTGTGACATGGGGGTAATTTAAGCCAATCAAATAACTTGGCAGCGTATCACAAAGTTTTATTTACCATGATGTTGAAATATTTCTACACTAACTGCATGTTTTATCCCATTCTTTCATTTATCCGAATGCTTGATTTCAGCTTATAAACAGCTTATTAACCTTCAATGGCACATTTATTTTTATTGATGTTTCGGGTGCAGTTAATGGCTCCGGATTTTTTTGTGCCGGAATTATGAAACAGCCTTGCATTATCCAATCATCTGCCGCCAAATAAACACGGCACTAAACAACAGTTATGAAAAAAATCTTTTTACAATGTATCTGCACATTTTCGATGGCATGCATTGGTATCACAGGAACATTTGCGCAGGATTCAACAAGCGCGGCTACTTCTATGGCTTCTATGCCTGTACCCCCACCACTTTTCACAGGAAATAGTGGATTCAGAACATGGTCCATCGGAATTCATGGTGGCGTATTGGCCCCATTTGCCGCTGTTGGCGGGAGAAACGATTTCTCAAAATGGCTGCCAGATGTTGGCTATGGTGCTTACGTAAAATACCAGTTCTCTCATGTGCTCGGAATCCAGGCTGATTTCTTACGCGGTTCCCTGAAAGCGAATAACGATAAAAACTGGGGAGGCGCACCTCCTGTTAGCCCTTACAGTTCTTTCCAGACTGATATCAACTGGTCTGTTGCTTTAAGCGGTGTTGTTACACTAGGCAATATTAACTGGTCACAATTACATACATCGATACAACCTTATTTAACTGTAGGTGCTGGTGGAATTAATTACAGCCCGAATGTAACTGCTACAGGCGGTGCAACTTTTGCCTATAATGCCGGTAAAAGTATCACCTCTTTATATATTCCTGTAGGATTTGGTTTGAAAGCAAACCTCTCACAAGGTGTTAACCTTGATATGGGTTATATGATGGGCTTTGTAGATGCTGATGATATTGATGGTTATGTGAAAGCACCTTATGTAAGCGACAGATTCGGTTATGCGCATATCGGTCTTGAATTTTCTTTGGGTAGCAGCAAGAAACCACAATTGGCAAGACATAATGCTCCTGCTCAGTTAGCTAAAGAAACAAATGACCAGAACAATGCATTACGCGCATCATTGGCTGCAAGTGAAGCCAGATACAATGCACGTCTTGCTGAGTTAAGCAGAATCAAGGACGACATGGCTAAAATGAAAATGGATACGGATGGTGATGGCGTTTCTGATTATTTCGATAAATGTCCAAATACTCCAGCCGGAACAAAAGTTGATGGTGCAGGATGTGCATTACCAACTCCACCACCGCCTGTTAAAGACACAGTAACCAAGGTGATCAATAATACCTATGTAATTACTGAAGAAGATAAAAAAATAGTGAGCGAAGCTATCCGTAATCTCGAATTTGATTTCGGCAAGTCTACTATCCGTGCAAGGTCTTTACCTTATCTGGATAGAGTTGCAGCAATTCTTGTTAAAAAAGGATTTAGCCTGAAACTCGCTGGACATACAGATAACGTGGGTTCTGATGCAGCTAACCTGAGACTGTCTAAAGACAGAGCCGAATCAGTTAAAAACTACCTTGTTTCACAAGGCGTTAATAACGGTAAAGTTGAAGCAACAGGATATGGCGAAAGTCAACCGATTGAATCTAATAAAACAGATGCGGGACGTCAGAAGAACAGACGCGTAGAATTTACCCTATTCTAATCTCGGATTTCGCGGATTAAATATAAAAAGGGCCGGCTATTTAGCCGGCCCTTTTTATATTTAATCCGCGAAAATCATACCCTAAATCTGTGCAATCTGTGATTCGATCAGCGATTCCATTGGTTTTCCAACACTTTAATAAAATATCCACCCACCACGCTTCTCGCCTGGAAACCCACCTGTTTTCCATTGGTGGTTTCATGCCAGTCGCTCAAAGGAACGCGTGTTGGGGTTTCCTGTGCATACTTCTGTATAGGTGTGATGAACGCTTTAAAATCTTTTTGATCACTGGCAAGCGTTGCGGTCCACATGATCCAGTCAGACTTTGTATATGTTTTACGGCTGTCTAATGGCACGCCAAAATCGTTCTGTTTGGTTAGGTAATAAGCAACTTCTTTTTTATATACTTCTGGAGGAAATAATTGAAGGTTAAGCAGCTTGTCCCAAACAAGGTTGTATTTCTGGCTCCAGCTATCCATTTTATCAAATGTGAGCGAATAATGATCGCCTGCATCCGCCATCTTCATCCAGCGCAGTGCCATATCTTTTGCCATTGCTTTGTACTTCTGTGCAATCGCTTTTTTGCCAAGCATATCTGCCAGCATTGCATAACCACCCAGCCCAACGATCGCTTTCACAGACAGGTTTGCGTTCCTGGCAAGGTGACCCGCAAAGTCGTCTGTGCATAATTGATTAGCCGGGTCAAAGCCTTCTTTCTCTAAGTACTCTGCCCAGGTAGTGAGTGTTTGCCAGTGTTTGGCTGCATAGTTTGCATTTTTTTCGGCCTTACCGATTGCAGCAGTAAGTATCAACATATTTCCACACTCTTCTACCGGCATATCTTCTCCATAAGTTTGTCCGTTTGCCAGTGGATATGTGCCCAAATCATGTGCAGCAAAGGGTTTTGTCCACTTGCCACTTTCGCTGTAATAGAAGATCCCGTTTAACATTCCTTTCAGAATATCTGGATTATAGGCAAGAAATAAGGGAGCGGAAGGATAGGTTACATCCACTGTGTTGATGGATCCGTTACTATAATTTTCTTTTGATAAGAACAGGATCTCACCAGATGTACCCTTTAAAAGTTTATGCGCAGAAATGGATTGCCGATAACCCAGTACACAAAGTTTTGCATAAGCTTCGCCTCCTGCTTTCATCGCATCACTATATATGCGAATGTTTGCCGAATCACATTGCTTCATTATTTTCTGATAACCTGTTGCTGCTTTTTTAAATTCATTCTCAATGGTATAGGAAGCATCTTTCTTCCACCAGGCCCTGCGGTTCTCATTAAAATACTGGATAGCATAATCATCATCATACCCGATCATCAGCATTTTTTCTTTCGGGGTTGCAGAAATATTACCAAGATTGATTACCGTATTCAGCAGCAGGTTTTTTCCTTCAACAGCAGCCGTTTGCATCTTAGTAGTAAATACTTCCTGCAGGTTATTATTGCGGGAATTACTGATGTTTTGCACAACATCTTTGCCGGCAATAGCAGCTACATAAAGATGCCCCCAATCGATACGTACATCATCTCCCTTTTTTTGAAGAACCGGCTGCTGAATAGTCCCGGTCTTTAATATTGTAAGACCATTGCTTCCGCTTATTGATGCAGTAACCTCCTGCGATGGAATATCTACAGCCAATGTGGATGATGCGCCAAAGTATAATTGAGCTTCGTGCGATTTTCCATCATTAGATTTTACCGAGAAGGATACATAGGATACCGGTCTTGATAATAGATCAAGATTATTCATCAGCAACGGAGAAGTAAATGTAAGCGACAGATCTGCGGCACCACAGGCAAAACGGTAAACAGTTTGCGTAGCCTTTACATCAACACTTTTTTGTTGCGCTTTCAGGACCTCATCGGTATTTTTTTGTAAAACCTCTTCTGCCAGCCCCGCATCAAGATCGCCACCACCAACATTGTTGGTACAATGGATCGCAAGTATATTCTCACCTTTTATGAGTAACCCTTTAATGGCATCTGAAAGCGGAAACCGTTCCAGTTTACCGTTCCAGCAAGCACATGTATAGATCAATTCACCATTTAAGTAAACTTCCACATCATCATCATGGTGGAGTTTCAGAAAGAGTTTGTTGATATCCGTGTTCGTGACATCGAATGTTCGTCTCATCCAGATGTTCTTGCTGGTCCAAAAAGTCTTTGCCCGTCTTTTACTGGTACTGAAAGGAGCTATCCCGGTTTTCCATGCCGCATCGTTGTAATCTTTTTTCATCCACTCTCCTCCGGGTGCGGTTTCGGTGAATTTGCAGTTATAGGGTTTTTCACCGCCTGCTGCCAGAATGGTATTGTATATTTTTTCTTCTGCACCTAGGAAGCGATAGATCTTTCCATCTACTTTGATAAGTCCGAGTAAAGGTTGCTCAGAACCCGTCCAGTGTTTGGTAGGAGTGCTGTTTACCTGATCACTGAAACTCCATACACTGAAATAAGGATCATGTGTGATCAATGGGTAGGCGGGTGCTTTATTTACCTGCCCGAAAGCATTTGATAGTAGGCAAAGAGCAAAAAAGGAGAGAATTACTTTACAAGAGAGTGAGCGTTTTGGCAGCATAGAAAACTTTTTATATGGCAATAAAGGGATTAAATTTATTGAAGTTTTACGAGGATTGTTAAAAAGAGTAGACAATAGCAAAACAAAAGCAACCTTGCCGAACTTCGCAGCATCTTATTCCAGACAAAACAGTTGAATGATGAGTTATAAAAAGATCACCACAGTTATCATCGCTGCTGTCCTAACAGGCGCATGCAGTTCTACCAGGAATGCAGAGCAATCGGCTACCGTTGCTACTTCAATCTGGCAGCCGCAGCCATTGGAGATAAATGGTAATGATGATGAATGGACGGGTAATGTTGCATTTTACAATGCGAAGATGAAGATTGGTTACACTATTTCGAGCGATAACGCTAATGTGTATATACTAATGCAGGCAACAGATCCACAGGTACAGCAGCAAATATTGCGGGGTGGTTTAACGGTGCTGTTTAATTCACATGGTGTAATGGATGAGCATGGTGCGGCAGGTATCAGTTTTCCAACAGGTAATCTTAACCAGAAGAATAATCCGGCAGCAGCTCAATCCAGCAGCAATCTCAATATTGCATTGAGTAATGTTCGGGATTACTCTCTTTTTGGTTTTACAAAAGCAAACAGCGTAGAGAATTTTGATCTAGACAGGGAAAATCCCGAAGGTATCAGGGTGGCTATCGGTTTGAACCCTTCCACCAATGCCCTTGTTTATGAGGCCATGGTTCCTTTCACATCTATATTCAATCAAAGCGGCGCAGTGAACGCTCCGGGACGCAACATTGCAGTTGGTTTTGTGCTCGATGAGATCCCGTCCGAACAAGGGAGTGGCGGCAATGGAAGCGGTGTTTCGATTGGTGGCGGATTGGGCTTTGGTAGTTTTGGAAGCGGTGGCGGAATCGGGCTCTCCATCGGCACCGGTGCATTAGGTGGTGGAAGAAGAGGCAAACTAAAACAGACAAAGATCTGGAAAGAGGTTGTGTTAGCGAAGAAATAGGCTATTGGTCATTAGGATAAAAAATAGCCTAATGACCAATAACGTTCCTCAACGTGAATTAATATAAGTGATCGCAGCATTCAACTGCAGATCAACACCACTGTTATAGGCAGTTCCGGTTTCTTTTACCCAAATGCCCGGGGGAATGCCTCTTCCCTCATAAATAGTTCCATCAAGTGTTTTGAACATACTGGATGAAGTATATACCGATAAATAACTTCCTATATTGAACTGGCCACCGTTGTAATAAGTTTGCGGGGCAAGTGGTCCGTTAGCTCCCCATGTTGTTGTACCGATAAATTTACCATTGGGTAATGTGCTTACAGCTACCGCGGTGATCTCGGCCATACTAACCGATGTATGATCGGCAAGTACAACAATGGGCAAGGTAATATTGGCTGAGCCACTTTGTGGCGTAACAATGGCAGGTGCCCATGGTGTATAATCAAGACGACCATTGCCATTCTTTGAACGTGTATAACCATAGTTCAATGGCTTGGTGATCATCGCACCCACTAAATAGTCAAGATCGGTAATAGATCCACCGCCATTACCACGTACATCTATTACAATGCCTTTTATATTAGCAGGAAGGGCCCTTACTGTATTAAGGAAAGAGTTGAGTATCGGATATGTATTGGCACCTGACTGGCCAAAAGCAAAATCACTAAAATAGAGATACAAGATTTTATTCTGTATGGTTCCTGAAACAACGGTGAACAGGCTTGGTGAGCCGTCAAAATAAACAGTATCGGCTCCCTTTTTGAGTGAGGACGCGTCTATATAATTTTTAGGAATCAATGTAGTGAACATGGCGGCCGGTAGTGAATAGATACTATCCGGTGTAACGGTATTGATAGCAATTTTACGGTTATAGGCCGGGCTGATCTGGTAATTAAAATTGGGGAACGTAAGTGTATAGTGAGAATCTTTCAGATCCTTTGTCATCTCCTCAAAATAGGTCAGCGCTGTTTCGTTATCTGCAGAATCGATGATACTGAGTTTTGCAAACAGGGGTTTGTATTTTGTATATACCGCATCCCAGTTAGTGGTTTCCTCGCTCCAGAAAACATAGTTATTGTTCATGCCGTTCCAGAAGCCATCGAATATGTCGTTGAAGTTACTGGCGGTATAGCTGGTTGTATTATTTACCTGCGTCAGTTCTTTTCTGCAGGAAGAAAAAGAAACAAGAGCCAGTGAGCAGATCATGCATACCTGTAATGATCTATATATAAAAGAGGGATTTTTTTTCATGTCAGGATTTATTTTTTTTGTTACCTATCATTAATAATAGCTGCCAAATATTTTACTCATATCTATCATACAACCTAAGCTAAAAGTGTATGTGTCGTTATACCGCGGCACCTGGTTGATCATATAATTCTTTTGCTGGTCGGTAAAGGAGTAACTGCGTTTTCCTTCGAGATAAAAGCGGTAACCTCCTTCTGTTTCATAACTAACACCGATACCGGTTAACCAGCCTAATTCAAGACGGTTATCCTTTACGGTATTGAAAGCATACTTCTCATTATAGTTATAGAGATTAATTTCTCCCGATATGCTGGTTGGGGTTGATGAATAATAGGCAGTATCTACCGGGTTCAAAGCATTCAGCTGCGCTCCTTTGATATTAGCGGTTGCCCAGTATGCCGCATAGATGCCCAGGTTTACATACCCGCGGATCTGTTCATTTCCAAAACTGAATTGACCCATGAGTGGCAACTGTATATAGCCGTTTGAGCTTTTCTGGTAAACCCCCTGAAAATAACCCGTTCGTTCAACCGAATAATTTTTTTGTGTGTAAGAAGGGGTGGCTGCAATAGAGAACCACTCCTCGATCTTGTACGATAGCGGGATACCAATAGAGATGCCGCTGCCTTTTTTATACTGCGTAAAAGCAAGGTTCGAAGTATTGGTGTACAATTGATTATTGGTAACACCCGCTTCCAGACCCATATAAAACTGGGCCCTTGCGCTGAATGAAACACACGCAAGTGCGGCGAATAGAAGAAACCTTTGTTTCCTTTGTTGCATAGTAAGATCCTTTTTTAAAACAGACAACAATAATTAGTAGCATGTTGCCTGCGGATAGGGTTAAATATTGTGAAAAAATAAGACAGAAAAACAAGAGAGACTCTTAAGAAAACCAAAAAATCTGCCCTGAAGCAGAAAGATAAGAAAATGTGACGGTGAATGGGAGAAGAATGGCGGTCAAAAGAGAATATCGAATGTTGAACACAGAATGTCGAATTACGAAATATTTCTTCTTATGAAGAAGCGAGCAGATCCAATACCACACGTATTTCAGTTTCGGCTGCCCGAAGAAGCTCGTGACTGCGGGTATCCTCCAGGGTATTGAGGTGTTCGGTTTGGCGGCTCAGGGCCGCGAGGTTATCGAGACCGGTGACAGAAGCGGTGCCGAATAATTTATGTCCCCATTCGTGGAGCGCAGTTAAATTGTTGTCTTCGCGGTGTTGCTGTAAAAAAGCAAGGCTGTTGGTCAATTCGGTTTTAAGGAGTGCTGTGATCTCGGGCAATAAGGTCGCATCGTTGCCGATTGAAGCCTTCATTTTATCGAGATTCATAGAAACCGTTGATGAGACTAGGGCGGGCTCTGCCGACTTTTGCAGGGCCAACCTGTTCCACTTGTTAAACATGAACAGAATGTCTTCCTCCACAATCGGTTTTGCAATAAAATCATCCATTCCGGCCTCCAGGCATTTTTCGCGTTCCCCTTTTACGTTCCCGGCTGTTAACGCAATGATCGGAACGCTTTTATGGGTGCTTAACTGGCGGATATGCCGGGTAGATTCATACCCATTCATTTCCGGCATTTGCACATCCATTAAAATGATATCAAAGATGACCGACTCACAGAATTTCCATCCTTCTATCCCATTCTTTGCTTCAAATATAATAGCATCGGGCGCTATTTTTTTAACGATGAGTTTCGATAACAGCATATTCACGCCATTATCTTCAACGATCAGCACTTTGCCAAAATCAGTCTTACTGGTTGTTCTAGCGGTCACTTGTTTCTTATCCGGCACTGTATCTTTCTTATGCAGGCGCGACAGGAGATTGTACAGGTCGTGCATTTTTATTGGTTTCACCAACCGGTGATTGATGGCAACCCCACTTGCTTTGATGACCGTTTCGTCATCAGAAGAACTATATAAAAGAATGATGGGTAATTGCGTGGGTGAGGCGTAAAGATTCTCCCTGATTTTTTTTGAAGTTTCAAGGCCGTCCATAAACGGCATATGATAATCCATCAGAATCGCATCAAACTGGTCGCCACCGGCTAAGAGCTGAATAGCTTCCAAACCGTTTTTTGCTTCTGCCGTTTCTATCTTTTTCAATAGGAGCATATCATGAAGTATCACACGGTTGTTTTCATTATCGTCAACAATCAATACTTTTTTAATGCGGCTAAGATGATCCCAGATTTCCGGTTCGCCGTGTTCTGCTTTGAGAATAAGATCAAAATAAAACGTACTGCCTTTGCCGGGAATGCTGCTCAATTGGAGGCGGCTGCCCATCAAACCCAAGAGTTTGTTGGAGATACTTAACCCCAAACCTGTACCACCATATTTTTTTGTGGTGGATCCGTCTTCCTGGCCAAATGCCTCAAAGATCTTGTCAAACTTTTCTGGGTGTATACCAATCCCGGTATCACGCACTTCAAAACGGAAAGTGGTTTCTCCCTGTTTTACATCCTGTCCAACTATCTCAACTTTTAATTCGATCTCACCTTTT
The DNA here is from genome assembly GCA_965229255.1 of Sediminibacterium sp. Lineage (GTDB taxonomy): Bacteria > Bacteroidota > Bacteroidia > Chitinophagales > Chitinophagaceae > Sediminibacterium. The sequence continues at coordinate 777,407 of CBDDIX010000003.1, forward strand.
TCTGTAAACTTAACAGCATTGCCGAGTAAATTAATGAGCACCTGTTTCAGTCGCAAAGCATCGGCCCAGATAAATCTTGGAACGGCTGGCGGAATATTCAACAGCATTTCCAGTCCTTTAGTCTGCGCCTGATAAGTAATGATATCAGCTGCCTGGCTGCTCATTTCAAAAAGATCGCATCTTTCAATATCCAGCTCGAACTTGCCCGCCTCAATTTTTGAAAAGTCAAGGATATCATTGATTACGCTTAACAAACCGTTGGCCGATTGATCAACGATCGTAAGGTATTGCCGCTGCGTTTCGCTAAGATCTGTTTTGAGTACGAGATTGGTAAAGCCGATCACACCGTTGAGCGGTGTGCGGATCTCATGACTCATGTTTGCAAGAAATTCAGATTTTGCAAGGCTTGCCTGCTCGGCCTGTTCTTTTGCCAACGCAATAATTCTTTCTGCATTTTTTCTTTCGGTGATATCCTGTATGACAGAGTAAACCGACTCAACATTATTTTCACCATTGAATTTAATACCACTCAGCAGTATAGGAATATGGTGACCGCCTTTATGAATATATTCTTTTTCGTAAGGGCCGTAAAACCCGTTGTTTGTTAACGAGTCGCGGTGTTTGCGTTCCTCCAGATCATACTTAGCAGGCGTTACATCATGATGAGAGAGTTGCCTGTACTCTTCTTCTGTATAGCCGATCATGTCAAACAGTGCCTGGTTGCCATTAATGAATTGACCATCGCTATGCCTGTTAATGGCAATGGCTGCGGGAGAGATCTCAAAGAATGCGCGGTATTTATTTTCACTGATCTCAAGTGCGACCTCGGTCTTTTTCTGTTTATTAATATCCTGGAACGTACCATACATTCTCTTCACTGTTCCATTTTCCATTACAACCGTGCCGATCGACCGCACCCATATTTCCTTCCCTTTTGCTGTAATGATCTGTAGTTGCGTATCCCAGGATGTGCCATCCTGTATTGCCCGGGTCATGATCCCGGTAATTGTATCGCGGCTGAAACCTTCTTTGTAATAGTTAAGCGCCTTGGCAAGATCAGGAACAAAGCCTGGAGGCGTTTCATGTATTTCACAGGTAATATCTGACCAGGTTATTTTTTGCTTTACCACATCAAACTCCCAACCACCAACCTTTGCAACGCGGTTGGTTTGTTCCAGCATCTGTTTTGTTTTGCGAAGATCGTTCTCCAGCAAAAACCTTTCTGTGATATCGATTGAACTGCCGATCACAAAGTCTTTTCCTTCTTCATCTTTTGAAAGAACATTGTTATACATGAATACCCTGAAGGAGCCGTTCTTGTGTATTGTATTGAGCAGCCCATTGGATCGCCCTTTTGCAAATACTTCTTTGATATAACTACGAACCTCGTTATGATATATTTCGGGAACGATATCAAACAAACCTTTCCCTTCCAGTTCCGCAACGGTATAGCCCAGTAGCTCTGCGCCTGATGTATTCACAGAAAGGAACAAACCATTTGCATCATGTGTACACATGAGACCCTGCGAAGCTTCAAAGAAAGAACGAAGTTGGTTCTTGCTGTTCCTGAGCTGCGCATCTTTTTCTTTTTCTTCGGTTACATCGCGACCAATGGCAAAGAAATTTCCTGTGGCAGGTTCTGGTGTGATCACCCACTGAAGTACCCGATAAGTTTTGTTGCTTGTTTTTATGCGGTTGGTAAAAAGGATATTGCCTGTATGACTATCAAGTTTCTCTAATTCTTTTTTTGTAAACGCGAGGTCATCGGGATGAACCAGTTCATGAAAGGAGTTCTTTAATAAGGTTTTTTCCTGCCAGCCAAGTAATGTGTGAAAAGCCGGATTTACTTTTTTGAAAAAACCATCCTTGCCCGCAATGCATATCAGGTCAGTGGAGTGCTGAAAAAGTTTTTCAAAGTTTTTCAGTTCTTCTTTGTGCCTGCGTTCCAGTACCAGTGTCATTACCTCATCTGCCAATAGCTGCAGCCCTTGTCTTTGTTGCGGAGTAAGCCGCTTCGGCTTATTGTCAACAACGCAAAGGGTACCCAGGTTATACCCGTCAGGGTCTGTTAAGGGTTGTCCGGCATAAAAACGGATATGTGCCTCTCCGGTAACCCAGGCATTATCTTTAAAGCGTTCATCTTTGGTTACATTCTCCACTTCAATCAATGAAGTCTCCATGATAGTGTACTGACAAAAAGAAAGATCGCGTTCAATTTCGGTTATGTTAAGCCCAACACTGGATTTATACCATTGCCTTTTGGCATCAATGAATGAAACAAGTGAGATGGGCACATCGCATATCAGCGCAGCCAGTTGGGCGATCCTGTCGAACTCAGTTTCGGATAATGAGTCCAGAATATTATAATTTTCCAGCACTTTGAGTCTTTGTGACTCGTTTGCCGGAATAGGATTTTTCATGACCGGATATTAAAAAGTGTATAAACTTTTTTTTCATCTGCCACTGCAAAGGTAGTCTTAAATATACGGTGGGCGCGGGTTTTTGGCCTACTTCTGCTTTCTTTTAACATCGCCTATCGCATCAAAGAGGCCATTGGTAAAGAAGCTGTCATCTGAGAATTGCCAGAACATAATACTCACTTCTGACTATTCACTACTCAGTTTTGCTTAAATTTAATTCTCAACTCTCCTGTATTATGCGAATTAACTTTCTGGCCGGTTTATTATTATTAACCACTACCTGTCTTTTCTCCCAACAAACCCAAAAGCCACCTTTACACGGAAAGAACTGGATGGCTGTTACCGGTAAGCCTTTGGCCGCAACAGCCGGTGCCATTGTGTTTCAGAAAGGTGGCAATGCGGTGGATGCAGCCTGTGCAATGCTGGCAGCCACCTGTACCATGTGGGATGTGCTGAGCTGGGGCGGTGAAACACAGGCGTTGATCTATAATCCGAAAACAAAAAAAGTGATCGCGTTGAATGCAATGGGGGTTGCGCCAACTGGTGCCACTGTAGAGTTCTTTAAAAGCAAAGGATACAATTTTCCACCTGAGTATGGTCCATTAGCAGCCACTACACCCGGCACTGTGGGAGGGCTGTGTTATATGCTGATGGAGTTTGGAACGATGAGCCTCAAAGATGTATTATCGCCCGCCATGGAACTCGCTGCCGGTTACCCGATCGATGCGCAAACTGCGAACAGCATGGAGAAGGGAAAAGCCATGATCAAAGAATGGCCCTATTCTTCAGCAGTATTTCTGCCGCATGCAAATGCAGTGCGGGAAGCGCCGGATGCCGGAGAAATATTTGTCCAGGCTGATCTGTTGGAAACACTGAATAAACTGGTGGAAGCTGAACAGAAAGCACTCAAACAAAGAAAGACCCGTAAACAGGCGATCATGGCAGCATTTGATCGTTTTTATAAAGGTGATATCGCCGATGAATTTGTTCGCGGGAGTAAGGAGCAGGGAGGGTTGATAACCAAGGCGGATCTTGCCAAATGGAAACCTGTTTTCGAAGAACCGCTGCATACAAATTATAAAGGCATTGAAGTGTACAAGATGCAGCAGTGGACACAGGGCCCCGTTCTTTTACAGGCACTGAATATCCTTGAGAATTTTGACCTGAAATCAATGGGCTATAACAGCACAAAATATATACATACGCTATATCAGGCAATGAACCTGAGTTTTGCCGATCGCGATTTTTATTATGGCGACCCTTATTTTCCGCCCGAAGAACCGATGAAAGGATTGTTGAGTAAGGCTTATGCAAAAGACCGCTCTTTCCTCATCCGCTCTGATAGGAATGATGCATTTGCCGCACCGGGTGACCCATATCCCTATGAAGGAAAAGTAAACCCGTTCCGCGAGCTTTTACAACAACGAAAAGCTTTGAGCGATACAAATGCTGCTCCGGGCGGATCTGCTGTTCCCAAACAGGATCAGAACACGATGAATAATGCAGGAGTAAATAATGTACTCGCCATGACAGATAACGAAGTCTACCTTGATCGTCTCTGGCGCGGCACTACTTCTGTTGAGGCTGCGGATACTTCAGGTTGGGTGGTGTCTATCACACCGAGTGGCGGCTGGCTCCCGGCCTGTATTGCGGGACATACCGGTGTAGGCATGAGCCAGCGGATGCAGAGTTTTGTGCTCGATAAAACCATCGATCCATTCAATGTTGTTGAACCCGGCAAGCGGCCAAGGGTAACTTTAACACCCACGCTTGCTTTAAAAGAAGGAAAGCCTTACCTGTGTTTTGGTGTGCAGGGTGGCGATACACAGGATCAGAATTTATTGCAATTCTTTCTGAATATGGTAGAGTTCAACATGACCGTTCAGCAGTCAACAGAAGCCGCTAATTTTAATACTAACCAGTTGTGGTTATCGCTCGGCGGAACAAAACTCGCTGACCGAAAACCTCGCCCTGGTAATATTCTTTTAGGAAAAAGCATACCCGCCAATACGGTGACCGACCTGAAGAAAATGGGTTATACAGTTACTTTCGGCGACAGAACCAGCGGCCCCATCAATGCGATTTTCTTTGATTGGAAACATGGAAGTCTTTGGGGCGGTAGCAGTAATAATGGTGAGGATTATGGAATTGGGTGGTAATTAACGCTGTGGTATCATCACACTAAACACAGATCCTTTCCCAATCGCAGATGTCAGGGATAATTTTCCATTGAGCTTTTCTACCAGGTGCTTTACAAGCGCCATTCCAAATCCGTAGCCATGCTCACCGCCGGTACCGTCTGTTGAGGTAGCATTACCATTGATGATTTCATCAATCTTTTGTTGATCGATGCCAGCGCCGGTATCGCTGACAATGATGTGCAGATCGTAGCCGGGATTCATGGGTACGAGCCCGAGATGCACGGTTACTTTTCCTTCATTGGGCGTGAACTTGATGGCATTGGAGATCAGGTTGCCCGCAATCTGTAATAATTTATTACGCGAAACAGGGATAGCGTTGGATTGCGGCTCAACGTTTACAGAAAGTACGATCTTTTTATTCAACGCCTGTGGGCCATACAATTTAATCAGCGTTTCCTGGAAATCATCGAGTATGAACTGATTGGCGGTTGGTTTCTTTTTTTCGCCGCCAAGTATCTCATCTGCCAGTTCCAGTATTGAATTGCCCCCTTTGTGTATGAGTGTTACCAGCTCCTGCACATCACCCAGTTTGGTATCATCGTTCATTTCATTGATCACCTGCGAAAGCCCGATAATGCCGGATAGGGGGCCGCGTATATCATGCGCTACTTTGCGTTGTGAATCCTTGGCTTCCTTAACCGTGTGCTGAAGTTCATGAATGAGTTTAATGGCTTTAAGTCTGTCAACAATTTCGCTGGCAATTATTTTGAGGAGTTCTACTTTTTCGGGACTGATCTCTTTTCCTATTTTATCCAATACACATAACGCACCCAGGTTATATCCGTCTTCCGTTACCAGCGGCACGCCAAAATAATATTTGAGTTTGGGAGCTTCTGTTACGTAAAATTTATCCTTAAAACGGTCATCTGCAGAAAGATCTTTCACCTCAAAAAATTCTTTAGCATCGATTGTGTACTGGCAAACAGAATCTTCTCTCGCCATTTGCTGCAGTGGTAGACCATACTCAGAAACGGTCCACTGCGTAAAAGAATCGATCAGGTTCACCAATGAGATATCGGTGCCGGCAACTTTTGCGGCAAGCTTGGCAAGATCGCGGAAGTTTTCCTGCAGGTCACTATAATCAAGATCAAAGTCAGACAGGCTGATGATCCTGTCCATTTCGTTCTGCGGCACGGGGGAATTAGTCATGATACGAAAATAGGGGAATGTTATAAATAGGGGATTTTTCCGGTTGCATTTCAGTGTATTTTTTTATAATCTTTCCATTATGGCATACAAAATTCTCTCTCTCGATGGCGGCGGCTCATGGTCGCTCATACAGGTCCGTGTTTTACAAGACCTCTATGGTGATATCCGCGGACATGCATTACTGCGGCAATTTGATATGGTTATTGCCAACTCCGGTGGAAGCCTTGTGCTGGCAGCTTTGTGTAATGATATGCGTTTAAGTGAGATCATTTTTATTTTCGAAACCACTCAGTTACGGGAAAAAGTATTTTCCAGATTGCATTTTTTTGAAAAATGTAAGTGGCGGAATATCTTTTCACTTATCAGGAAGTATACAGGCATGGGACCTAAATACAGCGCCAAAAGAAAAAGGGAAGGTTTGATAGCCTTATTAGGACCGGTTATTGAAACGCCATTAAAAGAGTTACCGGCCATCATCGGCAAAAAAGAATTGCAGCTTATTATCACAGGGTTTGATTACTTCCGGCAGCGGGCTAACTTTTTCAGGTCTAATGAGAAAAGCGAAACGGCTAAATTCAGTGACAGCTTTGCCGATGTTACGCTGGCATATGCTGTTCATGCCTCAAGCAATGCACCGGTTAACTATTTTGATGAGCCGGCGTGTATCCAAATTAATTATGCAGACAAAAGCGTGGAAGCCCGTTTCTGGGATGGAGCTGTTGCCGGATTTAATAATCCTGTGCTGGCGGGACTAACAGAAGCGCTGACAAACAATGCAATGATTTTGCCGGTCATTGAAATGAAAGACTATTGTATTCTCTCCATCGGAACCGGGATTGCTAAAAAAGCCATCCTCACCGACTATGAAAGATCAAGCGATGCGGATGACAGAGCCATGTACCGGAAGAATAGGAATAACCCATTGACCTTTACGGATACATCTATCAAATTTCTGCACGGTGTTAAAACCCTCGCCAAAAGCATTGTAAGTGATCCGCCTGATACGGCCACCTTTATAGCCTATGCCATGCTGGATCCGGCATTAACCAACAACGCAAATATTATACGGATCAACCCCTGTCTTGAGCCTGTTAAGAATGAAGAAGGTGATTATATACTGCCTGCTGCTTACAGGAAGGATCCTAACGGATTTGAAAAGTTTGTAACACTGCTTAATCTTGAATTGGATGCGGTGAGTGATGAAGAGATCGAATTGATAAAAGACTTGTGTGATAAGTTTATTGTTGATGGTGATAAGGAGTGTATACCCAATCAATTGATCAGGGGCGACCCAGGGGGGTTATTTGTATTGGGGCAGCTTACGTATCAAGAGGCGAAGAGCAAATGGCTTTTTATTAATGGATTTCGGATTGGCGAATTTAAAAGATAAAGTGCAGGAATCATCCGCCAATCCGAAATCCGCCAATCCGTTAATTTTACCAACATGGAAATAACAATCAGACCAGCTATACAAGAAGACATGCCAACCCTGCTTCGTTTTGAACAGGGGGTGATCACGGCCGAGCGTCCGTTTGACAGTACCTTGAAACAAGGAGATGATACGCGCTACTATGATCTTGACAGGATGATAGTAGACTCACATATTCACCTTGTTGTAGCTGAGCTGAACGGACAACTTATTGGTTCAGGATATGCGCGCATTGAGGACTCCAAACCCTACCTGCAGCATACACAGTATGCATACTTAGGGTTTATGTATGTAGAACCGCCACATCGCGGCAAAGGAGTGAATAAGTTGATTATTGATGAACTGAAAAGGTGGACAAAAGAAAAAGGTGTTACAGAATTAAAATTAGAAGTGTATCATGCTAACGAACCTGCTATAGCGGCATATACAAAAGTGGGTTTTGAAAAGTATATGATCACGATGAGAACGGGGCTGATTTCTTAATTCATCAATCCGTAATCATTTAATCCGCTAATGCAAACTTAAACAGTTCTCGGAACGCTAACAATGACCCGCGTCCCTTTGCCCGGCATAGATTTGACAGATAGATTTCCGTTAATGGAAGCTGCGCGTTCGTGCATATTAATCAGACCGAAAGTTTTTTTCTGTTCGGCAATGTCGAATCCTTTTCCATCATCAATGATAGAAAGAATTATTTTATCATCGCTCTCTTCTATCCTTACCGTCACTTTGTTTGCCTGCGCATGGTACATGATATTGGTAAGTGCCTCCTGACAGATACGGAAAAGATCTGTTTTTACTTCCATTGTGATGGCCTCTTCGCTATATGCATTTTCAAAGAAACAGTCGATACCATTCAGTAGCGCAAATTCTTTGCAATGCCATTCCAATGTAGCAGTAAGTCCAATATCCTGCAACATAGCCGGGCTGATATAAAATGAAATGCGTTGCATACTCTTGATAAGCAAAGTAGTAATCACCGAAGCGTGTTCAACCCGTTTCATTGAAAACTCTGATAATTCAGGAACATTCACTTTTATCCACTCAACATCCATCTTCACTACAGAAGCGAGCTGTGCAAGTTCTTCGTGTAACTCTAGTGCAAGGAACTTGCGATCCTTTTCAATACTGGTCTTAAAATGCGTAGCGAGACTTTTGTAGCGGATATATTTTTCTTCTACTTCCTTCTCCACCTCTTTGCGGGTGGTAACATCTTTTGCGATGGCAAAAACAACCCCTTGTTCGGGTGAATAAACAGAGGTCCATTCGAGCCAAATCACTTTGCCGCTTTTGGCAATATACCTGTTCTCGAAATTGAGTAAAGGTTCTCCTGCCAGCATCTTTGCCCGGGTATAAGCTGTTCGTTCCTGGTCTTCAGGGTGAAGAAAAGAAAAGATGGGGCGAGAAAACAATTCCTCTTCCGAATATTCCAGTTTATTAATTACCGAGCTATTCACTCTTCTAAAAAATCCATCTGCGCCTGCTATACAAACAAGGTCTGGTGTCATTTCAAAGAAAGGCGCCAGTTCCATTTTACTATCAGCCGGGTCCATCATTATAGTCTATCAGTTATCTGTGAACTTATCAATCATCGCTTGCGATAAAAGTAAATAATGTAGAACAAAATATCCCATTTATTTATGTATCACCAGGTCCGCAAATAACTTTGCGGTCGAATACGTTCGCAAAAATCGCCTATGTTAAATGTGATATGAGTTTTATCTCGCAGGGGTGCAATTAAGGGATAGTTAGTAAGCCCCTATATTGTCTACGATCTTTTCGTAATTAACGAATAGTTCTTCTCCCTGGCTGATATCTCTTAGTGCCTCAAACCATTTTCCGTCTTCTATAGAAATGATGTTGGGTGTGTGAGAATGATTAAGGTAATTGGCCATGTCCATTACTTTGCAGCCATGATCAGGAATATAGTATTGCTGCTCATCGAAGAGGTAGTAGGTTTCAATGAAATTGCGGGAGTGTTCGGGTAGTTGTTCTGCTTCTTCAAGACTTAGTTGTATCCATCCACCGGTTTCTTTTGAAAATATATTACGTGTGCCTTTTGGAATATCTGTTAAGGCAAATACACCAATGCCATGCGTAGCGGAAGACCTGAGCATCACAAACATTTCATTCCGCAATTCATTGAGTAGTTCCTGCTTTGTCATAAAGGGTCTTAATTGCGCCTCCGCGCCTTTGCGTGCAATTTATTTTTTAGCGTTGATCAGGCTATCTATATAATCTTTCCACCCTGTATTGCCGGTAATTAACTCATTGAAAGAGGGGATGTAATAATGATCCGGTATCACACCTCTATCCTTATCGCCGCCAAACGTATTGAATTTAACATACACGATAGCTGTATGCGCAGCGATTTTTGAGTTGGGCAGAACAAAGTTCAACCCATTGGCAGCACCGCCGCCTACAAAACATCCGGCCGTTTCATTACCTACGATGGTTGCCAGCTGATGACTTTTTGCATTAGCCGCACAGGTGGAAGCTGCAGATGCGGTTACACCGGTTACATAAAAATATACTTTACCCGTAAAGCGGTTAGGTTTGGGATCAAAGGTTTTGAGTTCCATGGAATATTTTGTCAACTCTTTCGCCATATACTTTCCATCTTTCAGGCTATCGATAAAATCATATTTATTAGCCTGCACTTCTTTGGGAAAATCGCTTAGTGCCAGGTAGCCGCTGTCTGCATTGATCAGGTACTCATGTTTGATAAAGCGGGTTGGGGAGGCGATAAAATAGCTTAATAACTCACAGGCAAACTCTTCATCACCCCCATCATTATTAGAAAGGTCAACGACCAGGTTGCCGATTTTTTCATTTTGTAAACTGGTAAACGACTTCTCATAAAAATCAAACATCTTCTTCCTGTCGCCGTCAAATGAACGGATAGTAAGGATCGCCGTGTTCTTCTCCTTCAGCACTTCGAGTTTCAGCTGCGTCTTTCTGATCGCCAGGTTCTTTTTATCCAGTGCAAGTATTTCTGTGTTGGCGGGGTTCGACAGTGTAACACTGCCATTGTCTTTTAGCGATAGTTTGGTATCATAATGGCGGCTGAATACCTGGCCGGCTGCATCTTTAAATGTAATATCAAAAGCATTGGGTCTTTCTATGAACTGGTAATAAGCAAGATTGAATGTGGTACTGCTGATTGCCTGTTCTTTGCCGGATTCCATATTGCCATCTGAAGGAAGGTATTGATAGATGACGCGCTTCAGGCTATCTACCGGGTATGTGTTGATGGTCAACACTTCATCCCCAAGATGAACGGTGCTATCGGCTGTACGGTTTACGGTTACATAAGCCTTGTTGCCCGTAAAGTATAACTGGAAAGGAATGATCTTCCACTCCAGCGCATGTTTATTAAATGTACCCTTGTAAGGAACAACGGAAGTATGCTCGCATTTTACTTCAGCTATCAGGTAGGCAATGATCTTATAAAAGTCGAGAAAGATCATGGGTTTGTTCAGCAAGGCATAGAGGCTATCCATTTTATGCTGCATCTCTTTTTTGGTGTGATGCATGTACAGCCCTGGATGCGTGTCTTCCAGCGTTTTACGGAGAAAATTAAAATCCTGCTGCATGGCCGCCGGTTCGAAAGAACGGGTATCGGTACTGTCCTGGGCAAATGTACCTGCATTGATCAGCAGGAATACAATAATGAGAAAGGCATTTGTTTTCAAAGCAGGAAGTTGGTTTAGCGGGGGATATGTAAGATAGAAAAAAATTATGGATCCTGTAATTTTTGTAGAAGCGGCGTGGTTATCCGCATGGATCCCGTTTTAGACAAATGACTGTCATCATGATAAAACAAGTGATTGGTACTTTCATCAAAAAGGAGAAATCCCCTTCCACCTTTCAGGTAAGCACGGGCATCAAAAATATTTACACGGCTGTCTGTTTTCAGGCTATCAATGATTGTATCTCCCTCACCCAGGTATTTTAAAAGACTCGACTCGCGTACACTATATACCCCACCGAGTGCCAGGGCTTCAGGGTTATGAAAGTTAGAAAAATCTGGGATCTGTTTAAAAATGATGATCCTGGTGTGTATGCCAGATAGTGAATCGATCGTTGACCTGATGCCATCAGCGAAAGCTTTTTTTCGCCCAACTAAAGAAGTGTCGTTTATGTTACCGGGTAATGCTATGAAATGATTTCCTTTTCGTAATGAATTATTAATACGCAACCCATTGATATAGATCGAAAAACGGCTGGCTAAGATTACGCAGGCAGGATGCAGGTCTTTAATGATCTTCCAAGCCCGCATAATTTTATCCGGGTGATCACAATTACATTCTGTAGGGATGACTGTATTAAAAAAAGGGGGACAACCGGTTGAATAGACCTTATAAATATTATAGTTCGCATAGATCCGTTGGTCAAACGCCATCATGCCCGCATGCGAATCTCCCCAGAAAACAATATTGGGGAAGGAGCTGTTTTTTGAATCCGATTCAACGATCAGTTCTCCCCCGTTACCCAGGTCATACTTCTGCAGATCAAAATGAGTTGTATTCGTAACCCCATAAGGCTGTTTGATCGCTATAAAAGAAGCCGTTAGTATAACTAATAGAATAATGATGGCAGCGCTTCTTATTAACCTTCTTTTGGGGCGATCTCTTTTAGACACCCTGAACCTGGCTTCTACCAGGTAGTATGTGGCAAGGGCAATCAGGAATGTAATGAGGATGTAGCAAAGAAAATTTGTTGCCGATGGCGTTCTCACTGTGTACTTTAATTTCATGATCACCAGTACTGGCCAATGCGCGAGATATAATGAATAACTGATCTTTCCGATGTATTGCATTGGTGGTGAAGACAATACCTTCTTCAGGATATTATTATCACCGTTTTCGAGCGATAAAAAAAGAAATCCAAAAGCAAGGGTACTTGCTATGATCAACGTGAGTTCGTTAAAGTTAAAGGGGTTCGTCTGAAGCAAGATCAAAACCGTTAATGCGACCCAACTGATAAAACGTGTATAGGGAATTTTGGTTGTTGAAATATAATAGATGCCAAAGCCTGCAACAAACTCCCAGAGCCGGAAGGGCAGCAGGTAGAACTTAGAATGAAACAGGAACGAAAAATAATTAATGGAGAGGGATAAAATAAATACCAACAACAAAAGAATGAAACGGGTTGTCTTCCTGCATTTTGCGAGCAGGATCAAAAAAAGAGGGAACACAAAATAGAATTGCTCTTCTACGCCGAGCGACCATGTATGCAGTAAGAACTTCCTGCCACTTTCCAGGTCAAAGTAGCCGGCAGACCCCCAGTAATTAAAATTAGAAACACTTAAAACCGAATAAATCACTTCGTGGCAATACTGTTCGATCAGTTCGGCCGGAAAACGTAAAACAGTCACCGCAATAAAGATCAGCGCGATCATACATAATTGCGCCGGTATAATCCGGTGGATCCTGTTGATATAAAAAGACGACAACGAAAACTTCTTCGTGTTGATCTGTTCATAAATGATACCGCCTACCAGGAAGCCACTGATCACGAAAAAAATATCTACCCCGATATATCCAACCGGCAATACACCAAAATAATGATTCAGGATAACCAGTATAACCGCAATAGCCCGCAATCCATCGATCCATATCCTGTAAGCAAAGCGGTTATCCGTGGTTTTCATTATCCACAAATTTAAATTCTTTTTATCCCTCAAGAGAAGCAAAAAAACTCTTCGTAATTTTGTTCCCCATGGCTAAGCCCGAACTCAACGAAGAACAGAAAGACGCTTTTAAAGCCATCAGGAAATTTCTCGATCATCCCGCCGCCAATACCTTCGTGCTAAAAGGATACGCAGGAACAGGTAAAACATTTCTTATGCAACACCTTGCGGGCTGGTTGCTGGAACAGGAACAGGATTTCTGTATGCTCGCCTCAACCGGTCGCGCAGCCACGGTTCTTCGTGGAAAAACGGGAATTGAATCGAAGACAGTTCACAGCGAACTCTACCATTTCAGTAAGGTAGATGGCGATGATGACAATATTCCCGAAGATGCCCCCATCGATAAATACGGACAGATGACGCTCCAGTTCTCCCTGCGCCCGCCCGATAATAAGAAATGCGTTTATATAGTTGATGAAGCATCTATGCTCTCAAGCGAAGCATCCGGAGAATTTATTGCGCAGTTCGGATCAGGATTATTGCTGCACGATTTCTTTGATGCACTCGGCAATAACAAAGTGATCTTTGTTGGGGATCCCTGCCAGTTGCCGCCGGTGGGACAAAACTTTAGTCCCGCGCTTGATCTCACCTGGCTGGCGGCGCAACACAGAACAGCCGTCACACTTACCCTGGAGATCATTGAGCGGGTAAAATCGAACAACGATATATTGGTACTTGCCAACCGTATCCGCGAAATGAGTGCCTGGGAGGAGTATCCGAAGTTTCCGCGGCTACCTGCGGCCAATCTTGATAATGTGCAGTTGCATGATTCTTACGAGGCGCTTTTCCAGGCGTATGTGGACAGGTATATTAAAGTGGGGCCTTCCGGTGCACTGGCCATAGCCCGCACCAATAGGGCGGTTCAGGCTCTCAACACGGAATTCCGCAAAGAGTTATATGGAGAGTCTGATGTTCCCCTGCAGGTAGGAGATGTATTATTGGTGAATCGCAATAACTATAAGGTTCCATTAACCAACGGAGATTTTGTAACGGTTACGAAGATTGGGGAACTATGCACACAGGTTGAATTAAATTTCGTAAGCATAACTATCAAGGCACATGCATCGGATGTTGAATACGAACTCCTTTTATCATTAGATATCCTGTATGGTGATACAGGGCAGTTTTCGCGTGAGCAATCTAAGGCGCTTATGGTCAACTTCAGTCAACGCATGAAGCGGGATAAGCACAAGACGAATGCGAAGAAGTACAAAGAGGAAATGATGAAAGATGAATACCTCAATTGCTTGCAGGCTACGTATGGTTATGCGGTCACCTGCCACAAATCGCAGGGGGGAGAATGGAACGATGTGTTTTTGTTTTTGGATAGTAAGATGTATGGGATGCCAGGAGCAGAACTTTGCCGGTGGTGGTATACATCGGTTACGCGGGCGAAGAGGGAGCTGAATCTGGAGCGGGGTTGGTGGATTGTATAACGTTCTCCGATACTGGATAAACAGTTATATTTAATAAGCCATGACCCAACCCAAAACGATTGGAAGCTACCGCTGGACCATCTGTGCGCTGGTCTTCGCTGCTACCACAATTAATTATTTAGACCGCCAGGTAGTTAGCCTGCTCAAGCCCGAATTAGAAGCCGCCGGTGTATTCGGCACTAACCCCGCCCATTACGAGTCAACCTATGCAAACATTGTAATTGCGTTTCAATTGGGATTTGCATTTGGTATGTTATTACTGGGAAGGATCATTGATAAGTTTGGTACCAAGATCGGGTATGCCGCATCATTGCTGGGCTGGAGCCTGGCTGCGATTGGGCATGCATTTGCGAAAGGTCCTTTTGGATTTGGTGTGGCGAGGGTGGCACTGGGTGTGCCGGAAGCGGGAAATTATCCGGGGGCTATTAAAACAACAGCAGAATGGTTTCCTAAAAAAGAAAGAGCGTTGGCAACGGGTATTTCTATTTCGGGAACCAATATCGGCGCTATCATCGCCCCGATTGTTGTTCCATTGATTGCCGTTACGTTTGGATGGCAGTGGGCCTTTATTATAACAGGAGCGATTGGGTTGATCTGGTTGATCTTCTGGCAGCTACTGTATAACACGCCTGAAGTAATGCTGGCAAAAGGAAAATTAAAGCAGGAAGAGTACGATCATATTTTAAGCGACAGGGAAGAAACCGTTGCCGCCGATGGATCTGCATTTAAGAAGTTTAGTTGGGTTAAGCTATTAACGTATCGGCAAACATGGGCCTTCTTCCTCGGTAAATTGTTAACCGATCCTGTATGGTGGTTCATTCTTTTCTGGCTGCCCGCTTTTTTGAAAGAGCAATATGGATTAAAAGGAACACAGGTAAGTATTCCGATTGCATTGGTATATACAATGACAACCTTTGGCAGCATCTTCGGCGGATGGTTACCGAAATACTTTATGGAACGGGGAATGGATGCGAATAAAGCACGTAAAACAGCCATGTTCATTTTTGCTTTGTTCCCTTTGTCAGTGCTTACGGTTCAGTATGCGGGTACATTTAATATGTGGTATGCGGTGATCATCATTGGTATTGCGGCTTCTGCTCACCAGGCATGGTCGGCGAATATTTTTACAACGGTGTCGGATATGTTTCCGAAAAGGGCGATCGCTTCCGTTACGGGTATTGGTGGGATGGCGGGAGCAGTAGGTGGGATCCTTATTTCAAAATGTGCAGGGTTGTTGTTTGATCATTATAAAGCTTTGGGGGATATCCGGATTGGATATGGCATTATATTTATGATCTGCGCTACTGCTTATATTATTGCGTGGGTTTTGATGCATTTACTCGTGCCAAAATTTAAGAAGATTGAACTTGATTAGACCCTCTGCGATAACTCTGCGTTTCTCCGCGCCTCTGCGGTGAAAAAGGAACTTGCTTAAAAGCGAAAACCCTATCGAAGCGGAAGCTCAACGCAGAGACGGGGAGATGCGCAGAGGAAGCCGCAGAGAAAAATTTAGAAAAACAAAACCACTTTCCCATTCTCAATCGCCGGGTCTTCTATCACTCCCAACGCATCATGGATCTCAGTAAAATTGAAACGGTGAGTAATCATATCCTTCACCTGCAACTTTCCGGACTTGAAATATTCTATCACCGTTGGAAATTTATTATTGTGCAAACGCGAACCTCTTACATCGATCTCCCGCGCAGTAATGCTTAATTGATTAATAGCCGAAGGATCCTTTCCAAACCCAAGCGTGATCACTCTTCCCGCCGAACATACATAGGTGAGCGCGAGCTCAAATGACTTGGTGGTACACGCTGCATCAATCACCACCGTTGCCCCATTTTCTGTAAGCCGCATGATCTCTTCCCGCACATCTACTTCTTTTGCATTGATCACAACATCGGCACCGTATTGACGGGCAGCCTCCAGTTTATAATCCATCACATCAGAAATAAAACACGTAGCGCCATATAGCTTCACCATTTTCAAAATGCTTAAACCCACCGGTCCTGCACCCATGATAAATACTTTGTCATCTTTTGTGATTTCCGCGCGCGAACAAACCTGCTCCGCAATCGTAAACGGTTCTATCATGACCGCCTCCTCCCATGAAAGATCAGCCGGTATATGGTAGATGCTATCCTGCGGGATCACAATATATTCCTGGTAACCGCCATCCACATGTACGGATCTTACCTGTAGCTTGCCGCAAACATTGCTTCGGCCGATCCTGCATTGGTAGCAGGTGCCACAACTAATCACCGGATCCATGATCACACGGTCGCCTGTTTTGAAATTGCTTACATCACTACCGGTTTCTACGATCTCGCCAACTATTTCGTGACCAATCACCCTGGGGTAAGTGGCTACAGAAGAAGTGCCATGATAAATATGTACATCCGATCCGCAGATGCCGCCCGCTTTTACTTTTATCAATACCTCGTTAGGTGTTTTGATAACAGGCATAGGACGTTCTTCAATGATAATATTATTGGGCGTTATTACACAGAGTGCTTTCATGATCGCGGATTGTGGGATTATTGTATGATTTCGCGGAACTAACTGATGCCCGCCAGCTCTTTTACTTTCGCCCAAACACCATCATCCACCGGTATGCCAAGTTCCAGGTTTTCTCTGCGGGTCTTTAATGAATTTTCTCCCGGGTAATAGATTTCCCCGTTTTCTTTTACGGGTACACCGCCCTTGATCTGTGTGATGGTTGCCCCCAAAGCCTTGTCAATAAATTCCTGCGTGTTGATCTTTAAAGGGTTGATGGCGATAAAGATCTGGCAGCAGCTTCCGCAACTTCCTTTGTCAAACTTGTCGATGCCGGCTGTGGTGAGTCCGCCTGAGAGTAAGCTTGAAATGATATCGAGCAAAACAGCAAACCCTGAACCTTTCCAGAAGCCGATAGGTAAAACACGCCGTGTTTCTTCAATCGCTCCGGGATCATCACTAAGATCTCCATGCTTATCAAACCCGCCGGGATAAGGAAGTTTCTGATTTTTTAAACGGGTCACCTGCAGTTTGCCATACGAGTATTGCGACATGGCCATGTCCAGTACAATATGACCCTCCTTACGTGGAACCGCCATGATGAAAGGGTTATTGCCAATACCGCCGGAAGTGGCTCCCCAGGCAGGCATGCAGGATTCGGTGTTGGTCCAGCAGATGCCGATAAATCCTTTTTCTGCAGCCAGCCAGCCATAAGCACCGCCGCGCATCCAGTGGGTTGTATTGTTCAGGCTCACTAAGCCAAGCCCGTTTTTTTCTGCGATCTCAGTAGCGCGGTTCATAGCGAAGATCGCGTTCAGCACACCGGGACCCATGTTACCGTTGTAAACTTCCATCGCGCCAAGATTTACATCCAGCGTGGGTTCTGCCAATACATCTACCCATTGTTTACCAATATATTCTACAAAACGTTCAACGCGGTTAAGCCCGTGTGAGTAAACACCATCGCGGCTTGATTCGGTATGGGTGCGTGCACAGATCTCGGCTTTATCTTCCGGCATTCCGGCATTGAGGAAAGCCTGCCTGATGGTGGCTTTCATTTCATCGAAAGGGATCCTTGTCATATGGCAATGAAGATTTTCTTAAAGGTATTGAACTCGGCTTTACTAAACATGACTAAATGCTGAAAGATATTTATCAATATATACATCTTTAGTCAAGCTTTTATACTGCATAATAAACCGCGGATGCTCCAACGGAACTATCTTCTTAAAAAAGTGATGTTCCGTATTCAACTTATCTAAAAATTGAATGTTCTTCCCTGTTCCAAAACAAAAACAAAGATTCCTGTTAACGCCCAATGCGATCAGCTTGTGTATGCTCTCGATCATAAAGCCTTTTACTGCATGGGTCAACTCTTTGCTATCGTAATAATTATAATTCTTCTCCCGCCCATTTGCATCAACCATTGTAAACCCAAGCGGACAGGGCGAATTGATATAAAATTTTTTATAGAATGCTTCGGGGCCACCATATTTGTTGATCATTTCATATACATACGCAGAAGAAGGCTCATGGGTGATCTGTCCTTCATATTCTATACCACATTCGCTCTTTAACCGTTTAGGATCTGTAAATGGGATACCTGTTAATCCGCCACCGAATCTTCCGGGATTGATGCCTAAGATCAGGTGACGCTGATTGTTATCGTTATAATATTTCTTATAAAAGAGTTTTGAAATTTTGAGTGCCTGGTCAGCTTCAGTAAAAGGGTTCATGATGCGGATGCCGGCGGGCAAGGGTTTACCCGTGTAATGCAGTTGTTTGTTGAAGCGAATGGCTTGGTCGGCAAAGGTCATGTGAAACTATATTACTTAAATTCTTTGATCTTAATATTCCTGAAAGAAACACCATGTGCCCAATCCTGTAAAGCAATATGACCACTCGTTGCTTTTCCAAAATCAGGAAAGGTTTTCATACTGCTAACTGCTACGATCTCTTTCCAATGATCACTGTTGAGGTCCTCCTCGGTGGTGATAACATCATTTAGCCAAAAGCTGACTTTTCCGTTTTTTTGCAGGATGCGCGAGCTGTTCCATTTGCCAAAAGGTTTGGGTTCAACTTTGTTTTTTACAGGAGCCACGCCAAAGATGGCGCCTGATGATTTCTTGCCGCCCTTCAGGTAATCTCCTGTAAAATTTGCATTGTCGAGTAGCTGGTATTCGGGACCGGTTGCCCAGGTGGCCATATAGCTGCTGTCTTCCCTTACGTTAATGAATACACCACTGTTTCCTTCTTTTGCAATTTTCCATTCAAAGACAAGATCGAAGTTTTCATATGTTTTATCAGATACGATATCGCCACGCAAACCCGTTTTTTCATTAATATCGCTGGTCAGTTCTCCATTTAACGCGGACCATGCTGAGGCAACTGTTGGTTGGTTATAAAGATGCCAGCCTGTGGTTGTTTTGCCGTCAAATAATAATACCCAGCCTTCTTTTTGTTCGGCTTCTGAAAGTTCATTAAGCAACGATTTCGGTTTACATGAAAAGAAAACAATTGTGACAAAGAGGGTAAAGAATAGTGGCAAGCAATTTCTACGCAACATTTTTTACGTGTAATATACATTCATCCTTTAACAATCTATTAAACAGGAAGAAGATGCCTACAAAGCAAAAACAAATATCTTGAAGTTATCAATGAAAAAGATATTACCGCTCTCGGGCAAGATCCTGGTTTCTTTATTGGCAATATTTATTCTCTCTGTTACTATGCAATGGATAGTTGATGGGCTGGAAGAAAAAGGATATGCTATTGTTGCCATCATGATTAATGTTTCATTTCCTATTCTTGTTTTTTTCCTGGTACGGATTTTCAACAAAAAGTATAACCGTATTTATGCGTGCGACTATGGATTTGTTTTTACAAAGTTTAGTAAAAAAATGGTAACAGGGATTCTCGCCGCGACTTTAGTAATTGTGTGCATTGTATTAGCATCAGCTTTCTTTGGTGTTTCTTTTGAATTTATCGAACTTCAAAAAAATGCAATGATCCCCTTACTGCAAATGATAGCGGGCGCCTGGTTTTTTGGCGCATGGGAGGAAATGTATTTCAGGGGCCTTGTCTTTAATACATTGCTAAAAGGGAAATTAAATTTTCATATTGCCGCACTAATAACCGCGATCCTTTTCACTGCTTTACATGCGGGCACATACGATATGACTGAAACAACACCTTTCTGGTTTGTGGTCGTTATTTTACTATCTTATATTCTTCTGTATCTCTATATAGTAACACAGTCTATATGGGCGCCCATTGGGTTTCATTTTACATGGGACTTTCTCTGGAGCGTGATGAATGATGCGGAAAATAAAGTAGGGTTATTTCGTGTTAACCAGTATAGCAGTCACGGCATACTGATGGATAATATTTCCATACCCGTACTCACGGTAACGCTGGTCATGTTATTATATATCAGTAGAAAAAAGAAAGGCGGCCTGTTGCCAGGCCACCTTTCAATGAAATAGTATGATGATATAATTATACGAGATCGAAACGATCGAGGTTCATCACCTTGGTCCATGCTGCAACAAAATCTTTTACAAACTTGTCTGCAGCATCTTCGCAGGCATATACTTCGGCAAGTGCCCTAAGCTCTGAGTTGGAACCAAAGATCAAATCAACACGGGTTCCTTTCCAGTTCACTTTCCCTGTTTTACGGTCACGTGCCTCAAAAAGATCCTGTACATCGGAAGTGCTGTTCCAGGTAAAACTAAAATCGATCAGGTTCACAAAGAAATCGTTGCTGAGTATTTCAGGGCGTTTGGTGAAAACACCATACTGCGACTGATCGAAGTTGGTATTGAGTACGCGCATACCGCCAACGAGAACTGTCATCTCCGGGGCAGTCAATGTCAGGAGCTGTGCCTTATCTAACAATAATTCTTCAGCCGCTACCTTGTACTTTGCTTTTGTATAGTTACGGAACCCATCTGCCCTTGGTTCCATAATTTCAAACGATTCAACATCAGTCTGTTCCTGCGATGCATCGGCACGTCCGGGAGTGAAAGGAACTTTAATATCATGCCCTCCATCCTTTGCTGCTTTTTCAATAGCAGCAGATCCACCGAGAACAATGAGGTCGGCGATAGAAACAGCTTTACCATTTGTAGCTGCACTGTTAAACTCTTTCTGAATGGTTTCCAGTGCTGCCAGTACTTTGGCTAATTGTGCAGGGTTATTAACTACCCAGTCTTTTTGCGGAGCCAAACGGATGCGTGCACCATTGGCGCCACCGCGTTTATCAGAACCGCGGAAGGTTGAGGCAGAGGCCCATGCAGTGGATACGAGTTCGGATATGGAAAGTCCGGATGCAAGAATCTTACTTTTTAAAGAACTGATATCCTGTTCGTCAACCAGTTTATGTGTTACAGCAGGGATAGGATCCTGCCAGATCAATTCTTCAGCCGGCACTTCCGGTCCGAGATAGCGGGCAAGCGGGCCCATATCGCGGTGTGTTAATTTGAACCATGCGCGGGCAAATGCATCTGCAAATTGATCAGGGTTCTCAAAGAAACGCCTTGAAATTTTTTCATAAATGGGATCTACTTTCAAAGCAAGATCCGCGGTAAGCATGGTTGGGGCATGACGTTTGGATGGATTGTGTGCATCGGGTACAGAGTCTGCACCTCCGCCAGCTTTGGGTTTCCACTGCTGTGCGCCTGCGGGACTTTTACTCAGTTCCCAATCAAACCCGAACATGTTTTCAAAATAGTTATTGCTCCATTTGGTAGGCGTTGTTGTCCACGCACCTTCCAAACCGCTGGTGATGGTGTGTTCTCCGCTACCGGTGCCAAAGCTGTTGGCCCAGCCGGTGCTTTGCTGTTCAATGCCAGCCGCAGCAGGTTCTTTGCCAACATATACTGCCGGGTCGGCAGCCCCATGTGTTTTACCAAATGTGTGACCACCAGCGATAAGAGCAACTGTTTCTTCATCATTCATAGCCATACGGCCAAAGGTTTCGCGGATATCGCGGGCAGAGGCAAGGGGGTCAGGATTTCCGTTAGGCCCCTCAGGGTTTACATAGATAAGACCCATCTGAACAGCGGCTAATGGATTTTCCAGTTCGCGATCGGCGGTATAACGTTCATCTCCCAGCCATTCTTTTTCAGAACCCCAGTAAACATCTTCTGCGGGTTCCCAGACATCTGCCCGACCACCGGCGAAACCAAAGGTTTTGAACCCCATCGATTCAAGCGCACAGTTACCGGTTAGTATCATCAGGTCTGCCCAGGAAAGTTTTTTTCCGTATTTTTTTTTCACCGGCCACAACAGTAAGCGGGCCTTATCGAGATTGGCATTATCGGGCCAGCTGTTGAGCGGCGCAAAACGCTGCGTACCAAAGCCTGCACCACCACGGCCATCGGCTACGCGGTAAGTACCTGCACTATGCCAGGCCATCCTGATAAAGAACGGGCCATAGTGACCATAATCGGCAGGCCACCAATCCTGTGAGGTGGTCATCAGGTCGAAAATATCTTTTTTAACAGCGGCGAGGTCGAGGGACTTGAATTCTTCTGCATAACTAAAATCCTTATCCATCGGATCAGACAGGGAAGAGTTCTGGCGAAGGATATTCAGTTTTAGCTGGTTGGGCCACCAGTCGCGGTTTCGTGTGCCACTACCTGCGGCTTGTTTGGCTGCTCCATGATTGAAGGGACATTTGGCGCCTTCGTGGTTAACGCGACCGAGGGTTTCGTCTTCGTGTTCGTTGCTCATAATTGACTTTTTTGATCGTTAGATAAGTGATGGCGAATTTATTGAATTGATGGGATAATGGTTATCTATTTAATCTATGTAGTTATAGATAAAATCTATTGATGTGCGAATCCTCGTTTCAATACCTGATATAAACCTTTTCTTTCATTTTTTGTATTACAAGAAAATATCTGCACAAAATGAAAGATACCTTTTTATCCGCGCGATGGGAAAACCTTATCATGGCAAATTATGCCGTAAGTGCTGATTTGTTAATGCCTTATTTGCCGAGAGGTGTTGAACTGGATCTTTACAATGATAAAGCCTATGTGAGTTTAGTGGGCTTTATGTTTAAGCAAACCAGCCTGTTCAATATACCTATTCCGTTTTTAGGAACATTTGAAGAAATCAATCTGCGTTTTTATGTAAAGCGGGTTGAAGGAGATACGATAAAGCGCGGCGTGGTTTTTATCAATGAAACGGTTCCCTATAAGCTGGTTGCCTGGATGGCTAACAAGCTTTACAAGGAGCATTATATCGCGATTCCCACAAAAAATTCAATGATAGTTACGGAGATAAATAAAACGATAAGGTATGAATGGAAAATAAATAAAACATGGAACTCTCTTGCGGTAAATATTGCCCGCGATGAGGAGCAGATGTTGCCAGGAAGTATGGAAGAATTTATTTTTGAACATTATTTCGGGTATACAAAAATAAACAACCAGGTTTCCCAGGAATACAGGGTGAATCACCCGAGGTGGCTGGTAAATAAAGTAATGGGTTACTCCATTGATTGCAACTTTGCGAAGATGTACAGCGAAACGTTTTCCCTGCTTACTAATCAGCAACCTGATTCTGTGATGATGGCAAAAGGGTCGCCAGTTACCGTTAAGTGGAAGCGAACCCGTTTTTAAATAAGCAGGCGGCTACAAAGTAAAAGATAAGTATCTCTATGTTGTGTTACGTTGAATTACGTAAAGTACTAACTTTACTATCTCAAGGAAATGGTGTCTTCCTACTTAACCGTTCTTTTTAAGAACTAATGGCGCCTACAAATATTAATCGTGGCCTGTAACGGGCCGTATAAACTATTTGTAGGATGAACAAATCAAAGTATTCTTTAGAACAGTTTTCCATCGCCCAACACCT
Source organism: Sediminibacterium sp. (assembly GCA_965229255.1). Lineage (GTDB taxonomy): Bacteria > Bacteroidota > Bacteroidia > Chitinophagales > Chitinophagaceae > Sediminibacterium. The sequence continues at coordinate 801,103 of CBDDIX010000003.1, forward strand.
TGTTTCTTGGTCGTTTCTTATTTTACCTGTTTCCATCTCTGTTGGCTTGCTGGTGGCTCTGTTTTTATGGTTGCTGGAACTGGCAACTGCTACGCGTTGGCAGAATATGTGGCTCATTTTCTTTCTGCCCGTGGCGGGGATCCTGATTAGCTGGTTGTATAGACGGTTTGGCAAAAATGCCGAAGCAGGCAATAACCTCATTATAGATGAGATACATACACCAGGTGGTGGTGTACCGGCGCGTATGACACCGCTCATACTATTCACTACCATCATCACACATTTATTCGGCGGGTCCGCCGGCAGGGAAGGCACTGCGATGCAAATGGGCGGTAGCATATCAGCTTTATTTGCAAGGTGGTTCCATCTTCAACATGAGCAAAAAAGAATACTGCTTATGTGCGGCATAGCAGGAGGTTTTGGTGCCGTATTCGGAACACCCGTAGCCGGTGCCATCTTTGCTTTGGAGGTGCTAACCATTGGCCGGATTAAATATGATGGCTTAATTCCTTGTTTGGTCGCCAGTATCATAGCCGATATCACCTGCGTTTCCTGCGGAATACATCATACCGCTTACAGAATCGGATTTATAGATAATGGAACACGACTGCTTTCGCATATTGACTTTGATATTGTACTGCTTTTGAAAGTAGTGGTGGCAGGGGTGCTGTTTGGATTAGCTGGTTTTTTATTTGCAGAAGTTTCTCACTTCATTAAAAATAAAAGCAACCAATTGATCCCTCACAAATGGTTAATTCCGGTTGCTGGGGCAATACTAATTATTGGCATCAGTTATTTACTGGGCACATTTGATTACCTCGGACTGGGTGTAACGAATCCTAATGCTAATGGAATCAGTATTGTATCTGCATTTAATGCAGGAGGGGCAGATCGTTTCAGTTGGTTATGGAAATTATTATTAACAGCCATCACATTAGGAACGGGGTACAAAGGCGGGGAGGTAACGCCTTTGTTCTTTATTGGTGCAACGTTAGGTAACACCCTTGCCGTTATCAGCGGCTCTCCCATTGATCTTTTCGCGGGCCTGGGCTTTATTGCCGTTTTTGCAGGAGCTACCAATACCCCATTGGCGTGTACCATAATGGGTATTGAATTGTTTGGTGCCGAGAACATTATTTATTATGCCGTTGCCTGTTTTACCGCTTATTATTTCAGCGGACACTCAGGCATTTACCAATCGCAAAGAATCGCCATTACTAAATTTCACACCATTCATAATGAAGACGAAACCCTTCAACAGTTAAAAGAAAGAAACAACCCGGATGGAAACAACAGTTAAGTTTCACTCCATTATGAACAGACATTCGCCTGCTTTCCTTCTGTTGTTCGCCCTTTGGTCTTATCTGCTTCATATCACAGCCTTATCAGCTTCGCTTTTTCGCCTTCTTTTCTTCGCTCACGGACGAAGGATGTTCGTTCATGGACGAAGAACGTTCGTCTATGAGCGAACATCCTTCGTCCGGGAGCGAGGCTGATAAGGCTGTGATAAGACGAAATAACGACTATGAAGCGAACAAAGGGCGGAAAAGAGATGAATAATGAAAAGAGGCGGCACTAGGCGTGTCCTATTGTCTGGATTGAATTGCAGGGCAAAAAATGGTAACCTCTTTTTAGTGAGAGGATAACCTTTTAAGCAACCTGTGAGGGTAGGATTGGGGTAATTTTGGTAGGTGTAAACACGAAAAAACCCACTTAACTGATGCTAAGTGGGCTTCCTGCTCCCCCTACTAGTCCAGAATTAAACCCTTTATATGAGAGTTTGAGGAAGATCTATGATTTGAGCCAGGTTTTGAAGGAAAATGCTTTAATTAAATAGGTTTTTCCCGGGATGTAAATAGCTCTAAGGACCCTGATAACTTCTACCAAAAAGATGAGGTTGGATTAAGTGGCAATGTGGAGGCGGTAGGAAAGCCGGTTAAGCCGGTAGACGGAAAAGCTTCGCCTTGTGGGTGAAAGGACAAGAAGCTAAGTCCCGGAAAGAGGTGCTGAGATTGATGGATTTTGGCTTACTGTTATATGGTGATTAAAATTGCTAACCCATTGATTAACAATCACTTTTTTGATAAATAAACAAATACAATGCAAAAAACAATCAAAAATTGCACAATTTCGGCGCCTAAATATCGTTTTTGATATAACTTTGCTTTTACAAAACTTTAATATTCCTTTTTAGAACATCACTCTTTCGAGCTGTTTGTTTTTTTAAATAAAGATAATATGCCTCCCAGGCTTCCCGTAAGGAAAGCACACTTGGGGGGCCTTTTTCATTCAGCCCATGCCAGTTCAAAAAATTCCTTATAACAAACCGCCATTATCATATTTGCAGCAGGTGCAACTGATGCAAAATAGACAATTGGTAATTAATGATGTTCCATCGGCTGTGCATTATCTAGAAAATATAAGCTATTATCGTCTGAGTGCATATATGCTGCCGTTCCAATTAGTTAAAGACGTCTTTAACGCAGGAACGACATTCCAACAGATTATCGATTTGTATGTGTTTGATCGGGAACTGCGTTTAATTGTTCTGGATGCGATTGAAAGAGTAGAGATCTCAATACGATCACAGATCATCTATCAATTAGCCCATAAGTATGGCAGTCATTGGCAGGATGATCCTTCCATATTCCGCTACCCGAATGTTTTTAATGATATTCAGCAATTTATCGCTACGCATTGCGTAAGTAGAAATCCGGAGGTGTTCGTGGCGCACTATTTGGATACCTATGATCCTCCAGCAACACCGCCAAGCTGGATGAGTATTGAACTGCTAACAATTGGTCAACTGTCAATGTTGTTTAAAGCCATTAAACAAAACAGCGACAGAAAAGACATTGCAGATTATTACGGTCTTCATCACAACGTTTTCCAATCCTGGCTGCATACAATTACTTATGTTAGGAATATCTGTGCGCACCATGCCCGTTTATGGAACAGAGATTTTGCTATTCAACCGGATCTACTTCAGCGCCCTCAACTGAGCTGGATAAATTCGGTATATAGTAATAACCGGAGAAGCTATTACTTTCTTTGCTTGCTTCAATACCTGCTCCAGACTGCAAACCCGAATGGCCATCTTAAAACAAGACTAACAGCTTTATTTCAGCAGTATCCTCAAATTCCTATACAGTATATGGGGGTCCCTGCCAATTGGGATACAGAACTTTTATGGCAATAGTATTGTTAACTTTCTGGGCCGTTTTACAGAGCTAATTACAGCGGTTATCCTAACAAAAATGTAAATAAAGTTTGAATTTTTTTTACAATAGCGTCTATTTGAAGATGAAAAAAGCAGTTATGAGATTTACGTCATAACCGCTTGATATCAGGCCTCCTACTGCGGAAAGTTGCAACAACCTCAATGTTTTTGCTATTATTTGCTATAAAAAACGATTTAGTCTAAGAAGAAATTCTTGCATTTCATGTATTTTGAAGAAATGTATAAGCATTTAGATTATACAGATGGAAAAAACATTAGCGATAATCCTTTTAAAAATCGCTGCCCATACTGTAATAGTGTATTAGTAATAACAGAAATAGAAGACTGTTGGCATATTTCTAATGAGGAGATATTATATGCCCATAGTTATACCATCGAATCATATAAAGAAATTCATGATTTAGAGGACTGCTATTTGGAACTTGAATTGCCGTCTGAGGATATAATAGTAGAGGTTCACTATTGTTGGACATGCGGTTGGTGGCGGCTAATCAAAAATATTTGTATTTCAGCACGAAAATGGCAAATATGGGATGTCAAGTTTGGGTGTGCCGCAATTTTAAAAAAACTGGATGAGCATGACATTAACGAACCATTAAGTGAAGTTAGAGATTTTTTGACCAGGAGTTTTGAGAAACGATTTTGTATAAATCCGAAATTATTTCAAGATGTTGTTGCCGATGTTTTTAAATCTTTAGGATATTTTACCCAAGCCAGAAGTTTTAACAATGATGGTGGTATTGATATTGTTCTGACGAATACTAGCAACCAAGAGATTGGCGTGCAGGTAAAGCGATCGAAAAATACTATATCGTTAGAACAAATCAGAGCATTTGTGGGAGCATTGTTATTGGGGAACATGACCGCGGGTATTTATGTTGCTACTTCTTCATTTCCCCCAGGAGCAAAAAAGGTTATTAAGCAATCTTCCAGTGTAGGTATACCTATAGAACTATTAGACGCATCTTCTTTTTATGATGCATTGAAAATTGCTCAAATTAAAGATCGTTTTAAACAGCGACTTCCTTTTGAAATGGATGCGCTAACTATTCCGAAAATCAATTATTACGGCTGGGATACACCTAAAAACAGCTTGTAGTTTTGTCAATATAAAAAATCTACTGTAGTAGTTGCATGCATGCTGCGAATGTAATAGATGGGAACGTCAATAATCAATTGTTGTGTAATCTTGTTCAAATCAGAAGAATCAATTAAAACAGCCTGAATTCCACATTCAATAATCCATCTCATCATTTTATTTAATTGTCCGATACATTCAAGAGATAGATTACAAATATCCGATTCATGCTCTAAAGCATTCTTTATTTTCTCTATGTCTTGTATATTTAATACATAAAAATTTACCTTTTCTTTTATTAATTCTTTTAGAAAGAAGCCTAAGTCTTCAGACAGTGACAAATCAAATACGAGGCATTTTTCAATGTTCGATTCTTTAATTTTATTGGCAATAATTCCAGCAGTGCTAATTACAGGTGGTTTATGGGGGAAATTTAAGTAGCGACTTAACATTTCTAGCTTGTACTCGGTAAAAATTAGTGCACTAGCTCCATTGCTCATCATGTAAAAATATACCTGACAAAGCCTGGCTAAAAGATGATTTTCTTCTGGGTGGTTTTTAATCGAATATATAAGGATATCGTATTTCAAACCGTTGTCCATTGAATTAATTGTGTTGGTTATCTCCTGATAATATTCAACTATCGATGTGTCGTGGCTAAATCCAATAAGTCCGATGGTTTTCACTATGCTAATTTTGAAATCGCGAAAACAAAATTGATGCAAATTTCGAACCTTTTAAATAAAAAAGGGCTATACTATCAAAGTATAACCCTTTTTATATCTGCTCCCCCTTCTGGACTTGAACCAGAGACCCTCTGATTAACAGTCAGATGCTCTAACCAACTGAGCTAAGGAGGAGTATCACACCTACAGGTAAAAAATGCCTGTAAGGGGTGCAAAAATAGGGAAAAATGCTTTCTGGCAAAATCTATCAACAAAAAATTACCAGATACCTAAGAATCCTTTGTCTTCCCACCCAATATATATGCCATCCGGTCTTTTCTCAACCTGATAGGTTTTGAGGTAATAGCCCTCACCACTGGTATTGCGACCGTTTTTCAGGTCAAAGCGGTAGCGATGGAGGGGGCAGGTTACCTGTCCGGCGGCATTTAGATAGCCATCTGCCATGATTCCGCTGGCATGGGGGCATTTGTGGGCAAAGGCAAATAGCTGGTCATTAAAGCGGGCAAGGGTTAAGGTTTTGTCGCCTCCGGTTACAATGCACATTTGGTTTTCCTGCCAGGGGAGCATTTCCTCATTTTCACTCACTTTGTGCCATTTCCATTTACTTTTGTCTCCGGGCATATTTATTATTGTAGCATCAGTAATATTTATCAAACCTACACAAAGTTCTATTTATGCATATACAACGATCTTTACTGATAGTTTGCTTTGTTTTATCAAGCATATGCCTGGTGGCGCAGAAAGTAAGTTTTGAGCAGAGCTTTGGTTTGTCGGGTGGCAGCAGTACAAGCATATCAAAAGTGGCTGACGGGCAAATTGATACCACCATGGTAACTTCCACATTCTCGGTAAAACTGCTCCAGTTTGGTATCGTTTATTATCCCAGGGTTGAATTTCTGCGGTGGAAAGGCGGATCGCTCAGTATTGGCTCACCGGTGATGGCAGGGTTCAGCATTTCTACCAATTACAGGTCGGCAGATCTTGATAGAGTGTCTGGTGTAACCACCCAGCGGGAGGGTATCAGCGGGGTGGACCTGGCCTTTACCTTACCGGTAGTTGTCGATCTGAATATCGGTCTTCATTCAGCGGCAGAGGAGTCGAGACAACATTTGGGTTTATATGTAGGCGCAGGCTATGGATACAGTTATAACAGGATCAAAACTTCATCAGGGAAAGTTTTTTATGATGGCTTCGACCCGGTATTCCGTGGCGGGTTAAGATTTGGCGGTGCCTGGGAAAACAGGTTCACGCTTGGGTTTAATGTACGCGGAATGCTGCAAGGAAATTCTGCAAGAATATATGAGCTGCACCTCTTAAAAGACCTGTAATTATTGGCGGATTAGCGGATTACGGATTAACGGATTTTTTTCAATTCGCAAATCCGTAATCCGCTAATCAATACTCCACCGTCCGATAAGGATACCGGATCTTATACATATTACGGACCTTCTCAAGAATAATCTCTCTCAGTGCATCTACATTTTGCTTTTCAAGGGCTGAAACAAATACACAATTATTTTCTGTGGCATCGTCCCATTTCTCTTTTAGCTCGCGTAAGATCTCCTGCCTTACATCGTCTTCTAGCCAGTTATCAAAATTCTTTTCTTCGTAAAGATCCATTTTATTAAAAACCGTGAGGATCGGTTTGTCAAACGCTTTTAATTCCTGCAGCGTTTTATTCACCACACCAATCTGTTCTTCATATTGCGGATGCGATACATCTACCACATGCAAAAGTATATCGGCCTCGCGCACTTCATCCAGCGTGCTCTTAAAACTTTCTACAAGATGGTGGGGCAACTTGCGGATGAAACCCACGGTATCACTCAATAAGAAGGGGGTGTTCTCAAACACAACCTTGCGTGTTGTGGTATCCAGCGTGGCAAATAATTTATTCTCTGCAAACACTTCGCTCTTACTTAAAAGATTCATGATAGTGCTTTTGCCAACGTTGGTGTATCCTACCAGCGCTACGCGTATCAGCTCACCTCTTTCTTTTCTTTGTGTGAATGCCTGTTTATCGATCTCTCCCAAACGTTTGCGAAGCAATGAGATCTTATCTTTTACAATACGGCGATCGGTTTCAATTTCGGTTTCACCGGGACCACGCGTACCAATACCACCACCCTGTCTTTCCAGGTGACTCCACATCCCTTTCAATCGCGGTAAAAGATATTGGTATTGGGCAAGTTCTACCTGCACTTTCGCCTGCGCAGTGCGTGCGCGACTGGCAAATATGTCGAGGATCAGATCACTGCGGTCGATGGTTTTTACACCCAGCTCTTTTTCAATATTTGCGATCTGTGATCCGGTGAGTTCATCATCAAATATTACCAGGTGAATATTCTTGCCCGATACATAATTCTTTATCTCTTCCAGCTTACCCTTCCCCACAAAAGTGCGGCTATCAGGATGTGGCAGGCGTTGCGTAAAACGTTTCACGGCAATGGCTCCGGCGGTCTCAGATAAAAAAGCCAGTTCATCCATGTATTCAGTTACCTGCTCATTGGTCTGGTCGCTCTGTATCAATCCCACCAACACGGTTTTCTCTTCCAGCTGGATTGCTTTCTTCTTCTCGATCAAGGGTTGTTGTTTTTTTGTAAAGGTAGGACTTTGTAGGGGTAAGGAGTAAGGGGTAAGGGCTAAGGAAAATATTATTAAGAAGGGGTAAGTAGCTCCGGAAGCCCGGCCCTACTTACCCCTTATCCCTTACTCCTTACCCCTGATTTTTACAACCCACTAATCGTTATCCCAATCGACATCTTATTCATCGATGGTCCAACCCCGTCTTTCAATACCCCGTTTATCTGGTAGCCGAAATCCAATGAAACCAGTCCATAACCTATACGGGCCGTAGTGGCCAGCATGGTGCCGTTGAAAAATCTTTTATTACTTTCTTTTACGATATAGCTTGTGCCGTAAATTGAATTACCTGACTTATTAACAAGATCCTTGCCTTTAGAATAGGATTTAAGCAGTGTACCCACCTTTAAGCCTATTGCAGCTTTCCAGGATTTACCCGGATGTTCAGGATCAGAATAATACCTCAGCTCAACGGGTACTTCGGCATAAATGGTAGTAACCTTGAATTTTTTGAAATGATCAACACTATCTACCCTGGTAAAAGGCAGCCTGGAGGCTACAGATTTCAGATCTACCTTGGTGTTGTTGAAGAAAATATTGCTGCTTCCGATACCTATCCCAAAAGCAACGCTCAGCTTAGGATTGGTCTTGAAAGGCTTATCAAACATAAAGTAAGCATTGAAGTGCCTGCTGAATCCACCGGTACGCACACTATCCGGGCGGTTTAACCACATATCACTTCCAAACTGGAGCATCAGATGGTCCGCAGGGCGGGTAGAAAGGTCAATTTTTGACCAGTCTTTCTTAGGCTCCACCGGTACCGTTATTTTGGCAGCGGGCTTTGTTGTTTTAAGAACCGGTTTGGTGGTTGTGGTACGTGTACCGGTTCTCATAGAATCCGAAGCGGTTTGCGACATCGCTAAAACAGAAAAAGTTATGCTGACAATGACTAGTAGTATTTTCTTCATTTCGTTGAGTTAATTGCAATTGGTTGCCGGAAGTTGGCAAAAATAACAGAATTGCCTGCTAACGAGTGGTTAAAAATTAGTCAAAACTGTGATAATCCAGCTTTTACATGATAAAAAGCCTAAAATTCAACCATCCCTCTGCGTAAACTCCCCGTTCTCTGCGACTCTGCGGTGAATTTTGAGTCATTTCTTTACCGCAGAGTCGCAGAGAACAAGGAGTTTACGCAGAGAAAACCTGAGGCATCGGGTTATCAGCTTATCTTTGCAGTATATATACACGAAAACATAGTTATTTATTTTGAAGTTTACTGAATTTGGTTTCCATGAGAAACTGTTAGAAAGCATTGATTCTATGGGCTACGAAAACGCCACTCCGGTTCAGGAGCAGGTGATCGTTCCCATTTTACAGGGAAAGGATATCATTGCCTCCGCCCAAACAGGTACCGGTAAAACAGCCGCTTTCCTGCTACCCATTATCAACAAGATCATTACCGAGCCGCACGATGAGCATAATATCAATGCGCTGATTATTGTACCTACGCGGGAACTGGCTGTGCAGATAGCCCAAACCATGGAGGGACTTGCCTATTTTACAGATGTGAGCTCAATAGCCGTTTATGGTGGTGGTGATGGCGGAAGTTTTTCTGCCGAGAAAAAAGCATTGTCAAGCGGTGCGGATATCGTCATTTGCACGCCGGGCAGGATGATCGCTCACCTGAATATGGGGTATGTAAAGTTGAAGGGATTAAAATACCTGATATTGGATGAGGCCGACCGTATGCTGGATATGGGTTTTCATGATGACCTGATGAAGATCATTTCATTTCTTCCCAAAGAGCGGCAGAACCTATTGTTCTCGGCAACCATGCCGATGAAGATGCGTGAGCTGGCCAGGAAGATCTTGCATCACCCGCTGGAGATAAATATTGCGGTTTCAAAACCACCTGAGCAAATTGTACAGGAAGCATTTATTGTTTTTGAACCGCAGAAAATTCCATTGATCAAAGACATATTAAGCAGTAAGAATTTTCAGAGTGTGATCGTTTTCTGTTCTAAGAAACAGAATGTTAAGCAACTGGCTTTCGACCTTAAGCGTGCCCGTATTTCTGCGGAAGAGATCCATTCAGATCTTGAGCAGGATAAACGCGAACAGGTATTGCTTGATTTCAGGAATAAAAAATTGAAAGTACTGGTAGCCACTGATATCCTCAGCCGCGGTATTGATATTGAAGAGATAGACCTTGTGATCAACTATGATGTTCCCAATGATGGCGAAGACTATATACACCGTATCGGGAGAACCGCCCGTGCGGCCAGTGAAGGAACGGCTTACACATTTGTTACAGAAAGAGAGCAGCAGAAATTTGCACAGATAGAAGAATTGTTAGGGAAGCCCGTACCCAAAGCACAGGTACCTGAAAAATTTGGTCCAACCCCTGCATACGATCCTAAACCTATGCGCCACGGTAGCGGCGGTGGAAGATCCGGTGGTGGTGGCGGAAGACATAGCGGTGGCGGTAATCGCCAGGGAGGCGGAAGACCTTCGGGTAATCGCAACAAGGGTGGTGCAAGACCCTCACGATGAATTAATGAGTGGTGAGTGATTTCAAAAGAGGTACTCACCACTCATCATTTACTCACCAATATCTTCCTTCGGTAAAAGCTGTTCCCTCTTCAGATCATCAATATCCATGCTTCTCTCCACCTCGCGGATAGCTGCATCGCTGAATGATTCCTGTTTATGGAGTTTCAATAAAAGTTCCCGTTGAAATTTACCGATCTCAACCTGGGCATTGAGTAATGGGGTAACCACTGTTACCGGAACGGCCGTATCTTTTCTCTCATTACGCTCGTGTATGCGGATCTGCTTGGCAAGGTCTTCCGACTGCGTAGTATACCTGTCTTTCAATTCCTGTTTGGTATGCTCGTTCAGATGAACAGACAGTTCCCTGTCAATATAGTGAAGCGTGCTGTTGGTAATATGCAGCAGCAATTCCTTTTCTTCTTTTTCTAAACTGCTGTCTGGTTTTAGCTTGAGTACTTTAATAAGAAGGGGTAATGTTAATCCCTGCACCACCAGGGTTACAAAGATCACAACGAATGCAAGAAAAAGAATGAGATGTCTTTGCGGAAAAATAGCACCGGTATTCAGCGTTAATGGTAGTGCAAGTGCTGTAGCTAATGAAAGTACGCCACGCGTACCCGTCCACGCAATAATGAGAACGCTTTTCCATGAAACCGGATCTTTCTCTGCTTCATTTTCAGCACTATTTTTTTTGCGGTTAAACAAGTTAGAGGACCATGCACCACCAAACACCCAAAGGATGCGGATAAGGATAGTAACCACACTGATCACAAGGCCATACCCGATCAATTCACCGGTACTATAATCTTTAACCTGCCTTAGAATAGTAGGCAATTGCAAGCCGATAACAATAAACACAAAACCATTCAGCATGAATACGATCGTATCCCACACAACCCTTGTACGCATTCTTGTTTGATAGGTAAAGATCTCCGGACCGCGCCACGAAATGATGAGCCCCGTAGTAACCACTGCCAATATTCCTGAAACATGTAAACGTTCCGCAGCTATGTAAGCGAGATAAGGGCTAAGCAAACTCAGACCTGTTTCAACCAATGCATTGTTATGTATTTTGCCGTGAACAAATACCAATATATATCCAACCGCCAGCCCGGCAGCAATACCCCCACCTGCCACAATTAAAAACTGGAGCCCGGCATCCCAGAAAACAAAACTACCTGTGAGCACTGCGATCAACGCCTGCTTATAAGCGATCAGCGCAGAGGCATCATTAACAAGACTCTCGCCTTCAATGATGGTCATGATACGGCGGTTGAGATTCAGCCCTTTAATAATACCGCTGGCGGCAACAGCATCAGTAGGAGAAATAATAGCACCTAATAAAAAAGCAAGCGGCCACCCGAATTTGGGTACCATATAATGGGCCGTTACAGCTACAGCAAGCGTGGTAAAAAATACAAGACTCACTGCCAATGCAGAAATGGGTCTGATATCTGCCCTAAAATTATGCCATGATGTTTGTGCGGCAGCATCGAATAGTAAAGGCGGAAGAAATAGCAGGAAAATGATCTCAGGATCGAGTGCCAGATCGGGGAGTGATGGGATAAACCCGATCAGTAATCCCGCCGCTACCAGTATAATGGGTTGTGGTATTTTACTGCGCTCCAGTAAGGCAGATAAACTGATCAATACGGCCAATAAGAATATGATGTTCTGGAAGTTCTGCATACGCAGATAAAGATAGGCATTACCGCAGGCTTACACCTGCGGTAATGCCAAAACTTACAGCCAGGTAAAAGGATCGCCAGAAGCAATATGCGTTACCGGAATACCCGCCAGTTTCGGTTGCAGCCACTCTGCCACCCATTCCATACCGGGTTCTTCACTTACCGCGTGACCAAGAATGATCAATGCCGTTTTACCGCCAAGTAATTTACCATCTCTGATATACTCTGCCGTTTCCCATTCCGATAATTCACCAACAATCAGTACATCCGGCTTTTGGGTTTCAGCAGTGGATACCTGCATGGTGCCGCCCCATGCACCGGGTAACAAAGCAATTTTTTCACAAGGCTGCGCAAGATCGCCGATCACCCTTACGTGTGCAATATTCAATGATGACTTGAGATGGGTTACTAATTGCTGCAGGCTAAGCTGGGGTATGTTCAACACTGTTTGACCGGTTTTATAATAAGGCAACCAGTTTGCTTTCTTCGCAAATCCATAACTAATGGCATCAGGTTTAAGCGCATGACAATAATCATGAAACCGCCAGAGCACCATTTTGTGTTTTTCAAGGAGGGCCTGTTTTTTCTGCAACACAGTATTATTCGGTACCCAGCCCGTATCATCTTTATGGTTATAAAAAGAAGGCTCATGCGCGATAATGAAATTGGCTTTACGTTTTGCAGCTTCTTCAATGATGGTAACCGTGGGGAACATGGTAGTAACAATGCCGGTAACAACCTGGTCCGCCGAACCATATTTGATCGTGTCAACACTTCCTTTAAAAGGAGTTAAACCGCCTTCTTTTAAAATAATGTCGATGATCTGTTGAACGGTTAATGGATCTTTAGTTTTTGCAAAAGACGAAAGTGAAGATAGAAGCGCAAACCCTCCTGCAGTTTTCGCTATATCTGTAATAAATTTTCTTCTGGCAGAGAGCTCATTCATGTTCATACAATCAATTTTTATTACCTCTAATATACAAATATGCCCTTGTCTTACCGCAGGCTTAAGCCTGCGGTAAGACAAGGGCATATTTGTTGTCATTTCAGTATATTAGTATTTCATTTATAATAACGCTCCTTATGAAATTTGTCCGGGTAACCATTAAGGTTGTATTGTCACTATTGTTAATAGCCGTTATTGGATTGGGAGCGTATTACTGGATAAAAAACACAGAGAAAAAAGAACTGACAGATGCTGACCGTACCGGAACCACCGGACAATATATCAAGCTGAGCCAGGGCACTACGCACTATGAGTTAGCCGGGGCTGATACCGGGAAAGTAGTGATACTGATACATGGGTTCAGTGTTCCTTATTTTATATGGGATGGCACTTTTGAATACCTCGTGGCACAAGGGTTCAGGGTTTTACGGTATGATGAATTTGGCCGCGGTTTCTCCGACAGGCCCAATCTTATGTATGACAAGACATTGTACATGACACAGTTAAAAGAGCTGATAGAAAAATTAAAATTGAAAGGTCCTGTGAGTGTAGCAGGTATATCTTTTGGTGGCAAAGTAGCGAGAGATTTTACCTGCTTATATCCTGCCCTGGTAGATAAAGTCATTTTAGTAGATCCGGTGTATGAAAGATCGGTTCCTGCAAATCCGGAGTTGGCTACCCGCTATATTTTTGCGGTAACGCCGGAGAAAAGGGCCAATGGGCAACTGGAAGACTTTAAATACCCGCAGTCACATCCCAATTGGGTTAACCAGTACAAAGTGCAGATGCAGTATAAAGGCTTTGATCATGCATTGGTGTCAACTATCTATCATTATCCTGCAGCAGGCAGGGCAGAAAGTATTTCTCTCAATGAAACGAAGAAGCAGGTCTTGCTGATATGGGGCAGGGAAGACAAAGCGGTTCCGTTTCAATACAGCGATTCGATCAGAAGCGTGTTGAAAACAAGTTTTCTGGCTGTTGATGATGCCGCGCATCTTCCGCATCTTGAAAAACCTGCGATTGTAAATAAAGCGATCGTTGATTTCCTGAGGATGCCTTAAGCAAATCAGCTTTTTTTAGCAGGAGCTTTGCGTTTTCTAAACGCAAATGTTTGCTTGATGGAATCTTCCTGGTTATCATCTCCCAGCAATAATCCAAATGGTTTTAGTGGCTCGATCCTGTCAAAGACAACTTTTACCAATGCGGTGATTGGAATGGAAAGAAACATCCCGGATACACCCCATAATGCTCCACCTATCAACACCACCACAATTGATATCAATGCATTGATCTTTACTTTAGACGCAACAATCTTTGTTACAATGATGTTATTATCAATAAACTGTACAACCAGGTAAAGCGCAACGGCCCAGATAGCTTGTGATGGATTACCGGTTGCCAGCGCCATAAGCACGGGTAGTGCGATTGCAATGATACCGCCGATATAAGGAATAAGATTTAAGATGGCTCCGATAACACCCAAAAGCAATCCGTATTTAACGCCGATAATCATGAGGCCAATAGAATTCATTGCGGCTACCAGCACCATTTCTATCATCAACCCGGCCAGGTAACTTTGTATCAACGTTTTTGTTTCGCTCAGCACCTCTTCAACAAGGGCATGTTTGGTTCTGGCAAACAAGTCGGATACAACTTTAAGTAACAGGGGTTTATAATAAAGAATCGTGAACATATAAACGGGCAATAAAAAAACAACCGACAGCACGCCGCCGATGGTGCCAAGCGTTTGACCGATCATGGCGGGTCCATTACTCAAACCATCTTTTTCAAGTTTAGCGATCCAGTTATTAATACCACTGCGCGGTACATTAAAATTGGCAGATACCCACCTGATCAGGTCATCGGTTAACTTACCAAAATGTTTCTTAAACTCGGGCATGGATTCTGTGAACATGGCAAACTGCATCCCAATAAAATACAGCACCGCAATCACTAACAGGAAGGTGACAAATAACACAATTGAAATAGCCAGCACCCGGTTAAACCTTTTGGAAAGCAGGTAGTTAACAGCGGGGTTAAGAAGTATGGCAAATACAAATGAAAATACCAGCGGTACCAGGATATCCTGTCCTACGTACATGATATAGAAGAACCCTAGTATGCCGAGGATTATCTGTGCCAGCTTACTATAGACTGGCAGGCTAATAGGGTGTTGTGATCCGCTCGTAGGCATAGTTATGGTTTGTTTGAGAAAGATATAATAAATAATTATGCCACTGTACTTTTGAGTAACCCACCCCTTGCCCCTCCAGGGAGGGGATTTAATTAGCGTTTGTTGTTTAGACCTACATTTGATTTTTATTTAAACAGTTCATATTTTAAGGGTGGCATAAAAATTTAAGCACAGGTATAAATTATTTCTATGCTCTGGAGAGGAGGACGCGAAAGCAGCAACGTTGAGGACCGCCGCGGAATGAGTGGTGGCGGACTTGTGGCCGGTGGTGGTATCGGGGCACTAATTATCGGGCTTATTTATATGTTCCTGGGTGGTGACCCTTCTAACTTACAGTCTGTTAACCCGCAGGTGCAAAATGGGCAGCGTACAGAAAGAAGCGCAGCGGAAAATGAGCAGGCCTCTTTTACAAAAGTCGTATTGGGTTATACAGAAGATGTATGGGATTCTCTTTTTACGGCGCAGGGAAATCATTACCGTCAGCCTGCTTTGGTGATGTTTACCGAGGCAACGCAGTCGGGTTGCGGATTTGCCAGCGAAGCATCAGGACCTTTTTATTGCCCTTCTGATGAGAAGGTATATATAGACCTGTCTTTCTTTAATGAACTGCACAACAGGTTTGCCGTCTCCGGTAATTTTGCATCAGCGTATGTGATCGCGCACGAAGTGGGACATCATATTCAGAAATTAATGGGTACTACAGATGCTGTTGACCGTGAACGTGGTCGGCGCAGTGAAACGGAGTATAATAAGCTCTCTGTGAAACTGGAATTGCAGGCTGATTTCCTGGCGGGTGTGTGGGCACATTATGCGCGCAATAAAAAGATTGATGGTCAATCTATTTTAGAGGAAGGCGATATCGAATCGGCACTTAACGCTGCCAATGCCATTGGTGATGACAGGCTGCAAAAACAATCCAAAGGATATGTAGTGCCCGATGCATTTACGCATGGTACATCTGCGCAAAGGATGTATTGGTTTAAGAAGGGATATACTACGGGAGATATAAAGCAGGGAGATACTTTTAATGCAAGTAACCTATAATTTTTTTTCAGTGCTTCTGTGTTTCAGTGGCAAAAGCTCTGCCACTGAAGCTCAGAAGCACTGAATTTTTTATAAACGTCTTCCTGTATTGATCACATTCACACCATTGAACCGGGTAGTTGAACAACCATGCGATACCGCACTTGATTGCGAAGGTTGGCCCTTGCCATCATTGAACGACCCACCGCAGCGATAATCTTTCTCATCGCAAATAGCTGAAACAGAGTTCCAGAATTCCTGCGTATTGGATTGATAAGCTACATCTTTCAGCAGTCCGGTGATCTGGCCATTTTTTATTTCATAGCAAAGCTGTCCACTGAACTGGAAATTGTAACGTTGCTGATCGATGGAATATGAATTTCTTCCAAGGATATAAATTCCTTTCTCAACATTTTTAATCATATCCATCACACCCAAAGGCGTTTTACCCGGTTGTAGTGAAACATTGGGCATACGCTGAAACTGAACACTGCTCCAGCTGTCGGCGTAAGAGCATCCCTGCGATTCATTTAACCCCAGCATATGAACCTGGTCACGGGTGGCCTGGTAATTAACAAGAATGCCATCTTTAATAATATCCCAGTTCTTTGTTTTCACTCCTTCATCATCATACCCTACACAGCCCAAAGAACCTGCCTGTGTTTTATCGGCAATAAAATTCACGTTCTTGTTTCCGAAATTAAAATTCTTTGAGCGCCATTTATCCAGTGTAACAAAACTGGTTCCTGCAAAGTTGGCTTCATAACCCAATACACGATCCAGCTCTGTTGGGTGACCAACTGATTCATGAATGGTTAAGAAAAGATTAGTAGGGTCCAATACAAGATCGTACTTACCGGGTTCAACAGGTTTTGATTTTAATTTCTCATCTAATTGAAGTGCAGCTATCTTGGCATCTTCGAGGATATCATATCTTTTTTTGTACAAGGTAAAATGCGATTGTATCTCTTCTTTTTTATCAGGGATCAGGTATTCATATCCCATTCCAACCGGTGCGCTTAATGCATTGCGTGTTTCGAACTTACCGGATTGTTTATCTGTTTTTGTTAATGTGAATGTGGGCCAGAGACGATGAATGTCCTGGTCGATATAAGAACCATCGGTTGACGCAAAATATTTCTGTTCGTTGATCTGGAATAATTGCGATTGTGCAAAGGTTGCGCCTGCGGTAAGTGCAGCGCTGTTAACAGATAACAAGAGATCGATCTTATCTTTCAAAGGAACATCCAGCGGATTTTTTTCGATGGGTGTTTTCCAGGAAACCTCACCATACCCTTTTTGCGGGGCCAGTTTTACAGGCTCGTCTATCAGTTTCGAATTTACTTTGGCTATCTGTACAGCGAGTGCGGCGGTTTTTGCAATATTATCTGTAGAGAGATCATCCGTAGAAGCAAAACCCCAGCAACCATTCACGATCACGCGGATACCCATCCCATACGATTCTGTATTGGCGAGGTTTTCCACTCTTTTATCACGCGTAGAAATAAACTGGTTCAGGTACCTTCCAATACGCACATCCACATAGGAAGCGCCTTTCCCTTTGGCAGCATTCAATGCGATATCGGCCATTTGTTTTTTTACAGCCACTTCTACAGGCGTAAGCGACTGCTCAATAGAAACAGGCGTACCGAAAACGGGGATGCCTTTAAAAAATGAGGCACCAATACCCATTCCTGTGAGTTGCAGAAAATCTTTTCTTTTCAAGACCTTTGATTTGAAAGTTTAAAATATAAAAGAATGACCGATAACAGATCTTTCTTCTGTCATCGGTCATCAGTCAATTGTCAGCTGAAGTTACACCGCATCAGACAATGAAGAAAAAGTAAAATCTCTCACTTTCAATGCGGGCAATAAATAATGATTGGTTGATTCCCCACTCACGCATCTTTCCGGAACACCCATGGCTTCAATATTATTGAGCATTATAATCGGGCTCTCATTAAAGCGAAAGTTTTTTATTGGAAACTTGATCACGCCATTTTCAATATAAAATGTTCCGTCACGCGTAAGACCTGTTAACAAAAGTGTTTGCGGATCAACGGGACGTATATACCAGAGACGGGTTACGAGAATTCCTTTTTCAGTTCCTTTGATCAAATCCTCCAGGGAAGCGGTGCCACCTTCCATGATCATGCTATCGGGGTTGGGTGTTGCTTTCACGCCTTGCTTTTGTGCCCAATAGCGAGAGTAATACATATTTTTCATCACACCCTTGTCTATCCATGTGACCTTTTCCTGTGGTCTTCCATCTCCACCCCAGGTGCTGGTTGGCAATGCAGGATGTTGTGGGTCTGAATAAATGGTCACCTTTTCATCTACTAATTTTTCACCCAGTTTTGTTTTGCCGCCGGGCTTGCTTAAAAAACTACGCCCCTCATCTGCCAAACGGCCATCAAGTCCATAGATAATATTTTCAAGCAGTACAGCCACAGCTGCCGGTTCAAGTATCACGGTATATTTTCCGGGCTCAATTGCCTTGGCTCCCAAAGAGCCACCTGCTTTTTGTGCAGCAACGCTGGTTGCTTTTTTTACATCCAGCTGTTTAAAATCATTATATCCTTTGGATGCATACCCCGAACCTTTTCCATCTTCCGTTCTGAGGGTAACATTAAAAGCAACGCTGGTGCTGGTATTATAAGCAAACAAACCATGTGAGTTCATCATGGCAGAGAACGATGCACTGTTCTCCATAAAACCTGCGGCTACCTGTTTGTTACTTTTTGCGATCTCGAGACTTGTGGCTACTGCATCTGCGCGATCCTTGGGTGTCATAGCAGCTGTTGCCGCCACATAGGTTGGCGATTCAGAATAGGTTTGCGGTCCGAGAAAAGAAACAAACTCGGGATTTTCCGGTGCCAGCTGTGCGAGCTCTTCGGCACGTCTTACAACTTTCTCGAGCGAGGCATCATCAAATTCATTGATAGTGGCTACGCCTGATTTTTTTCCAAACGCAGAGGAAACCACCAGTTCACTGGTGCTTACGCCACCACTGGTACTTACTGCGTTGCGCGCATAGCGTATATTGCCGCCATCAGAACCGTAAAGGTTCACTTCGCATTCATCAGCTTTTGAATAGCTGAGTACTTTTTTCATTAAAGCAGCCGCTTCGGCTTTGGTTAATATTGGCATATCAGATTTTTCTAGCTGTGTTAATAACATTTACTCCATTAAATCTTGCTGTGGACGAGCCATGTGATACAGCGCTTACCTGCATCGGTTGTCCCTTGCCATCAAAGAACGATCCGCCTAAACGGTAATCGCTGGCATCAGCAATACCTGCGCAGCTGTTCCAGAATTCCTGTGTGTTGGATTGATAGGCAACATCTTTCAACATGCCCGCAATCTTTCCATCTTTTATTTCATAGAATAACTGACCGCCGAACTGGAAATTGTATCGCTGCTGATCAATCGAGAAAGAACCATCACCGATGATGTAAATTCCTTTTTCAACGCCTTTGATCATGTCTTCAACGCTTTTCTTTTCTTTACTTGGCTGCAGCGAAATATTTGCCATCCGCTGAAACTGAACACTTCTCCAATTATCGGCATAGCAACATCCCTGCGACTCATTGAGCCCGAGAATATGTGCCTGGTCGCGGATCACCTGGTAATTCACCAGGGTTCCGTCTTTAATGATATCCCATTCTTTTGTGCCTACGCCTTCATCATCATATCCCACTGCACCCAAAGAACCTTTCTGTGTTTTGTCCGCTTTAATGTTTACGAGCTTACTGCCGAAATTGAATTTCTTCGATTCCCATTTGTCGAGTGTAAGAAAACTGGTGCCTGCAAAGTTGGCCTCATAACCCAGTACACGGTCAAGCTCTGAAGGGTGACCAACCGATTCATGTATCGTAAGTGCCAGGTGTGATGGATCAAGAATAAGGTCATACTTACCCGGCTCAACAGACTTGGCTGTTATTTTCTGACCCGCCTGTATGGCAGCAGATGTAGCATCTTCCACCATGTCGTAACGGTCCTTGTATAAAGTAGTAATACCTTTTATCTTACCGGTTGCATTTGCTTCCAGGTATTCGTAACCCATACCCCTCGGGGCACTCAGTGCATTGCGTGTTTCAAATTTGCCGCTCTTCGCATCAATCTTTGTAACAAAGAATGTTGGCCAGATCCGGTGTATATCCTGATCAATATAAGAGCCATCGGTGGATGCAAAATATTTCTGTTCATTCACCATGAAAAGAAGTGAGTTAATATAATCAGCACCATTTTTCATGGCAGCATCATTCACTGAAAGCAACAGGTCGGCTTTCTCTTTGATGGGCACCTCAAATGCATTTTTAATGATCGGCGCTTTCCAGGAAACTTCACCATAGCCTTTCTGTGGAGCAAGGCGTACAGGTTCTGTGAGGAGCCTCGCATTTTCTTTCGCTATCGATACCGCTAAGGCTGTTGCTTTGGCAATACTGTCATTATCCAATTTGTCAGTAGCCGCAAACCCCCAGCTACCATTGGCTATTACGCGAATACCCATACCATAGGACTCTGTATTCACAGTGTTCTCAACTTTGTTCTCACGCGTGATCACATATTGATTGAGGTATCTGCCAATGCGGACATCTGCATAGGTTGCGCCGCGCGATTTAGCTGTATTCAACGCCACATCTGCCATCCGTTTTTTAAGGGCAACATCAACAGGTGTGAGCGAGCGTTCAATAGAAACCGGCGAACCAAATACAGGAAGACCCTGTAAAAGTGAAGCGCCTGCTCCAAGTCCCGCGAGGTGTAGGAAGTCTCTTCTTTTCAAAATGGATTGATTTGAAAGTTTGAAAATGTATCAGGGATTAAGATAGTAAATAAAATAATGATTTTATTAAAAATTGATAAGTGGTAGGTTTGCCACAGAAGCACAGAAATTTTCTGTGCTTCTGTGGCAAAAAAAAGACCCTATTTAAAGGGTCTTTACAATTCGGTTTAAACTGCATCGGATAATGAAGAGAAAGTGAAGTCCCTGATCTTCATAGCCGGCAGGTATAATGTACCGCCTTCTGATCTGCTTCTTTCCTGTTTGCCTAGCTCTTCAACGTTGTTGAGCATGATAACAGGGCTCTCATTAAAACGCAGGTTCTTGATCGGGAACTGGATCTTTCCATTCTCGATATAGAATGTTCCGTCCCGTGTAAGACCGGTCAGTAATAATGTTTGCGGATCAACACTCCGGATATACCAGAAGCGTGTTACCAGTATTCCTCTTTCCGTATTTTTGATCATGTCCTCGATGGAAGAGCTTCCTCCCTGCATAACCATGCGGCCACCAAAAGGCTGTGATTCCACGCCTTTCTTTTGTGCCCAGTAGCGCGAGTAGGCGAGTTTTTTTACAACCCCATTCTCAACCCATACGGTTCTCTTTTGCGGGCGGCCCTCGCCATCAAATGTTGAGAATGGAAGATCCGGATCAAGTGGATCTGAATAGATGGTCACTTTTTCATCGAATAATTTTTCACCAACACGGGTGCCGCCGCCTTTCTTACTCATATAGTTACGTCCTTCATCGGCACTGCGGGCATCAAACCCCTGGAACATAGGTCCCATGATATCACTGGCTGCCAGTGGTTCGAGGATCACGGTGTATTTGCCGGGCTCGATAGCTTTTGCGCCCACCGAGCCATTTGCTTTTGAAGCTGCCACCTTTGTCAGGGCCAGCGTATCCAGCTTGTTATAGTCGTTATAGCTTTTGCTTGCATAACCTGAACCGGTTCCTTCTGCATTTCTGAGGGTAACTGAAAAAGAGATATCGGAGTCCTTGTTATAAGCAAACAGGCCCTTTGAATTGAGCATCGCATTGAAGCTGGTAGAGTTCTCGAAATAGCCGGCTGCTTCCAGTTTTGCCTCTTTGGCAACTTTCAGGCTTTTGGCTACATCATCCGCTCTTTTATCCGGGTTCAGCGCTGCAGTAGCAGGTTTGTAGGTAACCGACTCAAGATAGGTCTGCGGCTCCAGGATCGGCATATACTCCGGGTTCTCTGGCGCCAGCTGTGCGAGTTCTTCGGCACGGCGAACTACTTTTTCGAGCGACTTATCATCAAACTCATTAATGGTGGCAAAGCCTACTTTTTTTCCAAAAGCGGAGCTTACGCCCAGTGTTTTTCTGCTCACATCACCCGCAGTAGAAACAGCATTACGTGCATAACGGATATTGCCGCCTTCTGATCCGCTGAGTGAGATGGTACATTCATCGGCCTTTGAATAGCTCATTGCTTTTTTCAAAATTGCCTGTGCTTCTTCTTTACTTAAGATAGCCATATCAGTTAAAGTTTTCTTGCTGTATTAATAACGTTTACTCCGTTGAACCTCGCTGTAGAAGATCCGTGTGATACGGCGCTTGACTGACCGGGTTGCCCCTTGCCATCATTAAATGCACCAAACAAACGGTAATCATCTTTATCGGCGATATCAGTTAGCGAGTTCCAGAATTCCTGTGTGTTTGCCTGGTAAGCAACATCTTTCAGCATACCATTGAACTTGCCATTCTTTATTTCATAGAATGTTTGTCCGCCAAACTGGAAATTATACCGCTGCTGATCGATAGAGAAAGAACCATCACCTACGATAAAGATTCCTTTTTCTACATTTTTGATCAGGTCATCTACGCTGCGTTTTTCTTTTCCGGGTTGTAAAGAAACATTGGCCATGCGCTGAAACTGAACATCCGCCCAGTTTTGCGAGTAGCAACAGCCATGTGATTCTTTCTCGCCAATGATATGTGCCTGGTCGCGGATAGCCTGGTAATTAACCAATGTGCCATCTTTGATGAGATCCCATTCCTTGCATTTTACACCTTCATCATCCCAACCCACGGCACCTAATGAACCTACCTGTGTTTTATCGGCTTTGAAGTTAACAAGCTTGCTTCCGAAATTAAAATTCTTGGAGCGCCATTTATCCAGCGTTAAGAAACTGGTACCGGCATAGTTGGCCTCGTATCCTAATACACGATCCAGTTCAGTTGGGTGACCAACAGATTCGTGAATCGTTAACCACATATGTGATGGATCGAGTACAAGATCATACTTGCCCGGCTCT
This sequence comes from Sediminibacterium sp., assembly GCA_965229255.1. Taxonomy (GTDB): domain Bacteria; phylum Bacteroidota; class Bacteroidia; order Chitinophagales; family Chitinophagaceae; genus Sediminibacterium. Next base: position 824,157 of record CBDDIX010000003.1, read on the forward strand.
ACTGATTTTGCTTTGATCTTTTGTGCAACATCTGAGGCTGCATTTTTGATGTCTTCCAGCAGATCATAACGTTTTTTATACCTTGTAACAATACCCTCAACCTTTTCACTGGCTGATGGAGTAAGGTATTCATATCCCATACCAACGGGAGAGCTCAATGCTTTACGGGTATCGAACTTGCCATTGGCCATATCGATCTTGGTAACATTGAAGGTGGGATATAAGCGGTGTATGTCCTGATCAATATAAGAACCATCGGTTGAGGCAAAATATTTTTGCTCATTGATGGCGAAGATGGTAGAGTTTACAAAGTTGGCCCCGTTCTGCATGGCTATTGCATTGGCAGCTAACAGAAGTTCAACTTTTTCTTTGGCAGGCACTTCAAAAGCATTGCGTTCGATCGGGCACTTCCAGCTTACTTCACCAAAACCTTTTTGTGGTGCAAGCTGAACAGATTCGCCCTGGATCTTGGCGTTGGCTTTCGCTACTGCCACAGCTCTTTCGGCCGTTTTGGCAATGTTCTCTTTCGATACATTGTCGGAGGCAGCAAAACCCCAGCAACCATTGGCGATCACACGTACACCGGCACCGAAAGATTCGGTATTGGCAATGCCCTGTACTTTGTTTTCGCGTGTGGAAACAAACTGGTTGAGGTAGCGACCAATACGCACATCGGCATAGGTGGCTCCTTTTGCTTTAGCTGCATTGAGTGCAACATCTGCTAACTGTTTTTTCATTGATACGTCCATTCCGTCGTACAGCGCCTGTAGCGGATCTATCTGCTTGCCAAAGAGAAATGCTTTGGGTATTACTATACCGCCAAGGGTCATAGCAGCAGACATATGGAGAAAGTCTTTTCTTTTCAAAGTATTATCCTCCTTTTGTTTTTGATTAATTGCAATCTATTGATTTTTATAATTTATAGTTCAGCTGTTATAATATTTATTTTCAAACCATAAGTACCCGCAGGAACCCAGGAAGATAAGAAAGAAAATGATGGCTGGAAAGGTCGCTGTTTCTCGTGAACCTGCCGGGTTAACAGCAGTATGATGGAACGATGCGGCATGACTTGCCTGTTGGGTGATACGGTTTTTAGCTGTGGCTGAAATACTTTTCCAATCATCCGGTGCATACGCATACCAATAATAGACGCCACCATTTAATTGTATGCCCGTTTGCCATCCTTCCTTCATAGGCCAGAACAGGCCGCTCCAGCGAAATGGGAGGTTGGCGGCATTCGAAAGATTTATCGTTGCGCCTGCTAACTGTGCCGCAGGCATATTGCTGCTATTGCTTTCCAGCAAAATAGTAACCGGCTGATTGATATGTGGTAAGGCGGGCGCAACATGCCATGCTTCTTCCACCATTTTTTGTGGCGATGCTTTTGTGATCAGCTCCGACCATACCTGGTCATAGTCGCTTTGGTTTCCTGAAAGTACCCAGCTGAAAGTATTCGGCAATGTGCTTAACAGAATTTTTCCTGAGCCGGATAGTGCGCTGTTTACCAGTATATGATTCTCCTTATCGGCAATCAGGGGTTGTGTTCCGGCCTGCACCCTGATAGCATAAGAAGCAATAAGATTCAATGGCTGGAGTATTGTATTGCCGTTGATCATTCTCAGGTTGATGGTATGCTGTGTGCCCGTGTCTATAGCAGTTAGCGGGAACAGGGTTGCATAAAATGCGTTACGGGATGCGGCACTGTCGGTTCTGATGATCAGCCCCTTTCCCTTTTGACTTACGGCTGTACGAAGCGATTGAATTTCTCCGCTGCTGAAAGAAGAAAGTTCTGCAGCATCTGCGATGGTGATATCAAAACGGTCCAGCAGATCGGGCGTAATATTGTCTATATTGATAGCAGCTGTATTCAGGTATTCTTTACTTGTTTTGTTTTTGCTCACGGTTGTTCTTACCACTACTTCATATCCTTTTTCTGCCAGCCAGTTTTTCAGGAACTTGTTTTCAAAATCGGGAGAAGCAATCAGCAACAGAATTTTTAAAGGGGATGATGGTATGACCTGGATGGGAACGGGTTCTTTAATAATGGTATCTTTTTTAACAACAGCCGATAAGCTATATACACCCCTGCCCAATTGTTTGGGAATAGTTGTGAGTTGAAACACCTGATCACTAAGTGCGGGAATCGTAATAGAATCGAGGAGATTATTATAGCCTGTGAGCGTGATTTTTACAGGCGAAGTATTTGCATTATGAAAATTACCCTGCATCGTCAATTGATCGCCCATGGAAAGGGTGCGTTGCCAGTGGATCGATGTAAATCCTGTTGGCAGGGGGGAAGGATGAAAAACGATCGGCTGTTCAGGGAGTTCATCTTGGCCGATGCCGTAGCCAAACACATGTATGGCACTATATTTTTTGGCAATCAGGTCTTGTGGATCAATGATGCGTGTTGCCCCGAATTTCCGGGTGGCTGCGATCTTTTCATCAAAAGTGAGAACAGGAAAACTTTTACCTGTTGCGTTTACAAATTGCGAAAGACTATCGCTGCTGGTACCTTCTGTTAAAAGAATCGCTTCATTTGAAGAAGTAATATTCCCCGTACTTGTATACATTATGGGCACAGCCATCAGGTAAAGACTCACAACAGCGAATAATGTGGTGAGTAGCCTTAATCCGCGGCGCCCTTTATTATTACGCGTTGCCTCTTTCCATAAAAGAAAACATAGCAGCAATAAACAAAGCCCGCCTGTTATATAAACCCAGCTATTCATTGGCGCGGTTTAGGTTCATAAAATATTGCTGCGATATTTTTTTATCAGGTGCGCTTGCCCCCTGTTTGGGAAGTTTAGCGATCGTGTTGATCATTTTCTGAAACGCAGCACCGCTAGCGGAAAGATCTGCCGGTTGATAATGGGTGCCGAGTATTTTTCTGAACGATTCAAAAGCGGATAAATAAATGCCCGGTTCTTCTGCTGCTTTATTGCCTAATTGTATACCTGCCTGTTCAAGAACAGACAATGATGTGGATGATAAAGTGTCTTTGCTTTTTAGTTGTTCGAGGATCCCGAGCGCCTGTCTTAAAACGATCACGTGTTCATCACGCTGTTGCAAAGTCTGTTGTGTAACAGGTTGCAGGATCTTATCCAGTTCACCTGTTAAACGTTTTTCGGGTTTCAGTGGCGTTGTGCGGGAGCCTGTTTTGGCAACATATACTCTTGTTTGTTGTTGCAACTCCTTCAATAGTTTCAGCGCTTTGTATTCGAAAGGCAATGCATCTTTTGGTTGGATGAGTCTTAACTGCAATTCCGATTTCCACATTTCATCGAGCACCGCTTTGAGTGCTTTCTTTGTTTCAGGATCAAAGAACCCGGCATCTTCTGCATTATCATGTTTGTGGGCAACCGCATCCATGATCTTTTCTGCGTTGCCAAAATCGGCCGCATCTGTGTGGCCACCCTCTTCATGGTCATCATGCCCTTTGCCTAATTCGATATTGGTTTCTTCTCCCAGGAATTTTCCATAGCGTAGTCTCAGTAATTGCTGGTCAACACCCAGGTCCTTGCTTTTCTGTTTATAGTCTTCTATCCGCATGGTATCCTTATCCTTCAGCAGTTGTTCTGTTTCAATAATGATCTGCCGCTGGCTCCGGAAGAATTCGGGTTTGATATCGAGACCGTTGGTTAAAGGCTCAATGCTTAATAGCTGGGTAACATCTTCTATCCTTACTATATATATATCCGAACGCTTTTCCTGTTCGTGCGAATCGGTGGCAGTGATATAAAAATAAAGTTCATCGCCGGGTTGCATACCTAATGCAGAAAGGTCAAGTAATTTTTTTAATTGATATTGTTTACCTCCTGCACTAAAATCAGTAAACACCAGTTTCTGTTTTTTAAATTTCACCGCTTCACCATTTCCGCTGGCGATCGTAGCATCGATAGCCGTGCTTTTGATCGCATAATCATCAGACATCAATACTTCGAGCTGGGTTTTGCGTGATTGCCCGGCTTCGATTAAAGAAGTAGGTTTCGGAGTGCGGACAATAATGGTAGGATATACATCTTTTACCATTTCTATCCTGTACAGTTCAGATCGCAAAGACGCGATCTGGACCTGGTAAAAACCTGCGTTGGTGATCTGTTTATTTGTTGACCAATGTGTATTAGTTGTATCTGTTGGATGTAACCTGAGAACAGATTTGTCGTTAAACAACAGCTCAACATTTTTAACAGCCGTTGTTGTTGTAATCTCCCAGGAAATGTTAGCACCTTCTTCTGCTGTCAGATTAAACTTATCCTGTGATCTTGTCTTTTTGCCGGTGTATGCCGGCGGGGCAATTGTGATAGTAGACTCTTTAACCTGCGCAGGTTTTATTTCAGCCGAAATAGCTGCAGGATTTTTTTGGATAGAAGGATTGTGTGCAGGAAGTAAAAACAAAAGAATACATACTATAAATGATGCACCCAGTAAAGTGAATGAGAGCCTGAACAGTTTGCTGATAGATGCAGGCTGATTGGCGCCTGCAGTGAGTTGCGCTGCGATCTTTTGAACCTGTAGTGTTTCAAGAAAATTAAGTTCGTTATAGGGTTTTAACAGTAAGCCCGTGCTTTCCTGCATTTCAGGAAGGGTACGGTTTAAAAAAGCAACAACATCCTTTTCTTCTATCTTTTTATATACGAAGAAAAAAATGCAGAATGCAAGCATGATGAACAACGCAGAAATCTCCCACCAGCTAACGTGCAGCCATTGAATAGCAATCGCAGAGATGAATACATAAACAGCCACAGTAAAAACAAACCATGCCAATAAGATGCGCCCGGTCCATTTTTTTTGCAGGTATTTAATAATACCGCTACTTCTCATATCATTCATACACTACCTCCTTTCGCTTATGATAGGTGAGCAGCCTTTCGAGGAAGAATATGATGAAAGCCAGTATCCATAATACTTTTGATAGGTCTGTTTTTTTAAGCAACAGACTTTTCGTTGTATTAACAGTATCCGTTTTTTTGGCTGGCTGTAACTGCTGATGATCTATGGGGGTTGTAGCCGGCAAATCAATTTCATCGCCTTTTCTGCCGGATATTAACGCGTAGATCAACTGGGGAAATTGTGTATTCCAGGCAAGCGTACTCCATTGGGGATCGAAGCGGCTGTAAAAGTGATACACTCTTCCTTCTTTACCCAGAACTGTTTCGCCGTATCCATTTGTCCATAGAGGCTCACTATTAGTTTGACTTACGTGCCGGATATTTTTAAAGGTTTCAAAATCTTCTTCCGGCGCAACGTTGATTTTCCCTGTGCTGATAAGCGGCGAAGAAACTTCATTTACTTTTCCGCTTTGATAAGTAAAAACGGAAGCGTTGGTAAGCGATGCAGGCATTTTGTTTTCCGATAACCAGAATAGCCAACTAATATCTTTCGGAATATTCTGTATAGTAGCAGCGGTAATAATTTTTATCTTTTGCTTACCTGCATCCCTGATCGCTTCGAGCGCAGCCTTTACATAATTTTCACCCATGCCGGGTTTGTCTGCATAAATACAAACAGAAATGGCGGTAGTATCAACCTGCTTTGATGTTAAAAAGGAAGTATCTGGAGATGCGTACGTTTTCCAATGCAGATCCAGCGCAACGGATGGTCGTTCACCCCTTATATGATTCAGCCTGTTATTTGTAAAAAGATACAATGGCAACCCTTCAGGCACCTGCTGGTCCAGTTCTTTTAATAGTGTCCAGTAAGAAATAGTTGGTTGCGAAGTATCATTGCCTGAAGATTCTCCCAGTGACCCTTCGGCAAAACCTTTATTAAAAAAGTGAATAACAAAACCGGCTTTGGATAATGAATCGATGGAATGACCAAATGCTTTGTAGCTGCCATTCAGATCGTTTTTGTCTATTAAGACCCATCCTTTTTCTTTTATCGCGTTATCCTGTTTTTCAAAAAAAGCACCTGCGATCAAAAGGGCCAGCAGTATCAGTAACAAACACCGGAGTAATAATAAAGGCCAGTCCGAAACCCGTAAGCTTTTTGAATGTGTTCTCGCGGTTTCTGTTAAAAATGCAACACTTCCTACTTTCAGTGTTTTACCTTTCTTTACGTTCCACAAATGGATGAACAGCGGAACCAATATTCCCGCCATTGCCCAAAGCCATATGGATTGTACAAAATGGATCAAACCTTAGCCCCTCACTTTATTTCTTTGTTTTAAAAAATCTGACAACGCTTTATCTACGGGCTCGTCCATCCGGATGGCGGAATAAAAAATGTTCTTATTCAAGAGTGCCGACCGGATACCCGCTAAATGTTTTTCCATCTTTTCTTTATAAGCATCATTGCTTTTCAGGGGATCTATGCGGATCGTTTCCCCGGTTTCAAGGTCCTCCAGTGCAGCATATCCTTTATAATCAAACTCCAGTTCGTTCTTCCCCAGCAACTGGAACACAATGATCTCATGTTTGTTACTGGAAAGGGAATTTAGCAGTTGCGTGATCTCGCCATCTTTTTCATAATAATCGGTAATAAAAACAAGCAGTTCCCTTTTTGTACTGCCGGAGAAAATATCACGGTAGTGTATCGGCTCTGTAAATTTTCCGGAAGGACTTATATTCTCAAGCTGGTAAAAGATGCGGGATAGATGCTGATGGTCCTTACGCGCAGGCAGTGAAAACAAACTGCCATCACGAAATACATACAAACCCGTTGCATCGCTTTGCCTGCTGGCCAGGTAAGCCAATGATGCCGCGAGGTACCTGGCATATTCGATCTTTGTAATATTGCTGTCTGTATGGTTCATGGATGCGCTGGCATCGATCAAAAATCTGACAGAAATACTCGTTTCAATTTCCGACTCGCGGATATAATACCTGTCGCTTCTCGCAAACATTTTCCAATCCATTCTACGCAGATCATCACCTGGCTGGTAGCTGCGGTACTGGCTGAATTCCATTCCCTCACCCTTTACCTTGCTCGCATGGATACCGGCCATAAACCCATCCACCGTGGTCTTTGCGGCCAGCGGAAGGTCTTTTATTGCCATTAATATCCTTGGGTCAGCAAGTCTACTCATTTCAGATGTTGGTTGTTAGATGATAGATGTTAGGAAAGCTTGCCTTTAGGTCTGTCTGTCGATTTCAAAAGATTATCGGTTACATCGTCAGAAGTGATATTCTCTGCCTCTGCTTTGAAGTTCATCAATATGCGATGCCGGAGTACGGGTGGTGCCATAGCGTGGATGTCTTCCATGATCACGGCATATCTTCCTTTTAATAGCGCCCTTGCTTTGGCTGTTAAGATCAAAGCCTGTCCCGCACGCGGGCCACAGCCCCAGCGAACAAACTCTTTTATATATTCATTGGCAGACGTATCAGGTCTTGTGGCGCGGATAAGCGTGGTAATATATTGTATCAGCTCATCATTAATACTTACATCACGCACAAACCCTTGCAGTTGCTGTATTTCAGCGCCGTTAAGAACGGGCATCACTTTGGCTTTTTTGTTTCCGGTTGTGCTGCTGAGGATATTCATCTCTTCCTCCAGTGTGGGGTACCCAATCTTTACATAGAGCAGAAAACGGTCGAGTTGCGCCTCGGGTAATGGATAGGTGCCGGATTGTTCAATCGGGTTTTGGGTGGCGAGAATAAAGAAGGGCCTGTCGAGCGGATAGGTTTTTCCACCGTAGGTTACTTCAAATTCCTGCATAGCCTCCAGTAAAGCAGCCTGTGTTTTGGGTGGCGTTCTGTTTATTTCATCTGCCAATACAATATTAGAGAACAGGGGACCTTTGTTGAACTTGAAAAATCTTTTGCCGGTTGCATGGTCCTCTTCCAGGATCTCGGTACCCACAATATCTGTAGGCATGAGATCGGGCGTGAACTGGATCCGGTGAAAATCAAGGTGAACGGCCTGCGACAAGGTTCTTACCATTAATGTCTTGGCAAGACCGGGCACCCCTTCGAGTAAACAGTGACCGCCAGCCAGTAATGCAACAATGATCTCTTCGAGAATGATGTCCTGTCCAACGATCACTTTCTGTATCTCGCTTTTTAATTGCGCCAGTTTACCCAGCAGATCCTTTACCGTGCTTTCTGATAGTTCCAAGGGATTCAATTTTTTTATAAATTACATGCAGGTTGCAAAAACAGGAATTTAGCGCAAAAACAGAATTGAAAAAAATAAAGTAGGGCAAGTGGTCCAATTGACAGTTTAAAATGGTAAAAGCTAAATTCACATTCACACGTTTGAGATACAGATCCGGCGACTGGAACACGGACCAGCGCATGCCATCCAACATTCTCAACTCTTTGATCGAATACACAACGATCCCGGTAGACCTGCAGGAAAAAGTGATCGATCTCAGCAGTAACGATCTTTTTCAGGCCCCGTTTACCTATCTCAGCGGGCATAAGCTGGTGCAATTTGATTCGCAGGAGGCCGAGCATTTTAAAAAGTATGTGCAAAACGGCGGGTTTGTTTTTGTAGACGATTGCAACCATGACATTGATGGTCTCTTTGCCAAATCTTTTGAAGCACAGATGGATTCTCTTTTTGGAGCCGGAGCATTAAAAAAGATCCCGAATAGTCATGAACTATATCATTCCTTCTTTCCTTTTGAGAAAGGGCCACCCAATACTGCGTTTGAACTGAACGGGTGGGGAGATGACCTGATACATGATTACCTGAAGGCAATCATCGTGGATGGAAGGATCGCAGTGTTATATAGTAATAAGGATTATGGTTGTGAATGGGACTATGATTTTCGGAACAAACGGTTCTTATCTGAGGATAATACGAAGTTTGGGGTGAATATTGTTGTGTATGCGATGAAAGCTTAATCATCGATATTTGAACTTTAACGATTGCCTTATGAAGAAATTCTTACTGATTGCAGGATTGATCCTGTTATTTGCTGCCGAAATTCTCCGTGTATATTTTATTATGCCTTTTCCCGGCAGCCAAAAAGCGAACACAATTGATATTGCTTATTTTATTGGTCGCCATATCTGGTGGTTACGTGGCATCGCCTTATTAATGATCATCTATCCGGCTATACTCATTTTTAAGAATGCAGCCAGGTGGAAGAAAGCAGGATTGGTATTGCTGTTCATTGCATATGGCGTGATCGCTTATATGCTGAACTTTACGATGGAAGCAGATAAGATGTTCCTTCAACCCGGAACGCTTGCTTTCGCAGGTCAAAAAGAAAATAAGATCCCGGAAGACAAATTGGTGCTGGGTGTTATTATTAATGGTCGTGCAAAAGCATATCCCATCCAGTTGATCGGCTATCACCACCAGGTAGTAGACACGTTTGGCAATGTGAATGTGATGGTTACTTATTGTACTGTATGCCGTACAGGCCGTGTGTACAGTACCTATATACAGGAAGCTGAAAAATTTGACACCTTCCGCCTCGTTGGGATGGATCATTTTAATGCCATGTTTGAAGATGCGGGTACCAAGAGCTGGTGGCAGCAATCAACGGGTATGGCAATTGCCGGTCCGTTAAAAGGTGCGCAGTTAAAAGAACTTCCATCAGAACAGATGAGGTTGGGAGCATGGCTGCGCAAGCATCCTGAATCCATCATCATGCAACCGGATACTACTTACAAGGAAAAATTTGAGAAAATGGCCAGTTACGATAAGGGTCTTTCAAAAAGCGATCTTACAAAAAGGGACAGCGGTTCCTGGAATGCTAAATCATGGGTAATAGGCGTTCAACACCTGGAAACCGCACGCGCTTACGATTGGAACCAATTGGTAAAAGACAGGATTATACAGGATTCTTTACCGTGGTACCCGATCATGATCACGCTGGAAAGTGATACGGCTTCGTTTCACGCCTTTAATACCCTGGTGGATGGACAAAACCTGCGTTTTGAGAGAGCGGATGCAGAAAGCACATTAAAAGATACAAACACAGGATCGCTCTGGAATGCAGATGGGAAAAGCATTTCCGGCCCGCTGGTGGGAAAGCAACTGATGCAGATACAGGCTTACCAGGAATTCTGGCACTCGTGGCAAACCTTTCATCCGGCAACAACAAAGTATAAATAATAACACCCCGGATTAATGATTTATTTGAAACCGGGAGCTAAAAAGCCTCTCTTGGTATGATATTAGTATATGTTACTGTATTAACCATTGGTAAAACGACTATTATGAAAAAGATACTATCATTATTGCTTTGCGCCACATTGGTAAGCGGGGCTTTATTGGCGCAGGACAAAAAGCCACCGTTAAAAGAATTAAAAAGCCAGGGCGACCATGTTAAATCCAGCGGGAACGACCTGTTGCATTTTCGTTTTAAAAAGGCACATGAAAAACATGTGGCTGAGATGAAGCGGAGGAATAATGGTATCGCCAAGGATCTTCGTGGACAAGGGGCGCCCCCTCCCAAGCCACCTGCACCAAAGAAGATCGTTATTCAATAGAAATGCCAACGTTCATCTAACATCTTTACAATACCTTGCCGCCCTAAATAAACGGGATGAAATTAGAAACGGTATTAGCTGAAAGAAGCCAGGGTAAATGTGAACTATGCGAATCAACAAATCATGTGCAGGTATATGAAGTGCCTTCGCAGGATAATAACCATGCAGAGAATAGCATCATGGTATGCAGTAAATGTCTCTCCCAGATTGAAAAGAAAGAGCCGCTTGATAATGATCACTGGAATTGCTTAGCCACTTCTATGTGGAGTGAAGTAGCCGGTGTGCAGGTTGTAGCATGGCGCATGCTGAACCGGTTGCGTACCGAAAGCTGGGCAGCTGATCAGCTCGATATGTTATTTCTCGATGATGAAAAACTTGCCTGGGCCAAAGCAACCGGCGATCATGAGAATGATGGCAGTGTTGATTTACACAAAGATGCCAACGGAAATATATTACAGCAGGGAGATACGGTTGTACTTACGAAGTCGCTCGATGTAAAAGGGTCATCCCTCAATGCTAAAATGGGAACAGTGGTAAAGAATATCCGCCTGGTAGAAGAGAATACAGAACAGATAGAAGGAAAGATCGAAGGGCAGGTAATTGTGATACTCACTAAGTATGTTAGAAAACAAGGATAATCGTTGCCGTATAAACACTTAGTATTTATTCTAATGTCCATTCCCACTGAAAGAAAAAGAATAGAGTAATTTCGAAGATGGATCAGTCGAAACAGGAAGTGATGTACAATCCTTCTTCCTTAATGAACATATTCAACAATGCATTGACGAATGAGGCAGTAAGAAAAACTTTTGCCATCAAAGGAAGATATATACCTGGTAAAGGAGTTGAATACAATGGTTATTATTATGATGTTCTGAAGGATGAAACGTCAGAAGCATCCATGTCGTTTGTTGTTCCCGCTATCCTCAGAAATAAGCTACAGCCAGATCAAACGATTGAATGTCACGCATACCTTACAAAAAAAGTTCAGACCAATGCCGGGCGCATCGATCTCCAGTTAAACCTGATAGATATTCTATCGCAGGAACGCACTGAGATAACCGATGATGAGATCAGGGCCATCCAGTTGCTGCAGACCAAAGTGCAGGCAGGGTATAAAGATGCCGATTCTTTTATCAAGCGTAAGATCATTGCCGGTGAAAAAATACGGGTAGTGATCATTACAGGGAAAACGGGAATTGTTGATTCGGATATCAAGCATCAATTAAAAGAAGCGATCGCATTATATGATTTTGCATTTGCCCGTGTATCACTAACCGGGGAGGCAGAGATCATTCAGGCGGTGAGAAAATACAGCGAAGACGCAGATATTATCTGCATCTCAAGAGGTGGTGGTGAAAACGTTGACTTCTTTAATAAACCCAATATTGCGGAAGCCGTTATTTCGCTCGATACTGTTTTTATTTCGGCCATCGGTCACAAAGAAGATATCACGTTATTACAAAGAGTGGCAGATAAAGCATTCATCACACCCACTGCATTGGGGCAGTACTTCCATGATATCTATACCCATACCATCGAAGAGCTGCAGGAGTCAAAAGCGAAACTGGTAGAGCAGGTAACTGTTCAGCTGAAGGCTAATTACGATAAGCAGATACTTAACTTAACAGAAAAACTCACAGCGAGCCAGCAACTGTTTGAAAAATCAAAAGTAGAGAATACGTTGCTGCACGCCAAGGAACTTGAAATGCTGAAGAAGCAGATAGAGATCTTCCGGGTACAACATCAGAATGAATTAGAGAGTATTAAAAAACTTCATGCAGATAGAGAGTTGTTTGCTAAACAGCAGATCGATGAGATAAGGTTGCAGAAAGTTCAGCCCGGGTTTAGGTATGGGTGGGCGGTTGTGCTTGTTGCTGTAATATTCTTAGTTGCTTACTTGCGGGCTTGTGGTAAATAATTATCGGATTGGCGGATTACGGATTAACGGATTTTTATTTTAATTCGTTAATCCGTAATCCGCTAATCCGTAAAATTATGCGTTTAACAACATCTTCGCATACTCAACGCATTTCCGAGTTTCCAGAACTGCGTCCGACCCCGCCGGAATATCATACTCCAATTCAATGGTAGCAGGGATCTTATACTTTTTATCTTTCAACAAAGTAAGTATCTCCTTCAAAGGCGTATCCCCCTGCCCCCAAATAACATTCTTGCCCCCGTTCTCCTTTGATTTACGGTCCTTGATATGCATACTCGTAATGCGGTCATGTTTCGCTTCTATCAAAGCGAGCAGACTTTCTTTTGTATTCTTCCCGCCCGCTGCAATGTAATGACCACAGTCGAGGTTCATTGAATTATAAGGAGATTGCTCCAATGCCGTATCCCAGGCAGTATCTGTTGCCTGCAGGTGCGCGTGATAGCCGATATAAACTTTGTGTTTGGCCCCAAGATCACCCAGCCGTTTTGAATGGGCAGGATCGGTTGGTAATTCTATCGTAACAGATTTTGCTCCCAGTGCTTTGGTTGCACGCAAAGCATATTCAATTTCGGCATCGGTGTTGTTTGCATTCAATGCATTGGGTTTGAATGCATAAATATCAACACCAGCCTTGTTATACATTTTGCGAACCTCTTTAAATGCATCCATCGAAACTTCTGCGCGCCAGTCGGCTACTTGTTTTTGATAAGCAGCTATCTGCGCTTTTTGCTCATCTGTTAATTGCGGTGCCTGTCCGTTTACACGTGGCGGATATTTGAATGTATTAATGGGTTTCCCTGCATACTCCTCAATAGAATCGCCCATCAGTTCAATGGCACTGATGCCGGCATCTAAGCAATACTGCAATAGTTGTTCTGGCTTGCCCGGCATGCTGCGGAAAGAATAGGTGATGGCGCCAATCTGCACACCCTTGAATTTTGAATCAGGATTGAAGGCGGTTTCGGCCCAGCTGCTCCGGCCTGCTAATAATACACCGGCGGAGGCTAAAGAGACATTATAAAGAAACTGGCGGCGGGAGTTGATGTTTTTCATATGACTGTTTGAGACATTAAAAATAGTGTATTCGGGTAGAATTGCCGCTGAAGCACTGAAGCGCTGATTTTTTTCTGTTCAATAATTCTTACATTCAAATGCAAACAGTATTTTTTTCGGAAGCACAATAGAATTGAAAAACAATGTATTCAAAGCAAGATGCCTCGCGCTTAAAGCAGGAATTCTGGACAAAGTTCGGTCAGTATATGAAACCTATCTTATCTGCCAGTGGCGATAAAGTAAACTGGTCCAATTACAAGACGGGCATACCGCATATTTATTTCCGGATGCGTGCAGAGAATAACTATGCATCCATATCTATCGAGTTAACGCACCCTTCCTCGCTAATACATCATGAACAATTTGAGCAGCTTGAAAGTATGCAAACAATTTTTAAGAAGGTATTGAGACAAGACTGGGTTTGGCAAAAGAAAACGATCGATGAAAACGGGAAGCCGTTAAGCAGGATTTTTATAGAGCTGCCCAACGTAAGTGTTTACAGAGATAGCGACTGGCCGGCTACCATTTCTTTTTTAAAAGCAGGAATGATCGGGTTGGATGCTTTCTGGAATGATGTAAAGCCGGCGTTTGAATGAGGTTAATATGCCACAGAAGCACTGAAACACAGAAAACTTCAGTGCTTCTGTGGCATTATCGGCAATGATAATTTAGTAGAAATCAACTTTACCCGTTTCTACATTATACATTCCACCAATAATTTTTATCTCACCTTCCTTTTCAAGTTCCGCGATGATAGGGCTTTCTAAACGTATCCTGTCTATCGCCAGTTTAACATTCAGCTCTGTAACATTATTTACAAACGCAGGATTGCTGCCAGAGCGGTTATCGGTGGTCGCTGTTTCATGATCGATAGCAGGCTGTATTTTTTTCAGCAGGGTTGTGAGGTTTCCCATTTCAACATGGTTACATGCACCAACGATCGCACCACATCTGGTATGACCCAGAACAAGGATGATCTTTGTTTTCATCACCTTGGTGGCGAATTCCATACTGCCCAGAATATCTTCGTTTAAAATATTTCCGGCTATACGGATGCTGAAAATATCTCCGAGGCCCTGGTCAAAGATCAATTCTGCCGATGTGCGGCTATCGATGCAGCTGAGAATAGTTGCAAAAGGAAATTGCCCGGCTGCGGTTTCATTCACCTGCTGTAGCAAGTTGCGGTTCGCCTTCAGGTTCTTGATAAAACGTTCATTCCCTTCCTGTAATATGGTAAGTGCAAGGTCAGGGGTTAGAGTGCTTTGTGTTTCTTTTGAGTGGGTGCGCATATTGTTTGGTTTGGGTTTACATCAGGTAAAAATTATCAGGTTCCGCAGGTTTAGAAATACCGGGTTCGTTCAGTAACTGCCTGATATTTCTTTCGATAGTTGAGGCAATGGCAGTAACAGCGGTGTCGGTAGGTTTGTTGCTGAAAGGATCCTGTAAGTGCGTAGCCGATTTTTCGAGCAGGAAAAATGCGGAAGAAATGATCATCAGCAGCGGAATCTCAAAATAACTCTCTATATCACGGAGTGAGATAGAGAGCGTGATCACAAATAAGTAAATGATCATGTGCAGGAAAAGCCGGTATGTAACCGGAAATATGGTACTCTTGATCCTCTCTGCCATACCCATAGCAGTAGAAAAATTAACCAGCGTTGTATTGATCTGTACGAGGCTAAAAGCATCCAGTTGCTCTTTTTCCTTTAGTTGACCGATATGCAAAGTATTCATCTGTAGTAGTGCCAGGGGCTTGTTTTCCTGTAACTGTAGTTTTTCCAGCTCTTGATGCGAGAGCCATTTTTCAAGATTTTCTATAGCATTTAATCCACGGAGGCTTTGCCCAAGACTATAGCACCAGGCAATCTGCCGGTAAGCGATTTGTTTGATAACAGGCTCATTACCTGCTTTCAGAAATAATTGCAGTTGCAGGATAAAGCTCCTGTTTTCATTTACAATAGTTCCCCAGATCTTGCGTGCCTCCCACCACCTGTCGTACGACTGGTTCAGCTTGAACGAGAGGATAACCGAAATAGCCGTTCCGATAAAGGCGGGGATGGCGATGGGCATATCGGGAATCAGTGCGCGGAAGTGCCCGGTAAGAAAGAAGATCAGCAACCCGATGATGAAGACGAAGAATAGTTCGTGTTTTACTTTCCCAAAAATGTAATGAAAGGGAACCGGTTTATTGAGGAGCATACACTTTCTTTATTACTCAAAAATAATAACACTTCTTTAAATGATAGTATTACTATCATAAAATAGTGTGAAAGTTCCATTATTGGTATAATTACTATCTTTATAAAAAAGCATGGATTTCCAGGTAAGCTTTAAGGTAAACAGTAAAATATACCTGCGCGACCCCGAGAGCAGCGAGGTTGGGAAGCAGATTATAAAGCATGCCATTGACCTGATTTATGAATTGGGATTTGAGCAGTTTACCTTCAAGAAACTGGCGGTCAATATCAATAGCACCGAGGCAACTATTTACAGGTATTTCGAGAATAAGCACCGGTTGCTATTATATATATTGAACTGGTACTGGTGTTATATGGAATTTCTGGTGATCTTCAAATTGCAGAATATTACCGACAAGAAAGAGAAGTTAAAGACAATCGTATACTTACTCACCAACGAGTTACCCGACAGTGCCGGCAATGCTGACTATAATAAAAAATACCTGAACCAGATTGTTATTGCGGAAAGTAGTAAAGCTTACCTGGTAAAAGAAGTTGCAGAGATTAATAAGAGCGAAGTGTTTAAACCTTACAAAGATCTTTGCGCCAAGATTTCGCTTGTAATTTCTGAATACAATCCACGCTACAAATACCCGAGATCTTTAAGCAGTACATTGATCGAATCTTCGCATAGCCAGCAGTTTTTCAGTCGCTATCTTCCAAGACTTACAGACAATAACACTGCAGTTAAAGCAGATTTTACCAATCGGTTTTTACAGGATTTGTTGTTTAAGGTGCTGGGATAAAGTTGCCATTCATTTCTATAAAACATCACAATTTTATAGCTACCTGAACTCCTGTATAATCAATCGTCTTTACATTTCTATCTCCCCGTTGTGCGCCAGACATCAGCTGTACGATAAAGGTTCTGTTTGTGGGGCTACCACCTGCAGGAGCAATTGTTAACCTCCGCTCTTTATCGTTCCAGCTAAGCAGTGTGCGAACACCATTATTCTTTTGGTAATCCATCGTTTCGCCATCGTCTTCATACAGGGTAAAGAAGCCATCCTCTCCCGGGTAAATGCGCAATGTAGTAGGTTCAGTTACTTTTTCAGCAGTATACTGCCTGATCGGGTCCATGGGTAAAATGGTACCTGATTTTACATACAGTGGCAACGTAGTAAGATCCACGTAGCGGTTAATATGCTGGTTACCCTGGTAGGCGCGGTTTGTCCAGAAATCATACCATAAGCCCTCCGGTAAATAAAGTTTACGGGTAGTAGTGCCCTTTTCAGTAACCGGTGCCACAAGAATATTTCTTCCCCACAGGTATTCATCGCTGCAGGCAACTGCCACCGGATCTTTTGGATAATGCAGCCATAATGCACGCATCAGCGGTAATGCGCTATCATAATTTTCCCTTCCAATTGTGTAATTATAAGGCAGCAATTGGTAACGCAGTTCGAGGTATTTTTTACAGATAGGCTCTATTGCAGGATTTAACCATTCAGACGGATCGGCCGAGTTGATGGCGGTAGCCTCATTTTCGGGAAGAAGCTTGCCCGTGCTCCATCCCCAGGGGAGCCGATTGCCCCAGATGCGCCCATGCGATCTGAAGAGCGGAGTAAACGTGGCAAACTCAAACCACCTGGCAAACAGTTCGCCGGTAAATTCTTTTGTAGCAACAAACCCTCCGATATCACTTCCCCAATAAGGAGAAGCTGTCATGGAATAATTTAGACCCAGTTGAACATGCACAGCTAAACTGGACCAGATGGAGAACACATCGCCCGACCACCCAAATGTTCCATACCGCTGCATCCCTGCATACCCCGTACGCTGCAGGCTGAAATAACGTTTACCCGGCCGGGTCATCAAGGGTCCTTTTGCATAGATCATATGCCTCGTAAGGCGCGAAGGTGTGGGTAATTCATCACCATCATCGGGCCACCAGCCATCAATGTTCCTGTTATAAACAGGCAGGTGCCATTGCCAGTAATTATAGGCATAATCCCTGCCCGTATCGGTTGCAGAAGGAACCATCTCGCCATGCAAACTGCGTGGTGTGTTATTTACGTGCAGTATCACCTTCAGGTTATTGTCGTGTAATTTTTTGATGATCTCATCCGGCCTGTCAAAAGAGCCGGGATTAAAATCCATATTCGCATGTCCCATGTTCCAGCCATTGGGTGCATAACCTGTACCCAGGTAGATCATGGCATCCAAAGGCATTTTCTTTTTGCGAAAGGTCTCGGCCTCTTCCACCAGGCTGGCAGGGTTACCCAATGTTCGGTGGCTCTGCATATAACCAAAGGTCCATTTTGGAGCCAGGGGAACCTGGCCCACCAATGCTGCATATTCTGTCAGGGCCCTTGCAGGGGCTTCATTATAGGTTACAAAAAAATCAAGCGGCAATGCTTTGTCTTCCGGGGCAATCGCATTGGCTCGTGGAATAAAGAAACCGGTAGTGCCGGAACGCAGATCAAAAGCTGCCCGGTAAGGCAGGTGGAAAAAAAGCGACCAGCCTTCGGTTCCGATTAGTAATGGAACCGGTAACCGCGAGCCATACATTTGCATTTCATTGGTAGGAACACCTGCCTGCATTTCATCGTATGTGCCTCTCCTGTCAAAATTCTGACCACCGCCACCTAAACCCAGCAATGGCTGGGTGCCTGTATAAAAAGAGACTTTCCCGTTAGCATCGCCAAGAGAAATTTTTTGAAACTGTTTACCCTCTTTTGTATAAAATGTAAGTGTGGCTGTAGCGGCATCTAACTGAATGCTCATGTTTTTCAAAACGGTTCTCGCGCCGTTTTTTAAAATGATTCCTTTAACGGGTGATGTCTGCCATTTCTCTTCCAGAACAAGGTCTTTCTTTAGCATGCCGTCTTTCATGGAATCAGCTGGTAACAGGGTTACACGAATGGTATGATCTGTTACCGGGTAAACAAATAACCGGAGGTTCTTTCCGCCAACTTTCAATGGCTGTTGTGCCTGCACCGGGTATCCGCTTACAGCATATATTGCTAAACAGGCAAATAGTGTTCGGAATGTAGTTTTGATAATTTTCGTCATATAACTCTCTTTTTTCACAAGCAAACTGGGAAGCGGTTCTTGTGGTGCCAGGGTATAAACGTAAAGAGAATTACGATTGTGCAGTAGTTGGAAATTAATAGAAACTTCCAAAGAATTAATATCTATCCGGATAAGGAGAATTACAATTCCCGGTTCTTTCGGAAGGATTATAAATAGCGGGTTAACCCAGTTTCCAATCAGGTCTTTCAAAGTGGCAGGTATATCCATATGGATTTTTCTTCAGATAATCCTGGTGCTCAGCTTCAGCGTTCCAGAAGTCGGTGGCAGGCACTACTTCGGTAACGATCTTGCCGGGCCAGATACCGGAGGTTTCCATTTCAGCAATCAGTTTGTTGGCTGTTTCGCGTTGACTTTCATCGAGATAAAAAATAGCAGAACGATATGAAGTGCCTGTGTCATTTCCCTGCCTGTTTCGCGTTGTTGGGTCGTGTATCTGGAAGAAATATTCGAGAAGCTTACGATAAGATAATGTAGCCGGATCAAATGTGATCTCGATACCTTCTGCGTGGGTGCCATGATTGCGGTAAGTAGCATTCGGCACATCGCCGCCAGTGTATCCAACTTCAGTTGAAATAACACCAGGCTGGGCCCTGATCAATTCTTCTACTCCCCAAAAACATCCTCCGGCTAAAATTGCTTTTTCAGTACTCATTGTATTTTATTTTTAGTTGCTATGTTTAAGCATATGGTGCGTCATTCATATAAAACGAACTGTCTAAATAACATACTAAAGTTAAATGTATTTATCTCCTAACTTCGTTTTGAAAATCTTTTCATGCGGTATTTTTTATTTCCTACGCTGTTATGTACGATCATGTTTGCTTTGAAAGGGTCTTCGCAAAAAGTGTATTCAACAGCATGGGATACGGCAAAAATGAGAACCATTTTTAACCAGGCCGGTTCCTTCCTGGATCTTAAACCACAGATGACTGATTCACTTGCGCAAATCCTGTATAAACAGGCGCGGGCAGCCGGAAACACTGAATATACCGGTAAAGCGGCATCATTGCTGAGCATCAGTAATGTAAAGCTCCGCAACACCTCTTCCATGGCATGGTATGATACGGCCCTGCATTACCTTTCGCAAGCGGGAAATAAAAAAATGATTGCCTATACCAACCTGCAGATCGGCAGTTCTTTTGGCGGAAAATTAGATTTCCAATCCGGCACCCACTACCTGCTGAAAGCAGCAGGCGGCTATGAAGATTTAAAAGACAGCGCTATGCTGATCTCTGTTTATACGGCACTCAGTAATATGTTTCAGGGATTTGGAAATTTTAACAGCGAGAAAAAGTATGCCGAAAAAGCGGTGACCTTGGTTGAACAGATTCACGATACTAACCGCGACAGGCGCTGGGGCGCCTATGCATTACTCGGTATCAGTTATGATGATAACAAAGAGTATGCAAAAGCCCTTGCCACACATATAAAAAATATTGACAATGCAGGTAATGACTGGGTGCTGTTTCTCAGCTACATTAATGTAGGTGTTACGCTTCGCAAAACCAATGCATATGAAAAAGCAGAAAGCTATTTTTTGCAAGCGCTTCCCTATGCGAAAAAAATAAATGACGATAATTCTTTTGCAACTGTATACGATAACCTGGCACGTACCAGCTTATCTGCCAACCGTTACACTGCCGCAAAGCAATACCTGGATCAGGCCCTGCAATACGCGCAAAAAACAAAAGATGCACAAAAGCTCCTCGATGCATATGAAACCGGTTGGCTACTGGGCAAGGCAACCGGGGACATGCGTTCGGCACTTGATTTTTTTACCCTTCGATCAGTACTGAAAGATTCAGTACTGAATGCAGAAAAATCGAGGATCGTATACAACCTGCAGATCAAATATGAAACAGAGGAAAAAGAAAAAGAGAACCAGCGTTTGCAGTATGTGAATGCATTGAATGAAGTTGAAAAAAAGAAAGCAGCGTCTGATAAACGAAGACTGATCATGGGATCGATAGCCACCTTATCATTGATCAGCGTGCTCTTTGTGTTGCTGTACAGGAACCGCATCATAAAAAATAAGCTCATAGAAGAACAGGTGTTTGTAAAGGCAATCATGGAGGGAGAACAAAATGAAAGGATCCGGATAGCCCGCGATCTTCATGATAGCATCGGCCAGATATTATCGGTAGCCAAGATGAATATTTCTACCCTGCATTACCAGTTGCCCGAAAATAAAATAGCCGGCGCCTCCGCTGATCTGCTCGATAATGCCCTTGTTGAATTACGGAACATATCCCATAACCTGATGCCCGAGGATCTGAATTTTGGCTTGTTCGGGGCAATTGAAAATATATGCGAAAACATCAACACTACCGGCAAAACAAGGGTTAGCTTGTCTGTACCCGAAGAGATCAAACAATATGCGTTTGAAAAAACAAGCATGCTTACCATCTATCGCATTGTTCAGGAGGTATTGAATAATATGGTTAAACATGCAGAAGCCAATCAAATAGCGATCGCTGTTTCAATGGCGCAATCCAATGCTATTTCGATAGCCATTACCGATAACGGAAAAGGGTTCGATACAAATGAATTGAATCGCTCGCGCGGATTGGGTTGGAAAAATATAGCAGCAAGAGTAAGGATGCTGGATGGCAAAATGCAGGTTCATTCTGAACAGTTAACAGGAACAAAAATCGATATCACCATACCATTAGCATGATAACAAAAAGCAACATACTGATTGCCGATGATCACCAGATGGTGATCGACGGCTTAAGGGGGATCATTAACTCCGATGAAAGATGGCAGGTGGTGGCCGAAGCCAATAACGGGCAATCGGCCTACGACATGATCGCCGCTGATCCTGATCATTATCACATCCTGCTAACGGATATCAGCATGCCACTGTTAACCGGAACACAACTATGCCGGATGATCAAAAGCAAGTACACGCATATATCAGTACTGATATTATCGATGTATAATAATGCCAGTGCTGTAAAAGAAGTGATCATGGCAGAGGCGGATGGTTTTATTTTAAAGAATGCGGGTCATGCCGAATTATTGAATGCCCTGCACCGCATCAACGAAGGGGGCACTTATTTTTCACAGGATATTGTACCGCTTATCTGGAGCCAGTACAATAAAGAAAAAGAAATGGATACGGAGCTGTCGCCGCTAAGCGACCGTGAGAAACAGGTACTGGCGCTTATCGTAAAGGAATGCACAAGCGAAGAAATTGCCACTAAACTTTTTATCAGTAAAAAAACGGTTGATAACCACCGCCAGAACCTGTTTGCCAAATGCAATTGCAAAAGCACGGTGGGCCTGGTGAAATTTGCCATCAGGAATGGACTTGAATAGGTATATATACCTATCAAATAGGAAACTTATACCGATTACCCGGGTCGTGGATTGCGAATAGTTTTGTTCGACAAAAAGAACAATCGCTAAAACGCAACCTAAGTATGAATGTAAAAGTAATTGCCGCAAGAAAATACACCCTTCTTTTTCTTTTGCTTACTGCAGGTAAATTTTCAAATGCACAACGTTTAGACGTGTTTGGAGGAGTTAACCTAAGTGGCTTCAATCATCAGCTTGCCGGTAAAAAGCAGGACAATAGTGGCACCGTTAATTTTCATGGAGGTCTTGGTGTATTTGTAGCCTTTAAGCCGAAAGCGTATGAAAAGTCGGATGATGCCAGCGGTCTGTTTCCCTCACTGCAATACATCGGCAAAGCCACTTCAAAATCAAGTGTTGTGAACCCATCATTGGCAGATGTAAAACTGGGTTATCTCCAGTTGAACCTTCCACTTACTTATCTCGCTGGTAGTTACGGAATCGGGATTGGTCCTTATGCAGCTTATGCCATTTCAGGAACCAAAAGATTCAGAGCGGGAAGCAATACCGATAAACAAAGTATCGATTTCAACAACGATATCAAGCGGATGGATTATGGCCTGAGTCTGAATATGATACTCAGCATTTTTAAGCTGCAATACGATCTCGGTCTCGCTGATATCGGAATGGGAACCAATGGCACGGTTAAAACGAGAAATTTCAGCTTTACCCTGGAAATCCCATTGGTGCAGCCATAAGCATTCAGCAAACATGTTTCCATGACAAACCAGAACATTATTTATGCGGGATTGTACTTTGCACTTTCTGCATTGCTCACATTTTATTTTATCGACGGAAAATTCTGGTTGTATGAAAGTGTGGATGATATGGTGATGTCTGCTGGTATTGCGGGGGCAAAATGGGTCATCCAGATAATTGCCGCAATTATTTTTTTACGAACCGAGAAATGGATATTTCTGAAACGCATCGGGTTTGTTTGTTTTATCGGATCGGCTGCCCTGTATATCTACTACCTGCTTCCATTTTTACCCTTATCGCTTAGTGGCTTTTCGCAGTTTGTTATGTCTATTTTCTTTTCAGTGATCATGATGAGTGTGCTGTATTACAGGGCCGTAATCAAAACCGGTATATCGCTCAACTGGTTTGGACTCTGGATGTTTTGTTTAACCGTTGCCATTGTGATG
The DNA here is from genome assembly GCA_965229255.1 of Sediminibacterium sp. GTDB lineage: Bacteria > Bacteroidota > Bacteroidia > Chitinophagales > Chitinophagaceae > Sediminibacterium. The sequence goes on from CBDDIX010000003.1 coordinate 847,321, forward strand.
CAGGAAGCATTTGCCTTTAAATACACGTAAAACTGTGCGTATGAAATTATTGAGCAGCCTACTATTTATTTTATTTTTTTCAACAACATTACTTGCACAAAAAGGCGATGACAGTGTTGCCAAAGCTTCGGCGCTGATAGATCAGCATAAATTCAGCGAAGCTTATGGGGTATTATACCAGGCAAAGGAAAAATACAGCCGGAACAGTAATATCTATTCCCAGTTTGCAAGACTGATGGTTGAAGCAAGGCCTTATTACTGGTATATAAATATGCGTTATTTGCCTTTCTATGCAAGTAAGGCGGATACGGCGGAAGGCATAAAGAAAGGCGAATACATATTCGACTATGATTTAAAATTTTACCTGACCGAAGCATTAAAGCACAACGATAAAAATGCATTGGCTTACGAATTACGTAGCGTGTTCTATACTTCCCAAAAGGAATATGACAAGGCCGAAAAGGATATTGCCAAAGCCCTGGAATTGGATCCCAACAATTGTCATATTTATTTCACACGCGGCAGCTTTTATCGCTACAAGGAAAAATGGGATAGTGCGATCGCTGATTTTAACAGGTACATTGAATGCGATAAAAACAATGCGATGGCATATGCGCGGAGAAGCATTGCCTATACGGGTGTAAAAAAATGGGAAGAAGCATTGGCCGATATTCAGCAGGCTGCCTTGTTACATCCTGCATTTAAAGACGTGTACACTATTGAAATCTTTATTCGTCACAACCTGGCGGTTGAAAGTGGCAAAACAGAAAAATTTGATGAGGCCATTTTAGCCGGGAAAAAAGCAGTGCAGAAATTCCCAGACGATCTAAGTATTTACAAATCCCTTAATGAGATATATGTAAACAGGATACGAAGTTTTAGTAAGCCGCTGGCAACGGTGGTTTCTGCGATCTATAAAAATGATATCCAGGCAGCTATTGCAGGCGTAGCCCTGATAACCAACAAAGCTGACCTTGATGTTACTTTTCCAAACTTTGGAAAGAACCGGAAAGATGACAGGTTGATAACTGCTGCTGTTGACCTGAACAGCTACGAACTTGCCAGTGCGTTATTGAAAGCCGGTGCTAATCCGGATCTCGCTTCAGACGGGAACGAGAGTAGCCTGCACCTTATTGGCAAGAAGAAAGAAATTGATGATGAAAGCGCATCCAAACTAACACAGTTACTTTTTCAGTATAACGCGAACCCGAATGTAAAAGACAGGGCCGGGAAAACGCCTTTATATGATGCCATTGTTTATGAACGTACATCTATGATACGTGAACTCGTTAATCATAAGATTAATGTAAATGCAACAGATATGTATGGGCATCCCGCTTTTACATCTATCAGAAGCGGAACGCAAACCTGTTTTATACAAGCCAAGCTATTGATAGATGCAGGCGCGGATATGAACATTGCTTCCGACAGTAATTATGCTTTTAGCAATGCATCTTTTAACCTGCCCCATTCATTATTGTTGGTATACCTGATGGTGAAAGCCGGTCTGAAACCTGTTTACCAGGTAAAGAAACGTGAATACGCTGAATTAAAAACGTATGTGAACCTGTTACAGAAAGAAGTGATTGGTAAACCCACCAGTGATCTTTTTGAACATATGATATTGCTCAGAACTGCACAATTCAAAGAGACGTTACTGAAGACAAAGCCCAGCGACTCGCTGATCAATTATTTATACCTGGCCAACGCCGGTGGTCCTTATAATGTAGCGATCTCAACTGCATTACGCGAAGAGGGGGCGGCCGATAATTTTTCAATGTACAGCCCGTATTCAGAAAAATACGAATCGGTTGAGACTATCCTGGCAGCAAAGTTTCGCAAGCCTACAGCTAGTGATGCCTATAACGCGAGATACTTTCTTGAAATGGAACAACTCGAGCAATTGCTGCTTCAGTTCAAAAATAATAGTGATCTGCTGAACGCCTCAATTTACCGGGGTCTGCACGATTGTTCCTACCTGGCCGATAACTATAATATCTATGTTAAAGTGGTCCGTTTTTATAATAAAGTTATTGCGAATCACACAAATGGCAGTTTCAAATTGTCAGATGAACGGCTCAAACTCCAGATCAAAACACGTGATAATGGCAGGGCAAAACTGACCTACCTGAAGAACGACCTTGATAAACTGGGGGGGTGCGGAGCTGTAAGACTGGATGTAGAATAAGTAATGGATCCAAAGAATTTCACACGATAATTTTCAACTATGATTTTTTCTTCGTTAACAAAAAACAGCGTTCTTTCTTTACTGTTGCTTTTATTGTCAGTGCAACCGGCATTATCACAAAAAGATAAAGGTCTGTATTCTTTCGGTGCGTATGATAAGAATAATGTTTACCTGTATGGCTTTAAGAATGAAAAAGACAAGATTAAAATAAAACCGAAGTATGAAGCAACAGGGTACTTCCAGCAGTATAAGATCTGTGCAGTGAAAATGAATGGAAAGTGGGGATTCATCAACAGAGACGGAGATGAGGTGATTCCCTTTCAGTACGAAGATGTGAAAGAACTATATGTAAAGAAAGACGGCAAGTGGGGGTTGATAGACGAAACAGGGAAAGAAATAATTCCTATCAGGTACGCAGCGTTGTTCCCTACCTGGAAATGGTTTGCAGTAAGTATAGACAGTTTGAAGTTTGGCTTTATCGATTCAAGCGGTAAAGAGCTGTCTGCCTTTATATATGATGGAATGAAAAAATATGCTGCGGAGGGTGCGATCATCCGGGAGAAAGATGGTAGCTATACAATGAAGTCACCCAACCCGCTTGCGCCTGCAAGGTTGCATGGCAGTTGGGGTTATATAGATACGCTGTTCAACTTTGTGGTTCCTCCTATTTATAAAGAGGCACTGGATTTTAGTCCCTCCGGTTTTGCCTGGCTATCTGCCGATGGAATTTATTATGGTGCGATATCACGCCGTAACAAGCTGGTGCTGCCGTTCTCTTTCAGGAACGTTGGGGCTTTCGACCGAACGGGCACAGCTTCAGCCGACTGGGGAACCTCGGCCGGCAGTGTAATGTATAATGGTATGTTCACGGGAGAAAGATCAAAGCAGACTACAAAGGTTGAAGTGGTGCGGCGTGATAAAAATGATGAGATGATCGATAACGGATTTAAGGCGATAGAGAATAAACACCCCAAAGAAGCGGTGCAATGGTTTCTGAAATCATACCGGAACGGTAACGTAACAGCGGCACGTATACTTGCGGACTATTATTACGGCGATACAAGCAACCCGGAAAGTCGCGCTGCTGCCATTAACTGGTATAAGACAGGGGCAAGTCATAATATATTATACTGTCTCATGGAGCTGGCCAGTATGAACTACGAAGGAAAAGTAATGCCTAAAAATGAGCAGGAAGGGTTTAACCTGTTAAAGCAAATAGCTGCTTATGCAGCCGCCTATAACTTCGAAACCGATCTTGATGAAGACGATGCAGATCAGATTGCCTATGGTTTGTACGCTCTCGGCGAAACATACCGAAAGGGAAACATTACGCCAAAAGATATGCAGCAGGCATTTTACTGGTACTCAGTTGCTGCCGAAAAAGGCAGCTACGATGCGATTGATGCATTGGGTGATTGCTACTATCATGGCGAAGGAACCACCAAAGACTTTACGAAAGCACTTGATTCCTATACGATTGCGGGCATCATGTTTACCAATTCGCTGTATAAGGCAGGGTTGATGCATTTGAAAGGAGAGGGTACAGTTAAGAATGAAGCGGAAGCGGTTAAATTGTTTAAGGAAGCTGCATTGCGAAAAGATGTGGATGCGATTGAGATACTGAAGAAGATGAATATCAAATAAGACAGATAATTTTTCGGGGGTTATCAACGGCGTTCCATTATTGGGACGCTTGTTGTTTTATACATTAAGGAAAAACACCTAATAAAATAGGTGTTTTTCCCGGTTGTAAGCGCAAAGGCAGGTCATTACCTTGTTGGCATACAACCAAAACTTACAACTATGAAACCCACCATGGCACTACTATGTATGCTATACGCCTTGCCGATCTTTGCATCTGCACAAAAACCCGTTTCTCTCAAAGACACCTGTTGCAGGGACATTAAAAAAAAGATTGCTGCAGGAACCTATGCAGGCATTGACATTTTTTTTGATAAGGCCGGAAAACCGGAAATGCCAAGGGCAATGGTACCTTATAACTCCCAGGTTAATATTAAAGTCAAAAATCTTAACCCGTTATCAGCTCCGCCGGTGGCAACCCTAAGTTTCTTAAATTTTAATGCAACTGTAGCAGCAGACGTACCCTCGCTTTCTCAGCTTTTACCTCCGGTTGGCGATGGTGATAAAAAATCAGTTGAGGAGGCAAAAAAATCACTCAATGAATTCGTGGCTGCCAATGCTGTTGTATTGGATAAGATCAACGGGCTGGCAGCAGAAGGGGCGGCTAAGGTATCCCTGGAACTTGCTACCGCTAAGCAATTGCAATATTCGCTGTTTACAAAAAGCCCCAAGGCAAAGAACCCAACTGCCATACAATTACAGAAGCGCCTTGATTCATTGCAGACAGTGATCTCAGAACTCCAGCAGACACTGTTAACACAACAGGCATTACAGGATTCAATTATGAAACGGATAAAAAAACTCGATGATCTTAAGTCGCAAGGGGAAGCACTCGTAAAAGCGTATAATACCCTACATAGCAGGGTTACAGAATTCCAGCAGTTCTTAACGATAGAAACGCAGATCAATTCACTTTTTAAAGATCAATTCATCGATGCAGATTTCACCCACAGTAGAATAGATGATATACTGAAGGCAAATATCCGGGGAGTGGATCTCAATGACCTGCTTCGCTCTACGCACGAATTCCTGAACAGCCTGATAGGTGATATTATTTCTCAGATAACCATCATTTCCAGTAATTACGAACTCATTAATAAGGTGCCGGTAGTAGACAGTTTTTCAGGAAGCGGCAAATTCGACCTCACAGCGCAAATGAAAATAGACATATCCAAAATGACTGTTTCCTTAAAACGCGATGAATTATTTAAGACCCAGAAGCTCTATGCGGATGCTAAATTCAAATTCTTTTCCCAAGACAGCATCAGGAATGTACTTTTTACCAAAACCGATACGATCCTCTTAAAAGCGATGGCTTTGAAGAAAGATAATTTCGAGCGCACAATCAAATCATTCCAGGCAAATGCCGACCAGATAAAGGTTACACTCCCCTTTCCAAACACGGAACCCTATGTTATCAATACCTACTGTCGTTTCAAAGTGGAGGGGTCAACCGGCATTTTTGCGCATTTTGGAGGTAGCGATGATAAATTCAAGGTTATAAAAAATGCACTCGATTCAAATGTCCTGATCAGGCAGAAAAAAGAGGCGGTGGTTTATAGCTTAGGTTTCCTGGCTCAGTTCTATAATTATGATAAAAGAAAGGATTTTAACTGGGGAGGCATGGTGGGTTTGAATGTGCCGGTGGCCAATTCATCCGCAACATCCAATATACAGTTGGTAGCGGGTATCTGTATGAATTCAACATCCATTGAAAAGCTCTCTCTGAACTTTGGAATAAGCCTTCGCAAAGGGCAGGTTTTAAATACCAATAACCTGACGTCTGTCAATGGCAATGAAGTGTATAAATTCAATAACCGCAATGACTTTGAACCGATCTACGATCCGGTTTATAAATTGGGTGCATTTTTTGGGATCACCTATTCGTTGTTTACTTCTAAATCAACGGATGCAACGAAGTGAGTGATAAAAACTGGAAACACCCTTTAGCATTTCGTGTAACGTATTTGACTTTTATTCTTATTTGGCTGAAGTTCATTTCATATTCGTATGAAATGAACTTACTCCAGCCTCCCCATGGCTACAATTCCCGCTGGCAAATGGCGTGCATCTCTGCTGTATCCATTGCCCAGGTCAAATTCAAGTGCCATTACTATTATTGCTATATCACCGGCATTGCCTTTTGTTTTCAACAGTATTTCCTGTGCCGGGAAAATGGCTTTTTTATAATTGAAAGAATATTGCTCCATGCAAGAGACAGGTATTGATAATCTATTCCTAAACGGTGCCGATACCGCCATTAATTTAATGTTCACCTTTTGGATATGAGGTGGCAGCTTTAAATATTTTGCCAGGTCCATTTCTTCCACAAGTACCTTTATCTTCCCTTTGCCTGTATCAGTAACCTGAACGGCAGTTTTTAAAGCTTCCGGAAATATGGCAGCCGCATTCAGCGAACAGGCTTTATCATACCTGCCTGAAAAAGACCAGGAAGGCTCTGCATGATTAGCATTATACACACCACGCATCCATCCCCGTGCCATATTATACGTAACCAGGGTAAAAGGGAACAGTAAAAGCTCCTGCAGCATTCTTATCATGGGTGTACCGTATTGGGATACCAAACCGAAAACGGTTGCCTGGGGAGCCTGCGATAATTCTTTCCTTCTTTTTTTGGTAAGGTTGGGCACAGAACGGGCATACTTTTTCCCATTCATCGTATAGAAAACAATATTGCCTATTGCACCGCTTATTCCTTCGTGGTTAATAGATGCCATCTTATTCTATTTTAGACTATTAATATACAGATTAAAGACAGTTCACACACAAATTTGTGGGTGAAATGTGGGTGAAGTGTGGGTGAACTGTGGGTGAAGTATGGTTTTGAAGCGATTAAGGTCACTATTTCGACCGGAGGTCTTATACGTCTATAGCTTTACAGTTGGAGCACAGATATTTCAGGCAAGATTATTCAAACTAGAAAAAGAAACGAACTACTTTTCTAAACCTCGGAAGTATATGTGCCAGGTTCGTCCAATTATTTCTGCAGTCACAAACGATGCAGATTTAAAAACGCTTAATAACGTTTGGAAAGGGAACAATCATATAACCTGATATTATCTTGTGTACGATGATTGTTTCCTTTAAAGTAAACTTATAAGTCTATCGGACTATAGTTCCAAATTAATATCATTTGATTTATTAATAACAATTTGAGGGCTATCTCTGAACAGGGTTGTAGTCCCTGTTACACAGATTTTTTTATTGTTGTAGATCTTATTTTTTATTTTGTATTACCGTTAAAATAGGTTCGAGAAAAGCCGATTGCAATTGGAGTTTAATAGAAATTAGGATATGGATATTGATATTGTTTTAGAGAAAACTTGTAAAGATGTTATAGTAGCTTTTAATAATATTATAGGGATAAAGCCAAAACATCACATATTCTATATTGATTGCAATCAAATAAATGACAGGTTTCATAAAAGCGACATTCGGCAATCGGCCGAATTCAAAGCAATTTTCGATACAGTTGCCGAAATAAAAACCCCTGTAGTCTACTGGTTTACTGTGGCAAATGACGTTACTAACGATGACATTATTGAAGCGATTACTAAGTATAAAAAAAGCCCCGGGGCAAGATCAACCCCCGCGTTAAAGGAATTATGCTTTAATAAATCGCGGGTTTTGTATGTTGGAAAGGTAAAAAAGGGCTTTTTACGAAGACTTATTACACACTTGGGATTTTTAAAGGGCAAAGGTCAAACTCAAGGCTTACAACTTAATTGTTGGAAACAGGATCTCAATTTGTCTTTGGAATTGAATGTCTTAGAATTCTGACTCGTCCTGAAAAAACCTTACACTGTTAGTAGATAATCCTGGTATTTTCTTTACACTAAATTACGTTTCTATTGATTCAGTTGATCTTTTGTATTTCTTCCACCGCTTAGGGATCGTTCCCTCTGCTGTATGTGCTACCTCTGGTGTTAAATAATTCAAGCTGGCATGTGGCCTTTGACCGTTGTAGGCCGCTATTATACTGTCAATTGCTTCCCTTGCTTCGTCGTGATTGCGGAAGAGTTTTCTTGGAATGAATTCTGATTTGATAATTCCGTTCATTCGCTCCGCCAGTGCATTTTCATATGGGCTTCCGTTTTGAGTCATACTAATTCCGACACCATTGTCCATAAGTATATCCACATAGCTACTTGAACAATATTGTACACCTCTGTCTGAGTGATGTATCAGTACTCTATCAATAAACAGCCGATTAGATAACGCCATGTTAAGAGCTTCGATACATCCTGCACTTTCTAACGTTGGATGCAAACAATAACCAACAATTTTTCGAGAGTAGGCATCAGTGATTAGCGATAGGTAACTGTAACCTTCAATCGTTTTGATGTAAGTGATATCCGATACCCAAACCTGTTCCGATGCACACACTGATTCATCTTCAACAAGGTTCGGATATTTCTTCAACCAATGGAAAGAATCTGTTGTAACAATGCTCCGTTTCCTGCGCCGGATAAGCATTCCATGGAAACGCAATAGATCAAAAAGTTGATCGCGTCCCATCTTGATACCGTGATCTTTTAGCATCGGTTCAATCTTAAAAAGAAGTTTTCTTGTTCCGAGCATTGGCATTGTGTCTCGTAAATCTTTAACCAACCGCAACACTATCATGTGAGCGATACTTGTTTTCCTCTCGTAATTATATGCTTCGTAATATGCCTGCCGCGTTACACCAAACAGTCCGCATAGCTTCTCCAGGCCCATAGTGGGATAGGCTTGCTTTATTCTTTTGACCGTTTGGTACCAGGCTTTTTTTTGATCTTGATTTGAAGGTCTTCCTCGGTTACTTTGATCATTGTTTCCAAACCGAGAATCTTGAGGTTAGCATACTCCAACGCCTTTTCCAGCTGCCTGATCTGCTGTTTGAGTTCCAGAGCTTTTTTATCTTCTTCCTTACTCGATAACACTGTGGAGAGAGTTTTGTCCGTCAAACTTCCAACTCTTAAGCGAGTCATCCAAAGTTTTAAAGTGTTCCGGTTGAGGCCATGCTTCTTGCATGCACCCCAAATCGAGATTGATCCCGATTGGATCTGGCCAACGATTAACTCCATTTCTTCTTTACTGCGCCGCTTCCATGGAACATTGCTAAGCGGGCTCGGTTGGTTTTTTTGCTTTTTCTTTTCAGTCATCCTAGTGGGATTGCTGTAAAGCTATTTTAGGACTAGACAAACATCAAATCCGGAACGAGGGGGTCAATGAAATCGGATTTTGCAACAACAATCCATTCCATGCCTGGATGTAATTTAAAATTGTACCCCACAAATCCGGTCATTGACACTACTGTAACTTTAGTAAGGTTAATTGATTTTTCAGTAATCGAAATTGATTCTGAAATAACTTCATCAAATTTTTCCTTTGCTTGCGAAAAGAGAAACTTGTAAGATTCCAATGGAATCGTTTCCCAGTCTTTTGCTATATCGTCCCACTTTTCTATCATAAAGGATTTTTCTAAAGGTAATGACTTAGAAAATATTTGAGTGCAAGCATATATATTGAATAGTGTTTAATGAGCGGCAAAAGACTTGGAATCTCTCCCGCGAACCCCTTCGTACCTTCGCAGAAATTATAATACAGAGAATGATTTTTACTGATTATTCTAAGGTTCAAAACCTTATCCTCGCTTATCCTGAACGTTACTACAATGAATATGAGCGACTTACACCATTCTACGATTCGCTTATTGATCTGATCCCTAACGATGTTCAACTGTGGTTAATCACTAATAACACTGCAACCTGTCAGAAACTTACAAGCAGGTATCGTTATAAGAAGATAAATGCCATAGGCATCAAAGACTGGGACGAGATCTGGCTGAGAGATTGTATTGGTATAAATACAGAACATGAAGTAGTAAAGCCATATTACTACCCTCAGTATTGTACCTCCTATCGGCACAAGGACTATTTTGAATACATCAATAAAAAATCCAGGATAATAATTAAGGAATGTTTGAGAAAAAAAATAAACCACATGCCTTTGATCATGGACGGCGGCAACTTCTCTAATAATAGTTCCACTGTATTTCTAACCAACAAGGTGCTGGAAGACAATCGTGAGTTATCAAAATCGGAGATCGTTAAAATGATTGAGGGTTATACATCGTTAAGGCCTGAAATCATCGAGCGTAGTAAAAATGATACAATCGGTCACACAGATGGATTTATCAGTTTTCTATCAGAAGATAAAGTCTTGCTTTCCAATTATCCATCCCTTCCATTTCTGAAAGAGGATATAGATTTTCTATACCAAGTCAGAAAGAAACTGAACGATGAAAAGCTGGATGTAATAGACTTCTATGATCGCCCAATCGATGAAATCGTACCCTGTGACTGTTATCGGAAGACCAAGAAAGCCTGTCTTTATTCAGCAAGAGCTAATTACATTAACTTTTTGAGATTGGATAAAACAATCATCCTACCTGAATACACCCTCCCAACTTTAAAAGAAAGTAAATATTATAACACCCAGAATGTTGAGATATTAACCCAGTTGGGGTTTGAAGTAAAAACCATCAACTGCGACCTGCTGGCTAAGCTGGGTGGTTCATTGCATTGTTTAAGCTATACTTTCTAGAATGAAATTCTTAAATTTTCGAGGAAGAGAAATAAGATTGCGGAGAGATTTGATTCCTTTACCGGCAAAGGCAATAATCTTATTTATATTATTTGCTAATAATTATTATAGACAACCATATAGACAACTAAATCTATTAAAAAAGAAAAGTGCCGGATTTACCGGCACTTCGCGCAAAATTTGTGGGCCCACCTGGGCATGATCCAGGGACCCCCTGATTATGAGTCAGGTGCTCTAACCAACTGAGCTATAGGCCCGATGAACAATAAATTGTTCAGCAAGGCGGCAAAAATAGAAAAATTAGGCACATAACAAAACAAAACATCTTCGATTAGGCTGTTTTTGCCAGTCGGCTTCGCAAAGACCGCACCTTGCTCACTGTTATTTTAGACGCAGCATACCACAATTCGTAATTCCGTTGCATATTCAGCCAGAACTCAGGAGTAGTATCAAACGCTTTCCCAAGACGTAAAGCCATTTCAGCACTTACCCCCATGTGCCCATTTACAAGCTGTGATACCGTTTTGCGGGCAACACCGAGGTTTTCTGCCAGGTCTGTAATGCTTACCTGTAAAGGATTAAGGTACATTTCCTTTAAAAGCTCTCCGGGGTGAACCGATGTCATTTTTGACTTCAACATTCTTTGAATATTACCAAGCACAAACATAATTCTGTTGCTACAAATGCAACACCGTATTTATACCTGAAAATTGGCTTTACTTTTGCCCCCATGCACCCAATCAAAACCATCATCTTCGACCTCGGAGGTGTACTATTAGACATTGACTTCAAACTTACTTTCAAGGCTTTCGAAGAATTAGGCGTACCCGATTTCGAAAAACGCTATAGCCAATACCACGCAGAACCCTTTTTCTCCGATTTTGAAAAAGGAAAGGTCGCAATACCCGATTTTTTTGAAAAGATACGCCAGATCTGCGGTTGCCCCCTTACAGATGATCAGATCCGAAATGCCTGGAATGCCCTGTTAATAGGCTTTCCGCCCGAAAGGATCACCTGGTTTAATGAAATCCGTAAGAAATACCGCGTTTTCCTGTTCTCCAATACCAATGCCATCCACTACGAATGGTTTGCCCAAAAATTTCAGGAAACAACGGGGAATGTTTTTAATGACTGCTTCGTAAAAGCCTACTACTCACAGGAAATGGGTCTCCGCAAGCCTGACCTGGATTCATACCGATATATTATTAAGGAACAGAACCTGAACACCGCAGAAACGGTATTTATAGACGACACGCTCCCCAATATAGAAGCGGCAAAAGAAGTGGGATTGCAAGGGATACACCTGCCGAAACCCTTAACAGTATTAGATCTTGGACTTTAGAACCGTTAAGGCTTCACTTCCTCAAATTCGATATAATCATCGTCTTTTTTCGCAGTCTTAACCGGCTCGGCGGCTGTTGCCTGCTGGCGGTATTGCTGCTGCTGAGCCTGTTGCTGCTCCTGCATCTGCTGCATTTCACGCATTCTGTCCTTGACCTGCGAAGTGGCTTTGCTTACGGGAATTACCAGCTCAAATATGAATTTGTACAACAGGTAGATCAGGAAGCCGTAGATAATAAGTTTGAACATAGAAAAGTAAAGATATTGAATATCAGATAGACGTTCGATTGAGCGTTATATTTTTAACAACTTTCCCATTCGGGAGGTATATGCTGAAATTAAATAGGATTTGGTGAAAAGCTGTGAACAAACTATATTTGCAGGAACAAACGAATCAAGAGAAGGGAACGGCTACCGTTCCCTTCTCCTTTTTAGGTATGGCAAACGAAACACCCTTACAGGCAATAGAAAACATGCTCAGCAGCATATTAGCAGAAGAGCCGGACTACTTTTTAGTGTCTGTTAAGATCCATCCCACCAATAATATAAAAGTGTTCTTTGATGGCGATACAGGCGTACCGATCGCTAAATGCGTTCAGTTCAACCGGAAACTGTATAAACTGATCGAAGAAAGCGGGATGTATCCCGAAGGAGAATTTTCTCTCGAGGTTTCTTCTCCCGGCATTGATGAGCCCTTATTGCTGCACCGCCAGTATGTAAAAAATATCGGCAGGGATATCGAAGTGATCTTCACAGATGATACGCGGAAAGAAGGCAAACTGTTAGAAGTGGCAGAATCGGATTTTATCATAGAATATACAGAAGGCAAAGGAAAGAAAGCTGTTACACAACAGGTGGTGGTTCCATTTTTGAATATTAAATCAACAACCGTTCAAATCAAATTTTAAATCTCCCGATCGTTCGGGACGGCAACATTAAACATTAAGACATGGCTAGTATCAATCTGATTGAGGCATTCCAGGAATTTAAAGATGCAGAAAACATCGACCGACCTACGATGATGAAAGTGGTAGAGGATGTGTTCAAGACACTGCTCCGTAAAAAGTACGGCAGCGATGATAATTTCGATGTGATCGTAAATGCGGAGAAAGGTGACCTTGAGATCATCCGCCGCCGTATGATCGTTGATGATGGTGAAGTATTGGATCCCCTGGCTGAAGTAGGCTATACCGATGCTGCCCGTATCGAACCCGATTTTGAAGTAGGTGAAGAATTATACGAAGAAGTAGACATGATCGACTTCGGCCGCCGCGCAATATTAGCTGCCAAGCAAACACTGGCCAGCCGTATCAGCGATCTGAAGAAGAATGTACTCATGCAGAAATATGGTGCCCGCATCGGTGATATCATCAGTGCTGAGGTTTACCAGGTTTGGAAAAAAGAAGTGCTGTTACTGGATGAAGAAGGTAACGAACTGATCCTTCCAAAATCAGAACAGATACCGCAGGATTATTTCAAGAAAGGAGAAAACATCCGTGCAGTAGTTGCGCGTGTTGACCTGAAGAATAATTCGCCGGTGATCATCCTGTCAAGAACCAGCCCGCTGTTCCTGGCCAAATTGCTGGAAATAGAAGTACCTGAAATATTCGACGGACTCATCGCCATCAAAAAGATCGTTCGCGATCCGGGAGAAAGGGCCAAAGTTGCCGTGGAATCTTATGACGACAGGATCGATCCGGTGGGTGCCTGCGTAGGGATGAAGGGTAGCCGTATTCACGGAATTGTTCGTGAACTGAAGAACGAAAATATTGATGTGATCAACTTTACCTCCAATATTCAGTTATTAATACAGCGCTCTTTAACGCCGGCCAAGATCAGTTACATGGAACTGGATAACGATAAGAAACATGCAGAAGTGTTCCTGAAAGCCGACCAGGTGTCTTTAGCCATCGGTCGCCGTGGGGTAAACATTAAACTGGCATGTGAATTGACTGGTTACGAGATCGATGTTTACAGGGAGGATGAAGATATCGTTGAAGAATTCGATATCGACCTGGACGAATTTAGTGATGAGATCGAACCATGGGTGATCGAAGAGTTCAAACGCATTGGTTGTGATACCGGCAGAAGCATCCTGAAACTGACAGCTGAAGAGCTCGAAAGAAGAACCGATCTCGAAAAAGAAACGATCGAAGAAGTTAGAAAAGTGCTTCAGGCAGAGTTTGACAGGGAAGAATAAGCAGCAATTAAGAGACTATCTTTGTCGAAGGGGTAGCTTACAATAATACAGTCCATAGTCCATGGTCCATAGTCTATGGACCATGGACTATGGACCATGGACTAAAAAAAACTGAATGTCAGAACTGAAATTACCGAGATTACTAGCAGCCGCAAAGGAGTTTAACATTGGTCAGGATACCCTGATCGAATTCCTGGTGAAGAAAGGATTTAGCCGCGATGACCTGAAGCCGACCGCGAAGCTCCAGGAGGACCATTACTATGCCCTGCAGGCAGAGTTCCAGGGCGATAAGGTAGCTAAGAACAAAGCTGACCAGGTAGAAATACCAAAAGGCGGACAAGCCGAGCCCAAGAAAAAAAGAGACGAAGAAGAGATCACATTCAGGAAAGAAGAGAAGAAACCTGCCGCGCCGCCAAAGGAAGAGCCTAAACCGGCAGAACCTGAGGCTCCTAAGCCGGAACCCGTTGCTGTGAAGGCTCCTGAGCCGGAAGTGGTTCCAGCGCCAGTAGTAGCTGCTGCGGCTCCTGAAACACATGTTAAGATCGATGCCCCCGAACTGGAGGGCACAACCGTTGTCAATAAAATAGATCTTTCTGCCATCGACTCTTCTACAAGACCTAAAAAATCTGCGAAGAAAAAAGAGGCAGTAGAGGAAGCTCAGGCTCAGCCAGAACCGGAAGTTAAACCGGCTCCAAAAAGCAAGAAGAAAGAAGTGGAAGCCGAACCGGCGAAGGAAGAACCTGTAGTAGCTGCACCGGCACCGGTAGTGGTACCGGAAGCTGAAGAAGAAGGTCCCACCATTACAAATATCAAAGCCGAAAAACTCGAAGGTCCCAAGATCCTCGGGAAGATCGAATTACCGGTTAATAGCGATACCCGCCCTAAACCAATGGGCAGGGATGAAAAACGCAAACGCAAACGAATCCCGGTTGATAAAAAAGGAGATACACCCGGCGCGGCAGGTGCGGCACCAGGTGGCGCCACTGTTGCACGTACCGATGCATCAGGCAAACCAACAGGGCCCAACCGTCCTATCGTTCCCGCAAATAATAACCGCGGCGGACAAGGTGGTGGCGGCGGATTCAACCGTGGCGCAGGTGGTGGACCCAACAGGGCAGGCGGTGGAAACCGTGCTGATAGAAATGCACCAAGAGGAACACGAGATGATAAAGAGATCGATCAAAAAGCCATCCAGGAAAAGATACGCGAAACACAGGCCAAGCTTTCGGGAAGTGGTGGACGTGGTAAGAGCTTAAAAGCAAAATACCGCCGTGCAAAACGTGATGAAGCAGCTGATGCCATGGGCGAAATGACGGAAGATAACAAGCTGCAGGTAACTGAGTTTGTTACCGTAAGTGAACTCGCCAACCTGATGGATGTAAGCTTTGCCGATGTAATAGGCAAGTGTATGAACCTCGGTGTGATGGTATCAATCAACCAGCGTTTGGATGCGGAAGTAATTGAGCTGGTGGTAAGTGAGTTTGGGTTTGAAGTAGAATTCATCGGTATCGAAGATGCAGATGAAATGGATGAAGATGAATATGAAGACAATGAAGAATCGCTGGTACCAAGGGCTCCGATCGTAACCATCATGGGTCACGTGGATCACGGTAAAACTTCTTTGCTCGATTATATCCGTAATGCAAATGTGGTAGCAGGTGAGGCCGGTGGTATCACCCAGCACATAGGTGCATACGAAGTAACCCTGCCAAACGGTAAGGCAATAACGTTCCTCGATACACCGGGTCACGAAGCCTTTACCGCCATGCGTGCACGTGGAGCAAAAATTACCGATGTGGCCATTATTGTGGTGGCAGCAGATGATGCAGTGATGCCGCAAACAAGAGAAGCCATCAGCCACTCACAGGCAGCAGGTGTTCCAATGATCTTCGCGGTTAATAAGATTGATAAAGACGGAGCCAATCCGCAAAAAATATACGAGCAGTTATCACAGATGAATATCCTGGTAGAAGCATGGGGAGGAAAATTCCAGAACCAGGAACTGTCTGCCAAACAGGGATTGAATGTTGACAAACTGCTTGAAAAAATATTACTGGAAGCAGAAATACTTGACCTCAAAGCCAATCCAGAAAGGGAAGCCGCAGGTACCATTATTGAAGCATCACTGGATAAAGGACGTGGTTATGTAGCCACCATGCTTGTACAGAATGGAACACTCCGCCAGGGTGATCTGATTGTATCAGGTCAACACTACGGTCGCGTAAAAGCGATGTTCGATGAACGTAACCAACGCATAGAAACAGCACCTCCATCAACACCGGTAGTGATATTGGGATTGAATGGTGCACCACAGGCAGGTGAAAAGTTCCGTGTGTTTGATGATGAGGGAGAAGCAAAAGAAACAGCAAGCAAAAGAGGTCAATTGCTGCGTGAGCAGGGCTTGCGTGCAAGAAAACATATTACGCTTGATGAGATCGGTCGTCGTTTGGCGCTCGGTAACTTTAAAGAGCTCAACATCATTATTAAAGGTGATGTGGATGGATCGGTAGAAGCATTGAGCGATTCATTACAGAAGTTGTCTACAGAAGAAGTAGCGATCAGGGTGGTACACAAAGGGGTGGGACAGATCTCTGAAAGTGATGTGTTGCTGGCCACTGCGTCAGATGCGATCATTATCGGGTTTAACGTTCGACCATCTATGCAGGCGAATAAATTATCAGAAACCGAAGGAGTTGAGATCAAATTATACTCTATCATTTACACCGCGATCGATGAGATCAAGAGTGCGATGGAAGGTATGCTTGAACCAAAATACCAGGAGAAGATCACTGCGAATGTGGAAGTACGTGAGGTATATAAATTTGATAAGGCCACCGTTGCCGGTTGTTTTGTACTCGAAGGAAAGATCGCACGTAACAGCAAGATCCGTATCATCCGCGATGGTATTGTTGAATACCCGAAAGGAGAAGGCGCCAGCGCAGAACTGGGCAGCCTGAAACGCTTCAAAGACGATGCAAAAGAAGTGGCTTCCAATATGGAGTGCGGATTGACCATCAAGAACTACGATAATATCAAAGTGGGAGATATTGTAGAGGCGTTTGAAGAAGAGGAAGTTAAGAGAACGCTGTAATAATTAGGGGTAAGGAATAAGGGATAAGGGGTAAGGCATGAAAACTTACCCCTTATCCCTTATTCCTTACCCCTCTTTTTTATCATTTTTTTGTTAAAAGCCTTTCACAATCTGCGAAAGCAACATTGAATAGTTATTTTTGGAACATTATGAACTTTATGAAAAAGCTGGTATTAAGCATTATTGTGGCAGCAACCTGTTGGGTTGGGTCGGCAAGTGCACAAACCAAGAAGGTGGTTGCTGATAAGATCGTGGGCCAGGTGGGTGATAAGATCATACTTCGTTCGGAGATCATCAACGCGATCCTGGATATGAAACGCCAGGCGGCGGGGCAGGATGCAGTGATCCCTACAGAGTGCCAGGTATTGGAAGGCCAACTGATCCGCAAAGCATTATACCTGCAGGCGCAAAAAGATTCATTGCACGTTAGTGAAGAGGAGATCGAGGCAGAGCTGGAAACGCAGATCCGCCGTTTCATACAATCATACGGTTCAAAAGAGATCCTGGAAGAAGTTGCCGGTAAAACGGTGTACCAGATCAAAGAAGATTTTAAAGAAGGCTTCCGCGAAAAAAAGTTAGCCGATCAGATGCAAAGCAAAATCGTAGAGAGTATCAAGATCACACCTACCGAAGTAAAAGCCTACTTTTCTAAGATCCCGAAAGACAGTCTCCCTTTTTATGAAAGTGAGATTGAAGTGAGCCAGATCGTTGTATATCCGAAAGCAAACAGAGATGTTGAGGAATACGTGTCTAAGCAGATGTACGACTATAAAAAGCAGATTGAAGCCGGTACCAAGAAGATGGACCAGATGGCGAAACTGTATAGTGAGGATCCTGCGGTAAAAGAGAATGGTGGTCAATACACCTTGAACCGGAACGAGAAAACATGGGATCCAACCTTCCTGTCTGCCTCTTTCCGTTTGAAAGAAGGACAGATCTCACCGGTTATCAAATCGAAGTTTGGGTTGCATATTATACAGATGATCAGTCGTTCAGGCGATGAGGCTGTTGTAAAACACATCCTGCGTATACCCCCGGTAGCTGAGGATGAGATCAACGAGGCAAAACATAAACTGGATACTATCCGCACGCAACTGACAGCGGGTAATATTAGTTTTGGTGCTGCTGTAAGCAAATACAGTGATGACGAGAACAGTAAGTTCAGTGCCGGTGCTGCTGCATCTAACAGGGACGGGTCTACTTTTGTAAACCTTGACCAGCTGGATAAGGACATGATCATTCTGATCAAGAACATGAAGCCGGGCGATTATTCGCAACCACAGGTATATACAGATGAGCGTGGACGTAAAGTGGTTCGTATCATCTATTTAAAAAGTCAGACCCAACCCCATCGCGAAAACCTGAAAGAAGATTATAACCGCGTGGCACAACGCGCCCTTGAAGAAAAGAGGAACGTAGTGCTGGAAAAATGGTTCAAAGAACATATCCCAACTTATTATGTGTTGATCGATGGCGATTACGGAACCTGCACCGGTCTGGATGACTGGAGAAAGGCCGCTGCGAATGCAGAGAAAGCCAGGAATTAATATTTTGAAGCCCGCTTTTAAGCGGGCTTTTTTATGTCCGGGAAAAAAGATTTGGTAAATTAGATGTATGTACATACATTTGTGTTGTGAAATTAGAACAGGCTATACAAAGTAATAAATTCAAGAGCGGAGTGCACAAGGCAACTTTAAATATTCTGTATACGGCCTGGTGGCTAAAGACAGTGATGAGCAAAGAACTGAAAGAGTTTGGTTTAACACATGAGCAATACAATGTTCTCAGAATTCTGAAAGGTAAATATCCGGAACAAATGTGTGTGAGGGATATTGCCTGCAGAATGATTGAGAAGAGCTCGAATGTTCCGAGGATCATTGACAGGCTGGAGATCAAGAAAATGGTGAAACGGTCTACTTCTGCAATCGACAAAAGAGAAACGGTGATCACACTAACACCCAACGGAATAACTGTGTTGGAGGAGTGTACCGAAGTGGTAACCACCATCATGGATAATACGATCTGTGTGAATGAAGAAGATGCAGCGAGCCTTAACAGCCTGCTTGAAAAAGTAAGAAGTACCGAAGAATGATTTTTTTTACACCAATACGTGTATATACACATAAATTTAAAAGGAGTTTTTATGAAAACAATATTGCATACAGCCAACAGCAGGGGACATGCCAATTTCGGCTGGCTCAACAGTTACCAGAGTTTCAGTTTTGGAAATTATTACAATCCTGAGCGTGTTCATTTTGGTGCCTTGCGTGTTTTGAATGATGACCATGTAACAGCAGGTATGGGGTTTCCCAAACACCCGCATGATAATATGGAGATCATTTCTATACCGCTTTCGGGCGACCTGCACCACCAGGACAGTACCGGTCGTGACGAGATCATCAAACAGAACGATGTACAGATCATGAGTGCGGGCAGTGGTATTGCACACAGCGAAATGAATGCCAATAAGAACAAAGAAGTAAAATTCTTACAGGTATGGGTGATTCCTAAAAAAAGAAATATTGAACCCCGTTACGAACAGAAAACATTTGACCCTGCCGAGAGAAATGATAAAGTGTTAACCGTAGTTGCGCCCGATGATGACAAAGCAGTATGGATCAACCAGGATGCATGGTTCTCACTGGCCAATATTTCAAAAGACAAAGAAGCCGCCTACAGCATCCGTAAAGAGGGCAATGGTGTGTATGCATTTGTGCTGAAAGGAAATGTAACGATCGGCGACCAGGTATTGAACACCCGTGATGGACTGGGCATTTGGGAAACCGATGCGATCAACATCAAAGCCGGTGACGATGCAGAAATATTATTGATAGATGTACCCATGAAAATAGAAGGAGAATAATCATGAACACGAACAGAACCATCAAAAGTATCTTATATGGACAGCCCATGGATATGGGTGGTATACCCATACGCCAACCTTTTCCATCAGCAAAGGCAGAGCAGATAGATCCGTTCTTACTGCTTCACCATGCCAATATAAAAGTGCCATCGCATATTGATACAAAGCACGCAGGCGTTGGGCCGCACCCACACCGTGGATTTTCACCGGTTACCTTTCTTTTTGAAGGAGGTGTGAACCACCACGATAGCCGCGGCAACAGCAATACTGTTTATGCAGGTGGTACACAATGGATGAATGCAGGCATGGGTGTGATACACAGCGAAAGACCGCCACAGGATATTCATGAACTGGGAAGCAAACAGGAGTTGATACAATTATGGGTGAACACGCCCGCCAAACATAAAATGGATATTCCATCTTATCATCCTTTAACAGCAGAAGAAACACCATCCGTAGTATCTGCAGATGAATTGACCACAGTGAAAGTGATTGCCGGAAGCCTGAACGGCGTTGAAGGTCCCATCAAACCTTTATCTCCCGTAAACACATTTACAGCGGTGATGAAGAAAGGAGCAAAATTCTTTTTTACCATACCTGGCACCCATAATGCATTCATTTATTTGCTCGATGGAAAAGTACAGGTAACAGGTGATAGCGAAGTAGATGCACACTATGTAGCCGTATTCAACCACGATGGAGAAGGCTTTGAGCTGGAAGCAAAAGAAGACACCCGTTTATTTATCGGCACCGGCGAGGCATTAAATGAACCCGTTGCTTCCCATGGTCCGTTTGTAATGAACAACCAAACAGAATTAATGGAAGCATTCAGAGATTACCAGATGGGTAAGATGGGCATATTAATTGAAGACTAATGAGTGAGTAGTGAGCAGTGAATAGTGAGTAGGGCCTCACTCACTACTCACTATTCACTACTCACTATAACAAGCTTTAACTATTACTAAAAATCTAAAAACAAACATTATGTCAACTTACAAGATCGATGCATCACACAGTGAAATTACTTTTAAAGTAAAGCACTTAATGATTACGAATGTTACCGGTAGCTTTCAAAAATTTGATGCTGCCATGGAAAGCGAAGCTGCTGATTTCAGCGATGCTAAAATTACGTTTGAAGCAGACACAGACAGTATCACAACCGGAAGTGAGCAACGCGATGGTCACCTGAAAAGCGAAGACTTTTTTGCCACCGACAAATTTCCAAAACTCACGTTTGCTTCTACCTCTTTCAAAAAGAAAAGCGATGAAGATTATATACTCACCGGCGATCTTACCATTCGTGGTGTTACAAAAACCGTTGAACTGGCAGTAGAATATGGTGGAACCGTTACCGATCCTTATGGCCAGGTAAAATCAGGTTTCGAGATCAACGGAAAAATAAACCGTAAAGACTTTGGTCTTGTATGGAGTGCAACCACAGAAGCAGGTGGTATTGTGGTGAGTGATGAAGTTAAATTGCACTTGAATGTTCAAATGATCAAAGCTTGATCATCTAAAATAAAACATTTCAAAATGAAAGACTTAAAAACCATACCCGTTTACCTGCTGTCGCTCATCTACCTTGTATTCGGCTCTAACTATTTTTTACATTTTATTACCATGCCCCCGATGAGCGGCAATGGCGGGGCTTTTGCCGGCTTATTATATACAACGGGTTTCCTGGCTTTGGTAAAAAGCCTCGAAATAATATTAGGGGCATTAATGCTGGTGCCTTCTATAAGACCACTGGCACTCTTACTGATTGCACCCATATCGGTTAATATCCTTTTGTTCGAGTTAGTGATTGCGCAACAACCCGGCTTAGGTATATTAGTAGTCATTTTAAATGCCTGGGGCATTTATATTTACCGTAAGCGTTATATGAGCATTGTACATATGAAGGTGAAATGACACATTGCAGGAAACGCATCGAACAGTATGCAAACTTTCTTGTTATAAGAGACAGACAAACAACATAACATGAATATCGAGATCATATCAGGGAGTCCGCGGAAAGAAAGTGTAACACACAGGGTGGCCCTTTTTCTAAAAAAGCATTTGACCGAAAACAGCCATCATACTGTGAATATCATTGATGTGCGCGATTGGAACCTTCCGCTGTTACAGGGTGTTTATACCAATATAGAGCATACCCCGGAGCAATATAAGCCACTGGCTGAAAGGGTTTTTGCGGCTGATGCGTTTGTATTGGTAACCCCGGAATACAATGGAAGTTATTCTCCGGCGCTCCAGAACCTGATAGACCATTTTCCAAAGCAGGTTCATAAAGTATTTGGTCTTGTTACCGCATCGCCCGGGGCAATGGGTGGAATGAGGGCCAGCCAGCAATTACTGCTATTGGTGCCTGCCTTATTCGGGATCGCATCACCTTATATGCTGGTGACACCCACGGTGGACAAGAAGTTTAGTGCAGAAGGGGAGCTGATCGACCCAACATTCCAGCGGTCGATCGACCAGTTTACCACAGAATTCCTGTGGCTGGCGGGGGCGGTCAAGCCGGAAATAAAACCTGTATACAATTAACTGTAGAAAATGTGGCGGAGTTGTACCTTCGCCACTTTCTTTTAATAACCATCATGAGCGACGATATCAAACACGAATGTGGCCTTGCCTACATCCGTTTAAGAAAGCCCTTCTCCTATTACCAGCAAAAACATGGATCCGTTACGTATGGCCTGAATAAGCTGTACCTGATGATGGAAAAACAGCATAACCGCGGTCAGGATGGAGCGGGCATTGCAGCGGTAAAATTGAATATAGAACCGGGTAACCCCTTCCTGTCAAGAATGAGGTCGAGTGCCTCACAGCCTATTGCAGATCTTTTTTTCAGGATAGGGCAGGAAATAACCGAGCTGGAAAAATACCAACCGGATATCAAATCTCACCCGGGTCTGATGAAAGGTCATTTGCCATTTTTGGGTGAATTGCTTTTGGGTCATCTCCGTTACGGAACACAGGGAAGAAATAATGTTGAGTTTTGTCATCCCTTCATTAAAAGAGACCTGATGCCGGGCAAGAACATCGCCCTTGCAGGAAACTTTAACCTGGTAAATACAGATGAATTATTTGATCTCATCGGCATGAATCCCGGCGATTTCCAGAAGCAAAGTGATCTGGCAGCCATGATGGAAGTACTGCACCATTTTTTGACCAAAGAAGATGAGCAACATCCGAATGCAGCAGATATCGGAACTGTATTAAAAAAGGCAACCCCACTTTTCGATGGTGGTTATACGATCGGTGGTTTATTGGGTAACGGCTATAGTTTTGTGATGCGTGATGCGCATGGTATCCGCCCTGCCTATTATTATATCAATGATGAAGTGATTGTTGCCGCCAGTGAAAGGGCCGCGATACGTACCACGTTCAATGTGGGAGAAAATGAAGTGCTGGAACTGATGCCGGGTACGGCATTGATCGTTGATGACAAAGGCAACTATACCATTGAAAAAATTCTTGAACCGAAAGAAAGAAGGGCCTGCAGTTTTGAAAGGATCTATTTTTCGCGCGGCAGTGATGAGAAGATCTATCGCGAAAGAATTGCCTTAGGTCACCACCTGAGTAAAACGGTTTTAGAAAGTATCAGTTACGATCTGAAGAATACGATCTTCTCTTATATTCCCAATACAGCAGAAGTAGCTTTTTACGGTCTTGTAAAAGGAATGGAAGAATACCTGAACAAGATTAAAGTAGAACGTATACTCAGCTGGGGTAATGACTTCACGCCCGAGAAGCTGGAAGAGATGGTGAACCGTAAGATCCGCCAGGAAAAGATCGCTATCAAAGATGTGAAGCTGCGCACGTTCATTACAGAAGATGCGAACCGGAACGAAATGGTGCAGCACGTGTATGATATTACGTATGGTACCGTTCGTAAACATGAAGATTCGTTGGTAGTGATCGATGATAGTATTGTACGTGGTACAACACTCAAGGAAAGTATTGTACGGATGCTGTCAAGATTACATCCTAAAAAAATAATCGTTGTTTCATCTGCCCCACAGATCCGCTACCCGGATTGTTATGGGATTGATATGAGCAAACTGGGCGATTTTATTGCCTTCCGCGCTGCCATCGCCCTGATTAAGGAGAGGGAAATGGATCAAATTATCACAGACGCATACGATCGCATTGTTGAACTACAGCTTAACAACCAATTGCATACAGAGAATGTTGTTCGCCAGATCTATAAGCCATTTACGCCCGAGGAAATCTCCGACAAGATCGCACAGCTGATTACGCCAGAAGGTGTAAACATCCCGATCGAAGTGATCTATCAAACGATTGAGGACCTGCACGAAAGCTGCCCAACCAACACGGGCGACTGGTACTTTACCGGCAACTATCCAACACCGGGAGGGAATAGGGTTGTGAATAAAGCATTCCTGAATTATTTGGACGGGAAGAATGTGAGAGGCTATTGATTAGCGAATTGGCGGATTACGGATTAACGGATTTTTTTAATTCGCCAATTCGCTAATCCGTAATCCGCAAATCCAAAAATCAATTAAACCCTGTAGCAGATCGCATTGATATTCATCCCCGCCCCTACAGACGCAAACATAACAATGTCGCCTTGTTCGAGTTCATGATCGCCCAGCTGATTATGTTTTACCATATCATATAATGTTGGGATGGTGGCTACTGAACTGTTGCCGAATTTATGGATGCTCATGGGCATGATGCCTGCGGGTACTTCTTTGAGCCCGTATAATTTGTATAATTCTTTTATAAACCCTTCATCCATTTTTTCGTTTGCCTGGTGAAGGAAGAATTTTTTTACATCGGTTACCTGTAGCCCTGCTTTATCAAGACAGGCTTTCATGGCAAGCGGAACATTCTTAATAGCGTACTCATACACTTTGCGACCCTTCATCTTCATATAGCGGATATCCTTATCAGCATTGGGTTCGTACGATTCTCCGAACTGGATATAGGAGGTTTCTTTTATACAATGGCTTTGTACGGTGGTGGCGATAATGCCGCTTT
Organism: Sediminibacterium sp.; assembly: GCA_965229255.1. Lineage (GTDB taxonomy): Bacteria > Bacteroidota > Bacteroidia > Chitinophagales > Chitinophagaceae > Sediminibacterium. The sequence continues at coordinate 872,264 of CBDDIX010000003.1, forward strand.
GTGTTGTATCTGAATCAACCAATTCGATCACTGTTGCGCCGGCGCCATCGCTGAAGATCATACTGTCGCGGTCATATTTATCGATCACGCGGCTCAAGGTTTCTGCGCCTATTACCAGGCATTTTGTTGCAATACCTGCTTTGATAAATGCATGTGACTGTATCACACCCTGTATCCATCCCGGGCATCCAAAAAGAAGATCATACGCAACACAGTCAGGATTATGAATGCCCAGTGCTGCCTTTACGCGGGATGCTAATGAAGGCACAGCTTCAGTTTGAATACTTCCAAAAGGAACATTACCAAAATTATGGGCGAAGATGATCTGGTCGAGTGTTTCGGGGTCTATGCCTGCATCTTCAATGGCGCGTTGAGAAGCAATCACGGCCATATCAGACGTGTTCATTTCGTTATCAACATACCTGCGTTCTTCTATCCCGGTAATGTCTTTGAATTTGTCTACGATCTCGGCAGGCGGAGTAATAATGCGCTCATGGTTCTCGGCATAAAAAGCCTGTTCAATAAAATCCCTGTTGATCTTGATGTTTGCAGGGATAAAACTTCCTGTGCCGGTAATAACAGTTCTCTGAGACATAGCAGAATGTTGAATGATCCAGTCTTTAAATTAAATATAATTCGCTAATCCGCAATCCGCTAATTCGTTAATTACAGATACTTATCACTTTTATTGCGTTTAACCTCGGCTACATATTCCTTAATGGACTGTTCCATATCTTTTTTACAGATCAGTAATACATCCTTCGTATCAACAATGATAAAATCATCGAGCCCCTGTAGTACCAGTAATTTTTCATGCGGGGCAGATACCATACACTTCGTGGCATCGATCACAATCACATTGTCGCCGGCAACGGCATTGCCGAGGTAATCCTTTTCAAGATTATCATACGCGCTGTTCCAGGTACCGAGATCGCTCCAGCCAAATGAAGAAGGGATCACATATACATTATCTGCTTTTTCCATGATGGCAAAATCAATGGAAACATTGGTGCACAAAGGATAAATGCGGTTGATGGCATTCTTTTCTTCGGGGGTATTAAAGTTTTCTTTTTCACCATCAAACAGATCAAACATCTCAGGCTGGTATTGTTCAAAAGCCTTTACCACATTCTTCACCTTCCAGGCAAAGATGCCGGCGTTCCATAAAAAATCGCCACTGGCTATAAATGTGCGCGCCAGTTCGAGGTTGGGTTTTTCAGTAAAAGTTTTTACTTTATAAATATCATCCGCCACCGGCATTGCATCATGTTGTATATACCCATAACCCGTGTTAGGATGCGATGGCTTGATGCCGAGCGTAACAAGCGATTTGATATGATTTGCAAAATCAAGTGCCTGCATGGTGACCTTCCTGAAATTTTCATTATCCAGAATGATATGATCACTGGGTGCCACAATCAAGGAAGCTTCCGGATCTTTTTGTAAAAGTTTAAATGAGATATAGGCAACGCAGGGGGCCGTATTCTTGCGGCTGGGTTCTGCCAGGATATTGGCATGATCAAGTTCGGGCAATTGCTCCCTTACAATATCTGTGTACTCATCGGAGGTAACAATAAATATGTTTTCAGCAGGAATAAAAGCAGCATACCGCTCATAGGTCCATTGGATCAATGATTTGCCGGTATTCAGTATATCAAGAAATTGTTTGGGGTATGCAGTGCGGCTTTTTGGCCAAAACCGGCTCCCTATTCCACCGGCCATAATAGCCACGTAATGATGCTTGTTCATTGTTACAATCGTTTAGCGTTGCTCACTTAGCGCTGCAAAATTACAGGGTTTTGGCAAGTTGCAGGGGTAAATCAGATGATCCCCTCTTTCACAAGGTCATGAATATGTAAAATCCCCAGGTATTGGCCATTTTCAGCCACTATCAGTTGACTGATATCGTTATTTCTTAATACATCCAGCGCCTCAACTGCCATCACGCCCGGGTTAATTGTTTTGGGCCCCGCAGACAGGATATCACTGGCCGTAACCGAGCGCAGGTCACTACTTTTCTCCAGCATACGGCGCAGATCACCATCGGTAATGATGCCGATCACGCCATTCTGTTCATCAGTTACTGCTGTAACGCCTAACCTTTTTTCGGTGATCTCTACAATCACTTCTTTAAGGCTGGCAGTAGGTAATACTTTCGGCCGCTCGTTATGAATATAGAGGTCTGCCACACGCAGGTAAAGACGCTTACCCAGGTTACCCCCCGGGTGCAGCCTGGCAAAATCCTTGCCTGTAAAGCCTTTTAGTTCCATCAGGCATACAGCCAGCACATCACCCATCACCATCTGTGCCGTAGTACTGCTGGTAGGCGCAAGGTTATTGAGGCAGGCTTCCTGGCTCACCGTGGTGTTGAGTACGATATCGCCTGCCGAAGCTAAAAAACTATCCATACTACCCACCATACTGATCAGGATATTGCCGAAGTTTTTGATCAGGGGCACCAGTACTTTTATTTCAGGGCTCTCGCCGCTTTTGCTGATGAGTAATACAATATCTTCCTGCTGAACAAGCCCCAGGTCGCCATGAATAGCGTCTGCGGCATGCATAAAGATAGAAGGGGTGCCCGTAGAGTTAAATGTGGCAACGATCTTCTGGGCCACAATAGCGCTTTTGCCAATACCGCTTACAATCACGCGCCCTTTACAGTTGCGGATGGCAACAACGGCTTTCTCAAAAGAAGCATCGATAAAAGGGGCGAGCCCGGCAATGGACTCCGCTTCTAACTGTATGGTACGCAATGCGTTTTGTAAGATAGATTCATTCATGCCCCGCAAAGGTAAACTTTACCGGCAAATGCAAGGTATTGCGCCCTTGTATCGTTAACTTTGATATCCCCGGACCCATTTTCCTGCAAACGCAACCCCGTTTAACATTTCAAAAGCAGGAAATTCCGCTAAATTGAACTATATTATCTGTTTGAAGATACTCCCGGCAGCGGGAAGCAAATGACTCGACTACATGGCAACACTAACCAAGAAAGCGACCCCCAAGCCCGCAGCAAAAGCTGCCAAAAAGGCTTCGGGTTCTGTGGAAACAGCAAAACACACCATTCCCACCCACGCATATGATATTTATGGGGCCCTGGAGAAATACTTCGGATTCAGAGAATTCAAGGGCACCCAGGAAACATCTATCAACAGTTTATTGAACGGTACCGATACTTTTGTGATCATGCCCACGGGCGGAGGCAAAAGTCTCTGTTACCAGTTACCGGCCATGATCATGCCCGGTTGCGCCATCATCGTTTCTCCCTTGATCGCCTTAATGAAGAACCAGGTTGACCTGGTAAGAGGCTATAGTGAGAATGATGAAGTGGCCCACTTTTTAAACTCATCATTAAATAAAGGGCAGATCAAAGCGGTAAAAGATGATCTTACCTCGGGCAAAACCAAGTTATTATACGTGGCGCCTGAAACCCTTACCAAACAGGAGAACCTCGAATACTTTAGTGACCTTCCCATCTCATTTTTTGCAGTAGATGAGGCGCATTGTATTTCTGAGTGGGGGCACGATTTTCGTCCCGAGTACCGCCGCTTGCGCGAGATGATGGATATCATTAACCCTGAAATTCCTGTGATTGCTTTAACGGCAACGGCAACACCCAAAGTAAAAAGTGATATTGTAAAGAACTTAGGTTTACGCAACCCCAATATTTTTCTTTCTTCTTTTAACCGGTCCAATCTTTATTACGAGATCCAGCCCAAGATTGAGAAAGAGCAAACCATCAAGAGCATTGTAAAGTTCATTAGCGGGCATAAAGGAAAGAGCGGCATTATTTATACGCTTAACCGGAAAACCACCGAAGAGCTGGCCGAAATTTTAATGGCCAATAATATCAAGGCCGTTGCCTACCACGCCGGCCTTGACCAGAAGCTACGTGCCGACAGGCAGGACCAGTTTCTGAATGAAGATGTGCAGGTGATAGTGGCCACCATTGCCTTTGGTATGGGGATAGACAAACCCGATATCCGTTTTGTGATCCACTTTAATATTCCCAAGTCGATAGAAAATTATTACCAGGAAACCGGCCGAGCAGGCAGAGATGGAATGGAGGGTCTATGTGTGTTGTATTACTCGCACAAAGATGTATCTAAACTCGAACACCTGATGCGCGATAAGCCCTTGAGTGAAAGAGAAGTGGGCGCACAACTGATAGATGAAACCGTGGCCTATGCAGAAAGTGCCGTGTGCCGCAGAAAAATATTACTGCATTATTTTGGCGAAGATTGGGATACCCCCAATTGTGGCAACTGCGATAACTGTAAGCACCCCAAAGAAAAGATAGAAGCAAAAGACGATGTAGTGAAAGTACTGAAGGTGATAAAAAAATTAGACGAGCGTTTTGTTACAGACTATATAGTGAGTGTGGTGATGGGTAAACTAACCCCACAGATCAGTATTTACCGGCACGATACATTGCCAGAGTTTGGCATAGGCAAGGATAAGGAGCACCATTTATGGAGCAGCCTGGTAAGGCAAATGCAGTTAGAAAACCTTATCAAAAAAGATATTGAAGAATACGGTCTGCTGAAGCTTACAGATAAGGGCGAGAAATTTATTAAGAAACCATCTTCTTTCAAGATAGTGCTGAACAACCTGTATGAAGATGCGAATTTTGATGAAGATGAAGGAGAAAATGCAACAGCAACCGCTGCGGCGGCAGATGAAGCATTGTTTACAATGCTGAAAGAGCTTAGGCAGAAAGAAGCCAAGAAAAAAAGCCTGCCCCCCTTTGTGATCTTCCTCGAAAACTCTTTGCAGGATATGGCCACCATTTACCCTACCACGCTCGAAGAGATGGAAAAATGCCAGGGTGTAAGCAAGGGCAAAGCCATTAAATACGGCCGCCCGTTTGTAGAACTGATTGCCAAGTATGTAGAAGAGAATAACATTGAGAAGCCCGATGATTTTGTAATGAAGAGCGTTGCCAACAAAGGCAATAACAAGATCTACATTATACAGAACGTAGACAAAAAGATACCCCTCGAAACCATTGCCAAAAATAAAAGCCTGAAGCTGGATGAGTTGCTGGAAGAAATGGAAACCATTGCCGCCAGCGGAACCAAACTCAATCTAGATTATGCAATAGATGAGTGGCTGGATGAGTACGACCAGGAAGAGATCATCGAATATTTTAAAAGCTGCGAAACCTCATCGCTTGATGTTGCCCGCGAAGAGCTGAGCGAGAATAATTATACCTGGGAACAGTTGAAGATTATGCGGATTAAGTTTTTGAGTGTGTTTGGGAATTGAGTTGTCCCCAGCCTGAAGGCTGGGGTAAGGTATATATCCCTCTCTTTCCTACACCCCAGTCTAAAGACTGGGGTAATACAAAAATTATTCAATTATTTTTTCCGGTAAGATCCTGGCAGATAGGGTAAGTACGCTGTATTACCCCACTCTTTAGAGTGGGGGGGTGAGAACTTCCTCCCAACACTTCTTCCGGGGACTTTAGTCCCCCGTTACGTAATTATACCTAAGAAAAATCAGGAGTAAGCACTCTATCCAGAAAGCGGAGATCTCTATTTCTTTACATCATGTCTTATACACAAGTATGCATACATTATGTATGGTCAACTAAATACCGCGAGCGATTGCTCACACAGCCTTACAGAAACCTTTTGTTTGAACATATGCGCAAGAATGCTGTAGAGAAAAATATTTATATCGACAGGCTTAACGGATACCTGGATCATGTTCATTGCCTGGTATGGCTAAAAAAAGATCAAAAAATTGAGGAGGTTGCAAAACTACTGAAAGGAGAAGCTTCCTTTTGGTTTAATAAGGAGTTATCATCAACAGGAAAGAAGCTCCTATGGCAGAGATCATACTTTGCTGTTTCTGTTAGCTTGCACATGGTAGAAAGAGTAAGAGGGTATATTGATAGACAGGAAGAGCATCATAAAAGAAAAACATTTAAAGAGGCGTATGATAGGCTGATGAAGCAATGTTTATTGGTGCCTGGGTTTGAAGCAGACCTTTCAGATTCTGGAGAATAATATACTGGGTGCTAAAGCACTAGATAGAACTTCTTTATCCGCAGTCTGAAGACTGCGCCAATACAAAATTCTTAAAAAATTTCAATTGTAAACACCCCATTGCCGCAGCCTTCAGGCTGCGGACAAGAGTTATTTTTTATGAAAATAGCCGGGTGCTTTAGCGCCTCAATATTAGTTTCTGCACCCATTGTGATAGCATCAATGATGCGTGAAGTTTCCGGATCAGCGGCGTACAAACGGTTAAGCAGGTCTTTAAAAGCTTCTCGTTTGGTAAATTCTTTACTGGCAGATTTTATCTTATTTAGATAGTCCTGAATTAGTATGATTTTATCTTTTACCGCCATAAGTTTTGGTGACTGAGCGAATTTCAGGGGAGGAGAAAATTTGTCGCTAAACAGCAATATTTAACAATAAAGACAGTAAATGTATTTAAAATATATCAATTGTCTTATTAGGACAGTTAAAGACTTGCTTCTTTGGGATTTTTGTATTGTGAAAAAAGCTATCGGATACCGCATCAGGAAACTGAGAGAAAGCAAGGATTACAACCAGGAAAATATGGGTGCTGAACTTGGTATCACCCCTGGTGCCTATGCAAAAATTGAAAGAGGTGAAACAGACCCTTCAGCTACAAGACTCCTTCAGATTGCAGAGATCCTGGGGGTAGATGTATCTATATTTTTTCATGATAATAGTCTAATGCCTCTTTCACGCACACAACAGCCCCCAATTCCCTATGGAACAGTTTCGAAGAATGAAATGGAAGTGTTTGGCGATTTGCTCAAAAAGATGGACAGAGAGATTCAAAAAATAAAATCCGAGTTAGCCAGCCTCAAGAAAGCACCGGCAAAAAAAGCATCCAGCCGGAAAGCCAAATAATTTACCGGTCAGCTTCTAAAAAATATTCCCCCCCGATTAAACCCTCCCCCAAAAATCCCATCTTACCCATAGTTTTTAAATCCAATGTTTTCTCATACCGGGGGGTATACTTCAATGGTCCTGTAATTTTACAGGACCTGTTTTTTTCTGTAAGCCGCCACGCGCAGGGCAGCATTTTCGCGGATATTGAGGTAATACAGGTTCAGGTCTCCTACATGGTAATTTTTAGCCTTGTAAAAAAAGCTTCCCGGAAAATGGGGTCTATCTGTCCATAATATGCCGCCGGCAATGGTGGCATCGGCAGGGTGGCTGGCTATTTTATTAAAGTTGAGCAGTATGCCTCCTTTGTTTTGTTCCCTGTCTGCAGTGGGTTGAGCGGCATCCCAGGTTATGGGGTTGGTTACAATGGCTGTGAAAGATTCTTTTGCAACAAAATCGGGTGTATAATCTTTACGGTAAGTGCGCCAGCTGATCACGCACCCGGTTTGGTTGGGCGAGGTACAGGGTTTGATGGAGGCCAGCAGGGTTGGCTCAACTGCCATGCCTATTATATAGGCCGCCACCAGTTGGTTTTGTAAAGGCTTTTCATCAAACAATTCTTTCAATAGCCGCTTGGCATGCGTGGTGCCCTGGCTATGCGAGGCGAGAATGATGGGGCGGCCGTTGTTATTATGCTGCAGGTAATACAGAAAAGCAGTCTTTACATCCTGGTAGGCGAGTTCAAATTCTATTACAGAGGCTGCACTGTCTGCTGCGTTCTTTGGAAAATAGGCAGAGAGGTTGGCCTGCCGGTAGCGGGGCGAGAAAATGCGACCGGCTTCATTAAAAATACTCGCCTGTAGCAGGATGGTGGTATAATCTGTTTTGGCATTCAGATCGGCATTATCTACCGGGCCATTAGGGCCCAGCGGCTTTTTACGGTCGGTATACGTGGTGGGATAGATAAAGAAAACATCCACGGTTGTATCGGGGTGGTAATGCCCGCGCAAAGGCTTGGGTACACTGTCTGAAGGGTCTTTTTTATAGGGATGTGCCGCCCAGTAATCCAGGTTACTGTAATCCGGGGTGCCGTTGGGGGCAGAAAAAGTATAGTTGGAGGTGTACTGCTGGTATTTATTACTACAGCCTGCCAGTAAAGCACAGATAATCAATACAAGCGCCGGGCGGTTTACATTCATGGGCTAAAGTTGATAAAAATTTGCAAAAAAACCATCTTATCTACAACAGCGGCTCATATGCGGGTTCTTTTGTAATTTTCCACCCGCATTTGAAACGATTGTTTTTTCATTTTTAAAATCTTTTATTATGGCCATCCCGGTAGTTGACTTAGCAGACTTTACCAGCGGCACTCCCGCCCAGAAAGCAGCTTTTGTAGAAGCTTTAGGTAAAGCATATGAAGAGGTAGGTTTTGTGGCAGTAAAAAACCACGGTGTGCCCGATGAAGTTATTGCCAACCAATACGAATATGTGCAACAGTTCTTTGCCCTGCCCCTCGAAAAGAAACTCGATTTTGAGATCGCCGGTCTTGCCGGTCAGCGTGGCTATACCAGCTTTGGCCGCGAACATGCCAAAGGAAGCGAAGCGCCGGATCTGAAAGAATTTTTTCAGTACGGTCAAACCGTTGAAGACAATGATCCTATCAAAGAAGAATATCCTGATAATGTTTCTGTACAGGATATCGGTCCTTTTAATAAAACCCTGTACGATGCCTACCGCAGCTTTGAAAAAAGCGGCAGGGCACTTTTATCAGCGATAGCCCTGTATTTACATCTTGACGAGCACCATTTTGATCCTTATATCAAGAATGGTAATTCCATTTTACGTTGTATCCATTATCCCCCCATCACCAGCGAACCCAAAAGTGCGATACGTGCAGAGCAGCACGAAGATATTAACCTGATAACCTTACTAGTAGGCGCTTCTGCAGATGGTTTGCAGATCCTCACGAAGCAGGGCGAGTGGGTAAATGTTACTTCCTTACCCGGCCAGATTGTTGTGAATGTGGGCGATATGCTGCAGCGCCTTACCAATAATAAACTGCGGAGTACCACGCACCGCGTAGTAAACCCTTCGCGCGATCTATGGCACACCAGCCGTTTTTCTATGCCCTTCTTTTTACACCCAAGAAGCGAAATGAATCTTGCGTGTTTAGAAAGCTGCATAGATGCCGAACATCCGAAAGCCTATCCCGATGCAACGGCTGGAGAATACCTGGATGAAAGGCTGCGCGAGATAGGGTTGAAAAAATAATTTTACTTCGACATTCGACATTCGGCGTTCGATATTCGACATTAAATTATCTTATCTTACCCTTAAACGAATCCCTTGCCCCTGCTCCGCCATATTCCTTTTTTGCGGGCTGTGTTCTGGCACAGTATCACTGCGTTTGGTGGGCCGCAGGGTCATATGGGCATGATGCTCAAAACCTTTGTGCACCGGCGGCACGATGTTACAGAAGAAGAACTGGTTGAATACAATGGCTTCTGCCAATTGCTTCCCGGTGCCTCTTCTACGCAAACCCTTACACTAATCGGTTATAAACGCGGAGGCGTATTGCTGGCCGTGATCACATTGCTGATCTGGATCTTACCCGCCAGCCTTATCATGGGTGCCTTATCCTTCCTGTTAGATTATATAGATGATAAGAGCCTGAAAGTGGAGATATTCCAGTTTATCCGGCCCATGGCCATCGGGTTTATTGCCTATTCTACCTACCGCATCTTTGGGGTATCTGTTCACAACACCATCACGCAGGTGATCATGACGGTTGCCACGCTGGTTACTTTTTTGGCGTTCAGAACACCCTGGGTATTTCCAGCGCTCATCATTGCTGCGGGTATTGCTACCAATTTCAGTGATAAACGGATTCCGCAGAAAGGTGTGCCCCCTAAAAAGATCAAGTGGGGTAATATGCTCATTTTTGCTGCCATCTTTGGGCTGGCCGGCTACTTTTCAGAAACAGCCAGCAGCGAAAACTGGCCCAACCGCAAAGCCATTAATCTTTTTGAGAACTCATACCGTTTCGGCAGCCTGGTATTTGGCGGGGGCGATGTGTTGATGCCCCTGATGTATGAGCAGTATGTTACGCGCCCGGAAACCAAGCGGGTGCAGGAAAGCAAAAGAGATGTATTGCGCATGAGCCGTGAAGACTTTTTAACCGGCTCTGGGGTTGTGAGAGCCATACCCGGTCCGGTTTTTTCCATCGGCTCTTTCACTGGCGGCATGGTATTGCGCGATCAGGGTCCGGGTTTACAAATGCTGGGTTGCATCATTGGTACCATCGCCATTTTTTTGCCCAGTGCTTTGCTCATACTTTTCTTCTTCCCCGTATGGCATAACCTTAAAAAATATGCCGCCATCTACCGCTCACTCGAAGGAATCAATGCAGCCGTGGTAGGCATCATGGCCGGCGCTACTTTTTATCTCATCAAAGACACCTTCCTCTTCCCGCTTATTGATGGGCAGCTGATTGGCGTATGGGACCTGCTGGTAGTGATCATCACTTTTTTCCTCCTGAATACCAATAAGATACCGGCACCGTTTATTGTGTTGGGATGTTTATTGTTAGGGTGGCTTCTTTAGTCACCTTTTTGCGTATATTAGAGTATGGTCACACTAGCACTTTACAACCTCAAAGGCGGCGTTGGCAAAACTGCTGCCACTATCAACCTGGCGTATTTAGCTGCCAAAGAAGGCTATAAAACACTCGTATGGGATATGGATCCGCAGGGGTCCTCTTCTTTCTATCTGGGCGCCGAGCCGGGTGTAAAGAACGAGTCGAAAAAACTGCTGAACAGTGAGATGGAACTGTTGTCGGCCGTGCAGAATACGGCCTATGAAAATCTTGATATCATACCGGCAGATCTTTCGGCGAGGCAGGCAGATGTATTGTTGAACGAGATGAAGAATTCAAAACGTAAGATCTCTTCACTCTTAAGCACTTTGCAAAAAGACTATGATGTGGTGATCCTTGATTGTCCTCCGGGTATTTCTATTTTACACGATGCTATTTTTTATGGCGTTGACTGGATACTGATGCCGAATATCCCTACTACTTTATCTATCCGCTCGTTTGATACCGTGATCAATTATTTTAAAGAGAACCAGCTCGATGCATCCAAACTCAAATGTTTCTTCAGCATGGTTGACCACCGCAAGAACCTGCACCATGAAACCATGACCGATCTTTTTAAAGACAAATATTTTTTCAAGAATTATATTCCTTACCTGAGTGATGTAGAAAAGATGGGGGTGAATGAAGCTCCGCTGGAAACCTTTGCGCATAGCAGTTACGCAGCACAGTGTTACAGGGATTTGTGGAAGGAGATTAAGAAAACTTGTATTGAATGAATAGAGAAATAACATCGTGGTACAGCCCATCACTCAACAAAGAAATGCCCATCGTCTCCTACGGACATTTCGGTTTCGCTTTATTGCTCATACCCACTGCTGCTGCGGATTACCTCGAGTATGAAAGGTTTCAATTGATAGATGCATTGGCCCCTTATATCAACGGTGGTAAACTGAAAGTATACAGCATCGACAGCATGAACAAAGAAAGCTGGATGAATAATGAAATGGTGCCAGCGCACAAAGCCATCCGTCATAACCAGTTCAATGAATATGTTTTTAATGAAGTGATTCCTTTTATCCGCAACGCTTCCGGCCCTGATATTATGATCTATACCTGTGGTGCATCTTTTGGTGCGCTGCATGCCATGAACCTGTTTTTGAAAAGACCGGATATTATTAACGGAGCCATAAGTATGAGTGGCGTTTATAATCTTACTGAATACACGAAGGGTTTTTTTGACGACCAGGTGTATTATAACAGCCCCGAACATTATCTCCCTAACCTTTCCGATCATTGGTACCTCGAAAAGATAAGGGCGAGTCACCACATACATATTTACACCGGCAGCGGTGATCATGAGGACCCCGAAGCATCTAAACGGTTTGCGGGTGTTTTATATAATAAAGGCATCTGGTACGACCTGGGTGTATGGGGTAATGATATTAATCATGACTGGCCCACTTGGCGGAAGATGTTGCCGATGATTATAGATACTAAGTTTTAGATGTCTAACATCTTTCTCATCTGCAAAAGCCGCGTTAATTCCCAACGTATATCTTGTACTCTCACATGGCTGCTTTAATATTACAGCCTAAACCAAGGATTTGAGAAAACGGTTACCTATTGTTGTTATCTGCCTGCTTGCCTGTTGCTGTTTTATTACAGCGGTGAAGGCGCAGTCTATCACCATTAGCGGAACGGTTTACGATATCACGGCACGCAGACCCCTGGAGGCAGTTGGGGTGATCAGTTCATCGGGTAGGGGTACTGTAACCGACTCGCTCGGGCGTTATTCTATCACTGTGGGAGTCAAAGATTCTATCTGGTTCTCCCTGATCGGCAAAACCACCATGAAATACCCGGTAGATACCATCTCCAATACCGACAAATTTGATGTAAGGATACACTTACGGGCCGCCGAGCTTCCCGAAGTAAAAGTGCGCAACAGCTACTACAAGTACGATTCTATGATGAACCGGCAGGATTATGCCAAGGTCTTCAACTTCAGGAAACCCAGCCTGCGGCTCAGCAATAATCCCGGTTATAACCCCGGTGGGTTAACAGTGGGGTTTGATCTGGATGAGATCATCAATATGTTCCGGTTTAAGCGGAACAGGAGCATATTAACGCTTCAGAAACGCCTCATAGAGCAGGAACACGAAAAATACGTGAGCAACCGTTACAGCAAACAGTTGGTAAGAAAGCTCACCAAGCTCCAGCCCCCTGAACTGGATACATTCATGAACCGCTACCGCCCCGATTATGAAACTGTGCAAAAGATGAATGATCTTGAGCTGGGCTATTTTATTCAGAAAATGTATGAGCATTACAAATCGGTAAAAAGCAAAGGTGCCTTACGCCGTAAAGAAGAGCAGCCTTAGGCCGTGTAACATCTGGTTAACACAATCAGCTTCATTCAGCCGGTTTATTCACCCCTCCGGCCTTTTATCCTATGTTCATAATCCAGATATAAAATATTTCTATCTTTAGGCGATTTAAAATATCAGCCTTTGAAACGTCTTTATATTCCCCTGCTTGTTATTGTTTTGTTGACTGCCTGCAAAAGCAAAAAAGAAGAAGCTGCCAAAACACAGAAGCCTGCCCAGCAGGCAGCCGTTGTTGATGTGATCATTGCGCAGGCACAAACAGTTACCAGTCGCATAGAAGCCAATGGTACCGTAGTTTCCAATGAGTATGTGGAGCTGCGCCCCGAAGTAAGTGGCCGGCTTACCTATCTCAGTGTACCCGAGGGGCAATACATCAAACAGGGCACCGTGATAGCCCGTATCAATGATGCGGATCTGCAGGCCCAGGTTAGTAAGAGCAAGGTATTGCTGGATCTGGCGCAAAAGACCGAAGAAAGACTGGGCAAGCTGTTGAAAGTGAGTGGTATTAACCAGGGCGATTATGATGCTGCGCTGAATACGGTAAACGGGTATAAAGCAGACATCGCTTATACACAGTCGCTCATAGATAAAACAGTGGTAAAAGCACCTTTTAGCGGTGTGATGGGTCTGCGGCAGGTGAGTCCGGGTGCTTTTCTCACTTCTGCCAATGTGATTGCTACTTTACAGCAGCTCGATAAAATAAAGATCGATTTCACTTTACCGGAAGAATATAGCGATCTCATCCATAAGGGAGGAACCGTAGATGTGCAGGTGGATGCCGATAAAAAAATCAATATAAAAGCCACTGTGATTGCTACAGAGCCGCAGGTGAACCAGAGTACACGGAACCTGAAAGTAAGGGCCATCCTGCAATCGGGCAAACCTAACCCTGGCTCTTTTGTGAAAGTATATATCGCATCGGGCACCAATACAAAAGCGATCCTTGTTCCGAGTGGGGCCATTATTCCTGATGATAAGAATAAACAACTGGTGGTTGTGAAAAATGGTAAAGCAGCTTTTACAGTTGTAAAAACGGGTGTTCGGCAGGCAGACTTTGTAGAAGTAGTGAGTGGGCTAAATGCGGGAGACAGCGTTGTTGTAACAGGCATTTTATTTGCCAGGCCAAAAGCAGCCCTGAAAGTTCGCAGTGTGAAAACACTTGAACAGTTGAAAGGCTAATTTTTCTTTATTCGTTCCTATCCTCCAAACAAGAACTGACAACCCATGAATATTTCTGAATTATCGTTGAAGCGACCGGTATTGGCTACGGTGATGAACCTGATGATCATTTTATTCGGGGTAGTTGGCTATACATTTCTGGCTGTGCGCGATTACCCGGCTATCGACCCGCCGATCATCAGCGTAAGTACCAGTTATACGGGAGCCAATGCAGATATCATTGAGAGCCAGATCACAGAGCCTTTGGAGAAACAGGTAAATGGTATACCGGGTATCCGCACCATCACTTCATCAAGCTCATTGGGTAGCAGCAATATTACCATCGAGTTCAACCTGGGTGTTGACCTGGAAGCGGCAGCAAGTGATGTGCGCGATAAAGTAGGGCAGGCACAAAGAAGTTTACCACAGGATATTGATGCGCCACCGGTTGTATCAAAAGCAGATGCCAACAGTGATTTCATTTTGATATTGGCGGTACAGAGCCGTACCAAGAGCCTGATGGAACTGAGCGACTATGCAGAAACCGTTCTTCAGCAACAGTTACAAACCATTAATAATGTAAGCTCTGTAAACCTTTTTGGGCAGAAGCGTTTTTCTATGCGCATATGGATGAGTCCCGATAAGATGAGTGCGCACAATATTGCCTTTACAGATATCCGTACCGCGCTGAACGCAGAGAACGTAGAGTTGCCGCCCGGTAAGATCTATGGTAACAGTACAGATATGATCATCCGTGCGATGGGAAGGTTAACCACCGATCAACAGTTTCGCGACCTGATCATCCGGGAAGATTCAACAGGCATCGTTCGCCTGAGTGATGTGGCCACTGTAGAAATAGGCCCCGAGCAACTTGAACAGGCCTGGAAATATAATACACTGAATGCCGTTGGCCTTGCTATCGTACCCCAACCCGGTGCAAACAATATCGAGATAGCCGATGAGTTCAATAAAAGACTGGAGACCATAAAAAAATCAAACAAGTCAGATATTGAATATAAAGTACTGATCGATAATACGGTCAATATCCGTAAATCATTAGCGGAAGTAAAAGAAACACTACTGATCTCTTTCGGGTTGGTGGTACTGGTGATCTTTGCCTTCTTCCGTAACTGGCTCATCGCATTACGCCCGTTGATAGATATTCCTATTTCATTGGTGGCTACGTTCTTTATCATGTACATCTCCGGGTTCTCTATCAATATACTTACCCTGCTGGGTATTGTATTGGCAACGGGACTTGTAGTGGATGACGGAATCGTGGTAACAGAGAATATATTCCGGAAAGTGGAAGAAGGGCTGCCCATAAGAAAAGCGGCACTGGAAGGAAGTAAAGAAATATTCTTTGCCGTAATCTCTACTTCCATCACGCTTGCCGTAGTATTCCTCCCGGTGATATTCCTGGAAGGCTTTGTGGGCAGGTTATTCCGTGAATTTGGTGTAACGCTTGCTGCAGCCGTATTGATATCAGCATTTGTTTCGTTAACCATCACACCTGTATTGAATGTTTACCTGAATACAGAAAATGCGCATGAGGGTTGGCTCTATAGAAAGACCGAGCCCTTCTTTGTAGGGATGGAAAACGGGTACAGGAGATTGCTGGAAGGCTTTGTAAAGATCCGTTGGGCAGCATGGATCATCGTGCTGGCCTGTGCAGCTATGATCTGGATGATTATGGGCGGATTGCAGAGTGAGATAGCGCCGCTTGAAGACAGAAGCAGCATACGTTTTAGTGTTACCATGCCCGAAGGAACCAGCTATGCAGGTCTGCAACGGGTTACCGATAATATTACCAATTACCTGTATGATTCGGTTCCGGAAAGAGACTTTACCATTGCCCGTACAGGCGGTGGTGGACCAGGCGGTGGAGCCACGCAGGCACAGCCACGTATTGGTCTAACAGACCCGGAAGACCGTAAGCGGAGCCAATCAGAGATAGCAGCCGACCTGCAGAAAAAGTTAGCCAGGTTCAATGATGCACGTGTGTTTGCCATTCAGGAACAAACCATTTCAGTGGGTCTTGGTTCAAGAGGTTCATTGCCGGTGCAGTTTATCCTGCAGAACCAGGACATGAATAAACTGAAAGAGGTGATCCCTAAGTTCCTGGAAGAAGTACATAAGGATAAAACATTCTCCAATGCCGACGTTAACCTGAAATTCAACAGACCGGAGATATTGCTGACTGTTGACAGGATCAAAATCAAGGACCTTGGTCTTTCCACTACAGATGTGATCGCAGCCATACAGGCAGCATTCAGTGGCGGGCGACTTGCCTATTTTATCATGAATGGTTACCAGTACCAGGTAATTGCACAGGTAGAACGCGATGACAGGAATAAAACAACGGATATCAGTAAACTGTATGTAAGAAATTCAAAGGGCGATAACATCCCATTGGATGCAGTGATACACCTTGAAGAAAGCAGTAACCCATCTACCCTTTATCACTTTAACCGGTATAAAGCCGCTACCATTTCTGCTTCACTGGCAGAAGGTAAAACAATTGGTGATGGTATTGTTGCCATGCAGGCGATCGCAACCAAGCTATTGGATGAAACCTATCAAACATCATTGAGTGGTCCATCGAGAGATTATTCTGAAAGCTCTTCTAATATTTTATTCGCATTCGGTCTCGCTTTGATACTGATCTACCTGGTACTTGCGGCACAGTTCGAAAGTTTTCTTGATCCGTTTACCATCATGATCACCGTGCCGTTAGCATTGGCGGGGGCATTATTGAGTTTATATGTATTCAAACAAACCCTCAATATATTCTCCGAAATCGGAATGATCATGTTGATCGGCCTCGTAACCAAAAACGGGATCCTGATTGTTGAGTTTGCGAACCAGAAAAGGGCCAATGGACTGCCCAAAGTAGAAGCAGTATTAGAAGCGGCACAACACCGCCTGCGCCCTATCCTGATGACGAGCCTGGCTACATCACTGGGAGCGTTACCTATTGCGTTGAGCTTAGGTGCAGCTTCTACCAGCCGTATTCCATTGGGTATTGTAGTGGTAGGCGGCTTGCTGTTCTCGCTGATCCTTACTTTGTTTGTAATACCGGCGGTGTATACGTTTATCTCAGGGAAACATGAGGCGAAGAAGGTAGAGATCACAGAATAACTATCTTTGTCATTCATGACACCTTCCATCGCAGATATCCGTACTGATTATAAACTCCGCTCATTAAATGAAACGGATGTTGCACCCGATGCTATTGAACAGTTTACGCGTTGGTGGGATGAAGCTGTTGCCAGCAATATTGATGAAGTAAATGCCATGACACTGGCTACCGCAACACCCAATGGCATTCCATCTGCACGTATTGTTTTGTTGAAAGGGTATGATGAAAAAGGGTTTGTGTTCTTTACAAACTACCAGAGCCAGAAAGGAAAAGAGCTGGCAGCGAACCCTCATGCAGCATTGGTTTTTTTCTGGAAAGAGCTGGAAAGACAGGTAAGGATTGAAGGAGTGATTGAAAAAACCGTTGCCGAAGAAAGCGATGCCTATTATCAGTCACGCCCCGCGGGCAGCCGCATTGGTGCATGGGCCTCACCGCAAAGCGAAGTGATACCCGCAAGAGAAGTAATAGAGAACAATGTAATTAACTACGAAAAAAAGTTTGCTGATGGAGTCATCCCCCGACCATCGCACTGGGGCGGTTATATTCTAAAGCCAACACAAATAGAATTCTGGCAGGGCCGCAGCAGCCGGCTTCACGACAGGATACACTATACACTTATTAATGGTGTTTGGAAAATTGAGCGTCTTGCTCCATGATTGGTTTATTTGTTTATTGGTTTAGTAGTTTATTCGTTACCAATAGACCAATAAACTACTAAACCAATAAACTAATTAATCGTAGAAAAATTCGATCTTCGATTCCAGCACGTCTCCTGCCGCATTCGTTTCCCTGGATGTTCCTTTGAAAGGTTTTCTATTATCCAGGTAACTGTATTCATAAGTGGCTACACCAACGCCTGTGCCATCACCATATTTTGCCGTGGAAAGATTATTAACGGCTGCATATTCGTGCCAGGCAAAAGAAACCGAATCATATCCATATTGAAAGCCGTTAACGGGTAATGCAGCTCTGGATGTATCGTAGCCATAACTCACCAGAGTAGTTTTCTGTGTGCTGGTGCCTGTAATGGTATTGGTAAAAATGAGGTTAGAAATGTTTGTGCCGCTGTATTGAAATACGAGATCGCGATAAGAAGTGGCAGTGTATGCTCCTGAGCCGGATGCTACATAATCTTTTCGTTCTATCAGGAAGTTGCCATTATAAGCATAAGTGCAACTATCGCGCATGGCTGCTGCATCATTGATATTGTATAACACAATGCTATAGGCAAGCTTATTACCTGAACTATAGTTGAAATATATTTTTTTAACGCCGTTCACTGTGCCATTTAAAGTAGCCACTACTTTAATGCTGTCTACAATACCTGATCCGTTCCGGTAATATTGTGCCAATGAGTTTTCTGTGCGTGCAGGATTTTTTCCTTTTAGCAGGATGTTGTGTGAGAGTACCTGTCCGTTGGCATCGTACGTGAATGTATGGGTAGTAACACCTGCATCTGAACTAACGACCATTTTCTGTAGTAGCTCGAATTTGGTGCCATACGAAAGATCGGGACCGAGGTATTTTTTCTGGCACGATGAAATAATCAGTATCCCGGCTAAAAGAGCCAATATGTGTAGGTGAAAAATGTACCTGTATTGCTTGTTTTTCATAAGGGATACCTTACCGGATTTGCTGTAAGATACAGGAGGCTGAAAAACCGTTGCCTAGCACACGATTCCAAAATCCTCCATCAACTGATCAAATACAATCAGCATGGTAGTTTCCACCTTCTTATAAAGTGCCGGTATCTCTTCTGTGTTCTCATTGTTCCGGCTACATGCATCGATCCTTTTGATAGCTGTTTCAATTGAGTGGATACCCATTGTATGTAAAGAAGATTTCATCTTATGTGCTACCTGGAACACCTCGGGGATCTGGTTAGCTGTAATGGCTGCCTGCAAAGAATTCAGATCCTGGCGGCCATTGGTGATGAAAAGAGTGATGATATCTTTTATAAAATTCGCATCATCATCGCCATACTGCAGCAGGGTGCTGAGATCATACAATTTCTCTTTTGGTTTAACGGCAACCACCTTTTCTTCTGCCTCATTTTTTTTGTCAGTCGTTCCTATCTTTAACACACGCCTGATCACTTCAAACAGTTTTTCTTCCGTGTAAGGTTTCGTAATAAATTCATTCATGCCGGATTCCAGGTATCGTTCCGTTTCATCTTTAAAGGCTGCAGCTGTTACGGCAATGATGGGGATATTAGCCTTTTTACCATTGGTCAATTTTCTGATCAGGCGGGTAGTTACCACGCCATTCATTTCAGGCATATGAATGTCCATGAGGATCAGGTCGTAATTATTTTTTTCCAGCATTTTCAGCACCTCCTTCCCATTCTCCGCAACGGACACCACATGTCCCCAACTCTTCAAAATATGTTTGGCAATGAGTTGGTTAACCGGCACATCTTCTGCTATCAGGATCTTTTTCCGCTCCATGGATTTAACGCCGCCCGATCTGCGCAGCTCCTTTTTGAGGAGGCTCTCGCTGCTGAGTTTATAGGGAATGCGCACGGTGAATGTGGAGCCTTTTTTTACTTCACTCGTTACAATAATTTCCCCGCCCTGCATATCTACCAGGTTCTTAGAGATGGAAAGCCCAAGGCCCGTTCCACCATACTTACGGGTAATATCTGCTGTTGCCTGTACAAACTGTTCAAATATATTCGGGAGGCTTTCTTTACTGATGCCGATGCCCGTATCAGTCACACGGATCTCAAAGAACGCTGATCTGCCTTTGTCGGTAATCTGGTTAGCCTGTACTGTTATTTTTCCTTCGTAGGTAAATTTCAACGCATTGCTCAAAAGATTGCTAAGCACCTGTCCCAGCCTGTAAGGATCGCCTTCAACTATCAGATCTTTCTTCAGGTTATTTACAAAAGAAAGTTCAATGCCTTTGTCCTCTGCTTTAAAATGAAAGGCCTGCAGGGTAGACAGTATTTTATCTGCCAGATCAAAAGGGGTGCTTTCAAGCATAAATTGCCCCGACTGGATCTTTGTCAGATCCAGGATATCATTCACGATATGCAACAGGTTATTACCTGATTCAATGATCAGTTTTGTAAATTGCTTTTGCTTGGGCGTGAGATTGGTTTTATATAAAAGGTTGCCAATGCCAAGTATCCCATTCATGGGCGTTCTGATCTCATGACTCATATTGGCCAAAAAGATCTGTTTAGCCATACTGGCTTCTTCCACTTCATCTTTTGCTATGCGAAGAGCTGCTTCTGTTTGGATCTGCGATTGCTGGATCTGTAACATTTCTACTAATGGATCGCCAATGGCAAAATCTTTGGCGGTTAGTTTTTTAGCAGCCAGTTCATCAATAGAATTGAGGGAGGGGTTTCCGAGAAAAAGCAATTGCTGCTCAGCTTCCCAATATTCCATCTGTCCTGTCCACCTGTTTTTTCCATCAATCGTATCCAGGATGATTAATTTCTCCCGGCAGGCGCTAAGGCTTTCAAAATCCAGTGAAACAGAAGAGGGTTCAATGATGCGAAAACTGAGGTCAAAGCGGTCGCCGCATTTTACCTGCAGCCATTTTTGTAACGACTGCCCACACTGTTCGATCTCAAGCTTGCTGTTGAGTACGAAGTGGAACGGGAATAGCCGGTTCAGTTTATGGGTATCAAGACTCAGTCTAAAATCGGGCATCGGTATTAAAAATACAACAAACAATTCATTACTTCCGCGCCATCACTTTTTCTGCAGCTTCAACAATGAAAGGAGTATCGAGACCATATTTAGTAAGAAGTTCGGTAGGCTTTCCGCTTTCGCCAAAAGTATCTTTGGTGCCGATATATTCTATAGGGATAGGGAAATTTTTAGCTGCTACCTGTGCAATAGCATCCCCAAGACCGCCAATAACATTATGTTCTTCAACAGTAACGGCACACTTTGTTTTGCGGATAGAGGCAAGTATCGCTTCTGAATCAAGCGGTTTAATAGTATGTATATTGATCAGCTCAACACTGATACCTTTTTCTTCGAGTATTCTTCCTGCTTCGATTGCCTTCCAAACCATGTGACCGCAGGCGAAAATAGAAACGTCTGTACCCTCGCTGAGTTGCTGTGCCTTACCGATCTGGAAATCACTGCCATCCTCTTTGGTAAAATTGGGCCATTTTGGGCGACCGAAACGCAGGTATACAGGACCTTCATACGAAGCAATGGCTTTGGTTGCGGCCTTTGTCTGGTTAAAATCGCAGGGCACGATCACTGTCATACCCGGGAGCATCTTCATTAGCCCGATATCTTCCAGGATCTGGTGGGTGGCGCCATCTTCACCCAGGGTTAAACCTGCATGGGAGGCACATATTTTTACATTCTTTCCACTATAGGCAACACTCTGGCGGATCTGGTCATACACACGGCCGGTGCTGAAATTGGCGAAGGTGGTGGTATAAGGTATTTTTCCACCAATGGTCATACCGGCAGCAATACCGATCATATTAGCCTCGGCAATACCTACCTGTACAAAACGTTCAGGGAAATCTTTAATAAAAGGACCGAGTTTCAATGAACCGGCAAGGTCGGCGGTCAATACTACCACGTTCTCATTTTCTTTCCCGATCTCATGGATGCCTTCACCAAAACCGCCGCGGGTTTCTTTCTCATTTAAAACCTGTATGTCTTTCAGTTTCATAGTTACAGTTATATATGGAGGTGCAAAGTAAAGGAAATAATGCTTAAGACATATCCTTCACATTACCTGTTCTCTTCAACACGCCCCATTGTTGTAATTCTCCCTTTAATGCTTTCCTTAGTGAGCGGAAAAGAACCACCAGCATCAGCCAGCGGTAGATCAGGCGCTGGGGTATGAGCCAGATTAATTTCCATGGGCTCTCTTTCCCAAACGAAAAGGCGATAGACGCAATGGCTCCGTCTACAATGATGAATAAAAGGTAGTAGGCGCCTATCTTGGCAGCATTGCCCGTAGCCAGCCCAATGAACATCATAAGGTCGGCCAGCGGGGTAAAGAAAGGGATGATGTATTTAAACAGCAGGATATCGGGCATGGCGATTAATCCCAATGCTTTCTGCCTGGTGTTGAACAGTAGTTCTTTGTGTTTCCAGAATACCTGCATTACCCCAAAGCTCCAGCGGAACCGCTGTTTCATGAACTGCTTCAATGTTTCCGGCGCTTCGGTGTAAGCAATGGCTTTGGGTTCATTGGCAACAATGTATCCTGCTTTCAATACCCGGATGGTGAGGTCGCAATCCTCGGCCAGTGTATCTGTAGTAAAGCCGCCGGCTTCCGCCAGTGCTTTTTTATCAAATGCGCCAATGGCGCCGGGGATAACGGTGACCGCGTTTACATAGGCAAATCCGCGCCTGTCGAAATTCTGGCCGGTGATATATTCAATACTCTGCCAGCGGGTAAGCATATTCACTTCATTGCCCACTTTTACCGTTCCGGCAACAGCGCCTATTTTTTTGTTGCCTTCCTCTGCAGTAATGGAAAGAAAATTATTCATCAGCATGCTTACGGCATCAACGGCAAGCTGTGTATCTGCATCAATACAAACCACATACGGTGCATTACTTTGCGCAATACCGAAGTTCAGGGCAGAAGCTTTGCCACCATTGGGTTTGGTGAACAATTTTATTTTTGGGTGGTTTGAAAAATGGGCCGTTACTTTTTCATAAGTAGCATCTTTGCTTCCATCATCCACAAAAATGATCTCATATGCCGGGTAATTGCATTTCAAAAGATTTTCCATAGAAGATACCACATTCACCTCTTCATTATAGGCAGGTACAATGATTGATACCAATGGCAGCGGATCATTGGAGGCCAGTCTTGGAATAATGCTTTCCTCCCTGCGGCGTTGTAAAATGGCCAACCCAACTATGATCAGCAGCCTGGCGGCGCTTAAGATCATAAACAATATAAAAAGCGAAAATAAAAGGTGACCTAAAAGATACCCTAAGCCCGCCAGTATATAATTAACCTGTAATAAATAATAACCGCTTCCCTGCGGAACGGGCGGCATCATATCGTCTGGTTTCTTGCCCAGCAGATCTGCAACCGTGGTGAATTTATAGCCGCGTGCCTGGAAAAAACGAATGATCATGCCGGTTGCTTTTACCGTTTCTGATCTGTCGCCGCCGGCATCATGCAAAAGAATGATGTTCCCATTAACGCCTGCTGTGTCTTCCAGGTCAGGGTTATGGATCCGGGCATTATAAATAGCTACTACGCGGTTAAAGATGGTATCGGCGTTGAAACCTTTTACCTCGCCCTGTAACCAGTCTTCCGGGTCAATACTTTCACCCACCGTAAGATAATTTTTTGCCCGGCTCAATGCTACCGGCACCAGTTCTTCATTCTTATCCGGCTCACTGTCTGCATTAAATGGGGCACGGAACATAATGGTACTGTGACCTGTGATACATTCTATCAGCAGCCGGGTGCCATCCATTTCAAGTCCCGCACGCTGCGTGCTCACTTTGGCCATATTAGGATGGAAGAAAGTGTGATTGCCAATTTCATGGCCTTCCCGGAAGATCCTTTTTACCAGTGGAATATTATTCTCGGCTTCAAAACCCACCACAAAAAAGTTAGCAGGCACATGATAATAGGCCAGTGTATCCAGGATCTGTTTGGTGTAAACAGGGTGCGGCCCGTCATCAAAGGTGAGCACCAGTTTTCTTTTGTGCGTATCTCCCAATTTCCTGATCACATAGGTTGACGGAAGCTTGATATAGTCTTCTTCACTGATCAGCATATCAACCGTATCTATCTCCGGTTTGATATGTCCATCTGTAGGTGTTGCTATCAGGTCAAGTACTTCACCTTCTCCAATATAATCAGGTTTATTGCCGGGCGGTACTTTGCTGAATTCCACAAAATCAAAACTCTTGAGTGAAGTTTTACTCATGTTCTTATTGTAGAATTCCCAAACGCGACTGTCCTCGTTACCAAGGCGCCAAAGTGCAGTTCCGGCTAATCGGTATTCGGTGGCAAAGCGTAAGGTGTTGAAATTGGTGGCGGCATCTGTAAAGTGAACTTCATGCAATACATCTTCACCATCATAGTAGCGGTAATTCAGGTTATAGGTATCATTGTCGAAGTCGATCTTTGCATCGCTATCCCGTGCATTTGCCAGGGCTTCCTGGTAAGTAACGTCAGTAGCTTTCAGGGGCTTCTTCTTTTTTCCCTTGCCTGGCAGGGCCCAGTCATAACCATAAGAGGCCATTCCCAGTATTATTTTATTAGCAGGAACCAGCTTGTCCATTTTATCAAGCGCCGCCTGTATCCAGCGTTGCGATGAGATGGGTCCTGGTGCGCTTTCGTCATGATGCTCATCATACGCCATCAGTATGAGATAATCATTGTATTTGGCCAGCGCTTTAAAATTGTAATCATCGTTAAAAGGGATCACGTCCTGTGTTACCAGGAGGTTTTGCGCATGCAGTTTTTCATAGAGTTCTTTCTGAAAAGCAACCAGCACGGCATCATCCGACTCAACCAATTCTTCAAGGTCAACATTTACCCCGGCGAACTCATTTTTCTTTAGCTGAAAGATGATGTCGTTAATGAGCCTTTCTCTTTTGGCAGGCGTGGTCAATATCCTGTGTACGGTTTCGCCCCTGAACAGTCTTTTATAGTTATTGGAAAGGATCGGCATGATCTGTACACCGGCTTTCTTCATCAGCGTCAATGCCTTTTTATCAATACTGGTATACATGGTATCCGCAGTGGGGTCTATAAAGAACCACTCGGGGATCACGAGGTTGAGTTTGGAGATATTTCTTTCGAGTGAGTAAAACGATTGTGGATCCCAGGCTACATAAAAGGCTGCGCGGATGCCTACGCTGTCGCCAAAAAGCGGTGAATTGGACAGATCGAGTGAGGAATCTTTCTGACCCACCCCCTTACCTCTTGCCCAGCGTGCATTGATGGCCTTGCGGAAGCCGCGGTACTCTCTTCCCAGCTTACTTTCTCGGTAATCGGGAATGCTGTCTGTCAACACTTTTTTCATGGCCCGGCTTTCCATAGAAATATCCGGCTCATTTTTATCCATGTTCATCAGGTAGATACTCACGAGTCCGATACCCAGCAGTGCAAGAAATAAGAGGAACCTGCCGGCCCATTTAAAGCGTTGCCAGCGGGTCTTTGTAGCGGTCTGGAAAATTTGGGACTGATCGGACATAAGATGGCAACTAAAGCAATGTAAGCCTGATTTTTAAGCATTAAAAATAATAAAAGTTATTTTCACTTATTATTTAACATCATGCAGGAAAAAGCAGCACATTTTTTTCAACGATATTTTGGGATCATCCTTTCGTTCACCCTTACCGTTTGCCTTGTCAGGATAGCAGAATATTTTTTGATCGCCGATAAGTCGTTCATCCGCCATTCTTACTGGTTTGAGTTGGCGGGATGCTTTTATGATATCTGGGCCTGTTTTATCTACAGTTGTATACTCCTGCCGGTTTACTTCCTGCTTAACCTTGTGGGTAAGCGATTGGCAAATGGGGTACTGCATTTGATCAATGTGCTGATGATCATTTCTTACCTGGGGCTGATCGTAGTGTTCTCTGAAAGAAATACGCCTTTTGACCATGAGATCTTTACCAGGAGCCTGCGTGAATCATGGCTCACCACGCAGCAGATGATGACCAGCGGCGTTTTGTTTTACCTGCCTTTCATTATTTATATAGCCCTCTACTTTTGGTTTTACCGGAAAGTGCGCACCGTTCGGTTCAGGGGCAGGACCTTGATTATATTGGTCATAGGGATGGTATTGAGTGGTTTGCTAACACCTATTGCCAATCCGCCACAGAAGTGGTTTAAAGAAGTTACGGCTTACCATCTTACCAGTAATAAATTCAGTTTTTGGGTGGCAGATACTTACCGGTATTTCCATACAAAAGACAAATATGATGCGGCCAGACTTACGCCGGAAGAATTGGATGAAGAGATCAGTTTTTATCAAAAGAACCAGCCCTTTACTTTTACCGGGAAAGAATATCCTTTGATGCACGTGAACGATGCGAAGGATGTGCTGGGTAGTTTTTTTAACCTGCAAAAGACCCCGCCTAACATTGTGATTGTAGTAGTGGAAGGCTTGTCGCGCGATTTCAGCGGCGACCGCGCCTATGCCGGTAGCTTTACGCCGTTCCTGGATTCATTATCACACAAAGGGCTCGCGTGGGATAATTTCTTAAGCACGGCCCCGGGCACATTTGCAGCGCATCCTGCGATATCGGGTTCACTTCCTTACGGGAAGCGTGGATTTTCATTGATCAATGTTATGCCCGATCATTTATCGCTGATCAAAATATTGCGGCAGAATGGGTATCACACAAAATTCCTGATCGGGTTCAATCCCGACTTTGATAATATGGGTGGTTATATGCGTCTCCAGGGAACTGACCTGATTCTTTCGCACTATGGATCAAAGTATAAAGAAATGGGAGTAGGTTCAGAAGGCTGGTCGATGGGTTACCCGGATGATGCGCTCTTTAAAAGAAGTTTTGAAGTAATGGATTCTTTGCCGAAGACACCTTACCTGAATATCTATCATACCGCCACTACACATATGCCTTATCTTTTTGCGCAACAACATGTGTATGAGAAACTGTTTGATCAGAAGATCAAAACCATGCAGGTAAAACCCGAGATCCTTAAAACCCTGAAGGAAACCAAAACAGTGCTGGTTACTTATATGTTTGCAGATGATTGCCTGCGCGATTTTTTTAAGCAGTACGCCAAACGGCCGGATTATAGTAATACGATCTTTTTTATCACCGGCGATCATCATATCGGTTCCTTCCCGTCAACAGGGGCCATTGACGATTACCATGTACCATTGATCGTTTACTCACCCATGCTGAAAGCACCGAGGAAATTCCTGTCTGTTAATTCGCATAATAACCTCGCACCAACGATTACCGCATTGGTGCTGAACAATTATGCATTGAACAAACCGAAAGAAGTGCATTGGCTGGGAGATGTAATGGATACGGCTACCCGGTTTCGTAATATTCAGTCCATGCCGTTCATGGCATGGAGCCGGGAGATGACGGATTATATTTACAAAGAGTATATTGTTTCAGGAACAGAGTTGTATAAACTCACCCCCGACCTGTTGCAGGAAAAAATACAAAACGATTCGCTGCGCGATCACATGATTCACCTGCTGAATAATTTTAAGGTGATCAATTCGTATGTATGTGATGACAATAAAGTGTATCCTGCCAAACAACATATACAGCCCGGCGACAAGGACCTGCTGTTCACATTTACTGATCCTGCTACCAAAAAAATATTTACAAAAAATTCAGATACCACGATCATCCCTGAGTTTGGCGTACCTAAGAATTACCAGTATCTCTATATCGAAGTGTCTGCAGAAATGAACCTGCTTACGCCTGGACTTGACGATCAACCCTCATTCCGTCTCGCCATGATCGACACATTAAAGCGCGGCCGCAATTTTGTTTACTGGACACATCATAATATCACGCAGATGGCGAAGGGTGATTTTATTGAGAAGCAATGGAACCCCGTTTCAACGAATGATATGTTCACGCTGAGCGATTATAAAAAATACAAGAACATGGTGTTTGATCTTAGTTTTTATACGCAGGTGTTACCGATGAATATGCAGATGCGGAATCTTGTTGTGCAAGTGTATGGGGTGAAGAAGCTGTAAAAAATAGCCACAGATTACCACAGATTATATCAAAAAAATCTGTGGTAATCTGTGGCAAAAAATTATTCGAACGTACTATAAAAATACGGTGTCTTTGCTTCGAACTCCGCAGAACAGGTATCTACCATTTTATACACGCGGTTGATCCCGAAAGATTTTCTTTTTTCAAAAACCTGCTCGTCTGTACAATCGCCATGTAAGATGGTTGCGATCTGGAGATCTCCGAAGCCGTTCTTTTTGGCTTCTTTTAAAAGTGCTTCGGGAATTGTATCGATTGAATGAGTGGCGATCTCTTTTTCCATGTTGCAGATAGCCTGTATCTGGTAAAGGAACCAACGGTCGATAAGTGTTGCCTGTGCGATGGATTTAACAGTAGAGCCCTGCATGATCGCATCTTTAATGCGGAAGATGCGATCCCATTTCGGAACCTTGATGTATTCCATCAGCTCTTCATTTTTCATCCCGCTTTTGCCATAGTAGCCAAGACCTATCGCATCATTCTCTAAACTCTGGCAGGCTTTCTGCAAAGCTTCTGTAAAGCTGCGGCCAATGGCCATTACTTCACCCACACTTTTCATCTGTAATCCTAATGTATCATTGGCACCTTTGAATTTATCAAAATTCCAGCGCGGTACTTTTACAATTACGTAATCCAGCGCTGGTTCAAAGTAAGCTGAAGTGGTTTGTGTGATCTGGTTCTTTAATTCGTCCAGTGAATAACCGATAGCCAGTTTGGCAGCGATTTTCGCAATCGGGTAACCGGTTGCTTTAGAAGCGAGCGCAGAAGAGCGGCTCACCCTTGGGTTGATCTCAACAGCAATTAATTCTTCTGTTTCCGGGTTCTGTGCAAACTGAACATTACAGCCGCCGGAGAAATTACCCAGTGAACGCATCATCAGGATGGCTTTGTTACGCATATCCTGAAAAGAAGTATCGCTGAGTGTCATAGCAGGCGCCACTGTAATGGAGTCGCCTGTGTGAACACCCATTGGATCTAAATTCTCCACGGTACAGATGATGACTACATTATCGCTTTGGTCTCTTAATAATTCAAGTTCATATTCTTTCCATCCCAGCACCGCTTTTTCTACCAGCACTTCGTGGATGGGGGATGCTTTCAGACCCCGGTCCAGTGCCTCATCCAGTTCATCTTTGCTGTGAACAAAGCCACCACCCGTGCCACCCAAGGTGAAGGAAGGGCGTATTACCAGCGGGAACCCGATAGCCTGTGCAAATTCCTTTCCTTCAAGAAAACTGTTGGCAACGTGACTCGGAGCAACTGCAATACCTATTTTCACCATCAGCTGGCGGAACTTTTCACGGTCCTCCGCTGTGTCTATCGCGGCAACATCAACCCCGATGAGCCGGCAATTGTATTTGTTCCAGATGCCGAGTTCATCAGCTTCTTTGCAAAGATTGAGGGCTGTTTGTCCGCCCATTGTAGGCAGAACGGCATCTATTTTATTCTCTTCAAGGATCTGTTCAATGCTTTCAACAGTCAAAGGCAACAAGTAAACCTTATCTGCCATCATTGGGTCGGTCATGATGGTAGCGGGGTTACTGTTGATGAGTATTACTTCAATACCCTCTTCGCGCAGGCTGCGGGCAGCTTGTGAGCCGGAATAGTCGAACTCGCAGGCCTGACCGATAATAATGGGTCCCGAACCGATAATTAAAACAGATTTTATTGAATAGTCTCTAGGCATGGCTGGAAAAAATAAATTGTGCAAATGTAAGATTGGTGGAGGAAAACGGGCGTTATTTTTTAGTGATATAATGTAAATAGAACAAAAAGAGTATAAAAATGTTATCATTACATATTAATAACATAAAAATCGAACATGGCAGTATTAAAGGAAGGGAGCAAAGCGCCCGTATTCAAAGCGCTTGACCAGGATGGAAAACCGATATCCCTGGCTGATTTCAAAGGCAAAAAAGTGATCTTATATTTCTATCCCAAAGACGATACACCAACCTGTACAGTGCAGGCGTGCAACCTGAAGGACAACTATGCAATGCTTCTCAAAAAAGGTTTCCAGGTAATTGGTGTTAGTACCGATAGCGTGAAGAGCCATAAAAAATTTGAAGAAAAACACCAGTTGCCTTTCCCGCTGGTATCAGACGAGGATAAAAAGATCGTGGACAAGTACAATCTCTGGGGCGAAAAGAAATTGATGGGGCATACCTACATGGGTACCACCCGTACAACGTTCCTGATAGATGAGACCGGCAAGATCGTTAAGATCATCGAAAAACCTACCTCTGCGAGCCATACAGAAGAAATTCTGGCGGCGTGGAAAGAGGCGGGCGTGAAAGTTTAATCCAGGGTCGTTTACAATTTTAGTGAGTAGTGAATAGTCAGTAGTGAGTAAACAAAGTGCACTCACTACTGACTATTCACTACTCACTTTTTTATTTGGTATGCCAACAAAAAAAGAGCCGCTGTTCAATGAACAGCGGCTCTTTTAAAAATATGCAATAGGTATTATTGTTGTTTTGTTTCCAACAGTTTGAAGAACTGATCAAGCTGAGGCAGGATCACGATACGTGTTCTGCGGTTAGCGGCACGTCCTTCTGGTGTTGAGTTGTCAGCGACAGGCACATACTGGCTACGTCCTGCTGCTGTCATACGTTTAGGGTTCAGACCGTATGTATCCTGTAAGATACGGATCACGGTAGTTGCACGTTTAACGCTCAGATCCCAGTTGTCTTTGATGCCTTCGCTGGCAACAGGAATACTGTCTGTATGACCTTCCACCTGGAATTCGATGTCCGGTTGTGCGTTCAACACTTTAGCTACTTTACCGAGTACTTCTTTAGCACGGTCAGTTACAGCATAACTTCCGCTTTTGAACAACAGTTTATCAGAGATATCTACATAAACAACACCTTTGTCAACTTTGATATTGATGTCTTTATCATCAAGATTTCCGATAGCACCTTTCAGGTTCATTACCAGGGCCATGTTCAGAGAATCTTTACGTGCGATAGAACCTTGCAGATCCCTGATGTAAATATCTTTCGATCCGATATTGTCAAGTGATTTTTTAATGCTTTCTGCCTGTGCTCCTGTAACTACAGAAAGGTCTTTTAACTGACTCAATACAGTGGTGTTATTAGCTCTCAGGTATTCGATCTGTTTCTGAAGGTCAGCGATCTGTGCTTCCAGGGCTGCTTTTTTGCTGTTAGCATCGGCGGTAAGACCATTTGCTTTATCAACAGAAGTGTTACATTTTTTTAATTCTTCCTGGAGATCCCTGTATTTACCTTGAAGGCCGAGGTAATCATTGCTCAGTTGGGCGTATTTCGCTTTTTCCTCTTCCAGTTTTTTTGGACTTACGCAAGAGAACATTACCGCAGATGAAAGGGCGGCGATCAGGTAAACTTTTAGTTTCATAGATATCTAATTAGGTGATAGGATGTAAATGAGCGGTAAAGATACAACTTGTGCACTTATGAGTAAAAAATTCCACAAAAATAATTTAGGCAATGATTACCGCCTCTTTTTGAAGACCCCACGCCTCGTAACTGTTACTGAATGCGGCTTCTATCATTTTTCGCTTCACTTTTAACGTTGGGGTGAGCAGGCCATTGAGAATGGTCCATTCTTCCTGTAATATGATGATTTTAGCGAGTCTTTCATGGTGTTCTAACCCCTTATTGATCGTGGAAAGGAGCTCTTTCAGGTCATTAAGCAGGGTCTGTACATTCTTTTCTTTGGCTATTTCTGACAAAGTTGCCAGCGCCATCGCACTGGGCATACCTGATCCTACCACACAAACCTGAGCAACATTTTCCGCTTCCAGCAGCTTTGATTCGATCGGGGCGGGCATGATGTATTTGCCTTTGCTGGTCTTAAACTGGTCCTTGATCCTGCCGGTGATCGTAAGAAAACCCTCTCGATCGATCGCCCCCTCATCACCGGTTCTTAAAAATCCGTCTTCAAAGCATTCTGCTGATAAGGCGGGCTCTTTATAATATCCTATCATCGATGCATCGCTTTTTACCTGTACCTCATTGTCTTTGGCCAGGCGAACGGTTACGCCGGGATAGGGTTGGCCAACCGTACCAAAATGAACTTTTTCTTTCCTGTTATAATGCGACAACGCTACATTCTCCGTCATCCCATATGCTTCCTGGATCACCAGCCCCAGTTTGGCATACCATTCCAACAGGGATATATTGGTTGGAGATGCACCGGTAAAAAGATGTTTGCACCTGCGCAGCCCCAGTTTTTTTTGAATATAAAACCTTATCAATGATGAAATCAGCGGTGTGCTTAATAAGTTGTCAAGTGTTTTGCGGGATAGCTTTTTGAGGATGCCTTCCTGCAGTTTTTCCCAGATGCGCGGCACCGCAAGAAAAATGGTGGGTCGCGTATATGCCAGATTCTTTGCAAATGTATCCATCGATTCTACAAAGTAGATAGTACTGCCGGTAAAGATGGCACCTGATTCTACCAGCATTCTTTCGGCTACATGGCAAAGAGGTAAATAGGAAAAGAAGATCTCTTTGTCGAGTCCAGGACAACTTTCTAAAAATGCTTCTACCGCAAACCCCACCGCATGTAAACTATGCATCACACCTTTGGGTTGCCCCGTTGTTCCGGATGTGTAAACGATGCTCGCTACGGCATGTGGATCCAGCGCAGGTTTACCTTTCAGGCCCTCGTGTTGTGCAATCAGGTCATCCCAGTTAAGACAGCCGCTATTGGGATAAAAAGGAAAAGTGATCTCTATTAATCCGCCGGGAATACCGGTGCGTAGTTCTTCAGGGTTGTCTAATTTCCCAATGAAGATCGCTTTGCTCTCACTATGTACGATCAGTTCATGCAATGCTTCGGGGGTAATATTCGGGTATAATGGAACGGCAATACATCCGGCCATGGCGATAGCGAGATCTGTCATCACCCAATGCGCGCAGTTCTTGCTGAGAAGGGCCACCTTATCATCTTTGCCCAATCCCATGGATCGCAAAGCGGCCGCCATACTGCGGATCTGTTTACCTGCCTGTGACCAGGTAAACTCGCGATACACACCTTTCACGGGCTCCGCTAAAAAAAGCTGGTCCGGTCTTGCGCTTTCGTACTCGCATAGTTTGTCGATAATGGTGGGATAGCTTGCGGTCATATCAGGTTGTTTTTAAGAAGATGCGCCATTCCCTGTTCGGGAACCTTGCCTTGTACAGGTGCATAGAAACGGAGGATACTTTGAAGATCTGCGGCTTCATCCTCTCCCGTGAAAAAAGGAGCTGAAAAGAAAGCCTCTTTCCGGCCAAAGTCAAAGGCAACCATAATAATGGGAACGGCGGCTTTTTTTGCGATATGGTAAAAACCTGTGCGCAAGCGCTCCACTTTCTTGCGGGTGCCTTCGGGTGAAACCACCAGTGCAAAGGTATCCTCGCTATTAAAAAGGTCAACTACCTGGTCAACCATATTATGGCTGGCCGATCTGTCTACCGGAACGCCACCTAGTTTTTTAAAAACGAAACCGAAAGGACCATCAAACAGCTCTTTTTTTCCGAGGAACCTAAAATGATGTAAGTGGAGTTGGCTGCGAAGTGCGAGGCCGAGGATAAAGTCCCAGTTGCTGGTATGCGGACCTACTATCACAACGCATTTTTTGGTATGCGGGAACGTTCCTTTTACGGACCACCCTGTTAAACGGAGGTAGAGGTTCCAAAATAAACGCATGTGGCAGCAGCAATTAAGTAAACACGAATTACCTGAATTATCACGAATTGAGCGAATTTATTAAATGAAGTAAAATTGAACTGATTGGAAATAATTCATGTTTAATGAGCAATTTTCTAATTTGAAACAGCGTTATACAATAAATCATACCCCCTATGGCCTCTTTCAGGAGTTTTATCGGATCGGAGTTAATGTCTATCAAACAGAATATTGCTGCTGTCAGGAATATGATTCCGAACAACATTAAGCTTTTACCGAGTGAAAGAAGGAGTATGTTCAAGTTGAACACCAAGCGCCAGGAGTTTGTGCAAAAGGCGGTTCAATATATGCGCAAGAACCCCAATACGGTTCCCAGTTTTGTGGATGTAACGATCTGTAATAACTATGTTCATTTATACGGTCAGTATTCGGAGTTGCTGGAAGAGCTGGAACAGGTAAAGACCAAACTGGAAGATGCCAAGCTGGTGATCGGCAACGAGATCATGAAGCAGACACGGGCATATTTCCAGAACTCAAAAAATGCATCCGAATCAGGAAATGCAGAACTGGCTAAAATATACACAGAATTAAAACCTCACTATGCGGTAGGTAGAAACAGCAAAAAAGACGAGGCATAATACTTACCCCTTATCCCTAGCCCCTTACCCCTTGTCTTTCAGTTTCAATTTTATCAATTCATCAAACTGCTCCATACTCAGCTGCTTGGCGATAATGCGTTTGTCTTTATCAAGCAGGTATAGGGTAGGCGTTTTATAGATATCGTATGCCTGCCTGAAGTTCATCTGTTTAGATCTTTCTCCTGCAAGACGTATGGCGGTGGTTTCATGCGTGTGTACCCAGCCGTTGAGTTTATTTTCGGAAATGAATTTTTTCCAGGAGGCGGTTTCTTCTTCTTTGATATTGACTGCATAGAAACCTACACCCAATGCTTTCCATTTGGCCCTGTACATGGAATCGAGTCTTGGTAACTCTGTTTTGCAATGTCCGCAGGTTGGATCCCAGAATACTACTACTGTAAAAGGGTTTGGCAGGCTATATAATGGAACGATCTTGCCGGAACTATCCGGGAAATTGATGGGTGCGGCTGGTAGCCCGATCTGGTTGGCCATTAAGTTGTAGGCTCTTTCGGTAACAATCTTTTTATTGGCAGCATCCAGGAGGGTGGTATCTCCTTTCGCATAAAAATTTTCAAAGAGAAAAACAAACACTTTATCCTGACCCATGTACTTCGGGTTCATATATTCTTTGGTGAATTTGTTGAGCAGGTAAGGATAGATCTCTTTACCACCCTTTGCCGCCAGTAATATGTAGTTCACTTCTTTAATAATCGAATCGGCTTCAATCGAAATATAGTTTCTGAAGTACTCATCCATCTTAGGTTCAAAGAATGGGGTATGCAACAGGCGGTCATCGCCAAAATTCACATCATCCCAGTAATGCCCTTTTACAAAATGGTAAGGGTATAAAGAATCCGGCTTGCCTTTTACAATCGGGATCTCCGGAACGGCCGGTTTTTTCATAGCGCTGAAGAGTGCCGCTATTAAGGAGTTGGGATATTTTTCGATAATGCTATCCTGGTAATGAGCCTGTTCTTTTTTTACGCGGGTATCTTCTTTGATATACGCAGTTGTATCTGCTTTTGTGTGTTTGGTCTTTGCTTTGAATGCATCATCGAGCGACTTCATATATTTCAATCGTTCAGATGAATATTTTTTGAAACCTTCAGAGATCGTGTTCTCGAGTGAACCGGTGATTACGGCTTTGTCTTTTGAAGCAGTGTCCCCGGAAATGCTGAACTGCTGTTCATCATCCAGCAAAAGATCAAACTGTATTTCGTAGCCGCGTTCATTGGTAACCACAAAATAGATGCCGCCTGTTAGCCGATTTGGGGCTATGAATTCGCCTTCGCTTTTATCGTTCAGCATGGTAGAATCAAACAGGGCCATGGTGGTGCCATAATAGCCGCCCAGGTAAACCTTGGTGTTTTTTAACGGGGTCAGTTTGATTTTTATGTTTCTTCCGCCAACAAACTGGGCGTTTGCGCCAATGGCGATTAATATAAAGAGGGCAAATAGTATTCTTTTCATGCGATACAGATTCTGTGTTGAAAGTACCAAAATTAAAATAGATGTGGATATGGGGCAAAATTTTAAGGAATGCCGGGTGCCGCTTGTTCGGTCAAACCTCAACCCGTAATAACTTTTGATAGGAGTTATTTAATTAGTAATGAACAAGTAACGCATTGCAATAAGTGTTACTACATCTTTTTTCATGTAACATATTGATAGACAATAACATAGCGCCTAAAAAAGGGTGTTTGTTCGAGTCTTGTTCGAGTTTCAATAGGGTTTTGTTCGACTCGACTCGAACAAAAGTCGAACAAAACCCTATGAAAACTCAACTAAAACCTTGACCAATGACAGGTTTTAGTTGAGTTTTTCAAATAGAAACATATAGGCAAGTGGGCACAAAAAAGGTGCCCCCTAATGAGGAGACACCTTTTAAAATCATCAATCAATCCGCGCAATCATCTTTCGCGAGCTTCGGCTGACAAGTCCGGGATCACTTGATCTCCTTCAACAACTCGGCCACTGCGGCTTCCAGCTGCTGATCTTTTCCTTTGATCACCACTTCATATTCGTTCATCAGTTTAATATCCGGAACTGTTTGGTGGTTCTCGAGATATTTGCCTGTCATTTCCTTTACACCCAATGGTGGCACACCCCAACGGATCGTATTATCCTGGAGCGACTCCCATCCTGCAAACGTGCAGGTACCCGGTACCGGCATACCTACCAGTTTACCCAGTTTCAGTTCCTGGTATGTATAGGCGTAGCAGTGACCATCACTGTAATTAGCTTCATTGGCAAGTGAGATACTTGGCTTGGTCCAGCGGAAATTAGGTTCGAAACCATTGCTGCGCGTATCCGTTGAATAGTCCATGAACTTTTTACCACTCAGGAACATGGCAAGATCGGCAACAAGGTCACCACCGCCATTAAAGCGGGTATCTATCACTATTCCTTTGCGTGTTGCATATTTACCCATCACTTCTTCGTAAGTGGTACGATACGCACCATCATTCATTCCAGGAATATGCACGTAACCCAGTTGGCCATTGCTTAAGCGGTCAACCTCATCCTGGTTCTTACGTACCCAGCGTTTGTACAACAATTGATTTTCTTCTCCTAAAGAGATCGGTTTAACGATCAGTTCTTTGGATGTACCATTATCAGTAATGATCACCAATGTGTTCTTTCCGGTTTTACGATTCAGGTATTGCGCAAAATCTTTATCAGGTGTGATCGTTTCGCCATCGATCGATTCAATGATCATCCCCGGTTTGATGTTAAGACCTGCTTTATCAAGCGGACCTTCTTTGATCACTTCATCGATCTTGATGCCTGTTCCTTTGTATGCCTGGTCGTAGAACACACCCAGTGATGCGGTTGCGTCTGCATTGGCTACAAAAGAATTATAGGTAGAGCCGCTGTGACTTACATTCAACTCTCCCAGTAACTCACTGAGCATTTCTGCAAACTCATAATTGTTGCCGATATGCGCGAGATACTTTTCATAGTCGGGTTTGTAACTGTCCCAGTTTACACCATGCATGGTGGCCGTATAGAAAGTTTCTTTGGTTCTTCTCCATACATGCTCAAACATAAAACGGCGCTCTGCAGCAACGTCCAGTGCGAGGTCGGCATTGATGCTGATGAAATCTCTTTTGCCGCTGGTTGCATCTATTTTAGAGATGCCCCCATCAGAAGCCAGGAAGATCGTTTTCTGATCCTTGTCCCACGACATGGTTCCGCCGCCTGCATTTAAGGTAACCAGCATTTTGGTTTCTTTTGTGCGCAGGTTAGTGGTCCAGAGGTTAGCGCCTTTTTCAAATCTTGCGAGGTAATAAAGTGTTTCGCCATCTTTGCTTACCAATGCGTCACTTAATGAAGAAGAGTGAATGGTGAGTTTTGTTTTGCGTTGAACAAGTCCATCCCAATCGATCAGCACACTGTCTTTCTTCACATCCTTTTTCTTTGTACTATCGGCTTTGGATTTTATTTCTTCTGTTTCTTTTAATAAAGCTGCATCTTCTTTGCTGAGTTTAAATTTGTCAAAAGCATCTTGCGAAAAGAACAATGCATAAGCATCCGCCTGCCTGTTACCGGCCTGGGCTACGCTTTTTAAACCATCACGGTTACTGAACCATAACATCGCTTTGCCACCGAGGATCCATTTTGCATTGGCATCATTGAAACCGCTTTCGGTAAGGTTGTAAACTTTTCCTTTTCCATCGGCAGCGATCAAGCCCACTTCACCGGGTGCAATACCGGGAACTGAGTAATCGAACAGCATCCATTTGCTGTCGGGTGACCATTGGAAATACTGGTCGTTATCACCCATTGAAAAAAGTTCCTTATCTGTCAACAATACACGCGATTGTTTTGAAGCGATATTATAGATCTTCAGCGTCATGCGGTTCTCTATATAAGCGATCTCTTTGCCATCGGGTGAATACACCGGCTGGTAATTTTCTTTTTCATTGGCGATCAGCGACGTTTCTTTCAGTATTGTGGATGCATAGAAATACGGTTCTGCATCACGTACTTTTTTGGTTTCAAATATTTTCCAGGTGTTGCCGCGCTCAGAAGCGTAGATCAAACTTTTTCCATCCGGAGAAAAACTAACCAGTCTCTCCTGTTCAGGTGTATTGGTGATGCGTTTGGTAACACCACCTTCTACGCTTGTAACAAACACCTCACCCCGAACGATGAAGGCAACTTCTTTTCCGTTAGGCGAAACAGATACATCCCTGGCACCGCCGCTAACCGGAACAACTTTCTCATTATTGCTTTTGGTATCAGCAATAATGTTGATGCTTACTTTCTGTGCTTTGCCTGTGCCTTTTTGTGTATATAGTTCGCCATCATAGCTATAACACAATGTACCATCGTTGGAAGAACTTAAAAACCGAACGGGATGTTTTTTGAAAGAAGTGATGGGTGTTGATTTTCCGCCGTCAATATTCATTTTCTGAACATTGAATGAGCCTGTTTCTTCACTGAGATAGTAAAAAGCTTTGTCGTTATCTGTAAATACAGGGGTTCTGTCTTCACCAGCAAAAGAGGTGATCTTTTTGTGGGTACCTGCTTTGGTATCATAGATCCATATGTCACGCGCTATAGCAGAAACATGGTGTTTGCGCCATGGATTTTCTCCACCTTTTTTATCGTGGTAGATGAGATATTGTCCGTTCTTGCTGAATTTAACGTCTTCGGCAGGTGTGCTTAATACCTGTTCTACGCGACCACCGCTGATAGGTACTTTATATAACTCAGGCTGAGAGCCTGTTGCAAATGTTCTGTTGGTGGCAAGATCCATACGTGCGCCGCCAAAGAGAATGTTCTTATCATCGTTAGTGAATTCATAGGGATATTCCGCTGCCGAATGGTAGGTAACCCTTTTGGCTTCACCACCTTCTGCCGGAATAATAAATATATCGAAATTGCCGTAACGGTCGCTGGCAAATGCAATCGATTTTCCATCGTGGCTCCATACAGGCATGAAGTCATGTGCTTCATGTACGGTAAGTGCTGTTGCATTTCCACCACCTGCGGGTACACGATAGAGATCACCTTTGTAGGTAAATACGATCGTTTTTCCATCAGGGGAAATGGCAGAGTAGCGTAACCATCCGGGTGTGGTTTGCGCAAACGACAATAAGGCCGGCAATAATGCCAGCAATAAGCAAATCTTTCTCATAAACAGTTTTATTAAGAAAGGAAGTTATGAAAGAAGCGAATAAGAGATGAATAATTATTTATGCAATATGAAATGATGAGATAGCGTAATTTGTAACCGATGCTGATTACCTCACCTTATCGTTTTTACTCCTGCGGGGATCATGCCATAACCATTGAATTGGGTGAGGTAATCGACCCTGTCATTAACAGCCAGGTCATAGCCATCTTTCAATACCTGAAAGAGAATCCCATTGTGGGCATAAAGGATATTATTCCTGCTTACAGCACCGTCACTATTGTATACGATATTGTTTTGCTGAAGAAACAATATCCCGGTACATCCATTTACACAATGATGTGCGATCTGTTGAAAAAAGCAATGAATGATTTTGTAATGCCTGCAACAGCTAAAAGACAGGTAATCAATATTCCGGTTTGTTATGATATTTCACTCGCGCCTGATATCAACTCAT
This sequence comes from Sediminibacterium sp., assembly GCA_965229255.1. GTDB lineage: Bacteria > Bacteroidota > Bacteroidia > Chitinophagales > Chitinophagaceae > Sediminibacterium. The sequence continues at coordinate 912,005 of CBDDIX010000003.1, forward strand.
TAGCCACACTTCATAAAATATCCATTGAGGAGGTTATTGATCTTCACGCCCGTTCAACCTACCAGGTGTATATGATCGGTTTCCTGCCCGGGTTCGCTTATATGGGCTCGGTTGACAAAAAAATAATTACACCAAGACTGGCAAAGCCAAGAACTTCGGTGCCTGCCGGAAGTGTTGGCATTGCAGGAGAGCAAACAGGCATCTACCCGTTTGAATCACCGGGTGGCTGGCAGTTGATCGGGCAAACACCCGTAAGAATGTTCGATGCAGAAAAGGAATTACCCTGCTACCTGCAGCCGGGCGATGAAGTGAAATTCTACCCCATCTCTTTACCCGAATTTCAAAAAATGAAACATTCATGAGCTTGCTGGTAATGAGGAACGGTTTAATGGATACGATACAGGATGCGGGCCGCTACGGTCACCAGCATCTTGGTATCAACCCCGGTGGTGCCATGGATCTTATCGCTATGCAGGTAGCCAACGTATTAGTGGGGAACGAAAAAAATGAAGCGGTTCTTGAAATGCATTTTCCGGCTGCCGAAATAAAATTTGAAGAACCGGCATTGATTGCCATCAGTGGCGCTGACCTGGCACCTGCTATTAACGGAGAATCGATTTCCATCCTGCAGGCTGTATGGATTGCCAAAAATACCACGCTGCGTTTTACAAAACAGGTAAGTGGTGCGCGTGCATACATAGGAATAAAAGGGGGCTTCGCGATAAAAAAATGGATGGGTAGCAATAGTACAAATATGAAAGCTGCAGCCGGTGGTTTTGAAGGAAGGGCACTGCGAAAAGGCGACAGGATCTTTTTCAAACAAGCGCAGCAGGATGTTTTTGAAGCAGGTAATTATGATTTTATAAAGCTTCCCTGGAGAGCCGATGTGGCTGATCTCTATTTTACCATGCCCTTTCATTTTATTCCCGGGGCAGAATATGAACAACTGGATTCAGTTTCAAAGCAACTACTACAGCAAAAGCCTTTTTTAATAGAACCCCAAAGCGACAGGATGGGTTACCGTTTGCGTGGCGATGCTTTGTCTTTACAGGAAAAAAAAGAAATGATATCTACCGCCGTTACAAAAGGAACCATTCAGTTATTACCTGATGGTCAGTTGATCATTTTAATGGCAGATCACCAGACAACAGGTGGTTACCCGCGTGTGGGCCATATTATCAGCGCAGATATTTCTTCGCTGGCGCAATTACCGGCAGGACAAACAATATCACTTACAAAAACGGATCCCGAAAGCGCAGAGCAAAGGTTGTTACTGCAGCAAAGGAATTTGCAGCAACTCCAAAATGCCTGTATCTTCCGGTTACAGGAATACTTTCATACATCATGACGATCGATCTGAACTGCGATATGGGCGAAGGACTGGATAATGATGCATTATTAATGCCTTATATCAGCAGTGCTAATATTGCCTGTGGTTATCATGCAGGTGATGAATCGATCATGAAACGAACCATTGAGCTTGCTTTGGTTAACGATGTTGCTATCGGGGCACACCCGGGGTTTAATGATAGCGCCAATTTTGGAAGAACAGAAATGCAACTCTCTTTGCAGGCGGTATATGATCTTGTTGCAGAACAACTCCATATACTCGCACAAATAGCGGCAGGGTTTGGTACGCAGCTTCATCATGTAAAACCGCACGGAGCATTGTATAATATGTCGGCAAAAGATCCGGCACTTGCTAATGCAGTAGCAAAAGCGGTGTGTGATTTTGATAGTGGCTTGGTGTTATTCGGGTTGAGCGGAAGTCATTCGATCGCAGCAGCAAAATCGATTGGACTTGAGATAGCCGCTGAAGTGTTTGCTGACAGGACCTACCAGGATGATGGCAGTTTAACACCACGTAGTCAAGCCAATGCATTGATTACAGATGAAAACGAATCATTGCAGCAGGTATTAAGAATGATACAGGAACAGGTGGTCATAAGTGTAAGTGGAAAACGGGTACCTATCCATGCAGAAACCATCTGTATACATGGAGATGGAAAACAGGCGGTTGTATTTGCGAAACAGATCTATCAAACATTACAAACCAATTCTATTGGCATCCAAAGGATCTAAGTACTCATTATTTGGCGGCGTTGGTCTCGGCGCGGCTTTCCTGATGGCCAATTCATCAATTGGTCCGGGTTTTCTAACGCAAACAACTGTATTTACACAGGAGTTGATGGCCAGTTTTGGTTTTGTAATACTGGTTTCTTTCCTGCTGGATATAGGGGCACAACTGAATACCTGGCGGATCCTGACGGTTAGTGAATTGCGTGCACAGGACCTTGCCAATAAATTATTGCCGGGGTTGGGCTATGTCATAGCCATACTCATTGTGATAGGCGGGTTTGCCTTTAATATTGCCAATATTGCAGGGTGTGGGTTAGGGGTAAATGTGCTTACGGGACTTTCTTTTCAAACAGGAGCTATTATCAGTTGTGTTGCGGCGCTACTTCTTTTCTGGATCAGGGAGATGGGAAAGATGCTGGATAATTTTACGCGGATTGCAGGAACTGCTAAAATATTACTTACGCTGATCATTGCGATCAGTTCACACCCGCCTATGTTGCAGGCATTGCACCATACGATCATTCCGGAAGCGATCAGTTCCAAAGCGATCGTTACAATTGTAGGGGGTACTGTTGGCGGATATATTACATTTTCTGGGGCGCATCGTTTGCTTGATGCGGGGATAAAAGGAAAAGATAATATCAAAGAAGTAAACAGGAGTGCCGTGAGCGGTATTGCTATATCAGGCATCATGCGGTTTATTTTATTTTTCGCGGTATTAGGGGCACTTACCCAGGGGGCAGTGCTGGATCACGATAACCCACCGGCCAGCGTTTTCCGTTTTGCTGCCGGTGAATTCGGGTTCAGGGTGTTTGGCATTGTTTTGTGGAGTGCGGCCATCTCATCTGTTATCGGCGCAGCTTATACCTCGGTTTCCTTTCTGAAAACATTTCACCCGATCCTGGCAAAGCATGAGAGATTATGCATTTCTATTTTTATCATTATATCAACCCTGGTATTTGTATTTATTGGTAAGCCTCGGCAATTATTATTGCTGGCAGGTATGGTGAATGGGTTGATATTACCTTTTGCGCTCGCTGTATTGCTGATAGCCTGCACAAAACCAAGGTTAATGAACGGCTATCGCCACCCTGTATGGATGCAGGTTGCGGGATGGGTAGTAGTGGGTGTGATGGGATGGATGGGGGTACTTAGTTTTTTGTAAGTTTGCAGGGTGAAGAAGTTACTGATTATACGGCACGCAAAGAGCAGTTGGGCAATACCCGGGCAGGATGATTTTGAAAGACCTTTGAACGATAGAGGAAAACGGGATGCACCTATGATGGCGCAGCGGATAAAGGAAAAGGAAGTATCCATTGATCTTTTTATAGCGAGTACCGCTAACCGTGCCCTTACAACAGCCGGTTATTTTGCCGATGTTTATGCTGTTCAGAAGAATACGATCAAGCAGGTAAAAAAATTATATCATGCGTCTCCGCAGGTATTTTATGAGGTGATAAAAGATATGGCAGCCCATGTTGAAACGGCCGCTATTTTCTCACACAATCCCGGAATTACTGAATTTGTAAATGAACTGACCACAACTAAAATTGACAATATGCCTACCTGCAGCATCTTTGCTGTTTCGGCTGATATTATAGATTGGAAAGATTTTGCAAAAGCTCCCAAAACATTTTGGTTCTTCGATTATCCTAAAGGCTGAACCGGCGGTTTTTTAAAGTTGGCGAGGTAAACACCCGTGAAGATCAGTATAGCCGCTATTCCTTTCACCACACTGAATTGTTCTCCCGCAAAGATCATAGCGATGACAGCCGCAAACACTGGTTGCGTATAGATATAAGCCCCGGTGGCAGATGCGCCGATCGTATTAATGCCATATACATTTAACAGGTAAGCAAGAAAAGTGGCACCAATGGCTACAAAAGCAAGACCGGCCCAATGGGCAAGTGTTAAAGCCTGCCAATCGGTATGGATAAACTGTTGCATTCCGAATGGGATAATCACAAAAGCACCCATTGTAAAGATCCACCTGAGTACCTGAATGCCGGTGTATTTGGTCATTAAAGGACGCACAAGTACAAGATAAAACGCATAAGACACAGCATTGATCAGCACCATAATATCTCCCAACAAAATATCAGTGCCTGTATGTGTTGCATCTTTCATCAACACAAGAATGGCGGCCCCGCTGATGCCTAGCAGTAAGCCGCTAAACTTTAAAAAAGTAAATCCTTCGCGTAAGAGCCAGGCTGCGATGATGGTGATGAAGATGGGCGTTGCCAATGCTAATAACGAACTGTGAATAGAGGTAGTAAGCGAAACACCTTTGATAAAAAACAACTGGTTGATCACAACACCGGTAAGTGCACATAAAACAAAACGGGGAATATCTTTTCTGTCGATCTTGCGTTTGCCGGGATAAAAAAGAAATAAGAGCCAGAATAGAAAGAGGCTGGTAATGATCCGCACTACATTCAATGCAAACGGCTGGATAGCACCAGGCGCAACAAATTTTACAACCGCGTAGTTACTACCGAATATAAAATTGGCGCCAAGTATGGCAGCATGTGCTTTGGTGTTTTTTGTCATTTGCGGGTGTAAAATAATTCTTTTTGAACCATCTTTTGAATGCGTTCGTTATCACAGACAGGCAGGGCTATGTTTTGATATGGAAATTTTTTTGCCAGTGCAAGATCTTTCAGCCAATCGAAATGCTCCTGGTTAACCGTATAACAAAGATGTTTCCCATGTAATCTTTTAGCCAGGTATTCCTGTTCCGTCTGACCCGGTGTTGGGATGAGTATGGATCTTTTATGTAAGGAAAGCAGCTCCATTACAGTTGTATAACCTGTGCGGCTAACTATATAATTGCTTTGTAATAATGCCTTTTGCAATTGTGCCTGTGGAAGATGATTCTTTACTTCAATATTTTCAGGCATTTCCAACTTCTCAACACTTCCCGGTTTCCCCCTTACCAATAATATTTTTCCGGGTACTTTGTCAAGTCCTGCCAGTACTTTCTTTTCAAGGATGGTTCTTTGCGGCTCTGGACCAGATAGGATAATGCATAGATCATAAATAATATCAGCAGGCTCCTGTTGGAACCGGGATAATAGCCCTATATAATGTACAGGTGCAGCTGGCATTCTATGTGGATGGGATAAAATTCCTGCGGCATTTATTTCTCCTTCCGCATCCGGAACCCAGCATGCACTGAAACGGTTGATGAATTGATAGTTGATACGCTGCAAAATCTTTTCAACCCACCTGAATGGTGCTTTGATCAATAACTGGTGAGTAATGAAAATACAGGGAACCTGATCCGTATAAAGCCCATAACGGTTATCAGCGATCACAAGATTAATGGAGTGTTCGCCTATAATATTGTGCAGCCATTTGTTTTCCTGCCGGATAACCTTCATTAGCCCTGGGATCTGTTTGGCAAGCATAAGGGGCAATAAGGCGGCACTTTTACTGTATCTCACTTTATAACCCTGTAGCGGCAAGCACAATAAGGATGGGAACTCGGTTTGCAATAGACTTGCCTGTGCGCCTTCTCCGGCTATAACGACCTCGTACCCCCCGGCAAGCAGCGCGCGGATAACCGGGATACAGCGGGTTGCATGACCCAATCCCCAATCGAGCGGGGCCACCAAAACCTTTTTTATGTTATTATTTGCATGCAAAACGCCACAATTAGATTTATATCAGCCTGTAAAGTAGTAATTTAGAATTCGAATTATGAAATTGAAAAATACCCAAATATTCTTTTTATTAGGGCTGCTGCTGTCAATGGCAGTGAGCTCATGCGGTATTTTTCAAAAGAGTAATGCCACAAAATTTTGCGGATGCCCTCCCAGTCACAATAAGCGGTAACACCGAAACTATGAACGAAGCAAACCGGGATCTGCTCTTACTAAACAAAGCAGATATATTAAGTCAGGAAGAAATTGAACGTGAAGTAGCGCAACTGAATACTTTGTTATACCATACTGAAAACTGGAAAAGTTTTTGCGTGGCCAATGAGATCCTCGATGTGAACCGTCACAAGATCATTCAGAATCCTGTTCGCATAGAGAGGATCCTGCGGAAAAAAAATAACAAGCCTTTTGTGTTTACGAGTAACAAGAACTAGTTTGATAGTCCATGGACCATGGTCTATGGGCGTAGTTTCGCTAAAGCCGCTTCCAATTTTCCCAGCATTTCCGGAATCTCTTCTTTCTTACAAGTACCCACGCTTAAACGATACCATGGACTCTTTGGTCCCGCACCAAATGCAGAGAAAGGTACCACCGCTAATTTTGCCTCACCTAAAATATAAGAAGTCACATCTGCCTGCGTTGATAAAATTTGTCCATCGGTCGTGGTTTTACCGGAGAGATCAATTTTAATGGTTAGGTAGATAGCAGCCTGTGGTGAAACGGAATCAACCGAGAACCCTTTTTCTTTTAAAGCAATAAAGCCTTCATGAATATTGCGTAACCTTTCTTCGATCTCCGCTTTGAAATGAACGAGATATTTTGCGATCGCTTCTTTTTGCAACAAATATTTTGCCACGGCTTTCTGTTCCGCCATCGGTGCCCATGCACCGAGGTGACTCAATATCGCTTTCATTTTTGCAATCACAGTTTCCGGTCCCATGGCCCATCCAACACGTACGCCTGTAGCAGCAAATACTTTTGAAATACCATCGATAAAGATGGTATAGTCTTTCATTGCCGGTCTTTCGATGATTGGATTATAATGCACTGTACTGCCGAATGTAAGGGTCCAGTACATCTGGTCAAACATCAGGTATAATTTTTTCTCATCGGCTCTGCGTGATTTATTTTCTTCCAGTATCAGGTCGCAGATCTCACCCAGTGATTTCTTTGAAAGGGTTGTACCTGTTGGATTCTGTGGTGTGCAGATGCAGATGAGGGTAGCACCTTTGATATTCTTTTTTACATCCTCTACCGTAGGCATGAAATCATTTTCGGGTGAACATTCGATCACGCAATGTTCACCATCGGTCATGTGTGCATAATGGTTATTGTTCCATGACGGAACACCATAGATCACTTTATCCCCTTTGTCAACAATGGTTTTAAAAACAGTATAGATCAACGGACGGCCACCCGATGCGATCTGGATCTCGGAAGTTGAATAGTCAAGTCCTTCCCATTCTTTTAAAAAAAGGCTGACAGATTTTCGCAGATCCAGCACACCTTCTGCAGCAGGGTAACTGGTGTTTTTTTGCTGATATGATTCAATGATCAACGCTTCAAGTTCTGCCGGGATAGGAAATATTTGTGGATCAAAATCGCCGATAGTAAAATTGTAGATCTTTTCACCATTACGTATACGCTCGCTGATCGCATTTCCAAGTTTCACGATTTCACTGCCGATCAGGGTGCCTGCCAGGTGACTTAATTTTGGTTGGCTCATAGGGGTCGATTATTTCCGGGTGCAAAAGTAAGAATGTTAGATGTCAGATGATTATTCTTTTCCCGCCTCATACTTTTTCTCTGCTTCCTTCGCCTTCTCAAAATCCAATACCACACCATTTATACAAAAACGCAGACCTGTTGGTGGGGGACCATCTTCAAATACATGCCCAAGATGCGATTTGCATCTTCCACATTCTACCTCGGTTCTTGACATGCCTAATGTATTATCGGGCAGATAGATGATAGAACTTTTGCTGATAGGCTCATAAAAACTTGGCCATCCGCAACCGCTTTCAAATTTGGTGTCACTTTTAAAAAGAGCGTTTCCGCAAACAGCGCAATAATAGGTTCCGGCATCTTTAAAGCCTTCAAACTTACTGGTAAAGGGACGTTCTGTTCCTTTCTGGCGGGCGATATAATAAACGTCCGGTGCTAAAATCTTTTTCCATTCATCTTCCTGTAAGGCTACTTTGCCAGAATCGGTACGGGAGTAAACAGGGTTTTCGTTTTTCTTATCCATAGGTTTTTTCTTTTGATCGTTTTCTGAATGGCAGGCACCCAGCAATAAGCAGGCTGTTAAAAAGAAATGCCCAAGTTTCATATTGTACTTTATTTTATTTGTTATACTAACCACTGAGGCTATGAAATGTTGTCACTTTAAAGACGTTTTGCAAATCTTTACCTTACAATTTTTCATTTTCTAACGGTTTTCCGCCGTTGTTAAATGTTTTTCAGCATACAGCCCTTATATTTGTTCTTCACGCAAGATTAGTAAGTAATGTTTAATATAATCCTGTTTGGACCGCCGGGCAGTGGTAAAGGTACACAAAGCGAAAAGCTGATTGCAGCTTACGGGTTGATACATTTATCCACGGGCGATCTGTTACGTTCGGAGATCAAAAAACAGACCCCATTGGGTCTGGAAGCAAAGAGCATTATGGATAGGGGGCAGCTTGTGCCCGATGAAGTAGTGGTGGGTATGATCAGCTCTGCACTGGAAGCCAATCCGCAGGCGAAAGGGTTTTTGTTTGATGGATTTCCGAGAACAGTGGCGCAAAGTGAAGCATTGGATAAGCTATTAAAGCTGAAGAATACCGAAATAGGGGTTGTATTGGCCCTTGATGTTAGCGAAGAAGAATTGGTAAAAAGATTACTGAACCGTGGTTTAACAAGCGGGCGAAGCGATGACAATAATGAGGCTGTTGTAAGGGCCAGGATCATTGAGTATCATGAAAAAACCTCCGTTGTGGCTAATTATTACAGCCAGTTCGATAAAGTAGTGCATGTGAAAGGCGAAGGAACGGTAGAAGAAATATTTGGACTCCTTTGCAGCGAAATTGATAAAAGGGTGTCTTAAATATAGAGCACTACACAAATTTACAACCAACAACCAACTGCGAATCCCGTCTTTTTGACGGGATTTTTTGTTAACTATCAATCGTTAGCTTTGCTGCAGAATAACTGTTGCTATGGTAAGTTTAGAAAATTACATCCTCGGCAAATGGGTCACAGGCGATGGTGATGGGCAGTTGCTTTACAATGCCTATACCGGTGATCCGATTGCTGCTGCTACTACAAAAGGGTTGGACATGGGTGCCATCCTTGATTATGCAAGAAAAAAAGGCAATCCGGCACTCAGGAACATGAGTTTCCAGGAAAGGGGATTAATGTTGCGTACGCTCGCTCTCTATCTCCGCGAACACCTCGATGAATTTTACCGGGTCAGTTACCAGACAGGAGCAACCAAAGCAGATAGCTGGGTGGATATTGAAGGAGGTATTGGTAATCTTTTTGCTTATGCATCGCTCCGCAGAAAATTTCCGGATGAAGCATATTGTCTTGATGGGGAAAATCATATTCTGGGAAAAGCGCAAACTTTTATGGGACATCATTTATTGATACCCAAAGAAGGCACAGCGGTTCATATCAATGCATTCAATTTCCCCGTGTGGGGAATGCTGGAAAAGATCGCGGTTAATTTACTGGCGGGTGTGCCGGCAGTAGTAAAGCCAGCTACCGTAACGTCTTATCTCACAGAAGCCGTTGTTAAAAAGATAGCAGCGTCGGGTATCCTGCCTGATGGCGCATTACAACTTATCTGCGGAAGCGCAGGCGATCTGCTGGATCACGTTACTACACAGGATGTGATCACATTTACCGGTTCGGCATCAACTGGTTTATTGCTGCGTTCAGGTAAGCAGGTACTTACACAAAATGTTCCGTTTACAATGGAAGCAGATTCATTGAACTGTATTGTATTGGGTGAAGATGTGATACCGGGTATGCCGGAGTGGGATATTTTTATCAAAGAGGTAAGAAAAGAAATGACCACTAAATGCGGGCAGAAATGTACCGCGATACGCAGGATATTTGTTCCGCAGAATAAGCTGGACGATGTGCAGATGGCTTTAAGTAAAGCACTTGCACAAACAGTGATTGGTAACCCATTGAACGAAAAAGTACGGATGGGATCTCTTGCGGGAGAAGCACAAAGAAAAGAAGTAAAAGAACAGGTACAGAAACTACTCGCATCCTCACAGATCATCTATGGTTCATTGGATAGCATCCAGGTATTGGATGCGGATGGGATGAAGGGGGCGTTTATGAGCCCGTTATTATTGCTCAATGAGCAGCCCTTTCAAACTTCTGCATCCCATGAAGTAGAGGCTTTCGGTCCCGTATCAACACTGATGCCTTACCGTTCTATGGATGAAGCCATTGCGCTTGCTAAAATGGGCAAGGGCTCCTTGGTAAGTTCTATTGTAACAGCTGATCCGCAGAAAGCAAAAGAATATGTATTGGGTGCAGGTACTTATCACGGACGGATATTGATCTTAAATGAACAGTGCGCAAAAGAAAGTACCGGTCACGGCTCACCACTGCCGTTACTGGTGCATGGTGGTCCTGGAAGAGCAGGTGGCGGGGAAGAGATGGGTGGTATACGGGGCGTAAAACACTACATGCAACGTGTGGCCATACAAGGTTCACCGGATATGATCACCGCAGTGAGTAATGTTTACCAGCCGGGTGCAACCGGCAGGAGAGGAAAGGTGCATCCCTTCAAAAAATATTTCGAAGAGTTGGTCATAGGCGATCAGGTGATCACTGAAAAAAGATTGATCACTTCAGAAGATATCAACAGGTTTGCCGATCTCAGCGGCGATCATTTTTATGCGCATCTTACTGAAACTGATTTTGCAGGAACGATGTTTGAGCAGCAGGTAGCGCATGGTTACCTGATCATGAGCATCGCGGCCGGATTATTTGTAGACAGTTACGAAAGAAACCCGGTGCTGCTTAACTATGGTATTGATGAATTGCGTTTTACCAAACCCGTTTATCCCGGAGCTGAAGTATATGTAAGATTTACCTGTAAAGAAAAAACAGCGCAGGAGAAGAAAGAGCAAACAGATATAGCGAAAGGTATCGTGAAATGGTATGTAGAGATATTGGATGAAACAGATGAGATCGTTGGGGTGGCTACAATACTTACCATGGTAGAATCGCGGATTGTATAAATTCGCCAATCCGCAATCCGCTAATTCGCTAAATTCGTCCTTTATCATAAAATCATATTCTAATCCCCGAAATCTGTGATCGAAGAATTTAAAGAAGGGTACGTAAAAGTTGAACACGCGCACGGTATTGCAACAATCGAGTTCTTTCATCCTAAAAGCAATTCGTTGCCCGGTAAGATCCTGGATGCGCTGGCGAAAACATTTCATAGCGAAGGATTGAACCCCGATACCAAAGTGATCATCTTACGCTCTGCGGGCGAAAAAGCATTCTGCGCAGGTGCTTCCTTTGATGAGCTGGCGGCTATTACTACCGAAGAGGAAGGCTTGCAATTCTTTAGCGGTTTTGCAAATGTGATCAATGCCATGCGTAAAACACCACAACTCATTATCGCACGCATTCATGGTAAATGCATTGGTGGTGGTGTGGGTCTTTCAGCAGCTGCAGATTATGCAATTGCCGTAGAAGGCGCGGATGTTAAATTGAGTGAACTGGCTGTAGGTATCGGTCCTTTTGTGGTAGGGCCTGCCGTAGAAAGAAAACTAGGCTTTTCTGCTTTCTCACAATTAACTATTGATGCTACCATGTGGCGCAGTGCCGATTGGGCAAGAAAAAAAGGACTTTTTGCGGAACTGCATGCGGATATTGGCGGGATGGATGATTCCATTGCGCGATTGGCAACTACTTTATCTCACGCAAGTGCAGATGCCGCCAGAGAGATTAAAAAGATGTTCTGGCAGGGAACAGACCATTGGGATCAACTACTCAAAGAACGCGCGGCTATCAGTGGACGGTTGATATTAGGGGAGCATAGTAAAGCCTTTATAGCAAAGTTTAACCCCCCGGCCCCCTAAAAGGGGGAGTGAGTATGCGCCAGGACATAGATGTATTTCATAAAGATAATTTTGAACAGCTCTGCGATCAGTTAGCAGATCGGGAGCTTATTTTTAAAAAGATCCTTGAACAATATGGTTATCCTCCTTTGTGGAGTCGCAAGCCTTCGTTCGAAACATTGGTGCATATTATTTTAGAGCAGCAGGTATCACTCGCTTCTGCTAAAGCTGCCTTGAATAAACTAAAAGAAAAGATAGGACCCGTAACCCCGCCCGCATTACTGGCATTGTCTGAAGAAGAATTGAAAGCGTGTTATTTAAGCCGTCAAAAGATTGTATACACAAGATGCCTGGCGAATGCAATCATGGATAAAACCTTATCGCTAAAAAAACTGCAAGGAATGCGTAATGAAGATATACGTGTAAGCCTTACTGCGATCAAAGGTATTGGCAACTGGACCGTAGATGTTTTCTTAATGATGGTATTGAACCGCACAGATCTTTTTCCGTTGGGCGATATTGCGTTGGTGAATAGTTTGAAACACTGCCGGCAATTACCGGCACATACCACCAGGGAAGAATTAGCAGCCATTGCCAGCGCATGGCAACCTTACAGAACCATTGCTGCTTATATGTTGTGGCATGCTTATATAAAGCGGAAAAATATAAAGTACTGATTGAGCGGTAGGCATATTTATTTGGGATTGAAATAAAAAAAGAGGGGTAGAAAATATCTACCCCCCCTCTTAAGAAATCCTATTTAAAATCCATGTAACCTGCGATCACAGATCATCATACGTATACAAAGGATCCAGTGGTGTACCTGCACGCATTTCAAATACAGGGTTAATGATACCATCTTTTAATCCGTAAACCCAACCATGAATATCAGGTCGCTGATCATTTTTCCAGGCTCTTTGTATGATGGATGTTTTTACCAGGTGTAGTACCTGCTCTCTTACATTCAATTCTACAAGCCTGTCAAAACGCTGATCTTCTGTTGGCAGATCCTCGATCTCGGTTCTGTGTAAGCGGTATACATCTTTAATATTACGCAGCCACATATTCAGTACCTGTTTGTAATCGTGATTGGTCATGGCCGCTTTTACACCACCGCAACCATAGTGACCACATACTATCACGTGTTTCACTTTGAGGTGTGTTACTGCATAGTCAAGGACGCTTAACAGGTTAACATCTGTATGCACTACCATATTGGCAATATTGCGGTGTACAAATATTTCACCGGGTTGTGTATTGGTGATCTCATTAGCCGGAACACGGCTGTCGCTGCAGCCGATCCATAAAAATTCCGGCGTTTGTATGTCTGACAGCCTTTTGAAATAGGCAGGATCGTCTTCTACTTTTTCCTGGGCCCAGGCTTTATTTTCAAGCAATAGTTTTTCATATGTTTTCATTGTTGCCGTTTTTAGGTTGTTCAAACAAAAGATGCATCGGTTTAGTGAGGCTTCTTTTTATCTCAACTTTTATGTTTTTTAAATGGGCGTGGCAAAGAAAGTTATTTACTTCTTCGATCACGTCCTTGTCTATAAAATCAGCCCTTGTGGCATCAAACAATACGTGCGCATTCTCAGGAACATCTTCCAGTTTTTTCTTTACGATCGGTTTGTTCAGGAAAGAAACATCTTTCCGAAAGCGTATCAGGTAATTATTATTATCATTTACCACGAAAACCGATGAGCGGAAATTGCTTCTTACCATAAAGAATAATCCTACAATAATGCCCACAATAATTCCAATCAACAGGTCGGTCATTAAAATGGCAACGATAGTTACCACAAATGGCACGAACTGATCCCATCCCTTTTGAAAGAACTCTTTAAATAAAGATACTTTAGCCAGTTTATACCCTGTAAAGATAAGTACCGCGGCCAATGCACTTAAAGGTATCTTATTCAGTATTAGCGGGATGAACATCACGCACAAAAGAAGGAACAAGCCGTGTAAAATGGCTGATACCTTGGTCTTTGCGCCAGCTGATACATTCGCTGAGCTACGCACTACCACTGAGGTTAGGGGTAATCCGCCGATCAGACCAGATACGATATTGCCAATGCCCTGGGCTTTTAATTCCCTGTTGGGAGGCGTTACCCTTTTTAAAGGATCCAGTTTGTCCACGGCTTCAATACCCAGTAAGGTTTCGAGGCTGGCAACGATGGCCAGTGTGAACGCGGTTATCCATACTTCCGGGTTGTTGAGAAAACGGAAATCGGGTGATGTAAAGAATGAAAAGAAAGAACTGATATCGCTGGCAATGGGTAACGACACAAGGTGCTTTGTTTCAAGCGCGCTTCCATCGCCCAATCCTTTAAAGTATTCATTAATAAAAGTGCCGATCAGCACAACGATCAGTGCACCCGGAACTAGCTTTAATATGCGGTTATTCTTGATAAACTTTCTTTCCCAGATGATCAGAATCAATAAAGAAACACCACCGATCAATGCAGCCGTAGGAGTGATGGCTTTAATCGCCTCCCATATCCCTGAAAAAGTATTGTGCTTGTCGTCTTGCGCAAATGTTTCATCCCCAACAAAATCTGCATCATACCCCACAAGGTGCGGCAGTTGTTTCATGATCAGGATAAAACCAATAGCGGCCAGCATTCCCTTGATCACCGAGTTAGGCACATAATCCCCTATTACACCGGCTTTGATAAAGCCAAAGATCAGTTGTATGATACCGGCCAGCACCACTGCCAGGAGGAATGCTTCATATACCTGGAGCTTGATGATTGCTGCTGCTACAATCACGGTTAAACCTGCAGCGGGACCGCTGACACTTAATTGTGAGCCACTCAGCATACCAATTACAATACCTCCTACCATTCCGGCAATAATACCGGAAAACAAAGGTGCTCCTGATCCCAATGCGATACCGAGGCATAAGGGGAGGGCGACCAATAAAACGACAATAGATGCCGGCACATCAGCACCGACGCTCTGAAAATATTTTTTCATGACGATAAAACTTAAATGAATACTAAAAAGGATTGCCTGCTGTTAAAGATCAGCAATTGGGCGGCGGCACATGAATCTCATTCGTGTGATTGGGGGGGATGGCAACAGACAGGTGAGGATGTTGGCTCCGGAAATCGATGAAAGCAGAACCCAGGGTAAAAGAAGCGGTATATAAATAGTCGCTTTTGATTTCTGCTTTTTTAAAGCACCCTTTATCTATATCTGCATGAGGGATCTCTTCAGTGAACGTGTTGCTGAACAGTAAACTTCCCATTTGTTTAATGGGGAGTATCTGTATAGCCAGAACGGTTAGTAAAAAGAGTGTATAATATTTTTTCCTCATAGATCGCTGCAAAAATAAGTAATTAACGAATTAGCGGATTACGAATTAACGAATTAAAAGGAAACCGCCTTAATAATCCGCAAATCCGTAATCCGCGCATTCGCGAATTAAAGCATGCAATCGTTCAGCTCAGATATTCAACCCCCCGCAGGCGCTGATAACCTGACCGGTTATGTAGGAACTCATGTCGCTGGCAAGAAAGAGGGTGATGTCGGCTATTTCTTCTGCCTTGCCAAACCTGGCCAGCGGGATCTTTTTCAAGAATTCACTGGCATTCTCACCTTCTTTCAGGTAATGTGTCATATCTGTTTCAATAAAACCAGGAGCTATCGCATTGCAGCGGATATTGCGGCTTCCCAGTTCCAGTGCGATCGACTTGGTAAAACCTATGATACCGGCTTTGCTGGCGGCATAACTGCTTTGTCCCGCATTACCACGAATCCCAATAATGGAGCTCATATTAATTATACTTCCGCTTTTGGCTTTCATCATCGGACGGATTACCTGTTTGGTCATATTGAAAACACTCTTCAGGTTTATATCCATCACATCATCCCATTGGTCGGGGGTCATACGTAATAACAGGTTATCTTTTGAGATGCCCGCATTGTTTATGCAGATATCTATTTTGCCAAACTCTTTCAATACATCATTTACAAAAACCTCACATTCTTCAAATATGCCCGCATTACTTTTGTAGGCCTTGGCTTTTACGCCGAGTGCCTGTAGTTGTGCTTCGAGGGCTGTTGCTTTTTCCACACTGCTGTCGCTAACATAACTGAATGCCACCGAACTACCCTGTTCTGCGAGGCGCAGTGCAATGGCTGCACCAATACCACGGGCGGCGCCCGTTACAATCGAAACTTTTCCTTCTAATAATTTCATACCTGCTTTTTATACAAATAACATGACCGGTAAATACAATAACAGGCTGTAAACATAGCGGATACCTTCAGCAAAAACAAATAAAAGCACCGCCGATTTCAGGGGCAAAGACAAAGTAATTTCAGGACATAGGAAACAATAGTACATTCAGCAAATATTTAGCACCATGAAAGTTTCAGCATCCGTAAAGAACATCCTCGTCTTCTCTTTTTTGCTTGAAACACTTTGTGTAACCTATGCTTTGGATGTAACTGTTATCACACCCTTTACCAGCGTTCTTTATACGGTTGCCGGAATCGCCATTGCCACTTGCTTCCTGTTTGTAAGCCCTCGGGCCACGGTATCATCTCCTTCCTTATTTTCGTTTGATCTGCCCGGTACGCGTTATAAATGGGTGCTCCTCGGAATAACAGTCCTGATGATGTATCATTTTACATCGATACGGATAGAAGATAGCCCGCTTGATTTTCACGATGCAGATATGTTACCGATCATTAAAAAAATGTGCGAAAGGATGATGTCCGGAAACTGGTCAACCGTATATGACCCGATACCTGAGATATGGGGAGGGATACAGCCGATTTATCTTCCCGCCATGTGGATGCCATTCTGTTTGCCAATATGGTTACAGATAGATCTTCGCTGGATATCGGCGTTAAGCCTGTTGATTGTTTTCGCTATCACGATATGGAAGACAGGTTACTCTCATAAACAGGGTTTCGCCATACTTCTCTCCGCATTTCTTTTGTTCGGGTGGTTGTTTACAAGTGAGCGGCCGGGCCTCATCACTTACACCGAAGAAGGTCTTGTTATTCTGTATTATGCATTGCTGGTGATTGCATTGAATATGCGCAAAGCATGGCTCATCGGGTTGTGTGCATCGCTTTGTGTACTCAGCAGGTATGCGATGATAGGATGGCTGCCGGTGATGATTATTTATTATTGCTGGCAGAAAGAATGGAAGCAGTTATTTTCTTTTGCTGCAGCCGGCGTTTCGTGTTTTATAATATGTATACTATTGCCTTTTGGATGGGAAACCTTTGCCAGGCACATTGCCTTACCGGCAGAGTATATCAGCTTTACAGCGCGTGTATGGCATGATACGCCGGTTGTATTCAGAGAAAGCCTGGGGTTGGCAAAATTCTTTGGTGCGGGCCGTATCGCAGAACTTCATTACCTGCTGATCGTTCTTTCTTTTTTAATCCCGTTGCTTTTCCTGGGCCTTGCTATTTTATTACAGAAGCGGTTTAGTTTTGCAGCAACCAATATTCCGTTAGCCACCTTAAAAATTTCGCTGGTTATTTTTTATAGTTTTATTGATGTGCCTTATCTCTATCTTTTTTATACCTCTTCGTTTGTGAGTTTGATTGCGCTCGCGTACTTAATGAGAGAAGAGGTGAAGGGTGGTAGTGAATGGTGAGTTAGAGCAGACCCTGGCTGTTTTTTGGTTTGTATTTTTTTGTGGTCAGTCTAACAGCAATCCCCATCGGTATAAATGCAAAAGCGCTGTAATTGATATAGTCATTATTAAAATCAGAAAGAATCGCAGTCGCCAGCATGATAGTAAACACCACAAAAAGAGCAATGCCGGTTACTTTAGCTATCATATATATAAACGTCTTTTCTGCCACGTGACCCGGGGTACTTAAATGAGGTTTTTGTTTGAAGATATAATGAGCGAGTGCAAAATGAGAGACAGAGATCAGCATAATATTACCAATGTAAACTAACATCGGGAACATAAAACTGGGACGTAAATGCGTAATCCCTTCTGCGCTGAAAGGAAAAGCTACTATAAATAAAAGGCATACAAGGTTGCGTACAATAACACCTGTATCATATCCTTTTAAATAACGGAAGGTACTCAGGTGTCTTGCCCAGGAAAATCCGATCAGTGCAAAACTGATCAGGAAGCCTACAAAATGATTGAGGGTGGGACGAAACATAGTAAACAGGCTGAAACCTTGTTTATAGTTCTCAGGAAGCTCGGGAAATTTGATCTCGATGATCAATAATGTAATAGCAATGGCAAACACTGCATCACTGAAGAGGATAATTCTTTCTAGTTCAAATTCCTTGTGAAGATTGTTGGGATTAGGTGTGCTCATAAAGATAAATTTTACCGGACCATCATGGCGATCATTTCATCAACATATACCCGGGTGTTGGATAACCGGGGAACCTTATGCTGACCACCTAATTTACCTTTACTTTTCAACCAGTCATGAAACAATCCTTCCCGCACAGCCTGAACGCGTGGCAGGGTAAGGGCAATATCTTTATAACGCTTAGCCTCGTAATCACTATTCAGTGATTTTAATGCGCAATCCAGTTCATAGGCAAAAGCCTCTGTGCAGTTGGGCTTTGTTTCAAATTCTATCAGCCATTCGTGCGCTCCATTGGTTTTGTCGCTAAAATAAACCGGCGCAGCTGTATAATCTTTAACGGCCAATCCTGTTTTCATACACGCTATCTGGATGGCTTTGTCTGCATTGTCTGAGATCACTTCTTCACCAAAAGCATTGATATATTGTTTCAGTCTTCCGCTTACTTTTATACGGAATGGATAGCGGCTCGTGAATTGTACAGTATCTCCAACAAGGTATCTCCACAGCCCGCCATTGGTGCTGATCACAAGCGCATAATTTTTTCCGATCTCAACATCTTTCAAACCAATTGTTTGTGGATTGGCTTTGCCATATTCTTCTACCGGCATGAACTCGTAAAAAATTCCATGGTTTAGAAAAAGCAACATTCCTTCTTCATCGGGGTTATCCTGGGCGGCAAAGAAGCCTTCGCTGGCATTATACATTTCAAGATAAGTACACCCTTCACCAATTATTTTTCTGAACTGCTCGCGGTAAGGAGCAAAAGAAACGCCGCCATGGATATACAGTTCTAGGTTGGGCCATACTTCTTTCAGGGTTGACCTGCCCGTGATGGCTAATATTCTTTTGATGAGCACCATTGTCCAGGTAGGAACACCCGCAATTGATGTTACATCTTCTTCAATTGTTGACCTTGCCAGCATTTCTATCTTATCCTCCCATTCATCCATCAATGCAATGGAAAGCTCCGGCGTGCGGATCCAGTTTGCCCAGATAGGTGTGTTCTGCAAAAGCACAGCACTGAGATCGCCATACTGAACATCCTCATTCATTTTACTGATCTGGTGGCTGCCACCAATCACCAATCCTTTTCCGGTAAGCAGGTCGCTTTCTGTATTGTAATTATAATAAAGCGTGAGAACATCCTTCGCCCCCTGGAAATGGCAGGCTTCTAAACTCTCTTTCGTAATGGGGATGAACTTGCTTTTATCGTTAGTAGTACCACTGCTTTTGGCAAACCAGTTGGCAGGTGTGTTCCATGTGATATTCTCATCACCCTGCATCAGCCTGTCGATATACGGCTTCAGATCCTCGTATTCGTGAATGGGAACATGCTCTTTGAATTTGCGGATATTGAACAACTCCTTGAACCCATATTTGCGACCGAATTCAGTGTATTGTCCATGCGTTACCAGGTCCTGCAATACCTCACGCTGTGTGGCAATGGGATTGGTTATCCAGTGCTCAATATGCCAGTTTCGGAACCTGGCCAAACGTGATATAGCCGGACTAAATAGTTTCATCTTGGGGATCAACAGCAAAATAAGCTATTTCCTTCCCATTTCAATGATCCAGTCTTTCCTTTTCAGTTCAAAGTTGGTACCCAGGTATAGTCTTCTAACGTGTTCGTCATCTGCCAGTTCTTCGGCAGTGCCGTGTTTGAAGATCTTTCCTTCAATGAGGAGATAGGCCCTGTCGCAGATGGAGAGGGTCTCGTTTACATTATGATCGGTAATAAGGATGCCGATATTCTTCAATTTTAATTTGGCCACAACACCCTGTATATCTTCTACTGCAATGGGATCCACGCCGGCAAAAGGCTCATCCAACAGGATAAATTTCGGATCTACGGAAAGTGCGCGGGCGATCTCCGTTCTTCTTCTCTCTCCACCACTAAGGCTGTCTCCATTATTTTTTCTTACGTGATGCAGGTTAAACTCGTCAAGCAACGACTCTAATTTGTGCTGCCGTTCGCCTTTGGTGAGGCGTGTCATCTCCAGTACCGCTATAATATTATCTTCTACACTCAGCTTTCTGAAAACACTGGCTTCCTGCGGCAAATAACCGATACCCATCTGCGCCCTTTTATACATGGGGAGTTTTGTGATGTCCTGGTCGTTTAGGTAAACGGTACCCGCATCGGGTTTGATCAGGCCCACCACCATGTAGAATGTGGTTGTTTTACCGGCCCCGTTTGGTCCCAGCAAACCAACGATTTCGCCCTGTTTAACCGATACGGAAACATCGCTTACAACGGTACGGCCCTTGTAGCTTTTAACGAGATCACGGGTATGTATGGTAAGATTCAAAAACGTAGGTTTAAACAAAAATAGCATTAAACTGGCCGATGCGCAAAGCGACACACGATCTTAACATGTTTTTCTATCCTTATCTTAGCTGTATATTGCACCCCATTTAGTATAAAGTGACCCCGGTAAGCCGGCATAAACGAACCATTTAGATGAAACTGACCGAACATATTAAACAGGCAAAAGAAACGCTGATCTCTTTTGAAGTTTTACCACCGTTAAAAGGGAAGACCATTACTACTATATACGACCATCTGGATCCTTTGATGGAATTCAAACCATCGTGGATCAATGTTACGTATCACCGCAGTGAAACGATGTTCAAGAAGAAGCTGGATGGCACTTTTGATAAAGTGGAAGTGCGTAAAAGACCGGGAACCGTTGGGATTTGTGCCGCCATCATGAACCATTACCAGGTGGATGCCGTGCCACACATTATTTGTGGAGGTTTTACCAAAAGAGAAACAGAAGATGCATTGATCGACCTCGATTTCCTGGGAATAGATAATGTGCTGGTGTTACGTGGCGATGCTCCAAAGAACGAAGCGCATTTTGAACCGGAAAAAGAAGGGAACCATTATGCGATCGACCTGTTACAGCAGGTGAATAATATGAATAACGGTATATACCTGGATGAAGACATCAAGAATGGCGGCAAAACAAAATTCTGCATGGGTGTTGCGGGTTATCCTGAAAAACATTTTGAAGCACCAAACCTCGAGATCGATCTGCTGAAGTTGAAACAGAAAGTGGATGCAGGTGCAGAATACATCATGACACAGATGTTCTTTAATAACCAGAAATTCTTTGATTTTGTAAAAGCCTGCCAGGACATGGGCATCAATGTTCCGATCATACCGGGGTTGAAACCCATTACCAATAAAAAACAATTATCTGTTCTTCCGAGAATATTTCATGTAGATATACCAAGCGATCTTTCTAACGAACTCATGAAATGCAAAACTGATCAGGAATGCGAGCTCGTGGGCACCGAGTGGTTGGTGCAGCAAAGTAAAGAGCTGAAAGCATTTGGCGTGCCGGTATTACACTACTACACGCTTGGAAAACCCAAAGTTATATGGAACGCAGTGAGTCAACTTGTATAATCAGTAATAGTGAGTACTCACTTCTTAAGCTTAATCTTCATCACCTCATCAAACTGTTCCATCGTTAATTGCTTCGCGATGATACGTTTGTCTTTATCAAGAAGATAGAAGGTAGGTGTTTTGTAAATATCATACGCCTGTCTGAAGTTCATCTGTTTGGCCTTCTCTACAGCCATATGTGCAGCAGCGCTTTCATGTGTATGAACCCAGCCTGTAAGCTTATTGGCAGAAATAAAAGCTTTCCATGATTTGAATTCCGGCTCATTAATATTTACAGCATAGATGCCCACACCCATTGCTTTCCATTTGGCACGGTACATGGAATCGAGACGGGGGATTTCAATTTTACAATGCCCGCAGTTAGGATCCCAGAAAGCAACAACAGTAAAAGAATTGTTCAGGCTGTATAAGGGAACGATCTTACCCGAAGTATCGGGGAAGTTCATATTGGCTGCAGCAACACCAATCTGGTTCGCCATTAAATTATAAGCCCGTTCGGTAACGATCTTTTTATTGGCCGCATCCAGTAAGCTGGTATCTCCTTTCGCATAAAAATTCTCAAAAAGAAATACGAATACTTTGTCCTGCCCCATATACTGTGGGTTCATATATTGCTTGGTAAACTTGTTCAGCAGGTAAGGATAGATCTCTCTTCCGGGTTTGGCGGCAAGCAATATGTAATTAACTTCTTTAATGATCGAATCGGCCTCTATAGAAATATAGTATTTGAAGTAGTCATCGAGCTTGGGTTCAAAGAACGAGGTATGTAAAATGCGGTCATCGCTGAAATCAACATCGTCCCAGTAATGCCCCTTTACAAAATGGTAAGGGTATAAAGAATCCGGTTTTCCTTTAACGATCGGAATCTCCGGAGCGGTTGGGCGCTTAAGAGTCGCGAACAGGGAAGCCAGTAAAGTGGCAGGAAATTTTTCTATAATACTGTCGCGATAATGTTGCAGGTCCTTATCCAGTTTCACATATTGCTTCCTGATCTGCGTGGTATCCTCTTTTACTTTACTCTTTTTAGCGTTGAACTCTGCATCGATACCCTGCATCCGTTTTGCTTCTGATGCAGAGAATTTTTTATAACGGTCGTAGAGATCATTTTCCAGCGACCCGGTGATCACGGCTTTATCTTTCAAAGCGGTATCTGCCGAAATGCTGAATTGCTGTTCGTTGTCCATCAATAAATCGAACTGGATCGCATATTCAGGTGCCTTGGTTACAATAAAGTAAATACCCCCAGTCAGTTTAACAGGCGCTTTAAATACGCCTTCGCTTTTATCGTTCAGGGCCGCAGAATCGAACAACGCAAGGGTACTTCCGTAATAGCTGCCCAGGTAAACCTTGGTATTTTTCAGGGGCGTTAGCTTGATATTGATATTTCTACCGGGAATAGACGGCTTTTGGGCCAGCACAAACGAGATACCACACAACACAAACAAAGAGGTCAGAAAATGCTTCATACTTAAGGGTTCAGCGGTAAATTTAGTCAAATAGGATATTAGCTGTGTTAATCCTCTGCAAATTAAATCGTCCTGGTTACCTTTGCACCCGTGAGAAAAATTAAAAAACGCGTTGTTCTCGAAAAGATACTGGTGCAGGATTATGCAGCCGAAGGGAAGTCGCTGGCGCGTGTTGATGGGAAAGTGATTTTTATTGAAGGAGCCGTTCCGGGTGATGTGGTGGATGTTCAGCTATCAAAAAATAAAACTGACTGGGCAGAGGGTCACACCATATATACCCACACATACTCTGCCGACAGGGTTGCCCCTTTCTGCCAGCATTTTGGCATTTGTGGCGGTTGCCAGTGGCAAATGCTCCCTTACGAAAAGCAGCTTTTTTACAAACAGAAACAGGTAAGTGACAACCTGAACCGGATTGGTAAAGTAGCATTGCCACCGATCGCACCGATCATAGGGGCCGGTCAAACACGCCTGTACCGGAATAAAATGGAATACACATTTGCCACCGGTAAATTTATTCCTACCGATGAATTCAGGCGTATGAAAGAGGCAGGAGTGGACCTTGCCAACCAACCCGGTGCCGGCGGATTTCATGTGCGCGGTTTTTTTGATAAAGTGGTAGAGATCGATACCTGTCATTTACAGGAAGAACCCACCAATCTTATCCGGAAAGCCGTTGCAAAATTTGCAGTAGATAATGGTCTCCCTTTTTATAATGTAAGGGATCATAGCGGCTGGCTCAGGAATATGTTTGTGAGAAATACAACTACCGGTGAGCTGATGATCAATCTGGTACTGGGTTACGAGGCAAAGGGCGAATGCATACAGCTGCTGGATAGTTTGCTGGAGCAGTTTCCGCAGATAACTACACTCCTCTATACGATCAATACAAAACGGAACGATAGTCTTACCGATCTCGCCCCCCAGGTGTATTCCGGCAAAGGGTTTATCATGGAAAAGCTGGAAGATTTTAGTTTTATGATCAGTCCTAAATCTTTCTTCCAGACAAACACCCGCCAGGCAGAAAAGTTATACCAGGTAACACGGGAGTTTGCTGAGCTCGATGGTACACAAACCCTGTATGATCTATACTGTGGAACCGGCAGCATTGGCATTTTTGCAAGCAGCCAGGCAAAAAAAATAGTAGGCGTGGAAGTGATCAGCGAGGCGATTGAGGATGCCAAAAAGAATGCAGCACTCAATGGGATCAGCCATGCTTCTTTTTTTGCGGGAGATGTAATAGATATTTGTAATGATGACTTTTTTGCCGAACACGGCCGGCCGGATGTGGTCATAACAGATCCGCCAAGAGCAGGAATGCACGAAAAACTCGTTAAAAAACTACTCGAAATTGCGGCACCTGTAGTTGTTTATGTAAGTTGCAACCCGGCAACACAGGCCCGCGATCTTGCTTTACTGGATGAGAAGTACAAAGTAGAAAAAATTCAACCGGTTGATATGTTTCCGCATACGTTGCATATTGAGAATGTGGTGCAATTAAAATTAAAAACCCTTACCCCCTAGCCCCCTGGAAGGGGAAATTATTATATGACACAATTCCGTCCCAGTCGATTTGAGATATTACCCGTGATCGTTAAAAATCTGTTGATCATTAACGCACTGGTCTTTCTTGCACAGAATACCATCAAAGGACCGGCTATCGACTTTTCTTTTGATGACACTTTTGCCTTGCATGCCTGGCAGAGCAGCCTGTTCAAACCATGGCAATTGGTAACACACTTGTTTTTGCATGGTGATATCGGTCACATTTTCGGCAACATGCTGGCATTATGGATGCTGGGTTCTGTACTGGAAAATTTATGGGGGTCGAAACGGTTTCTCACTTTTTATCTTATCTGTGGCCTGGGTGCAGCGCTTATTCATCTTTTGTTCCTGAGTTATGAATTTATACCGTTGATGAAAGACTATGCGTATGTTTCCCAACAGCTTTCTTCGGGAAGCGCATCAGGCGGTGCCGCACTTGCCAACTTCATCAGCAAACACCATATCCTGTTCAGTAAAAATGATGAATTGATTCAGTACCTGAACTCGGGTCAGGAAACTGCGGAGGTGAACCTTATGGTGTTTAAAAATATCACCGTGTATTATCAAAATAGTATCAATACAGCCACTATTGGTGCGAGCGGTGCTGTTTTCGGGGTATTAGCAGCCTTTGTATACTTGTTCCCCAATACTTATATGTACCTGTACTTCCTGGTTCCGGTAAAAGTAAAATGGATAGGTCTTGTGTACTTTGGATATGAACTTTATTTTGCTGTGATCAACTCAGCCGGCGATAATGTAGCACGGTGGGCGCATCTCGGGGGGGGCATTGTGGGGTTTCTTATTGTAATGACCTGGAACAAAACCAATAGAAAAACGTTGTATTAAAGTAAGTGTGTTGTAAAAGCGGAGAAAATCATGTCAACCCAATCCTTCAAAACAAACCGAAGCATCTTATTAGGTCAGGATAACAATGGCCTGGTGATGTTGTTTGCGATCAATGCGCTTGTATTTGTGCTGATCAATTTTGTGAAGATCGTCTATTTCCTGTCGGATATTCCGCTCGAATTCTTTTATAAACAGATCCTTAACTGGTTCACATTACCGGCTTCCATGGATGCACTGGCTTCGCGGCCATGGACACTGGTGGCTTATATGTTTACCCACCATAGTGTTTGGCACCTGATCAGCAGTATGCTCTGGCTTTGGTGTTTTGGATATATACTACAGGATCTTGCCGGTAATAATAAGCTGATACCGGTTTATTTATATGGAGGGTTGGTCGGTGGACTTGTGTTCCTCCTCATCAATAATATCTTCCCGGTACTTGAAAAAAGTATCGCCACAACAGAGCCCATGCTGGGAGCCGGCGCGGCAGTAATGGCTATCGCCGTTGCTACTACTACATTGGCACCTGATTACCGTTTGTTCCCTTTGATCAATGGAGGGATACCGTTATGGGTGTTGACACTCATTTTTGTGGCGATCGACTTTGCAACGCTGGCCAGTGGCAATGCAGGTATCGGCGCAGGGCATTTGGCAGGAGGGGCAGTAGGTTTTCTTTTTATCAGGCAGATGCGGAGAGGACATGACTGGGGCGCCTGGATGACAAGGTTTGTGAATTGGCTGGATGATCTTTTTAGTCCCGAAAAAAAGCATCAAAATAAAAAAAATGATCGCGTTTTCTATCGTTCCAACCGTAAGCCTTACGAAAAAATCTCAAATGTAACTCAGCAAAAACTGGATGAGATTCTCGACAAGATCAACCAGGAAGGATACCAGTTCCTCACAGACGAAGAAAAAGCATTCTTAACCCGGGCAAGCAGCGAGGACCTCTGATCTGTTATGAAAAGAAACACCAGCCTGCTGTTGAAGAAGATCGTATGGGTTTGCGGTCTGGTGTATTCACTCGCTTTTCTTATCTGTTGTTTAACCCCTTTTGCAGAGCCGGATCATTTTTTATTTTTCACTTATTCGGCGATTCTTTTCCCTTATTGTTTTTTGGGGTACCTGTTATGGCTGGTGACCGTATTTATTTTTTTTAGGAAACGTGTCTGGATTTTTCTGCTTCTCCTGCTTTTTTCATGGAAAAATGCAGGCGTTGTTTTTGCCATTCATCCCCCAAAAGAATTTGTTTATAAAAAAGATCCTAAGCAACTGCGGGTGCTTTCGTGGAACGTAAATGGATTACTGTATTCCCTTTCCGTTACCGACAAGCGTGCTTTTGATGAAAAGCAGGCAGCCATGATGCAGTTTATTAAAACAAGCGATGCAGATGTATTGTGTTTCCAGGATTACGTAGAAGCAGCATGGGCCGTTGGTAAGGCAAACATTGCGTATATGACGGATTCACTTAAATATCCCTATCATTATTTCAGCGATGATTTTGAAAATTATGGTACGATCATCTTTTCGCGTTTGCCGATACTTGATACAGGGCATATACTGTATGAAACAAAGACCAAGTATCCGGAAAGTCTTGCTTTTGCTACCATTGGGTTTGGTGGTGATAGTTTGCGGTTATATAATACGCACCTGCATTCCATGTTTCTTCATTCCGATTCGCTTAAACCGTATAGTGTGGGCTATCTTCCTTTTGTTGTAGCAGATACGGGTTATCTTTTTCATACGGACAGGCTGGAGCGAATGGCTTATTATGACCGGCTACATACAGCACAGGCAAAACTTATCAAACATCAATTAAATAAAACAACTACCCCTTTTATATTTTGTGCCGACCTCAATTCTGTTCCTTCGGGTTATGTTTATCATCATATCAAAGAAGGATTGCAGGATGCATTTCTGCAAAAAGGATCGGGATTGGGCGGAACATACCACCGCTTTACTTTTTCATTACGCATTGATGTGGTAATGATGAGCAAAGAGCTAAAAGCCACACAATATTTTTCTCCAAGGCCCGACCTGTCTGATCATTACCCGATCATCACAGATATTGAGTTGCGAAAATGATTTTCCTTAAATTTAGGGCATGGCAAAAACATTTTTTCGCCGCGCAACAAAAACAGGGCTCCTTATTATTAACGGAATAGTTGCTGTTCTGTTTTTAATTGCCTGCTTATCGCCCTACCTCAATCCCGCCAAATGGTGGGTGATCGGGTTTACAGGTCTTATCGTTCCTTATCTTGTTCTTGCATTGATACTACTGATCATTGCCTGGTTAATAGCCAAGCCTGTTTTTTCGATCATTCCTATCATTGTTCTCTTGATCGGCTGGAACCAATTATATGTTTTGTTCGCATGGCATGCCGGTTCGCCATTTGTAAAACATAAGCATGATGCGGAGTTGCGCATTGTTGATTGGAACGTGCAGAGCTTTAACGGGATGACAAAAAACAAGAATTTTAAAAAAATGGTGCGGACCGAAGTGGCAGAAAGTATCTTCAAGTTCCATCCTGATGTGATCTGCCTCCAGGAATTTAACCATGGTATTTCGGAGGATAATATTTCACTTTTTTCGCGGCAGTACCCTTATCACTTTTTTTCAAAAGATTACCGTCGCACTAATGGATATCAATCAGGATGCATCATCTTCTCCAAATTTCCTATCATCGATTCCGGAAGGATCGCTTACCCGGTTGCAGAGAGTCTGATATTTACAGATATCGTTAAAGGAGAGGATACGATTAGGGTATATACCACCCATCTTCAGTCATTCAAGTTCAACAAAGACGATTATGAGGATATAGAAAAAATAAAGGAACAGGATGATGAGAACCTGGCCGCTTCTAAAAGTCTTTTTCGCAAAATGAAACTGGCTTTCAAACGCAGAGGTATCCAGGCAAGCATGGTTAGAGAAGCGATGGATAAAAGCCCTTTCCCATCTGTGATATGTGGTGATTTTAATGATGTTCCGAACTCTTTCGCCTATTTCCACATTAAAGGAGAGGACCGGCAGGATGCATTTCTGCAAAAAAGTTTTGGGATAGGTCGCTCTTTTATCTCATTGGCGCCCACACTGCGAATTGATTATATTTTGCCCGATAAACGGTTCGAAGTAAAGCAATTTGAGATGATCGATGAGGATCTGAGCGATCATATTATGCTATTAACTGATATTCGTTTGAAAAAATGAAATATCTTTGTCATTCAATGAGATACCTGCCCACATATTATAGTTGTTGTTGCTGTTAATGCAGCCATTCCGCTTTGGCAGATACTGCCCGTTGTAAATCATTTCTAATCTCAATCATTCATACACAATGCCGCTTAAAGTATATAATTCACTCACCAGGCAAAAAGAAACGTTCACCCCCATTGTACACCCTTATGTTGGGATGTATGTGTGTGGGCCAACGGTTAGTGGTGAGAGCCATCTCGGTCATGCGCGGCCTTTTATCACATTTGATGTAGTGTACCGGTATCTGACCTATCTCGGGTACAAGGTGCGGTATGTGCGTAACATTACCGATGCGGGTCACTTTGAAGAAGAGGGCCGTGATGCAGAAGATAAGATCAGCAAAAAGGCGGTGCTTGAAAAGCTGGAACCAATGGAGCTTGTGCAGAAATACACCAACCTGTATCACTGGGCCATGAGCCGTTTTAATAACCTTCCACCCAGTATTGAGCCCACCGCAACCGGGCATATCATTGAGCAGATAGAGATGATCAAGAAGATCATCGCAGATGGATATGGCTATGAGGCCAATGGATCTGTTTATTTTGATGTTGAAAAATACAATACCGATTTTTCAAAAAAGGGCCAGCCTTACGGGATCCTCAGCGGGCGCGTACTGGAAGATCAACTGGAAACAACGCGTGAGCTGGATAACCAGGATGATAAAAGAAACCGGAACGATTTTGCTTTATGGAAGAATGCACCTCCTGAACATATCATGCGCTGGCAAAGCCCATGGGGTGAAGGTTTTCCGGGATGGCACATCGAATGTTCTGCCATGAGTACAAAGTATCTGGGCGATGAATTTGATATTCATGGAGGCGGTATGGATCTGCAGTTCCCGCATCATGAATGTGAGATTGCGCAGAGTACGGTTTGTAATCATAAAATGCCCGCACGTTACTGGCTGCATAATAATATGATCACCATTAACGGAAAGAAGATGGGGAAGAGTTATGGTAATGTTATCAAGCTGAGCGAACTGTTTGAAGGTACGCACCCTGCGCTGGCACAGGCATATGCGCCCCAAACCATCCGTTTCTTTATACTCCAGAGCCATTACCGCGGAACGCTTGATTTTAGTAATGAAGCACTCCAGGCATCTGAAAAAGCCCTGAAGCGTTTATGGGAAGCGTATGAATGGATCAGTAAACAAACGGTAGCAGAAAATATTTCAGCCGGGGATCAGGCGCTGGATGCAAAAGTAAAAAAGCTGGTAGAAGAATTTGATGAGTTTATGAATGATGACCTCAATACGGCCAAGGTTTTGGCCAATATGTTTGAGCTCGTGTCTGTCATCAATTCACTGAAGGATAAACATATCAGCGCCCATTCGATCAGCAGTGCCACACTTGTTTATTTACAGAAACAGCTGCACGCTTTTGTAGAAGAGGTTTTTGGATTAAAAGGTGAGCGCAGGGAAGACGGCGGAAAGCTTGATGGTATTCTTCAACTCCTGATCGAAATACGAAAGGAAGCGAAGAGCCGGAAAGATTTTCTTACCAGTGATAAGATCAGGAATGAACTCGTTACCCTGGGTGTGCAATTGAAAGATGAGAAGGATGGAGGGATGAGTTATACGATCGATTAATGATCACAATCATCTTCATGCCCATGATCATGCACCCTGCAATAGCGGTGATTTAATATATGCGCAGTAATGATACAGCCCACTGCAGGAATTAATAGCCACAATTGCCATTGCCACTCATGCCAGGTTACTTTGGCAACCAGCAGCAATATTCCTATTGAAAAGAGCCATACAGGCGTCCAGCTATGGTGGTGTTTTTTCTTGCCGTGATATAGCGCATATGTTCCTATGCCAAAGGCAATCGCGATCATAATATATTCAAAACGGAGGTCCTCAATGATGTTCATGCCAAAAAGGGGCAGGCTTGTGAGGAAAAGCGGCAGCAGTGCACAGTGAATAGCACAGGCAAGTGAAGTGGTAATTCCAATAGCATCCCAATTGATCTTTCGCGGCATAAGTCGACAAAATTAACACAATGCAACAATGTTGCAAAATATTTCTTGCCCGGTAGGTTGTACCTTTGCGGTGAATGATGAAATTGATATGAACAAAAAGCTAATAGGTTACTTACTTTTCTTCGCCGCACTGGTGGTGATTTTCTACTATTTCCTTTTCCGCGGCACTGATAACTGGAAGTCGAAGCTGCCGGTGATCAGTTATGTAAAGCCGTTTCATTTTACTACCCAGGACGGGTTGCCGTATAGCGACAGTGATATGCTGGGTAAAGTTTGCGTGGTTGAGTATTTTTTTACCAATTGTAAAGGGATCTGTCCTAAAATGAATGGGAACATGCAGACCATATACCAGCAGTTTAAGAATGAACCGGGGTTTATGATCGTTGCCCATACCTGCGATCCCGACAGGGATTCAGTGGCACGGCTAAAAGTATATGCCGACTCAATGAAGATCGATACAAAAAAATGGGTGTTACTAACAGGCAGGAAGGATAGCCTTTACCAAATGGCCCGCAGTTCTTATTTAGTGGATGATCCAAAGAATAATGTTGAAAAAATAGAGGACCAGTTCCTGCATACGCAGTTCTTTGCCCTGATCGATAAAGATGGCAAGGTGCGCGGGCAGATCTATGATGGACTCAAGCAGGTAGAGCTGGACAGGTTAACGAAAGACATCAAAGCACTGCTTGCAGAGCGCGCAGAATCGGGTAGTTTTGTAAAACAATAATATGCACCATACGATTATCAATACGCTGAAGCGAAACCAGTTAAGCATTACAGACAGCAGGAAAAAAATACTGGAACTGTTTGTGAATGCAAATGGTGCATTGGCGCATTTTGATATAGAGCATCAGAGCGGTACCGAGTTCGACCGGGTAACCATTTACCGCACACTCCAGACCTTTGTAGAGAAAGGGATCATTCATACCATACCCACTGCTGATAATTCTATCCGGTATGCATTATGCAAGGACGCGTGTGCCGGCGGTCATCACCATGATGATCACGTACACTTTATGTGCGATAATTGCGGCACAACATTCTGTCTTGATCATGTAAGCGTACCGAAGATGGAACTGCCCAATGGTTTTTCAGCAACACAAACTGATGTAGTGGTTAGCGGCAAGTGTAACAAATGCAACTAGTACTTTATATTATGGTCTACTTACCCCTTACCCCTAATCCCTAACCCCTATGATACTAGTTACCGGTGCCACAGGATTGGTTGGCTCGCATCTGATCAGGCAACTGGTGCACGAGGGTAAAAAAGTACGGGCATTGTATCGTTCTTTTATACCTGTGATTGAAGATGGTGACCAGGTTGAATGGGTCAAAGGCGATATTCTCGATATCGTATCACTCGAAGAAGCCACCGAAGGCGTACAACAGGTATATCACTGCGCCGCTATCGTTTCTTTTGATCCCAAAGAAAGAGAACAACTTTTCAAAGCAAATATTGAAGGAACTGCCAATGTTGTGAATGTAGCAGTAGCGGCGGGCGTTAATAAACTATTATTCGTGAGCTCGGTGGCTGCATTGGGCCGGATACGGGAGGATACACCTATCAATGAAACCATGAACTGGACCGAAGAAACCAGTAACAGCGAATATGGGAAAAGCAAATACCTGGCCGAAATAGAAGTATGGCGGGGCATCAGTGAGGGATTGAATGCAGTGATCGTTAATCCCGTGATCATTTTAGGAGCGGGCGATTGGAACACCGGTTCTACCGGCATCTTCAAATCTGCTTACCAGGAGTTCCCATGGTATACGGAAGGAACGGGTGGGTTTGTGGATGTGCAGGATGTGGCCAAAGCCATGATATTATTGATGGATAGCGATGTCAGCGATGAGCGTTTCATACTCAGTGCCGATAACCTGAAGTATAGAGATGTATTCACCATGATTGCGAAAGCGTTTAATAAAAAACCACCTTATAAGAACGTAACGCCATTTCTAGCCTCCATCGTATGGAGAATGGAAGCGGTCAAAGGATTCTTCACAGGCAAAAAACCATTGCTTACAAAAGAAACCGCCGCTACCGCACAGGCCAAAGTAAATTTTGATAATAGTAAGTTATTAAAACAATTCCCTTCCTTTTCCTATACAAATATGGATACCTCTATCAAAAGGATAGCAAACGAGTTGATAAAAAAACATAACTTGTAACATTAACCTGTTATCTGAAAAAAGCGCTCACCCTATTACTCGCCCTTTCATTGTATGCACCGCATGTGGCAAAGCTACTTGCATATGCCGAGTGTTCGGTACAGGTGGTACTGGCTAATGCCGATCCGCGTTTGTGTGATTGTAACCGTATCATTGATACAGCAGATATCCCCATGGGTGAGCAGCCTGATAAACAAAGAGAACTCTCGCTTAAAGCAGATTGGAAATATACAGCCGCAGAATATTTTAACATGGACGGTTTAATGGAAGCCAGCCTTCAAAAGAAATACCCGGCTTATCTATCAGCTTCCATCTCACAACATTCAACCCGCATCTTTCAGCCTCCGCGGGCCTGATAACATTTGCAGTATTATTTATCAGTCTATTGCCAGCTTATATAATAAGCCTGGTCGTCTTATTCATTTATGTAAACCATACTATCATGAAAAATATATTCATGGTTGCAGCCATTTTGGTAATGGCTGCCGCCTGCCAGCATACAATGTTACCTGTTGCGCCAGTAGCAACACCGCTCGCCAATACAGAAATCAAGAATGCATCGGGTCAAGTGATCGCTGCAGGACATACTTATCACTCTATACTGCAGCAACCTGTTTATAAAACATGGTTCGATAAAAACTATGACACATATACAGTGGATACAAACACGGTAAAACAACTGCAGCCGGTGAGCAGTAACACCTCAGTAGATATTTTCCTCGGCTCATGGTGCGGAGATAGTAAACGCGAAGTGCCGCGAATGCTTAAAATACTGCAACAGGCAGGAATGGATACAGCAAAGATCTCGCTGATCTTTGTTGATAACAGCCTTGATGATTATAAACAGAGTCCCGGGCATGAAGAAAAGAATAAGAATATCCATCATGTTCCTACTTTTATCGTTTACAACAACAATAAAGAAACAGGAAGGATAGTTGAATCGCCCGTAGTAAGTCTTGAAAAAGATCTTCGGTCCATACTTACCGGGCAATCCTACACGCCTAATTATAAGGCCATCAGTTATTGGGTAGGTAACATACACAGGCGAAGTAAAAAATTAACGGAAGCTGAATTAAGCCAGATGGTTGCAGTTGTAAAACCATTGTGTAAGCATTATGGTGAGTTTAACGCATATGGATATGTACAACTGGCAGCAAAGAATACAACAGAAGCGCTGAACGTTTTCCGGCTCAATACAATGATCTACCCGGAAACTGCGGGTGTATTTGACAGCCTGGGAGAAGCACTGGCCAAAACAGGTGATAAAGCCGGGGCCATTGTTGCGTATGAAAGGGTACTGGTGTTAAAACCGGGGGATGAGAATGCGAGGAAGCAATTAGCAGCTTTACAGAAATAGTGAGTGGTGAATAGTGAGTGGTGAGTGTGGACCGAAGTTTACTCACCACTCATCACTCACCATTCACCTATTCCATAATTTTCTTCCACATCTCCGGTATCCTTTTGATCCAGACCAGTTCTCTTCTTTTAATGGAAGCATCTTCTGCCGGGTACCCAAAATAGGTTTTACCGCCTGCAAGAGAAGACGGAACACCACTTTGCGCCAGCACAACAGCATTGGCGCCGATAGTCAATGTTTTACTTACGCCCACCTGTCCCCAGAGCGTTACCCCATCTTCGATGATAGTTCCGCCGGCAATACCTACCTGGGCAGCAAATAAACAGTTCCTGCCCACGCGGGTATCATGACCAATATGTACCATATTATCCATCTTGGTCCCTTGCCCGATCCTTGTTTCGGCCGTTACGCCGCGATCGATGGTACAGCCTGCACCTATTTCAACATCATCCTCTATCACCACGCTTCCGCAGCTCTGCATTCTTTTGAACCATACATCACGTGTCTTTTTTGTATTGTAATAAAAAGCATCACTGCCGATAACTGTTCCGGCCTGT
Organism: Sediminibacterium sp.; assembly: GCA_965229255.1. Lineage (GTDB taxonomy): Bacteria > Bacteroidota > Bacteroidia > Chitinophagales > Chitinophagaceae > Sediminibacterium. Next base: position 946,726 of record CBDDIX010000003.1, read on the forward strand.
ATAACAACATTATCGCCGATGGTTGTATGGTCAAGTAAAGAAACGTTGGGATGGATAACACAGTTCTTGCCGATGGTTACATGGTGACCGATAAAAACATTCGGCATAACGATTGTTCCATATCCTATGGAAACATCGGCGCTGATACTTTTATCAGTGAGAACAAAGGGTCTGAAATGATTAACGATGGTCAGGTAAGCTTCGAATGGATCGGCAACAACAAGAATAGCTTTGCCTTTTGGGATCTCAACTTCATGTGTGTTGATGATAATAAAATCGGCCGGACTATTCAGGCACTTATCATAGTATTTAGGATGGTCAACAAAAACAAGATCGCCTGTTTCTACAACATGTATTTCATTGATACCTGTGATCTCTTTGGTAAGATCGCCTGCTGTTTCAGCAGCTATCAGGTCGGCTATCCATTGTACAGAAACGGGCGCGGGAAACTTCATATGGCTGTTTTTTAGAAAAATCAAAGGTAATAAGCCTCTTTCAGGAAAATATTTTTACTTTTTTTTCGGGGCATTTTCAGGCCGTTTGCCTGTCGTTTAGCGATGCATAATTATCAGCTTGCTCATAGCGTCATTGTATACAACATAAAATATAGAATCTCTGTAACGCTTTATTCATCAATGTTTGCGGGGAAACATTTTTTACATGAATGAAAATAATGAACGAAGAAGTAAAAAAAAGAGTACATAAAAACCTTCTCTTCAAACCTCGCAATTCACATCCGCAGTTAAAATGTGAATAAAATTGTTTAAAAATTTTTTTGCATTAGATGAAAGTATTTTTAATATTGTGTAGGGAAATTTATTTCCCGGTACTTACTAACCCATCCATATACAAAGTCTCGCTTCTGCGGGACTTTTGTTTTTGTATGAATCGCTACTTCCTAATTTATAAACCTTACCAGGTACTTTCACAATTTTCTCCTGTTGAAAATAAGAGAACACTGGCAGACTTTTTTAAAGTGCCGCGTGATGTTTATCCGGTTGGCAGGCTCGATCATGATAGCGAAGGTTTATTAATTCTTACGAATGACACTTCACTCAATCACCGTTTACTGGATCCATCATTTGCGCATGAAAGAGAATATCTTGTGCAGGTAGATGGTGCCATCACACAGGAAGCCATCCATCAATTGGAACAAACAGTAATCATACAGGTGGATGGAAAGCCTTATCAAACAAAACTATGCATTGCCTCGATACTCTATAACGAACCGCTGGTTCCGGAAAGAGATCCGCCGATACGGTTCAGAAAAGAAATACCCGCGCCATGGATCAGCCTGGTTTTAACGGAAGGAAAGAACAGGCAGGTAAGAAAAATGACCGCGCAGGTAGGTTTTCCAACGTTACGGCTGCTTCGCTTTCGGATCGGATCTTTATCGTTAGACAATATGCAGCCTGGTGAAATGATTGAATTATCCAAAAACAAGGTCTACGAAAACTTATTTCATGATAAAAGCAGATAAAACAGGAATAGAAGCATATTCCATCAGCACCGATCCCGGCAAAATGGATATTCCCTTGATCCACCGGTATCTTTCTCAGGAGTCTTACTGGGCACAGAATATTCCACTGGAAGTAGTGGCACGTTCGATAGCCCATTCATTCTGTTTTGGTGTTTATCACCAGGATGCGCAGGTTGGATTTGCACGCCTCATCACCGATAGGGCAACTTTTGCTTACCTGTGTGATGTATTTATCCTTCCTGATCACCGCGGCAAAAGTTTATCCAAATGGTTAATCGAAACCATACACGTACACCCGGAATTGCAGGGACTAAGAAGATGGATGCTCGGCACGAAGGATGCGCATGGTTTGTATGCACAGTTTGGCTGGACAGTATTACCGCCGGAAATAGTACCCAGGTTTATGCAGTTGCACAATCCGGATGTATATAATGGTTTGTAAAGCTTCTCCTTATCTTTGCCCCCATTATTAAAGAAGCACTATGAGTCAAACACATTTGAGTGAACAGGAACTGATCCGCCGCGAGAAGCTGGTAAAACTGCAGGAAGCGGGTATCGATCCATACCCGGCTGCCTTATACCCGGTTACCCATTTTTCAACAGATATCAAGGATCATTATACGGAAGAGACCAAAGAACAGTTCGCATCAGTATGTGTAGCAGGTCGTATCATGAGTATCAATGATAAAGGCAAGGTGTTTTTTATTAAGATACAGGACAGTAAAGGCATTATACAGTTATATGTAAAGAGAGATGAATTATGTCCCGATGAAGACAAATCTTTCTGGGACAATGTGGTCAAACATGGTCTCGACCTTGGCGATATCATTGGCGTAACCGGTTATGGATTCATTACCAAAACCGGGGAAACCTCTATTCATACACAAACACTTACTCTCTTAACCAAATCTTTGAAGCCGTTACCGGTGATCAAGCGTGATGAGGAAGGAAATGTATTTGATGCTGTCACTGATCCTGAGTTCCGTTACCGTCAGCGGTATGTTGACCTGATCATTAACCCTGAAGTGAAGGATACGTTTGTAAAAAGAACAAAGCTCATAAATACCATCCGGGAGTTCCTCAATGCGCAGGGGGCACTGGAAGTAGATACACCGGTACTGCAATCTATACCGGGCGGCGCGGCTGCAAGACCATTCATCACCCATCATAATGCATTGGATGTTCCTTTTTACCTGCGTATTGCCAACGAATTATATTTGAAACGCCTGATCGTAGGTGGTTTTGACTGGGTATATGAGTTCAGCCGCAATTTCAGGAATGAAGGTATGGACAGAACGCATAATCCTGAATTCACGGTACTGGAATGGTATACAGCCTACAAGGATTACTTCTGGATGATGGAAACCACGGAGCAATTGTTTGAAAAGATCGCCATCGCGTTACATGGTACAACAGATGTTCCATTAGGTGATAAGATCATCAATTTCAAGGCCCCGTTCAAAAGGATCAGTATTCATGATTCTATCAAAGAGAATACGGGGATTGATGTAACTGAGATGGATGAAGCGGGGCTTCGTGAAGTTTGTAAGAAACTGGATATTGCCGTGCCAAACAATATCGGCAAAGGAAAACTGATCGATGAGATCTTCGGAGCAACCAGTGAACATACCTATATACAACCCACATTTATTATCGACTACCCGGTTGAGATGAGTCCGCTTACAAAGAAGCACAGAAGCAAACCGGGACTGGTAGAGCGTTTTGAGCTGATGATCAATGGAAAGGAAATTGCGAATGCCTATACAGAACTGAACGACCCGATAGACCAGCGTGAGCGTTTTGAAGAACAGGCAAAGCTGATGGAACGTGGCGATGATGAAGCAATGTTCATTGACCATGATTTTTTACGCTCACTGGAATATGGAATGCCACCCACATCAGGCATCGGTATCGGGATAGACAGGTTGTGCATGATGATGACGAACCAGGTTTCTATACAGGATGTGTTATTGTTTCCGCAAATGCGACCGGAGAAACTTGATTAAGCTCTAATAGTTCTTTTTAAGATGTTAGATGTTAGATGGCAGATGTTAGCAGGAATATTGCTAACATCTGCCATCTAACATCTAACATCTTTTTTTTGTAGCTTGCTCACCAACCATCGCTAACCCAATGAAGTATTTAAAGGTCCTCTACATACAAGTATTGATCGGCATTGCTGCGGGTGTTTTTGTAGGCTGGATGTTTCCCTCCTTTTCTCCTGTTGCTAAAATGATCAGCGACACTTTCATTAACATGATCAAGATGGTGATTACACCGGTGATCTTTCTAACGGTTGTATTGGGTATCACGGGTGCCGGCGATCTTAAGAAAGTAGGAAGGGTGGGTGGTAAGGGACTTATTTATTTTGAAATTGTAACAACACTTGCATTGATTGTAGGGTTGGTTGTAGCCAATGTATTAAAACCGGGAGCCGGCATTCCCACAGACCATCTTCCTAAAGAGAACCTTGATAAATATACATCTGCAGCAAAGGATATGAACTGGGGTGAGTTCTTTTCGCATATTGTTCCTGCCAATATAGTAGAAGCATTTGCAAAAGGCGATCTGCTGCAGGTACTTTTCTTTGCTGTTCTTTTTAGCGTAGCTATCACAAAGATTGGAACAGCGGGCGCCAAGCTGGTTACCACTTTTGAAAACCTGAGCAAAGCATTTTTCCAGGTGATACACCTGGTAATGAAATTGAGTCCCATCGGTGCTTTTGGCGGAATGGCTTATACTATCGGGAAGTTTGGCTTTGCCAGTCTGATTGTGCTGGGCAAACTGCTGCTCTCGTATTATGTCACCTCATTGCTGTTTATTTTTATTGTACTCAACCTGATCGCAAAGTATTATGGCTTCAGCTTGTGGAAACTATTGGGTTATATCAAGGCAGAACTCCTGATAGTGCTGGGTGCCAGCAGCAGTGAAGCCGTGTTGCCCAATATTATGGAGAAACTGGAAGCGGCTGGTTGCGATAAAACGGTGGTAGGATTGATCATTCCAACAGGCTACAGTTTTAACCTGGATGGAACGACCATCTATCTTAGTATGGCAACCATATTTCTTGCGCAGGTATTCAATATCGATCTCACACTTACCCAGCAGCTTACCATTATCGGCATATTGCTGGTAACCAGTAAGGGAGCGGCGGGGGTTACGGGGAGTGGTTTTATTGTACTCACTTCCACATTAACTATTCTGAAAGTAATACCATTGGAAGGATTAGCGTTGCTTATTGGTGTTGATAGATTTATGAGTGAGGGCAGGGCATTAACCAATATGATTGGCAATACAGTGGCTACAGTGATCATTGCGAAGAGTGAGAAGGCAATTGATATGGATGTGTACAGGAGAGTGGTGGAGAAAAGATAAATCAGACCTTATCCCAATTTTCGTCTTCTTTCAGTTCCCTGAAATATCCCTTTATACAATTGGGGTTTCTTACACAGATCTGGATATGATTTTTCTCTCTAAAACCTGCAGTAGGATATAGTTCCTTTCCTTCCCAGAAAACACTTCGTATTGAGTCATAAGGTTTTAATCCCTGTTGTCTCCGGATTTTATGAATTGTTTCAATTACAGCACAATCAAGCTCACGGAGAAGAAAATCTTCTGATTCTTTACCTCCAGGGGAATTGGTTGGTAGCATACTCCCTGTAGAAAAAAGAAGCGCGTTTAATAACTCATAGCCTTGTTTAAGCGTTAATAGATTAATGTAATCAAGCAGGTCAAAGCAAAATCCAAGGTTTAAAACGGCACCTATTACTGCGGGAGAACTGATAGATTTTGAAGATGTTTCTAATCTTTTCTGGCGTGTTCTTGCAAATTCAAATGCCCGAGATGGGCTATGATCCCAAAAATATATACCATGCCCGAGCCAATCATATGAGTTGGTACTTGGCCTCAGACTGTTTGTCCCTGAAATAGTTGCCGATAATACAGATTTATCACAGCCGTGAAAACCGAGAATCAATCCTGGTCTTGTGGAATACATAAAAACGCAAATGCCTGTAAGGTTTTCGGAAGTTTCCCTTTTCAGTAATGATCCCCACTTCAACAAGCAAAGCTTTTGCGGCTTTCTTATCTTTTGAAACTTCTTCAGTAAGTTTCTTAATCACTTTAATGAATTCTATCCGTTCTTTTTCTGACATAGAGCAAAGCTAAATCAAGAAATTATTTTTTCAATTAGGTGTTAATACTGATTTTTTATTGCGTTTAATCGCGGTAATTCAGCGCAGGTTTTCTATCGCCAAGTAAGGCTTTATATTTATAATCCCCTACCGATTTTTTAAACTCTTCTTTCGCCCTTGTGATCAGCGTGGCATCAGTAAAAAGGTCAAGTGCAGTTAATGCCATTGTTTTAGCCGCCACCATCATTCCTTTCGTTCCTATCTCTGTTCCATCACATGCTACTGCCTGCCAGCTATGCGCCGCTGTGCCCGGTATCCAGGTAGCCGCTTCAAGTCCTACAGTGGGCACTGTATAGCTAACATCCCCCACATCTGTTGAACCGCCCCCTGCATCAACCGTTGCCTTCAAAGGAACGATCTCGCCGGCACTTTCAACAGGTGCAGCTTTATAAGTAAAACTCTCCTGTATTTTTTTCCCGATCGCAACTTCCTGCGGAGTATAGGTAACACCGCCAACCCGTTGTAAATTCTGCTGCATAGCTTCCGCCAATGTCTGATTGATCAGCAGATCATGCGTTCCGCCAATGATCTCATAATCCACTTTTGTTTCTGTGCCCATAGCCGCACCATTGGCTGTTTTTATCAAGCGGTCAAAAATGCTTACCACGAACTCGCGTTTGGGGTGACGCACATAATAAAATACTTCGGCAAAATCGGGCACTACATTTGGTGCCTTGCCGCCTTGTGTTATCACATAGTGGATACGTGTTTCCTGCGGTACATGTTCCCGCATCATGTTCACCATATTATCCATGGCTTCTACACCATCCAGGGCCGAACGTCCTTTTTCGGGTGCCATAGATGCATGCGCAGATGTTCCGTGAAAACGAAATTTTGCCGAAGTGTTGGCCAGTGCGCTTGTCATCGTAACTGCATTTCTATCCGCCGGGTGCCAGTGAACGGCTACATCCACATCATTAAATAATCCCGCACGAACCATGTATACTTTTCCGCTGCCGCCCTCTTCGGCCGGGCAGCCATATACACGGATGGTACCGCTGATCTTTTTACTTTCGATCAGTTTTTTTATCTCAATACCCGCAGCAGCTGATGCGGTGCCAAATAGATTATGACCACAACCATGACCGGCATCTTTGCCTGCGATGGCTTTTTTTTCAGGAACCGCTTCCTGCGATAACCCCGGTAATGCATCAAACTCGGCAAGAATAGCGATCACCGGCTTGCCGCTTCCATAGGTTGCCACAAATGCTGTGGGAATACCTGCCACGCCTGTTTCTACAGTAAAGCCGTTACTCTGTAATGTCTGCTGCAGCAGGGTAGAACTCTTTTGTTCTTTATAGCCTACTTCTGCATACTCCCAGATCTGCAAGGCGATCTTTTTATAACCATCGTATTTTGAATCGATGCCCTTTACAAGATCATCTTTCAGTGAAGCACTTGTGATCTTCGATCTTTGGGCACTAGCAGAAAATATTGTTATGCTGAACCCGAGTATAATGAATAATTTTTTCATAAAAATAATTGGCAGTATTTGAAAACAAGTTAATCAAAAATCACTCTTCAGAAAAGCTAAAACCTTGTTGCGATTATTTCTAAACGGAATACATATTTATAATGCATTTGTTTTTTTATATAACCGGTTGTAAAGTTCATGTCATCAACATAATATGGCAAAGTTTTCATTTCTGCTTCACCGTAAATGGTTCCGCCTTCCCTGAATACAGTATCACTGATGGTAAAGTTGCTGATGTTCATGGGTATGCGGATAGAAGATTGTTTCGGCTCATTCAAGCTTGTTCTGAATACACTGTCATATTTCAGGTACTCTTTCAGCACGGCAGTAACCGAATGTGGTGTAATATCGGTTTCTATAGCCGGCTCAAAGACCCAGGGTAGACGAGTATGCAGCGTATCATCTTTTACAATAGCCGCCATGAATAAAGGAAAACAGGTGTTGGATCCGTTGCTGTACAGGTCGCCATTTGCTTTTTTCTGGTTTTTTTTTGCGTTGATTACCTTGTCATCAATGGATGTTATCTCCACCCTGCCCATGCGCGGAATAAATTCGTTCCTGTTCAACGTATCGGTTTCTTGAAATGTAAAAATGCCAAAGCCAAATTTTTGACCCTCCTTTGTTGTGAACATTACAGCATATTCTTTCGGTACTCTTTTTACAGCACGTTCATACTTCTTAATAACTCCGGGGTCAACAGTAACCTGCGACATGCATTGCATGCCTGTCAATAATAGCATTAGAAAGAAAAGACCGGCGCCTGTTTTTTTCATAAAAAAAGTTGACCGCAACACTTCTACACAAACAGATCAGGATACAATTGTCCGCCCGGAACCACCGAATATTTTTCAAGATCTGTAATGCCTTCGGCAGCCATTACCTGCTCATCAATAAAAGTATTGCCGGTGCATTGGGCAGCTGGTTTACGCAGGATATAAAACACAGCATCAGCAATCATCTCAGGCGTACGGCTCATTTTAGCCAGCGCTTCTCCTCCCAGCAAATTTCTTACTGCTGCTGTATCAATGGTTGTTCTTGGCCACAAAGCATTCGATGCAATACCCGCACCTTTTAATTCTGCGGCCCATCCCAATGCCATCATACTCATACTATATTTAGTGATCGTATAAGCAATATGCCCGCCCATCCATTTAGGATCCAGATTTACCGGGGGTGATAAGGTAAGTATATGCGGATTGTTTCCTTTTCTCAGGTAAGGGAGACAATGCTTGACTACTAAAAAAGTTCCACGAACATTGATGCTCTGCATCAGGTCGAAACGTTTGGCCTCTGTTTGTTCAGTTGGCGTGAGTTGGATAGCCGATGCATTGTTGATCACCACATCTATCCCGCCAAATTTTTCAACAGCTTTGGCTACCGCCGCCTGTATCTGATCTTCCTGACGGATATCCACCTGAACTGCCAATGCTTTACCACCAGCCGCTTCCACTTCTTCTGCAGCAGAAAAGATAGTTCCCCCCAACCGTGGATCTTCTTCAACACTCTTGGCAGCGATCACAATATTGGCTCCTTCTTTGGCTAAACGCAGTGCCATGGCTTTACCAATACCGCGACTGGCGCCGGTGATCAAGATCGTCCTGTTCTGAAATGACATAGTAGTGATTTTAATGAGTATAACGCATACCGTTACATCATGTAAAATACACCTGTTTTAACGCTTTAAAAAATGGTTTATGGTAAAACGCAGGTAAACTACGACCGGATAAAATCCAGTATGGCGTCTTCTGCTTCTTCGCAGGCCTTGCCCAGGTCATCATTAATGATGATGAGGTTAAAATGGTGCTTGAAAGAGATCTCGTAACTGGCTTTATTTACGCGTGTAGCCAGGCTTTCGGCGGTTTCGGACCCGCGGCCCGATAGGCGTTTCTTTAATTCTTCAATGGAAGGGGGTTCGATAAAAATCGACAGACAATCGCCTGCAAATTGCTGCTGCACATGAATAGCTCCTTTTACATCAATATCCAGCACCGGGATCTTTCCCAGCGTCCATATACGTTCCAGTTCGCTTTTCAGGGTGCCGTAATATTTTCCTTCGTATACCATTTCCCATTCCACAAAAGCCTCTTCATCTATCTTATTGCGGAAAACTTCCTCGCTCATAAAATAATAATCTACCCCATCCTTTTCTGCGCCCCTTGCCTGGCGGGTAGCCGCCGACACAGAAAAAGAAAGCCGCGGATACTTATTCAACAGGAAATGGGTAATCGATGTTTTACCCGCCCCTGAAGGAGCCGTAATGATGATCAGTTTATTATGCGGATGAGGCATGGGTTAGGTTTTGGTAAAAAAAAGGGGATAGGGGGCAGGGCACAGGTAACAGTTTTTTCTGTCCCCTGTGCCCTGTATCCTAAGATTTCCAGGAAATTTTTTCTTCCATCGGGATTGACCGCTTTCCTTCTTTAGCCGGTTCATCACTATACCCCATGTGTAAAAGCCCGAGGATGATATCTTCATCTGCCAGCCCTAAATATTTTTTCATAGAAGGCTGATGCGTCATACCGCCGGTGCTCCACAATACAGCTATACCAAGGGTTTGCGCACCCAGTAATATATTCTGCACAGCCGCCGCAGTGGCCGCATATTCTTCCATCATCGGGATCTTCGCATTTTCTGTGCGCTTCATGTATACGGCAATGATATGCGATACGGTGTTGCCCATATTGATGAGACCCTGGTATTTGGCAGTTGTAAACTTATCTTCAGCCGTGTTTGCTTTATAGAGATCAGCATGATCCTGGCAAAATTGGGTAAGTCCCTCTTTTGAAAATACCACAAAGCGCCATGGCTCTGTATTGGCATGATTGGGTGCCCAGTTAGCGAGATCCAATAACTGGCTGATCTGCGCATCATCAATCGCTTTGCCATTCATTACCGAAGGCTTTGTACTGCGCCTGTTTTGTATTACTTCCTGTAACTGTGTAAATGTGCTCATGCCGCAAAAGTAACGGCTTTAGGTCTTTTCAGGAAAAGGTTGTTAATTTGCCGTCCCAATAAACGGGAAATGACTCCGTAGCTCAGTTGGTAGAGCATCCCGATTTTGATCGGGGGGGTCAAGGGTTCAAAAAAATATGACTCCGTAGCTCAGTTGGTAGAGCAGCTGACTCTTAATCAGCGGGTCCAGGGTCCGAGTCCCTGCGGGGTCACAATAGCCAAAAAATAGCCTTGTAAACATTGCGTTACAGGGCTTTTTTGCGTTTTGGGGTAAACAGAGGGTAAACAATCGTACTGTAAAGCCAGCCGTATAAGACCGAAAACAATATTGCCTATCACCCCCCCCTCATTCCTTCATGGTTAATAGATACCATGTTATTCTATTTAAGACTATTAACATACATATTATAGACAATTGACCCACAAATTTGTGGGTGAAATGTGGGTGAAGTGTGGGTGAACTGTGGGTGAACTCTGAATGAAATACGGTTTTAGAGCGATCAAAGTCACTCTTTATTGTTGCAATCATTATTTCGTTATTTTAGCAATTGCATATCAGCTCTCAGCTATATGTGATTTTATTCCCCTAAACCAAACCCTGTTCATGAAAAAGATCTTTCTCTGCAGTCTCTTAATTTCCTCTTTTGTTGTAAATGCGCAAAGACCCGATAGGGGTGAGCGACCCGATAGAGGAGATCGCCCGGCAGCAACAACCGGTAGTTCTGATACAGTTGTTGTAAAACAATTGGATGAAAAAAATGCACCTGCCAAAAGAACTGGTGTGGCTGAATCAAGTGTAGTTACAAGAGGGCAGGTTACTATCAAAGGGCAAAGTGTTTCTTATAAAACAGTAGCCGGTACATTACCTGTTTGGGATGATGATGGCAAAGCGATCGCCGGCATATTCTATACTTATTTTGAAAGATCAGATGTTACAGATCGTGCTTCACGTCCATTAGTGATTTCATTCAATGGCGGTCCCGGTACTGCTTCTGTGTGGATGCAGATCGGTTATACCGGTCCGCGCATTTTAAAAGTAGATGATGAAGGATATCCGGTACAGCCTTATGGAATGAAAGATAATCCCAACTCATTGCTGGATGTGGCCGATATTGTTTATGTAGATCCGGTGAATACAGGATTTTCAAGACAGCTTACCAAAGATGTACCCGGTTCAAAATTCTTTGGTGTGAATGCTGACATTAAATATTTAGCGGAATGGATCAATACATTCATCACGCGTTACAAACGCTGGGCCTCTCCTAAATACCTAATCGGTGAAAGTTATGGTACTGCGCGCGTATCAGGTCTTGCACTTGAACTGCAGAGTGCGCATTGGATCTACCTGAATGGTGTGATACTTGTGTCGCCAACTGATTTGGGTATTGAAAGAAGCGGTCCTGTTGCTGCTGCGTTACGCTTACCGTATTATGCGGCCACTGCCTGGTATCACAAAAAACTACCGGCTGATCTGCAAAAGAAAGATCTCACAGCTGTTCTTCCTGAGATCGAAACGTTTACCATCAATGAATTCATTCCTGCCATTGCACAGGGTGGTTTTATCAGCGATGCAAAGAAAAAGGAGATAGCAGCAAAAGTGGCCCGTTATTCCGGTCTTTCTGAAACAGCCGTACTGCGCCAGAATTTCGATATCCCTACCAATTTTTTCTGGAAAGAATTGCTGCGCGATAAAGGATTTACCGTTGGCCGTTTGGATTCGCGTTATTTAGGGATCGATAAAAAAGATGCCGGTGAACGTCCTGATTACAATGCAGAACTTACTTCATGGTTACATTCCTTTACACCCGCCATCAATATCTTTTTGCGTGATGAGCTGAATTATAAAACAGATCTGAAATATTATATGTTCGGTCCTGTTGGCCGTTGGGATAATACCAATAACAACACCGGTGATGACCTGGCGTCTGCCATGGCACAGAACCCTTACCTGCATGTATTGATACAGTCGGGATATTATGATGGGGCCTGTGATTATTTCAATGCCAAGTACAGTATGTGGCAAATGGATCCGGGTGGTAAAATGAAAGACCGTTTATCGTGGGAAGGTTATCGCAGCGGGCATATGATGTACCTGCGTAAAGAGGACCTGTCTACGAGTAACCAGCATTTGCGTGATTTTATCAAGAAGTCAACTCCTAAAGCTGGGGAGCCGGCGAAGTATTAAGCAAGTCCTGGGTCCTCACATGACTCCGCGTGGGTCTTGTGAGGACACAAGACCTGCAACGTGGAAGCTATATCAGGAAATAGCACCTGCAACGTGGAAGCTATATCAGGAAATAGCACCTGCAAAGTGGAAGCCATATCAGGAAATAACACCTGCAACGTGCAAGCTATATCAGGAAATAGCACCTGCAACGTGGAAGCCATATCAGGAAATAACACCTGCAACATGGAAGCTATATCAGGAAATAGCACCTGCAACGTGCAAGCCCTGTGTCCTCACAGGGCTTTGTCATTAAAATCACGATAGTCACAAAGGAAGTTAAAATTCTTCACCCCGGTTTCATAGAATCTGGCTGATGAAAATTCATATTTGACGGGATCCTTTACCAGGTTCCAGTTTTCTTGTAAAGGATTCATGTGTATATAATTTAGTTTCTGAATTGTTGTTGCTTCTTTCAATAGTAAGAACCAGTGTGGCTCTGGTTGCCAGAAATTATATCTGCGGGTTTTCCAATCAACAAAATATTGATCTAATTCCTGCGGGTCAGTTTTTTTTAAATAAGCCTGGAAATAATGGGAGGTGTATTTTTTAAAACTTGCTACTGGCCTTTCTTTTCCGTTATTTTTTATGAGTTGCCAAATCAGATGAATGTGATTTGGCATTATAACGAACCCATATACACGGATACATCCCTTTTCATGAAGGTATAGAAGAGAATTAGTGATAATCGTATACAAATTATGCTGATGAATGAGCGTTTTCCAATTATAAATTGTAGAAGTGTGAAAGTATAATGACCCGTATTGAATATTGTTGCCCATAGCGAAGGCAAAGTAAGAAAGAGCATTAAATTAGGATGCGTATTTGTACTAGGTATTTATGCCTCAAATGTAGATTTGTATCTAACAAAACCCAGCGAGGTCTTGTGAAGACACAAGACCTGCCGGCTAAATTCTTTTGATATCCGCTCCCAGACTACGCAGCCGCTCATCAATATACTGGTACCCTCTATCTATCTGTTCAATATTCTGAATCGTACTCTTTCCTTCAGCGCTTAGTGCAGCAATCAATAACGCCTGCCCTGCCCGTATATCCGGGCTGCTCATCGTAATGCCACGCAACGAATGTGCCCTGCCCAAGCCAATCACTGTTGCACGGTGCGGGTCGCAGAGAATGATCTGTGCACCCATGTCGATCAGTTTATCTGTGAAGAATAAACGGCTCTCGAACATTTTCTGGTGAATAAGTACGCTGCCTTTTGCCTGTGTTGCCACAACCAGTATAATGCTTAGCAGGTCGGGTGTAAGACCCGGCCATGGGTGATCTGAAATGGTGAGGATACCGCCATCCATAAATGTCTGTATCTCATATGTATCCTGTGCAGGTATATAAATATCATCGCCTTTAATCTGGAACTGTATTCCGAGTTGCTGAAATTTTTCCGGAATAATACCCAGATGAGCCACACCTGCATCCTTGATGGTGATCTCGCTTTGTGTCATGGCAGCGAGACCGATAAAGCTTCCGATCTCGATCATATCGGGAAGCATACGGTGTGTTGTACCTCCGAGAGAGTCAACACCTTCTATCGTTAATAAATTACTCCCGGTACCTGTGATCTTTGCGCCCATCCTGATGAGCATTTTGCATAACTGTTGTAAATAAGGCTCACAGGCTGCATTATAAATAGTGGTAGTGCCTTCTGCCAATACTGCGGCCATGAGAATGTTTGCGGTACCTGTAACAGAGGGCTCATCCAGCAACATATAGGTGCCTTTGAGTTGCGGGGATGATAATTTAAAGCAACCCACAACATCATCGTATGCATAAGTAGCACCTAATTTTTCAAACCCAATAATATGGGTATCCAATCTCCTGCGGCCTATTTTATCACCACCCGGTTTAGGGATATACGCTCTTTTAAATCTTCCCAACATCGGTCCTGCAAACATCACACTTCCGCGAAGCCTGCCACCCTTTTTTCTGAATTCATCCGATGCAAGAAAATCTGCATCGATCGCATCTGCCTGGAATGTGCAGGTATGTTTATCAATGCGTGTGATCTTTACACCAATATCTCCCAGCAATTCTATCAGCAGGTTTACATCCAGAATATCCGGAATATTGGAAACAGTAACCGGCGATGCAGTAAGCAATACGGCAGACAGGATCTGCAGCGCTTCATTCTTTGCACCCTGTGGAATGATCTCGCCCTTTAATTTGTTACCTCCGGTTACTTCAAATGAACTCATGGGATGAAGATAGTTTATTGGTTTATTTGTTTACTCGTTTATTGGTAAAAAAAATAGCATCGAAATATTCTCCGATGCTATTATAAGGTAGTAAACCGTTTATAGTAAACCAATAAACAAATAAACCAATAAACTAATACCGCTTCTTAAACTGACCACCTCCACTATTTCTTCCGCCATTGTTCCGGTTAGCTTCTCTCGGACCACTTACATTAGGCGTATTGGCATTGTTGCCGGTATTACCTGTGCGGTTATTATTGTTATTTCTTCCATCAGTTCTTCCGCCACCTGCACGGTTATCACGACCACCGGCATTCCGGTTATCTCTTCCACCGCTGCGTCCTCCGCCGAAATTATTTTGCTGCCAGCGTCCCCCACCACTGCTGCGTGATGGATACTCATCGCGCTCAAAATTCTGGTTGCGGTGTTTGATATAAGGGGTGTTGCTGAATTCAAGTTGTCCGCCGGTAATGCTGTTCAGTTCTGTGCGGATCGTATCATCATGCACCAGTTCTTTGTGCCAGTTACTATAAGCCAGTTTCATGTAGTAAGCGATCGCATGTGCAAAGCCTGCTTTCTTTTCAGGATCTTCTTCCGCCAATGCTTTATTAATCACCACTTCGAGGTTCTTACCTAAGTGCGCATATTTTGGATGACGCTTAGGGTAAGGCAAAGGATCAGGTTTTTGTTTGTATGTTTCTTTCTGTGGTTTCGGGTACGGACTATCCACATCCAGTTTAAAATCACTGATAAAGAAAAGGTGATCCCATAGTTTATGACGGAAGTCTTCTACATTCTTCAAATGCGGGTTCAGGAAACCCATCAGTTCTATTACAGACTGGGTTTGTTGCTGGCGTTTATCACGGTCCTCGATGGTTAATAAAAATTCAACCATCTTCTGCACGTGGCGACCGTATTCTTTCATACCCAGGTAATTGCGCTCGGTATTGTATTCCATTTGGTTATTCATCTCTTCACAAATGTAAGTAATAGCCCGTGTTTCAGGCAATTTTTGTGAAACTGATGGCTTTTAGGCTATCTGTGGCTATTTTCGCCAAATGGAACAGTTAGTGCAACAGATCGAGGCTTATAAACTGGAAATAGCCGGTTTTGAAGCAACCACCCCTGATGCGGTGGAAGAATTCCGTATTAAATACCTTGGAACCAAAGGGCTGATCAAAACAGTCATGGGAGAGATGAAGAATGTCCCGAACGACCGTAAAAAGGAGTTTGGCCAGGTATTGAACGATTTCAAACTGTTCACAGAAAGCAAATACGAAACACTTAAAGAAGCTAATAACCACCAACCACAAACAACAAACGATACACAGCTCGACTGGAGTTTACCCGGCGATCCGATAGCCGTAGGAACCAGACATCCTTTAAGTATTGTTCGTAACCAGATTGTTTCGATTTTCAGGAGACTGGGTTTTGCGGTAGCGGAAGGACCGGAGATTGAAGATGACTGGCACAACTTCGGTGCAATGAATCTACCGGAAGATCATCCGGCGCGCGATATGCAGGATACATTTTATATCAATCAAAACCCTGCCTGGTTATTGCGCACACATACCAGTAGTGTTCAGGCACGTGTGATGGAAACCCAAAAGCCACCTATCAGGGTGATTTGTCCGGGACGTGTTTACCGTAATGAAACCATCAGTGCCCGTGCGCATTGTTTCTTTCACCAGGTAGAAGGATTGTATATTGATGACAATGTAAGTTTTGCAGATCTGAAACAAACGCTTTATTTCTTTGTGCAGGAGATGTTTGGTAAGGATGTGAAAGTACGTTTCCGTCCGAGTTATTTTCCTTTTACAGAGCCAAGTGCCGAGATGGATATCAGTTGTTTGATCTGTGGGGGAAGCGGTTGTAATATATGTAAACACACCGGTTGGGTAGAGATCCTGGGAAGTGGAATGGTGCATCCGAAAGTGTTGGAAAATTTTGATATTGATCCTAATAAGTATACAGGCTTTGCTTTTGGAATGGGTGTGGAAAGAATTACACAATTAAAGTTCCAGGTAAATGATCTTCGCCTTTACTCTCAGAATGACGTTCGTTTTTTGAAGCAATTTACGGGAGTAGTATAAAAATATTTTTTAGCCACTGAAACACAGAAGCACTGAATTTTCAGTGCTTCTGTGTTTCAGTGGCATTTTTAATGAATAGATGTTTATACCTCTAATAGTTCTATCTGTTAAAGCTTAAACACTCTCCAACTATTCTCCACGTTTCTCGTATTTTATGTAGTAATTCCCCTATCTTCCGATTGTACTATTTCGAAATCTTTAACAAACATCATGATTGCTATCCTCCTGTTTTTCTGTGGGCACTGGTTTCTGTCGCTGTTTTTTCACTCATTCTTTTTGCATCGTTTTGCTTCTCATAAGATGTATACAACGAGTAAGGGCTGGGAAAAAACCTTTTACCTCACTACGTGGTTTGTACAGGGGTCTTCATTCCTGGTACCGCGTGCGTATGGTGTGATGCATCGGATGCACCACACATATAGTGATACGGAGCAGGATCCGCATTCACCACATTTTTTTAAGGATGTATACCAGATGATGCAGAGTACCATCAAAATATTCCGTGGCTTTTTAACCGGAAAGAACCTGCCCGATGAGCAGTTTACAAAAGAGTATTTACCTGTGTGGGATAAGCTCGACAGGTTTGGTCACCATATCATTACCCGCTTAACATTTGGTGCAGCCTATGTTGCCTTCTATATTTATTTCGCACCCAGTGCCTGGTGGTACCTGTTATTACCTATTCATTTTATGATGGGACCGATACAGGGTGCTGTGGTAAACTGGTGTGGTCATAAATATGGGTACAGTAATTTCAATAATGGCGATCATTCAAAGAATACATCACCATGGGGTATCTTATTAATGGGGGAGTTGTTTCAGAACAACCACCATTATGCAAAAGATGATGCCAACTTTGCGAAGAAGTGGTATGAGTTTGATCTGACATATTTCATTATGCGTGGATTTAATGCGGTAGGAATTATTAAATTGATCCCATCAGGAGTTACGCAGGAAGCTTTGCCAACCTGCCCGATTGCGCTGGAGAAATTGAGATTAGCGAAAGAAGCAGCTTATTTATAGTGAGATATTTTTTGCCACTGAAGCACTGAAACACAGAAATGTATTCAGTGCTTCAGTGTTTTCAGCCTTGCCCACTGTAGCTTTAGCGAAAGTGGGTGGCAATCCTAACTATGTTACCTTTACTTTATGGTGCAGGCAACCAAAGGAATTGTATTGCGAACAGTAAAGTATGGTGACACCAGCATCATCACTACTGTGTATACAGAGCTGTATGGGATACAAACCTACATTGTAAAAGGAGTAAGACAGAGCACCAAAACTTCAGCAGGCAAAGGAAGCTTTTTTCAGCCCGCCGCCATGCTCGACATGGAAGTGTACCACAACGATCTTAAACAACTTCAATTTATCAGGGAGTATCAATGGAGTTATCTCTACGAGAAGGTATTGTTTGATGTGATCAGGAATACCGTAGCGATCTTTCTGGTAGAATTGCTACAACACAGTTTGAAACAACCGGAAGCCAATCCTGAATTATTTCATTTGATAGAAGATAGTTTGAAGCAGCTTGACAAAGGAACCGACACGCTAACCGCCAATCTCCCCTTATATTTTATCCTGCATCTTGGTAGTGAACTGGGGTTCAGGATACATGGAAGTTACAGTACTGCAACACCGGTGCTTGATCTGCAGGAAGGAATGTTTATAGCACAACATCCCTCACATCCGCATTGGCTGGATGGTGGGCTTGCAAAAACAACTTCGCAGATACTGGATATTACTTTTTACAACGACCTGGAAAATATTTCATTGAACCGTGTGGTCAGGAAAGAATTGCTTCAATCGTATCTTACTTATCTCTCATTGCATATTCATGATTTTGGAGAGATGAAGAGTTTAGCGATCCTGCAGGAAATTGTTGGATAAAGAATTAAAGCAATCTTCTTAGGGATGAATGATCAGTTATACGCTCTTCGGTATTTTCAATTAATACAACTCCCGGCTTCTTTCCTTTTTCAAAAATCCCCAATACATCATCCATCTGCAAAGCTTTTGCACCATTGATTGTTGCCCACTGCAAAAGCTCGCTTAATGGAACAGCCGGAAAATGTTTTGAAATGGTTTTTAATTCATCAAGGATATTGAGGCTATGATTGCTTGCGAGGCTGTCTGTGCCTACAACGATCTGCGAATTATTTTTGCGAAGTAAATCAACCGGGGGAAGCGCGTTCTCGATATATTGGTTGGCATTGATACACAGGCACCAGCTAACGTTGGAAGTTTCACGGTTTGCAAAAAGAATATCCTCTTCTTTGGTAAATGTATTATGCACCAGTATCACTTCTTTTGCCTTTTGCAGTTTGTGATAATAGGACTGAAGACTGCTTTTACCCGTTGGCTTGAAAAAAGAAGTATCCATTTTCATCATCTCATACATCCTGCTGAAATCGCCCGAAGCGGTTAAGAAAAGATCATCTTCAAAAGCGGTTTCCTGGTTGTGAATGGTAACTGTGCTTTCTTCAAAATAAGTCGATATCATTTCCCATAATTCGTCTGAAACTGAATATGGCGCGTGAGGCGATAAAGAAGTTTGCGATGGCCTGTTTAATTGGTTAAATGCATTATAAAATCCTTGCGAACGTAAAAAGCGCATCTCTGCTACTGCGGGCATCCATCCGCTTACTTCAACAAAATTATAATAGGCAAGTCTTTTCTTTTCTTTTTGTGGGAGCGTGGATAGGTTATTACAAATGTCGCCAACTGCTACAATTCCATTGGCCATCATTTCATCTTCTGCAGTATTGATGGCTGCTGCAATCTCTTCTTCGGGGAAGTGGCGCTCGTTAACCACTTTAAAAACAAAATCTACCAGCCCTGTATGTTCCGGGATCAGTCCTTTCATGTGACTGAGCTCGAGATGGCAGTGGGCATTGATAAAACCCGGGGTAAGAATGCCGTTGAGTTGCTGGATATCGTCGCCTGCTTCTGTAAATGGAACAATACCCTGTATAATGCCTGTCTCATCTGTGATGAGAACATTATCAGCAGCAAGCATTTCTTTCCCTGTGAAAACTTGTGTAGCCCGGAATTTTAGTTGAGACAAAATCTATTGGAGTTTATATTCTTTAATTAGTGCTTCGGGCGGAATCCGTAGGATCTTACTGAATTTTCTAATCATTGTCAGTGATAGAGCCTGTTTGTAATTCAATACTTTACTTACAGTTCCTTTATCTCCATATTCACGGGCAAGATCGGCTGGTTTATAACCGAAGTCCTCCATTCTTATTTTTATATACTCAATTGGATCAAGTTCAGGTAAAGTTGATGTTTTAGCTTCATAGTTGCTAAGAAGGCTTACGAGCAACATTTTCTCGCGATGTTCAAGGCTACCCTTCTTTGAATATTTTATCTCCTGAAAGCGTGCCATTGCTTTTTCATATTCAATTTCATTTTCAATAATAAACCACGTGTTCATACAGATATATTTATATTGTTAAAGTATCAATTTTATCATATTCATTGTGTGCCGATAAATCGAATCTCCACATAGGAATCTGAATAGGAAACTTCAGCAACCAGGCGGTATTTGTTGTGTAATATTTCAAACCTTGCCAAATTGCCTTTGATCATTTTCGCATTTGGAAATGAAACAAGTAAATCCTGTTTTGTTTTCCAGTCCGACTCCCTCACCCCCCTTTTCCAGGCGGCAATACTTTTTCGAGCGTGAGAATAGAATGCTGTACGGAGAAGCGATCAAGCATCTTAGTATTCAGAAGATACATGCTTTGCTGTATTAAAATTAGGAAAATAGTTGGTATTTTGCCAACTATTTGGCAAAGATAAATCGGGCTATTTCCTAATCAAAGAGTGGAAATACTAAGGTTTTATACCTGATCTACATCAGGTATTTAAAATATCGAACAAAATTTTCATTGTAAATCAATCACTTACAAAGGTGTCTGCTAAAATACTTTCCCAAACTGTTGGAATAATGAGTGCATTGGGCCTACCTTCGCCGTCCATTTTAAACCGGTGGGATAGCGCCGGATCATTTAAACAGAAATAAATATTATGAGTAAACTTCATTTCACAACAAAGCATGCGAATGCGGCTACCGTACAACATAATTGGTATGTAGTGGACGGTACTAATCAAACCGTAGGACGTGTAGCATCTAAAATTGCTGCAGTTCTCAGGGGAAAGAACAAAGCCTATTACACACCACACGTAGACTGTGGAGATTATGTAATTGTGCTGAATGCCGAAAAAGTTGTTTTTACAGGCAACAAGTTTCACGACAAGCAGTATATCAACTATTCAGGCTACCCAGGTGGTAAGAAAGAAGAAGCTGCTGAGGACCTGATCAAACGCCGTCCGGAAGTTATTATGGAAAGAGCTGTCAAAGGCATGCTTCCTAAAAACCGTCTTGGCCGTAAAATGATCAAGAAATTATTTGTGTATGCTGCTGCTGCACATCCGCACAGTGCACAACAACCTAAAGAACTGAAATTTTAATTTCTTTAGAACTGTAAACAAAAATTCTAAATGCTGATGCCGATTGATCGGAAGCAGCTCAAAGTCAAAATAAAAATGGAAAAACAAAAAAATGCAGTTGGTCGCCGTAAAGAAGCCGTTACCCGTGTCTTCGTTAGCAAGGGCGATGGTAAGATCACTGTAAACGACAAAGATTACAAAGCTTATTTTCCACTGGTATACCTGCAGAACCAGGTTGAAGCTCCGCTGAAAACAGCTGATATGATCGGGAAACTCGATATCGTTATCAATGCACAGGGTGGTGGTTTAAAAGGACAGGCTGAAGCAGCCAAGCTGGGTATTGCCCGTGCTTTGCTTGAGGTGAATCCTGAATTCCGTCCTGCACTGAAAGAAGCCGGTCAACTGAAACGTGATCCACGTGGTGTTGAACGTAAGAAATTCGGTCATAAGAAAGCTCGTAGAAGCTTCCAGTTCAGCAAGAGGTAATTGCTGGTCCATGGTCCATAGTCGATGGTCCATGGTTATCAAAAAGATATGGACCATGGTCTATAGACTATCGACAGAAAATAAATGATTACAAATTATATAATCACATACAATGGAAAATAACACTTCATTACAACAACAACTCCTTGAGGCCGGTGTACATTTTGGTCACTTGAAAAAGAAGTGGAATCCAAAGATGTTGCCTTACATCTTTGCTGAGAAAAAAGGTATTCACATCATTGACCTGAACAAAACGGTTGATCATCTGCAGGAATCTGCAGCTGCTATCAAGCAGATCGCGAAAAGCGGTAAAAAGATCATGTTTGTTGCTACCAAGAAACAAGCAAAAGAGATCGTTAGTGAGTGTGCCAAACGCGTTAATATGCCTTACGCTACTGAACGTTGGTTAGGTGGTATGCTTACCAATTTCAATACGGTTCGTAAGAGCGTAAAGAAAATGCAGAGCATTGAAAAAATGCTGGCTGACGGAAGTGCAGAGAGCCTTACTAAAAAAGAGCGTCTGACACTTACCCGTGATAAAGATAAAATGGAGAAAGTATTGGGCGGTATCGCTCAACTGGGTCGTTTACCGGCTGCTTTGTTCCTGGTTGATATAGGTCATGAGCATATTGCTTTGTCTGAAGCAAAACGTTTGGGCATCACAACTTTTGGTATGGTTGATACCAACAGCGATCCTAACAAAGTAGACTTTGCTATTCCTGCAAATGATGATGCAACAAAATCTATCGCCATCATTACTAACTACATCATCGCAGCTATCGCTGAAGGTCTTGCTGAACGCCAGGCTTCTAAAGATGATGATGAGTCTGATGAATCCAGCAATGAGAACGAGGCTAAGGCCCGTCGCCTGGAAGCAGAAGCTCAATCTGAAGCTGCACGCGGTGGAAGATCACGCGGAGGCGGAGGTAGCACACCAGGAGCCGGTGGCCCGGGTGGCGCACCTAAACGCCGTGTTCCAGGAAACCGTCGCCCTGCAGGTGGTGGTGGAACAGGTGGAAGCAGATAGTCCCTGAAATTTTAATACTTACTATCAATCAAATTAGGAATTAGGAATTAGGAATTAATAATGCAAGGCATTGTTGGTTGTTAATTCCTAATTCCTAATTATTAATTCCTAATTATTAATTAAGAAAATATGTCAACTGTAACAATTACAGCCCAGGATATAAATAAGCTGCGCCAGGCAACCGGTGCAGGTATGTTGGATTGCAGAAAAGCGTTAACCGAAACCAATGGTGATTTTGAAGCGGCTATTGACTGGTTACGTAAACAGGGCCAGAAAGTCGCTGCCAAACGTAGCGACCGTGAAGCGAAAGAAGGTGTGATCATTGCACAGACTTCTGCTGATAATAAGACAGGCTTTGTTGTATGCATCAGCTGCGAAACAGATTTCGTTTCGAAGAATGCAGAGTTTGTTGCTTTTGCACAAACCATTGCCGATGCTGCAGTAGCTAACAATGTAAAAAGCGCAGAAGAACTGAATGAAGTAGTGATCAATGGCGCAAAAGTGTCGGATATGATCAACGATAAACTTTCTTCTATCGGCGAAAAAATCGGTGTTTCTAAATTTGAAAGAGTAGACGCTCCTTATGTAGCTTCTTATATACACGGATCATATCGTATGGGTGTGTTGGTAGGACTTACCTCAGCTTCTGCTGAAGCAGGCAAAGACATTGCTATGCAGATCGCGGCAATGAACCCGCTGGCAGTTGATTCTGACAGTATTTCTCCTGAAACCATTGAAAGGGAAAGAAGCATCGTGGTAGAAACCATGAAAGCAGATCCTAAAATGGCCGGCAAGCCAGATGAGATGATCGCTAAGATCGCAGAAGGAAAACTGAATGCGTTCTTCAAAGAACAAACATTACTGGCACAGGCGTTTGTAAAAGAGCCCGGCCAGAGTGTAGAAGCTTATTTAAAGAGCATTTCGGCAGACCTGAAAGTAACTGAGTTTAAGAGAGTTGCTTTAGGATAATTATTCCAGATACTTTATTATACAGGGAATTGGCGATAAGCCGGTTCCCTTTTTTTGTGCGCTAACGCAATCCTCGTTTTAAAACCCCCATCAATTGCGGTAAACACCTAAACATTTATTAAAAGGGCCTATCTACTTTTGAATAGATGATTACTGTGGTACTTATCTATTTGGCAATAACAGCATAGTCAGAAAAATAATGAATAACGAGTTAACGGGTATTACTTCTTAATTAACCAAAAGTGTGCTGACGGGCAAACAAAAAAAGAACGTTGGTAGAGAACGGCACTACTTCGGGTAGCATTACAGCCGAGCAAAAACGAACTGGAGCCTTGCAGTAAAGCAAGTAAACAAACCGCTGAACATCTGCCCCTATGAGTGTTAGGCAAGGGAAGCATTTCTTTTATAATTAAAATTCGTTTTATGAAAAAAATAGAAATTTCAAATTATGGTATGACCTCATTATCTCCCAATGAGGCAGCTAAAATAGATGGGGGAAGTTTTTTTAGTGATTTAGTTCACATCACGGCATTGACGGTTCAATTTCTGTTTGTAGAACCTTTAAAAGCTGCAGGCGATGGTTTTACTAAAGGAATTTCATCCACACTGTAATAAGTATCTATTTATCTAATACCTACGCTTAACACCATTAAGCGTAGGTATTTTCCAATTCATGTATAATGAACAAAAAAATAAGTATTCCCGCAACCCTGGGGCTAATACTAATTGGGTATCAATTACTGGGGAATGGCGTGAATTTTATTTACTGGCCAAGAAAAGAAAGCGAAACACATTTTAAGTATATAGAATACCTAGGTTTTGTTGCAGGAAGGAATTTATTCTTCCTGGTCGGAATCATTTTTCATATTGTAGCCATAAGAATGAAGAGGAAGCTTTTGCAAAGAAAGCGGTAGTAAAACCTTGACTATGTTTGATACAATTAATGCTTCTGAAGAGTCAATATTTTTTTATTTGCCAAAAATAAAATCCCGTAGCTCCATCATATATTTATCGCTACTGGCAGGCATATTTGTCTGTTTCCTGGCACTTCCATTTATCAGCATCGATATCTCTGTTAAAACTAACGGAATTACAAGACCAAAGGCTGAACGGACAGACGTAAAATCTATCATATCCGGGATAATCGATTCCATTTTTTTTAAAGAAGGCGACTTTATTGAAAAAGGCGCAACACTTCTTCACATAAAAGAACCCACAACAAAAGCTAAAAGGGAGCGGAATCATTTTGAAATTTTACAACTGGAAAAGTTTATTCGTGATCTTGGAATACTTACTTCTGTAAGCAGCATTACGCTGGCATCCGCAGCTTTATTGTCATCCCCGCTATATAAGCAACAGGCGGCAAGGTTTCTTCATCAAAAAGCAGAACAGGAGGCATCATTAAAAAAGGCAGATAGGGAGGTCGAAATAAATAGTTCATTGGCGAAAGAGAAGGTCATCAGCCCCAAAGAATTTTTTGACAGTCAGGTTAATCTTGAAAAGCTAGCATCCGGGTATCAGGCGTTTACGCATGAACAGTTAAGTTCCTGGCAACAGGACCTGGTAAAATACCGCCTGGAGCTTTCACAATTTCAGCAGCAGGATCAACAGATCGCAACAGATGCTACCTATTTTGAGGTAAAGGCTCCGGTATCCGGCATAGTTCAGGGTATTGATACGCGATACGCAGGTGGACATTTACAGGCAAATGAAACATTATGCAGTATATCGCCTGAAGAAGAAATAATAGGGGAATGCTATGTGCCAACAAAAGATATCGGGCTTTTGAAAAAAAATCAAGCCGCCCGTTATCAGTTGGAAGCTTTTGATTATAATTATTTTGGTGTGCTGACCGGAAAAATAATCAGTATCGACAATGACTATACTGCTGTAGATAACAAACCGGTATTTAAAGTCCGTTGTAGTTTTGACAGCGCACATCTATCTCTTAAAAATGGATTTAGCGGACAGCTAAAAAAGGGGTTACGTTACCAGGCAAGTTTTATTGTTGCACGCCGAAGCCTTTGGCAATTATTGTTTGACAAATTGGATGACTGGTTAAACCCGGGCACTCCTTCTAAACAGTTATAGTATCCGATTGAATAAGACGGTTAAAATAAAACAAAGAGATATTACAGACTGTGGCGCAGCCTGTTTAGCTTCTATAGGCGCATATTATAAACTGCGGTTACCAGTCAGCCAAATGCGCCAGTTAGCTGGTACTGATAAAAGCGGCACCACTGTATTGGGGTTAATTGAGGCAGCAGAGAAATTAGGGTTCCAGGCAAAAGGCGCAAAGGGTCCTGCCGAAAGCCTAAAAAAAATACCATTGCCCGCTATTGCACACGTGATCCTCAGAAATGAACTCCATCATTTTGTGGTTATCTACCGGGTTGCGAAAAAATTTATTACCATCATGGATCCCGGCGATGGGCGCCTTCATAACAAAACGATAGATGAATTTTCAAAAGAGTGGAGTGGGGTAATTGTTCTGCTTCTGCCGGATAAAGAGTTTACAACCGGAAATGAAAAAACCACTAATGCTTTACGATTTTGGCAACTTATAAAACCACATAGTAGCGTAATGCTCCAGGCAGTAACCGGAGCGGTTATCTATACAATTCTTGGCCTCTCTGCGTCTATCTATATGCAAAAAATAATTGATTTTGTATTAGCAGATGGAAATGTACGCCTATTGAATTTATTGAGTATTGGCATGATCATTATTTTGATTTTCCAGGTGTTCATCGGAACATTTAAAAGTATACTTGGATTACAAACAGGGCAACATATGGATGCCAAACTGATACTGGGCTATTATAAACATTTATTAAAACTACCGCAACGATTTTTTGATACAATGCGGGTTGGCGAAATTATTAGCAGGGTCAATGATGCAGTTAAGATCAGGATATTTATTAATGATGTGGTACTGTCCATTGTTGTCAATAGTTTGATCGTTTTTTTCTCTATGACATTGATGTTTTTGTATTACTGGAAACTCGCTATCATAATGCTGGGGATCATGCCTGTTTATTTACTTCTTTACGGGATAAGTAACCGGGTCAATAAAAAATGGCAACGCGCGTTGATGGAAAATAATGCCGGACTGGAAACCCAATTAGTGGAAAGTCTGAATGCAGCAGCTACTATTAAGCGCTTTGGATTAGACGCGTATGCCAATAGTAAAACAGAAAACAGATTTATTGTTTTATTGCAATCCATTTATAACAGCGGTTTAAACGGATTATACCTTGCAACCGCATCGGATTTTATTACCCGCTTGTTTACAATTGTCATCTTATGGGTGGGAAGTTATTTTGTTATCAACCGTCAGCTAACCCCGGGAGAATTACTTTCATTTTATGCATTGGCCGGATATTTTACCGGACCTGCAGTTTCATTAATTGGAGCGAATAAAAGTATACAGGATGCCCTTATTGCCGCCGATCGTCTTTTTGAAATTATAGATCTTGAGACCGAATCATCCAATGAAAACAAAGTAGACCTGGTGCCAGAACTTATGGGAGAAATTGTATTCCAGAATGTTCATTTTCGATATGACACACGGGTTACTGTGTTCGATGGACTCAATATTACTATACCATCAAAGGGGATGACTGCTATTGTAGGTGAAAGTGGAAGTGGGAAATCTACCTTGCTTTCTCTTTTGCAAAATCTTTACCCGCTTCAGGAAGGAAACATACGTATTGGCGGTCTTGATCTGCAGTACATCAGCACCCAAAGCCTCAGGCAGCTGGTTGCAGTGGTGCCACAGAATATCCACCTGTTTGCGGGAACGATTATAGAAAATATAGCGATTGGCGATCCTGCACCTGATATGCAAAAAGTATTAGCACTCTCACAAATATTGGGTATTCATGATTTCGTTGAAAAAATGCCCGCTGCATATAATACTATATTGAATGAACAGGGGATTAATCTATCTGGCGGCCAGCGCCAAAGAATTGCCATTGCAAGAGCTTTGTACCGCAACCCTGAAATGCTGATCCTTGATGAGGCTACATCATCTTTGGATCTCGCAAGCGAGCAAAAAGTGCAACACACGCTTGAGCAGTTTAAAAAGCAGGGAAAAACAATCATCATCATCTCCCACAGGCTAACTACCATTAAAAATGCAGATCTGATACTTGTACTCAAAGAAGGAAAATTGATTGAACAGGGGAATCATACAGAATTGATCAATCGAAAAGGAGCGTATCTGCAAATGTGGCAAAGCCTGCAGGTTGAATCTTAGATACCCTGCTTAAAGCCGCCACGTATTTGATTATACCCAGATTATCTTGGGACTTCTCCAAAAAATCAGGTTATTTGCAGTAAAATCACCTGCCCCCATGCTTCCAAAATTCAAGCGAATCCTGTTGAAATTGTCCGGTGAGGCCCTGTTGGGTGACCAAAGAAACGGCGACCCTTTTAATCCGCAGATCATAGAGCAATATGCGCACGACATCAAATTGGTTACTGACCTAGGTGTACAGGTGGCCATTGTTATTGGTGGTGGTAATATCTACCGGGGAATGAATGAGGCTGACAGTGGCATTGAAAGAGCGCATGGCGACTACATGGGAATGCTGGCAACCGTGATCAATGCAATGGCCATGCAGGCCATGCTTGAAAAAATAGGGGTATATACAAGATTACAAAGTGCCATCAATATTGAACAGGTGGCTGAACCTTATATTCGCCGGAAAGCGTTAAGACACCTGGAGAAGGGAAGGGTTGTGATATTTGGCGGTGGAACAGGTAATCCTTATTTTACTACCGATACGGCAGGCTCGCTCCGCGCAATAGAAATGAAAGCAGATGTGATCCTGAAGGGTACACGGGTAGATGGGGTTTACACAGCAGATCCTGAAAAAGACCCTACCGCAACCCGTTATGAGAAGATCAGCTTCCAGGAATGTTTAAGCGGCAACCTGAAAGTGATGGATATGACTGCGTTCACACTCTGTATGGAGAATAAAATGCCGATCATCGTTTTTGATATGAACAAGCCCGGTAACCTGCTGAAAGTAGTAGAAGGAATGGATGTGGGCACATTTGTTAGCTAATTCACCCGTTCGTGTAAAATTTATAACCCATTCTGCGGTCCTTGGTAATTTACATAGCATGAAAAGAATCCTCGTTGTCTCTTTCTGTTTTGCCTGCCTGTCTGGTTTTGCTCAGCAAAGACTGACATTGACCGATGCTGTCAATCTTGCTTTGAAGAACAGTTATGATATTGAACTGGCCAGGAACAATATCGAGATCAGCGATATCAATAATAATATTGGCGTTGCCGGCGGATTACCGGTAGTAACAGGATCATTTACTGATCAGGAGCAGGTTACCAGCATCAACCAGAAATTTGCAGATGCCACTCGCGATACTAAAAGAGATAATGTAGCTTCTAATATCCTGGGTGTTGGGGTAACCGGAAGCTTCCTCTTGTATAACGGGAGCCGCGTAATCACCACAAAAAAACGGCTGGAGCAATTACTGGCACAGAATCAACAATTGTTAAGCGCACAGGTTCAGAATACGATTGCAGGTGTAATGACGAAATATTATGATGTTGTTCGCCAACAGAACTACCTGAAAACCATCGACCTGTCGATCGGCGTTTCACAAAAACGGCTTGATATTTTACAGGTAAGAAAAGATGTGGGTCTCTCAAATAATGCCGAATTGTTCCAGGCGCAGATAGATCTGAATGCATTGGTACAGACAAAGCAGACCCAGCAGTTAATTGTAGACCAGGCCAAGACCGACCTGCTGAACCTGATTTTTTTAAAGCCGGAAACACAGGTGGTTATCAGCGACACGATCATTGTTGACAGGACGATCAATTTTGATAGCGTTCGTACATCCCTTGTAAAAAATCCAACTGTGCTTGCAGCTGATCAGCAGATACGGATAAATGAGTTGATTGAAAAAGAAACAGCCGCTCTTCGGTATCCTTCACTTCGGGCTTTGGCAGGGTATAATTTTTCGAACAATTACAGTGCTGCCGGGTTTACTTTATTGAACCAGAGTTATGGTCCGTTCATAGGTGTGAACCTTGCGATCCCTATTTATAATGGCAGCATCTTTAAACGTCAGCAACAGGTAGCAGCAGTAAATACAAAAAGCGCAAGAGTGATGCGTGATCAGACATATCTTAATTTTGAGTCAGGAACCGTGCGCACTTACCAGGCATATACGAGTTCATTGAACCAGTTAAAATCAGAACAGGAAACCTATAAGCTAGCCACCCAGTTACTAGACCTTGTTCTTCAGAAGTATCAGTTAGGGCAGGCAACGATCATCGACTTGAGAGTAGCGCAGCAAAGTTTTGTAGATGAGGGCTACCGGTTGGTTAACCTGAGTTATGCAGCAAAAGTAGCGGAGATAGAGTTAAGAAGGCTGGCAAGCAGTTTAGCCCTTTAAGATTCATATGTTTCGGTAAATTGCTGAACTAACATGCAAGATCAATTCCCCGATATTCATTCCAAACTTCCCGATGTAGGTACTACTATTTTTACTGTGATGAGCCAGCTTGCCTTGGAACACAAGGCCGTGAATCTAGGCCAGGGCTTCCCCGATTTCCCGATGAGCAAAGAGCTTTGCTCACTGGTGGATAATGCCATGCAAAATGATTTTAATCAGTATGCGCATATGAACGGACTGCCGTTGCTGCGTGAAAGGTTGGCAGAAAAAGCAGCAAAATTATATGGTAGTAAAGTGAACCCTGAAAAAGAGATCACCATTACACCCGGTGGAACATATGCTATATATACTTCGCTGACAGCCGTATTGCAACCCGGCGATGAAGTGATCGTGTTTGAACCGGCCTACGATAGTTATATTCCTAATATAGAAGTAAATGGCGCAACAGCAGTGCGTATCTCTTTGCAGTTTCCCGCCTATTCAATACCCTGGGATGAAGTGCGTGCAAAGATCAGCTCAAGAACACGTATGATCATGATCAATACGCCGCATAACCCAACAGGTGCAGTGTTGAGAGAAGATGATATCATTCAGTTGCGAAGTGTTGTGGCAGGCACTGACATTATCATATTAAGTGATGAGGTGTATGAGCACCTCATCTATGATGGTATCCGTCATGAAAGCATTCTGCGTTATCCCGACCTGCTGCAAAGAAGCTTTGTCTGTTTTTCATTTGGGAAAACCTATCACTGTACGGGATGGAAGCTGGGTTACTGTATTGCACCCGCAGCATTTATGAAAGAGTTCAGGAAAGTTCATCAGTTCAATTGTTTTTCGTGCGACACACCCAAGCAGGTAGCTATTGCAGAATACATGCTGAAAGAAGAGGCTTACCAGGAACTCGGTCCATTCCTGCAACAAAAAAGGGACCTGTTCAGGAAGCTGATGGAGACAACACCTTTTAAATGTATCCCTTCACACGGAAGTTATTTTGAATGTTATAGTTATGGACACTTTACCTCAGAGGGCGATAAGGAACTAGCGATACGTTTAACAAAAGAGTATGGCATTGCTACCATACCGGTTTCGGCGTTTTATAAAAATGGCGAGGATAATAAAGCTCTTCGATTTTGTTTTGTGAAGAAGGAGGAAACTTTAGAGAAAGCAGTAGAAAAATTAGCGGGACTTAAATGATTTTTGCCACTGAAGCACAGAAGCACTGAAAAGAAAAATTCAGTGCTTCTATGCTTCAGTGGCATTCTTTTAGCGCCATCCGTCACCATCAAGTAAATTACCAAGGCCTCCCAACACACTTCCTTCCTCCCTGCGCGATGTTGTTGCGTATTGCAATATCCTTCCAGCTAATCGGCTAATGGGCAATGTCTGAATCCATACGGTTCCGGGTCCGCGGAGGGTTGCAAAAAATAATCCTTCACCGCCGAAGATGGTATTCTTGATTCCACCTACAAATTGTATATCGTAATTAATGCCAGAAGTAAAACCAACAATACAACCCGTATCAATTTTCAATAACTCCCCAGGCTGCAGATCTTTTTTAAGTACGTGTCCGCACGCGTGCAGAAAAGCCATTCCATCACCTTCCAGTTTTTCCATGATAAAACCTTCACCGCCAAATAAGCCTGTTCCGAGTTTTCTTTGAAATTCTATACCCACACTCACACCTCTTGCTGCACAGAGAAAAGCGTCTTTCTGACAAATGATGCGATTGCCGAGTTGCTGCAGATCCAAGGGTATGATCTTACCGGGATAAGGAGAGGCAAAACTTACACGGCGTTTGCCATTGGCAATATTTGTAAAGGCGGTCATGAAAAGGTTTTCGCCTACCAGTACACGTTTTCCTGCATTCAGGAGCTTGCCTAAAAATCCACTGTTCTGCTGCTGGCTGCCGTCACCAAATAATGTCTGCATATCAATACCATCATCCATCATCATAAAAGCACCGGGTTCTGCAATGGCGGTTTCGTTAGGGTCTAGTTCCACTTCAACGTATTGCATTTCTTCGCCGAAGATCTTATAGTCTATTTCGTGATTTTGTATCATGAGAATTATTTTAATAAAATTAGTTAGATTTTTTGTGTGAATATTACAGGCTCCTAAAGTTTTTATGAACGGCAAAAAAAAGCCGCTCACAAGGAGCGGCTTTGATTATTTATACCGGTTATTTAAAACCAGCTACCTACAAATTTCTCATTCACTTTATCATTATTCTTCAATCTCGCTGCACGTTTCTTCCTGTCCAACCTATGCTTGATCATTGTAACGATCATCAATGGCATAAACAGGAGTGTCATTGGCGGGATACCCATCATACTGATCCATTTGCCACCAAACATCCTGCGCATCGGTCTTCTTAAACGTTCTGCGATCAGGTACATACTTGGTACAATGATCAGGGTCATAAAGAAGGCAAATGCCAATCCGAAGATGATGGTCCAGCTCAATGGTTTCCAGAAGGCTACGTTATCACCTCCGAAGAAGATATGCGGGTTCAGGTTAGAGAACAAGGTGATGAAATTGATATTGAAACCAATCGCAATCGGGATAAATCCAAGGATCGCTGCGAGCGCGGTTAACAGTACCGGTATGATACGTGTTTTACCAGCTTCGATCACCGCTTCTCTTGTTTTCATACCTCTTCCACGCAGCTCATCTGTAAACTCGATCACAAGGATTCCGTTTTTAACCACGATACCTGCCAGACCCACAATACCTAATCCTGTCATCAAACCGGATACCTGCATACCCGTGATCGCAAATCCTAAGAATACACCGATCACACTGAAGATGATTTCTGTAAGAATGATAATGGATTTGCTTACTGAATTGAACTGTAGTACAAGTATAAACAATATCAGCATTAACGCGATCAACAACGCTTTACCGAGGAAACCTACCGTTTCGGCTTGTTGCTCACCTTCACCTGTTTGTTTGATCGTTACACCATCAGGAAGTTTTTTAAAGTTGGCAATGTGTTTACTGATCACCTGGTTAACAGCTGTAGCATTATAACCTTTCGTTGTCAATACATTCGAACGAAGCGTGATCAGTCGTTTTTGATTTTTGCGTTTTACACTACCGAGTGTGCTGGTAGGTTCTACTTTTACTAACGCACTGATCGGTACATTTTTAACAGCACCACCGGAAGCCATATCCCTGAAAGAGATACGCATATTCAGCAGGTCCGTTAAGCTTTTACGCTGTAGTTCATTGTTACGTAACTGGATCTTATATTCATCCTTGCCTTCTTTTACTTTCGATACCTCTTTACCAAATAAAGCCGTACGGATCTGTTGACCTATCTGACCTGTTGATACGCCTTGTATCAAGGCTCTTTCCCTGTCAACGATCAATGTGATCTCCGGGTTTTTCAGATCGATATCCATCTTGAGTTCTTCAACACCGGGAACCTGGATCGAATCGAGGTAATTTTTTAAAGCACTCGCTCCTTTGATCAATGCATCAAAATCTTCGCTTGCTACTTCAATGTTAATCGGGGGATCAGTTGGGGGTCCGCCGCTTTCCTGGTCAACACTTATCTCTGCTCCCACAATGCCTTTCATTTCCGCACGTATCTTATCAAGGTATGGCTTGGTTCCTACACCCTCTCTTTTTTCAAACTCTACAAATGAAACCTGTATCCTTCCCAATTCACTGCGTGTACTTCTGTCGCCCGCAGCAGGATCGCTTGCACCAACGGCCACATTACTGATCACACTTTCTACAACAGGATTTTTCTTTCCATTCTCAAGACCCAATACTTTATTTACACGTCCTTCCAGTACTCTTGTAACGGAGTCGGTATATTCTATATCTGTTCCTACGGGTAATTTCAGGTAAACATAGATCTGGTTAGGATCTGCTTTTGGAAAGAACTCAACACCCACTCTTCCCGAAGTAATAGAAGCTACAAATATGAAGAAGGAAACAAATAATAAAGCAATGGTTCCGAGTAACAGGTGAACCGGGCGCCAGCCATTTAATGCCCAGCGTAACAGGCTCTCGTAGTGACCCATGATCCATGGAAGTGCCCTGTTCTGGAAACCATGAATGGCATCTTCCAATACAAAACGGTTCAGTAATATCAGGAGCATAAAGAAGATCAGCAGGTTACCCCAGAATGGAGCACCGGCAAGATCCAGTAACACGCCAATACCTATCGCGATCCAGAATCCTTTCTTTTTAAAGATGGCACTCTTAGGTTCTTTTACCTCGTCTTCAGGATGGTTCATAAAATCCACAGCAAATACCGGGTTCATGATAAAGGCCACTACCAATGATGCTGCCAATGTAAAGATCAGCATGGTTGGGAGGTATACCATGAACTTACCAATGATGCCCGGCCAGAATAACAGCGGGAAGAATGGAGCCAGTGTAGTTAATGTACCAGCCAATACCGGAACAAATACTTCACCTGCGGCCATCTTTGCAGAAGCCACCACCGGTATTTTTCCTTTCCCGTTTACAAAGATCCTGTGCGTGTTCTCGATAACAACAATCGCATCATCCACAATAATACCTAAGCCGAACAGGAGGGCGAATAATACAATGAAGTTTAAGGTTACATGTCCGCCGATAATCAGATCTGCGCCCGGCAGGAACACAAAGGCAACGAACATACTCAGTGGCACAGAGAGGGCAACAAAGAATGCGTTGACCACCCCCATAAAGAACATCAATACGATCAATACCAGGATGAAGCCGATAACGATTGAGTTAACAAGGTCATTGAATGATGTTCTTGT
This sequence comes from Sediminibacterium sp., assembly GCA_965229255.1. Taxonomy (GTDB): domain Bacteria; phylum Bacteroidota; class Bacteroidia; order Chitinophagales; family Chitinophagaceae; genus Sediminibacterium. Next base: position 981,484 of record CBDDIX010000003.1, read on the forward strand.
TTTGATACTCTGGTCGCCGGTAATAACCGCTTTCAGGTCATTCGGATAAAGAACCCCTTTTGCTTCTTCCACTATTTTCTTTACACCATCACTTGTTTCAATCAGGTTTTCTCCGCTTCTTTTAATGATATTAAGTGTTACCACATTCTTGCCATCCAACCGCGCATAGCTTTCTTTTTCTTTGGTGGTATCCTTAATAACAGCAATATCTTTTAAATAAACAGGTGTGCCGGTCTGGTTGCGGACAATAATCTGGGCGATATCATTCGCTGTTTTCAATTGCCCCTTTAACTGCAGGTTACGTTTCATGGTACCCACTTCCAGCAAACCGCCTGATATATCCAGGTTCTCACGCTGTACAGCGGTAGTGATATCATCAAATGTGATACCTGCACCCTGCATACGGTAATTATCTACATTGATCTGGAACTCTCTTTCAGGCGCGCCCACGATATCAACGCGGTTGATCTGTGTAAGATCTTCGAGCCTGTCTTTCAGGTCATCTGCATATTTTTTCAAACGCGGCAGGTCATAATCACCACTCAGGTTCACATACATGATCGGTTGCTCACTTAAACTTACTTCCAGCGCTGTTGGCTCCTGGGTAAGATCGGTTGGCAGATCCTGTTTGGCTTTATCCATGGCATCCTTTACTTTCTGTAAAGCGATGTCGGTTTTTACATCTGTATCAAATTCAACAATGATCGCAGAATAATCCTGCTGTGATGTACTGGTGAATTTTTTGATCTTGGCACCGGTGATCCCTTTGATCTGTTTTTCAATAGGCCGTGTTACCAGGTTCTCGATATCTTTTGGCGAGTTACCTACATAGATCGTTGACACGTAAATAGTAGGGATCACGATATCCGGGAACTGCTCTTTCGGAAGTGTCACGAACTGGAAGATACCGGCAAGGCTCACAAACAACATCATCAGGTAGATAGATGTTTTGTTCTTGATGCTCCAGCTGGTAGGGCCGAATTCTTTGAACTTTTCTTTTATGTTTTCTAATGCACTCATACAGTTGGTTTAAATAGTGTGTTTGTTTTGGTGACTATTTTACATCGGTCGTGATCAACTGTCCATCATACAGGCTTCCGTATCCTTCTGTGATAATCATATCACCTGCACTCAGTCCACCTTTCACTTCCAGCCTGTCTCCATAAAAATCACCCGTCTGGATCATTTTTTTCTTAGCGATCATTTTGCCATTTTCTTTCACCGCAACCATTACATATTTTCCTTTTTCGTCAGTTTGTAAAGTGTTTACAGGAACAGTTATCGCATTGTTCATAGTATAATCCTGTATTCTTACCAGGGCAACCTGGTTAGGATGGAAATCTTTATCTGCAGGGATCTTTACCTCTATGTAAAAACTTCTGCTGTTGGCATCAATGATCTTGCCGGTAACAGCAATAGTTCCATCAATTGTTTTATTGATATCAGGAAGACTGATCTTCACGTTGCTGCCATTCTTAACTTTCCCGAGATAGTTTTCAGGAACAAGGGTAGTTACTTTCAGGCTGCTGGTATTAACGATCTTGATCTGCATGGCACCTGTAAAGGTTTCACCCACTTTTACATTCACTTCTTCTGCCACACCACTAACATCACTGTACACATTACTGAATTGTAATTGTTCTTTGTTGATCTTTACCTGCTCCTGTGCATTCTTTAACTGGTTCTCAATATTGTCTACATTATTCTTTGCGGTGATCAGTTGAACTTCTGTTCCAATGTTCTGGTCCCAAAGATTTTTTTGTTTTTGGTAAAGGTTCTTTGCAAAAGCAAGCTGTGTCTTAATGGTTTCGATACCCTGTTCTGCTGCAATAACGCTTTGCTTGGCAATGGCATCATCCAGTTTCGCAAGGATCTGTCCTTTAGAAACATTATCACCTCTCTTTACATATAAAGCTTTCACCTGTCCCGGACCACCACGTGGGGTCACATAAGAAATGTTTTCAGATTCTACTTTACCCTGCAGGTCTATATAGTGTGTAAAGTTCTGCGGTGTTACCGGTGCTACGGTAACGAACTTACTTTTTTCTTCTTTCGCTGCAGCCGGATCCAGTTTAGCGATCTCTGCTTCAAGTTTTGTGATATCTGCACCTACTGTTTGCTGTTGTTTTTTCAGCTCTTCCAGTTTAGCTTTTTTTTCTTTCACTGCGGCCGAACTGTTATCCTCTTTCTGCCCGCAAGATGCCAGCGTTACGGCTGATGCGATGAAAATGATCTGTATGAACTTTTGCATATACTTCGTTTTAAGTTTTGGTTGTAGTTATAATTTTCCGGTGGCTTTTAAATAATCCACCCTTGCGATGATGGCACTGTACAGGGCACTGATATAATTATTCTGTGCGGTTACAAGATCCGTTTGTGCTGCTGTGATCTCTGTATTCGAACCTGTACCTGCTTCATATTTCTTTTTTGTCTGGTCATATACACTCTCCGCCAGCTTCATGTTTTCCTTCTGGAAACCCATAGTAGTTTGTGCCGACCTGAAATTGAGCCTCGCCTGTTCTACTTCACTATCGATTGAGATCTTCATGTTATCGATCTGGTTCTCTGTCTGCCGCAGTTCCAGTTTTGAGCGCTGTACCCTTGCATCTTTGGCAAAGCCGCTGAAAATAGGCACATTAAGATTTACGCCTATATACGAAGTAGTAAACCATGCGCCGCCGGAAGCAAAAATGTCGAATGTATTACGCTGCGCATTTTTATTATACACACCATTCAATGATAAGGTAGGCAGGTAGCTGAGTTTATAGCGTTTGATATTATATTCATTCAATCTTTTTACCAGGGTCAGGTATTCAAAATCCTTGCGGCTGTTATAATCGTAAGAAGTATCGTTAACAATATCTGCTTTGATCTGGTCCTCCGAGATTTTGTCGAGTAATACAAGTGTGTCTTTAACCGGCATCCCCATCAATGTTTTTAAACTCAGGTAGCCTACACTGATACTGTTAAGCGCTTTTGTTTTTTCGGTCTGCAGGTTGGTAACCTGTACGCTTACTTTATCAACATCAAGTTTTTCCGCAAATCCATTTTTGTAGATTTCTTTTGTATCGTGATCTAATTTTTGTAAACGGCTGATGTTCGCATCCAGGATATCTATCTGTGTTTTGCTTACTACCAGCTGGTAATAGATCTTATAGATATTGGTTTTGATCAACTCTTCTGTTACCTCTACATTTTTTGTCTGGGCATCGATGGATGTTTGTCTTGCCTGTAAGCCTACAAACACCTGTCCGTCAAACAATGTCTGCTGTACTTGTAGTGCCGCAGTGGAATTGTATTTTGTACCAAACTTAACGGGAATGAAAGTTCCCGCAGGCTGGCCGAATACTTCTCCCGGTAACAGGGATGTTGGGATATCTATGTAATCGGTGATACCAAAGCTTCCGCTAAGATTAGGCAAAGCGCCTGCTGTGATCTCGCGGTTGGTTTGTTTTTGTATCTGCACAGAAAGCAGTGCGTTTTTTACCTGCACATTATTCCTGCGTGCATATTCAACTGCCTGCTGAATCGTAAACTCATGCCGGGTTAAAGTCTGCGCATAAACTGTGCCCATACTGGCTGATAGTATCATCAGGTAGAGCATTAATTTTGGTCCTCGTTTGTTCATACAGTGATGGTTTTTTGTCTTTGTAGCTTATATTTTTGGATCAGTTTCTGACCCTTGTGTGTAGTAAGGCCATATAAAAAATTATCGGTTACTTCTGTTATAATGGTTGGCAGGCTATGTTTTCCCAGTGGAAAAAGCTCCGGGTTAAAGAGCATGAACATGGAAGTGAGACGGAACCTGGCAATAATATCAGATTGTATCTCTTCCCTATACAACTCTTCACGCTTACCCCAATCGAGGTTTTCACGGATGATCGTATAAAGGAACTTATTCTTGTGATCCATATACTTTTTAAAAGCATTGGGGTGATACTTTTCAAGATCAAAGATCACAGCCGGGTTCATCGAGCCCAGCATTTCTACCACCATATCCATCGCCATAAAGATCTCGTGAACAGCGTTTTCGCTTCTGTCCTTATGTACAACACAGTCCATCCGGTTGGCGTTGATGATAATATTGATCGCATCTTCCACCAATGCATCTTTATCTGTGTAGAACTGGTAAATGGTCTTTTTGCTCATCCCCAAATGATTGGCGATCTCATCCATACTCACGCTGCGTATGCCATAACGCATAAACAGTTCGTGAGCTTTTGTAACTATTCTTTCCTGGTGTTCCATATTCTAAAATGGAGGCAAAACTACGGAAACTTATTTCGTAACCAAAGTTTCCATGTAAAATATTTGTATTTTGTGTTGAACGGTTTTCCGATGTGATGAATGAAACCGTGGCCGGAAAATCCTCTCTGTTATTAGTTTAACGCGCTGTGTAAAGCCTCAGTTTGGTGGCAGTAAGTATACGTTATCAACTGTTTTTATTTATGGCAACACATTGGTAATTAATAATTTACATATTGCGCTAAATGCTACAACGATTCAACGCGTTGATAGACAATAACATAGCGCCTAAAAAAGGGCATTTGTTCGAGTATTGTTCGGGTTTCAATAGGGTCTTGTTCGACTCGAGTCGAACAAGAGTCGAACAAACCCCTATTAAAACGCAACTAAAACCTAGGCATTGGTCCAGGTTTTAGTTGCGTTTTTCAACAAAACCATGTGTCATCTTTTAGCGTTATTTTGCAGCTCATATGACCGAACCACGCGACGCCCTTACGCTTAGATCCATCCTGAAAAAAATATTGAGATATTTTTTTCAGGGCTTAATCGTATTGGCACCCATCGGTATCACCATCTGGGTTGTATTCGGGCTTTTTGTTTTTGTAGATGGGATCCTTCCCAATATCATTCATCTCATCGCGCCGGGTTTATTAGAAAAAGATGCGGTGGGTAACCCGATCCGCGTGCCGGGACTCGGTTTCGTGGTAGTAATCGGCCTGGTATTCTTTGTAGGATGGATATCTTCCCTGTTTGTGGTGGGTCGTTTTGTTTCCTTTTTTGATCATATACTTGAGAAGACCCCGGGAATCAAGTTTATCTATTCATCAGTCAAAGATTTTCTCGAAGCGTTTGCCGGCAACAAAAGAAAATTCGATCGTCCTGTTCTTGTAAACGTTGATTCAACGGATGTATGGCGCATAGGGTTCATCACCCAAAAAGATGCCCACGAATTTGGTCTGCCTGATCATGTTACCGTATATGTACCACACTCTTATGCAATTTCAGGCATCACCTATATCGTTCCCAAAGAGCGGATAAAACATCTCCCTAATATCTCACCATCGGATGCAATGAAATACACTATCTCCGGAGGCGTTACTGACGTACATGAATAAAAAGTACTTACCACTTATCACTTACAACTTACCCCTGATTCCTATAAATCGTTTTACTTTGCACTTCTATGAAACTGCATAATCTGAATTCAGGACCTTCTATTCTTCCGCAACCCGTGCTGGAAGAGGCTTCCAGGGCCATCCTCGATTTTAATGGTACGGGATTGTCTATTCTTGAAATTGGGCATCGCACGCCTTGGTTCCAGGAAGTATTGCAAGAAGCGGTTTCTTCGATCAAAAAATTAATGCAGTTGGGTGATGATCATGAAGTACTGTTTCTGCATGGGGGTGCTACTACACAATTCATGCAGGTGCCAATGAACCTGCTGGATGAAAAGGGGATAGCGGCCTATTGTAATAATGGGATCTGGGGAAGTAAGGCAGCCAAAGAAGCGGCTTTATTCGGTCAGGTTGATGTAGTTGCGGATACGTCTGATAAAGGGCATACTTATATTCAAAAGAATTTTACGGTTCCTGATAAGGCAGCCTACCTGCATATCACTACCAATAATACTGTGGAAGGAACACAATGGCACCAGTATCCGGAAATACCCGCACCCCTGGTTGCGGATATGAGCAGCGATATCTTTAGCCGGCAAACGGATTTTACAAAATTCGCACTCATCTATGCGGGTGCACAAAAGAATATGGGTGCCGCTGGTGTGAATATGGTGGTTGTGCGGAAAGACATATTGGGCAAAGTGAGCCGCAAGATTCCTACTATCATGAATTACCAAAAACATATAGAAGCGGGTTCATTGATGAACACGCCTCCTGTTTTTGCCGTATATGTAAGTATGCTTACCCTTCGCTGGATACTGGCAGAGGGTGGATTGGCTGAAATGGAAAGACGAACATTGGCCAAATCAGGTCTTCTATATGATACCATAGATAGCCTGCCGGTATTTACAGCGCCGGTGGCCAAAGAGGACAGGAGCCAGATGAATGCAGTTTTCTTTTTGCGTGATCCCGCTATGGAAGCACCCTTCCTGGAACTATGTAAAAAAGAAGGCATGATAGGGGTAAAAGGTTACCGTACCATTGGGGGAGTGCGGGTGAGTATGTACAATGCCCTGCCCATGGAAAGCGTGCAGGCAATGTGTGATGTGATGAAGGACTTTGCTGCTAAAAACGGATAATTAACAAATTGTAAAACAGATTTTGGAGTACTTTTGGACCGAAATACGAATTCGGTCGAAAAATGCTGGTAGCAAAAGATGATATTATAAAGGATGAGATTCTTGAAGAGGCGCAAAAACTCTTCAGGCAATTCGGTCTGAAAAAGACTACAATGGAGGACATTGCAAAGGCAATGGGAAAAGGAAAAAGTACCCTGTATTATTATTACTGCAGTAAAGAAGACATATTTGATGCTGTTATCCTGAGAGAGATGCAGCAGGTTTTCGAGAGTGTTTCAGAGGCGGTTGAAAAAGCAGGTACGGCAGAAGAAAAACTGAAAGCTTTTACCCTCACAAAGATCAGGGCCGTACAAAAAAAAGCCAACCTATATAAGATCGTTCGTGGAGAATTGCAGGAAACCATGCGGTGTACAAAACACCTGCATGCCGAATATGATATCCGGGAAACAAGGCTGATCAAAGAAATATTATTATTCGGCGTAAACAACGGGGAGTTCACTAAACTGATCAGTAAAGAGCTGGACATCCTGCCTTCGGTCATGGTTAGTTCGCTTCGCGGGTTGGAAAGAGACCTTTTAGTAGGTGGCAAGTATGCGAAACTTGAAACAAGAATGGACTCGATCATGGGAATATTAGTGAGGGGCCTGCGCAACACCACTAAAAATTAGAAAAGTAGTATAGCAACACCAGGTTGCATTTAAAAGAGTATAATGAAAAAGAAAGGAATTTTATTGGGTATGTTATTATTCATCATAGGATGGATGCAGGGGACTGCCCAGACAGTTGTTGAAGGTGTTGTAACAGATCTCATCAGTAAACAACCACTGCAGTATGTTAGTGTTGTATTTAAAGGCGGCAGGGGAACCGTTACAGATAGTCTCGGCAGGTATACCTTACAATCTTCCGGTAACAATACGCAACTACAGATCACGTATGTAGGATATAAATTGCAATTGCGCACAATCACACCGGGTACAAAACAAACCCTTAACATCGAACTGGAAACAGATCCTAAAGCGATGAACAATGTTACGGTGAGTACCAATAAGCGTGCACCTTACAGGAATAAAGGAAACCCCGCAGTAGAACTGATCAGGCGCGTAATAGACAATAAGCCCATCAACAGACCGGAGCATTATGATTATGTGCAGTACGATCAGTATGAAAAGCTCCAGGTATCTGTAAGCAATGTTTCTGAAAAATTAACCAAATCAAAGTTTCTCAAGAACTACCAGTTCATGTTTGAGAACCGCGATACCACAAAGGTTGCGGGTAAATCATTACTCCCTGTTTATCTCGAAGAAACACTCTCAAAAAAGTATTTCCGTAAAAAACCGGAGAAGACAAAGACCATTATCGTTGCCGATAAGAAAGTTAATTTCGGAGAATATATCGATAACAATGGCGTAAGTAGCTACCTGAACAGGTTGATCATGGATGTTGATATCTATGACAATGATATCCCATTATTCACTTACCAGTTCCTTAGCCCGATCGCAGACCTGGCACCTACCTTTTATATGTTTTACATCAGGGATACCATCACTGATGCAAGCGGACAGAAACTGATCAAATTATATTTCACACCACGTAATACCAATGACCTTTTATTCCGTGGTAATATGTGGGTAACGCTTGATGGTAACTACTCGGTTCAAAAGATGACGATGTTCATCAGTAAAAATGCCAACCTGAATTTTGTGCGTGAGATGAATATCGATCTTGAATTTGAAAAAAGCGAAGACAGCCGGTATCATCTTAACAAGAGTTCTGTAATGGCAGATGCCAGTGTAACCAAAGGATCGTCCGGTGGATTTTTTGGTGAACGGACGGTTTCATTTAAAAATTTCCAGATCAACAAGCCTCTGCCTGATAGTATTTATGAAGGCGATGCCATGGTGCGGACTGCCCAGGCGGATGCACATACCGATAGCTACTGGGTTACAAACAGGCATGATACTTTAACAAAGAATGAAGCCAAGGTTTACAGTAATATCGACAGTCTCGAAAAAATGCCTTCGTTCAGAAGAACCATGGCCATAGCAACTTTCCTGCTTGCGGGTTATACCGCATTTGGTCCTGTTGAAGTAGGTCCCGCCGCGGCCTTCTACAGTTTCAACCCTGTTGAAGGATTTAAGCTGCGGTTTGGCGGAAGAACAACACCGAAATTCAGCAAGCGTATTTATTTTGAAGGGTACGGGGCTTATGGATTCAAGGATGAAAAATGGAAATACTTTCTCAGCAGTACCTATTCATTGAACGGTAAATCTATTTATGCATACCCGCTGAATTTTATCCGGGCCAGCTACCAGTATGACACAAAAATTCCCGGGCAGGATCTGCAGTTCGTATCGGAAAGTAACCTGTTGCTTTCTTTTAAAAGAGGGCAGAACGATAAATGGTTATACAGCAGCAATTTCAAGTTTGATTATGTGCATGAATTTGCCAATCATACTTCTTACACATTGGGTTTCAGAAACTGGAAACAGCAACCGGCCGGTGCCATCATATATACGAAAGTGGAAAATGGTGCGGATGTAAATGTAAGTAAACTCATCACCACTGAATTTTCAGCAGAGCTTCGCTGGGCACCGCATGAACAATTTTACCAAGGTAAAGTGTACCGGATACCTATCATTAATAAATACCCGATCCTTACCATAAGATTTAGTGCAGGCGTAAAGGGTATTATGAATAGTGAGTACAATTACCAGAACCTCAATTTCCGACTCGAAAAACGTGCTTATTTATCACAGCTCGGGTATAGTGATGTGATCATTGATGGGGGATACATTTTTGGTAAACTTCCTTATCCTTTGATGACGGTTCACCACGCCAACCAAACATATGCATACCAATTGAACTCATATAACCTGATGAACTTCCAGGAATTTGTGAGCGATCATTTCATCGGGGTAATTATTGATCATCACTTCAACGGTCTTTTCTTTAACCGGGTTCCGTTATTGAAAAAACTCAAGCTGCGCGAAATGGTTTCTGCTAAATTTATATGGGGAGGTGTAAGGGATGAGAATAAACCGAACCTTGATCCTTCTCTGATTAAATATCCCGAAGTAAACGGGCAGCCCACTACTTTCTCATTAGCCAAGCAACCTTATGTTGAGGGAAGTGTCGGTGTTGGCAATATATTTAAGTTGCTGAGGGTAGATCTTGTAAAAAGATTCAATTATCTCGATAACCCTTTTGTTACACCGATCGGTATCAGGGCTATGTTGAAATTTGATTTCTAAAACATTTTTGCCACTGAAGCACAGAACTCCGCGCTTCAGTGGCAATTTTATAAAATATATATTTGCATCATGACCGATCGCTTAGCCCGAACAATTTTGTTTGTAGCCGTATTCTTTTTATCGAAAACTGCATTCCTCCAAACTACTCCTGCCAACAAAAAAACAACCGCAGCTGTTAATACAGTTGTTGATATACAGGATACCTTTCCTGTTCCATCTGTTCCCAACCAATTATTTTATTTACAACGTACATCCAATACCAACACCATTGTTTACGAGGCCAAGCTGAATAGTAAAGGACAACTGGAAGATCCCGACCCTGTTCATGTATTCTGGATCCGTTACCCCGAAGGGGGAATGAGAAAGGAATTGAACTATATCCAGCGTGTGTTTGCCTACGGAATAAAAACAGAAATGCAGCCCAACGGAAATTATAAAATGCATGTTGTTTCATACAAGAAGCAGCAGTTCAATATATTGCGGTCACCAAAGGATGGCAAATACCACGCGTACACGACCATTAACAAAAGAGAAGCATTATTAAAACGGGTATTTGTAAAGATCGGAGAAGGCGGAACTTTCTGGGCGCCCAATATTCTCTATATGGAATTGCGCGGCAAAGATGAAACCACAGGCGAAGAATTAATGGAAAGATTCAAACCGTAGTAAAAAAGTCCCAGCGGGACGGCAGGTTTGTAGAACCAAAAATGTTTTGATTTTCAATAATGTAGTTCCGTAGGAACGGCACCCGGCGAGATCGATCATTTTAATGTATTCGAATAACGTTTGTGTCGCCCCCTAAAGGGGCTTTGATTTTATTTTGGCACCTGGAGGCTACAAACATTCCGTCCCGCTGGGACTTTTAATGTCATTCAATAGCTCAGCAAAGTCAGTAATCACTACATCTGCAGCAACCTCGCCGGCGGGTACGTCATCTTCCCAGCCTTTTTTATTCAGCCATATTGTTTTACAGCCTACTGCTTTACCAGGAATAATGTCTTTGCTAAATGAATCGCCAACCACTACACATTCTTCAGCAGCAAACCCTAAAAGGTCTACACCCATTTGATAAATAGCCGGATCCGGTTTACGAACACCTACAACAGCGGATTCCACAACATCCTTGAAATATTTCCTGATGCCAAAATCTTCCAGTACCGTGTTGAGATTGCCGTAAAAATTAGAAACAATCAGCATTGGAAAATCTTTCTCAAGTGCTGCTAATACAGGCACAGCTGAAGCAACCGTTTCTTTTGCAAAGTGATTGCAGTCAGCAGCAATGTCTGCTATTTTATTGTTGTTGATATTGTACCCGTTATCCCGGAGAAAAATGAACTGTTGTTCTGTTTTTAAGCGGAGCACATCTAAAAAAGTATGTGAGGGGTTAACAAGAGGATTGATGGCCAGGCTCCTCTCACCAAAAGCATACGCCTTCTTAAAAATCTCATCGGGAAGTTCTATACCATGTTTTATATAGCTGCTTTTGATCACAACGGCCCAATGGATACCGTTGGTATCTATGGTGCCACCGTAGTCGAGTAAAATTCCTTTTGTCATGCTGTTTTTTCTGTTTCTTCTATCGAAGCCGACTTGAATGTTCTGATAAGCAGTAATCCGATGGCTATCCAAACCAGTTCCCTTATCCTGGTTATCAATCCCATAAAGATACCCGAAGTGCCCGGTAAGCCTACACTTTTCAGGGCAAGTGCCAATCCCCCTTCCCTGGCACCTAATTGCATCGGCAGAAAGAAAATAAGGTTCGCAAACAGGGAAGAGGCCGAGCTAACGATCAATGAATCGAAGAACGACATATTCAACCCGATCGCCAATGCAATAAAATAAATTTCCAGGCAGGTAACCACCCTTGCTGCTATTTCGAGGATCAATGATTTATAAAAACTTGCTTTCCTGTCGGCATAAAGAATACGCACCTGCTCGTCTATTTCGCGCAAAGAATTTGCTTTTGCTTCTGCAAAAGGTTTTGCCCATCTCCTCACAAAGGGAATACGTTGAAACAGGTTAAATGTGCTGATTGTAACCCCGGTCCTGTATACGCGTAAAAACCAGTAAGTGATCAGGATACCAACCGCAAATGCAAGTGCACAGCCTGTCAGCATCATGTTATCCAGCGGGAGATAAGCAACGATCAGCACGATCGATAGCAGCCAGAAGATCACATGGGAGAACATATGCATTAATCCATACAACAAAACGGATGATGTTGCTTTATTAGTGCCAAGTGATTTCTTAAGCTCCATTACCCTATAAGGCTCGCCCCCTAACGCAACAAAGGGCGTTATATAATTAATGGCATAACCGCTGATCGTTATTCTTAGAATGGTGGTAAACGGAAGATAGCTATTGGGCAGGCTGGGCTCCTGGATGATCGCTTTAAAAGCGAATGTGTTTAAAATATAAATAACCAACCAGATGCCGATGATCGGGAAGAACCAGAAGCCCGTTTTCTCAATATTCTGCCAGATCTCGCTCACGCCAAGACTATTAATCATGAAGCCGAGCGTTACAATGCCGATGATCAGGAATATTGCCTTGTAGAGTTTACTGCCCATTTATTGTTCTTTGGAGATCCGGTCATAAAATGTTCGGCTCACCTTCTCCTGCCGTATCATCATATAAACAAGAAACGCGTTTAAGATGACGATATCAAAAATGAAATAAAACCACGACTGATTAATGAATAACCACACAAACAGGAACATCACACGTGTATTGAACTGTATAATATTCGTGAATCGCATTAATGGTTTATTGTGTTTGCGGAAATCATCTACAAATGGTTGCGGGATATTATTATCAGGATACCTGCTATAGATGGCCGATAAAAGCTTTTGAAGATTAGGGGTAAAACGCTCCTGCAGTTTGGTATAATTCAGATAACTGCGTGCCATAAATTTGGCTACCGCGTTTTTGGACCAGGTAAGTTTATCATATTCGACCTGCAGGTGAGAACTGTTATCGAGTTCGCTGCCGGATCTTCCTTTGATAAAATACAAATGAACATTACGGTAATAATCGCCCATGGCCGATTGCAGGATATGCGAGGCTCCCGCAGTACAACCGAGAACCCATATAAAAGGCGACCAACCCTCATTTTGCGAGCGCAGGCAAATGGCAATATGGATGGTTACAAACCACGAATCACCTGCCAGGCCATCCAATATTCTACCTATCCTGCTTTTATTGTTGGTGATGCGTGCCAGTTGCCCATCAGCACTATCCAGGCTGTTAGCAAAAACCAGCAGCAGCATGCCAATCACATTGATCCATAGTTCGGGGTAATAAAAGAGAAGACCCGCGGCTATCCCAAAAAAAATGCTGACGATGGTTACTGCATTGGGTGTGATCTTTAAAGCTGCGCAGAGAAGCGCAATGCGAAAGCCAATGGGTCTATAGAAAATGAGGTCAAATTTCTCCTCAGTATCACTTGATTTTAGTGTGCTTGCAAATGTTATTTTTTCTTTTCCCGGGGTTGGTTGAACCATCTAGATCATTTTTTAAACGTAGTCCGTTACATCGTGGCAGCCAGGTAATATTGTGTAGTGAGTAACTGCAAAAGTACTGAACTAAGTTTAGCTGGTAACAGCCTCCTTAAAATAATTAAAGATATGTGCGGCAATATGTATCACGGCTTCTTCCCGGCAGGGTGCAAAACTTGGCCAGTCATTCATATCGATTATATGAAAGTTGCCGTTTTTGTCAACAATGGCATCACCACCATAAATGTCTATGTTTAAAACGGCTGCAGACCTCGCTGCAGTTGCTCTTAATGCCAGTTTATCAAAAGGGTAATGTGCTGTCTTTCCGTTGATGGTCTCATGTTCTGAGTATTTCAGGTGGTTATGATCATACGGATAAAATAAATGAAAGAACCTGTCTCCCGTAACACCATAAAATTTTACCAGGTCGCCAAACAAGTGCTCTGATATTACTGCATCCGGGATGCCGCGTAAAGAAAATTCCTTCAATATATTCCGGGCCTGTTCGCCCGATTCAACAAAGGTCACATCCTCTTTATGAATCGCATGAAAATCACCTCTTTTGATCCAACAGCCAATACCGTCTATTTTTTCAAACACATCATAATCCGATTGTTGGGTAGGAATGATACAACTTTTGGGATAAGGAATACTATTTTCTACCAAACGGTTTGTCATATTGGTCCTGAAACAATTCTCAATACCGTACGCCGAATTGATCACTTTTTTACCAGCATCTTCCAATGCCTGTAGTTTCGCTACCACTTCTTTTTCCCTTGCCATGGTGAATATAAAAGACTCATAAATCACCTCTTTTTGCAGGAACTCGTCTTCTGTACAAATGGTTATTTCGCAATTATTTTTTGCCAATTCTGCGGCAGTGAGTGAAAAAACGGCATCATCATTCACTATATGGTTAGGTGAGAACCTGCTTCCCCTGCTTACGCCAAGTATTTTTAATTTATCCATTACTGTACTGTAATTTTTTAACTGATCTGTTTTCTTTCAAAAATTCTTCTGCTTTATCGATATCCGTAACGTGGTCGATATCCAATACTTTACTAAATGTCCAGGCTTTCAGGTCAAGTTTTCGCTGCAACAACATTTTCTGAAAATTCCGCATTCTGTGAACACCTTCTTCCATAGCCGGGGATACCACAGCCAGCGCCTTTTTTCTTAAACAATAGATGCCACCCGAGATAAAAGGGTTGGGTTGTTCAGCATTATCCGTGATAGCCGTGATGGATTTTGTTTCATCAAAGGAAACATATAAAGGTGTTTCATCATCTATGAACGAGGTTACGGCAAAAAGACCATCGTTTTGCCGGTCATTGATAAACTGATTGATATAATCTGTAAACTCATCCTCATCAAAGATAGAATCGGTAGTGGTAAGGCAAAGATCATCCGGAATTACCTCAGCCGCCTGTAGTAATTCATAAAAACTATGGAAAGAACTGGGTGTGCTTTTGATAAGCATTTGTAAAGGAATAGGGAGCGCTAAGACCTTCAGGTGTTGCACAAGTGCTTCGGAATGATCATTCACAATAATGATGATACGGCTGGCCCTGTTTACAAGAAAGATCCGGATCAACCTGTCGATCAGCATCTCGCCGTTTACCATAACCATCGGTTTCAAGCCCTCGAATCCCTCTTCTTTCAGTCGTGAACCCTCACCGGCGGCGATTATTGCGTAGATCATTCGGGCTGGTTTTTTCTCACAGGGTTCATAGATGGTAATTTGCTAAGGTAGACGTTTATGCCGCATTAATATTTCAAAAAGGCCGCAAAATCGTGCCAAAATTGATGTCATTTAACCATTTTGTTAAAAATACTTGATTGTTTTATCTAATATGGATAGCTCACTCATCCATTCTGATTTATTGCAGATATTTGCGCTATGGCGATCATTAAACCTTTCAAAGCATTACGTCCGCACGCACAGCTGGCAAAACAGGTGGCCAGCCGCCCTTACGATGTACTCAGCAGTGCAGAAGCAAAACTCGAAGCGCAGGGAAATCATAGTTCATTCCTTCATATTACGAAAAGTGAGATCGACCTGGGCGATACAGTAGATGTTCATGCTGCCGCTGTTTACGAGCAGGCAAAAGATAACCTGGCAGCTTTTATCACCCGTGATATCCTGTTCCGCGAATCGAAAGAGTGTTACTATATATACCAGCTGATCATGAATGGCCGCAGCCAGACCGGGCTCGTATGTGTTAGCAGTGTGGATGATTATGAGAATGACATCATAAAAAAACATGAATTCACGCGTCCCGAAAAGGAGCTTGATCGTATCAATCACATTAAAACATCCGGTGCACAAACCGGTAATGTTTTTCTGGCTTACCGCAATAATAATGCGGTAGATGAAGTGATTAATAAATGGAAAACATCCAAATCACCTGTATATGATTTTATTGCGGATGACGGGATACAGCATACCATATGGATAGTGAATGATGATAACACAACGCAGGAAATTACCAACCTGTTTGAAAAAGAAATCCCCTTTACTTATATAGCCGATGGTCATCACCGGGCCGCTTCAGCTGCCAAAGTGCGCAAAGCGTTGGGGCCTGACGCAACCGAAGAAGCGGATTATTTTCTTACAACGCTGTTTCCATCCAATCAGTTGTATATCATGGATTATAACAGGGTTGTGAAAGATCTCAATGGACTTACCCCTAAAACTTTTATCAACGAGTTGGGGAAGTCGTTTACTGTAGAGCTGATCAGCAAAGGACCTTACCGTCCCGAATCCCTGCACACATTCGGCCTTTATATAGATAAGAACTGGTATAAACTAACGGCAAAGAAAGGGGGATACACAGAAGATCCTATCGGGATCCTGGATATAACGATCCTGCAGAATCTTGTACTGGATAAACTGCTGGGAATAAAAGATCAGCGAACAGATAAAAGAATAGACTTTGTAGGCGGTATCCGCGGATTGGAAGAGCTCGAAAAAAGAGTGGACAGTGGTGAAATGGCCGCAGCCTTCAGTTTGTACCCCGTAACCATCGAACAATTATTCGATATTGCAGACAGCGGAAATGTAATGCCACCCAAAAGCACCTGGTTCGAACCCAAGCTGCGAGATGGTCTTCTTACGCACCTGATATATTCATAACCCACAGCGTAAAGAATAAATTGAATGCCATGAAATATTTTTATCTCCTGATCTTTAGCTTGCTGTTATTAACGCCCGTTTTCTCACAACAGGCAAATGCAACAGATCTTCGCACAACAGCAAAAACGCTGTTGCAGCAGGGTGACCTCGACAATGCCATCAAAGCCCTCGAAACTGCCAAACAATTAGAGCCTGGTAACATAGATGTGTTAAAAGAATTGTCGTACGCTGCGTATATCAAGAAAGATTATGCACGTGCCATGGAGGTAGGAAAAGACGCGGTGAGCAGCTTACAGGCAGATGCACAGGCTTACCAGATCCTCGGACTTTCTTACAAAGCGATCGCGCTTTATAAGGATGGAGAAAAGTTATATAAAACCGCTCTTGCAAAATTCCCGAATGATGGCGTGATCTATAATGAATACGGAGAGATGCTGGCGCTGGATAATAAGGCAGATGACGCGATAGCGCAATGGGAAAAAGGGATACGTGCTGATCCATCTTATAGCAGCAATTATTATAATGCAACACTTTACTATGCGCAGGTAAGAAACTGGTTGCGCGCTGCCGTATATGGAGAATTGTTTGTGAACCTGGAGAGTTATACAAAACGAACCGCAAGTATTAAAACACAGGTGCTTACTGCCTGGAGTAATTTATTTATACCCGGTTATATTAAAACTTCACAGAACGCAAGAGGAACCACGGATTTTGAAAAATGCATGCTTACGGTTTTTGAGCATTTATCAAATTCAATAACAGCAGGCATTACGGGGGGAAGTGTCGGCAGCATCCGGCAGCAATTCATTGCAGAATGGATGCAGGCATACGATAAAAAATATCCATTCCGCCTGTTCAACCACCAGCAGCAGCTTCTCAGTCTCGGTTACTACGAAGCATATAACCAATGGCTTTTTGGAGAGCCCACAGATCCCGGTGCTTACTTAGTATGGCAAACCAGCCATCCCAAAGAGGAGCAGGCCTTTAAAACCTTTCAACAGGGTCGCGTGTTTAAGATACCGTTGGACCAGTATTACTTTGTAAGGTAGACGATAGACTATGGTCCATGGACTATGGACCATATTACCGCAGTACAGAAACCTTGTACTTTGTCCATATTTTCCTACCTTAAATGCCTAAATCACATTTATGGAACCCAATAAAGATGAAAGGCTCTGGCGCATAGCCACTAAGCGGGCGGCATTCAGAAAAAGCCTTTACAGTTATCTCATCATAAATGCTTTTTTGTGGGCCATCTGGTGGGTAACTACCGGACGTATCACGGGACGTCACGGCTATCCATGGCCGGTATGGGTAATGCTGGGATGGGGCATTGGTATTGCTTTCCAGTATTTTAATGCCTATAACGGAGATAAGCATGACATGACCCAGGAAGAGTATGAAAAATTAAAACGTAATATGTAGAGTGACTGATGACCGATGACCGATGACAGGAACGCATTTTCGTTCTGTCATCTGTCATCTGTCATCAGTCATCAGCTTCTAAACGATTGCTATGACCATTAAGAGACTCTTTGATTGCGTAGATCATCAGCTGCAGCATTTTCCAAGACCGGATATGCTGGTTGCTAAAGAAAAAGGTGAGTGGACAAAATATACTACACAACAGGTAGCTGATATTGTGAGTCGCCTGACGGCGGGTCTTTTACAATTAGGTGTAAGCGGGCATGACCTTACGCCAGAAGGAAGCGACAAGATCGCTATTATGAGTAATAACCGACCGGAGTGGGTGTTTACAGACCTTGCAGTTCAACAGACGGGAGCTATTCTTGTTCCTTTATATCCTACAACAAATCCGTTAGAACTTGAGTTCATACTCAATAATGCAGCAGTTACTTATATGTTTGTGAGCAGTGATGATCTGTTTCATAAGATAAATGATCTTTGGCCAAAAATTCCATCGCTCAAAGCCATTTATACATTTGATGCGGTAAACGGTGCGCCGCACTGGACAGAGATCACGCAGATGGCAGATGATGCATCACTGCAGAAAGCCACCCTGATCAAACAATCCATTCCGGCATCGCATATTGCCACCATCATTTATACGTCAGGTACAACCGGCACACCCAAAGGTGTTATGTTGAGTCATAAGAATATTTATGCCAACGTAATGCTTTCAAAAGAAAGCTTTCCGTTCAAAGATGCACCGGGTAGCAAAGTGTTGAGCTTTCTCCCGCTGAATCATATTTTTGAAAAGACCTGTACCTATATCTATCTCTACAGCGGTATCAGTATCTATTATGCTGAGAGCCTTGAAACGATTGGGGATAATCTGCGGGAGGTGAGTCCGGATGGATTTACCACCGTGCCGCGATTACTGGAGAAAGTGTTTGAACGTATCATGTTAAAGGGCAATGAACTTACCGGCATCAAACGAAAATTATTTTACTGGGCGGTTGATCTCGCTGAAAAATATGATAATCATAAAAGCAATGGTTTCATATATACAATGCAGCTGGCGATTGCCAATAAACTTATTTTCAGCAAATGGCGCGAAGCGCTGGGAGGAAAGGTTTCCTTTATCATTACCGGTGGGGCAGCCTGCCAGGTAAAACTATTACGCATATTCAATGCAGCCAAAGTGCCGGTGTATGAAGGATATGGGCCAACAGAGAATAGTCCCGTTATCTGTGTTAACAGGCAACAGAATAATGATACCCGTTTTGGTACGGTGGGCCCGCAGATCAATGGGATACAGGTAA
The DNA here is from genome assembly GCA_965229255.1 of Sediminibacterium sp. Lineage (GTDB taxonomy): Bacteria > Bacteroidota > Bacteroidia > Chitinophagales > Chitinophagaceae > Sediminibacterium. The sequence continues at coordinate 1,000,593 of CBDDIX010000003.1, forward strand.
AACTGGCAGAGGATGGAGAGATCTGTGTTAGCGGTCCGTGCGTAATGGAAGGATATTATAAGCGCCCCGATCTTACCGCTGAAGCCATTATTGATGGATGGTTACACACGGGAGATATTGGTGTTTGGCAGGAAGAAAGATTCCTGAAGATAACCGACCGCAAAAAAGAATTATTCAAAACGAGCGGCGGCAAGTATGTTGCCCCGCAGCCCATCGAGAACAAATTAAAAGAGAGCCCGTTTGTAGAACAGGTAATGGTAGTAGGCGCTGAGAAAAAATTTGTAGGTGCGCTGATCGTTCCATCTTTTTCAACCCTCAAGGAATGGATGCGTGAAAAAGATATCAAGTTCACTACTAATGAAGATGTGATCCATCATCCACGGGTATTGGAGCTGTATAAAGAGCTGGTAGAAAGTTTTAATAAATTTTTTAACCATGTGGAGCAAATTAAAAAATTCGAGCTTCTTCCTAATGAGTGGACGATTGACTCAGGTGAAATGACACCCAAAATGAGTTTGAAAAGAAAAGTGGTGATGGAAAAGTTCAAAGATGCGATAGAGAGAATCTACGATTGATAGCTTCCGATTTTTCATTATATTGTAGTGCTGCCATAGAAGATTGATCTTCTTATAACCAAAACTTCCATTATGCAAGCACCTGCACGCCCATTACTCAAAAGAATCTTCACATTCACTTTTTTATTCACCGTTTCATTTGCCATTGCACAAAAAAAGTATGATGCTGCATTTGTAGAGACACTGAAAAAAGAAGCGCTGGTATCTGTCAGTGGCAAAGAAAAAGCCATACAGGAAATGGTAGATATGGTATTCAGTTTTGGCGAGCTCGGTTTCCAGGAAGTGGAAACATCTAAATACCTGACAGGTATCCTGGAAAAAAATGGTTTCAAAATTGAGCGGGGCATTTCCGGTATTCCCACAGCCTGGATGGCAAAATGGGGAAGCGGGAGCCCGGTGATTGCATTGGGCAGTGATATTGATTGTATCCCCAAAGCTTCACAGAAACCCGGCGTGGCTTATAAGGATCCGATTGTGGAAGGTGCACCTGGTCATGGTGAGGGGCATAATTCCGGGCAGGCAGTAGTGATCTTTGCGGCGATTGCGGCAAAGGAACTGATGCAGAAAAATAATATCCAGGGAACGCTTGTTATCTGGCCGGGTGTTGCAGAAGAATTGGTGGCGAGTAAAGCATGGTATATAAGGGATGGATATTTTAAAAATATAGATGCCTGCATTTTTGCGCACGTAAGCGGAGATTTTGGCTGTGATTATGGTGATCCGGGTATGAATGGATTGGTGTCTGTAAAGTTTTCTTTTGATGGAGAGGCGGCACATGCAGCAGGTCAGCCATGGCGTGCCAAAAGTGCACTGGATGCTGTAGAGCTGATGGATGTGGGCTGGAACTTCAAGCGCGAACATTTAAAGCCAACACAGCGCTCACACTATGTGATCACCGATGGAGGCGACCAGCCCAATGTGGTTCCTTCCAAAGCCTCCGTATGGTATTATTTCCGCGAGAGAACCTATGAAGATATACAGGGTATGTATGACGCAGGTGTTAGGATAGCACAGGGTGCAGCTACGATGACCGATACCAAAATGACCTACCAGGTATTGGGTACTGCATGGCCGGGACATTTTAATAAAGCATTGGGAGAAGCCATGTATGCCAATATTAAAAAAGTAGGCTTCCCGCAATGGTCCGATGCAGACAACCAAATGGCGATAGCCGTACAAAAACTGGTGGAAGCGCCCAAAAAAGATAATACAGGAAGACCCATCAATGGTCTGCGCACAACACTGGATACACTAAAAGGGTCGGTTCCTTTTTCATGGGGCGGCGGTTCAGATGATATTGCGGATATAGGGTGGAACCTGCCAACGATCGTTTTAAGGTATCCTGCCAATATACCCGGAACAAAAGGACATCACTGGGCGGATGCCATTGCGATGGCAACGCCGATCGCACACAAAGGCTCATTGGCAGGCGCAAAAGCAGCAGCGCTTACCCTGATCGATCTTTTTACAGAACCCAAGCTGCTGGCCGATGCCAAAGATTATTTTACGAATGTGCAAACGAAAGATGTAAAATATAAACCCTTCATTAAAGCATCGGATCCGGCGCCTGTTTATCTCAATAAAGAAACACAGGATAAATACCGTGAACAGATGAAGAAATTCTATTATGATCCATCCAAATATAAAACGTACCTGGAACAGCTGGGCATCACCTATCCAACGGTGGAAAAAAAATAACATAGGATTGTTTGACTGTAATTTTTAAATTTACAGTGTAGGTGTTTTGCCCCCACAGAACCGACTGCGTGTAATGGATCCAATTTTGGTATTATGGAAAGTATGAACCCGGCAGAAGACACCCGATTGCATCTCGAAAATGTTTTACAAAGCATTACCGATGGATTTTTTATCATCGATAAAGCAGGACGGATCCTTTTCTGGAATGCCGCGGCAGAAAAAATGATGGGGAAGCCCGGCGCATCATTAATCGGCAAGAATATTTGGCAGGAATTTCCTGAACTGCTGGCGTTGAAAATGCATCCGGATTATGATAAACTGGTAACCCATAATCAATCCATCCGCTTCCGCGAATATTTCCCGCCGTATAAGATCTGGGCAGAGGTAAGCGTTTATCCTTCGGAAAAAAATATCTCTGTTTATTTTAAAGATATTACTGAAGTAAACCGCCTGCGTAAACTGGAAAGCCTCGAGCGAAGGGTTCTCGAAATGAATGCAAGTGCTTCGAACGGACTTACACAGATCCTTGATTTTTACCTGGCCGCCATACAGGATATACATGCCGGCATGATCTGTTCTGTATTGCGTATTGTAAACCGGAGAATGTATAACTGGTCCTCGAAGTCCCTTCCTCAAAAATATACGAATGCGATTGAAGGAATAGAGATAGGTGATAATGTTGGATCCTGTGGTACTGCGGCTTCCCTTAAAGAGAAGGTAGTTGTATCAGACATAGCTACTGACTCTCGTTGGGCGGATTATAAAGAGCTTGCTTTAGCGGAAGGCTTACAGGCCTGCTGGTCGTACCCAATCATCAATGGGCGCAATGAAGTGATGGGAACCTTTGCTATTTATTACCGGCAGATAAAATCTCCCAGCCAGGAAGAAGAAAATACAATAGAACGTGCACGGAACCTGTTGTTGATCATATTAGAGAACCGTATGGCACAGGAAGGTATCCGGTTGAGTAACCAGCGGTATGATCTTGTTGCAAAAGCCACGAATGATATTATTTGGGAGTGGGATCTCGAAACCGATATTGTCGTCAATGCGAATGAGGGTTTTGGGAAAATGTATGGTTATAAACCGGCCAAGATCTCTGCTGATTATCATCGATGGAAAAGATGGATACACCCGGAAGATTTCGACAGGGTGCTACAGAAAAGGCGCGCCGTATTAGATAACCCCGAGCTTTTATACTGGGATGATGAATTCAGGATCGTTAACCGGGATGGCCGTTATTATTTCATGTATCACAAAGCATATATTATCCGTGATGCATCCGGCAAGGCTGTCAGGCTTTTTGGATCAACACAGAATATCACCCAGCAGAAAGAAGATGAGGCATTGCTGATAGAGCTCAATAACCGGTTGAAGCAAAGAGCCGATGAACTGGCTGCATCCAATGTAGAGCTGGAAAGATTTGCCTATATCGCTTCTCATGATATGCAGGAGCCTTTGCGTATGATCACGAGCTTTCTGCAACTGTTCAAGAAAAAGTATGAGGACCAGATAGATGAAACAGCAGAGCAGTACATCCATTATGCGATGGATGGGGCCGAAAGGATGCGTAAACTGATCACCGATCTGCTCGAATATTCAAGGATCGGTTCCAATAAAGACAGTTTTGAAGAGGTCAATACCACGGCACTCGTGCAGGAGGTAGCCAATGTTTTTGTTAACAGGGTTACTGAAACGGCTGCTACCATTGAATTTGGCGAACTGCCGGTGATACATGCCAATAAAACACAGATGTTCCAGCTGTTTCAGAACCTGATCGGGAACGCGTTGAAGTACAGTGGAAAGGAACCACCTGTGATACAGGTAACCGGTAGGGAAGAAGAAAAGCATTACCTGTTCAGCATACGCGATAATGGCATTGGTATCAAACCCATGTTTTTTGAAAAAATCTTCGTACTGTTTCAGCGGCTGCACCACAAGAATGAATATAGCGGTACGGGGATCGGGCTCACGGTCTGCAAAAAGATCGTGGAGCGTCACGATGGGCGCATCTGGCTTGAGTCAGAACCTGGCATCGGCAGTTGTTTTTATTTTACAATTGGGAAGAACGTCCAGAATTTCAGCGGAAAGTGAGCACTTGAATGTTCAGTTTAAGCGATAAGTTTTATCTTTCGCAAAATGACAATACCAGAAAATACTACACTCCTCTCTATCCTTATCGTTGAAGATAATCCCGGCGATCTTTTTTTACTGGAAGAGACACTCCGGCTAACAAACCTGCCGATAGAAAAAATTTATAAAGCCCGAAGTGCGGCGGAAGCGATTATGGTGTTGAGTGAGAACCATATCAGTGTTGTACTACTTGATCTTTCCCTGCCCGATAGTTCCGGTTTCAATTCATTTATCAATATCAATGAATACGCATCTGCTATCCCCATCATTGTCCTTACAGGGATGGCAGATATGGATATGGCTCTGGAAACGATGGCCAACGGTGCGCAGGATTACCTGATCAAGAGCGAGTTTGATGAAAGGTTATTGTCAAAATCGATCCAGTACAGTATAGAGCGGAACCGGATCAGGATGAGCCTGCACGAAAGCAATGAGAGCTATCGGAATCTATTCTTTAATAATCCACTGCCGATATTTATCTGGGACCTGAATACTTTTCGCATAATGGAAGTAAATGATATGGCGCAGCAGGAATATGGTTATACAAGACAGGAACTTCTTGGTATGAGTATATTAGACCTGCGGAATGAGAATGAAAAAGTGATAGCCTTTGCAAAAGAGTTCAGGGAAACAGGCATCGTTAAAAAAACAAATATCGGCACTGATTTGAAGAAGAATGGGGAAGCGATGATCCTTGATATATCATCACACAAGATCGATTATAAAGGCGCCCTGGCGGTATTGGCTATTCACAATAATATTACCGAAACCATCCGTTTGCAGGAAAAACTGGAAGAAGAAAAACTACTCAAACAAAAAGAGATCAATGAAGCCATTATACAGGTACAGGAAAAAGAAAGGAACGAGATCAGTACCGAATTGCATGATAACGTGAACCAGCAACTGACCGTAGCCATGATGTATATTGCTTCTGCGCAGCAGAAGTTCCCGGAGAATTCAGAATTACTTAAACAATCATCCGGTTTTATTCTTAACGCGATTGAAGAGATCCGTAAACTTTCTCAGATACTGGTTACGCCATTGATCAAACACTTTGGATTAAGCAAAGCGATAGAAGGATTGCTGGATGATGTATTAGCAGTGAATACATTCCAGATCGATTACCGCGCAGAATCTTTTTACGAAGACGATATTTCTTATGAGTTTAAGCTCAGCATCTTCCGCATCGTACAGGAGCAGATGAATAATATCATCAAGTATTCGCAGGCAAACAATGTGAATATCAAACTCAGTCGCGCAGATGATAATATTTCACTGTCGATCATTGATGACGGGATTGGATTTGTTACCACGCAACCCAGAAAAGGAATCGGTCTGCACAATATCATCAGCCGGGCAGATCTGTATGATGGGATCGTTGATATACAATCCGCGCCGGGTAAGGGGTGTAGCATATCTATCAAGTTTCCTCAAAAGTCAGATGTTAGATGTTAGCATCGGCGAGGTATTTCTGGCGTATCACATCCTGCACCTGTTTATGTTCAATCTTACTTTCCAGCCAAGATATAATATCGAGATACATAAAGGCCCTGCTCTCCAAACGATTTTTTTCAAGCGGCTTCAACTCTTCCAGTAATTTTTCAAATTGTGGTTTCAATTGTTTTGGAGAAGAACGGAATGAGCTTCTTAAAAATGCAAACACCTTTTCTTCCACCGTACTCAGGTTCTGCATTTTGGACATGAAGCGGTAAACAGATTTTAATAAATACTCAAGCAGTTCGTAATTACCAAGCTCATAATGTGCTATCAGATGCAGAAGCCGCGCATAACATTGAAGATCGGTACGAAGGTCTACTTTCCAGTTGATGATCTTGTTTAGGTAGTCGATACTTTTTTCATTTTGCCCGCTGCCAAAATATAAGGAAGCGATCTTATAATAGAACACCAATACGCGGTGCCTGTCGAGAAATAATTCGTACTCTTTCAGCTTCTCTTTCAGCAATGGGATCATCTCCAAACCCTCTGTGAATGTGCCTTCCATGAAATGGCGGTTGATCCTTGCCGTGTTCAGGTAAACAAAGGTCTGTATCAGGTTGTTCTGGTTATTCTGTATAACAGGTGTTTGAATAAAATGCTCAAAACGATCCAGTGTTTCATTGAACTTTTGATAATTGTGCAAATCAAAATGTGCACTGATCAGATTGTGAACGCCTTTTATATATAACGCCGTTTCTATCTCGATCATCTTTGCATCGTCTTCAAAAAGATCAACCCATTTCTGGCAATAACGGTAATACAATAAAAAATTCTGCGTAATGAAAGCATGCCAGCACAAACACTGGTACAGGTACAGGCGTTCGTAAAATCCTTTTGAATCCTGCGCTTCTGTAATAGCAGGGTGCTTAAGAAAAGTATCTACCGAATATTTATCCTCTTCATTGCGTGCATGGCCGTTTTGGATATACCAACTGTATAGTTGTAAAGAAAGATTGGATAAACTGCCGATCAGCCCCAAGCGTTCATTCACTTCTTCCGCCTCCGCGCTAAGTGTATCGGCCCTGTCCTGCATACTCCGGGTGATATGCAGTGCCTCGATCTTTTTCTCGAGGAACAGGACCTGTAATAAGTAAGTTATCTGGTTATTGTTACGGGCAAGGTCTTTGATCTTATCGAGGATCTTTAAACTTTGCAGGTAAAGCCCTTTGTTATATAAAAGCCGGGCAAAATCAAGCTGCTCATGCAACTGCAGGTCAATATTCTCGTCCTGTTTCAGCAGCCGTAAACTGGTCAGTATCTCGCGGTAAAGATGCGCTTTGAGGTTTGAAAGCTGTTGCTTCTGTAAAGCGGGGTTTTTGAGTAGTAATTGCTCCTCATCGTACTCCTTCATTTTCTCCAATCCATCGAACAATTGCACCACTTTCAGGTCGCCAGAGGCTGAATTCCGGGTCATATAAAGCTTAAAATTGCGCTTTTCCGACCTTTCGAGGGATTGGATGAGTTGAAACAGGTTATCGGCAGAGCGGTTGGGCATCGTAATTTTATTATACTAAAATTCAGTAACCATAAGGCTTTCAGGCGATTATGGGAGGGTTATGGACCGTAAAATACCATCAATTTTGATCGGAATACCAGTCATTCTCAAAGTATATTCGAATTGACAGGCTATTACTTAGTTATAAAGGCAATCGTAACAAAGGTACATAGCCTGTCTTTTTATCTCAAATCTCCTCAAAAACAAATATACATGGATCAGCAGGTCTTTATTTTCGATACTACGCTGCGCGATGGTGAGCAGGTGCCCGGTTGTAAACTCAATACCAAAGAGAAACTGGAACTCGCACTCAAGCTCGAAGCGTTGGGCGTTGATGTGATCGAGGCAGGCTTTCCTATTTCGAGCCCGGGCGACTTTGAGTCGGTAATGCAGATCTCGAAGGCTGTGAAGAATGTAACTGTTTGCGGACTTAGCCGGGCGGTACAAAAAGATATCGAAGTGGCGGGCGAAGCATTAAAACATGCTAAGCGTCCACGTATTCATACTGGTATCGGCACCTCCGATTTCCATATCAAAAGCAAATTCAATGCTACGCAGGATGAGATCCTCGTGCGAGCCATACAGGCCGTTAAGTGGGCAAAGAACTATGTAGATGATGTTGAGTTCTATGCAGAAGATGCGGGGCGCACAGATAATGTTTATCTCGCCAGGGTGATCGAAGCCGTGATCAAAGCAGGCGCTACTGTGGTAAACATTCCGGATACTACGGGCTATTGTTTGCCTGAGCAGTATGGTGAAAAGATCGCTTACCTGAAAAATAATGTATCCAATATTGATAAGGCCATCATCTCCTGTCATTGCCACAATGACCTTGGGCTCGCCACTGCCAATTCAATTGCAGGTGTAATCAGCGGTGCGCGCCAGATAGAATGCACCATCAATGGTTTGGGAGAACGCGCAGGCAATACCTCGCTCGAAGAAGTAGTGATGGTGCTGAAACAGCACAAACACCTGGGTTTATACACAAATATTAATTCCAGAATGCTAAACCCATTGAGTCGCGAAGTAGCGGATACCATGCGCGTACCTGTTCAGCCGAATAAAGCGATCGTGGGTGCCAATGCCTTTTCACATTCATCAGGCATTCACCAGGATGGATTTTTAAAGGATTCACTTACTTACGAGATCATTAACCCCGAAGAAGTGGGCGCAGATGAAAGTAAGATCGTATTAACGGCACGTAGCGGTCGCAGTGCACTGGCCTTCCGTTTTAAGAAATTGGGATATGAGTTTACACGTGATGATATTGATACGCTATACCAGACATTTTTACAGGTAGCGGATAAGATCAAAGAAGTGCAGGAAGAAGATCTTCATGCATTGGCAAAAGCACACAAACCAGAAAGTATCAGCGCATAACATAAGAAAATATTATGGGAAACACATTATTTGACAAGATCTGGGACAAACACGTGGTACAAAAGATCGAAGACGGTCCTTCGGTATTGTACATCGACAAACATTTCATTCACGAGGTAACCAGTCCGCAGGCATTCAAAGGAATTGAGAACCGCGGTTTAAAAGTCTTTCGCCCGCAACAGGTAGTTGCCACCGCTGATCACAACGTGCCCACCCTGAACCAGCACCTGCCGATCAAAGATGAATTGTCAAGACTACAGGTGCAACAGTTGATCGATAATTGTAAAAAGCATGATATCGAATTATACGGGTTGGGACATCCGTTCCAGGGTATTGTACATGTGATCGGGCCAGAGTTGGGTATTACACAACCGGGTATGACCATTGTGTGTGGCGACAGTCATACATCTACCCATGGTGCTTTTGGGTCAATTGCCTTTGGTATTGGCACGAGTGAAGTGGAGATGGTATTTGCTTCACAGTGTGTACTGCAAACCAAGCCCAAATCGATGCGGATAAATATTGAAGGAGAACTGCATCAAGGTGTTTTATCAAAAGATATTATTCTTTACATCATTGCTAAAACAACAGCGAGTGGAGGTACAGGTTATTTTGTAGAGTATGCCGGATCGGCCATCCGTTCATTAAGTATGGAAGCACGCATGACCATTTGCAATATGAGTATAGAAATGGGCGCACGTGGCGGGATGATCGCCCCGGATGAAACAACTTTCGAATATATAAAGGGTCGCCAGTTTGCGCCATCGGGTGAGCAGTGGGAAAGAAAATTGAACGAATGGAGACAATTGTATAGCGATGCGGATGCAGTATTCGATATGGAGATCAATATCAATGCTTCAGAAATTGAGCCGATGATCACATATGGTACCAATCCGGGTTTAGGGATTGCTATCAATGGATTGATACCGGTAGCCGAATCGATTCCTGATGAAGGCGAGAGAAAAAATATTGAGAAAGCATTGCAATACATGGGTCTGCAAGGAGGTAAACAATTGCTTGGAATGCCGGTGCAGAATGTATTCATTGGAAGCTGCACCAATTCACGTATTGAAGATCTTAGGTTAGTAGCAGCGTTTGTAAAAGGAAAGAAGAAAAATGAACGTGTACAGGTAATGATTGTACCCGGTTCACAACAGGTTGCCAAACAGGTGATGGCGGAAGGACTCGATAAAATATTTAAAGAGGCAGGTTTTGAAGTAAGGCAAGCCGGTTGCAGCGCCTGTCTCGGAATGAATGAAGATAAAATTCCTGCCGGTGAATATTGTATCAGTACAAGCAATCGAAACTTTGAAGGAAGGCAGGGTGCAGGCGCAAGAACATTATTGGCAAGTCCATTAACAGCTGCAGCTGCAGCCATCACAGGTGTTGTAACTGATATCAGGGAAGAATTGAAAAAATAAAGAAAATGCAAGCACTACAAAAAATAAATACCCGCTTTGTTCCGCTTTCGATGGAGAATGTGGACACGGACCAGATCATCCCGGCACGTTTTTTAAAAGCAACCACCCGTGATGGTTTTGGTAAAAACCTTTTCCGCGATTGGCGTTATGAGAATAATGACGAGGCGCAGCCTAAAAAAGATTTTCCGTTAAACCAGCCACAGTACAGTGGTGAGATACTGGTAGCCGGTAAAAATTTCGGTTGTGGTTCTTCGCGCGAACATGCGGCATGGGCCTTACAGGACTACGGTTTTAAGGCCGTTGTATCAAGTTTCTTCGCAGACATTTTTAAAAATAATGCACTGAACAATGGAGTGGTTCCAGTAAAAGTGACTGATGAGTTTCTTGCACAAATTTTTGCACAGGGTAATGAGTCAACACTCAGCATTGATATCGATAAGCAATCTATTACCATCGATGCAACAGGCGCACAGGAAACTTTTGATATAAACCCATACAAAAAAACCTGCTTATTGAATGGATATGATGATATCGATTACCTGATCAGTAATAAAGCGGCGATAGAGGCATATGAGGAAAGAAATTAGTTGTTACTGCACCTTAACGCCTTTGCGAGCATTTAAAAAATAAAACATGACTACCCCCCGTTTAACAGTAAAACATCTTAACATCCAGTTCTCCGGTACCCCGGTACTAAAGGATGTTTCCTTTACTGTAAACGAAGGTGAAACACTCGCCATCATTGGTTCATCCGGCAGCGGTAAAACAACGTTGATCAATGTGTTGTCAGGAAAACAGTTCACCGCTGCAACGGTTTCATTTGCAACCGTTAAGGGCGGCAAGCCCAAAATAAACGTCATCACCCAGCAACATCAATTCAAAAATCTTTCCAATACATCTAACTTCTATTACCAGCAAAGGTTCAATTCTGCTGATGCAGAAGATGCATTGACAGTGAATGATGCGCTTTTAACCACCGGCGCAACGGAGCAATTGATCAACGCAACAATTGAACAATTAGGCATTTTACATACAAAGGGAAATGCACTTATACAATTATCCAACGGAGAACATAAACGGTTCCAGCTTGCAAAGGCGATTTTAGAAAAAGCAGATTGGCTATTACTCGATAATCCCTATACAGGACTTGATTTGGCAGCCAGGAATTTATTGAATCAGCTCATTGACGGTTTAGTGGCAAAAGGGATACATATATTATTGGTCACCTCGGCAACAGACATTCCGTCATCCATTACCCATGTTGCTAAACTCGAGAATGGAAAATTGCTTTCACCTGTTGATAGGGTTGTTTTTCAAAAACAGCAACAGTCAGTAGTAACGCATAAATCGATACCCGCTTCATTTGAATCTGTGGTCTCTGCCTATACGTATCCTGACTTTTCTATCGCTATCAAAATGGTCAACACAAATGTTGCCTACGATAACCGGAAAATATTAGAGAATATCAATTGGGAAGTAAAGAAAGGCGAATGCTGGAATGTATCCGGCCACAATGGTTCAGGCAAATCAACCCTGCTGAGTTTAGTGAATGGCGATAATCCACAAGCCTTTGCTAATGAGATCTACCTGTTCGACAGGAAAAAAGGAAGCGGTGAAAGTATCTGGGATATTAAACAGAAAATCGGTTATGTATCTCCCGAACTACACCACTACTTTGATGTCACTACTTCTGCCTATGATGTGATTGCTTCAGGATTATTTGATACGATCGGTCTTTTCAAAAAGATTAAACCGGCACAGCAGCTAATTGTGGAACAGTGGATCAGTCTTTTGCAAATAGACCCTTTGGTGCAAAAACGCTTCAAACAATTATCAAACGGAGAACAAAGATTGGTATTGCTCGCGCGTGCATTAGTTAAAAACCCGCCGCTGCTGATCCTTGATGAGCCTTGTCAGGGGCTTGACAGCGAAGTGGCTGCACAATTCATTACCCTGATCAACGAGATCTGTGTGCAGTTAAAGAAGACATTGATATATGTAACCCATTATAAAGAGGAGATACCACCCTGCGTAACCTATACCCTTGAACTGGAAAAGGGAAGGATCGCGGCTTAAACCAAAACTGATAATAACCCAAAATGGAAAAAAAGATCGCAGTAATATTCGGAGATGGCATTGGTCCTGAAGTGACCCAACAGTCCATTAAAGTATTGAATGCTGTGGCCCAGCGTTTTGGTCATGTATTCTATTACAGTTACGGAATTATGGGCGCGGATGCAATCGACAAAACCGGCAATCCTTTGCCGGATGAAACGATTGCTACCTGTCTCGATTCTGATGCCATATTATTTGGCGCTATCGGTCACCCAAAATATGATAACGACCCTACTGCCAAAGTAAGACCTGAACAGGGTTTGCTAAAACTGCGCAAAGAGTTACAGCTGTTTGCCAATATCCGCCCGGTAAGCACTTATCCTGCTTTACAACATTTATCTCCTTTAAAAAGTAAACACCTGAAAGGGGTTGACCTGGTTATTTTCCGTGAGCTGACAGGAGGCATTTATTTTGGTAAAAAAGAGTTGAGTGATGATGGATTAACCGCATCTGATCTGTGCACATATAGTAAGTATGAGATTGAACGTGTGGCACACCTTGCATTTCAATATGCACAGAAGCGCAGAAAGAAACTGACACTGGTAGATAAAGCCAATGTGTTGGAAACCTCACGCCTCTGGCGCAAAGTGGTGCAGGAGACTGCACAGCAATACATCGATGTGGCGGTTGACTATATGTTTGTTGATAATGCCGCCATGCAGGTAATACAGTTCCCGGCACACTTTGATGTGGTGCTGACAGAAAATATGTTTGGCGATATTATCAGCGATGAAGCAAGTGTATTAACGGGCTCGTTGGGATTATTGCCTTCTGCCTCTGTAGGAAACAAGACTGCTTTATTTGAACCGATCCACGGTTCCTATCCACAGGCTGCCGGAAAAGATATTGCGAATCCATTGGGTTCCATCCTCTCTGCGGCGATGTTGCTCGATCATTTCAAAATGAACAAAGAGGCGCATGCAGTGCGGGAAGCGGTTGAGTGGACATTGGCCAATGGCTTTGTTTCAAAGGACATTGACCCGATCAATAATTATTCAACAACAGCGATCGGTGATCTGATAACAGATCATGTTACACGTAATAAAGATTTAAATCAGTCAACCATCATTTAAGACTAACGCGCGTTTGTAAAAAAAGATGCAGTTTTTATAAAATAGTTCTTTGTTTTTTGAAAGGGTGGGAGTATGTTTGTTCTAATAAACCTCTATGGTAAAGAACAGGATACATATTGTACAATCAGCTGTCGCGATAATTATTATTACGATCGTCATTGTCATTCCTGCACTGCATGGAGGTTGAGTCTGTATCTGGTAAAAATTACTAAGCATATAAGCCCGCCTCCAAAAAGGCGGGCTTTTTATTTCACCCAATTCAATCAACAGAAAAAACAAATACTATGGCAAACTATTATAACGAGAACACACTTATCTACCTCAATGGTGAGTTTGTAAAAGCAAGCGAAGCAAAAACAGATCTGTACGGTCAATCACTGCACTACGGCTATTCTGTGTTTGAAGGTATCCGTTCTTATAAAACGGTAGAGGGAGAAACAAAGATCTTCAAAGCTATTGAGCATTACGACAGGCTGAAAGTTTCTGCACTGGCATTGAATATGCCATACACCTGGAACACGAAAGAGCTGATCGCAGCTACGTATGAAGTATTGAAGAAAAATAACCTGCAGGATGCCTATATCCGCCCGGTTGTATATGCACCGGCCAATATGAGCTTTAACCTGAATACAGAATCTTTTATCGTGATACAGGCATGGGAAATGGCGCCTTTCCTCGGTGATAAGCTATTACGCGTAATGACTTCTTCCTTCCAACGCCCTAATCCCAAAGGATTTAAGATACATGCAAAAGCTGCGGGTCATTATGTGAATTCGATCCTGGCCAGTCAGGAAGTAAAAGCGCAGGGATTTGATGAAGCATTATTGCTCGATATGAATGATAATGTGGCAGAAGCTCCCGGAGCGAATGTGTTCATTGAAAGAGATGGAAAATTATACACCCCTTCTTTAGGAAATATATTACCTGGTATTACACGTGCAACAGTTCTTGAATTGTGCAATGAACTCAATATACCTGTTGAAGAAAAAGTATTCACGAAAGAAGAAATGTATGGCGCAGATGCTGCATTCTTCTGCGGAACTGCTGCAGAAATAATCGGATTGCAGTCATTGGATAACAAGCCATTTACAATGGCGTGGGAAAACACCGTGAGCAAATTGATCCAGGATGCTTATAAAAACCTGATCGTTGAAAATAAGCGCGAATTAGCGAACGAAGTATTAGGAGTTGAATAAAGCGATAAAGACCGTAAAAAGAAAAAAATGTCAAACGAATTAAATAAATACAGCAAAGTACTTACCCAGGATGTAACACAACCCGCGGCGCAGGCCATGTATTATGGTATTGGTCTCACAGATGAAGATCTTGCCAAAGCACAGGTAGGTGTGGTAAGTATGGGGTATGATGGTAATACCTGTAATATGCACCTGAATGATCTTGCCAAATTGGTTAAGCAGGGTGTTTGGGACAATGATCTTGTAGGTCTCATCTTTAACACCATTGGTGTAAGCGATGGTATGAGCAACGGAACAGATGGAATGCGTTATTCACTCGTGAGCCGTGATATCATTGCCGATTCGATCGAAGCTGTTTGTGGTGCGCAGTATTATGATGGTGTGATTGCCTTACCCGGATGTGATAAAAATATGCCGGGATCTATTATAGCCATGGGGCGTTTGAACCGTCCTGCAATTATGGTGTATGGCGGAACCATTGCACCGGGTCATTACAAAGGACAGGATCTGAATATTGTTTCTGCATTTGAGGCGCTGGGTCAAAAACTTGCGGGCAATTTAAGTCCCGAAGATTTTAAAGGGATCATACAGAA
Organism: Sediminibacterium sp.; assembly: GCA_965229255.1. GTDB lineage: Bacteria > Bacteroidota > Bacteroidia > Chitinophagales > Chitinophagaceae > Sediminibacterium. The sequence goes on from CBDDIX010000003.1 coordinate 1,015,769, forward strand.
TGCCTGTCCCGGTGCAGGAGCCTGTGGTGGTATGTACACGGCAAATACAATGGCAGCGGCTATTGAAGCATTGGGAATGAGCCTGCCGTATTCTTCATCTAACCCTGCATTAAGCGATGAGAAACATGCGGAATGTCTCGCAGCGGGTAAAGCCATCAAACTGTTGCTGGCAAAAGACATCAAACCAAAAGATATCATGACACGCAAAGCATTTGAAAATGCAATGGTTGTGATCATGATACTCGGCGGAAGCACCAATGCTGTGTTGCATTTGATAGCGATGGCAAAAAGTGTTGATGTAGCACTTTCGCAGGATGATTTCCAAATGATCAGTGATAAGATCCCTGTACTTGCCGATTTTAAACCCAGCGGAAAATATTTAATGCAGGATCTGCACCAGTATGGCGGTGTACCTGCTGTAATGAAATATTTATGGAAGAAAGGATTACTGCATGGTGATTGTTTAACCGTAACCGGAAAAACGATCGCTGAAAATTTAGCAGAAGCACCGGATCTTGATTTTAACCAGCAGAAAATCATTCTTCCAATGGAAGCGCCGATCAAAGCAACCGGTCATTTACAGATCTTATACGGTAACCTGGCAGAAGGCGGCAGTGTTGCAAAGATCAGTGGGAAAGAAGGTGAACTATTTGTGGGCCCTGCGAGGGTATTTGATGGTGAACATGAATTAATACAAGGCATTAACAGCGGAAAGATAACAGCCGGAGACGTAGTGGTGATAAGGTATGTAGGGCCCAAGGGTGGTCCGGGAATGCCGGAGATGCTCAAACCTACCTCTGCTATTATTGGAGCAGGTCTTGGTAAAAGTGTGGCACTGATCACCGATGGAAGGTTTAGTGGCGGAACGCATGGATTTGTTGTGGGCCATGTAATGCCGGAAGCACATCTTGGCGGGTTGATCGCTTTGGTAAAAGACAATGATGAGATAGAATTGAATGTGGCAACCAAGAAGATGACCTTGAAAGTAAGCGAGGAAGAGATTGCAAAAAGAAGAAGCGAATGGAAACAGCCACCTTTAAAAGCAACAAAGGGAATATTGTTCAAGTATGCGCAATACGTAAAGGATGCATCGCAAGGATGTGTAACTGACGAAGTATAAAGTATATCGATTTTAGAATTTTTAATTTGAACCGTGATGGAAACTCTTGACCTGACAAAAGAAAAAGTTGCAGAAGCACCGAAAGAAACAATTTCGTATTCGGGCTCTCAAGCTGTATTAGAAGCGTTGATCGCAGAAGGCGTTGACACTGTTTTCGGTTATCCCGGAGGCGCTATCATGCCCATCTATGATGCATTGTATGATTATAACGACAGGCTGAAACATATATTGGTCAGACACGAGCAGGGAGGTATTCATGCTGCACAAGGCTTCGCGCGTACATCGGGTAAGGTAGGTGTTGTGTTTGCGACCAGTGGTCCCGGGGCAACCAATCTTGTAACTGGTTTGGCAGATGCGATGATCGATAGTACGCCGCTGGTGGCTATTACCGGGCAGGTGTTTGCACACTTGTTGGGTACAGATGCTTTCCAGGAAACAGATGTGGTGAACATCACAACTCCAGTTACTAAATGGAACTACCAGGTAACGGATGCCACAGAAATTCCGGCTGTTCTCGCCAAAGCCTTTCATATTGCACGGAGCGGCAGACCCGGTCCTGTTTTGATCGATATTACCAAAAATGCGCAGATACAAAAGTTCGATTGCGAAGCCTATGTAAAATGTAATCATGTACGAAGCTATCGCCCAAAACCCATTGTGCGTAAGGAATATGTAGAAGAAGCGGCAAAGCTGATCAATGAAGCAAAGAAACCTTTTGTGATATTCGGGCAGGGTGTAATACTTGGAAAAGCAGAAAAAGAGTTCAAAGCCTTTATTGAAAAAAGCGGGATCCCGTCTGCATGGACGATACTGGGTTTAAGTGCACTGCCAACAGATCATCCGTTGAATGTAGGTATGCTGGGTATGCATGGTAATTATGCACCGAATGTGATGACCAATGAATGTGATGTACTGATCGCCGTAGGTATGCGTTTTGATGACCGTGTAACGGGACGCTTAGATAAGTATGCAAAGCAAGCCAAAGTTATTCACCTTGATATAGATCCTTCAGAGATTGATAAAAATGTAAAAGCAACTGTAGGTGTGTGGGGTGATTGTAAAGAAACCTTGCCGTTGCTTACCAAACTGGTAGATGCAAAAAAGCATACAGAATGGCTGCAAAAGTTTAAGGAACTGGATAATGAGGAAGTGAAAGAAGTGATATATGAAGAGCTGAATCCGTCTACAGAGATCCTGACCATGGGTGAGGTGATCCGAAACCTGAATGAGTTGACCAATGGTAATGCAGTGATCGTAACAGATGTGGGTCAGCACCAGATGGTGGCCTGCCGCTACGCAAAATTTAACCAGACAAGAAGTAATGTTACCTCCGGCGGATTGGGAACCATGGGGTTTGCATTGCCTGCTGCTATTGGTGCCAAGTTTGGGGCACCTGACAGAACTGTTGTTGCCGTGATAGGTGATGGCGGCATACAGATGACGATCCAGGAGTTGGGCACCATTATGCAAACCGGGATCAATGTAAAAGTGATGATACTGAATAACCAATTCCTCGGAATGGTAAGGCAGTGGCAGCAATTGTTCAATGATAAACGCTATTCGTTTGTTGATATCGCCAGTCCCGATTATGTGATGGTAGCAAAAGGTTATGGCATAGAGGGAAAGAAAGTATCTGTGCGTGAAGAGTTGAGAAGTGCTTTGCAGACCATGCTGGATCATGATGGTTCTTATTTGTTGGAAGTGATGGTGGGTAAGGAGAATAATGTGTTCCCGATGGTGCCGCAGGGGTGTAGTGTGAGTGAGGTAAGGTTGAAGTAAATTATTTAATACAAATGCTTTTATAAATATGAAAGAAGAATTTACCATAACAGTATATACCGAGAACCATATTGGGTTATTGGTTCGTATTGCCACTATTTTCTCAAGAAGAAAAATAAATATTGAGAGTTTAAACACATCACCTTCTGAGGCTGAAGGGATTCACCGGTTTACTATTGTGATCGTTGAAACGGAAGATGTGGTGCGTAAACTGGCGCGGCAGATAGAGAAGCAGGTGGAGGTGTTGAAAGCCTATTATAATACCAATGATGAGATCATTTGGCAGGAACTGGCTTTGTATAAAGTGCCAACGGATGAGATTGCAGAAAAGGTAAAAGTTGAAAGGCTACTACGCGAGCACGGTGCAAGAGCCGTAGTGATCCGTAAAGATTATACCATTTTTGAAACAAGTGGTCACAGGGAAGAAACAGATAAGCTGGTAGAAGTGCTGGCGCCTTATGGATTGATAGAATTTGTGAGAAGTGCGAGAGTGGCTATTATCAAGAACAGCAAAGGGTTTCATGAAAAACTGAAAGAGTTTGATGAAGCACAACCCGGAGAAGAATTAGTAGAAAATGAATTCCTCGACAAACAGGATGAAGTATTTACCATGTAAAATCCGCAAATCCGTAATCCGACAATTCGCGAATTCAAATATTAATATAAACAAGTAAACCAATAAACAAGTAAACTAACTAAAATGGCAAAATTAAATTTCGGCGGCGTAGAAGAAAATGTAGTAACCCGCGACGAGTTCCCGCTCGCCAAAGCACAGGAAGTATTGAAAGATGAAGTAGTAGCGGTGATCGGCTACGGTGTGCAGGGCCCGGGCCAGGCATTGAACCAGAAAGAGAACGGCATAAATGTGATCGTTGGACAGCGTAAAAATTCGAAAAGTTGGGATAAAGCTGTACGTGATGGTTTTGTACCCGGCGAAACGCTTTTTGAAATTGAAGAAGCATTGGAAAAAGGAACCATTATCTGTTACCTGTTAAGCGATGCTGCACAGATAGCGATGTGGCCAACCGTTAAAAAACATTTAACTCCGGGGAAAGCGTTGTATTTCTCTCATGGGTTTGGGATTACTTATAATGATCAGACAGGTATTATACCTCCTGCTGATGTAGATGTTTTCCTGGTAGCACCCAAAGGTTCAGGTACTTCATTAAGAAGAATGTTCCTGCAGGGACGCGGACTGAACAGCAGCTATGCTATTTTCCAGGATGCAACAGGTCGTGCATTTGATCGCGTTGTTGCATTAGGTATTGCAATCGGAAGCGGTTATTTATTCGAGACCAATTTCAAAAAAGAAGTATACAGTGATCTTACCGGTGAGCGTGGAACTTTGATGGGTGCTATACAAGGCATCTTTGCTGCACAGTTCCAGGTGCTTCGTTCAAAAGGTCATTCGCCGTCAGAAGCATTTAATGAAACCGTAGAAGAGTTAACACAGTCACTCATGCCACTGGTAGCAGAGAATGGGATGGACTGGATGTATGCCAACTGCTCAACCACTGCACAACGCGGTGCACTCGACTGGTGGAAAAAGTTCCGTGATGCTACCTTACCTGTATTCACAGAGTTATATGATAGCGTAGCGGCAGGTAAAGAAGCTGCTAAATCTATTGAAAGCAACAGCAAACCTGATTACCGTGAGAAACTGGATGCTGAGTTGAAAGAATTGCAGGAAAGCGAAATGTGGCAGGCAGGTAAGACAGTAAGAAGCCTGCGCCCGGAGAATAACTAAACTCACCCCGTGAGAAAAATATAACCATGGAAACAACCACATCCCTGACCCTCGATTTTCAAGCCGCAAAAAAGCGGCTTGAAAAAGTGGTTAACAGAACACCGCTTACATTCAATGCAAACCTGTCGCGCAAATACCAGTGCAATGTTTTCCTGAAAAGAGAAGACCTGCAGGTGGTTCGTTCGTACAAATTAAGGGGCGCCTATAATATGATGAGCAGTCTGCCAACAGAACAATTGCAGAAAGGTGTTGTGTGCGCCAGTGCAGGTAATCATGCACAGGGCTTTGCCTACAGTTGTAAAAAGCTGAATGTAAAAGGAGTGGTATTCATGCCCATCATTACCCCTAACCAGAAAGTTTCACAAACCAGGATGTTTGGCGAAGGTTTTATTGAAGTAAAACTAACCGGTGATACGTTTGATGATTGTGCCGTTGCTGCAAAACAATATACAGCAGAGCACGGCATGACGTTTATTCCACCTTTTGATGATCTCCGGATCATTGAAGGACAGGCAACCGTAGCCATGGAAATCCTCGAGGACCAGGCTGATATTGATTACATATTTGTACCCGTGGGCGGCGGCGGATTGAGTGCGGGCGTTGGGTCTTATTTCAAAACCGTGTCACCTAAAACAAAGGTCATAGGTGCCGAGCCGGAAGGAGCGCCATCCATGTATGCGGCATTTAAAGCCGGTCACCCGGTAACATTGGATACGATAGAACGCTTTGTTGATGGAGCTTCTGTAAGGTGCACCGGTAATCTCACGTATGAGATCTGTAAAAATGTGCTCGATGATCTTAATCTTGTTCCCGAAGGGAAGATCTGTACCAGTATCCTTAGATTGTATAATGAAGAAGCGATCATTGCAGAACCAGCCGGGGCATTGGCTATCACTGCCATGGATGATTATGCAGAAGAAATCAAAGGAAAGAATGTTGTTTGTATCGTTAGCGGTGGTAATAATGATATTGACCGTATGCAGGAAATAAAAGAACGGTCGCTGCAGTATGAAGGTCTTAAGCATTACTTCCTGATCCGTTTTGCACAAAGACCGGGTGCACTGAAAGAGTTTGTGAACCAGGTGCTGGGTACTGATGATGATATTACGCGTTTCGAATTCATGAAAAAGCATAATAAAGAAACCGGACCGGCATTGGTAGGCATAGAATTAAAATCAAAACATGATTACGAAACACTGATACAGAATCTGAACAAGTATCATTTTAATTATACAGAACTGAAACCAGAAGATAATCTTTTCGGATACCTGGTGTAACAATTATCCTATCATATAGGGCTATTACAGTTATTCTTTAAATTTCCCAAGGGAACAAAGTATTGAAGTATGCAGGTATTGAAATTCGGTGGCACATCGGTTGCCAATGCAGATAATATGAATAAGGTGGTGAGCATTGTAAATGCGGCACTTGTGGAAGAATCTATTGTATTGGTCGTATCTGCTATGGGTGGAATTACTGATAATTTACTGGACATCGGTAATCTTGCCGCTGCAGCTGATGAAAGATATAAGGATCTCTTGAAAGAAATAGAGAACAGGCACCTTGCTGCAGTAAGAGAGCTATTGCCTATCCAGCAACAGAGTGCTACGCTGAGCCTTGTGAAGCAACAGTTCAATCAGCTGGAAGGTATTTGTGATGGTGTGTTTCTGTTAAGTGAGTTATCGCCCCGTACAAAAGACCGCATTGTAAGTTATGGAGAGTTGCTTTCATCGATGATCATCTCAGCAAAATTCCAATCGCTGAATGTGAACCAGCTGTGGGTAGATACCCGCAACCTGATTGCGACCAATTCTCATCATGGCAATGCAGCAGTTGATTTTGCTTTTACTGAAAAAAATATACAGAAATTCTTTGCGAAGAATCCGCATCCTTTGTACGTGGTACCGGGATTTATTTCGGCCGATGAAAATGGAAATACCACAACATTAGGCAGGGGCGGTTCTGATTACACAGGTGCCATATTTGCCGCAGCCACACAGGCAACCGTATTGGAAATATGGACCGATGTAAGCGGGATGATGACAGCCGATCCAAGACTGGTACAGAATGCAAAACCCATCAACCGCATCTCTTATCAGGAAGCCATGGAGCTATCTCATTTTGGCGCCAAGATCATTTACCCGCCTACGATACAGCCGGTGATGTCCAGCAATATTCCTGTGTGGATCAAGAATACGTTTGTTCCGGAAGAGTATGGAACGTTGATAGAAAATGAATCTGCCGTAACGGATAGTTTTATCCGCGGTATTTCAAGCATCAACAAGATCAGCCTGCTGAGTCTTGAAGGAAGCGGGATGATCGGTATACCAGGATTCTCAAAAAGATTATTCGAAGCGTTGGCAAAAGAAAGTGTGAACGTAATACTGATTACGCAAAGCTCTTCAGAGCATTCCATTTGTGTGGGTATCAATGAAGCCGATACGTTGAAAGCAAAACAATCCATTGATGATGCTTTCAGTTACGAAATACAAAGCGGGAAAGTGGATCCATTGAAAGTGGAGCAGGGATTATCGATAGTTGCATTGGTTGGTGAGCAGATGAAGAGTCACCCGGGCGTAAGCGGTAAAATGTTTGGCGTACTGGGCCGCAATGGTATCAATGTACGCGCTATTGCACAAGGCTCATCTGAAAAAAATATTTCTGCTGTACTTTCAGAAAAAGACGTTAAGAAAGCGATCAACGTTTTACACGAAGAATTTTTCGAAACCACCTATAAACAATTGAATGTATTTATAGCAGGAACGGGGAATGTTGGTGGTAAGTTACTTGGGCAGATACACAAACAGTTTCAATACCTACAGAACGAGCTGCGTTTACAGATCCAGATCATTGGTCTTGCCAATAGTAAAAAAATATTGGTACATGAAGAAGGCATTGACCTTGGAAACTGGAAAGAACTTTTACAGGAAGCACCCGCCGGAAATATTCATGATTTTGTAAACGGCATCATCGAAAAGAATTTGCGCAACAGTGTTTTTGTTGATGTTACAGCCAATGGAGAAGTAGCCACCGTATATGGTGCATTGCTTGAAAAAAGCATCTCCGTGGTTGCCTGTAATAAAATTGCGGCTTCATCTACCTATGCCGACTACCGGAAATTAAAATCGCAGGCACGTGAATTTAATTCAATGTTCCTCTTTGAAACCAATGTGGGCGCAGGTTTACCTGTAATAGGCACTTTGAATGATTTGCTGAGAAGTGGCGATAAAGTGAATAAAATACAGGCCGTACTTTCCGGCACGCTCAATTTTGTTTTCAATAATTATGATGGCACCAAACCTTTTGCGCAGGTGGTAAGACAGGCACAGACAGAAGGGTATACAGAACCCGATCCAAGACTTGATCTGGGTGGAACGGATGTGATGCGTAAGATCATGATCCTGGCACGTGAGGCCGGGCAGCAAATTGAAATGGAAGATATCAGCAACACCTATTTCTTACCGGCTTCTTGTTTTGAAGGAAGTGTTGAAGATTTTTATGCTGAAATGGATAAACAGGAGGCACACTTTAAAAAATTATACGACGAAGCTGTAGCGAATAATTGCAAGTTGAAATTTGTTGCTGCGTATGAAAATGGAAAAGCATCTGTAGGGTTGAGACATATACCAAGCGATTCGGATTTTTATCATTTATATGGCAAGGATAATCTTGTGTTGTTTTATACAGACAGGTATCCGGAGCAACCATTGGTAGTAAAAGGGGCTGGAGCTGGAGCTGATGTTACGGCATCGGGAGTATTTGCAGATATTATACGTGTTGCACGTTAGTGTTATCTCTGCGGTGAGTTTACGCTTAGATAGGTTTTAACTTTATTGTGCTATCAGTTCCTTTACCGCAGATCCGCAGAGAGCGCGGAGTTTACGCAGAGAAAAATGACAAATGGAAAAAGAGATAGTTAGCATACAATCCCCCGCCACAGTTGCAAACATGGTTTGTGGCTTTGATGTGCTGGGTTTTGCTGTAAATGAACCTTACGATAAAATGAGTATTTCATTCACAGATAAGCCGGGTATAACTATCATTAACGAGGACGAATATAATTTGCCTACCGACCCGGAGAAGAATGTAGCAGGAGCAGCATTGCTCGCCATGCTGGAAGAGACAACGATCAAAGAAGGACTTGAACTAAGAATATGCAAATGTATCAAACCCGGTAGTGGCGTAGGTTCCAGCGCTGCGAGTGCGGCAGGGGCTGTTGCTGCTGCCAACAGGATATTAGGTGATCCGTTCAGTAAAGAAGACCTTGTTCGGTTTGCAATGAATGGCGAGAAGGTAGCTTCAGGTGTTAAGCACGCAGATAATATTGCACCTTGCATTTATGGCGGCGTAACCTTAATCCGCTCTATTTTTCCTTTGGATATTGTGCAGTTAACGGCACCTGAAATGTATGTAACCATCGTTCACCCACAGATAGAAGTGCGTACTGCCGATGCCCGCAGTATTTTAAAGCAAGGGATACTATTAAAAGACGCCATCAAACAATGGGGCAATATTGCGGGACTGGTTGCGGGCTTACTTAAGAGTGATTACGAGCTGATTGGTCGTTCACTGGAAGATGTATTGATAGAACCTGTGAGGAGTATTTTAATTCCAGGTTTTGATCATGTAAAGCAAAGAAGCAAAGAGGCCGGGGCATTAGGTGGGGGCATTTCCGGTTCGGGTCCATCCATCTTCATGTTGAGCAAAGATGAAGCAACAGCGAGGCTTGTAGAGAAAGAAATGCAATTGATCTACGAAAAACTCAGCCTCGAACATCATACATATGTAACTACTATTAATGATACAGGTATAAAATTTGGGAGCTAATTAACTTATATCAATGAACTACTTCAGCTTACATAAGAACTCTCCTACAGTCGATTTTAAAGAAGCCACAATCAAAGGACAGGCACCCGATAAAGGTTTATACTTCCCTGAATCTATCCCTGTTGTTGACCCCCATATCATCAAAAATATCGAGTCCCATTCAAAACAGGAGCTGGCACATAAAATCATGCTGCCATATGTGGGCAATACGATTGATGAAGAAACACTGTATACTATCGTTTCTGAAACCGTTGATTTTCCTTTCCCCCTAAAAGAGGTGAGTGATCATGTGTATACCCTTGAACTTTTTCACGGCCCTACGCTGGCGTTTAAAGATGTAGGTGCAAGATTCATGAGCCGCTGTCTTGGACACTTCTCACGGCAGCAAAAGGAAACGATCACGGTGCTGGTAGCCACATCCGGCGATACCGGTGGTGCTGTTGCCAATGGCTTCCTGGGTGTGGAAGGTGTGGAAGTAGTGATACTTTATCCATCCGGCAAAGTAAGTCCTGTGCAGGAATTGCAGTTGACTACCTGCGGGCAGAATATCACGGCACTCGAAGTATCGGGAAGTTTTGATGATTGTCAGGCGATGGTGAAGGATGCGTTCATGGATGCGGATCTTAAGCAGAAATTATCACTCACGTCTGCCAACTCCATCAATGTTGCCAGATGGTTGCCGCAACAACTATATTACTTCTTTGCCTACCAGCAATGGAAGCAAAAAGATCAACCGCCTGTGATAGCAGTACCCAGCGGAAACTTTGGGAATATCTGTGCGGGGCTACTTGCGAATGTTAGTGGCCTGCCCGTTAAGCATTTTATTGCTGCGTGTAATGTAAACGATTCGGTGCCTGAATATTTAAGAACAGGTAATTATGAGGCAAAAACAGCTGTGCCCACCATTTCAAATGCAATGGATGTAGGCAGTCCAAGTAATTTTGTTCGTGTGTTGGAATTGTTTCATAATAATTATGCGAACATCAAAGACACCATTTCAGGTTATACCGTTAGTGATGATATTACGCGGGCAACGATTAATCATGTTTACAAGAAGTTCAAGTATACATTAGATCCGCATGGAGCTGTTGCTTATTATGCGCTCGACCAGTATCTGCAGCAACATACGTTAGAAGAAGGAATTTTTTTAGAGACAGCACACCCTGTTAAATTTCCGGAAACGGTTGAAGCTGTTACCGGTGAGAAAATAGTAGTGCCAGATTCTGCGAAACATTTGTTTGGGATGGAGAAGAAGAGTGTTTTGATGAAACCTTCTTTTGCGGCGTTGAAAGAATGGCTAATGAGTAAGTAGTTTTTTATTTCTCCTTAACTCAAAATTGCTTTAAACAAAGCTTCCAGTTTAATTGGGTCCAATTTCTTATCAGTTCTTACACTACTACAGAGGTCAAGTCCAAATGGCTGAACTTTATCAAGTGCCTCGCGAACATTGCTATGGTTTAATCCCCCGGCGAGGAAGACTGGTACCCGCGATTGCTCCACGATCCTTCGGCTGAGTAACCAGTTGTGTGTAAGACCGGTACCCCCTAATATTTTCACCGCGAGGTTAGGATTTCCGCTATCCAATAACAGGGCATCAACTTCTTCGGAAATGGCTATGGCTTCAGCAACTGAATTTTCATCAATCACATGAATTACCTGTACAATTTTAATAGCCGGCAGGGCTTCCTTTATTTGTCGATAGGTACCTGTATGTAAAGCGTCAACGATCTGGATGGTACTGGTAAGCACTTTCTGGTGATGTGCAATGATGCGTTCTGCATCCGTTTCGCTAGTAAGCAGGAATGTGCCTACCGGTGGGGGCACTTGCTGCGCAATTGTATGAATCAGCTTGTCCGTTATCACTCCCGGTCCACTTGGCATATGTCCTACCAAACCAAGGGCTGAGGCTCCATGTGCAACAGCTATCTTAGCTTCATCAACTGAACTGATACAGCATATCTTTATCCTGGGAAACATTCTTTTTAGTTTGTTGTTATAAAACCTAAAATCCTTTAACATCCGTAAGGCACATCATTTTCGTACGTCTATATACAAAACCATTCACCATGCCATACAAACGTAATTATTCTTTTGGTCTTATGCTTGCGCTCGCTGTTTTTACCCTGAGCTGCAGCTTTGCACAACCGAAAAACAAGAAGTTTCCCGATCCGCCAACAGCAAACGCCAAAACTGTCTTCCCTATGCAGATGACTGAAGCGCAATGGAAAAGCCGGCTTACAGCCGACCAGTATTATATCCTCCGGGAAGAAGGTACAGAACGTGCCGGAACCGGTAAGTATGATCATTTCTACGAAAAAGGAACCTATTATTCAGCGGCCACATTACAACCCCTGTTTAGTTCTGAAGCTAAGTTTAACTCAGGTACCGGTTGGCCAAGTTTCTATGCGCCCATCGATCCGGATGCTGTGCGTTTGGTAATTGATAAGAGCTTTGGAGAAACCAGGATAGCCGTTGTGGATAGCAAAAGCGGTTCTCATTTGGGACATGTATTTGATGATGGTCCGGCGCCAACGGGTAAAAGGTATTGCATGAATTCAGCGGCATTGATCTTTGTTCCCGAGGGAGGTAAACCACCTACATCATCTAAACAATAAAAATCATGAAACAGATTATATCTTTTATCGCAACCATATTATTACTCTCATCCTGTGCCAATTCGCAGGGAGTTAAAATTCCCTTACCCGACAGGAAAACCCCTTATCCCAATGAACAGGTAGCTTATTTTGGCGAAGGATGTTTTTGGCATGCAGAGATCGTGTTTCAAAGCCTGAAAGGTGTTCGTGATGCGGTTTCCGGTTTCTCCGGCGGAAAAACAAAAGACCCCGGCTATGAAGAAGTATGTGGCGGACAAACCGGTCATGCAGAAGTGGTGCAGGTGTTTTATGATCCTGCGCAGATCTCTTATGAAACACTGGTGGCAGCTTTCTTCGCCAGTATGGACCCAACAGAGCTGAACCGTCAGGGAAATGATCAGGGAACACAGTACCGGTCTATCGCTTTTTATAAAAATGACAATGAAAAGAAGATCATTGAGGCTGAGATAAAAAAAGCGCAGGCGCAGTATAAACAGAAAGTAGTAACGCAGGTGGTTCCTTTTTCAGCATTTTATAAAGCCGAGGACTATCATCAGGAGTATATCCATTTTCATCCCAACACAGGTTATGTAGCAGGCGTTTCCATTCCGGAGTTCCTGGAGTTCAAGAAGAATTTTAAAGGAAATTTCAAGTATTAATTAAGTAGTGGTTCAAATAGTAAACCCTTATCATCTTTCGGCAGTTGGTTGTTGAATGGTAGATGATAGGGGTTTTTCAATGACCACATCAGCTAAATGGATAGCGGCTTCTTCTTTTTTACAACCTTTTCAGCTGCAGCTTTCCTGAAAAGCCCACCCTTATGCGAATACCCCTTCACATGCTGGTTATAACCCCCTCTGCTGGAACTATGTCTCTTGCCGGAATAAGGCATCTGCTGTGCAGGGGAACTGACGAAAATCAGTGTGCAACATAGAATGGTTAATAAGATGCCGGTTCGCATACAGTAGTTTTTGGTACCCATTGGTTAACGGGAGAGCCAAGTTAATAGATTTCTGGCGTTTCTGCAAGTGTTTTCGTTATTCTATCCCTGTAGGGTCTAAAACGAACCAAGCCTTTGTATCGTTAAATACAAAGGCCTGGCCGGGGATAATTCACCTATATCGAGTTGTTATTCACTTTCACCGGTTAGCTTGATTTCGCCAACATCAGTTGTTTGTCCATCGGATACTTTAATGTTCATTTTACTGACTGTTTTGTAGGGGGGCAGACCGATCACATCTATTGTATAATTGCCCTCTTTTAAACCCGGAATTTCAAAGCTTCCTTTCTTTATGATGACTACTGTGCTGTCCAGTACATTGGCATTGACTGCTTTTACTTTTACAGCTGCATCGGCCGGATAGATCGTTCCTTTAATCGAGCCTCCTGTGGTGCTGGTGCTGTGTACGAATGCGGATAGGATCGGCATAAAAACTGCAAAAAAGAGGAGGGTGATGATCAGCTTTTTCATGACAGGATGGGTTAAAATTCTGTGCCTGCATGTATTCATACGAGTTGAGAAAAAAATACCACAGAAATAAGATAACCCATGATGTCAGACATTGACTTTTACCGACTATCGAAAGCGCATCCTTGAAATCTCTGATCAAAAGGCGTTAATATTGCAAAAAACACAGGCAGGCTATGGTGGATATTTGCTGTATCGGGCATATTACAAAAGATAAAGTGATCACTCCTGCGGGAGTTACCTATATGTCGGGCGGAACCTCGTTCTATTTTTCAAACGCAATTTGCCAGATGGATGTTGGGTATCACCTGGTGACTGCGCTCGCAGAATCAGAGATGAAAGTGGTAGACGCTTTGCGCGCGAAAGAAATTGAGATCGATGTGTTACCCAGCAGGCACACTGTTTATTTTGAAAATACCTACCCTGAAAATCCCGATTACCGTACACAGCGGGTTTTACAAAAAGCCGATCCTTTTACCGAAGAATATTTTACAGATATTGAGTCAGGCATATTTCACCTCGGTCCTTTGTTAGCGGATGATATACCCATTGGCGTGATCAAGATGCTGGCAGCTAAAGGAAAGGTTTCGCTGGATGTGCAGGGATATTTGCGGGAAGTACGTGGTGAGAATGTTTTTGCGATCGACTGGAAAGACAAAATGGAAGCGCTTCAATATGTATCTATCTTAAAAGCGAATGAACATGAAATGGCGAAGATAACGGGGCAGACAGATGTTCATAAAGCGGCTAAATTATTAGCCGAGTGGGGAGTGAAAGAAGTGGTGATCACCTTGGGAAGTATGGGCTCTGTGATCTATTGCGATGAAAGGTTTTATGAGATCCCTGCATATATCCCCTCAGTAGTGGTGGATGTTACCGGCTCGGGAGATACGTATATGGCAGGCTATTTATACCAACGTGTGAAAGGCGCATCTGTGCAGGAAGCTGGAGAGTTTGCAGCTGCGATGGCTACTTTAAAGATCGGTTCTTCGGGGCCTTTTACAGGAAATAAAGATGATGTACTTGCTTTGTTAAGTTTTAACAGGCGGGCTGTATAGTAAAAATCATCGACCCGATTGATGTTTTCTAACATACTCTGCAACTTCCACCATCGGAGCAATCCAGATATCTTTTTGATGTTCACTTAAGTACTTCAGGAGTTTTGTGTGCTCACCTCTTTCCTCGTTTATATTATGTCCGCCACCTACGCCGTGGAATAGAAACACCAATAGCGTATGTGTTTCCATTGCCTTTTTTACCAGACCGATCATATACTCCGCAGGTTTCATGCTGATGGAATAGCAATCAATATTATCTAAGTGAATGGTATCGATCGATTGTAATCTCCCGTTCACACCTCTCGCTCCTGCAAAATCATTCTGCAAACGCGGGTAAAAAAGTGAATCACCGATGGTCAGATCACCACAGGGATAAGCAAATGTTCTGCGATCCTTGCCATCAATGGCTTTCAGGAGTGTGTTGTTGATCCTTGCTTCATTCACTACCCGTGTTAAACTATACTTACTAAGATCGGTTTCGGTGGTTACAAAACTTCTGCCCTGTTTGCTACCATCACAAGGGTGGAACATAGAATGGTTGCCTAGTTCATGACCATCCGCTGCCGCTTTCCGCCATTCATTCACTCTTTTATTAACAACCGGTGATGCCCCGATCAGGTAAAAAGTTCCTTTCAACTGGAACGAGTCAAGTGCAGGTATCACATTGTCAATGTCAATGTCTATCGCATCATCATAGGTAAGTACTACAGCGCATTGTTTATTCTTCCATACCTGTGCATTTTGCGCATTTGTTAATAGGCAACTAAATAATAAACAGCAACCCAATATTTTTTTCATATCAATCCTATTTAATAACTGTTTCAAATGACGATGCAGGTAATCCCTCTTTATTATACAGATTGGCCCCTTCAGGATTATCGGCCCATGCATACCGAACGTAAACAGGGTCAGTAATGTACTGATGCGATACGATCACTTTGTTGCCATCAATAACCGCTTTTGCCCAAACAAACTTTTTATCTGCACCTGCAATGGCAAAGTATTGTAACGCATCATTTCCCTTTGCCAGTAAGCCACTACCGGTATTGCCAAATGTGAGAATGATCTTATTATTTTCTTTGACGGTTGACTCGAGCGTTGGCCCTGAATAAACAATATTTTTATCATATACAAGATGCTCGGCCGCCAGCGCCAATCTCTCGCCAACATCTTTTTTATTGTAAGGATGTATATCGTTCCAGTCGCCTGCATCGGTGATCACAGCCATGCCTGTATTCGGGAGCGATAAAGTTTTGCGTTGCGATTCTCTTAATTCAGCCCACGCGCTTTCCCCGGGTGTATATTGTACATCCATGTAATTAGCGAGTTGTACATATACAAACGGCAGATCTCCCTGCTGCCATTGTTTGCGCCAGTCGGTGATCATGGCAGGTAGCAGTTGTAAATACTCTGCAGGTCTTCCGGCATTCGTTTCACCCTGGTACCAGAGAAAGCCTTTTACTGCATAGTTAATAGCCGGATACACCATTCCATTGTATAATGAAGTTGCTGTGCTCTGCATTGAAAAGTTAGTGGTGGTTCGCGGGGTTATTACCTGGCCTACTTTATATTCCCAGTCTCCCCGTAGATCGATCCGTTGATCACCTGCCGATAGTGCATACTCTTTTCCGGGAATAAAACCTCCTTTGCCTGTCCGGTTAAGTAGTTTAATGACGATAATATTCCTGCCTGCTTTTAAAACACCGGCCGGAAGATCATATCTTCTTGCAGGATAAATGTTAGCTACCGCTCCGGTAGGAATGCCATTGACAAATGTGTTTTCAGTATTGGTAACACCCCCTATATATAATTTAGCCGGAACTCCTACCATTGATGCAGGCACATTGATCTCTTTTCTGAACCAGACTGTTCCGTTCAGGTTCTTTACACCCTGATCGGCCCAATACCCCGGCAGCCAGAACGGGTGCCAGCCTTGTGGACTATAAGTGGGGTCGTACCATTTTACGGGACCGCTTTCTCCCTGGTCGGGCTCAGTAAAAGGAGAAACAACCGGCGGAACTGCTTTAGTGGCCTGATTAAAATAAACGGTGTCCTTCAATTTTGTTACCAGGCTGTCATATTTTGGGAACGACCTGATCGCTTCTGTGCTCATCCATGATTCGATAGGCGTACCTCCCCAACTGGAATGTATGATGCCGATGGGTACATGGTATTTGAGGTATATTTTTTTTGCAAAGAAATAAGCTGCCGCACTAAAGCGCGGAACATTGGCAGGTAAGGCCGGCAACCATTTAGTATCCGGAATATCTTCATGAATATTCACAACATCAGCGATATGCGGAAAAAATACCTGCCTGATCTCGGGGTAATTTGCTTCGGCAATTTCATTGCCGTATTTTTCATTAACACTTCCCATCACGAGTTCCATATTGGATTGCCCTGAACAGAACCATACATCCCCCAATAAAATATCATTGACCGTTAATTCATTATTGCCCTTGATCTTCATGGTAAAAGGTCCGCCTGCTTTCATAGCGGGCAGCCACAATAACCATTTGCCATCGGCACCGGCAACTGCGGAAGCCTTGTTGCCATTAAATGTCAGCACTAATTTTTCACCCGGTGCTCCCCATCCCCATATTTTTAACCGGGTATCGCGTTGTAAGATCATTCCATCACTGATCAGTACGGGTAGTTTAATGTTGGCGGAAGCGGTAATGCAAACGAGGATAGATATGGCTATCGCAAATAGTTTCATAAAGGCAATGTTGATGAATCGATTCCCTAAGATAGTTCATTCAACCGCACAGAATGTTTATCTGGCTAAGCAACTACTTGAATCTCACATTCGGTGATTCATCAGGCAATGGAATAAATTCTGTTTCTCCCGGCACCGGCGCATATGCCTGCTGTCTCCATTTTTCTTTTGCCGCTTCAATCAGCTCGCGTGTGGTTGCCACAAAGTTCCAATAGATGTGTCGCTCTTCGGGGAAAGGATCCCCGCCAAAAATATAGATGGTTGTATCAGCTGCCATTTCAAATGCACATAAACTGCTTTCCTTCGCTACCAATAATTCTTTGGGTGCATATGTGTTGCCTTCTATTTTTATTTCTCCCGAGAGGATATATAAACCAACCTCGCCATACAATTCCGTACCCAGTTGAATGGTTTGGGCCGCAGTGCTTTTGATCTCCAAAAAATATAGTGGGCTATAAACCGGAACCGGGGAAGTTTTGCCGGATAAGGTACCTGCGATCAATTTATACGTAATACCACCATCTGTCCATTGCGGAAGTTCATTCTCTTCTGTATGAGAAAACGATGGATCCATCTGCTCAAGCTCTTTCGGGAGTGCCACCCAGATCTGTAAACCATGCATCTGTTTATCTGAGTGACGAAGATATTCGGGTGTTCTTTCAGAATGTGCCAACCCTTTGCCTGCTGTCATCCAGTTTACCTGCCCTGCTTTGATTTCTATTTCTGTACCCAGCCCATCTTTATGTAAAATATTTCCTTCAAATAAATAAGTGAGTGTAGAAAGGCCGATATGTGGATGTGGGGGGATGTCTAGATTCTGGTGATCATTCATATTCACCGGTCCCATATGATCAATAAAGATGAAAGGACCCACCATGCGTTTGCCGCTAAAGGGAAGTAGCCTCCCAACCATAAAATTCCCAATGTTACGTGGACGTTCTTCAATGATCAGGCTGATGTTTGACATGGGATAAAGATAATCAAACTATGTTATCCTTTAAAGCCTTGGCAACTGCTTCACTTTTAGAATTTACCTGCAGTTTTTCATAAATACCACGGATATGTGTACGCACAGTATCAATAGAAATATTCAATTCCGCGGCAACCATTTTATAGCTGTTGCCATCTACTAAAGATTTTAAAACATCTTTTTCACGGTCGGAGAGGTTATAGTCAGGGCCGTCATGGTGCAACTTTGCAAACATCTTTAATACCTGTGTTGCAATGGCCGCATTCATAGGAGCACCGCCGGCATAGGCATCACGGATAGATTCGACCAGTATGGCAGGAGATGTTTTCTTTAACAGGTAACCATTGGCGCCAAAGCGGATGGCATCGAATACATTTTTATTATCATCAAATACGGTCAGCATGATGATCTTAACATCGGTGTTATGTTTGCGGATCAATTTTACGCCTTCAATGCCGTTCAGTCTTGGCATATCAATATCCATCAATACTACATCCGGCTTCAATTGTTCTATATCAACAGGTGCCGTTTCGCAATTATCAAATGCACCTACTACTTCAAAGCCGGGGGTGTTGGATAGGAGGAATGCCATTGTTTCGAGCAATACCTTAACATCATCGTATAATATTATCCTGATCATAGTTCTCCATAAAGGTATTGCATTTTAAAAATGAGCATTCGCATATTCATGCTCTGCGTAACCTTCTGTATATAGTTCCAGGATCGTATTGTTATCCAGTACCAGTTTCACGTCAATAAGCGTGGGCGCATAGGGGCGTCTGAATTTCCCTTCCTCTATCCGGTAACTATTTTTTTTCTTCACAAACCTATACATGTAACATGCCAACTGACCCGCAGCTATGATGGTTGCCCATTCTTTATCGATACTATATGTTGCCGCAAACATCCTTGAGGTTGCATCTATGCGCTGCGCAAATTTGGGAAGAGAGAAAATGCAGAACCCGGTCAGCCCGTATTTTGCGCAAAGCTTTGCGATCAGATGCCTGTCGGGAATGAGGTCTTTAAGTATATTTCCATTTTCAACTTCCAGGATCAGGAATGCATTTCCGGTATTAACGATCCTGGCCATGTTTGAAAAATGTTGATGCACCAGCCCCAGTGACTCATATACCAGTACCTGATCTTCCAAACCTGGAAAGGAAAAGCGCGGGGCAGTTTGCTTTGTTGTCTGCATGGGTAGGTATTTGCTGTTTAGTTGGATTGGGTGGTTACAACCAGTTAATGCAACAAATGTAAAAAGGTATGTGTGTGGTGGTTTCGCATATTCATGCGAGCGGAATCCGCAGGGTGATGCAGGTGCCTTCTCCCGGTGAAGTGTCAATATCCAGCGTGCCTTTCATATTTTCCGACCGCTTTTGCATATTAATGATACCATTTCCACGTGTGGGAGAAAACGTGCCCCTATTGGCGAGATCAAAGCCCACGCCATTGTCTGTAATGATCAGCAGGAAGTATTGCGTCTGTTTACGCATGGTTACATCCACTTTTGTGCAATGCGCGTATTTGATAATATTATTGATGGCTTCTTTATAAATCAAAAAAATCTCCCTGCGCGTTTCCATGGTAAAACTCAATTCTTTAACCAGTTCCTCTGCATAGAACCTGTATTCAATTCCATGTGGCTCCAGTACATTTCCTGCTACCTGTTTCATGCGTGCCAAAACCTTACCCATACTGTCGTTAGAAGGATTGATGCTCCAGATGATATCATCCATCGACTCCATCATGCGGCTTGTATTCTCACTGATCTTACCCATGAAATTCTTACCCGTAGCATCATCCAGCTCTGGTAACTGCATCGCCATATTACTAAGAATATTGATGGTGCTGAGTGCCGATCCCATATCATCATGCAGGTCACGTGCGAGCTTGCTTCTCACTTTTTCTACCTGTAGCAGCCGTTTTAAACGGAGGCGATGCAGGTAAAATAGAAAGCTGGCAATGATCAACCCCAGCAACGCAAAGAACCAATAGGTTTTCCAGAACGGTGGCAGTACAACGATTGTAAGGAGGGTAGTATTCACCGCATAGATGCCCTCGCTATTGCGCGACCTTACCATGAATGTGTATTTGCCGGGGGGCAATAAAGCATATTTTACAGGCTGCGGAAGTTTTACCGTGATCCAGTCGTTGTCGGCCCCTTCCAGTTTATACTCGTAAGTTATTTTTTCAAGTTGTATAAAACTCAGCGAAGCAAAATCTATGGTAAAAGAGTTTTGCATGGGGTCGAGCCGCAATGCTTTGAGGCGCGTGATAGAGTCTACCGGCAAATAATTACCCAGTAGTTCAAATCCCGTTATTTGTACATCAGGAGGAGCGCCCTCTGTTTTATAATGAGCGGGATCAAATAATACGAGGTTTTGGTTGCCGCCGAATACCAGTTTGTTATTATGCAAACGTGTACTCTTGTCAGTGATAAAGCTGGTGTTAAAAACACTGATCAATCCATCCCACTGACTGTAATGGATAAGATTACCTGTTCGCACATTATACCGGAAGATACCATTGGCGGTGCTTACCCAGCATTCATTAACCATCCCGGCCTGTAATGAATGTACAATACCCAGTGGTGAATTATCGTAACGGGAAATATGCTTTACTGCGCCACTCTTTATATTCAATTGTTCAAGGTTATCACCCGCCAGCATATATATGGAATCGTTCAGCGGCAGTATATCCCGGATATCATTTCCGGATAATGAAGTAGCGTTTGTGCCGGCAGTGTATGTTTTTTCAATAACACCTGTATTCACATTCATTACGCTGATCCCTTTTCCGCCAACACTGATCCATAGACTCCCTTTTTTATCGGTCATTAACCGCGGAATAAAATTACCAAAGCGATGTACCTCCCGGAAAGCTTTGGGGTCATCTATTTTTTTTGAAGCATCGTACATTATCAGTGCACCATTGTGTAAACCAAACCAGAGGTTTCCATTACTGTCCTCTGCTATATCCCTGATGGTAGAATGAGAAAATATTGTGGGTGATATTTTTTTCCTTGTACGGCTTACGGGATCGTAGATGAAAAGAATGCCACTCTGGCAACCGATCCAGATTTTCCTGCTGGCTTTATGCTGCAGCATTGCCCAGATCATTCCTACGGCCCAGTCGGTGCTGATCATATCATGTGTAATGATATCGGGTTTCTTTTGCAGTAATGTATCTGTTAACAGGATCCCTCTTCCCCATGTGCCTATCCATATATTTTTTTCATCATCCTGCATCAGGCAATTGATGGAGGCGCGGCCCAATGGTTGTAACAAGGTAAGATGAAGGTTTGTGTACCTGTCCGGCATGGTATTATATAAGCCATCATCTGTAGCTACCC
Organism: Sediminibacterium sp.; assembly: GCA_965229255.1. GTDB lineage: Bacteria > Bacteroidota > Bacteroidia > Chitinophagales > Chitinophagaceae > Sediminibacterium. The sequence continues at coordinate 1,037,403 of CBDDIX010000003.1, forward strand.
ATAAGATCTTCTCCCTGTCTTCCAGTACATCACTCACCACATTAAATTGTATACTATACGGAGAAGGTTGCGGATACAGAAACTTGGTAAACCTGCCGTTCTCGCGCATACTCATGCAGTTGAGACCGTAAAGCATTACCGTTGTGTCATTGAATTCCCTCAATCCACGTATCTCATAGTATCCGCTATTGCCGGAGTTGCCCATGCCTGCAGTATCTGCATTGAACCTGTTTTTCTTTTCATCATAACAATAATATTCACGCTTTCCGGTACCGTCAACCCATCGTTCTATCCAGAAACGGCGCTGCACATCTATATAAAAGTTAGCGATTGATGAAGAGAAGCGCGGGTCATTGATGAGAATATGATTTGCGGGATCTTTTCCATGCGCATAAAACCTTCGCGTCTTTTTATCATAATATCCCAAGCCCTGGACTGTGTTGATCCAATAACGATTATTCATTGCGTCATCCGTTACACTTAGGATCTTTTGTTCTGCCGGAACGCTGAAAAGATCATTCGATGGGCGGATTGTTTTTTTATCGTTGTCAGGAAAAAACACACCTGTTCTTTTTACAAGCAGGAAGAGATTCTTTTTTGCATCTGTCCTCAGCTCAAAAAATTGAACGTCTGCCGTTGCCAGTTGTTTATCGATTACTACCTCCCTGAATTCAAAACGTGCCGGATCAAAAATGCCGATGGTTTTTCCCATGCGGATCCACATGGTTCCATCTTTATCTGCCAGTATCTGTTGTACGGGTTGTTTTAATATACTGGCGGCAGGTGTAGTGAAATGGTATCCATCATACCGTTGTAAGCCATTCTCCGTACCCACCCATAAATAGCCCGTAGGATCCTGGTACAATGAAAGAATGTTGTTGGATGCGAGACCATCGCGTGTAGAAAGATGATTGAAAATATATTCCTGCGATATACAAGGTTTAGTCCCAAAGCCGATGAGGCATATGATCACTAACCGTTGTAAACGTTTTCTCATCTGGTAAATGTAAAGCATATGGGCAAACAGGACCCGCATAAATATGCGATCTCCGCGCCCCGGTTATGTATGGGTGGTTAGAATACATGATAAGCTGTAAGCGTAGCCTTCACATTATTATGCGAGAATTTGAGGATATGCGAAAGATAGTTTTGCCCCTGTTCAACAAAGCACACAAATGATTTTATGCGACTGAAAAAATACTATTTACTGTTGGTGGTACCCATGCTGTTTGCTGCATGCCAAAAGGAAAACCAGGAATGCCCGGGTTCTGTAGAAAAGGATATTACAAGGTCTAATTTTTCCAGTGTAGCTGCTGGAGAAACCTTCGGTGTGGAAATTATAAAAGGGAATACCTGCACCATCAAAGCATCAGGCTGCAGCAACGACCTGAACGATCTGGAAGTGTCTGTAAGTGCGGATGACATTTTGAGCATCCAATACAATCACTATAAAAGTAACCGCTACCGCGTTGATTTCGTGATCACCATGCCCATACTGATCAGTGTTAACGCCGGAGGAACTGCAAAAGTAAATGTAAGCGGGTTTGAACTTCAGCCAACAACCCTGAATGTGACCGCCGGAGGGGCTGCCGAATGTGATATCAATGGGGCGCCGCAGTATATGACCTTTACAATAGGGGGCACCGCTGAGCTTGGCATCACGTCAACAGCACAGATCAGTAGTTTGATCGGAAGCACTGGCGGAACCTCGCGCATATCTGCATACCAGGCGCCCGCTAAAAAAATATATGTACAGGCAGCCGGAACTTCAAAAATATATGTTTCGCCGGTAGATGAACTAAAGGCAGGCGCTTCGGGGGATAGCAGAATTTATTATAAGGGAGCACCCGTAAATATAGAAACACAGCAAACCGGAACGGGTAAAGTGATCCGTGAATTTTAACTGGTATGTTCTGTCTTCAACAAAGGAAGCGACACATAAAAACTAGTGCCGTCCGCAGAACTGCTTTCGAACCATAATCTACCGCCGTGTAATGCAACAATATTTTTTGCGATAGACAATCCCAATCCAAAAGAGCGCTCACCTATGGTACCCGGTCGCGTAGTAGCTTCTGTGGGTTCAAAGATCCTTTCTTTCAGATCATCAGGAATACCTATTCCGTTATCATGAATAGAGATCAAAACATCCTCTTCATCAATACGCATAGAAATATTGATCTCGCCACCTATTTTTGTAAACTTTACGGCATTGCTGATGAGGTTACTGAACACGCGCCATAACTTCTCCCGTTCTCCGCTTACAAAAGCGGTCACCGTTTTTAAAATAACTTTTTGTTCTTTCTCTTTTATTCTATGTTCATACAGTTCAACGCAACTGCTCAATTTTTCTGCAATGTTCAGCGGTTCAGCATTATTTATTCTGCCAATGTTCTGCATATCTATCAGCAGGTGGTTGGCCAGTGTAAGTGCTTTGTTGCCTGATCTGAAGATGACGGCCATTACATCCTGGTATTTTTCGCCGGGTAACATTCCATCACGAGCCAGCTCTGCAATAGAAGTAATGGCACCCAGCGGCCCGCGAAGATCATGCGCCACTACTTTTAATAAACGTGTATTATTATTATGACTCTGTTCCAGTGCCGCCAGTGTCTGCAGCAATGCCTGGTTCTTATTATTTACGGCACTGTTAAGACTCACCAGTGTAGCCACATTTTTTTTAGAACGCCGGTAATTGATCCAGACCAGGAAAATGATGGCAATAGCCATGGTAGCGATCACAATGGTTAGCCATAGGTAATCTGATTTACGTTTATTGTCTTTGGCAAGAATGTCGAGTTGATATTGGCGGCTGATATTGTCTACCGCCTGTTGCATATCTGTGGCGCCGATAGGACTTCCCTGTTTAACAGAGTCCATGATGTTTTGGTAACGAAGCAGGTACTGGTATGCTTTTATTTTATCGCCTTTTTTGTCTGATAATTTTGACTGTAACAGGTTCAGGTTCCTGGCTACATCTGCATTGTGTGGATGTTTGATAGAAAGCGCTGTAAGGATATTCAATTGTTCTTCTAATTCTGCTAACCTGTTCTGCTCAAGATATATTCGCGATAATTTGATAATACTGAATGCGGCATCTTCATCAGGGTGACCGGGCATGATATTGATGCGGATACTTTCTTTGAGTAATTTTTCAGCAGCATCATATTTTTTTCGTTTAATAGCTACGCTTGCCTGGTTGCCGTAAATAACGGCTTTCGCAATATCAATAAAATCACTGGATCGGTCTGGATAAAACTGAACATTGTTATCAATGTAGGCAAGTGCTTTATTAAAATAAAGATCAGCACTGTCATTCATCCCGGCTTTTACATACGCAATCCCGATATTGTCCAATGACCCTTGTATATCGCCAAAACGCGCAGAGCTCAGCTTCGGACATCCTTCAAGATCTCTGACAGCCTGTTTGTAATATTCGGCTGCATCTTTAAAGCGCTCCTGGCGGAAGGTTACGGCTGCCAGACGGCTGCTGTATTCAGACAGGATACAGGGATCTTTTTTTTGGAGGATCACTTCCCGGGCATTATAATAAAATGTAAATGACTCGGCAAACCTGCCTTCGTCAAAAAGCAGATCGCCATTATAAAATAATGTTTTGGCATACCTTTCGGTATAGCTTTCATCGGATTTATATTCCTGTAGTACATACTGCATACTATCAAGATAAATATGCGCTTTTGTATAATTTACTACATCCCGGAATGAATACACAAACAAATAATAATACCTGTCCCATTTATCACCGGGTCCGGGATCTTTTAAAGCATTGTAAGCAGAATCGATCCTGAGAAGATGCGTTTTTCTATTTACGACCATACCTTTTAAAGGCTCAAAAGCCTTATCCAGGTAACCTGGATGATCAATATTTTGACTGGCAGAAGGCTTGTTTTCGCACCCAACTGTAAAAAGTAGGGCGATCAATAGAATGGCAGGAAAACAGTATCTGGGCAATAGCTTCATAGGTAGTATCCACAAGATACACATCTTGGGTATTGCGGCAAATACTTAGTGGGAGAATGAGTTCTTCCAGATGCTATTTAAAGGCGTAAAGCGTAAGCTGTCTATTTTAAAATGATTTTCTCCTTGCACTTTTATAGTAGTATAATTTTCCCCGGGAAAGAAAATAGAGGTCATCGTTGTTAAGCCATTATCCGCAAACAATTCAGCCGATGCATGATCAATGATCAGTGTGATATCCATTTGTGGATGGATACTGATTCGTTTTGAAACGGTGCGACTGGCAAACCCTTTTTCAAAATCATTATGACCGGCGAGTTTTCTGTCGATAAAAAAATGATTGCTATCCAGGTTATAGCCGGCTATCCATTTTTCTCCTTTTGCGTTTGATAAGGTAATAGAAAAATTCTCGGCACTATTCAGATGAAGCTGCAGCTTTGCCGGTCCTTGTAAAGGTTTTTCAAAACCGGCTATGTTGCTTTCTGTAATTTCATTTCCTTCAATAGCCGAAAGTTCTTTCACTGGCAGGGAACGCAAATAGTATTGATCGTTGATCCTGGTCAAACTTAATTCCCGCGGGATCGTCATGGCACTTCGCCATGTTTTTGTAGGAACCACCTGTGCATATTGCCAATTACTCATCCAACCTAAAAAGATGCGGCGACCGGAAACATTTGACCAGGTAACACCTGCATAATTATCAGTACCCGCATCCACCCAGCGTGTGTCTTTTTGAGAAGTGGTAAATGTTTTACCATCAAAATCACCCACAAAATATTGTGTAGCCGACCCACCCTGCGGACCACCGGGGTTGATGCTCACAAGCAATACCCATAATGTTTTACCATTATCAGTCAAAGGAAAAAGATCGGGGCATTCCCAAACGCCACCATGCGCACCCAGTTGTTCTCCAAATTCAGATTCTTTGGTCCACTGTTTGAGATCAGGTGAAGAATAAAAGCTGATGCGGTCTTTTGTGGCGAGAGTCATGATCCATTTGTGAGCCTTTTCATTCCAGCTAACCTTCGGATCCCTGAAGTCTTTAATACCCGGGTTTTTTAATACAGGGTTATTCGCATATTTGGTCCAGGTAGCTCCTTCATCCAGGCTGTAGGCAATACTTTGATTTTGAAAATCAATCTTTCCTTCTTTTTCACCTTTCGGGTCATGGTGTGTGAAAATAGCCACGAGAGGTATCTTTCCATCTTTCCCTAAGCCAGAAGTATTGTGCAGGTCAGCAACTACGCTTCCTGAAAAAATATAACCTAAACTATCGGGGTATAAAGCAACCGGCTGTTCGTTCCAGTGGATAAGATCCTTGCTGGTGGCATGTCCCCAATGCATGGGTCCCCATACGGTACTATCGGGATAATATTGAAAGAAAAGGTGCCAGGTGTTATTATAGTAGACCATCCCGTTAGGATCGTTCATCCATTTTTGTTTGGGTGAGAAATGGATTTGTGGGCGGTGGGGTTCTGCGTAGGGCATAGCGGATATTGATTTTTTTTGCTCTTTGCAGGCAAGCATAAAAAGCGCTAAAAGCAATATGGCGTATTTCATGGATATAAAGTTAGGGGCTTTGTCAAAGCCACCTAAACGAAAAACCTCGCAACTGTTACCAGCTGCAAGGTTTCTTTGAGAAAGTTAAGTGGTCCCGGCAAGAATCGAACTTGCATCTAAAGTTTAGGAAACTTCTATTCTATCCATTGAACTACGGGACCCTACTTCGCTGAAGCTTCGTAGGGCGAAGCCCTAAAACTTTCAGAAGGCCATGCCCCACAGAATTCCGGAGGGCCTCGCCCTCCGAAGCCTTGGCGAAGGAGGGCAAAAATATAGTTTCAATGCCAAACAGCCAACGGATAATCCGGTATTAGGAATGGATGCCCCCAATTCCCTACTTTTAAGCACAAATTGCCCCATATGAAAAGATCATTGTTCTTCTTAGGCGTGCTGTTCACCCTTTCCGCAGCCGCCCAGTCTAAGGCCCGTCTCAATCACCAGGCCATTTTTGTGGTTGACCTTCAGAAGACCATGAGCTTTTATGGCGGGGTGTTTCAGCTGGATACGATCCCGGAACCGTTTCATGACGGAAAACATGCCTGGTATAGTATTGCACCAGGTGTGGCCCTTCACGTGATCCAGGGGGCAGACAAGCCCAAAGAGTATTTTCTCAATAACCATATGTGTTTCAGCGTACCATCGGTAACCGACTTTATCGAGAAAATTAAGCCCCTGCATGTCAAGTTCTACAATTCCAAAGCCGAGCCCGGTGTTATCACTACCCGAGTAGATGGTGTAAAACAGATCTGGGTGAATGATCCGGATGGGTATTGGATCGAGGTGAATGACGCGAAATTCTAGTAAATTGACCATAGTCGATAGTCCATGGACCATAGACTATCGACTATGGTCTTTTCACCTATCTTTGCCCTCCCAAAAAAGCAACTATGAAGTTTTACAATATATTGATCAAGTATCGTTTCTGGCTGAGTTTGCTGGCAATTGCGCTGGCTGTGGCAGTTAACGTTTACAGTGGTTTCTGGCCCGCTTTCCTGTTATATTTTGTGGGAGTGATCGGCCTTTTGAGCCATTTTTTTATCGGTCCGATGCGCTTGATCCAGGAGCCGATGGAAGCGGGTAATATTGAAGAGGTAAAAAGGATACTCGGTACCATCTGGTACCCGGGTCTGTTATACAAGCCTGTTCGTTCAACCTATTATACCATCAAGGGAAACCTTTCCATGATGGAACAGGATTTTGACAGTGCCGAAAAACACCTCAAAAAAAGCAATGAATTGGGTTCGCCAATGCCGGAAGCTGAGGGTGCCAATAAACTGCAACTGGGTATGATGGCCATGCAGAAAGGCGATCTCAAACAGGGAGAAAGTTATATCCGTGCCGCCATCCGTGCAGGCATTCCTGATAAAGAAAGTGAAGCCGTTGCTTATTTAAGTATGTGCCAGATCTTTATGAATAAAAGAGAATTCAAAGCGGCAAAAGATTTCTTCCGTAGAGCTAAGGCCTGCAAGCCCAAAACAAAACAGGTGCTCGACCAGGTGAAAGAAATAGAGAAATATATTTCGAGAATGCCGGGATAAAACAAATTTAGATGCTTTTGCCCTGAGTTTTCAGGTGCTTTTATTGCAAACTGAACTAGTTGCAATAGCTCGGTAATTTTAAAAACAGCTATCCGCTTAGGGTCTATTTTAGTGCCCTACAACTTTGGCCTGCCGCGCCCCTTTGATTTTACGCCTTGTATATTTCCTTCAGACTGCCATCACCCCTCATTTTGTAGTGGCTCTACAAAGAGTGACTTTGATCGCTTTAAAACCATAGTTCACCCACACTTCACCCACATTTCACCCACAATTCACCCACAAATTTGTGGGTGAAATGTGGGTGAAATGTATATTAACCGTGTATAATAGAATAACATGGTATCTATTAGATACTGATCATGATCACAATAACACAAAGGATAGTAAGAAGGAAACTCACATGATTATGTGACTTGCCAATACACTCTTCCGTTATTATTTTGGGCCTCACAACCAAAGCACACCCATGAAAAAAGTAAAGAAACCATTGCTGTATGTTCTACTGTTTATTGTGACCCTTATTGTTGCAGGAGTTACCTATATAAAACTTGCATTACCCAATGTTGGCAAGCCCGAAGACATTCATGTTACTATCGATTCACAGCATGTGGCACGCGGAAAATATTTAGCCATGCATGTTACGGCTTGTATGGATTGTCATTCAACCCGCGACTGGAAACATTTTGCGGGTCCAGTTGATTCAAATATGATAGGTGGGGGAGGAGAAAAGTTCGATGCGCGTGCAGGCTTTCCGGGCGATATGTATTCAACCAATATCACACCCTTCAATCTCAGCAGCTGGACAGATGGAGAGATCTTTCGCGCGATCACCAGTGGTGTAAAAAAAGACGGGTCAGCCATTTTTCCATTGATGCCATGGCAGTCTTACAGTAAGATGGACCGGCAGGATATTTATGATATCATTGCCTACCTCCGTACGATCCCTTCACAGAATAAAACATATGCACCCACTAAGCTTGATTTCCCGCTCAACCTCCTCGTTAACACCATGCCAGAAAAGGCAACACTGGGTAAACGACCCTCAGAAAGCGATACGTTGAAGTATGGCGAATACCTTGTACAGATAGCAGCCTGTAAAGACTGTCACACTCCTGAAGTAAAAGGAAAACTGATCGAAGGAATGGAGTATGCGGGAGGTAGAAATTTCCAGATGCCCAAATACACATTGCACTCTTCCAATATTTCTCCCGATAAAGAAAATGGTATCGGTTCGTGGACAAAAGAGCAATTCGTAGAGCGCTTTAAAGCATACAGCCCTAAAACATACCAATCACCCAATGTAACGCCGGATGATTTTCAAACCGTGATGCCATGGACCATGTATGCCGATATGAAAACTACGGATCTAGAAGCGATGTATAAATATTTACAAACGCTTACACCAAAACATAATAAAGTAAATAAAATGGAACCGCGGAAAGCGGGAGCTTAAGCCTTTTTAGCCACGATAACATTGACCACCACTTCCGGAAAGTGTTTGTGCTCCAGCACATGAATGTTTTGTGCAAGGCTCTCGGCTGTTTCATTTTCAACCAATGAATACCTGGCCTGGAAAATGGCTTCACCTTCATCAAAATGTTCATTCACATAATGAATGGTAATGCCGCTTTCTTTTTCGCCCGCAGCAATAACGGCTTCATGTACCTTCATTCCATACATTCCTTTGCCCCCGTAATTGGGTAATAATGCCGGATGTATATTAATGATCTGTCCCGGGTAGGCAGCAATCAGTGCATCGGGTACTTTCCAGAGAAAACCTGCCAGCACAATAAAACCGATATTGAATTGATGGAGAACAGGTAAGTAGGTGTCGCCCCTGAAAAATCTTTCTTTTTCTATTTCCAAAACACGGATCCCATAAGCCGCAGCGATGCTGATGACACCGGCCCCGGGTTTATTACAAACGATCAGCGAAACCCTGATGTCAGAGCGGTTCTTTACATATTTAATGATCTGCTCTGCATTTGACCCCGCCCCGGAAGCAAAAATGGCAATATTCGTCAATGGTCCATGGTCCATGGTCCGTGGACTGTTTTCTGGTTTCTTCACAATCCCCAATTTCTGTAACAACTTCTTCTCATACTTCCAGAAAAACGCCCATTGCCCCAGCAATGCCCCATACGCCAGCAGGATAAACTGGTAACCCAGCACCAGCATTCCAACGCGTAACAAAACCTTCCAGCCCCATAATGTATTCGCATCCATACCCAGCCAGGCAGTAATATAACGGGTAAGCGCAGCGGTAGTGGTGCCCGTAAGCGCAAAAGCGATGAAAATGATCCAGAACTGGCGGGTGCTTACCCCCCATTTTTCCTGCAGCCGTTTAAACATGGGACAAAAATAAGGGATAAGGGGTAAGGGATAAGGAGTAAGTAGGTAGGTTGAAAATTGTCTTTTACTTACCCCTTGCCCCTTACCCCTTACCCCTACATTCCATGACAATAAATGATTCAATCTTTCACCAATCCGCTGAAAGTCAAGCAGGATAAGGATAAAAAAAATTTTTTAAGGTTTAGTTTTTGTCAGATTCCTGTCATATTTTTGCGCTCGTTCAGGAATATTTTTCCACACCAAGAACCACACCGTTTGTGAATATGATAGCTTTTAGACGCATAGCCAAAACTAGCATCCTCGGTACGATCCTTTTTCTGGGTTTTTCTTTGGGTAATTCAGTAAATGCGCAGGACGGGAAGACGCTCTTCCAGACCAATTGTGCCTCCTGCCACGCCGTAACCAAACAGTTGACGGGTCCTGCATTAATGGGGGTGGAAGATCGCTGGCCCGATAAAGCCAAGCTGCATGCGTGGATCAGGAATAATCAGGCTTTCCTGAAAACAGGGGATGCTTATGCCAACGAACTGTTTCTGAAGTTCAACAAGTCTCCAATGACGGTGTTTGCCAGCTTTAGCGATAAAGACATAGACGCCATCCTCGGATATATCAAAACTGCTTCTGTAGTTGCTCCACCGGTTGCCGGAGATACTGCTGCAAAAGGCGAAGAAAGCGACAATACCTTATTATTCGGAATACTTACCCTCATTCTGGCCGTAGTTGCCCTTACCTTATTACAGGTAAATGCTAACCTGAAGAAACTGGCTGACGAGAAAGACGGTCACCCGGGCATCGAACCTGTTCCATTCTGGAAGAACAAAAGTTACATCGCTTTCTTAACAGTGATCCTGTTCATTGTAGGCGGGTACCTTACCTCCAAAGGCGCGATGGGATTGGGCCGCAGCAAAGACTACCAACCCGTACAACCTATTTACTATTCGCATAAAGTACACGCAGGTGTTAACCAGATCAACTGCCAGTACTGTCATATCGGTGTTTACCAGGGCAAACAGGCAACCATTCCTTCTGTGAATATTTGTATGAACTGTCACATGGCCATCAACGAGTATAAAGGCGATAAGATCTTTAATGAAGAAGGGGAAGAAGTGAACGGAACAGCAGAGATCCAGAAATTATATAAATACGCAGGTTTTGAACCGGGTAAACCATGGGATGCAGAAAAAGCAAAACCGATCGAATGGACCCGAATCCACAATTTACCTGATCATGTATACTTTAACCACTCACAGCACGTGAAAGTAGGACAGGTGCAATGCCAGACCTGCCACGGAGAGATCCAGAAAATGGGCGAGGTTAAGCAGTTTACCGACCTGAGCATGGGCTGGTGTATCAACTGTCACCGCGAAACAAAAGTGCAGTTCAAAGACAACGGATTTTACAGCATTTACGAGAAATATCACCAGGACCTGAAAAGCGGTAAAATGGATAGTACGAAAGGTATTACTGTTCATGATATTGGTGGTACTGAATGTCAGAAATGTCACTATTAATTTAATTCTCAGGTAATCCTGTTATCGGATCATCGCATTATACAACTTAGAATATGGAGCAAAAAAAGCACTGGCAAAGTTTTGGAGAGCTGAATCAGTCTGAAGCTTATAATAAGGACGTTAAAGACGAGTTCAAAGAGGACCTGCCCTTCGTAGCCGAAGAAGGCAAGAGCTTTTTGGAAGCCAAAGCGCCACGCAGGGACTTCTTAAAATATTTAGGATTCAGCACTGCCGCAGCCGCTGCTGCTGCCAGCTGCGAAATGCCTGTTAAGAAAGCCATTCCATTCGCCAATAAACCGGAAGATATTGTACCGGGTATTTCTAAATTCTACGCCACTACCTATGTACAGGATGGTGATGTAGTAAGCGTTCTGGCCAAAGTTCGTGATGGCCGCCCGATCAAATTAGAAGGAAATACACTCAGTCCACTCACAAAAGGCGGTACCTCTGCACGTGTGCAGGCTGCTGTGTTGGATTTATATGATACTGCACGTTTGCGATTCCCTTCAATCGATGCAAAAGAAGTAACCTTCGAAGCGATAGATAAAGCAGTAGCAGCATCCATCAGCGGTCCGATCGTTATTCTTACCAGTTCCATTACCTCTCCCTCTACCAAAGAAGTCATCACCCAATTCTTAGCCAAAAACCCAGGAAGCAAGCATGTTACGTATGATGCTGTTTCTATGAGCGGAATGTTGCTGGCTAATGAAGCTACTTACGGTAAAAGAGCGATCCCTTCTTACCATTTCGAAAATGCAAAAGCAATCGTAAGCTTAGGTGCCGATTTCCTCGGAACCTGGCTCAACCCGGTTGAATTTGCCAAACAATATAGCGCAGGCAAAAAATTAGACGAAAAGAAACCTGAAATGAGCAAGCACATACACTTTGAAAGTGTGGCGAGCTTAACAGGTTCTAACGCTGATGAAAAATATTTACACCGCCCATCTGAAACAGGTGCGGTAGCAGTTGCATTACTGAACGCAGTAAATGGTCAGGCCATTACCGGTATCAGCGATGCAAAACTGAAAGCAGGCATTGAAAAAGCAGCCAAAGCATTAACTGCTAATAAAGGTGCTGCATTGGTAGTAGCAGGCAGCAACGATATGAATGTTCAGGTGGTTGTAAATGCGATCAATGAAGTATTGGGTGCTGGTGGAAAAACCATCGACTGGTCATCAACTGTAAGTTACCGTCAGGGTGTTGATAGTGATTTTGCCAAACTGGTAGAAGACATGAACGCCGGCACAGTAGGTGCTTTACTCGTTTACGGAGCCAACCCTGCTTACTCATGGTTTGATGCAGAAAAATTCAAAGCAGGGCTGAAGAAAGTAAAGACAACCGTATCGTTCAATGCTAAAATGGATGAGACGACTGAACTTTGCAAATTCTCCATTCCTGATCATCACTTCCTCGAAAGTTGGGGCGATGCAGAAGCACAAACAGGACACTATTCATTTATACAACCTACCATATATCCTTTATTCAAAACACGCCAGTGGCAGGACAGCCTCCTGAAATGGAGCGGTGCTTCTACTGACTATTTAGCTTTCCTGAAAAGTTTCTGGAGCGCAAAAATAGGCGGAGAATCAGGATGGGATAAGGCTTTACAGGATGGTATCATCAGTCCCGCAACTACTGCCGCATTAACCGGTGGCTCTTTCAGCGGCGCTTCTGTTGCATCTGCTACAGCGGCACTCTCTTCTGCTAAAAAAGGCGGGAAAGTTGAACTGGTACTGTATGAAAAAATTGCTATCGGAGCCGGACAAGGTGCTGCTAACCCATGGTTACAGGAGTTGCCAGATCCGGTTACACGCGCAACATGGGACAACTATGTGATCGTTTCTCCTGCAATGGCAAAAACATTGCTTGATATAGACCTGGCCAATAATGGGCAGGCCGATTCATACGAGGTGAACCCTCCTAAGAAAGTTGTAAAAGTTACCGTTAACGGTAAAGTAATAGAATTACCAGCCTTGATCATTCCGGGTACACATCCTGATACCATTGGTATTGCTGTAGGATATGGACGTAGTGAGAAACTGGGTAAATCAGTAGTTGGCACCGGTAAGAGTGCATACCCACTGGCATCATTAAGCGGGGGCTCTGTCAATTTTGTTGCTGCTGATGTTACCGTTGTTGCTACAGGTGAAAAATATCCTGTGGCCCTCACACAAACACACGGTCGTTACGATACTGCACAAGGTGTTCGTACCGAGGTAATGAAAGAGTTAACACTGGCTGAATATAAAAAGGACCCGACTGAGATTCTTGATGAACGTAAGAAAGAGCTGGCACCGTGGGGAGGTCTTGAAAATTACGAAGCAGGAGGAACAATGTATCCTGTTTACGACAGACCAGGGATCAAATGGGGAATGAGTGTTGATCTGAACTCATGTAATGGTTGCGGCGCCTGCGTTGTAGCCTGTACAGCAGAAAATAACGTAGCAGTTGTTGGTAAACCGGAAGTATTACGCGGACACGAAATGCAGTGGCTCCGTATCGACCGTTACTACAGCGGTGATATGGAAAACCCCAACGTGGTGTTCCAGCCGTTGATGTGCCAGCACTGTGATAATGCTCCATGTGAGAACGTTTGTCCGGTAGCAGCCACTAACCACAGCAGTGAAGGGCTTAACCAGATGACCTATAACCGTTGTATCGGAACAAGGTATTGCGCAAATAACTGTCCTTATAAAGTACGTCGTTTTAACTGGGCCGATTATTCAGGAGCAGACAGCTTCCCTGATAACCAGAAAGGAATTGTGAACGATGTAGTATTGGATATGAATGATGATCTTACCCGCATGGTGTTGAACCCGGATGTAACGGTTCGTTCACGTGGTGTGATTGAAAAATGTTCATTCTGTGTTCAGCGTTTACAGGAAGGAAAACTGAACGCTAAGAAAGAAAGCCGCCCTTTTGCAGACAGTGATATCAAAGTGGCTTGTCAGCAAGCTTGTCCTACCAACGCGATCAACTTCGGTAACGCAAATGATAAGACAAGTTCAATAACAAAAACACGGGTAGAAAATCCAAACAGACAGTTCTATGTGCTTGAGCAATTGCACGTATTACCGAATGTTACTTATATGGCAAAAGTGCGTAACCTGGAAGAAGAGCATGAAGGTGCGCATTCAGCGGAACATGCTGAGAAGAAAGAAGCCGCTCATGCTGAATAGTCTAAAGTTGACTGTTTAAAGTTTAGTGTTGTTTGAAAGAAAAAAGTTGATTCAAAAATAAAAAACTATGGACCATAGACCATGGACCATGGACCAAAAAAGGACCAGATGCATTTAAAGTACGAATCACAGCTTAGGGAACCATTGGTGACGGGGAATAAAACCTATCACCAGGTAACAGAAGATATCGTTCGCCCGATAGAAGCCAAGCCTACCCGTTTATGGTATATTGGTTTTTACATTGCGGTGGCGCTGTTGTTATTTGGTGTGTACTCCATTTACAGGGATGTTACCTATGGTATTGGTCAGTGGAACCTGAACAAAACTGTTGGATGGGGTTGGGATATCACCAACTTCGTATGGTGGGTAGGTATTGGTCATGCGGGAACGCTGATCTCCGCTATCCTCCTGCTGTTCCGCCAGGGATGGAGAACAGGTGTGAACCGTGCGGCTGAAGCGATGACGATCTTTGCGGTAATGTGTGCGGGCCAGTTCCCGATCTGGCACATGGGTCGTGTGTGGATGGCATTCTTTGTACTTCCTTATCCAAATACAAGAGGCCCTTTATGGGTGAATTTCAACTCACCACTATTATGGGATGTATTTGCGATCTCAACTTATTTTACTGTATCTCTTTTATTCTGGTACAGCGGTCTGTTACCGGATCTGGCAACTGTGCGTGACCGTGCTTTCACTAAACTGCGCAAACGCTTATACGGCATCGCATCATTTGGCTGGAGCGGTTCAACCAAACACTGGCAGCGTCATGAAAGTTTATCATTGGTACTGGCAGGTTTGAGTACACCACTGGTATTGTCAGTACACACAATTGTATCCTTTGACTTCGCCACCTCCGTAGTTCCGGGATGGCATACAACGATCTTTCCTCCATACTTCGTAGCAGGTGCGATCTTCTCGGGTTTTGCGATGGTGCAGACCCTGATGGTGATCATCCGTAAAGTATTCGAGATGGAAGATTATATCACCCTCGGTCACATTGAGGCAATGAATAAAGTAATTGTACTAACAGGTTCTATCGTAGGTATCGCCTACTTAACAGAACTGTTCATGGGATGGTACAGCCAGAATAAATATGAAGGATATACTTTCTGGTACAGCCGTGCTTACCTGGGTAGTCCTTATGGATGGAGCTACTGGGGTATGATGGCCTGTAACGTACTGAGCCCGCAGATCTTCTGGTTCCGTAAGATGCGCCGCAATGTTTTCGTAACATTCTTTATGAGTATCATCGTAAACATCGGTATGTGGTTCGAACGTTTTGTGATCATCGTTACATCGTTATACCGTGATTATCTTCCATCAAGCTGGTCTATTTACTATAGTCCTTCTATCTGGGAGATTGGTTTCTACGCCGGTACATTCGGATTGTTCTTTACCTGTTTCTTCCTGTTCGCCAAATACTTCCCGGTTATCGCCATTGCGGAAATCAAGTATGTATTGAAAACAACAGGAGATGGATATAAAGATCAGATGGGTGGCATCGAAGAGAAACCATTGGAAACATTTGTGCACGAACAGTCACACGCACATTAGTTAATAGTCCATGGACCATGGTCCATGGTAGTTTGAATAAATTTTTACTATGGACTATGGTCTATTGACTATGGTCAAAAATATAAAACATGGCAAAAAAGAAATTTGTAGTTGGCTGTTTTGATGATGAGGCAACATTGTTTCCTGCTGTGAAGAAAGTTCGCAGTACAGGATACAAGATCCATGATGTGTACACACCATTTGCAGTGCACGGATTAGATCATGCATTGGGTCTTCGCGAAACCAGCCTGCACACTGCAGGATTTATTTACGGTATCACAGGAACCTCAACCGCATTGGGTTGTATCAGCTGGATATTGGCGAAGGACTGGCCGCTGAACTTTGGTGGTAAGCCGCATTTCGCTTTACCTGCATGGATCCCGATTACATTTGAGTTGACTGTATTGTTTGCTGCGGTAGGTATGGTACTGACTTTCTGTTACCTCTGCCAGATAATGCCGGGTGTGAAGAAGCATCATTTTCACGCACGAGCCACGGATGATCTGTTTGTAATGGTAATCGAGTGTACAGAAAAAACAAATGTTAACGAACTAACTGCTTTCTTATCTGCCAACGGTGCGCTTGAAACCGATGTACAGGTAGCAGAAGAGGGCTGGTGGTTTGGTAGGTATGATAAAGATGAACTGCCTTTTGACAATAAGCAAACTGTTGCTGCATAAACTTAGAATAGAAGTAAGATGAATAAATTATCAATTATAAGTGCATTGTCTGCTATAGTGCTGATCGCAGCATGTAGTGATGTAAAACGCACGCCAGGTACGGTTTATATGCCTGACATGGCAACCAGTCGTGCCTATGAAACCTATGCGGATCATAGCAACCTGACAGCGAATAACATCAATTACAATAACAGACCCGTTACCGGTACGATTTCACGTGATGAGGAAATGCCTTTCCACCTCACCAAAGATGCCGCTGGCGATAGTGCTAACTATGTTGCTTCAAAAGGGGTAAAAAGTCCATTTGACTCTTTGTCTAAGAACGACATGGCCGAAGCAGAAAGATTATACGTGATCAACTGCGGGATCTGCCATGGAACCAAACTGGACGGTAATGGACCGTTGTATAATGACGGGAAAGGTCCTTACCCTGCAGCACCCAAAAATCTGATCGGTGATGCGGTTGTTTCCGTAATGCCGGAAGGACAAATGTTCTACTCTGTTACCTATGGTAAAAATCTGATGGGATCATACGCATCACAATTGAGCCGCAAACAGCGTTGGATGGTGATCAAATATATTAAAGGAAAACAGGCAGGCGCCAAAGCAGCAGCGGCACCGGCTACAGTAGCAAAATAACTTTTATCCCGGGCTTCAGCCAGGATAAAAATAAAATAAACCCAAACCCGGGGTTCATCCCGGGGAACAAAAAAAATAACAATGGCATCTATCAGAGAAAAATTTGAGATTCCCGGAAAGATGAAAACCTGGTCACTGGCCCTGATCGTTATCGGATTGATCGCGTTGATCGCGGGTCTTGTAACCAAAGGTTTCAGCTCAGATGAACACGAACAGGCACATTTCTGGGGAACCCTTATGTACAACACGATCTTCTGGACATTGATATGTAATGCGAGTATGTTTTTCATCTGCGTTACTACATTGGCATGGGGTGGCTGGCAGCAATCGTTCCGCCGAATCCCTGAAGCGATCTCTACCATGGTGCCGATCTTCGGTTCAATCACATTTGTTGTATTGATCTATGTTGTTGTAAGCGATAAGCATCATATCTACCACTGGTTAGATACAGAAGCAGTAGCAAAAGATCCGATCTTGTCTGGTAAAGCGGGATTCCTGAATGCAAAATTCTTTATTATCTGGACAACCCTCACCATTGGTTTGTGGAGCATACTTGGATGGAGAATGCGCCAGATCAGCAAAGAAGCTGATGAAGCACCGATGGATCAACCAACAGCAAAAAAATTCATTTTAAGAAATACAGTCCGTGCCGCATTATTCACTGTATGGTTTGCCTTAACAGTGGGTTCTACCATTCCATGGTTATGGATGATGAGTATCGATGCACACTGGTACTCTACTATGTATAGCTGGTACACATTTGCAAGTTCATTTGTATCCGGCATGGCGCTGATCGCTTTATGGGTTATCTACATGAAGAACAAAGGATATCTTGAGCTTACCAACCAGGAGCATTTGCAGGACATCGGTAAGTTTATGTTTGCGTTCTCTATCTTCTGGACCTACCTGTGGTTCTCACAGTTCATGCTGATCTGGTATGCAAACATTCCTGAAGAAACCGTTTACTTCAAACACCGTGTACAGGGACCGTATAAAGGGATCTTCTTTATGAACCTGATCATCAACTTTGTTTGTCCTTTACTGATACTGATGAAACGTTCAGCAAAGAGGAATTATACCTTAATGACATTCATGGCAGTACTGATCATCTTCGGGCACTGGATAGATTTTTATCAAATGGTCATGGGAAGTCTTTCAAAAGAGCACGTAACATTGGGCTGGCTTGATTTCGGTATACTGAGTTTATTTGTAGGACTGATGATATTCTTTGTAGGACGTTCTTTAGCCAGCAAGCCGTTGATCGTAAAGTATCACCCGTTCCTGAAAGAGAGTGTTATACACCAGGTGTAAGAACGCTGCAGGTCGTGTGTCAACACACGCCGGGCATACAATTGTTTGATTAAGTAATAATAGAACGTAATATGACAATTTTTTTAACCATAGCAGTCGTTGTACTGATCTACATCGTGATCTTCCAGATCGCCAAAGCCAGTGAATATGTTTCTGTGCTGAAGGGCGAAGATGTGAGCCGTAAACAGAATAACAAGATTAACGGTTTCCTGATGGTAGCTTTCCTGATCCTGGGTCTCATTGGTGTATGGTACTGCAACAAACTTTATTTCGGAAAGACCTTGCTGGCAGTTGATTCAGCCAGTGTGGAAGGGGCGCGTGTAGATTCTATGTTATGGATCACCATTGCCGTTACCGGAACTGTATTTGTTGCCACACAGATCGTACTGTTCTGGTTCGCTTTTAAATACCAGGAGAGCGATAAACGTAAAGTTTTCTATTTTCCGCATAATAATAAGCTGGAAGTTTTATGGACTATTGTTCCGGCTATTGTACTAACAGTACTGGTGATTGTTGGATTACGTAACTGGTTCCTGTTTACAGGAGAGCCGCCACAGAATGCAATGGTGGTAGAAGTTACGGGTAAACAATTCGGATGGATCTTCCGTTACCCGGGTAAGGATGGCGCATTCGGAAAAAAATATTTTAAGAACATCGATCCTGCTTCCAACTCATTAGGAATTATCTGGGACGACCAGTTATCGCATGATGATGTACAGATGGAGCAAACCATGTACCTGGTAAAAGGCAAACCCGTTAAACTGATCATCGGTTCAAGGGACGTGATACATGATGTAGGTCTTTCACACTTCCGGATGAAGATGGATGCTGTACCGGGAATACCTACCACTATGTGGTTCACGCCTAAGTACACAACTAAAGAAATGAAGGAGATGACCAACAATCCTAATTTCGTTTACGAGATCAGTTGCGACCAGATGTGCGGTAACGGTCACTATTCAATGAAGGGAATTATTGAAGTGGTTGACCAGGAAGAATATGATGTATGGATGGCCAAACAAAAACCACAATACCTGGTAACGTTCCCTGATAAAGATCCATCGAACAAACCAGTTGACAGCGCGAAAGTGGCTGCACAACCCGTAGCAAAAATGTAAGAAATATCAACAAATAATTAAAGTTCCAAGTATGAGTAACGAAGCGGTTATACACTCTCCGGTTGAAGTGGGAGCACATGATGAACATGGTGAACATCATCACCATCATGAGACTTTTATCACCAAGTATGTATTTAGCCAGGATCATAAAATGATCGCGAAGCAATTCCTGATCACAGGTATGTTCTGGGCAGTACTGGGTGGTTTAATGAGTGTATTGTTCCGTTTGCAACTGGGCTACCCGGATTCATCTTTCCCCATCCTGGAAACATTATTGGGTAAATGGGCAAAAGGCGGTCACATCACACCGGAAGCTTATTATGCTTTGGTAACAACTCATGGAACCGTACTGGTATTCTTTGTATTGACCGCAGGTTTGAGCGGAACATTCGCCAACTTCTTAATTCCATTACAGGTGGGTGCGCGTGATATGGCATCTCCTTTTATGAATATGCTTAGCTACTGGTTCTTCTTTACAGCGAGCGTGGTCATGTTGTCTTCTATTTTTGTTGAAACAGGCCCATTCAGTGGGGGATGGACAGCTTATCCTCCGTTAAGTGCTTTAGGTGATGCATCACCGGGTTCTAAAACGGGCATGGATCTATGGCTGGTGTCAATGGCATTATTCGTTGTATCCTCTTTGTTAGGTGGATTGAATTATATCGCAACCATCCTGAACATGCGTACAAAAGGCATGAGCATGACACGTTTGCCGTTAACTATCTGGGCATTGTTCTTTACAGCGGTACTGGGCGTATTATCGTTCCCTGTATTGTTCTCAGGTTTTATCTTATTGATATTCGACCGGAACTTCGGTACCAGTTTTTATCTCTCTGATATTTTTATCACGGGTGTAGGTGCCTTGCCAAATGAAGGCGGAAGTGCGATCCTTTATCAACACTTATTCTGGTTCTTAGGTCACCCGGAAGTATATATCATTCTTTTGCCGGCCATGGGTATGGCATCAGAGATCTTATCAGTCAACTCACGCAAACCAATCTTCGGATACATGGCTATGATCGGTTCTTTGTTTGCGATCACGATCCTTGCGTTTTTAGTGTGGGCACACCATATGTTTGTAACAGGCCTGAATCCTTTCCTGGGTTCGATATTCGTACTGTTAACCTTGTTGATCGCCGTTCCTTCCGCTATCAAGGTATTTAACTGGTTAACTACTTTATGGAGAGGTAATATCCGCTTTACACCGGGTATGCTGTTCGCCATCGGGTTTGTGAGCTTATTTATTTCAGGAGGATTAACGGGTATCTGGCTGGGTAACTCAGCATTGGATATTCACTTACACGATACCTATTTTGTAATTGCACACTTCCACATTGTAATGGGCGTTTCTTCCATGTTCGGAATGTTTGCAGGTATTTATCACTGGTTCCCTAAAATGTATGGCAAATACCTGAACAATACTTTGGGCTACATCCACTTCTGGGTAACCATTGCAGGCGCTTATATGATCTTCTGGCCAATGCACTACGAAGGACTGGCCGGTATGCCGCGTCGTTACTACGATTACAGCATATGGGAAAGCTTCAAAATGTTCGTAGAGCTTAACCGCTTTATCAGCACAGTGGCTATGATCGTTTTTGCTGCACAGTTGTTGTTCCTGTTTAACTTCTTCTATTCTATTTTCAAAGGAAGAAAAGTTACTTCACTGAATCCATGGCAGGCAAACACTTTAGAGTGGACAACTCCACTCCGCCCTGGTCACGGAAACTGGCCTGGTGAAATACCGGAAGTACACCGTTGGGCGTATGATTACGGTAAAGATGGAGTTGATTTTATACCGCAAACAACACCGGTAGGAGCAGACGAAAGTCACCATTAATTGATCTCACTGAATTTCATTTCACAGCTATTCAGTACCAATAATATTTCAATGCTCCCGGAAACAACGGGAGCATTGTTTTTAACCGCGGATTTTCACGGTCAGGAAGCATAGAGGTAGTAATCGTAATTATGACAACGAGTGTAAACACATCTGGATCCGCATCTTTTTCTCTTGCTGCTAAAGTGAAGGATTATTTTTTGCTGACTAAGTTTACGCTCAGTTTCATGGTGGTGTTTACCTGCGTGATCAGTTATTTACTGGCACCCAATGTTGTATCGTACGATTGGTTCATGATCGTTATTTTATTTGTTGCGGGGATGCTGGTAACAGGTAGCGCCAACGCAATCAATCAGTCGGTTGAAAAGGATACGGATGCGATGATGAAACGCACGGCTTCGAGACCAGTGGCGAGTGGGCGGATGAGTCAGCAGGAAGCATACATTTTCGCTTTTATCATAGGTGCCCTTGGCGTTTTTATGATGGGCTGGTTCTTCAGGGCAGAAGACAATGGATTTAACTGGAGTGCCGCTATGTTATCGGCCTTTAGTCTTTTTTTATACGCGTTTATTTATACGCCGCTAAAGAAGATCAATTCGGTAGCCGTATTGGTAGGTGCATTTCCGGGAGCCTTGCCTTGCCTGATCGGCTGGGTAGCGGCAACCAATATGATCAACCCGTTTGGTACAGTAATAGCCAATGGAAAAGAGTTTTCAAATGCGGGCGGATGGATCTTATTTGCGGTACAGTTTCTCTGGCAGTTCCCGCATTTCTGGGCCATTGCCTGGGTAGCGCATAGTGATTATAGTAAAGCGGGTTTTAAATTGTTGCCGGCAGAAAAAGGCCCCACCAAATTTACAGCAGTGCAGGGTATCATGTACTCAGTGCTGATGATCCCGGTAGGTATTTTACCTTATTACGCCGGTATGAGTGGTCAGTTTAGTATGTGGGTGCTGGTAGCGGCTAACCTGTTCATGGTAATACAAAGCGTACGTTTATATAAAGAGATGAATGCCAAAGCAGCCAGAAGAGTGATGTTCAGCAGTTATATTTATCTGCCGATCGTTTTCCTCGCTTTGCTGGCGGATAAGGTGCATTAAATAGTAATTGGAACCGTTAATTAGTAAATAGCTAAAAGTGAGACAGAAATGATGACAGCCATACAAACAAACGAACCAAAAAGAATTCACCCCCACAAGTTCACCCTTTGGGTGGCAATGGGAAGTATTGTGATGATGTTTGCGGCATTTACAAGTGCATACATTGTAAAAAAGAACCAGAGCAGCTGGCTCGAATTTGATCTGCCGCG